>JANRIS010000081.1:0-315914 GCA_033764685.1 Leptolyngbyaceae cyanobacterium bins.349
CGCATCAAACGATTAGCTCGCAAAACTATTTGCTTCTCAAAATCAATACTGATGCATGACGTGGTGATTGGACTGTTGATTAACCGTTTGGAATTTGGTTTGCTCATTTAACCTCAAACAACACATCTGAAACATTACCATTAAGCTTTGCCATTCCTCAAAGTGATTGTAATCCTTCAGGATTAAATTGCACAAATGGAATACTGCGTATTAGTTGGAATGATAGCGTTCCAAATTTCAATCTAATTCCTCACAGCCCAGATTACTTTTATCTCTATGAACCCCTTGCTACATATAATCCTTCTGCAAATGAAGAGCAGTGTAATCGATTGCTAGAAGCACTAGCTCCTGAGCAACAGGATATATTCCTGAAAACAATTGCTGCATCATTTGATCTTGAAATGGTTAGGCGTCATCGAGGCAGACAAATTCGTCAGTTATTTGCGATAGGTAATGGCAATAACGGGAAGGATGCTCTTCGTGAAGTTGTTAAGCTGATGTATGGCAGGGAAGCCATAGCGGATGTCTCTCTAGGAGATTTCAAAATCTACGATGAGGGAAAGCAATTTTCTTTGAGCCGACTACTTCATGCAAAGGTTAATTGGGCGTCTGAAAATAAGATGGTGTCCATTGATAATCTTCAAAGTTGGAAGCGTTATGCAACAGGCGAGGAACTTAATTATGAACTTAAAAATGTGCATCAAACTTCATTTCTTCCTAAAGGTATTGGGATTTATAACGTCAATAGGGCGCCTGATTTAATGGCTTCTAGTGAAGCTATTAAATCAGGCGTTGCTGTTATTCCATTCACAAAAACTTTCGTGGAGGGTGCAGATCCAACAAATAATGAGATTGAAGCTGATCCGCGCTTTAGGTATGATCCGGATTTCCTTATAACTGAAGTATTGCCTGCCTTTCTAAATCGAGTATTGAGAGCATTAGAAAGTTTGATGAAAGATGGAATTGACTACTCTAGTACTGAGAAGGCTCTCGAGGAAATTCAGGTTAAAAACTCGCATCTCTTCCAATTTTGTAAAGATACAGGCTTGATTTATAAAGCTCAGGCTTCTGTCAGCGCTAAAGAACTTTGGAATCGTTTAGAAAATTGGTATATCAATAATGGAACTTTGACCATTGAAACTCTTGCTGGCGGCAAGAAGCAGCGTCATTGGCAAGATCAGGTTAACCCTCATGATCGTAATGTTAAGGGTCCTAATCAGGTTATTGAAAGACTTCTGCAACTATTCCCAAAAGCAGATAAAAGTCATCTTGGAAACAACCGGCAAGGTATTTCAGGATTAGCTTTTACCTCTGCAATATCTACCATTAGCCAAAACACAGGTGAAATAGTTGAGCTTGAGCCAGAAAATTAGCCACAAGTTCCTAATACAAAGGCAGATTAGCCAGATTAGTCACTTCGGTCTACTTTCGGAAAAAGTAATCAAATTACTAATTGACAGTGCTTAAAATGAACCAAGATGAAATAAAAGCAATGATCCTAGAGACTATCCTAGAACTAGTCTCTTCAGCAGTCGGCGTAAATCATCCTGAACGTTCAGACGAATGGGTTGACGCACAGAAAGCCTGGCGGCCCCTGGGTTATCCCAGCTACAACGCTTTCTACAAAGCGATTCAGTCTGGTCTTTTCCGTGAGGGCAAGGAAATTCGTGATCGACGCAAGCCAGGCGCTCGGCTTGCTCGTTGGCAGGTCGATCTGATTGCCGCAAGAAAGCGCCTTTGTCAGGATGCATCTAAACGGAGGGGGGTTTAGGCCGATCAGGTCTATCCATAACTCGTTTGGTGGCAGCCCTATTGTGAGCTAGTTTTATGTGTCTGTGATACTTAGCTGTGTGGACTTGAGGGCTATGTCCCATTAGATGTGCCGCTGTAGTTTCAGGCAATCCAAAGCTCACGCTTGCTCGGATTGCGTAAGCATGACGCAAATCATATGGAGGAAAAGGTATTTTATAACGTCTAAATTGACGTGCGACCTTATCACCAAGACTCTCATACGACCCTGTTTTATCAACGATCGCTCGTGCATCAATATTTGGCCGAATAATCTCCTTCAAATTCCATTGGTCCACCCATTCTGGATAAAATGCTTCAAAAACCAATCGCGGACCAGTTTTTCCCTCGGTTACATAGAGTCCGTCCTCCTGCCACTCGCAGAAAAATACCTCATGGTCCCTTAAACCCAAAGCAGCCATTACTCCATATACCCAGCGCCAAGCGGGATTTGGTACTTGTTTCCACCAATAGGCAATCTCCTCATCACTGCGGATATCTCTATCTTTAACCCTCGTTGGGCCATAATTTCCCTTATATTGCAGCACATCAATCTTCAAACCCACATGGTCAGCCAACTTTTGTAGCTTTTGGCAAGTATGTAGCCGGTTCCGGGTGTTTCTTTCCGTTGCATGAACAGTAGCTGTAATTATTTCTGCGGTGAGTGGTTGTTCACCGGGTAGGCGATCGTAAATAATTTGCCAGTGATTCTTCCATGGAGACTCCTTCAACGTGTGAGTCTCCATATAGTGCTGTTTAAATTCCTCCACGTGTGAACGAATGGGCTTATGCTCAGGCAATTGTTCCAAATCCAGGTACAACTTCCAGTCAAATGACCCTGAGATGAGCCGAGAACTTAACAGCTTCGCCACCTGTTCGGCCCTCCTAAAACCTTCCTCAGTCGCAGGTAACCCCAGGCTTATTCTTTGCTGGTAGGGCTTAGGGCGAGGATTGCCAGTTTTTGGCGGAAGTGTGGCTTGGAGCCAGAGCCTCTCCTCGCGTTGATATAAGCGAGCTTTCGATTTAGCCGCCTTCAAACGCTGTTTGACCGCCTCAAGCGTGTACTCGAGTCGCTTACCCATTGACTTAAACCGTCCTTAAAAATGTCCTTAAAAGCTTGGAAAACATTGACCATTTCTGGCTATTTCAGAGTTTGCCAGAGTCAGCCTTGAAAGGGTTCAACGCCTTGCATATCTTAATTTTAGGATAACGGGACTGGCGCGATTCGAACGCACGACCTATCGCTTAGGAGGCGATCGCTCTATCCTGCTGAGCTACAGCCCCAATTGGGGATTCTTCTAAAAGCAATAATAACAGGAGTTTGAAGAGTTAGCCGCCTTGCCACTCTTTACCGTTTTGAGACGGCAGGTGAACTGGTTAAGTACCATCTCCAGGGCAAATCGACTCCCTGAGTTAGACCAATGCGAGTTGTTTGCGTGATGAGCAAACTACCTGCTTCCAGTTGCGCCTGAAACTCTAGAGGGCGGTGCTCTAACCATAGTGGAGATTCGGGTTGTAACACCTGGTGATTCAAACTTTGATCGATCGCCAACGCTCGACACAGTTTTCCCGGTCCCGCCGCTATGCGATCGCACTTGAGTTTTGGGGTCAGTGCAATCCCCGGTGGCAGAGTGTCTAGCTCCAATGCCCGAATTAATACAGCACTGGGGACACCATCCAGATCAGTCACCAGATTTAAGCAGTGATACATCCCATAAATCAAATACACGTAGGTACGTCCCGGTGGCCCAAACATGACGGAGTTCCGCGCGGTCCGACGACGGTAAGCATGGCAAGCCGGATCACCTGGCGTGTAGGCTTCGACTTCCACAATGCGACCGCGCAAAATCTGCCCATTGGGGAATTTGCGGACCAGGGTGCAGCCAATACTATCAGGAGCAACCTCTGTTGCTGACCGGGCAAACCATTGAATGGGTATAGCAGAAGACTCAGGAGAGATGTTCACGGGATTTGTTGTAAAAACCTTTGAATTGATAGGATTGGATAAAATCCGTTTTACAATGCCTGCAAGTTAATAGCACCCTTCAGCGATCGCCGATTGCTGAACCAGATTGATTCTGTTGTCACTGTGTTCTTTTCTACGGTAAAAAGCGATTAACCTATGGATGTCAAACTACTGATTGTGATTCTTACAGCGGTGTTTACCGTTGCCTGCCTCTTCTTTGGCACTCGTAATGGATTTTACGATTCCGACAGTTACCACGGGAACGGCTCCGCTCACTAGTGGACCTGGCTTGTTTGTAAGAACGGGTTCCCGCAGTCACGGATGACAACCCATTTGCCTCTATTCGCCTCTAGCAGACTGATTGAGGTGATTGTTTTGATGGTCTGATCGTGTCTGTGGTAAGTGGCTAGACAGGTTAAGATAATGGCTAGACAAGGCGGAGTACTAGTGTTCCGTCAGGAAAATTTTGACGGGTCGAAGACCCGCAAAATTTAACCCTAATCAACAACCTGTATTTTGGCTGCCCGTCAATAATCAACAACCTGTATTTTGGCTGCCCGTCAATGATTGATTGACTGACCACTAGGCAGCGGAGTATTAGGCAAGCGATCGCGACATGAGGAAGTAGCATCGACGTGATTGAGCTGGAATGTCTGACGTATGGGGTGGGTCACGCAGATGAAGGAGTCTGCTTGCTGCTTCGGGTCGGACCCTATCGTATTCTGTTGGACTGTGGCTTGTCAGATTTATCGCCCATCCTCAGCACCACCCGTCAAGGTTTACTGCCAGCCGATCTGGTGCTTTGTAGTCATGCCCATGCCGATCATGCCAGGGGTTTGCTGGATCTGCATCAAGCGTTTCCCCAACTGCCAATCTACGCCAGCGAAGTCACTACCCAGCTGTTGCCGTTAAACTGGGCCAGCACCCATCCGGAGCCAGTGCCCTTCTTTTGTCAAGCGTTACCCCTGCAAACACCAGTTGAGTTTTTGGATGGGTTGAGCGCTGAACTTTATCCGGCGGGTCATTTACCGGGTGCGACAGTGATTTTGCTCACCTACACCCCACCCACCTCCAGCCCCCTGCATCAACGCTCCTACTCCGTTCTCTATACAGGCGATTTCTTCCTGTCAAACACTCGTTTGGTGGAGGGTTTACCCCTGGATGAGTTGCGAGGTTTGCAGCCTGATGTGTTGATCGTCGAGGGGAGTTATGGCACTGCCCGCCATCCCCATCGTCGGCAGCAGGAGAATCATCTGGCCGATCGCATCAATCGCGCGATCGTGGAGCAACAGTCGATTCTGCTACCCACCTCTTTGGGTCTGGGGCAAGAATTATTAATGCTGCTCCGCAGTCATCATTTCTTCACCGGACGAGACATCAACATCTGGGTGGATGGCATGGTGGCGACGGGTTGCGATGCCTACCTGGAAATTTTGCCCCATTTGCCCACCTCTGTGCAGAATTTTGCCCGTCATCAAGCTTTGTTTTGGGATGAGCGGGTGCGGCCCCGGGTACGGCGCTTAGTGCCCGATTATCGTCCTGATGTGGGGGCGGCTCCCTGCATTGTGCTGACTGATGAGACGACGGATCTCTCTCAGTTTTATGAAGCAGACCCGCGCAACTGGCTGGTTCTCCTACCTCAGGAGCCGCATCGCCTGTCAGCCGATTTGGTCTTCTCCGATTTACGGCGCGGTTCGTCGCCGCTACCCACGGTAGAGACCTACCTCCTGGCGCAACACTGTGATGGACCGGGCACCACCCAGCTCATCCACAACCTGCGCCCCCAACACGTTGTGCTGATCCACGGTTTGCCGACTTACCTGTCTGACCTGACGGGCCTGGATGAATTGCACAATCGCTATCATCTGCATACGCCGGCGCCAGGTAGTCGGGTGGAACTCCCAGTGGGAGAAACCTTCATCCAGCCCGCCGCCCCAGACACCAGTTACGAGGGGGAACTGACGGAACTGGATACGATGGTCACAATTACACTGCCCAATGCGATCGCGGCGGACCCACGCTGGCGCTTACTGGCGGATACGGGCCTGATTGAAGCGCGCTGGCAGGGTGATGAGTTGGTGTTGCGCGGCTTGCCCCAACGGGAATTACTGCGGCAGGGGGGCGATCGCTTACTGGATTGGATGGATGCCAATTCGCCCCTGCGTAACTGCTGCGGTAACTGTCGGCACTATCGGGGGCAACGCTGCTGGAATCCGGCTTCGCCCTTATTTGACTTCAAAGTGACCCCAGAAGGCTTCTGCCCAGTATTTGAGTCGGCTCAAGCGCCCCCCGAAGAAGGCAGCGATCAGGAAATGCAACGATAGTCGTTCGGCCTGTGCGATCGCTGTTGAATCCTGCCGGATAACGCTAAGATGAAATAAGGCGGAATGATTCCGAGATTCAACGAGCTACTATTGTTATTCCCATTACAGCGAGTGCGATGTCCATGCCTGCGGAAGTCTTAGTCGAGAAAAAAAAATTAGCCAAATCTCCGTTAGAAATTCACCATCTGGGCGATCGCGTGTTGCGGCAAGCGGCCAAGCGGGTTGCCAAGGTGGACGCAGAGATTAAGCAGATTATTCGCGAAATGTTGCAGACCATGTATAGCTCTGATGGTATTGGTCTGGCGGCTCCTCAAGTGGCAATTCAGAAGCAAATTATCGTCGTGGATGTGAAACCGGATGAAGCCGCTACGCCTCCACTCATTTTGATTAACCCCACCATTGTGAAAATGAGCCGTGATGTTTCGGTCACGCAGGAAGGATGTCTCAGTATTCCAGGGGTCTATTTGGATGTGAAGCGTCCGGCGGAAGTCGAAGTGGCCTACAAAGATGAGTCGGGTCGCCCCCAACGCTTGAAGGCCACGGAGTTGCTGGCCTGCTGCATTCAGCACGAAATTGACCATTTGAACGGGGTGCTGTTTGTGGATCGGGTTGAGAACGGTCTCTTGCTAGACCAAGAACTGAAGAAACACGGATTCTCATCCAAGGCGGTCAAGGCGATAGATCCGCACGCCTGAGTTTAGCCCTGATGAAGTGCTGGTCGTTGAGGCCGTTGCTTGTTTAAAGTTTTGGCTGAAGCAATTTTTTCTTTTTTCACTATAATTTAACGAGGATAGGGTATAAGTGACTCCAAAAAGTGGTGTCTTACTGGCGGGTTCTTGTGTTGCCGCGATCGCTGCCGTCGGTTGTGTGTTTGAACTCTCCTCCGGCGAGCCAGATTTAGGAATGCTAACCACAGGCATAATTTTGGCGGCCAGCGTACCTTTAGGGATTCTGCTGTTTGTCGCAGCGGTGCGAGATGCGAGGGCAAACCAGTAACGATTGATCCCAGCCTTAACCAACCCGACAATGCCGGAAACGGAACGATTCATCGCTTATTTACGATTGTTGCCCCAGGCGAAAGCCACCCCTCAGCAGACGACATATCCCCTCACTGGTGTGAACCCGGTGGTGGTCGGGCGAGATTTTCGCTGTCAGATTGTTCTGGACCCGACTGTTTATCGGTCGGTGTCTCGTCGGCATATCGAAATTAGCCCCCTTCCGGGAATGGCCACAACCGAGCGTGAATGGATCTGGCAAATTTGTGATCTCAGCAGCCGGAATGGCACGTTTATCAATGGCGTGCGCTTGCAAGGCTGTAAGCTGTTGCAAACGGGCGATCGCATCGCTTTGGGACAAAACGGACCGGAGTTTGTGTTTGAGCAGCAATCGGTCGAGGAGATGTCGCCCCCCTCAGCACCTAAGGCAATCCCCCTGCCGGCGCCAGATCTTTATTCCACAGCTCCCTCCGCCGCCAGACTTTCAGCCGCGCGATCGCGGGAGACGGTCAGCCTGACCCAACTGTTTCCAATCCTGTCTACGGGGCGGGAGTTAGCGCACAAAGCCTATCTGATTCCGGCAGGCATCACCATTTTGTTCGTGGTGTTGCTGTTTCTGGCGATCGGCCACCCCTTCATGTTCAACTTCCTGCTGGCCTCCTACTTGGCCGGAGCGGCGTACTTCTTCATCTACCAACTGTGTGGCAAGCACAAACCCTGGTGGGTGCTTGCCATCATGGTCGTCTCAACGGCATTCATCCTGATCAGTCCGCTACTGGATGTTTTTATCTTTATTTTCCACCGTCTACTGCCGGGAGATCTGTCTACTACCACCGCCCAAACCAGTCCGGTGATTCTCCTGATCAAAATGTTCTTTGGGGCGGGGTTAATGGAAGAGGTGCTCAAAGCCTTTCCTGTACTCATTTTGGCCTGGGTTGGCACGCTGCTAAAGCCACCCCTGAGACAACAGGTAGGCGTTTGGGAACCCCTGGATGGGATTCTGCTGGGAGCCGCCGCTGCTGTTGGTTTCAGCCTGATGGAAACGTTAGGGGTTTACGTTCCTGCTACGTATAAGTCAGCCGTGGCCCAACTGGGACAGGATGCGGCCCAACTGGCAGGATTGCAACTATTGATTCCGCGTGTGCTGGGGTTAGTCGCAGGGCACATGGCCTATAGTGGCTACCTGGGATATTTCGTTGGGTTGAGTATGCTGAGACGGCAGCAGCGCAAGCTCATTTTGACGGTTGGGTTGTTGACGGCATCTGTCCTGCATACGTTGTGGAATGCGGCGGGGATGATTAACCCGATTTTTCTCACCCTGATTGGGGGGGTGTCCTATGCGTTTTTGGGGGCGGCCATCTTGAAAGCCCGATCGCTCTCCCCCACGCGATCGCAAAATTTCGCCACGCGCTTTATCCACAAATCTGGCCGGTAAGACTACGCTTTAATGAGAGCAATGTTTTTGCGCTGGATCTCTTCACCATGCCCCAACCCATTCTTTACTGTGCCATCACCAATCATGGTTTTGGTCATGCCACTCGTGCGGCTTCCGTGGTTGCCGAAATTCAGCGGCAGTGCCCCGATGTGTTGCTGATCCTGGTAACGACGGCCCCCCGCTGGTTACTGGAGGGCTATATTGCAGGGGATTTTATTGTGCGTCCGCGGGCATTTGACATTGGTGTGGTGCAGCGCGACAGCCTCCAGATGGATCGAGCGGCAACCTTAGAGAAATTGCAAGACTTACGGCGGCGACAACGGGAAATCATCGCCTCAGAAGTGAGTTTTATTCAACAAAATCGGGTGAGCTTAGTGCTGGCGGATATTCCCCCGATGGCTTCCCTGATTGCTAGAGCCGCTGGAGTTCCCGGTTATATGATGAGCAACTTTGGCTGGGATTTTATTTATCGGGCCTGGGGAGGAGAGTTTGTAGAAATGGCCGATTGGATCGCGGATTGTTTTGCTCAGTGCGATCGCCTGTTTCGGATGCCGCTGCATGAACCGATGAGTGCTTTTCCCCAGATTACGGATGTTGGGTTTACGGGCGGCACCCCCCGGTATAGCGCAGCGCAACTGCGGCAAAATTTGCCTGTGCAAGCGCCCAAAGACAAAACGGTGTTGTTAACCTTTGGCGGGTTGGGGTTGGAGCAAATTCCTTACCAGAATTTGGCCCGCTTTCCCGATTGGCAGTTTCTCTCCTTCGATCGCAATGCGCCCGATCTGCCTAACCTTCTCAAGCTGAGTCATCCTCAGTATCGTCCGGTGGATGTGATGCCGATCTGCAAATGTGTGGTTTCCAAACCGGGCTACAGCACTTTTTCAGAAGCCTGTCGCCTCAACTTGCCGATCGTTTCCATTACTCGTGATGATTTTGCCGAAGCGGCTGTGTTGCTGCGGGCTACTCAGGATTATGTCCCCCATCGAATTTTGCAACCATCGGAATTTTTTGAGGGGAATTGGGACTTCTTACAGGAACCCTTTCAACTGCCTCGTCGGCCTGATGCCCCCCGTAGCGATGGCAACGTTGAGATTGCGGAGGCCGTACTCAAGACGCTGCAAACGGCCTAAGATGGAGAATCACTTCATTTGTAGATGGGCAGGAGCAGGAAGGTATGACGGCATCAACACGCAACTTCCAGCGGGAAAAGCAACGGGTCAAAATCTACACGACGGACGGTTGGGAAATCCAGGGGGATGTTTCGATTCCGACGGGGGGGTACAACGCTCGTCTTTCTGACTTTTTGAATGGAGAGCATACGTTTATTGCGCTGACGAATGCGCTGGTCTATGGCTCCGATGGCACGTTGCTGGCCTCTGAAAGTTTTCTTTCAGTGAATAAGCAGGCCGTTAAGCTAGTGATTGAAGATCACCTCGATGCGACCGAGAGCGATCGCACCCTTTAGAATCGCACCCTTTAGAATCGCACTCTTTAGACTCGCACCCTTTAGACTCGCACCCTTTAGAATTGCACCCCTTAAAATCGCATCAGGCTATGGGCGCTTGAACCTGCTATGACTCATTACCAAAAAATTATTTCCATTCCCACTACGGGCAAATCGTTGTGTAAAGTGACGGCCAAAATCCAGGCGATCGTGGTCGATTCGGGAATTCACACGGGCTTGTGTCATCTTTTTCTGCGCCACACATCTGCCAGTCTGGTGATTCAGGAGAATGCTGATCCAGATGTGTTGACGGATCTGAGCAATTTTTTGGCCCAACTGGTGCCGGAAAGTTATCCCTACATCCACAGTACAGAAGGGCCGGATGACATGCCTGCCCATATTCGTACAGCGTTAACCAGTACTTCTGAGCAAATTCCGATCACCAATGGCCGCCTGTCTTTAGGGATTTGGCAGGGAATTTACATCTGGGAGCATCGCCAGCGGGGTTCGACCCGTGAGTTGGTGGTCCACATCATGGGGGATAAATAACTGCGCCTTCAGGGGGGCGGGGTTGTGACCTCATCCGCGATCGCCAGATCGATTGCGTAGTTGACCTCTTTTCCATCGGCCACCACCACGATCTCGTAGTAACCGGAACTATCGAGTTTGCCGGACCAGGTGGTTTCTGAGGAGTCGGATAGGAGGGCCGCAGCCTGACTGGCGGGGGGATACAGCGAGAGTAGCGTGCTGGTGGGGGTTTGCAGTTGCAGGCGGAGAGTTTGGTTGGCGCTCAGGTTGGCGATGTAGGCTCTGCCTGTACCCGGTTTGAGGGTGCCAGTGCGGCGATCGCTGAAATTTCCTGGAGGCAATTCGATGCGCTCTAAGGTTTGGCCCGATTGCAACTGTTTCAATTGGTCGGCGGCGACTCCCTGCCATACCTGCCCGATCGCTCGATCCAGCAAGTTCTCCCCTCTGGGTTGTTCCGGAAAGCGCTGGAAAAAGGCTGCATCGGTTAGATCATTCAGGGCGCGGCTACTCAAATTCAGTTGGCTAACGGCGGTTTGGCGCTCCTGCACATCGGCAGCCGTGTATTGGCCTAAGCGCGATCGCGCCTCCGAACTGAGAACTTCTAACCGCTCCAGGTATTGCAATGCCAGTTCATCCCATTGCTGCCGGAGTGCGGCATCGGCGGCACCTGTGCCCAATTTCTGCCCATTCAATTCTGGATGTTGAGCATAAAACGCTTCATTCACCAGATTGACGAAAAATGCATTGTCAAGGCCCAACTGCTGGCGGCGATCGTCAATTTTTTGCTTCCGGTCCCGTTCGGCCTGCGAGAACGTGGGCTGTTGCGGCTGGGTAGGTTTGGTCGTCGGTTTGGGCTGGGTGGGTTTGGTAATTTCTGGCAGTTGAGATTTGAGGGCGGGGCCAATCCATTTCACCCCGGCCCACCAACCGCCCACCACTAAACCCGCCAACAATAGCACACGGGCGATCGCGGGTCCGATGCCCCGCTGAGGTTTGGCAGGGCGGGGGGCTACCGGAGTCGGGTTGGCACCTTTAGGCGCAACGGCGATCGTGGCGGCAGTTTCCGGCGCAAAGACAGGAATTGCGGTACCAGGCTGATGAATGGGTGCTGGATGAATGGGCGCTGGATGAATGGGGAATGGGGCAGGGTCAGATTCTCGGTATCCGGCCTTGGCCAGGGCTTGCATAACTTCCTGCGCCGATTGATACCGCTTGGTGGGGTAGGGGTCTAGCATGGTTGCCAAAATCGCGGCCAGGTTAGCATTCAGGGCAACCTGCGATCGCCACGCCTGACGGTTGAGGCTGCCATTTTTGCTAAACAGTTCAGCAGGTTCTTTACCTGTTAGCAACACCAAAACGGTCACGGCGAGGGCATACAAATCGGTGTGGGGATACACTTCGCCCAATTCCAGCTGTTCGGCAGGGGCATAGCCAATTTTGCCTAATCGAGTCACGGTGGCAGGTTGGACGGCGGGGCGGGCGACAGAAACGACTTTGGCAGCAACTTGCTTGACACCCCCAAAATCAATCAACACTGGTAAGCCATCGGTTGAACGTTGAATCAGGTTATCGGGAGAAATATCCCGATGAACTACTCCAGCCGTGTGGATATAACTCAATACTGGCAGCAGTTGTAGCAGCAGATGGATCACTTCGGCTTCAGAGAAGCGATCGCCCCCTTGCAGGCGTTGGTCTAGCAATGCCTGGTAAGTGTGCCCCTCGACATAATCCTGCACCAGAAAAATACGTTCCCGCCCCTGCCACTCGGCTCGAAACATCTCCCGAAATCGCGGAATCTGGGGATGCTGAAGCTGATACAACGTGCCAGCTTCTCGCGCAATCAACTCTTCCGCCTTTTGGAGTGCCGCTTCCCCTTCCACCTGGGGCGCAAACTCCTTCAACACACATGGTTCATCAAACCGATTCGTGTCTTCGGCTAAATAGGTGCGCCCAAAACCGCCCTGGCCCAGTTCGGCATTGACTCGGTAACGCCATGCCAGCAATTGTCCGGCGATCGCGACTTGACCTTGCATCAATCCTTCGCCACACAAACGGCAGAAGCGACTATCCGCAGCATTAAGGTGTCCCTGGCTACAATAAAGCGTTGTCATAGATCAAAGGAAAACGTCTGGCCAACCCTTGAACGGCAGATTCCAGGCTCACAGGGAATTAGGGGGGTCAACCGCCGCTGGATCAACCAGTGGTGCCGCATCCAGCCAGGACTGATCCGCCGCCTCGGTCTCTGCCTCGCTGGTAGCAATCGTTTCAGCGGTAGATAGCTCTGTGAAACTGGTCTCTTCTGTTTTAACGTCTGTCTTCACATCTGGCTGGGCCAATTCCGGTTGTTCATCCGATGAACTGGGGGCCAATGGGGGCGTTTCTGTAAAGGTGAGGGGCGGGCTAACGGATAGGTCTGAAGCGGGTGTCTCATCTGCCGTTTCCCAAATATCTTCTAGATCCTCAGCAGCTTGAGCAAACTCATCCGGGTTGACGGGAGCGGCGAGAGCCTGAGGGTTCGCGATCGCGGGTGTTGTCTCTGTTGGCCTTGCCACGGCAGGAACTGATGGCATCGGTGCAGCCGCAATCAGCGGTGGCAAAATCTGGTTAACGGGCCAACCCAGGGGCAAGAAGCGTTGCCGAATCTGATCCGTGGCAAAGGGTAGGGTGGTGGCATAGGCCGCTTCACTACTGAGAAGAACACTCAAAACGGCGACGGGCACCTGAAGAAATAGATTCGCCCCCAAAAACGCGATCGCCGCCACTAATAGCCCGATGACCCGTCCACTGGCAGCAAACGGGGTCATGGTAGCGGCAATGGGTGCGATCAAATACACCTGTTGCAGCACAAAGGCCAGCGCGATCGCTACCCCGACCGCCAGGTATTGGTTACGCGGCATGGTAAACAGGGTCAGGAGTTTGCGCTGCTCCTCGGTTAAGCGCTCCGGCTTGAGGGAGACCGCCAACAAACTGTAGATGTTGAATGGCCGCTGCCACTGCATCCACACGATCGGCCCAATGCTGACCGTCCCTACCAGCAACAATTCCAACCAGACGGGCAAAATGGGATCACCCACGGCCAATCCCAATAGGCAAAGCTCCAACCAGAGGGGCACGCTTGCCACTCCAGCTAGATGAATCCAGAGATAGGGGTCAGACCAAAAAGAGCGCATAAAAAACTAAACGCATCCATTGCAGAGAAATCCATGCCCAAGTATAGAACCTGACTGCCCTATTCTCGTCGCTGGCGCGATCGCGGTTAGAAATGTTAATTCAGAAAATTGATTCAGATCAAAAACTTTGCATTAAAGGGACGATTCCCGAAGCCATCAACGAGACCATCGCCCCAGCCAAAGATCGGGGATTAAAAAATTGGGATATTAAACAACCGGATTAATTGACTGAAGAGCCGACCAGTTGCCGCTCTTCAACGGCCTGACGCTGACGCTTCAGGTCTTTCAACTGTTGGAGAAGCAACTCGGTCTCTTCCTGAAGATGGAGATACTTGGCCTGCTGGTCTGCCTTCATCACCTGCATCAGCCGTTGCTGACGGGCCATTTCCTGAGAACCTTCTGCCAAAGTGTCAGCAGAAGCGGGGATGGTATTTACAGAACTTTCGCGTGTCAACATTGCAACGATTTAGTAATTTGTACTCACTACACCACTCGAATTATCTTAACCCAAACTTTACAAAAAGATAGCCTCCCCCGGTGGAGGTTTTGTAACTGGTTCACGGATGCAGCCAATACAAAACCTTAGAATGACGATGGAATCAGGGTAAACTGAAAGTTCAGGTTCACCATTATCGCGATCGCACCCTAACTTACAGTGACATCGAGTTTGTTTACAAGTTCCCCGGCCCACTTATCTGCTCAACCTCAGCCTTCAGGATGGCGCGGGTTGATTGAAGCCTATCGGCCATACCTCCCCGTGACGGACAGTACGCCCATCGTCACCCTGCTGGAAGGAAACACTCCCCTGATTCCAGTTCCCACCATTGCCGCAGCAATTGGACGGCAGGTGCAGGTCTTTGTCAAGTACGATGGGCTAAACCCGACGGGGAGCTTCAAAGACCGGGGCATGACAATGGCGATTACTAAGGCCAAAGAAGCCGGTGCAAAGGCCGTGATTTGTGCCAGTACGGGAAATACCTCTGCTGCTGCCGCAGCTTACGCGCGGCGGGGTGGACTGCGAGCCTTTGTCCTCATCCCCGATGGTTATGTGGCACTGGGCAAACTGGCTCAAGCATTGGTGTACGGAGCGGAAGTGCTGGCGATTCAGGGCAACTTTGACCAGGCTCTTAAGATCGTGCGAGACATGGCAGAGACGCATCCTGTCACCCTGGTGAATTCAGTCAATCCCTATCGGCTGGAAGGCCAGAAAACTGCCGCCTTTGAAATTGTGGATGTGTTGGGCGATGCTCCCGATTGGCTCTGTATTCCCGTGGGCAATGCCGGAAATATCAGCGCTTATTGGATGGGCTTTTGTGAATATCATCAGCATCAGCGTTGTGGCAAATTACCCCGCATGATGGGTTTTCAGGCGGCGGGAGCAGCGCCGCTCATCAGTGGTCATACTGTAGAACACCCCGAAACCATTGCAACGGCCATTCGGATTGGAAACCCGGCCAACTGGGAACGGGCGATCGCGGTGCAAGAGGCCAGCCAGGGTACCTTCAATGCGGTGACGGATGACGAGATCACCGAAGCTTACCGTCTGCTGGCTTCTCAAGAGGGCATTTTTTGTGAACCGGCCAGTGCTGCTTCCGTCGCCGGATTGCTCAAGGTGAAAGAGCAGGTGCCGACGGGGGCAACTGTGGTTTGCGTGCTGACGGGGAACGGCTTAAAAGATCCCGATTCTGCCATCAAATACAGTAATAACCCTTTGAAGCAAGGCATCCAGCCGAACATAGACGCGGTGGCCAAAGCGATGGGTTTTTGAAATGTTTTTCAAAAAGGAAGCCCAACTGGAGGAAATCGGCGATCGCATTCTGGCTGCCACCTGGTCGGCATTTCCAACTCTGGCTCAAAATCAACTGGCTTTAACCTGGTTGGTGTACGATTTGCCCGCTCCCGTCAACATTGGTGGGGCGCTGAGTGCGGCAGAATTTTGGCGATATGTGCCCCGTGGCTTTAGCTATCGGGGAGTCGAACGTATCTATCCCGCCAGTGTAGTCAAATTGTTCTATCTAGTGGCGATGCAAGACTGGCTGGAACGGGGTATGGTGCAGCCCTCTCAGGAACTCGATCGCGCCCTGCGAGACATGATCGTCGATTCCAGCAATGATGCCACCGGGTTAGTGGTAGACACGCTATCGGGCACCACCAGCGGCCCGGAACTGTCTCCTGCTCCCTTTGAAACCTGGAAGCAACAACGGTTCATTGTCAATCGCTACTTTGAGTCCTTCGGCTGGCCGGAACTGAAAACGATTAATGTCTGCCAAAAAACCTGGGGCGATGGTCCCTACGGGCGGGAACGGGTTTTTTATGGCGAGCACATGGAAAACCGCAACCTGCTCACGACCAATGCCACAGCGCGGTTGCTCCATAGCATTATTGGTGGGGTTGCCGTTTCCCTGCCCCGATCGCAGGCGATGATGTCCCTTTTGCGGCGATCGCTGCACCCGGATGATTTACTCGCCGATCCTGAGAACCAGGTGACTGGCTTTTTGGGGGCTGGCTTACCGCTCGATGCCCAACTCTGGTCTAAAGCCGGATTGATGAGCCGCGTCCGGCATGATGCCGCCTATATCGAATTGCCCAACTGTCCGCCCTACTTACTGGTGGTTTTTACCGAGGGCACCGACCACGCTAAGAACGAATCTATTTTGCCGTTTATTTCCTTGCAAGTGGTGGAAGCAGTGCGATCGCTTGCCTGAGCAGTCCCCTTTTGGTTGAACACTTTGATGCGATCGCTCAGAAGCGTGGCAGACACATTGGCAGCAGTGGAATCGGCCTGATTCCCAACTGAATCGAGGGGATGTTAAAGATTGAAACTCAATGATGCCTAGAAAAACTAACAGAATTGAACACAGAAATATCTTTGAAAATGGCAAATTAATAAATCACTTGTTATACTTGTTTACATAGGGAAACAAATAAGAATTGAGTTCCATTCTTATCAGAAGATTCGTAATTTTCGCCCTCGTTCAACAATGGGAGATTAGCTATGGATCAATCAATGGATCACGCCACAGAGCTTACACTCGATCAGGAATTCGGTCTTAGAGTCTTTGCAGATCAGGTGCAGCAAATGACTTGTGAGCAAGCTCAAAAACTTTTGATTGAGCAGCATCGGCTGATGTTAGTTCAAAAAGTTGTATACCTGCAACTTCTGAAGCAAGAATGGAAGTTAGACGTGGACTTCGTTGCTCATTAGCAAGCAATTGAATTGACTGCCATTTTTACCATCATGAAATCCGGAGCAACAAATATGTCAGGTTCTACAAAAACAGTTTATTCTGACGATCGCAATGGTTGGACGTGGGGATTTACACGTCAATCTGAAAGTTGGAATGGACGATTGGCCATGCTAGGTTTTGCCGCAATTCTGTTAATTGAATTCTTATCGGGTCAGGGCATTCTGCATTTTTGGAACTTCCTATAACTGGCTATTCCAACTGATCAACGGTTTAGATTGGGTTGACAGATACTCATCTGAATTGTGATTTTGAAACTGAATATCACACTGGAATGCTACCTAATGCTGGCGGCATTCCAATGTTTTTTAAATTTCACAATGCAGCAGCAGTTCATTCAGCGATCAAAAAGAGTGCATCCCGCTTTTGTAGCCCTCACCCTAAATCCCGCGCCCAGAGTGAGAGAGGGACTTTGAATCTGGCTCCCATGTTCCTTGTATCGGAGAAGGGGTTGGGGGATGAGGGCAATTCTGCAAAGTTGGGATGCACTCGGTTGGGGGATGAGGGTAAATTTGCAAAATTGGGATGCGCCCCATAAAAAAGACATCCTTTAGATGTTGTGTGCGCTAATGTGGCAATTCATGGGCTGAAATTCTAACGAAAATACCAGCAGAAGCAGTTGGATTGATGACTGGAACCAACATAAATTTAGATTCTAATCAGAGTAGAGACTGACAAGAATCAGTAGAAGAAATAAACTCAGACCTAATCTGAACTTAGAAGTGCTACTATATTAAAAGTTAGTCATCAGTCATCTAAGGATGATACTTCTAACCAATCAATTCACTAGGTGGAACAAATGGCTGACATTATTGATACTGCTGTAAATGCAGGTTCTTTTACAACTTTGGTTGCTGCAATTAAAGCGGCAGATTTGGTTGATACCCTCAAAGGTAAAGGCCCTTTCACAGTCTTCGCTCCAACCGATGAAGCCTTTGCCAAACTACCAGCAGGCACCGTCGATAGCCTCCTGAAAGACATCCCTCAGCTTAAGAAAATTCTGACCTATCATGTTGTCTCTGGCAAAGTCATGGCAGCGGATGTAACGAAGCTGAAATCGGCTAAAACCGTTGAAGGATCAGAAGTTGCGATCGATGCTTCTAACGGCGTGAAAGTGAATGATTCTAGCGTGACCACTGCCGATGTCGCGGTTGACAATGGCGTTATCCACATCATTGATACTGTCTTAATCCCGGCATAACTTAACCCGGTACAACTTAATGACCAGGGGTGGCAAAGGCTACTCCTGGTCATTTTTCGTGTGTTGCCCAGAAAATTTACGGTGATGCTACCCCAATATCCAACTCTGTGATCTGGAGCAACTCAGTCCGGGTCGTATCGGCTGAATTTGTTTGTCGCAAATTATTCGCCGTTGCCAAAGCATCAAACTAGTGGTCAGTCAATTAATGATTGACGGGTAGCCAAAATTCAGGTTGTTGATTGGGGTTAAATTTTGCGGGTCTTCGACCCGTCAAAATTTTCCTGACGGAACACTAGAATCTGTTGGCGGCATAGAATTTAACTTGGTGCGTCAGCGTTGCTGTTGGTAGTTTCTGAATACGGTATTGCGAGTTGGAGGTTGCAGGATGCCAGGAAGCAATAGCCCAAAGGAGGAAGTGCAGGAGCGAATCGCGTCATTCGCTAGATCGATTGAGAACTGGCAGTGCCCTCGATCGCTGACTGCATGTCTAAACGCAACTGGAATTAGCTCAATTGATTGATGGTTTATTGATTAATGGTTTATTAATTAATGGTTTATTGATTGATGGTTTATTGTCAGTGTTGTCCAAACAGTAGCTCAGGATGACATGGTGGATGATATGGCAAAAAAGTTGAAATTTCAGATGTTTGGTGCCGAAGGCTACCAGGACAGGGGTATTTTTTTCTTCTACACAATCAGGGGAAACTGCCAATGAGCGAATATCAGTATTACGAATTTCAGGCGATCGATCGTCCTTTGACCAAGCAAGAGCAGGACGAAATCCGCAAACTTTCCAGTCGCGTTCAACTGACACCCAATCAAGCTATATTCCTTTACAACTATGGCGACTTTCGGGGCAATCCAGAAAAGTTACTAACCCGATACTTTGACATGATGGTTTACATCGCCAACTGGGGCACCTGGCGACTAATGTTTCGGTTGCCGAAGGCGATCGCTGACCCTAACTGGTTTCAGCCCTACGACCTGCCTGATAAAATCACCATTTCTACAACATCCAACGCGGTTCTGCTAGATGTCCAAATTACTGAGGAGGAAGGCATCGGCGGCTGGATTGAGGGCGAAGGCTGGATGCCACGGTTACTACCGCTTCGAGCTGAACTGTTGAACGGTGATTTGCGTCTGTTGTATCTGGTCTGGCTCCGAACAGCGCCCAATCTTGCAGGATATACCCTGGAGGATGATCCAGTTGAACCGCCCGTTCCGCCAAACCTGGACACGCTTTCCGAGGCACTTCAAGCGTTTATCGAGTGGGTAGAACTTGATCCAGATTTAGTCGCCGCCGCTGCCCAAGCCAGCGATCGCCAGAAACCGAGCGCGGAACCCCCTCTAGAACACTGGCTTAAGGCACTATCGGCAGACGAAAAGCAGGAATTTTTGCTGAAACTGGTACGGCGAGAACCACACGTTGATCTGCAACTCATCAATCGCTTAAAGGAACTGGCTGGCGCAACTCACTCCAAGCCCGGATCGCACTCAGACCAGCGATCGCTGTCTGCATTACAAGCACTTGCAGCAACAATCAGAAACAAGCGCCACCAACAGGAACAGAATGCGGCTAGAAAAAAGCGCATTCAAGAACTAGAAGCTCTGGCAGCGAGAGAAACCCAAACCTGGAAGCGAGTGGTAGAGCTAATTGAGTTGAAGCAGGCTAAACCCTACGATGAAGCCACAACTCTACTGATAGACCTGCGCGACTTAGCAGCACATCAAGGACGATTACCCGAATTTACTCAGCGCTTTGAGCAGCTTCAGTCAGACTACCAAAATCGTCCCGCCCTAATGACACGGTTTAAAGCCATTAAAAGCTAGAGCCGTTGAAAAAACGGGGGTTGTTCGCTCCCATTGGGGATGGCTAGCAGCCGAGAATTTTTTACGAAACCTGCCGTACAGTCTTTTATTTTCTAGAAATCTCCTGAAGGGTGTTCTGCACTGCCGCTGGACGCAGTAACCATTCAATTGATTCTCGATGTATGGTGGAATATGAACGCGATCGCTGTCGCTGCCATGACTGAGTCCTTGCTATGACTGACACCTTCCAACAACCGAACCGTGAATGGTGGGCACAACGCTGGATTGAAGTGCTGGAATCCTTTGGCTGGATTCGACGCTTGGCGCGGGCACGAGTCTATGCCAGGGAAGGCAACGTCAAAAGTATTGAATTTAAAGGACATAAAGCGATCGCCCGTGTCCAGGGTACGGCGCCGGAACCCTACAAAGTCACCCTGTCCCTCGATCCGTTTACTGATGAACAATGGGGCTACGTGATTGAGTCGATGTCGCAGCAAGCCCTCTTCTCAGCCAAGCTGCTATCGGGAGAGATGCCTGCCTCAATCGAAAAAGTGTTTACCGAAAACGGCTTAAGCCTGTTTCCCTTCACCAAATTTGATATTCATAGTCGCTGTTCTTGCCCTGATCCAGCTAATCCTTGCAAACACATTGGTGCGGTTTACTATTTATTGGGCGATCGCTTCAGTGAAGATCCCTTCGTCCTGTTTCAACTCCGGGGGCGCACCAAGGAACAAATCTTAGAAGCCTTACGTTACAGTCGCAGCCAGTCCGTTACACCAGATGCGACTGCGGTGCCTGGTAGCAAGGCCGGAGAGGAACCCGGCAACCCTGGAGACGCGGAAAATTCCTGCTCCCCCGCTCCCCAGTTCTCCCTTGCCCCTGCTGCTCTTTCCCGCTTTTGGCACTACACAGAGCAGCTTGAACCTTCTCTCGTTGTGGTTGCGCCACCCCCCAGCAGCGAGACGGTCTTGGATGTGCTGGGAGCGATTCCCCTCAAAGCGGAAATTTCGGAGGAGGGCGCGATCGTGCAAAATTCTTCTCAAGCAACTATGGATTACCTGAAGAGCATTTATCAGACGGTTAGCCAACGGGCGATTTTAGCGGGCATGAAGGTCGAAGAATCGGCCTCTTAGGTCATCCGAAACGTAAAGATCTGTAACAATAGAGAGGCAAACCCGCACAGTACCGAGGATCTCTCACAATGGCTGCCACCGACGATCGCAAAAAGCGAATTATGGAACATTTAGCCCGTAGCACAGGGGACTTTAGCAAACGCTCGACCGTTCAATCGAGTGAGCGGAAACAGCAAATTATGGATCATATCCGTCGAACGAAGGGTTAGCCCGCAATCTCACCAAAGTCGCACCTTCATTTTCTGGGCCAATTTAATTTAACTTAGCTCCCACCTCTTCCCACGGGTGGGTTTTCTTTGAATCCGCTTTGCTCATAATTCTTAAACTTCTTTCTTATCTTAATGCGCCGTAGGTTCGGTAATCTCACCTGCTGCGGTGGGGCATAAAACCAGGCAAGTTTGCGTAAAAGAGAAGGGAGACAGCGATGTTGATCAAAGTCTGTTGCTTACAAATTTGTAATCATTTGCAGTCCCCTGCTTGGGTACGCTAGTGAAGCAATTCAAAACTGAGAGAATTGTTGCGAATTTTTAAGAAAACTGGCAGATTATTAATAAAGAGATGTTGCGACATCAAGGGGTATCAGTGAATGCACGATTGATTCAATTTTTGAAAGAGGAGTTAGCGGTGCCAGAAACCGCGATCGCGATCGCCCTGCGCCATCAGGAACCGACTCCAAACCAACTGCCGATGATTCTGTGGCAGTATGGTTTGATCACCCTGGAAGATTTGGATAAGATTTTTGACTGGATGGAAACGGCGGCGGTCTAGTGTTCCGTCAGGAAAATTTTGACGGGTCGAAGACCCGCAAAATTTAACCCCAATCAACAACCTGAATTTTGGCTACCCGTCAATCATTAATTGACTGACCACTAGTGCAGGTCGCGGTGCGTGGTCTAGCGCCGTTGAACAGGTTTGTAAAGCCGACTGGGCGGCGGTGGCGAGTTGGTCGGCTGCATATAATTCATCTTTTCATTCAGTTCTCGAATCCGACGAGACAGCAACCGAATAATGTTCACAGCAATCCCTGGAGTTTCTTCAATGGCCTCATAAAGTTGTTGTTGTGTGAGGACCAGGCACTCCGAAGGTGCGAGGGTCGTGACTGAAGCGGAGCGCGGTTCTGCATCAAACAAAGACATCTCGCCAAAACAGGCACCTTGTTCCAGTTCCACCAGAGCATGGTCGTCAATGTGAACTTTGACCTTACCAGATACGACGATGTAGAGCGATCGCCCCTCTTGCCCTTTCGTAAAGATGGTGTGGCTCGTTGGAAACGCTAACTCATCCATCACCGAGGCCAAGCGAACCAAGAACTCATCCCGCAATTCTTTAAAGATCGGGACTTCTCGGATAAACAGTAACCGTTCAAAACTAGAAAGCATAGAGGCGTTGCCAACACGACGGATCGCACCCAACTCTAAAGTCGCTAAACCGCCACAATAAAGCTATTATCACCAGAATGCCCAAAAAACGCGGGTTTGATTAATATTGAGTTGTTTCAAATTCTAAGCGGTTTCAGCCGTCAAATTGTTCCCAATTCGGGCCGATTGGCAGAATTTAACGGTTCGAGCGGTGGCGGTAAAGTTTCTTCCTGCCGGGGTGATTTTTGCTCAAATTCTTTGATCATCTTCTCAACCTGTGCCAGCACCAACCGATCTGGATCAGTCTGTAGAAGGGGGAGCAATTTCTCTAAAGCTCTAGGAGAGGCCATCCACAGATAAGCCAAAACCGCCTCCCGGACGAACCCTTTGGCATGACGTAAACAGGCCAGAGCTTGCTCCGGCGTTAAGCGCCATTGGGCCTGTCTGGCGAGATGAAAACAACAGGCAATACTCCAATCAGACAATACATGTCTCAGGTTGAGCAATTCCCGCAAGCGCTCACTGGGTGGCAATGGCTCATACCGCACCAGTTCAGACAGACCCTTCATTTTTTCCTGATCCGAGTTGCGATCCAGCAGGATGAGCAATGCCCGTTTACTGGGAATATCCAGCGTATTGTCTAAAATTTCCAGACCGCGAGCTTTACTGCTACGGGAATTAGACTGGAGATTAAACGCCGCCGCTTTAATCGCTCCGACTGGATACATAAATTGCATCAGCATAAAAATCCGTTCCTGAGCGTCGATTTGCAATCCTTGTAGCGATCGCCGCAACAACTCCACTTCCTGAAACTGCACCTGCTCTGGCGAGATGTCGAGCAATCCCGCAAACACCCGCCCAATAAACATCAATTCCTGGTCAATCAATTGCTCAATGCCGCGCCGCCCCAATTCCTTAAACACACTCTGGCTGCCAACCTCATTGGGAAGTTCCAGCAGAATTCGGAGAATATTCCGTCGATCCACCCCCCAGGCAATCTTCAGGTTCGAGATTAACGCATCCAGCGCCTCAACGCTGCCGATTTGCCCAATCGTTTGCCACGCATACAACCGCACCGCATCTGGTTTCTGCACATCCTCCGCCAACTCCACCAGCATCGGAATTGCCTCGTTATCCAGTCGCACCAGAGCCGTCATTGCGGCTTCGCGGGTAGATTTATACTGCAAGCCCAACAACAACGATGGATAGTACTCTTCAAAATGAGTGGCCGCGATCGCCTCCAAAATGGCCCGTCGCACCCGCAGCGACTCATCTTGCAAAAGTGCCGGAATATGAATCCGTAACGCCTGCAAATATGCCGTATCTCCCAACGCCTGACATCCCACCATCCGCTCCTTCTCCGACTTGCTCGTCAGCATGCGCCGGAGTGTTTGCGTCGCCTCAGCCTTTTGTTTCGGACTTCCCCGCCGCATCATCAGCGAAGCCGCCGTTCCCCGCACCACCGGGTCCACCTCATCCCGTAGATAAGGGCGTAGTTGACGAATATCCGGTTCCTCCTCCGTCAACCACACAAACCGCAACGCTAAAGCCAGCACTTTCGGCGGGGGCGACTGTTCAATCACTGCCTTCACATCCTGAAGATAGTGAGAATTCGGAAAAAGCAGCATGGCTTCCAAACTCTTTTGTTGAAGTTGAGGCGAGAACCCCATCAAATGAGTCGCCAACACTTCACTCGCGCTCTTGGGGTCCACCTTACTCAGTAAATCAATACAGGATTGTTTGCGTGCCTCCGGTCCCGGCTTCTCCAACGTCTCTACAACCCAACGGCGTAACTCCAATTCATCCACATCACGGCTCAGTTGTCCCCGTTCGGCACTCATCACCAACAGGTTCACATACTTCGCACGCAGCAACAAAATCACCAATACCCACACCAGCGCCAGGATCAAAATTGCCGGAAACAGCCAATCGAGTGAGCCAGCACCCAGCACCCAGCTCAAAGTCACCAGGGCCAACCCCGTGATCCCCGTCGAGATTGGCTCAGCAATCCCTCGCACCACTGCCTGCATGTGACTCCGAAAACTATCGGGAATCGGCTGAAACAACACCGGACTCACACTGGCAAACAGGGTGTAATGCAACAGCTCATCGTAAAACTTCAGCAATACCAACACCACAAAAGCCGGTTGAATCAGTAACTCCCCAACCATCCACGGCGTTCTCCAGGCCAGACTCGAAAACGCCAACGCACTCAAAATGGCAATGCCCCCTGGTAACAACACCGAGGTCGCAAAAACTCCTACTCGCTCAATTAAGCGACTGGACGCTAACCATTGAGTTGCCACCTCAAAAATTCCCAGCGTGCCATTAAAAACGCCCAAAAAGGCGGCAATTTGTCCCTCTGAGCTGGCGTACCGTTGTTGCAGGGCATCTTGAAACAAAAAATCCACCAGCAGCAGTAATACCTGCGCCAGGATAAAAAACATAAACAGCAAAATTACATACCGCCGCGTTGGTCCTTGCAAAGGGCGATTGGTCGAAAAATCGGCAAGCCGTTCCTCGGCATCGGCTCGTCTACGATAAAAATCCGGAAAAGCTTGCTGGTACGCCTGACTCAGGTACAACAAAATTCCCGCCCCGATCGCCATAATCACAGCCGCTAACAACACGACATTGTTTAGCCCCACCGACCGAATCAAGAACCCCAGAGAAAATCCACTGATGACATCGGCGACCAGAATGCCACTACTAATCAATGGATAAGTGCGTTTAATCTCCCGAATATTAAACAGCTGATTTGCGGTAATCGAGGTATTCAGGTCATTCAAGACATTGACAGCCTCAATCCATAACCGCATTAAAAATACCGTAACTCCCACCACGGTTACGTTCCAGATCAGGGGATCAACATCGCCCCCCGCCAACCCCAGCCAAAACAGGCCTAGAGGGGCCACCATCAGAAATGCGGTGATGACAATCACCCGACGGAGCGGGAGAAATCGTTGCAACTGGGAGTAGGCAAAACTCAGACCAGAACCAATGCCGGCACTGGCAATGTAAATCCACGGCAGCCCTTCAGCCGTAAACCGTGTCAGAAACAAATCGGTTGTGATGGCTTCTAACCAGACCAACCCAATGGAAGTCGCGGCATAAAACGCAAACATCAGAAAGGTCCGCTCGGCTTCCTCCGATCGCAAATTCACCCATTGCAGAACCCGCTGACCACCTTTACTTTGGCTTGCCCACTGATCAATCAGTCCCATTCGCGCTTTGCATCCACCGTTCTACAACTAAAGCCCGCCATGCCATTTAGGGCACCTCATTCAATAAAGTGCCCTAAATGGTATCTATTGTAGATAGTGAGCAATGATTTGTTTCAGAATTTACTTCTTTGGTGCCAGCAACATCATCATATTGCGCCCTTCCTGCTTGGGAAACTGCTGCACTTCAGCAAATTCCTGCAAATCATCTGCTAGCCGCGTCAGGAGATCCCTTGCCATGTCGCTGTGCTGGATCTCTCGTCCACGAAACATAACTGTGGCTTTAACCTTGTCACCATCCTGCAAAAATCGCTTCGCCTGATTGAGCCGCACATCATAATCATGCTTCTCAATCTTGTAGCGCATCTTCACCTCTTTGACTTCAACGGTGTGCTGCTTCTTCTTCGCTTCCTTGGCCTTTTTTTCCTGTTCAAACTTAAACTTGCCGTAATCAATAATGCGGCATACGGGAGGATCTGCCTTGTCCGTGACCAAAACCAAATCTAACTCTTTCTCTTCTGCCAGTTGTAATGCCTCGCGCGGAGACATAATTCCCAACTGAGAGTTATCTGAGTCAATCACTCGAATCTTTGGGAAACGAATCCGTTCGTTAATAATTGGGATATCGCGGGTTGGGATTGGTCTATTTCCAGTCACAGGCAGTGCTAATTAACAGTATTAGAGGGGTTGACAACGTTTACCTAACCCAGAGTGGCCTTCTAGCCTAGTTTTAGCTTAACTGGGAGCAAAAGAACAGGGCACTAAAGATTAAGTTTTAACGATTGCAGGTTTCTTATCTTACTGCGATTTTCAAAACTATAGTATCGCCTGCTATTTTATCTATTCCCATCGCCCTTCTGTGGGATTGTTCATGAAATTCCAAATTCATGGCTCAAGGGGGCTACCCGATCGCGCGATCGCTCCCCATCCGCCAAACCTGGGGCACAGAGCTTAGAATAGATACAGTTTGTAACATTAATCCAAACGCTTTTCGGAGAGTTCCAGAACACAAAATATTGGTACGGGCAGGTTTCGCAAAAACATCTCGGCTGATCGTCAGAACTCTCACAAAACTTGCCCCAATCCTGAGTATCCCTTTATTCATTGAGGTCTTCGTGAAACCATCTCCCGCATGGCATCATCAGGTCGGACATCAACGGGACTGGGTCTGGCGAGGTTGGCGCACCCGTTATACCTACCTCCGCGCCCAACAGGATAATCAATCTGCTCCCATGATTCTGCTGCATGGATTTGGGGCTTCGATCGGGCACTGGCGACAAAATCTGCCCACCCTGGGTCAACATCATACTGTTTATGCCTTAGACATGCTGGGCTTTGGAGCTTCCGAAAAAGTCACGGCTCCCTATGGCATCGAGTTTTGGGTTGAGCAAGTGTATGACTTCTGGCAAACCTTTGTGCGGCAGCCCGTGATTCTGGTTGGCAACTCGATCGGCTCCTTGATCTGTCTGGCGGTGGCCGCACAACATCCAGATATGGTGCGCGCGATCGTCATGCTGAATCTGCCTGATTCATCTGTCCTGGAAAGCCCAAAATGGTTATCTGGCGCTCTTTCGTGCTTGCATCCAGTGACCCAACCCCTCTTGGGTGCCGTGAAATGGGTTGTGACGCTACCCCCGGTCTTTAACACGTTGTTTTGGGCTATACGACAACCAGCAATG
Source organism: Leptolyngbyaceae cyanobacterium bins.349 (assembly GCA_033764685.1). Taxonomy (GTDB): domain Bacteria; phylum Cyanobacteriota; class Cyanobacteriia; order Leptolyngbyales; family Leptolyngbyaceae; genus JSC-12. The sequence goes on from JANRIS010000081.1 coordinate 27,297, forward strand.
TTGCGCTTGTGGGCCAAACAAGCTTATGCCACTCCGTCTGCCATTACCGACGAACTGATCGACATTTTTTCCAGCCCTGCCTATGAGCGGGGCGCGGCCAGAACGCTGCGGGCAATGGTGAATGGCAAGCCGACCAGCACGAGCCTGACGGCCAAAGTCAGCTATGCAGCGAAGGATGTGCTGCCCCAGTTACAGATGCCGATATTGTTATTTTGGGGCTTGAAGGACAAGATGGTCCCGCCGGCTCTGGCGCGGCGTTTTTTGAAATACAGTGCCAGTTTAGAGCTAGTTGAGATTGAGGAGGCGGGGCACTGTCCTCATGATGAGCATCCAGAACTCGTTAACCGGGAAATTATCCGCTGGATTGCTCAATGGCAGCGCTAATGTCATGAATTGAAATCAGAAAATCTGATCGATTGGGTACAACTTGAGGTATCCTAAACCAACCTTCATAATAAGTAGTTGCTACTTCATTGTGAGGCGCGCGGGTTGGGTGTGTGCATCTTGGTAAAGACCTGGTCAGGGTAGTGATGATCTGCTAAACAAGCCATGACAAACGAAGCGAATGACATCTTGAAGCAAGCCAAAAATGGTAGTGTTGCCGCCATTATTCAGGTTTTGAATGAGAAACTGACTGATTCAGGTGTGAGAACACGGGCGATGTTTGCGGATGGGATGTTGCAACTCTTGTGTGAAGGTCAAACGCTGGATCAACTTGACCAGCCCATTTTGGTGGAGCGAATTCGCCATATTCTGGAGGGGATTGCGCCCCGAAATATTCGTCGAGTCAATATTTACAGCCGGATTGTGCGGGAGCAGCAGTTACTCTGGTTGGATGAAATTAACCGCGATCGCGACAATCAGCTTCTATGGTCAGAAGAAATTACCCTGAAGCAGCCCAGTTTTTTGAAGCGTCTCCAGGAAGACTGGGCCAATCGTGAGGACGATGGAGCGCGGACAGACCGCACAAAGGCTGCCGCCCAATCCACCACTTCCGCCCAAAAAATTCGGGAAAAGCGGCAATTCTGGCGGGGATTGCTCGGTGGCACGATCGCCAGTTGTGCGTTGTTGGCCGCCGGATGGCTGGTTTATACCCGGTACGGGACCACTAATGTTGAGGTCTCGACTCCCAATGGGGCACCCCCCAACGGGGCGACTGAGGCATTGCGATCGCCCACCCCAAACCCAGCCGTTTCCCCCGCTCCGGCCTCCCGCAGCAGCGATGCATTTGCCGATGCGGTGCGGTTGGCTGAGCAAACGTCTCAATCGAGTCAAACGGCTGGATCGACGGCAGAGTGGCTCAACTTAGCGGCCCAATGGCAAAAAGCATCAGAGTTGATGGCCGAAGTCGAACCTGGAGATGCTCGTTACCAAACGGCTCAGGATCGAGTCCAAAATTACCGTCAGAATAGCCAGATCGCGTTGCAGAAGGCGCGTCAGACTCAGGCTAATGAACCGACTACTTCACCCGGTTCGGCTCCGGATTCCTCACCCCGGCCATTGTAGTTAAGTAAAATTTTACCCATTCCCTCAGGTTGACAACGACAATTGGTATTGGTCATGGGGGGAACTGCCTCCCTGACGTGACTTTTGTCCTGTCCTTTTTGCGTATGAGAGACATTTTACAAAACGCTCTGGAAGCCTTTAACCGCCATAGTGGCTGGATTATTTGGAACTTGTTTCTGGCCTTTATTCCACTGGCATTGAGTTTTTTCCTGTATCGACGGCGTAGCACGCGGCGATCGCTCCTCTGGTGGGTTGCCTTTCTCGTCTTTTTCGCGTTTCTGCCAAATGCACCTTATTTATTGACAGATATCATTCATTTAATTCGGGCGACTCGGTCTGGGTATTCTGCCTTTGTGATTACGCTGATTTTCATTCCGCTCCATTTATTTGCCATCATTGCCGGATTTGAAGCTTATGTGGTTTCAGTAATGAATCAAAGCACCTACCTGCAACGAATTGGGGCTGAGAAATACGTCCTCTGGTCGGAACTGGTGACTCATGCCCTGGCCGCGATCGGAGTGTATCTGGGGCGATTTCGTCGATTTAATAGCTGGGATTTTGTGGTGGACCCCAGCAATGTTTTAAGCTCAACGATTGATGATTTGACCTCTAAACGTCCTGTCATTGTGATCGCCATTTCCTTCCTGGTGCTCACGGTGCTGTACTGGATCGTGAAACAAATTAATCTTGGTTTGATGTTGCGTTTTCGAGAGATGAAAGCCAACGGGCAATGGTTTGAGTAGAGCTTGAGTTCGCCTTACCGTTCAACCGGATGCTGCCCGTAAAATGGCAAGGCTGCTGACCAATCCGGACGATCGCCCTGCTGCCAGTCCAGGTGAGCGAGTTCTAGTAAATCAGTCACAGATGTAGCGATCGCGGTTTCTGGTTGAACCAAATGATAGGGACTAGCCCAATCATCCAACGTCGCTTGCCATTGCGCCTCCGGCAGGACTGCATCCGGTAACAGTGAGACAAGACGACGTTGACCAGAATCCGTTAACTGCACTTGATAGATTGCTGCAAACACTTCCCCGCGTTGGGCTGGGAGTTGAATGGCGATCGCGATTTGCCAATCTAAAGTTTTAGCCGCCTGCCATGCCAGCCCTGCCAGGGTCGAGAGCGCAAACAACGGGAGGTCTAATTGCTGGGCTAAGGTGCGAGCAGTAACCACCCCAATTCGGGTTCCAGTAAACCCTCCCGGCCCCTTGGCAACAGCTAGAAAACTTAAGTCATCCCAGGTGTGCGGTGCGAGAAAATCAATCAAGTATTGATGCAGAACATTTGAAGTTTCTCGACCGAGATCCCATACCTGAGTCCGGTTATCTTCCGCAAAGTTACTCAGGGCCAACCCTAAAGATGCACTGGCCGTATGAATGGCTAAACCGTAATTGGACACAACAAAAATGGCATTCTAAGTCACTTCTTTCTTAGAATGCCACGTTTCGCCGGGAAGAACCGTTCATGCCGATTCTGATCGCAAAATCAGTGATTGAGTTTGATCATTGAGTGGTTGAGGCTATTTGGGCTGACCGGAGGTTTTTGCTGGAACCGTCCAAAAGTAAATGGTTCTGCCATTGACGCGCACAACCTTTTCAGGTTTCCAATCTCCCATGTCAAAAGCGTGGGAAACAATCCGGGTGCCCGGTTTCAGTTCTTGCAGCAGTTTAGGCCGCAATCTCAAGTTGACTTCAGGCAACAGATAAAGCGTGACCACAGTAGCCTGTCGCAGATCGGTTTTGAACAGATCTTGCCGCCGAAACTCTACCAGATCACTCACCCCCGCTCGACGCGCATTGGCGTTGGCTTCCTGCACTCGCTCAGGGTCAAGGTCTACTCCCACTCCGCGAGTACCAAATTTTTGGGCCGCTGTGACGACAATCCGCCCGTCTCCACTGCCCAGGTCATACAGTTTGTCAGCTTTCTGCACATTGGCAAGGCGGAGCATCTCATCCACAACTTCTTGAGGCGTGGGGACGTAGGGCACATCTAAACGGCGATCCTGAGCGATCTGGGTCGGATCATCACTGATGATTTGCGCTACTAGTTCAGGTTGTCCAAGTGTGGAAACACCAAGAACGGTAGCAAGTCCTGCCCCCATTAGGAGGTGAAGAAGCGATCGCTGGATGTTCATATCGTGATTCTCCTGAGTAGATTCAACCAACCGACATGTGTATTCAACTGAACCAAGCATTCAACAGGGAAGACACCAGGGTTTACCCGCGGCGAGTATGTTGACGGTCCCACAGCAACACCGGCACCCCCAGCGCCACCATGCCAATGCCGACTATCGCTCCCAATCCGGTATATGCCAGACTGGAGTACAGCAGATAGGCACACACCGCACAGAACAGCAGCGGCGTGATGGGGTAAAACGGAACAGCAAAAGGCCGAACTCGCTGTGAATCTCGCTGCCGTAACACAAACAGAGAAATTCCAGTGAGCAGAAAAAAGAACCAAAAGATCGGCGCAGTATACTCAACCATCGTTTCAAACCCTTTGCGGGTGACGGTGCCCAGTACCACGAGCGCCAGTGCGATCGCCCCTTGCAGCAAAAAGGCCGGAATGGGGCTACTGGGGCGAGGTTGCCAGCGCCCTAAAAAACTGAACAAGGAGAAATCTTGCCCCAGGGCAAAGTTAGTTCTAGCTCCTGTAAAAATCGTGGCATTCGTGGCTCCCAGGGTGGAAACCGCAATCAGGAAGCTGATGAAAACGGCTCCCAGATCGCCAAAGGAACGTCGCAACAGGTCAGCCGCCACCGCCTTGGATTGGGCCATACCGGACAATCCCAGACCATGCAGAAAGGCCAAATTGATGAGTAGATAAATCGCGGTAATAAGGCCAATGCTGCATAACAGCGATCGCACCATATTGCGCTTCACATCCCGAATCTCGGCTGAGATGTACGCGGCCTCATTCCAACCGCCATAGGACAACAGGACGAATAACATCGCCAGTCCCCAATTCCCGCTAGCGGTAGTAGGGGCAGGGGCAATTGTTTCTGAGGGGGATGTAAACAGCAGTCCGGCCCCAATCACTAGCAGCAACCCCAGAACCTTAGCCGCACTTAGCCAGTTTTGCGTCCGCTTACCCACCTGCAACCCAATGATGTTGAGGGCCGTGAGGAGGGCGATCGCGATCGCTGCATAGATAGACGCTGAAAAATCGCCCAATGGCATCAGTTGGGCCATGTAATCTCCAAACACAAACGCCAATATCACGATCGAGCCAGTTTGAATCACGGTCATGCGTGCCCAGGCAAACAAAAATGCCACATTGGTGCCAAAGGCTCGTTTTAAGTAGTCATACACCCCGCCGACACTAGGGTAGGTCGTGGCTAATTCTGCATAACACAGCGCCCCAATGACTGAAATGATTCCGCCAAATAACCAGGCCAGCAACAACATCATGGGATTGGCAGAGTTTGCTGCGACGAGTGCAGGTGTTTCAAAAATACCTGCACCAATCACAATACCGACAATGAGAGCGACTGCATCAATCCATGTCAGCGTTGGTCGGGGAGCCGCTTGTTCTACCATGACAGGGTCTTGCCACGCTGCTCGTTCTCCAGATCTGCTCACACAGCACTCTCCTAATTTGGGTCAGGTAATCTTGAATTTCCAGTAAATTGTCCCATTGATCGCGTTCGACGATGGGACAGAACAGGGGCAAACAGACAACGAACCATTGGAGTATCCAATGATCACTAAGCATAAATAACTATCCTGAGATAGATACCCATTGGAACGATATCAAACGGGTGTGACGCTTCGATCGCATTTTTGTGTCACTGGGTTCACAGGGCTGGGTTCACAGGGCTGGGTTCAGCGCTTCTGTCCTGGGGCATCTGGCCTGGTTACTCAGTGGGCACAGGGGCTGACACAATGCCCCCAGCTTCCAAATAGGCGGCGACTCGTAAGGCCAAGGCTTCCTTGTAGGGTGCGGCAATCACCTGAACCCCTAAAGGGAGCTGCCCGGATCGCTGTACTGGCACATTGATAATGGGCAACCCAATGAAAGACAGGGGTTGGGCAAACAAGCCAATATTGGGCCGCAACAACATTTCTACGCCATCTAACACCAGAGTTTGCTGACCGATCGGCGGCGCAACACAGGGGGTGGTGGGAGCAAGGATGATATCAACCTGGGTAAACAGTTCGCGCACGCGATCGCGATACCAGTGCCGGAATTTTTGCGCCTGTAAATACCAACTTGCCGGAATCAACGCCCCGGCTAAAAAGCGATCGCGGGTGGCAAAATCAAAATCTTGAGGCCGCGATCGCAAATCCGCCAGATGCAAGTGACTCCCTTCGGAGGCCGTAATGATGAATGCTGCTGCTCGTGCTCGATGGGCTTCTGGGATGGTAATGCGCTGGCTCGTGGCCAATGCCTGAGCTACAGTTTCCACCGCTTCCAACGCTTCAGCTTCGGCATTTTTAGCAAAATAATCATCCGCGATCGCAATCCGTAACCCCTCAATGCCTGTGTCTAATTCCGGCAAACACGGTTCGGGCGGTCGTTTGGTACACACCGGATCATCCGAATCAGGCCCCTGTAACACATCAAATACCCGCGCAATATCGCGTACAGACCGCGCAAAGGGTCCCAAATGATCCAGACTGCCCACAAAGGGGTAGGTTCTGGCGCGGGATAACCTCCCGTAGGTGGGCTTGAACCCAAAGATGCCACAAAAAGCCGAAGGCACCCGAATGGAGCCGTTTGTATCGGACCCTAACGAGAGGGGCACCATCCCCGCCGCCACTGCCGCAACCGAACCGCCGGATGATCCCCCCGTGATGCGAGTCGGGTCGTGAGGGTTGCGACTGGGGCCATAATGGCTATTTTCCGTGACAAAGCCATAGGCGTACTCATCCATATTCTGAGCACCCACCAAAATGGCTCCGGCCTGCTTCAATCGAGTCACCAGGGTGGCATCTTGAGGGGCGGGAGGTCGTTCCGCGTTGATTTTGGACCCCGCCAGCGTCGTCACACCAGCAATATCGAATAAATCCTTGACTCCAAAAGGCACCCCAGCCAGGGGGCCAGGGTCCTGCCCCTGCGCGATCGCCTGGTCTAGGGCCTCCGCCTCTGCGATCGCCTGCTCCGCCAGCACTGTTGTAAAACAATTGAGGGTTGGATTTTTCTCGGCAATACAGGCTAAGGCCGCTGCTACGACAGATTTAGCAGATACTTCCTGATTCCGAACACTTTGGGCAATACGGGTAGCATCGGGATAGGGCATATTACTCCGGTTCAAACACAGAGGCGATTTCAACGTCTTCGGACAGAGGAAATTCTAAAACCAATTGCGCCACGGTGGTAATCCGCTCAAAATTTTCCACCACGCTTTGATGGTATTCCGGGGGGATGGGTAACCCAATGAGGGCCGCGGCTTGATCCACGTAAGCAGCAGCGTTCGGGAGAGGGTCGGTCATGCAACCTCCTGCTGGGGTGAGTGAGATGCCAGATGATGGATGTAAGCTCGCCACCCACCCCAGGCTGTAATGTCTTTTTGACCTTCGCAAAGCATCGCTTCACCCAGCACACCCAGCACGTCTTCGCCATCTGACAGGCAAACTTTGCCAATACACAGGCCCGGTGGCTCTAGCTGAAGCAGGGTAGCTATTCCTCCAACGGGAACGGCCCAAACTTCTAGCGCGATCGCTCTGCCGCCCTGGTGAACTCGTTGCATCGCAGGATGGCGATCGCCAATCGACCAGAGCCGATACTTTGGCTCCGTTAGAGCTTCTTTGATAAAAGTGGCTTTGACCTGATGCAGATTGCCGTTTAGCTCTAAGCCCCGCATCAATGTCCCGTTTACAGCAAGATGAACAACTTCCATCAATCTTTAGTGATTTTTCATCAAGTCAATTTGACCTGATTGAACCACATCGCTGTGGCTATGGGAAGTGTGGCGACGGCGAATCAGACATCAAGTAGCCATTGCAAACGGTGCAAAGAATTTGTCTTACCAATCTGAAACAGCAAGTTGAAGCGATTTAACCTTGCTGGTGCAGATGTCGCACGATCGCGTGGAGTCCTAAGCGGTAACTGTCTGCTCCAAAGCCGCTGATTTGCCCGACTGCAATAGGGGCAATGTAGGAATGGTGGCGAAATTCCTCACGCCGGTAGATATTACTGAGGTGAACTTCTACGGTGGGAATGTTCACCGCCGCGATCGCATCTCGCAGCGCGACACTGGTGTGGGTGTAAGCTCCCGCATTAATCAACAAACCATCATAAATACCCCAGGCATTATGGATTTGATCAATCAGGGCACCCTCATGATTCGATTGGAAGCAAAAGACCTTTGCCTGAAGGGAAATAGCTTCTTGCTCCAGCAAGTGGTTGATTTGCTCCAATGTTACAGAACCATAAATCCCCGGCTCACGTTTACCCAGGAGATTTAAGTTCGGTCCATGCAGTACTAAAATGCTGACCAATGTCGTAGAGTCTCAACGAAAAAAATACCGTCAACTAACGACGTTGAGGATCATTGACCGGAATTGGAATCGGCTCAGGCTCAGGCTGCGCTTCTGGACCCAGCAGTGCATCAATCAGCTTACGCGCCCATTCCTTGAGTTTTTCAAGCACCTTATCCAGGTAGTCCATTGAACAAATAGCTCCTTGTCAAAGCGTGGACCTCAGATGTTAGGGCTGCGTTTATATCCCCTTAATCTGAACCAGGGTTTAAGACATCTATTCAGATTGTACCCAAATTATCAAATCAAGGATAGGGATCAGTCGGAGAAGTTTAAGATTTCACACCTAATAAGGTGCGACGGAGTAGATCTAGCGCCGAACACGCACTGAGATGACGCACCCATTCTCGTCCGCGCCCTGCCCCAAAGCGGTATTCAACACTGGTTGCACCATCCTGACCAGCAAGACCAATGTAGACTAACCCGACGGGTTTGTCATCACTGCCGCCCGTGGGTCCGGCGATGCCTGTAATACTGAGGCCCCAGGTGGTGCCCAGGCGATCGCGGACACCAACAGCCATGTGTTGGGCCACTGGATGGCTGACGGCCCCCGCTTGGGCTAAAACCTCTGGGTTAACGCCCAATACGCTGACTTTCACAGAATTGTCGTAGGAAATGACCCCACCCCAAAAATAGGCCGAGCTACCAGAAATTGCGGTGAGCATCGCCCCTAACCCACCACCCGTACAGGATTCAGCCACCGCCAGGGTACTGTTAGACGCTTGCAGCAATTCACCTACAACGGAGGCCAGGGACTCATCATCTGCACCATAGCAATCAATGCCGCCAATCTCCCGCAGTTGGTGTTCGATCGGGGCAATCATAGCTTGGGCTGCGGCTTCTGAATCAGCTAGAGCAGAAATACGTAATTTTACCTCACCCAGATTGGCATAGGGGGCAACGGTGGGGTTTTGCAGATCGAAGAACGAAGCCACTTTTTCCGCTAAAACCGATTCAGTTATCCCCCAGAATCGCAACAAGCGACTGTAAACCACCTTGTGGACCCAGCCCGCCTGGTGTAAGTAGGGCACTGCCACATCCCGCCACATATACTTCAACTCTGCCGGAACACCGGGAAAGGTCAGAATGGTGATCCCAGGATGAGGTTGCCAAATGATGCCGGGAGCGCTACCGCCGGAATTCGTCAGGACCGTCGCCCCGGCTGGTAGTAAAGCCTGTTTCCGATTATTAGCCGTCATGACTCGCCCCCGTTCAGCGAACTTTTGGGCGATATCTTCTAAAATTTCGGGATGTTCGACCAGGGGAACATTGAAACAGGCGGCGAGGGTGGCATGGGTCAGGTCGTCGGGAGTTGGGCCTAACCCACCCGTGAAGATCAACAAATTGGCGCGATCGCAGGCCGTCCGGACCACCTGCTGAATGCGTTCGGGATTGTCGCCCACAACAGACTGGTAGTAGTGAGCAATGCCTAACTTGGCCAGTTCTTGCGCCAGAAATTGAGCATTGCTGTTAAGGATATCCCCCAACAGCAATTCGGTCCCCACACAAATGATTTCAGCAACCGCAGCCATATCAGGATTGTTTTGCCGTTTTCCAAACCTGCCAACCCGTAAAGCTCAGCAGCAGGGTGGCCGCGATCGCGTAGCCCCAACCGCTGGGCATATTGGAAACGGCAAGTGCCAGAGTCCCGGCCCACAGCGTTAACGAGTAGATAAACAGCACCGCGAGACGCTGCGATAGGCCCGCCTGTAATAACCGATGATGCAGGTGGCGCTTGTCTGCGGCAAAGGGGGATTTCCCTCGACGAAGGCGATCCACAACAACGGTAAAAATGTCCAGAATGGGGACAGCCAAAATCAGATAGGGCAACAGAACAGCTACAGTGGTGACAGATTTTACCAGGCCGATGATGCCGACCCCGGCCAGGGTGAACCCCATAAAATAGGCGCCGCCATCTCCCATAAAGATTTGGGCAGGGTTGAAATTGTAGCGTAAGAAGCCCAGACACGCGCCGGATAAGGCCGCCGCAATCAGGGCGGCGGCGGGTTGGCCCATAAACAGAGTGACCACTAACATAACGGCTGCCGCAATCCCCGACACTCCTGCCGCTAAACCATCCAGTCCATCAATCATGTTAATGGCGTTGGCCATGCCCACCAGCCAAATCACGGTAATCGGCAGGCTAATCCAATCTTGAAGGGAAATCAACCCCATGCCAGGAATCGTCAAAAAGTCGATTTGTACGCCTGCTTGCCAGACCATTGCCGCGACAGTGATTTGGGCGACCAACCGCGTCAGGGCTGGCAGGGTAAAAATGTCATCTGCCAACCCAATCAAGAAGAAGGCTAACCCACCAATTACTACCCCCCACAGTTCGTACTCTTTCTGGGGAGTCTGAATGCCAAATCCGCCCGTCCACCAGACTACCAACAACGCTGCGATCGTCCCGATGAAAATGGCAACTCCACCCAGGCGCACCATCGGTCGTTTGTGAATCTTGCGGCCACCAGGCTGATCCACCAGGCCCCGCTTCAGGCCAAACTTCTTCACACGAGGAGTTGCCCACAAGACAACGAGGGCAGCAACGAGGAATGCAGTCAAGTGATACAGATAATAAGTCATCAGAAGATGCAGGTCGTGGATAGCGACAGGAAGAGTCTACTTCATTTCAGCGGATAGTTAGCAAAGAATTGTTAATTTCGTCCATTCTTTAATTTCTATGAACTAGTGCCAGCCCTGCTGAAAAGCGGCACCCTGCGGATGGTTTTCCTTTTCTTTGCGGAGATTTAATTGCTCTGCCTTTGTGTTTGAATGCTTAATCGAACTTCATAATGGCGATCGCCTACTGAATTCATAGAAGATTTTTCCTGATTCACTGCTCTCCTAGAAGGAGGATTTGTCTTCCTCCCACAATCCTCAGCAAAAAGGGACGCTGTTTGGTCGCGTCCCTCAACTCTGTTTTCTCGGTTGCCTGACTCAGAAAGAGCTAATTCCTAAGCAAAGGCTGGAACTGGGATTTGCAGGTGTGAGTACAGTGGATACTGGCTACACAACGCCGCCACCCGCCGCCGACAATCCTGGGCGATCGCCTCATCTTCTGGATTCAACAAGCGATCGGCAATGATGTTGGCGATTTCGGTAAACTCGGTTGTGCCCATGCCACGGGTAGTCATTGCGGGTGACCCCAGGCGCAATCCACTGGTGACAAAGGGTGATTCTGGGTCAAAGGGGACCGTATTTTTGTTCGCGGTAATGTTCACTCCGCTGACCAATTGATCGGCCACCTTGCCCGTCATGCCGATAGACCGTAAATCCACCAACATCAGATGATTATCCGTTCCGTTGGAGACAATCTTGCACCCCCGCTGTTGCAATTGGGCCGCCATTGCCTGAGCATTTTCGATCACCTGACCAGAATAGGTTTTGAAGGCCGGTTTCAACGCTTCACCGAAGGCAACTGCTTTCGCGGCGATCACATGCTCCAGTGGACCGCCCTGGGTGCCCGGAAAGACAGACTTGTCTAGCTTCTTGCCCAATTCGGCATCCCGTGTCAGGATCAAGCCACCCCGTGGCCCGCGGAGAGTTTTGTGGGTAGTAGTGGTGACGACATCACAGTCAGGAATGGGGTTGGGGTGATGTCCTGTCGCTACCAATCCGGCAATGTGAGCAATATCGGCCAGCAAGTAAGCGCCGACTTCATCGGCGATCGCCCGGAACTTGTCGAACTGGATGATGCGAGGGTAGGCGGAGTATCCACAAATAATCAGCTTGGGCCGATGTTGCAAGGCCAGATCCCGAATCATGTCGTAGTCAAGTTGCTCAGTTTCGCGGCTGACCCCATAGTGTTGCACTTTGAACCACTTGCCAGACACATTGACCGGCGACCCATGCGTCAGGTGCCCACCGTGGGATAGGTCCATCCCCATAATGGTGTCTCCTGGCTCCAGGAGTGTCAGAAAAACGGCGAAATTCGCTTGAGCACCAGAGTGGGGTTGAACGTTGGCATGGGCGGCACCAAATAATTCTTTGGCCCGTTCAATCGCGAGCTGCTCCGCTCGATCAACAAATTCACAACCGCCGTAGTACCGTTTTCCGGGTAACCCTTCAGCGTATTTATTGGTCAGAACCGACCCTTGAGCCGCAAGCACAGCAGGTGATGTGAAATTTTCACTAGCAATTAGCTCTAGGTGATCACGCTGACGCTGTAGCTCCTGATTAATTATTTCCGCGATCGCTGGATCGGTTTGAGCCAGAACGTCTAAGTTAGTTTGAGTCACAAAACAAACCTCTTGGCAACACTCTTGAAGACAAAGATGGGCTAAACAATCACCGTCCACCCCAATTCATGGACCGAATCATTTAAGATGCGAAACCCAAGAATAGATTTTGCAAAATACCTAGATTTAATATGATAGCCCCTTCCTAACTAGAAGCAAGGGATGCAAATCTGGAGAACCGACTGAAGAACTGACTGGAGAACTGAACAGTCAAAGTTAAATTTGATACTACAAGATTTTCAAATTCATATTAAGCTCTGTGAGCATCGCCCTATTCATTCAATCTCCTCGCATAGAATGTTCTTAGAGAGAAGATTTGCAGGGAGTTGAGCGTTTCTTGGAGGTGCTCGATGCTGGTCATCCTAATGGAAAACCAATTAATTTCTCCCAATCACGTTTGTTCAACCTGTTTGCTGGCGGACCAAAGTGGTCAGCCCCGTTGGTCAAGTGGTCGCTTGCGGTGTGGGCGTGCCCTTCAGAAGCACGATGATCAGCAAATGGAGCAGTTTGAGTGTCAGATGGGGTTCCGCGTAGCCAATGTTGAATAGTGAAGCCTTCAGCGTTTGGGTGGATGCGACACCCACCCCACAGATTGCTTCTTAATCTACGGTTGCTAGGCCACGATTCTTCTAAGCGGAGGGAACTTTCACCAGAGACGGTGCTTGCTTCTCAAGGGTGAGTTTGGAGCGCTTTACAAATTCTGGCACTTCCACGGGGTAACTGCCGGTAAAGCAAGCCGAACAGAACTGATTGGGATCTTCTCGAGTCGCCACTAACATGCCCTCCCAACTGAGGTAGCTCAGGGAATCCACCTCAATTTGAGCCGCAATTTCTGCAACGGACTTGGTAGCAGCGATGAGTTGGTCCTGGTTGTCGGTATCAATGCCGTAGAAACAGGGATGAGTGACGGGAGGCGAGGAGATTCGCATGTGAACTTCCGTTGCGCCTGCATCCCGCAACGCTTTGACAATTTTGCGACTGGTGGTCCCCCGTACGATGGAGTCGTCCACGATGATGACGCGCTTCCCGGCCAGCACATCCCGTAATGGGTTCAGCTTCATCCGAATGCCGGATTCTCGCATTCCCTGAGTGGGTTGAATGAAGGTGCGACCGACGTAGCGATTTTTAATTAAGCCTTCGGCATAGGGAATGCCAGAAGCCTGAGAGTAGCCGATCGCCGCCGGAATGCCAGAATCGGGGACTGCGATCACCAGGTCAGCTTCGACGGGTGATTCTTCTGCCAGAATCCGCCCAATGCGCATCCGGTAGCTGTAAAGGCTTTCGTTCTGCATGACACTATCGGGACGGGCGAAGTAAATCATTTCAAAGATGCACAGTTTAGGTTGGGGTTGGGTGGCCCAATGAAAGGAAGCCATGCCGTCGTCCGTAATCCAAACTAGCTCCCCTGGTTCCACATCCCGCAAATAGTCGGCCCCAATGATGTCCAGGCCACAGGTTTCGGAGGCCAGCACATAGCGGGTGGGTTCGGTGTGGGTTTCCTTGGCCAGGGTGCCAATCACCAGGGGCCGAATCCCATTGGGGTCACGGGTGCCCAAAATCCCCTGAGGCGTACCAATGACTAAGCTAAAAGCGCCCTGACAACGGTTAAAGGCGCTGATCGCGCCCTCCAGCCAGGTTTTGCCCGAATTCACCTCTTCAGCGATCGCAAAGGCAATCAGTTCAGAATCTGTAGTGGTCAAAAGAGTGTGATTGTTGCGCAGCAATTCTTCGCGCAAGGCGGGCGTATTCACCAGGTTGCCATTATGTGTGAGCGCCAAAGGCCCCAAAACCGTCTCCACAACGGCGGGTTGAGCATTGACCTTGCGGCTTGATCCGGTGGTGGAATAGCGGGTGTGGCCCACCGCTAACGTGCCAGGTAATTGTTGCAAAATCCCTTCGTTAAAAACTTGAGAAACCAGGCCCATATCTTTATGCAGATGAACCTGCTCCCCGTCAAAGGTCGCGATTCCCGCAGATTCCTGTCCGCGATGCTGGAGGGCATACAGGCCAAAGTAGGCGAGTTTTGCCACATCTTCTCCGGGCGCAAACACGCCAAACACCCCACAGGCTTCTTCCGGCTTGTCAGGCCGTTCAGAGAGGGGCGGTTCCGGGAAAGGGTGACTGGCAGTAGCAGAAGCATCCATTAAATCAGAGTCATTGGGCATCATGCGAGGGACTGGCTCCAAGCGATTGGGTACGGCGAAGAATGGGCAGTAAACAACTGAAGTGTAGAAATGTAACGTTAAGGTCTTTTAATCTTCTCATTAACTGATGGTCACATCCTAACAATCGCAGAATGGAGTTAACTGGGTCACAAGGATTTTTAATTCACGGGCGGTGGAATTTTCACTGACTTCCCGCAATTGAGGGGGCGCTGTTTGCCAGGACTCGACGCAGCTTGAAACCCGGAGACTTGAAACCCAATTACCTGGAGTTGAAAGGTTAAGGGTTGTGGATTCAATTAAGATCGAACATCTACCGAAGCGAAGATCTTGCGCCCAAACGGGACAATAGCGAAGTTTTTGAATGCGCATGTTTAAGGGTCTAGAGCTTGCTCGATCGCCGTTGACCAGCGATCGCTGATCTCCGGCACCGGAATTTTGATCAGGGGCAGGGCCTCAGCGGTTTGAATAGTCAACTCCGCCTGTGCGGGACCGACGCATCCCAACCATTGCCAGCGATCGCCCAATTGCTCCTGCAACAGTGCTTCCCAACTCGACTGATGCGCCGGGGCCACTGTCACCAGAATGCGGGCACCCCCCTCCCCAAACAACACCTCATCCCAGCGGCCAGACCGCGCACCAGAACCCATGCCTATCAGGGGCACCGTCACCGTTGCCCCCTTGCCACCACTGATGCAAGATTCGGCCAGTGCCACGGCGATTCCCCCTTCCGCGCAGTCGTGGGCCGACTTGACCCAACCCTGCCGAATGCCCGCGCGGCAGGTCGCCTGGACACGCCGCTCCAGATCAAAGTCCACCAGGGGCGGCTGACCGGCCACCACCCCATGTACGACGGCCAGGTACTCCGAACCACCCAGGGCGATCGCTGGAGACGACACAGGTGTAATGGGCAGACCCAGCAGATAAATGCGATCGCCCTCGGTTTGCCAGCCCTGGCCACAAATGCGACGTAAATCAGGAATCAACCCCACCATCCCGATTACAGGCGTGGGATAGATGGGCTGAGGAATGCCCTCTCCATCCAGTGTTTCGTTGTAGAGCGAGACATTCCCCCCAGTGACGGGGGTACTCAGTTCTCGGCAGGCTTCCGCCAGCCCCCGGCAAGCTTCCGCCAATTGCCAATAGCCAATCGGTTTTTCTGGGCTACCAAAATTTAGGTTATCCGTCACCGCTAGTGGGTCTGCTCCCACACAGCTTAAATTGCGGGCGGCTTCTGCCACGGCGTGTTTTGCGCCCTCGTAAGGATGCAGATAAACGTAGCGGGGATTGCAATCAACGGTTGCCGCAACCCCCGGCATCGCCGCAGCGGCATCGGGGGGCAGAGGGGCATTGATCGGGCGGACCCGAACGATCGCGGCATCGGCCCCACCCGGCATCATCACGGTATTGTTTTGCACTTGATGATCATATTGCCGATAGACCCACCGTTTGGAGGCGATCGTGGGCGTGCCCAGCAATTGCAACAACACCTGATTCCACGTTTGAGCCTGACCATTGCTCATCATCCCCTGCACCGTACAGGCTGGCAGACTGTCAGGGGTCCATTTCCAGGCTGTTTGAGCATATTCTGGTGGCTCAGGCAAAAGTTCACGATGGTAGATCGGCGTGTTGTCTGCCAATGCGGTTGCCGGAATTTCAGCCGCCACTTCGCCTTGAAATAAGATCCGCACAATTGGTTCTGCAATTACGGTTCCGGCCACGACCGCGTGTAAGCCCCAGCGCTCAAAAATCTCAATTAGTTCTTGTTCTCGTCCTTTCTCCGCCACAAACAACATCCGCTCCTGCGATTCTGAGAGCAGATACTCGTAGGGCACCATGCCAGATTCTCGCACCGGAATTTTGTCCAGGTCGAATTCCACGCCAACTCCGCCCTTAGCAGCCATTTCAGAAGTGGAGCAGGTAATTCCGGCGGCTCCCATATCCTGAGCGGCCACAACAGCCCCCGTTTTGAAGGCTTCTAAGCAGGCTTCAATCAAAGATTTTTCCAGAAATGGATCACCGACCTGCACAGCGGGGCGATCGTCCAGCGATTCATCACTCAGTTCCGCACTGGCAAAACTCGCGCCGCCCATGCCATCTCGCCCTGTGGTGGAGCCGACGTATAACACCGGATTGCCAATCCCCTTTGCGCCTGATTTAACGATGTCTGGAGTTTCCATTAACCCCAACGCCATGACGTTGACTAATGGATTGCCAGCGTACGCAGGGTCAAAATACACCTCCCCTCCGACCGTTGGCACCCCCACACAGTTACCGTAATGGGAAATACCAGACACCACTCCACTAAAGAGCCGTCGGGTTCGTGCATCGTTCAGGGACCCAAACCGGAGAGAATTGAGGAGCGCAATGGGACGGGCACCCATCGTAAAAATGTCTCGCAAAATCCCTCCTACTCCTGTTGCCGCGCCTTGAAACGGTTCTACAGCGGATGGGTGATTATGAGACTCGATTTTGAAGGCCAGTCGCAGCCCGTTGCCGAGATCTACCACGCCTGCATTTTCCCCTGGCCCCACCAGGATGCGTTCTCCTTCGGTGGGAAACTGTTTCAGCAGAGGGCGGGAATTTTTGTAGCAGCAATGTTCGGACCACATCACCCCAAACATCCCCAGTTCTGCTTGGTTAGGATGGCGGCCCAGACGCTGCACAATTTCTTCGTATTCTTCGGGTTTAATGCCTTCTGCCGCGATCGCTTCAGCAGAAAATGGCGCAGACGATAAAGCAGACATAGGGCAGTTCTCCAGGTAAAACGGGCGAACCTGACGGTAACGCTAACCGCGATCGCGCCACAAGACCGCTTTATTTTACCAAGGTGATTTGGGCGATCGAGGCCGGAACAGTTTGTCTTTAGGGTAAATGAGTTTCCACCCAAACCGAAACTGAGCCACCCGTACAGGAAAAATCACCCCACCCAAATTCGTTGGTGTAAACAGGTTCAGCTACATGCTCAGTCAGGTCATAGAAAGTGGTATTGGGTTTGCCCACTTCCATCCATTTGCTGCCCCCTGGACCGTCACTCATAATTACCGCCATTGCACCAGGGAATTCGGCACTGCCTAGCCGAGTCCACCCGATGCAGTCGGGATGGGTGAAGTAATCGTACTGGTCGCCGTGAGCGTAATGTTTGCGGGCGTAGAGAAACTTATCCAGCAGCCAACGATGGGAATCCAGCCAGACTTCATGAGTTTTCCCATCCTGGCCCGTCCCCCAATAATGCCCCCCGTAGTAATCGCCGTGGAAGATGCAAGGATAGCCTTCGCGGCGTAGGAGAATCAGCGCGTAAGCCAATGGCTTAAACCAGGGTTCGACCACAGATTCTAATGTTGCCAATGGTTGGGAAGCGTGGTTTTCCACAAAGGTGACCGCCAAAGCCGGTTGTTCGCGCATGAGGGTGCCGAAGAGCACTCGCCGCATATCAAAATGGCCACCGGCTCGACTGGCTCGATGGAAGTTGTAATGCAATGGCACATCAAATAAGGAAAGTTGCCCGCCGGTGCGGTTGACGAACCAATGCAACGATTCCACATCATCGGCCCAATAATCTCCGACCGCAAATAACTTACGTTTGGCATAGCGACGCAGATGGGCCAGCCATTCATTGAAAAAGGTGGGACGGGCGTGTTTGACAGCATTTAAACGTACCCCGCCCGTGGTGTCTAACAGCCATTCCCCCCAGTGCTGCAATTCGGCTTGTACTTCGGGATGATGGGTGTCAATGTCGCAGGTCGGCTGGAAGGCCGCCTCCCAATATTGAGGATTGACTTCGGTTTCGTAGTGCTTATCTTTGAGGTGATAAAGGGTTGGTTTCCCTGGATTGTCCAGGTTGTGATTGATGGCATCGAAGTGGTGAGCTTGCCATTGAAAGGAAGAATATTTGCCGTTCCGTTCTGGAAAGGTGAAGCGAGTTTTGGCCTGGATCGTTTCTCGGCCAGAAATGGGACAACTGCGGTTGTCGGGGGAGATCGCGATCGCGGCCACTGTTTCCACTGCATCCCCGCCCGTTTTGTGCGTTAGCACCACATCGGCGTAGACCTGTAAACCAGCTTGTTGTGCGGCTTGAATCGCTGCTAAGTACTCGGCGCGAGTGCCGTATTTGGTCCGAATGCTGCCTTTCTGGTCAAATTCTCCCAAATCGTACAAATCATAAGCCGCGTAACCCAAATCCTCGTTGCCCTGATTCCCTTTGTAAGCCGGTGGCAACCAAAGTGCCGTAAATCCAACATTGGCTAAGGTTGCCGCTTCAGTGATCAGAGTTTGCCAATGGGTGCCATCGGAAGCCAGATGCGACTGAAAATACTGCATCATGACACCGTTGAGTTCGGTCATGGGATTCATGGGGTAGGTGGTGGGGGGATACCTGAAGGTAGCGAATTGGTTTGCGACCTCAGCAGATATTCCTAGAATGCCTCAATTTGTTGAGAAAGTTGCCTTATTTGCTTTATGTAGAGAGCAATTGTGAGCAACAGCGCGATCGCGTTCGGTGGTTCAGCCCCATAACTGTTCCAATTCGGTGGTAAATACGTGAGTTCATCCAGTTGCCGCACCTGTTGCAACAACCAATTTTCCAACTCAGCCCTTGGATTCGCAACGATGTTCTGACTCACGCCTGCCTACTTATACTACTTATTATACTACTTACTCAAAAGTATAGCTTTTTGCATTGAGCTTCATAGCACTCAACTTACCAGCTACAGGTTGCACTGTTTAGCATGGTACAGAAGTGGTTCAGTCAGAAGCACTTTAAGGTGTGGAAGATGACCTCTTGGAGAATTTGTTAGGTTATGTTGAAGATCTTCACCTGTAATCGGCTCACCGTTTGAATCACGCCAGCCTAGTGGTCTGTCAAGACTGTTTTGAGGGGTTGAAAACCCTCAAAACATCCTAAAAATGGTTTTTGTAGATTTGAGTTACCCCTCAAATCTATCCTGACGGACTACTAGCACTGTAGCAGTGCGTTCCCAAGAGTTTCGCTGTCCTTGAAAACTTTCCCAAACCTCTTTTTGAACTCTAAGACCAAAGTGCCCATTGCTATATTGACTCCATAAAGTGTCAATTGTTCTGAGGTCTCTACAAGGAATTTGAGTGATTTCTTGTTCCGCCAGTGAACGATCAGAACGTCCAAACATTTGCAAAATAATTCTGTTTGTTTCTTGTTCAGCATCTTTCCAGTTTCCATTCGCTAATAATTCTTCTAGTTTTGCATAACTTATTCCTTGAATATCTGACTGCCTTTCTTCCGGAGATTCATTTGGAGATGGAGTCACCTCAGAATCAGGCGTGGTGATAGTTGATGGAATAGCTGCAAGTACTATGACAATGCTACCGATTAGATAGCGCCAAGGGAATCTCCGCTTTTGGTTTTGCTGTGGGGTAATTACTTTTGTTTCCTTAGTATTAGAAGCAGCTATTATGTTTTGAAGTAAACGTAATGCTTCTTCGGCTGAAAGACGTTCAGTATAGCTATAACGAACCATTCTGCTTAAAGCTTCTATCAATGCTGGACTAGCTATGGCTCGTTCTCGCCAAACGAATTCATGAGTTTTTGGATCAATTGGTATCTCTTGTGGTTTCAGTCTTGTTAGTGCTTGAATACCGATTATACCCAATGAGTAAATATCGCTTTTATCATTCGGAACACCTTGCTGATGTTCAGGAGCCATGTATCCTGGTGTTCCAACAACTATGCTTTTATTACTAGATGACTGAATTCGCTTAATGGCTCCAAAGTCAATTAGCACACATTTTCTATCTGATTTTCTTAAAATTAAATTATTAGGGGTTATATCACAATGAATAACTCCCTGACTGTGAATGAAAATAAGTATTTCAAGAACTTGAATTAACAGGTGAATTACTTGTTGCTCAAACCATAAACTGTTTTGAAGATGGTGATTAAGAGTAGACCCTTCTATATGATCTTGTACAAGAAAAAATAATTGCTCTCAACGAAGTACTGATGAAGTCTTGGGATGTATTTATGTTTACCTCCTAAACTGTAGAGGGCAGCAGCTTCCTTTTCAAACATCCTTTTAACATTTGGATCATTAAGTTGCCCTTTGAATCTTTTGAGAACAACTGTAGGAGAAGATGGTAGGTTGGTATCTTGCGCTAAATAAGTTTCGCCATAACCACCCGAACCAAGCAATTTTACAAGCTTATAACGGTTATTTACTAATGGGTCGGTCATCTTGATCTTTTGGGAGACTGCAAAAAAAGCGAAGAGATATTAAACTCTTCGCTTTATATTAACTACTTTTCAATCAGAGCTTACTCAATCCCTTCGATGCGGTCTTCGACTTCTTGATAGAGTTCACGCAGGCGATCGAGGTTTTCTTCGCTGGTTTCCCAGTAGCCGCGACCATTGGCTTCCAGCAGGGTAGTGACCATCTTGCGGAAGGAGTTGGGGTTGAGGTTCATCAAGCGTTTGCACATTTCCTCATCTTTGAAGAATGTGGTGTTGGTGTCCTCATAGACCCAGTTATCGACTGCATCCGCCGTTGCCGACCAGCCCATCGTGTTGACCAATCGCTTTGAGAGTTCCCGTACTCCTTCGTAGCCGTGGGAGAGCATTCCCTCGTACCACTTGGGATTGAGTAACTTGGTGCGGCTATCCAACCGGACCGTCTCCGACAGGGTGCGGATTTGGGCATTGGCGGTGGTGGTGTCGGCCATGTAGGCGGCAGGTTTTTTGCCGTCATCCCGGAGTCGCGCCACGATCTTGGTGGGATCGGAGTCGTAGTAGTGGGAGACGTCGGTGAGGGAGATTTCAGAGGAGTCGAGATTTTGGAAGGTGACATCGGCGGTTTTCAGCGATGCTTTGAACAGATCCTCGCTTTGCTCCATCATGCCGGGATTATCGGAGGAGAACGCAAAGCCCTTGCGGGAGAGGTACATATTTTGCAGTTCTTCTTCGTTTTCCCAGGTACCGTTCTCCACTGCCAGGTTGATGTTGGACGAGTAGGAGCCGGACGCATTGGAGAAGACGCGGGTGGCAGCCTGACGCAGAGTCAGTCCCATTTCTTCTGCCTGCTGGAGGGCGTGTTTGCGGACGAAGTTCATTTCCAACGGCTCATCCGCTTCGGCGGCCATTTTCACGGCTTTGTCGAGGAGGGCCATCTGGTTAATGAATAGGTCGCGGAACACACCAGAGCAATTGATCACCACATCGACGCGGGGACGACCGAGTTCTGCCAGGGGAATCAGTTCTAGCTTGTTGACTCGTCCGAGGGAATCGGGCACAGGCTTCACGCCGACCATCCACATGATCTGGGCGAGAGATTCGCCGTAGGTCTTGATGTTGTCGGTGCCCCACAGGACGCAGGCGATCGTTTCGGGATAGTTGCCGCCGTTTTCAGCCGCTTGACGCGCCAGCAGGCGATCGACCACCACCTTAGCGGATTTTACCGCCGCTGCCGTGGGAATGGATTGGGGATCCAGGGCGTGGATATTCTTCCCGGTGGGCAACACATCCGGGTTGCGGATTGGGTCGCCACCGGGACCGGGGGAAATGTATTGTCCATCTAAGCCGAGCAGCAACGCCCCCAGTTCGTTATCGGCAACGACTTGCTTGAGGCAGAACTGGAGGTATTCAAACAGGGGTTTGAGCGCTTCCGTATCCACCTGATTGAAGCCGAGATTATGCAGGGCTTCGGTCCAGGGTGCTTTCTTGTTGCCGCCGAAGTTGAACAGGTTGCCCAGCATGGAAGTGCGAGACACCCGCCCTTCTTCGTCGATTTGGGCTTGAACCATTGCCGTCACAGCCGCGCGAGTGGCCTGGTTAATGGTGTTGAGCAGGCTGACATCGCCCAAGACACCCCGATCGCTATTGGCGTAGATCTCATCAATATCACGCTTGATGCTGTTGGCAATGATGCGTTGCAGACTGAGAATGCCTTCTTCCTCGCGATCGAGTCCGGCAATATTGACCAGCGTGGCGATCGCTTCTTCGGCACTGGGGGGCTTCCCAATGACGTGTAAACCGCAGGGCAACAGCCGCGCTTCAATCTCCATCAGTTTGATGTAGACTTTGCCGACAATGTTGTCCCGGTCCTCGGAAGTCATGTCAGCGGCGTTGATGTCGGGCAAGTTCACATCCTGATCCAGGTTGCAAATCCGCGCCTTGTCCATAATCGTGTCTACAATTTGCACTCCCCGACCGGAATCTTTCAGGGTTTGGTAAGAGGCAATGAGTTCATTCAATTCCTTCAAGCCCTTATATAATCCGGCATTTTCAGCGGGCGGGGTGAGGTAGCTGATGGTTTCGGCATAGCTGCGTCGCTTGGCGATCGTCGCTTCCGAGGGATTATTCGCTGCGTAGTAGTAGAGGTTGGGAATGGTGCCGATCAAGCTATCGGGGAAACACTCGTCGGACATGCCGATCTGTTTACCCGGCATGAATTCCAGGGAGCCGTGGGTGCCAAAGTGCAACACCGCGTCGGCCTGCCAGATCTGCTCCAGGTAGGTGTAGTAGGCGGCGAAGCCATGATGAGGACTGGCGGAACGGGAGAATAGGAGCCGCATCGGGTCGCCTTCATACCCAAACGTGGGCTGTACCCCGATGAACACATTCCCGAAAGACTTGCCGTAGACCAGCAGGTTTTGACCGTCGGTGTTGAGGTGTCCAGGTGCCGGACCCCAGGAAGGAATCAGGCGTTCGTGGTAAGGAGTCAGCCGTTCGTATTCCTCAACCGACATCTTGTAGGCGATGTTGAGTTCGGGGCTGTTGTACTGGGCCTGGGCGTTGTGCAACACTTCCAGCATCAGCTTTTCGGGTTCTGCTGGTAGACCTTGCACGTCGTAGCCGTTATCCCGCAAAGATTGCATCACCTTATGAATGGAGCCAAATACATCCAGGTAAGCGGCAGTCCCGACGTTGCCTTTATCGGGCGGGAAACTGAACACGGTGATGGCAACGCGCTTATGCAACTTGGGTTTACGCCGGAGGTTCGCCCACTTCATGGCTCGCTGGGCGATCGCTTCCACCCGGTCTTGCAGGGCGATCGCCTTGCCGGTGGCCCCATCCCGTCCAGAGAGGATGATCGGCTCGATGCCACCATCCAGTTCCGGTAAGGCAATTTGCAAGGCGACTTGAATGGGGTGCAGACCCAGTTCGCTTTCCTGCCATTCTTCCGTGGTTTGAAACACGAGGGGCAGCGCCACCATGTAGGGCCGATTGAGCCGCTTCAACGCCTCGATCGCTTTGGGATGATCCTGCCGCGCGGGACCGCCAACCAGGGCAAATCCGGTTAACGACACCACGACATCCACAATGGGCACAGTTTTGTTGATGGGGTCGTAGAAAAACGCATCCACGGGTTTGGAGAAGTCTAAGCCACCTGCGAATACGGGAATCACCCGAGCGCCCATCGCTTCCAGTTCCGACACCATCGCCACATAATGGGCATCATCGCCGGTCACCAGGTGCGTCCGTTGCAGCACCAATCCAACTGTGGGCACAAGGGGATCCTTCAGGTCATCGCCAATGTCTTGGCGCGAGTTAAACCAGTTGAGGTATTCCTTTACATCCTCAAACATCTGGGTGGCCATGGGGTGCCAGATGCCCAAATCGGGAAAGGTTTGCGGATCAGCGTATTCAAGGGGAGCCAGACTTTGGGTGTCGGCGTTGCCTTCGTTCTTGAAAACATAGCGATCGGAGAGCATCAGCAGGAAGTTTTCCAGGTTTTCGGCGTTGCCACCCAACCAGTATTGAAAACTCAGCATGAAGTTACGAGCATCTTGCGCCTTTTCCACGGGCAGGTATTTCAACACCGTGGGCAGCGTGCGGAGCAGTTTCAGCATGGCATCCTGGAACCCAGCGCCAGACTTCTCTTTGCGCTTTTTCATGAAATTGGCAATCACACTTTTGGATTGACCAATTTGCGACAGAGAGAAACTGCCCATCTTGTTAAGGCGCATCACCTGCGGCATCGAGGGGAAGACCACCGCCACATCCAGGCGATCGCGGTAGGGTTCCACCGCTGTCACCAACTTATCCGCCAGATCTTCCAGGAAAATCAGCGACGCAATGAAGATATTTGCCTCTGCGATATCCCGCTGGAAATCGGCGTAGTTTTCAGGACTCCGCAGTTCTTCAATCAGGTATCCGCTGATTTCCACCGCAATGGTGGGATGGTGGTTATTAATCGAACGAACGGCAGCAGAGAGAGAGCTTTGGTATTGAGGCTCTAGCACGACATAGACCACCTTGACCAGGCGACGACCCCGCAGATCAGATGGGGTAATGTGCCGGATCGTGGGCTTGACGTGAGTGAACATGCGGTTAGGCTCCTTGAGTGGGGATGAGGATCGATCAGAGGCCAGACATCAGCCATTCGCTTTGATACGGATGAATTCAATGCTGATGAATTCGATGCAGATCAACAAAATGAACATCATCAAAGCAAATCACTGGTTGCCGAGTCGCTGATAGCTAAATGTTGCACACAATTCTTTGTACCAGAAAACCGTTACCACACAAGCGTTTCGGCTCCCAACTGACACATTTTGATAAAAACTCGTAAATTTTTCTTTACGTTTCTTAACAAATGACGACAGCATGAAACTCAGCTTTCTTTGCAAAACTTAATAATTTCCTCGCTATTCCAGGTTGAGGCGCAGTGCGACGGTAGTGCCTCTTCCGACTTCGCGCTCAAACGCGATCGCACCATGCAGATGATCAATGCAATACTCTGCGATCGTTAACCCAATGCCATTGCCCTGAATATGGATCGCCTTGCTGGCGCGAAAGAACCGTTGAAATAGATTTGGCACCGACCGCATCAGGCTACTCTCTGACCAGATGATGTCACCAGCGGCTAATCTCTGGGCAAGATTAGCCCGAAACCCTTCAGAGCCAGCCCCGCAGCCAATACACCCCAATGCCGACATATTCCTTCAGGGCGCGGGTGGTAAACCGTAAGCGTTCAGTTTCCGGTAACAAACTGAGGGTGAGAGATTGCGGCGTAGCTTGAAACTCCAGGTGCTCGCCAGCCACGACCCAAAAATCCGTCGGTGCCGCCACCACATCCATCCCCAATTTCTGGAAGATTTTCAGCGATCGCGGCATGTGCATGGCCGAAGTCACTAGCAACATTCGGCCAATCTTCTGACTTTGGACAATTTGTTTGACATTGACAGCATTTTCGCGGGTATTGCGGGAGGTCGGTTCCTGAATTAAGGCTGTTTCAGGAATTCCCATCGCCTTTAACAGGATGGCCATATCTTCCGACTCTGGTACCGGGTTATCGCCTTCCCAGTCCACCCGTCCCCCACTCAAAATAATTTTTGGAGCCTTCCCGGCTTTATATAGATTGGCCGCATGTAGGACGCGATCGCCCTCTTCGGCCACATCCACCCAGGGGCGCGGGGCGTAGGCCGGTTTGGTACATCCACCCAAAACAACGATCGCGTCGGCCTTGGGTAACTCCTGGGGTGGCAAATTTTGCGACTCCAGCGATCGCACCAACCAATCACTCACCCAGGCATTACTACTCACCAGCAGCAGCAGCAACGCCAGCGCAATGGGAATCGCAGCGAGTTTTGGTCTGCGCCACAGAAAGATCAGAGCGACACACAATAAAATACAGGTTAGCCCCAGAGGGTACAGAAAAAGCGGAATCAGCTTGGAGAGAAAGAAGAACATAAGACGATAGAGTAACAGGAGCGATCGCCCCAAAACTCTAACAGCAACTCATATCGAAGCGCCACCTTACTCTTTACAAGCGAGTACTTTGGGCAAGTGTCGTTCTACCGAATGAGGTGACGTGGCCAGAACGATGAAAAGACCTAAGCAATGCGTCCACCGGAAGGACCTGTACGCCGGGGACGACCAATATCGCGGGGGGGGCGATATTCCCATGTTGAATCTACGGAATCTACCGAGAGCAAAACTCGCTTACTGGCCAGGGGCAACGAAGATAAGAATGAACTTCCACCACAGTCCGTCATCTCTAAGACCGAGAACTGGCCGATGGAGAGAAGCATCACCGAGAAGTAAACTTTAACTATAGAAAGTGATCCCGAAAAAGCTTCCATAGTATAACCGTCACCCTGTACCCCAATTGTAAGCACATCGTTAACATTTGAATAGTAGAAGTACGGAACTTACTACTTAAAAAATTAAAGATTTCTTGAAGTTACTCCCTCCGATGTCCGATTTAAAGACTGGGCTGTTGTTTTTAGAGACAGAAGGCAGGCATGTATGTCATGCTGATAAAAGGTGACTGATAACAGATGTCTTACAACAATGATATCTGGTTAACAGGAGGAAAGGTGTCTCCTGAGATTCTCCTCCAGATCGACCCTATAAATTGGGTCAGCCCATTTCAGTCAGTATCATTCCTTTTTTTATGACTTCCAATCCAGCCTACTTTTATTTTTGGTATCCCCTGGTTCACCTGGAGTGAGCAAGATTCTTGCTGAACTTCTCCAGGTGAGCCGCAGATTAAGACCTGCGGCTTTTTAATGACTCAATTGTTGGTACTTTCACCCATGCTTATTCTCACCAGTTGGTTTTACGGATTCTACTTTTGGACCAGGGACAATCCCGGGTGAGTTTGTTGTGGTTGAATTTCACGCAAGCCCGGGACTCAGGTTCCGGGCTTTTTGGTTTCACGGTTTTTGGTTTCACGGTTTTTGGTTTCACAGTGCTTGTTTCACTCATTCCCGTTAGGAGATTTCATCATGTTGGACGCAAAATTGGTTCGGAAAGCGACGGCAGCGCAGCAAACGATTGTCCAGGTGGGCGATCGCGTCACCCTGGGCGGACGAGACATCGTCATCATTGGCGGTCCCTGCGCGGTGGAAAGCCTGGAGCAAATGGAGCAAATCGCCCAGTCCCTTTCACAAATTTCAGTTCAAGCCCTGAGGGGAGGTGTGTACAAGCCACGCACCTCCCCTTACAGTTTTCAGGGGATGGGGATTGATGGACTGCGGGTGCTGGCTTCGGTGCGGGAGCAATTTGGGATGCCTGTGGTGACTGAAGTGATGTCGATTGCCCAACTGGAACCTGTTTGCGCCTACGCCGATATGGTGCAGATTGGCAGCCGCAATATGCAGAACTTTGAGCTGTTGAAGGCGGTAGGGCAGGTGGAGCAGCCAGTCTTGCTGAAGCGGGGGTTAGCAGCCACGCTGGAAGAATTTGTGATGGCAGCGGAATATGTCATGGCGCATGGCAACCCCAATGTCGTGTTATGCGAACGGGGGATTCGCAGCTTCGATACTTACACCCGTAATGTGCTGGATTTGGGGGCGGTTGTAGCGTTGAAGCAACTCACCCACCTCCCCGTGATTGTGGACCCTAGCCATGCCGCTGGCAAGCGAGAACTGGTGCCCGATCTGGCGAGAGCGGCGATCGCGTGTGGGGCCGATGGGTTGATCATTGAATGTCATCCCATCCCGGATCAGTCTGTTTCTGATGCGCGGCAGGCGTTGTCATTGGCCGACATGACCACCCTCGTCAACAGCCTGGAGGCGATCGCCGGGGCAATTGGGCGACGGTTGGCCGCTCACCCCACTTCAAAACAAGCTGCGGTGCTGGTTTAGGCATCAGAGTGTGGGTTTAGGAATCAGGATGATGCCTGGGACTGTACAGCTTGGACGGCCTTTCTTAAATTGCCCTGGTGAACCGTCAACAGGCGATCGCTCTCCTCCTTCTCCAGTCCCGTCCAGTGCATCATCAGGGCCAGTTTAACGTTGCGATCGCTTTTTTCCAGCAGACCGGCAGCGGCTTCCCGCGATAAATCAGTCAGGTCGCAAAGAATCCGGAGGGCGCGATCGTGCAGTTTGGTATTGGTGACGGCCACATCCACCATGCGATTGCCGTACACCTTGCCTAATTGCACCATCGTGCCGGTGGAGAGAATGTTTAAGGCCAGCTTGGTCACGGTTCCGGCTTTGAGGCGGGTGGACCCTGCCAAAATTTCCGGTCCCACTAGCAGGCGGATGTCTACATCCACGGGAATGCTCACCTGTTCAACGGGCACACAGGCGATAAAAATGGTGGTGGCTCCCCGTTGGCGGGCGGCCTGTAAGGCTCCCTGCACATAGGGGGTCGTGCCTCCGGCGGTAATGCCGACCACCACATCGCGATCGCAGATCTGATGATGGGCGATCGCGCTAGATCCATCATCAGCCCGATCTTCTAACCCTTCTGAACTACGAACTAAGGCTCCGGCTCCCCCGGCAATAATGCCCTGCACGAGGTCGGGCGGGGTGCAAAAGGTGGGCGGACATTCTGCCGCATCCAATACGCCCAAGCGTCCGCTGGTGCCTGCGCCAATGTAGAGCAATCGTCCACCCCCACGGAGTGCGTCCGTCGTCCGAGTGATGGCTTCCGCCAGGGCGGAGCGGGCCTGGGCGATCGCTGAAATCACCCTGGTATCTTCCTGATTGAATAGATCAACCAGTTCCAGGGGGGTGAGTTGATCCAGATTTTGACTGTTGGGGTTGACTTGCTCGGTGAGCAGGTGTCCCCGCTGGTGTAGGTTCTGCATTATCAGTTAGAGCAATCCTTCCAATCGGCGACGAATGCGGTCCAGGTCATCTCCAGCGATCGCGCCTTCTACCGCTTCAACATCGGCTGTTGCGCCATCTTCTTGCCAGTCGGTTTGCTCCAGGTTTCGTTCCGGTGGGGCCATCAGCATCCGTTCAGCATCCGATTGAGGCACAAAGCCAGCGGGCACTAACTGGGCCACATAGCCCGCACCCTGACAAAATTCCTCAATTTCTGTCTGTTCGATCGCTTCTACCGAAGGCGTGGCGAAGTCTTGAGCTTCCAGCAGCAGGGCATAGCGGGTGGCGTCGTCCTCATCTTCAAACATCAACACCACGTTGTGTTCTCTAATCTGGAGGGAGTGTAGCCCTTCGTTGTCGGTCCCTACGTTGAATAACAAGACAAATACCTGCATGACTTCCACTTACCCAATGCGATCGCTGTGTTGATTTTATCGAAGTTCTGCATCTCCTTGAATTTCCGTACACTTTAGGTAGGATTCCGCCTGATCGGATTCCGCCTGATCGGATTCCGCCCGAACTGTCTGCCCACCTCAACTCATCTCACTCCCATGCCAAACCATCTTGCCGCCGCCAACAGTCTTTACCTGCGAAAGCACGCCGACAACCCGATCGACTGGTGGTACTGGTGTGATGCGGCATTGGAACAAGCCCAACGAGACGATAAACCGATTTTTCTGTCAGTGGGCTATTCCAGTTGTCACTGGTGCACCGTGATGGAAGGCGAGGCGTTTTCTGATCCGGCGATCGCCGCATATATGAACGCCCACTTTCTGCCGATTAAAGTAGACCGGGAAGAACGCCCTGACCTGGACAGTATCTATATGCAATCCCTGCAAATGATGATTGGGCAGGGCGGTTGGCCGTTGAATATCTTTTTGACTCCAGGGGATCAAGTCCCGTTTTATGGTGGCACCTATTTCCCGGTGGAACCTCGCTATGGCCGTCCAGGTTTTTTGCAAGTGCTGGAGGGAGTGCGGCGTTTTTACGATCAGGAGAAGGAAAAACTGCGATCGGTCACCGAAGAAATTTTGAGCAATCTGCATAACTCGGTGCTGCTGCCACCCGTGGAAACGATCCCACGCGATGTATTGATCAATGGCCTGGAATACAACACGGGAATTGTGGCTTCTCAATCCACTGGGGCTTGTTTTCCGATGATTCCCTATGCCGAAATTGCCCTGCGATCGCGCCGCTTTCCCCCAACCTCCCGCTACGATGCTGCCACTGTCAGTACGCAACGCGGCATGGATCTGGCGTTAGGTGGCATCTTCGACCATGTAGCAGGGGGCTTTCATCGCTACACGGTAGACCCCACCTGGACCGTACCCCATTTTGAAAAAATGCTCTACGACAATGGGCAGATTGTGGAATATCTGGCGAATTTATGGAGCGCAGGCGTACAAGAACCTGCCTTTGAACGGGCGATCGCGCGAACCGTGGAGTGGCTCCAGCGAGAAATGACCGCGCCTGAGGGCTACTTCTATGCTGCGCAAGATGCCGATAGTTTCACGACACCCGAAGAAATTGAACCGGAGGAGGGCGCATTTTACGTTTGGAGTTACACCGAGTTAGCCGCCCTGCTCACAGCCGATGAACTGGCGCACCTGCAAGCCCAGTTTACGGTCACGCCCAAGGGCAACTTTGAGGGGGTCAATGTCTTGCAACGCCGTCATCCGGGGAAATTGGATGACTCCATAGAAACGATTCTCAATCAACTGTTTCAGATGCGTTACGGGGTCGGGGGCGATCGCACCGAACCTTATCCCCCTGCCCGCAACAACCGGGAAGCCAAAGATACGCTCTGGGCTGGCCGCATCCCCCCCGTGACCGACACCAAGATGATCGTCGCCTGGAATAGCTTGATGATTTCTGGCCTTGCCCGTGCCGCCACCGTGTTTCAGCATCGCTCCTGGTTAGACCTAGCACTCAACGCGGCTCAGTTCATTCTGGAGCAGCAGTGGGTCAGCGATCGCTTCCACCGCATCAATTACAACGGTCAACCGGATGTCATCGCCCAATCTGAAGACTATGCCCTCTTCATCAAAGCCCTCCTCGACATCCATCAGGCTTACCTGAGTTTGCCCCCACGCCCAGAACTTGGACCGCTTGGAGCCAGTCAGGCGATGGTTGATTGGTTGGCGGCAGCCGTGCGGGTGCAAACTGAATTTGACGAATTCCTCTGGAGTGAGGAGATCGCAGGTTACTTTAACACCGATCGCAATCCCGATTTGGTCGTGCGCGAACGGAGCTATATGGATAATGCCACCCCCGCCGCCAATGGCGTAGCCGTTAGTAATCTGGTGCGATTGGCGCTGCTCACAGAAGACTTGAGCTATTTGGACAAAGCCGAGCGCACATTAAAAGCGTTTGGTGTGGTGCTGCAAGAAAGCCCCCAGGCCAGCCCCAGCCTCTTCACCGGATTGGATTGGTTTTTGCATCCGACGCTGGTACGGACTTCGCCAGAGACGATCGCGACCCTCTCAACTCAGTACCATCCCACCGCTGTTTACACAGTGCAACCCGACTTACCCACAGGCGCGATCGGCTTAGTCTGCCAGGGGTTACTCTGCAAAGCGCCTTCCCAGAATTTAGACCAGTTATTGGCACAACTCACCCAAAGCCAGACTCGCGCTTAAGTCGGGAAACCGCATCCCTTCAGGTGGCACTATCCGAAATGGGACCAAATCGCGCTGAAGTAAACTGAAGTCAGCGCATTCAAGAGGTTTGGCAATGGCACGACAACTGAAACGATGGGAGTCGCCCCGGCGGGAAGGGCGCAACGATAAGGGACGTGGTGGTTCAGCCCGACAACGCCAACGCCGCAAGCAGTTTCAAGCCCTGCGGCAAAAACTGAAAGACCAGTCTAAAGATTCCAGTGATGCAAATTCAAATCAAACACAACCGGGGAAGCATTTTTGCTTCCCTTCTTTTTTGGATCACTCAACGCGATGTGCGACTAAGTTTTTGCCAGGAAAGTCCCGCAGGCGGATGCTAGAAGTACAACCTCTCTAGCACCTGTAAGACTTAACGCGATGTGCAACTTTTCAAACCCAAGACTCTACCGGGGGGCTTCCCCCCGCACCCCCGCTGCGTGGGGTCCTCACTCCCCCACTCCCCCCGCATCAGAGTTTGTCTGATACGCACCAAACGGGGTGTCAGACAATGTGGCACCAACCTGGATTCTGATCGGGGAATTGCCCAACAACGCCACCAGCCCAGAACAATTGCGAAGTCCCAGACGTGCCCTCTGGCGGGGGTGTGGGGGACGCAGCCGTCCCTCACGTTTGGGGGGCTTGGGGGGCAACCCCTCAAGCAGCGAATCTGGTTTGATCGCAGAAGTTTAGGGTGACGCAGGCCCAAATTGGGAGGGCAAAAAAGTTGCACATTGCGGATCACTCCGGCATTTGGGCCTCTACCGCGCAGCCTGTTCCAGTAAGTAATAAAAGGTTTCTGGCTGTAATTTAATCTCAGCCCCATTGCCCAGTTTGGCCACCGGATACCCATTCGCATCCAGAGCCGTAACCTGTAAGGCGCGAGCATCTGGGCGTTGCAGCGAGAGGGTGCCGGAGAGATGGCGCACTGCGATCGCAAAATTGCCGATACTTTGAATGGTTTTGCGGGGAGTCCCTGCCGTTTGCCAACCTAAAGTTTGTTCTTCTGACATCACCTGCAAGAGCATCCGGCGGGACGTTTTCAACGGTTGATTGTCCAGCGCGACCAGCAGAATGGTGCCATAGTCCATCGGCGATCGCAGCTTGAGCGTATCGAAGGCAAGCTCCCCGGCCTGTCGCAAAAATCCGGTGGCGCCCTGAGCTTGCGGCGCATTGACAGTGACCAGTCCGGTGTTGTAGTCCCAGAGTAATTGCCCGGTATTGCTCCGAACGGTTTTTGTTTGGCGATTGATCAAGCGAGATAAATTCACCTGTTGGGTGGTGGCCCGGTTGGCAAAGCGGACATTGACTTTACCGACCAGGAAGGCGAGTGGATCAAGACTGGGGGCGCGATCGCTGCTGAGAGTTTGGCCAGCGGGTACGTCCTGCGCCCGAAACTCATCCAGGTTTTGGGGGGCACTGAGGGGTGCCCCTTGCAGGTTGAACACATCCTGCGTGTTGAGGGAAATATCCATCACGGGTTTTCCGGGGGCAATCATGCCAGTGCGATACATCAAGGCGGTGGCGGGAAATTGCCCCATGATCACCGGGGAGGCGATCGCAAACTTGGTCAGAGTTGCTTGCCAGCGGGGTGTATCCAGGGCAAAGAAGAAGAAGCCGTCGGTGCCCTGAAGTGAACCATAGGCCGCCGCCAGCAGGGGAAAGTCGGCCCGGAAACGGTTCGGCATGGCCCAATTAATTTCTGTAATCGTGGAGGGTTTGCCGTTGTAGCGCACATCCATAATTGGCAGGTCAAAATCAAACTCCTGCTCTGGCTGGAAGGATTTAAACCGCAGGGCGGGCCGATCTTCATAGGTTTCGCCCGGATTGAGGGAATAGGATGCCGCCGCTCCCTCATGGGGACCGACCACATACCCATGCCGATCCATAAAATCGGCCACCGTGTTGGTGTACTTATCCAACGGTCCTAAAATTTGCGAATTGGCGGTGATCCAGTTGGAGGCGTAGATTAAGCCCTGGTAGTTGAGGGTCGTGCGGAGGTGGGCGATCGCCCGTTCAAAAAAAGTTTGCTGACTGGCCGCCAAAAAAGCTGCCGTATCTTGAGCGCGACGAGATTCCCGCTGACCCACCAGCTCAGACAAGGCCATAATACCCACCCGTCCGGCGGCCAGATCATCTCCTCGGATCGCAGGTGGATTGGCCCAGGCCGTCAACGCTGCCTTCATCGAACCGTATTTGCGGTTCAGCCAATCCCCAAATTGCCGCTCCAATTGGGCCATTTGCGGCGCAGGAATGGTTTCGTACGGGTTGAAGGTCCAGAAAAAATAGGAGTCTTCATTAACGAGTTCTACGGCAGCCACAGCCGGATCATCCCGTAGCGCTTTCCCGGTGTAAGGATTGGGTGTGGTGAGAATGGTTTTCCACCAACCGTTGTAGATTTGTTGGAAATCAGGATTGAAGAACAACAGGGCAAAGGGTGCTTGATTTTGATACCCTGCAAATCCATCGGATGCTGTGAGATTGCGCCACACGGGAAAATAAATGGAAAGCGTGGTGTAAATGCCCTGTTGCTTCAGATCCGCCACCAGCCCAAACAGGCCATCTAATTTCTGGGGCGACACCGTTTTTAAATCCTCCGCCCACAGAGGCGCATGGACTCGCACCATGTTCACACCCTGCTTGGCTAAAAAGCGGGCCATTGACTGTCGTTCCGCACGGTTCATCCACAGCGCCGATTCCCCCACATTCACGGCCCAAAACTTGACGGGTTTACCCGTGGTGCCCTGCACAAACTCTTCCCCTTTGACCCGCAGCCAGCCATTGCGGCCCGCTTCCGGTTCATTCAGATAGCGCAGATCAATGGGGCTGTTCAGCAGGGGATCAGAACCGGGATGAAACAGAAACCCATCTGGAATGTTGGCGGTGTAGCGTTGATTGGGCTGAAGTTTGCCCTGGGGTTGCAGGGGCGATCGCGTCAACACAAAACAGTCAAAAGCCGCAGGTCCCTGATTTTGCGTCAGTTCGATTCGGAGACGATGGGTTCCAGCGGCTAAGTTTACCCGACCCAGGCTGACCCAATTGGCCACAACAAACTGGCGCATGGGGGCGCTATCCATGAGATATACCTGACTGCCAACCGTCTGCCAGGGTTGGTCATCCCAGCGCCACTGAAACGGCCCATGTTGCCAAAATTTGCGCGTGTAAAAGAAATACTGGCCGCCTGTGGCGACCTGGACCTGATATTCCAAAAATAACCGCTCAGAGCGCTGGCGGTCATCGACTCCAATCCATTTCCCATCAGATAAAATGGCGGCTTCTGTGGCATTCGCTGGCACGAAGGGATGGCGATCGCTGGGCGGGAAATTCGTAGCGTTGGGGATTTCGGCTTCCCACCAGATGAAGGGATCGGTGGTTGGTACCGACTGGACAGACAGAGTCGCCGCTGCCGCCTGCGTCGTCCACTCTGAAATCTGCTGGCTGGAATGCGCCTGACGGCAAGACAGCAACAGGCCCAGGGTCAGCAGGAACAAAACAGCGAAGCGCATCATGCCAGGATCTCAAAATGGGGAAAAGCAAGCAGACCATGCTCGTCCCTAGCCTAGCCCATGCGGTTGGGATTCCTGCAAATTGGGGCAAATCGTCGCGGCTTTCTGGCTGATGGGGTGTTCGTTCCAGGCCGCCAAAATTATTTCTAATTGCGATCGCTGCTGCAATAACGCCTCAATGGCCGCATCAATCTGCTGCTTCTTTGCCTGTAAATGGTGTTTCACCTCGCCGCAGGGCAAAATTCCCTGATCATGCACCTGGAGAATGTCTTTTACTTCGGTGAGGGAGAGGCCCAGCGATTGCACCTGTTTGATAAAAGCCAGCCGCTCTAACACCGCATTGTCAAACAGGCGATAGCCAGAGTCAGCCCGCAGCACCGTGGGCACCAGTAGACCAATTTCTTCGTAATAGCGAATGGTCTTGACTGAGAGGCCCGTGATGGCGGCGACCTCCCCAATCTTCAGGCGTTGGTGTGGTGCGGCAGTGTTCATCCCGGCGGATTTTTTTTAGACACACTTAACATCGGCAACCCCCCTGACGACGAAGGCGGCAGTACATACACCGGGGGGCGCGGCGGCGCTGATACCGGACGACGACGGGTTTGCATTTGCCGCACCCGCAACGCGATCGCCACACCCACCACACTCAAGCCCACCGACATCAACGACCAGTGTTCACTCAGCGTGCCGATCGCCACATTCACTGCGCCCGCTGTCACCAGGAAGCCGACCACTGGCTCTTTGCGATAGATTGACTTCAAATTTCGGGTCCAGTTATCCATGCAAGGTCGCTCTACTTAGCTCAAAAACAATTCTCAAACGTAATTCACGTTTTTCAAAAACCATCACAAACAAAAATCATCAAAGACAAAACCCATCACAGATCTGCAAAACCATCTCCGGCAGAACCAGCAACGTTAGTTTAAGTTTGGTCCTAATTCAATTTTATGGGTTATATCACATTCCTGGTGGCTGAATTCTGATACACCCAATACCAGACCGATTGACGTAACAATTCTGCAACCAAATCAGGTGCCAATCCGGATGACAGCTTATACAATAGCGGCACATCCAGGCGGAATTGGACCAAGCGGCTTCTGGTAGTCAGCATCTCGGCGAATCAATGTTCTGGCGAATCTGGCTAAAACGATGCTGGCGATCGCTCCAATCTCCCACATCTTCCGAGAAACGCTGCAACCATGTCACAACGGGCCATCGACCGATTTCGTCCACAACCAACATCACGACCGCATCAGGCTCAGGGGCATTCAACCACATCATCCGACTCGTCAGGAGACACCGCCACTCCTGCGGCTGAATCTGTTGCAGCTCCCACCCCAGTCCCACCTGAAAGGACTACGCCCTTACCTCCTGCGGATCTGGCTACGCCCTCCCCAGTGGCGGATGCTGACGTTGAAGAAGAATCGGCATCCCCTCTAGAGGTGCCCGCCGACCCATTACCGCGTCCCACCTGGACGACTCACACCCGACGGCAAATGATCAAGGGGGCGCAACGGTTGGGTGTTCCATTAATCTGGATTGGTGTGGCGGCCTTTTGTGGCGGGACGGGCTATGCTGCCTTTAACTGGTTGTCCACCAATCCGCCGGTGCCCAACTGCGATCGCCTCTGGTTTTTCTCCTCGGATGCCGATCAATTATTTTGTGCCGAACAGGCTGTACAAGCAGGCACAGAAGGCGTGTTGCAGGCAGGAATCAAGTTGACGAGTCGATGGGATGCCCATCATCGCCTTCAGGCCAAAGCCACTCGACTGAAGCGGGAATGGTCAAAACAACTGCTCCAAATTGCCACCCGTAAAGCCTTGGAGGATGACTTGCCGGGAGCAATTCAGTTAGCAGCCACGATCAAATCGGGCAATCCTGTATATCGAGAAGCCAAGAATGCCATTTTGGAATGGGAAAAGCTGCGCGATCGCGATCATTTAATCACCAGTACCTTTGAAGCCGCTCTTCAGGCTCAGGATTGGAAGAAAGCAGACCTGGAACTCCAGCCCCGCTCCAGCCAGATCACGGATTACCAGCGGCAACGCTTAAACCGTTTGCGGGAACGGCTCGTGATGGAACGAATGGCGGTGAACCAGTTGCAGCAGATCCGCGAACTGGTGCAGGCCCAACCCACCAATGTGGCAACTCTGGGCCGCGCGATTCAATTCGTCGCCCAGATCAACCCCAATAGTTACGTGAACGCGGCGGCCCTGCGCGATCGCCAGCAGTGGAGTCAGACGTTGGTGGAGATGACCCAAGCCCGCTTACGGAGTGGTGATGTGAATGGCGCGATCGCGGCGGCCCAGTGGCTTCCCGTTGATCGTTCCGTGCCGTCCGATATTCAAGAGTTAGTGTGGATTAACCGGGGGCAACAACCCCGGCTCCATCCACCCGGACAGTTACCTCCCTTTCCCTATCTCTGGCAGCAAACCCTGACCCTGGCAGCCCTGCGGCAAATTCAACCTGCCAGTCCTGTCTATTCAACGGCTCAAACCCAGCAGACACAGTTGACCCGTCAGGTGGAAGACTTGAACCAGTTGAGTTTAGCCAGTCTGGTGGCGCGAGTCCCCCAGGTGCCCACGCTTCAGGTGGCGATTCAGATGGCACAAGCCATTCCCCTCGGTCGGCCCCATCGGCTAGAGGCCCAGACCCTCATTGCCGAATGGCGCAGAGAAATTCAGCGAGTGCAGGATCGACCGATTTTGATGCAGGCTCGCAAGCGAGTGAAACCGGGCCAAATCAAAGACCTACAAGCTGCGATCGCCCAGGCCAGCAAAATTCCTCTGGGGCGTGCCCTGCGGCCAGAAGCCCAGGCAGCTATTTTCGATTGGCGACAGCAGATCCAAACCATCGAAGATAAACCCATCCTGACGGAAGCGCGGCAGTTCGCCAAACAGCAGCAATTGGCAAAAGCAATCCAAACGGCCAGCAAAATTTCCCCCGGACGTGCCCTGTATCCCGAAGCCCAGGAGGCCATCCGCGCCTGGACAGCCACTCTGCAAACTGCTGAAGATCGTCCCATCTTAGATGAAGCCAAAGCGTTAGCCGCCCAGCGCAACTGGGGCACCGCGATCGCCGTTGCCGCCCAAATTGCCCCCGAACGTGCCCTCTACACCGAAGCCCAAACCGCGATCGCTCAATGGTCTGCCCAGCTAGAACCCACTCGTCGTTCCCGCCGCTACGACGATCGCACCCGGTATGACGATCGCACCCGCTACGACGATCGCACCCAGTATGAAGACCATCATCGCTACGACGATCGCCAGAATGATAGCGATCGTCCCTTCTAATTCAGCCGTAACAGCCTAACTCTCTCTCCCTCCCACTCCCTTACTTTCCCCTCAGGTAGCATTTCTACGCCAAAACCTTGGGTTTTCCACACCGGACAACCACGGAGAATCTTGCGAATATAGAAATGTGTTCAGAGATTAGTGAATTGATTATCTCTAACACAGTCTGAAGTTTTTACTTCGCTAAGTTTTTTGATTTTCCGTGTCGTTCCTGAGTGAGGCTTTTGATATGAAATTAATGCGGATTTTTTTAGGTGTTCTAGTTCCTCCTGTTGGGGTTTTTCTTACCTATGGATTGAGTGCAACACTGGTGATTAATATTCTCCTGACTGTATTAGGCTGGGTGCCAGGTAGTATTCATGCCGTTTGGGCGATCGCCAAGCAAGCCGAGAAAGACGGCCACCAACCCGATGCAGTTTAGCGATTTCATTTGATGAAAGGAGACGAGTCATGATTGGATTCTTTTTAACCACTTTGATCAGCGCGTTAGGTCTATTAGTGGTGGATTTGGTGATTCCAGGGGTGAGTATTGCCACATTTCCGGCGGCGTTGTTGGCAGCACTGGCGATCGGGTTTGTCAATGGTTCGATTAAACCAATCCTGTCCATTTTGACCTTACCGATTAACTTCTTCACCCTGGGGGCTTTTTCCGTGGTGCTGAATGGAGTGTGCTTCTGGCTGGCCTCGCTGCTAGTTCCTGGCTTTGCCGTCCACGGATTGCTGGCGATGATTCTGGCTCCAGTAGTGCTATCGTTCACCAGCACCTTTCTGAATCAATACTTTGCGGAGAAGGGCGTGGGCGCGATCGCGGGCACTTCTGCCTCCACGCTGGAATCGGGTCAGTAGCATTTTGATGGTCTAAATCTTTGATGGCCGAAGTCAACGGTTTCAGGAAACGGTGTCAGATTGTGTGCTGGCACCGTTTCCTTTCTTGCGGCAGATGAGGCGGTTGTGAGACCTCAGTAAAACTTTAAAAAGTAGTTTATGATACCTAAATGCAATATCCTACTCAATCAGAACGCTCAGCGACCCAGTTACCCGCCATCGCAACGATTGCTGCACTCTGTATTGCTGTCTTGTCGATCGCGTCTGCTGCGATTTTAATCAAGTTTAGTGAACAAGAAATTAATCCCTACGCTACCGCTTTCAATCGGTTCTGGATCACAATGGTTGTTCTGACCATTTGGAATGGTGGCAGAGAAGCATGGCAATGGTGGCAACGCCGTTCGCGGCCCAAGGTGGACCCGGAGGCGGCATCCTCATCATCGCTCACCCTGGGGCTGATGGGGCAATTGGGATTGGTCGGATTATTTTTAGCGGGCGATTTGATGCTCTGGGCCTGGTCCCTTACCCAAACAACGGTGGCCAACGCTACGCTATTAGCCAATTTAACCCCCGTCTTTTCTTGTTTAGGAGCCTGGTTATTTTTGGGGAAACGGTTCGATCGCCGCTTTGTGACGGGCATGGGAATTGCGATCGCAGCAATTTTTTTGATTGGGTTTGATGATTGCCAAATTGATTTAGGCAAATTTGAAGGCGATGCCGCCGCATTAGTGGCAGCAGCCTCCTTCAGCATTTACCTGTTTGTGGTAGAGCGGTTGCAAACGAAGCTGAGTACAACTGCAATTTTGCTCTGGAGTTCTGCCTTTGCCAGTTTGGTTTCGTTGCCCGTCGCGCTACTGACGAGTGGGCAGTTATTTCCGGTGTCTATTCAGGGTTGGCTGGCGGTGATGGCCCTGGCGGTGATTTGTCAAATTTTGGGACAGGGAATGCTGGTGCATAGCTTAAATCAGCTATCAGCGGAATTCGTGGCCCTGTTTCTGCTGCTAGAACCCATTCTCGCGGGTGTGGGAGCATGGCTGTTATTTGGTGAACAACTGAGCTTGCTGAATCTGCTGGCTTTTGCGATCGCTCTGGTGGGTATTTATTTATCCATCTCCAGCCCTTCGGCGCTCAGGGATGAAAACGAACCCGTTTATTTGGGAGAGTTGACCGTGGAATTAGCGCATCCAACTCATTCTGAAGTGCATTCCCTACCAGCAGCGATCGAAGTAATTCCCGCCAAATCCGCATTAATGTGAAGTTTAATGTGAAGCCGAAGGTTTAGAATTGAATGTTTCATTGACCCGTTTTGAGAAGAGATCGAAGAATGACTTTGTTTTCTTCGTCGCTTCTTTGGTCGCATTCGGGATCGGGGTCGGACTCTGCTTTAACTCCTGCTGATAATCCCGAGACATTTTCTGCATCTGCTGACCCGCTTCAGCCGGAGATTTTGCTCGTTCAAGTTCATATTTGACTGCTGCTGGAGTTAAAGGGGTTGGCTCCGCCAGAACAGGCACATCGAACACTGTCAAATTCACTAGCAACAGGACGGCACTCACCAAACCCTGACACCAAACTCTGTAGTCACGAATCAGCTGCAACATGACGATTCTCCTTCGCAAATCCAGTTAATACGCACCTGTGTAATCAAACAAAATCAGTAGTGTTTTGCCAATAATTTTTAAGTCGTAGAAGGGAGTCCAGCGGGATTGATAGCGCAGATCTAACTCCAGGATCTGTTCAAAATCCTTAATCTTAGACCGTCCATTGACCTGCCATTCTCCAGTGATCCCCGGCTTCACATTTAAGCGTTGCCAGTGCCCATCTGTGTAGTGCGCCACTTCATCTTCGGTCGGTGGGCGAGTGCCGACCAAACTCATATCCCCCAGCAATACGTTCCAAAATTGGGGCAATTCGTCCAGGCTGGTACGCCGTAGAAATTTACCCACTCGCGTAATGCGGGGATCATGCTTATTCTTAAACACCAGACCTTTGGCTTCGTTGGTGACCTGTTGCTTCAGCGCGTCTGCGTTACGAACCATAGAGCGAAACTTGTAGATGTAATAGGTTCGCCCTTTTAAGCCACAACGTTTCTGCTTGTACAGAATTGAACCGGGACTGTCGAGTTTGATGGCGATCGCGATGGGCCAAAATACCAATGCCAGGATCATTAGCCCGACTAAACTTCCCACAATGTCAATGGTGCGTTTGATCGCACAACGAGCGGAGGGGTGGGGCGGATGAAGATGAAAAAGCTCAGGAATCGAGGGAACCGGGAGATCTGGTGAACAGGTAAACGATGTCATCGTTCCTCACTACCAATATGAGAGTTTGAGGTGTTAAGAGACTACATACATTCGACGGCAGAGACTCCATCAGCCTCTCGTAATATATAGGTAAATTTCCTCATGAGAAGCATCTTTCTGTGGGGGGATAGGCACTTCTCTTCATCTCTACTTCATCAAACTTTCCAGACAAAGCGATTAGTATAAAGTTTAGATGAAGGGAACTCATACTGATATTGACTGAATGGGTTCAGCATTATCACCATCGCCATTTGCGCCATGGTGGACTTTAGTGTGAGGGCTATGAGTAAGCCTCCGCCCAACTCCGCTCAGTTGAACGAGTAATCAAGGGACGACAGACAGCCCGCCAGACCCAGCTTTGCCGTGTATGGCATTGTTGTGAGCGTTTTGATCAGCGCCTACGCAATGGGAGTCCAGTTGCCACAAAAAAGCTGTAGAGATGGAATGAAGCATCTCTACAGCCAGTCATGATTGAGTCTTGAGAATCAGCAATGAGTGATTATAGGTTAGTAATGACCATTGCCATTGCGATGTCCGTTACCATTGCTTTTCCGAATGGGAGTACCACAGGGATAGGTTGCTACGGCAAGTTCCCGAACAGGTGCTTCTTCTAGTGCGGCGACAGCCACGGGTGAAGTCACAAAGTGATTAGGATCAGCTTTAACTGCAAGGTAATCAGCCCGTAGTTTGGCCACCATTTCCTCCCGGCGATCGTACAACCGCTTGAGGGGGCGGGGTTCGCATTGGTTAATGACGTAGGCCGTCATGATGGGGAGTGCGATCGTGCTGTCGGTGTAGCAAACGATGGTATTGGGCAATTCTTCGGGATCAACCTTACCCCAACTGACGGCTTCATTAGGAGTTGCACCAGATAACCCCCCCGTATCAGGCCGAGCATCAGTGACTTGAATAAAAAAGTCATGGCCTCGTTCCTCCAGGCCCAACACTTCATGTAGTTGGGGTTGGGTTTGCAGCATAAAGTTTTTAGGACTGCCGCCCCCAATGATCAATGCAGCACTTTTACCTTCCACATCTGGATTGCCGGTGTCTCGTGCGGCGTAGGCGATCGCAGCGGTTTCATTCACATCCAGAGAGGGGTCAATCACCAGCTTGTAGCCTTCCAACGATAGGGCCGCCACATTCATGCCAATCGAGCTATCGCCGGGGGAAGAAGTGTAGATCGGCACACCGCATTCATAGGCGGTGGCCAGCAGGCAGGAGTTTTTCACTCCCACTTGTTTTTCGACTTCCCGCACGTACTTACCCAGAAGGTGATGAAATTCTGCGGTGCCCATACGCTTTTGGAAGGGTTCGGCTTTGAGGATCTCACGGATAAAGGCATCGGTTTCCAGCAGCACATCATACCCAAACACAATGTCATAAATGCGGATACGACCTTCCTGACGCAGTTTTACGTCATCCAGAAATGGACTGCTGGCAAACAAATCCAGTCCTAATCCGTAGTGAATATCGTGATACAGGTTGGCTCCTGTGCTGATGATCCAGTCGATGAAGCCATTTTGCATGAGGGGTGCGAATACGGATACCCCAAATCCGGCGGGAGTCATGGCACCGGAAAGGCTTAATCCCACCGTTACGCCCGCTTGCATCACATCGCGGGAGAGCAAATGGCAGATTTCCCGCAACCGGGCTGAGTTGTAAGCGGTAAAGTAGCCGTCAATTAGATCGACCACACTGATCTCCGTAGGCATGGGGGAGGGTGCGATTTTACGGCTGAGCAATTTTGACATTTTTCAACTCCAATTCGGATGAACGGCATAAAGAAGTGAGTAAGTGAATAACCGCACCAACAGGGGACTGAGACTTGGTCAGGATCAATGCCCAAAGCAAATTTGAGACCATCGCAAACTGTCGCTAGAAATCTACACGACTTGCGATCGCAATCTGCTCCTAATCCTCAACATTCCCAATTTCAGCGATTGAAATGAGACGCTGGGTTAGCAGTCAGGAAAGTCTCCAATGTGCAATTGGCACAGGCAATCCGGCATTCCAAACGTTGCGACGCAACAATGAAGCCAGACTCGCTAAAGCACAAATACTGTGCTGCTAAATTTGAGCCAAGATCGGGTCACCTGTCTGGATATTTAGTTGAAAAATTCTCTGCGCGAGAACTCGACCGACCGAGTTCGCCAGTTCTACGAGATAAATTCAGATGCAAGGAAACTTGTATCTCAGCAGAATGCGAACCTCAAGTTACAGGTCGGTCAGCTCATACTGGGAGCTTCGCACCGATCTGCCCAGGATAGCGCGGGGTCACACTGCCGTTTCCGCTTGAGTTTCATTTCCAGATACCAAAGTAAGTGGTATCCAGTCAGAAAAAGGAGTTTCAACGCTTCGTGTATCCTTCAGACATGAACATTTCCAATGTAACATCAATAGTTTGCGAAACCTTCATTGAAGTGGGTGATTTACTTCATTTTTATATGTAGTCTGTAATACAGGGATCTGCAACGGCAAATGATAGATAGGCCGATGGCAAAGGCAGCAGATTGTTGTGATTTGTCGCACAATGAAAAGGTGGATGGCAGCAGTTCTTTCGCTTGAGGCATGAAATGCCGGATTGGTTTGGGAGTCAAGATTCCTCTCAAGTGGCTCAGGGTGATATTGCCCGCGATCGCCGCTGGCACACGTTTGAGGATATCCTCTGGCGGTTGCATCAAGAGGGGTGTTATGTCCGCCCGGAACAGTTAGCCGAGTTTTTTGTTTGGCATGGGTTGCCTGTAGATTTACGCTACGTCCCGGCCCAATTACACCAACGAGCGACCCAAATCAACGACAATTATTTAGGGGATATGGTGCGGTTAGAACCCTTCGATGAACCGCCCTGGTATTCGCATCGGTTTGAGTAATGGGTTGGGTGAAGTAATGGGTTGGGTGAAGTAATCTGTTCTGCAATGTGATGCATCATGACTGAATCTCTGGAATCAATCGACACGTTGGCGGCCTCACCTGAGGGTTTGACGAGTGACCAGTACAAGCGCAAAATGCAACGCCGTAAGGAGGTGCAAGACCAGCGATTAGCCGGAATGCAAGCGGCTAAGGGGTTGGTGATTGTCCATACGGGCAATGGTAAGGGCAAGACCACGGCAGCGTTGGGCATGGTGTTACGATCGCTGGGTCATGGGCACCGGGTGGCGATCGTCCAGTTCATTAAAGGAGCCTGGGAACCTGCCGAAAAAGCGGCGTTTGATCCCTGGACTGTGGCAACCTGCGATCGCCCCCCGTTGC
The DNA here is from genome assembly GCA_033764685.1 of Leptolyngbyaceae cyanobacterium bins.349. GTDB lineage: Bacteria > Cyanobacteriota > Cyanobacteriia > Leptolyngbyales > Leptolyngbyaceae > JSC-12. Next base: position 72,041 of record JANRIS010000081.1, read on the forward strand.
TGGAATTTCATGCGATGGGCGAAGGCTTCACCTGGGAGACGCAAGACCGGGAGCGCGATACTCAGATGGCTCAGAAAGCCTGGGCCAAAGCGTTGACCTTTATCACCCAGCCTGACGTAAAACTGACGCTGTTGGATGAGGTCAACGTGGCCCTAAAATTAGGCTACTTAACCCCAGAACAAGTGCTAGCCGGACTCCAAGAAAAACCAGCAGACTCCCATGTGATTTTGACGGGACGAGGTGCGCCGCAGCCCTTGATTGACTATGCGGACCTGGTGACTGAAATGACCCTGGTGAAGCATCCCTTCCGCGAACAGGGCGTTAAGGCACAGGCCGGCATTGAATTTTAGACCATCGTAAGGCATAAAAAAGGCAGTCCGCAGACTGCCCTAGACCACAGCAAGACGCATACACGCAACGCGCTTTCTCACCTTCAGAAACTTTTGTAAAAAACTTCTACAAGACACTACAGTCCGGCGATCGCCCAATCCGTAAAGGAGCGCTGTTCTCCCAGAAACATATCGACTTCTGAGAGCATGACTGTTGTTTCGTACCCAATGCGACCCATTTCAGGCTCAGGCCCCATCTCCATCTCCACTTGATAAGTCCAGCTACCTGAGTCGGGACGGAAACTTTTGACGGTGCCCACACCCCCAATAAAGTGAACCATTTGGCCAGCAGAAAATTGGGGGCCTGCTGCTGTTCTAAGGGTTGTAACCATCACTCAATTCCTCGAAGCGCTGCATTTATGGTTTAGTTGTAGCGACTTCAAATCGGAATTTTCTCTATCACAGGTTTCACATCGACACTGGGGATCGTATTTCTGGAGAGAGAAACTGTGCAGGGGTAAGGCATAGCCGTGGCGCGGTGGGCGGATCGTGGGTCCATCCGCTCACCCATCGTCCCCAACTTCGTCGTCCCACCCTAATATTTCCGCTCTTGAGGCTGGAATCGGGTGATGTTAACTGGCAAATAGGCCAGATCAATGCCAGCGGGAGAATAGTAGGCCAGCGTATGTTTTAAGAAGTTGGCATCATCGCGGTTGGGGTAATCCTCACGGGAATGAGAGCCGCGACTTTCCTGCCGATTCAATGCCGAGGTCAAAATCACTTCGCCAACAATCATCAAACTTCGCAGTTCTAGCGCTTCGATGAGTTCCGTGTTCCACTGGCGACCGCGATCGCCCAGTTGAATCTGGTCGTACCGAGATTGCAGTTCTTTCAGCTTGACAATGCCCTCCCGCATCACGGCATCGCTACGAAACACCCCACAATACGCAGTCATAATGTCCTGATATTGTTGGCGGATTTGGGCAATCCGATAGGTGCCTGGTTGATCTAGCAGGGCTTGCAGTTGGGTCGATGCTTCCGTGCGGTAAGCGGCTTCATCCAGTTCGGGCAATTTGCAATTTTGAACGTATTGGGCGATCGCCGCCCCCGTACGGCGGCCATACACCACACATTCCAGCAAAGAATTACTCCCCAGGCGATTGGCTCCATGCACCGACACACAGGCCGATTCTCCCGCCGCAAAAAAGCCATCTACCAATTCATCCGGGCTGCGGCGCACCTGCCCACTCGTATTCACTGGAATGCCACCCATCGAGTAGTGAACCGTCGGGCGAACGGGCATCGGTTCATGCACCGCATCAATCCCCACCAAGCGATGGGCCTCCTCCCAACAGAAGGGCACCCGACTCATAATTTTTTCCTTCCCCATGTGGCGCAGATCCAGATAGACAAACGGCCCCCCCGCACTGCCGTCTAGATTGATTCCTCGTCCCGCCCGAATTTCACGAGTAATGGCGCGGGACGTAATGTCTCGCGGAGCCAGTTCCATCCGGCTGGGGGCATAATCCTCCATAAATCTGCGCCCATCGCTGTTGATCAGGTAGGCTCCTTCGCCCCGCACCGCTTCCGAGATCAGCACGCCCACAGGATACAAGCCGGTAGGATGAAACTGCACAAATTCCATATCTTCCAGCGGCAACCCCGCGATCGCCGTCATCGCCAAGCCATCTCCTGTAGAGGCATAATCATTCGAGGTGGTGTTATAGACGCGCCCGTAGCCACCCGTCGCAAACATCACAGCTTTAGCTCGCACCACGGCCAGTTGCCCATCTAAAAGGTGGTACATCACCACGCCTTTGGCCTGTCCGTCCTCCAGAATCAGGCGCAGCACGTACCATTCGTCATAAATGGTCACGCCTTTCGCCAACAGATTGCAGATCAGTTCATGCAGAATGGCATGGCCAGTTTTGTCGGCAGCGTAGCAGGTGCGGTTGTGAGAATGGCCGCCAAAAGCACGTTGAGCAATGCGCCCATCGGCAAAGCGGGAAAACAACACCCCCATATGTTCCAGGTCGTAGACCACGTCCGGCGCTTCCTGCGTCAGGATCTCCACAGCATCTTGATCGGCTAGATAATCCGATCCTTTCACCGTGTCAAAGGCATGAGCTTCCCAGGTATCATTGGGGTCAGCATTTTGCAAGACGGCGGCAATGCCCCCTTGCGCGGCCACAGAGTGGGACCGAATGGGATGGGTTTTGGCCACCAAGCCAACTCGCAAATGAGGAGCCTGCCGCACAATTTCTAACGCGGCCCGAGAGCCTGCTAATCCACCACCGATAATAATGACATCGTGATCAATCATGAAAGTAAGGATGAAGCGCCATCTTGGTTCTACTACCTTGCCTGCCTCTCACCCCTGAGAAATAGCAGTTTTTTAAGATTTCCCACTTTTGCCAGAGGGATTGAGTGAGGAGAGGACTGTGAGCCGCGCGTATGAGAAGCAGTTGTAAGCAGGGCCTATTTAGAAGCGATAGCGAAACCCCAGTTCGATATTGTGAACGCCTAACCCATCTACTTCTAAATCACCCAGAGATTCTACTTCAAACGACTGTTGCGCCACGTTGAAATAGCGATAGCCGAGAGTAATGGCCGCATTGGAATTTAGGTGGTAGGCAACGCCGCCTCTTAGTTGATAGACAAAGGCGGTGCTGCTGCCGGAGATGGTGTAGCGAATGGTGGTTCCCGGATATCCGGCTGAGAGATCGTCGGCAGACGCACGCGATACGCCAATACCGCCCCCAATATACGGTTCAAACGCTGTTCCGGTTGGAATGTCGTAGTACAGATTAATCAAGCCCGAAAGGGTGGAAATTTTGCCATCCACTTTTACGGTGGCGGCAGGGATGGAAGGTGTCGTGACAGTGGTTGTCCCCGTGCCTCCGCCTGTCACCGTTAACCCTGGAATCACGGAAAGATTCGTTCCGGCGGGAATCGTGACTCCGCCAACAGTGATGGGGCTGGTGGTGGTGAAGGGTGGACCGGGGTTTAACACGATACCGGCTGGGATGGTAGAGCCAGCCGGTATAATCCCCACGCCTGGAATGGGGATGGCGATCGCCGTGGTAAAGGCGTTGGCCGTGGTGAGGGGAATGGTCGTGGTGAGGGTTGTCGTGGTGCCGGGTAGGGCGGGAAGTCGGGCTTCGTCAGCATGATTGACCCCGTAGGAAAATTCTCCTTCCAACCGGAGATTGTTTGGGAACCGATAGCCGATCGCAGCGTTAATTCCAAAACCCGGATTGAAGCTAAGACTGGCATTGAGTGGGTCCAGGGTCGCTTTTGTGGTAAATCGGGCATCTGTGCTGATGGCTCCATAAAACCCTGATTTTGCCGGGGCCACAGACACGGGTGGGGGTGTGGTGGGTGGCGTAGGGGCTGCTTGAGCTTGATGCGATCGCTCAGGCGATGACTCTAAGGGTTGCAAAAATTTTGCTTCTAACTGGTGATCAAAATCGTGAATCCGTTGTTCTTGTGCCTGAGTGGGGCTGGCGCACAGGCAAGATGCAACCGTGATTGAACCAATCAAGCGAAAAATGAAAACTTTTTGCATCACAATTTTAGCGATTGAAAGTTTATACCTAATTTTTAAGCCGAATTGAAATTAAGAGACTGCGGCTGATCAATTCTCATCAATTCTAAATAGACTCTTTTCAAGAGATAGATTCTGGCTTGTGTCAGGGTAAGCGCAAATGTTGTGCGATCGCCAAATGAATAGATCCCATCCAGTGGTACGCCGAATCCTCATTTAGCTACTCTATTGATTCGTCGCTTGATTCGCCGCTGGAGTCTGATTCGCCTCTAGAGTCTGATTTGCCTCCAGAGGCATCCTGAAAAAATTCATGACAAAAAATTCCCCACTGGATTGCGGGGAATTCAACAAGACCTTGAAGTTCAAACGGTGGCAACCCTTCACCCTGGAAATGGAAGCACACCACAGCTTACCCTGCTGCTTGTACCGGACGCGGTTGTGGTCGGCTTTCAGGTGACACGGTGACGCTTTTTTCGGTCGCAGGATCAACGGGTAATAATTCGACGTGGTTGAGCAACGTGGTGACAAACGCAAATAAGAGGAAGGGTAGTGTTAATACCAAAATTAATCCCACGGTAGCCAGGGCAAAAATGGGTTTACTGGCCCCCATGAACCCAATTGATGCAGAAAGGCTAACAAAAATTACAATCAGCCAAACAATGATTTGACCGTAAATATCACCAAACGAAAGAGTACAAACTATACGATACTTTGAAAAATTGCTCATAACCTGCCTCGGTAATCAGTCTAACGGGCATCAAATCTATAAAGTATAAGGTAAGGTGCTTGCTAAAGATTGGGGAGTTTCTCAATCTTTTTGCAAGGATCGTAATGAAGCGTTACAGATTTGTGGTGACGATGAGATCTCGTAGTAGCGTTTGAAATCGTCTCGCAATAGGGATTTTAGTTCACGTTATGCAACAGGGCAACTCCTCTCTATGGCGTTACTTCCTCCGGTTTTGATCCTGTTTGATACGACGGCTTTGCTGGCTGGCAGAAGCCTGGAATGGCAAGAATTTGCCCGCCTGGGGGAATGTTACCTGCCAGAAGCAGTCCTGGAGCAAATAGAGTTTATGTGCGATCGCGCCTCCGAACCCGAGGTGGAAAGTAAGGCGCGAGAATTTAGCCGTTTCTACCCCAATAGCGGCTGGAAACGGACGGGGATTCAAGCCGAACATCCCACCCTCAAGCCAGCACCGGGGCATGCCCTCAGCAAACGGGCACGCCTCGCATTGACGGTTTCTAGTTGTGCCTATGGCATGGCGTTGCGGTATCCCAGTAGCCTGGTGGTGGTGGTTGCCAATGATCAACCCATGCTGCAACAGGTTCTAGGGTTGCAACTCAAGAATCTTTGTGGGATGCCTTACACCGCTTTAATCCAATGGGTGCGAGTGCAGCGGCGGCCCCCGGTCATCAATCATCACCTTCAATTGATGCGAACTGTAACTCCTAACGCGGATAGTGCAGGGCAACGGTCGGCTCCTGGCACCCCTGGAGTCAAGTCAGCTCACCCAAGGGCTGCTCCGTCTACCCATGCGTTATCGACCACGCCGGGAGCTTACACCGCAAAACGCCAACGGTCTTACGCGCGATCGCGGCGCTGGTCGAGTCTGGTATCCAGTTTCGTATCGCTGGTCATTTTGCTGGGTGCCATCGCCACGATCTGGCATATTCTCAGCCCCGCCAGTTTCAATCAGTTCTGGCGCAGTCTGCCGCTTGTGGGGACACCAAGATGAAGCACCTCAAAGGCATCTCAACAGAATTGTTACAAATGATACTGGAACTTGGGCAAGGGGGGGTTGCGTCGTTCTTGCTATGGGCCAGAACACTGAGACGGAGATTGACGATGAAACTAGAATTGCCCTCGCGATCGCTTCCCCTTGCCACAACGGCATTGATTTTATTGGGTTTGGGTCTGGGAGCCGCAGCCCCAGCTATGGCCCTGGCTACCCCCACCCGGATTCAAGCTTCTGAGCCAGCCTCGGCGATCACCACCGCCAAGATCGCCCCAGAACTTGTTGCGACCCTGCGGCAAGACCTGAGCCAACGAACGGGAATCGCCGCCAATCAATTGCAACTGGTAGAGGCCAAATCTCAAACCTGGCCGAATGGCTGCCTGGGATTAGCTAAACCGGATGAGATGTGTACGCAAGCAATGGTAGACGGTTGGCGAGTCGTGTTTGCCAATGGCAATCGGCGCTGGGTCTACCGCACCAATGGCAATGGGCGCACCTACCGTTTGGAACCATCCGTTTCACGGTCTGGCCAGGTACCAGGTCTAGTGAAGCCGATCAGCCTTAAACCAGTTCAAATTCCCGTAGCCGAGTTGCCGTCTCGCCTGCCGCGAGGGGTGGTATTTCGGGCGATCGCCACTGGAGGCTTTGCCGGACAGCACATTCAAACCACCCTGTATCAGGATGGCAAACTGGTGCGAGAACAACTGCGCCCGACCGGAACCGCCATTGCCACCCAGGTGCGCCAGGTGCCCCTCGCTCAAGTGCGTCAATTTATGGCGCTGGTCCGCCGCCACCAGATGCAACGCCTGCATCGGGCAGATTACCGCCCGACTCCGGGTTCGGCTGATTTCATCACCACCACTCTATCCTGCCAATCTTGCACGGTGCGCTATGCCGACAGTGTGCAAGCGCAATTGCCCGCCAATCTCCAAACCATTATTCAAAGCTGGAATGCCTTAACGATCGCGGCATAATAGAAAGACTTTGTCTGTCGAGGCGTATTGTGTATTTACTCATTCCGGCTGCGGGTTCTGGGAAACGCATGGGCAGCGATCGCAACAAGTTACTGTTGCCATTGCTGGGCCGTCCTCTGCTGACCTGGACGCTGTTAGCGGCTAAATCGACGCGATCGATTCGCTGGATTGGGGTAATTGGGCAACCCGATGATTTTCAAGATTTTAAGGAAATCATTTTGAGTGTGGGCATGACCAAAATGGTGCATTTGATCCCCGGTGGGGCAACCCGTCAGGAGTCGGTATTTCGGGGATTGCAGGGGCTTCCCGCTGTGGCCAGCAAAGTGTTGATTCATGATGGGGCGCGGTGTCTGGCAACCCCCAACTTATTCGATCGCTGTGCCGAAGCACTCAATACCTGCTCTGGTTTAATTGCGGGCATCCCGGTGAAGGACACGATCAAAATTGTGGACTCCACGACCAGCGTGATTACAAGCACTCCCGATCGCCGCAACCTGTGGGCCGCCCAGACCCCGCAAGGGTTTGATGTTGATGTGCTGCAACGCTGCCATGTCAAAGGCGTGGAAGCAGGCTGGGAAGTAACGGATGATGCCATGCTGTTTGAGCAATGCGGCTTCCCGGTCAAAGTGGTGGCAGGTGAGGAAACCAATTTGAAAGTGACAACGCCAATCGATCTGGCGATCGCGGAGTTAATTCTGCGGCAACGGGCCAAAGATGAACGGGCCAAAGAAAAGTGATGTCAACAGTCCTCACCTGGAGTGCCCTGTTTCTGGCCAGCGTCGGCCTCTTCCTCAGCAGTTGGATTGGCATCACAGCCCCCAACATGGCCCTTTACCCGCTATCGGTAGCCGCACCAGAAGTTAGCCCCTGGTTGCTGGGTCTGAATGCGATCGCCGGATTGCTGGCTCTCGCTGTGCGTCCGGGCTGGCAGAAGTGGTTAGCCTTGGCCTGTGGTAGCCTGGGTCTCCTCATCAGCGCCCTACCCCTGGCACAACTCCCGGCCACCGTTCAACGCAGCACCGCAACTCTAGAAGCGACTCTGGGCACCGACTACATTCAACCCATTTCTCCCCAGTTACAGAATCAGTGGCGATCGCAGCCCTTTTCCCTGGTCGATGTGTTTCGGGGCATTCCCCTGCGTCCGGTGCGCGTCACCGCCGCTATCCCCTTTGCGGCTCCTGCAAGCGTACCTCTGACGTTGAATGTGTATCGTCCGCTGCAATCCGGCCTTTATCCGACCGTGGTGATGGTGCATGGCGGCGCGTGGCGATCGGGTAGCCCCAACGATCACGAGTCATTTAACCGTTACCTGGCTGCTCAGGGGTACACCGTGGTTGCCGTTTCCTATCGGCTAGCCCCCACCTACCGTTTCCCAGCCCAACTGGAGGATGTGCAAACCGCGCTGCAATTCATTCGGCAACACGCCACCGAGTATGACATTGATGTCAATCGTCTGGTGATCATGGGGCGATCGGCGGGGGCACAGTTAGCCAAGCTGGTGGCCTACCAACCGGATGCCCCTCCTGTGCGGGCCGTGGTGAGCTATTACGGCCCGGTGAATCTGGAAAGAGGCTATTACGATTTACCCAATCCCGATCCGATTGATGCTCAGACGGTCTTGCAGGATTTTATTGGGGGGCCGCCGCCCGACTTTCCGACTCAGTATCAGCAGGCATCTCCCTGGAATGCCGTCCGGCCAAACCTCCCCCCCACCCTGCTGATTTATGGCGATCGCGATCATGTGGTGCAGTCCAAATTTGGTCGCCAACTGGCAGAGCGCTTGCGATCGCAGCAAAATCTAGCTCTTTTCATTGCCATTCCCTGGGCAGAACACGCCTTCGATGCCGTCTTTCCCGGAGTTAGCAACCAACTGGCGCTGTATTACACCGAACGGTTTATTGCCTGGGCTACTCGCCCTCAGCCTTAAGCCGGGATCAGTACCAGTTCCCGTTCGTTGCGATAGTGAGATAGATCAGGCAGCAAGGTTTCCGGGCGCAAGGTTTCCAGGCGCAAGGTGTCAGGGTGTAAGGTTTCCGGGTGCAAGGTTTCAGGATGCAACTTTGGGGATTGCCACGCCAGTTCAATCGTTTTGGGTAAAACTCCCGCCAATCCCGCTGCAAGTTCGGCTGGAATCGTGAGGGAAAGATTACCCGGTAGCCAATCGGTCAGTTGTTCGACGATTAATCGACTCCGTTGAAGAGCATGAGGAATATCCAGAATGGCGGCGAGTTGTTCTGCATAAGCAATGCGAGTTTGAATCGCTTCCTGGCGATCGCGTTGCGTCAGGAGGGTTTGTAAGCGCACCAGCCCAACTTGATAGACTGCTGTGCAATCTCGGTCAAACTCACCCCCCACGGCGGCTCCTGGTCCGGCAAAATCCACATAAAACGGTTTAATCAGCAGTAACCCGCCAATGGAGTCTGGGGCGATCGTCAACACATGACCACTGGTGATCCGATGTAACAAACCAGCATTGTGAGCAGCAAATTGACCAGCCGACTGAGCGATAGATGACAGCATAAACAACAGGGGGAGATGGATATGAAAACTTCTGATCATCCATCAACGGGTTTTGCTGCTTTTATGCCAACGACTCCAAATTTATGCCGATGCGTCTTCCTGTTCTGCATCGGCTAATGCCTGAAGGGCCAGGAGTAATTCTTCTTCCTGAAGTTCAAATTCGGCTTCTTCGATTTCGCCCATATCAAAGGCCAGTTGCAGGGCTAACAACCGCTTTTGCAAATTTTCTTTGACATCTAATTCTGTATCTACTCGTTCTTGAATTTGTGCGGCAATCCAGGTGATGCCGTTGATGGGAGCCGTCAGGGGTGCCAGGAGGAGGTTGAGCATGGGAGGAAGGGGGGTGAAGGGGCCGGGGGAAGGGGGTAGATGGGGTTGCCAGATTCGCTTTACTCAAGCTGCTTCATTTGGGCGAAGTTAAATGGGGCGGTGAAGTTGTTGTAGCGAATCTTGAGGCGACCATGAAAGTGCTGGTCGATCGCTTCAACGTGGTGCCCAAAGGTGGGTTCGTCGTCCCAGGGAATCAGGTAGGCGGCGTTGTAGATCATGGATTCGGTCATGGCATCATTTTCGACAACGGCGATCGCCAGAGGATTCAAAGTTGTTTGGAAGGCGCTGATGATGGCTTGCTTGCGGGCGGCCAGCGATCGCTCAATCGATTGGCCAATGGCAACGACCTCATCCATACTCAGGTTTTTGCCCTCCAGACTGTCACGCTGGGCCTTGAGAATCTCGTTCTCGTTGAGCAAGGTTTGCAGTTCGCTGTCCTGCTCCCAAAATACCTTCACGCCCACTTCCCGTTTACCGTCCAACCGTTCAAACAACTGATGCAAACTGGGGCCATAGGGCTGGGTTAATTGCTGAGTCACGGTGGCCCAATCTTGAATCACCAGACCAAACTGTAGCGGCAATAGAGTTCGATGGCCAGCGTGCATTGCCTGTTCTAATACTTTTTCGTGCCCCAGCAAGTTTTTACGACTCGCTAAATAACGGTTTTGCTGCGCGGCTGAATATAAAAAGGTGAATCCATCTAGCGCATAAGGGTGAACCGGTTGTTTGTCTAACCCTTCTAAAGACAAATCATCCAGGTTTGCATCGGGGAAAATGCCATACAAATACAGTCCGTGGCTCATAGGGGGCAATTGCATCAGAGATCTTCTTTAGCATTCCCCTGGAACTGAGAAAATCTCGACCTTGCGAATTATTTTGTTAAATCCAATCTAAGAAAGATGCTCAACTCCAAAATCACACGGTAAAACTAAGGAAATTACCTCAGGAGTCTGGCCATGCAACGGATGATCATGATCTTCTCAAGTATTGCTGCCACCTTGTTTGGATTCACGACCTCTGGTTTGGCTCAGGTGGAGCCAATGTCTGAGTCTCCCGCCCAACTGCTGGGAATTCAGGAGCGATCGATTCAAAAAGACTTTAAAACCAGTGCTCCAGTGCCTGCGGCGGCAGCGGGTCAACCGACAACGGCGGGTGAGGATGGTGGGTTAGTGTTGTACCGCATCGATCGCAATACTCGCGTTTTGGTTGGTCCAGTCCGGGGCAATACGCCAACAGCGGACCTACCCGCTCAATCGCAGCAGGGCGACAATCGGTTACAACTCCTGCACGATCTGGACCAATAACACGATCTGGAACAATAAAATGAAAGCGGTATCGGATGTTGGGAATGCAAAAGCCACTGGATGAGGCGCGATCGCAGGAATTGGCGCAACAGGTTAAAAGTAAATCCAAAGCCCCCTTTGACAATGCTCATCGGGGTGCTTTGGCGCTCAAAGAAGCCACCTATGTGCAGGGCTTTCTGGTGATTCCGGGCAAACGTTGTACGCCCAGAGAACACGCCTGGTTGGAGCTAGAAGACTGTTTAATCGATCCGTCTTGGCCGTTTTTGAACCAGGCCGGAAATGCTCTCCATTACTTCCCGGCGCAACGGTTGAGCGTCAAACAACTCAAAGCCGCGATCGAGGAAGCGAAGGAAGACTATCCAGACGATCCACCGTTACCGATTTACGGCACTATGCCCTACGAATACTACGGGGATGTCATGTTGGGGGGCAAGGAATACCAGGAAGCCCACGCTGCCGCCCAGGCAAAATGCCGTGACTTCAATCAACCCATGACCGAAAACGGCAAAGCGCATCAAGAGTGACGCATTTCACGGCGCACTTCAATGTCGGCAGCGCATCAGCTTTGTAAGCGGCGCATCTCTTCCTGCGTGTTCATGGCAATTTGCAGCGCTTCATTCAGGAGCCGCCCATGTTCGCTGGCCTGATCGCTTACCTGTAAGGCCGCTAACGCCGAAATATTATTGTCAAATAAGCAGGCATTGCGAGTGATGAATTCTTTGTTTTCTCGCAAAATACGCTCCGTCTTGAGTGCCCGTACCAAATCTTCCCGCGTCAGCCAGAGAGCCTCCAACACCTGCTCCCGATCCTTGATGGCAACGCTGCTATTGCCAGCCTCCTCCAACTGATCATTGATGTGAATCGCCTTCACCACCAGGTTAAATTGTTTGGCATCCGCCAACAGGTGGCGGAGAGGCAGGGTGACAGTATGTGTTTGCCAATGCCAGCGGTGATAAATCGCTGTGCCAATGCCCATCAACAAACTAATCCAAAAATGAGCTTCTCCGGTCAGGGTGAGCGGAGATAGGTAGAACAACCCCAACCGCAAAAGCGCGATCGCGCCATAGTTCAGGGAACTGTACCACACACTCAACCAGCCGACTCGTGCCCAAAAGGGGGCCGCAAGGTGACGGGGGGCAAACCCAATCAAACGGCGCAGTTCCCCTTGGGTTAGCTCTAAACCTTGAAGGTCCGGTTTCATAGGCAAATAACAGCAGGCGGCAGGTAGGCTACTTCCCCAGCGTAACAAAGGGAAGTGGGTTCAGGCATCGCTGAGAGCCGACGAGGAGCAAGGACGAACACGGCGAGTTCCGGAAAAGATCTAGACAAGTATTGGGTAGCAAAAATCACCCAGTTGGGGGAAATGATGATCCTTCTGGTTGAACTGATTCCATGCTTTTGTTCCTCGACTTGCAGGAAGAACCAGCTTGATGAGGCGAGTAACTTTAAAGACAGATTTGGCTGTATAGCTTAGATTTTCTGTAATAGGCTTGGTCATTATGCAATCTTTGATACCCATACTTGCAAATTTATACGGAGCGCGATCGCAGCCCCCTGAGCCGGACGAGGGTGAGGACCAAGATCATCAGGCTGCATCGGCTGTCCCTGATGGGTCTCCGCAAGCGCGATCGCAACCCCCCCAACCTCCCACATCCCAGCAGGAGCAATGTGGTAATCATCAACGCTGTTTAGAACACTGCTGGCAGTCCAGTCGCCACTCCGAGCAACGCTGCCTGATTGCTTGCTGGAAACTAGAACGGTAGACCGCTCAAACTTTAGATCACTCAGTAAATCACTCAATAATTTCAGCCAATCATATCCCTCCCCTGGTGATGGGAACGGTTATGGGAGCGGACAATAGGTTCACCAGCCTCTCCCAGCCCTGCCAATGATACTGAATTTGATCTTCCGCCTGGTTTATCAAGATAGCGTATAACTCCCATTGGCTTTTTGCGGAGTTGAATTCGAGCTTGCTAGAATCAATCTGCACTGATGGGTTTGCCAGTTGAGATGATGTTCACTGGTCGGCTGACTGACTTTCACTGATTAACATTCACTGATTGACCTTCACTGATTAACCCATTCCCTGAGATGGTTCTGCAATGCTTTATTCCTTCACCTTGGGCGCACTTCCTGGTTTAGACACCCTGTTTTCCACGCAGGGAATTATGGTCTTGTTGCTGGTGGCCTACGCCGGAGCCATGTGGATGTTTTTGAGCAGTGCGCCCAAAGTTCACACCATCATGGTGTCGGATGTCGAACTGGCCCGGCAGCTTTATGAGGGAATTTTGGAACTCCCGGCGGCAGATGTGCCACTGCATTATTACTACAACTATGAACAATCCCTCGGCACAGCCATGATTGATCCGTTGTACATCACGCCGGGAGTAGGCCGGACTGCAACCAGCAATGTGAGTACACCCGATGGATTATGGTATCAGCTCAAGAAAAACACTCAGCTTCATGTGATTTCTGGTGCTGGCCTGGGTGAGCGCAATCGTCAACGCCATGTGTGTTTTGATCGCGATTGCCTGGAGCAGGTGTTACTCCGAGTTCAAATGCGCCGCATGAAGTACAAAATCATTCGAGAAAAACCCCTCAACTTTCTGGTGAAAGATTACGACGGCAACATCATTGAGATGGCAGAAGTTTCAAACTAAGCAAAACGATGCCGCTGATTCTGGTTACTCCTTCTCCTGCCCCCCCTCCGGCTTGAGCAACGGGAACGCAATCACATCACGAATACTGGGGCTATCGGTGAGGAGCATCACCAGGCGATCGATGCCAATCCCTAACCCGCCTGTTGGCGGCATTCCGTGTTCCAGTGCCGTCAAAAAGTCTTCATCAACACTGTGCGCCTCCAGATCTCCGGCTTCCTTGCGGGCCATCTGGGCTTCCAACCGTTCCCGCTGGTCGAGCGGGTCTGTCAACTCAGAAAAACTGTTGGCGGTTTCACGCCCCACGATGAATAGCTCAAAGCGTTCCACCAGGCCCGGTTTCGCGCGATGGGGCTTGGCCAGGGGCGAGATTTCCACGGGGTAGTCCACGATGAAGGTAGGTTGAATTAAAGTTTCTTCCACGGTTTGTTCAAAGGCTTCATTCAGCAGCTTGCCAATAGAATCACACTTCTCCAGATTGTGTAGTCCTACTTTCTGGGCCGCAACTTTGGCTTCGTCCAGAGAATTAAACTGACTGAAATCAACGCCCGTTTTTTCCTGAACTGCCTCGTGCATAGTGATTCTGCGCCAGGGTGGGGTGAGGTCGATCGCGGCTCCTTGATAAGTAATCTTCAACGTTCCCAACACATCCTGCGCGGCTGTGGTAATCAGCGTTTCGGTCAGGGTCATCATGTCGTTGTAGTCGGCATACGCCTGGTACAACTCGATCGTGGTGAATTCGGGATTGTGGCGGGTAGAAATGCCCTCATTCCGAAAAATCCGGCCCAGTTCAAACACTTTTTCAAACCCGCCCACGATTAAGCGCTTCAGGTGTAACTCAGTCGCAATCCGCAGATACAAATTCATGTCCAGCGTGTTGTGGTAGGTAATGAAAGGCCGCGCTTCAGCCCCTCCCGCCTCAGACTGCAACACGGGCGTTTCAATTTCGATAAAACCCTGTTGATCCAGATAACGCCGCATGGACGCTGTGATCAACGCGCGGCGACGAAAAGTTTCTCGCACTTCGGGGTTGACGATCAGATCGACGTAGCGCTGGCGATAGCGTTTTGCTACATCCGTCAAACCGTGCCACTTATCTGGCAGGGGCAACAGGGATTTGGTCAACATGGCGTAACGGTTGACATAAACGGACAATTCCCCTTTCTCCGTTCGCTTGATGGTGCCCTGCACGCCGATAATGTCGCCCACATCCGTGAGTTGTTTCAAATGCTCAAAAGCATCCGCGTCTGTTTCCGCCATCATGGCTTGAATCCGGGTTTTGTCTAGATAAAGCTGAATGGTGCCCGTTTCATCTTGCAGGCCGAAGAAAGCGAGTTTACCGAAGACGCGGCGGGCAATAATGCGACCCGCGATCGCCACTTCTACCTCTACTTCTTCGCCACTGGCTAAATCCGCGTAAGTTGCCTGCAACTCACCCGCATGATGGGTCACATCCCAGCGATAGCCGTAGGGGGTATAGCCTGCCTGTTTCAATTGCTCAATCTTATCCAGGCGGGTTGCCCGAATGTCTTCAAGGGTACTTTGGGATTCTGGCTGTGGGCGGGAGTCGCGAGGCATAAACGTTGTAAATAGGGAATAGTTCAATGGTGTGACGAGGAGGAGATGGACGCGATCGCACCCCCTTCACACCCATTGCGAATCTTAATTATAGGGAGGATTGGGCCAGTGAACTGCGCCAACCGCAGGGAGAAACGTCTCTGGACGAAGTGATCCTGATAGGAAAGCTGGCTTCCACGCCCTCATTCCATTGGTTCAGGGAAATACGTTAAGCTGAATGGTTGAATTCCCTACCCTACAATTCCATCCATTCTGACCCATTCTGGACTCCGTCACCTTGCCTCCCTCAAGGTCAGGTTCCACCGTTGAGCCACTTTTGCAAAGAGTTGACTAAGCCGCTTGAGCCGCCCCAAACTCAGCCAGCAAAAATCGGCATCATTAAAGCACGGCATCTTTATCCATTTGGTCCACACCGTTCATCCCCACTGAAATTCACGATGCGTAGCCCTTTTCTAGAGCGTCTTTATCATCCCGATCGCCCCATTCTCGTTTTTGATGGCGCAATGGGGACCAATCTGCAAGTGCAAAACCTGACCGCAGCAGACTTTGGAGGCGCGGAATATGAAGGTTGCAATGAATACTTGATCTTCACCAAACCGGAAGCGGTGGCCAAAGTCCATCGTGACTTTTTGGCGGCAGGGGCCGATGTCATTGAGACCGATACCTTTGGCGCGACGTCCATTGTGTTAGCCGAGTACGACCTGGCCGATCAAGCCTACGAATTGAATCGGGCGGCAGCAGCACTGGCCAAACAATTGGCGGCGGAATTTTCCACCCCAGAAAAGCCGCGGTTTGTGGCGGGGTCTATTGGTCCCACGACTAAACTGCCAACCCTCGGCCATATTGACTACGACACGATGAAAGCCACCTTTGCGGAACAGGCGGAGGGCTTGTGGGATGGCGGCGTTGATCTCTTTCTGGTGGAAACTTGCCAGGATGTATTGCAGATCAAAGCGGCACTCAACGGCATAGAAGACGTATTTGCGAAAAAGGGCGAACTTTATGGGATCGGCGAAGCCGCACGCCGTCCATTAATGGTATCGGTCACGATGGAAGTCCAGGGCACCATGCTGGTCGGGTCGGATGTGGCTGCCATGCTCACCATTCTCGAACCGTTCGCGATCGACATCTTGGGGCTGAACTGCGCCACTGGCCCCGATCGCATGGCCGAACACATCAAGTATCTCTCGCACCATTCCCCCTTCGTCATCTCCTGCATTCCCAACGCAGGCATCCCCGAAAATGTGGGAGGCCATGCTCACTACAAACTCACGCCGATGGAATTGCGACTGGCCCTCACCCGCTTTGTGGAGGATTTGGGCGTTCAGGTCATTGGGGGGTGCTGCGGGACCCGACCTGACCACATTCACCAACTGGCGGAAATTGCGGCAACCTTGAAGCCAAAGGCAAGACCTGTGCGGCAGGGCCGTCAGGAGTGGGTTCCGGCCCCCCTGCCCCCCGCCCCCTTCCCCACACCCCGCCCCGCCCTGGGCTATGTGCCAGCGGCGGCATCGATCTACGCGACCCAGCCCTATGACCAGGACAACTCCTTTCTCATTGTGGGAGAACGGCTGAATGCCAGTGGTTCTAAAAAGGTGCGGGAACTGTTGAACGCGGAAGATTGGGATGGGTTGGTGGCAGTGGCGCGATCGCAGGTGCGAGAAGGTGCCCACGTCTTGGATGTGAACGTCGATTACGTCGGTCGAGATGGCGAGAAGGACATGCGCGAACTCGTCTCGCGGCTCGTGACCAATGTGAACTTGCCGCTGATGCTCGACTCCACCGAATGGGAAAAGATGGAGGCAGGACTAAAGGTAGCAGGCGGGAAGTGCATTCTCAACTCCACCAACTACGAAGATGGCGAACCGCGATTCTTAAAGGTGCTGGAATTAGCCCAGCAGTATGGGGCGGGCGTGGTGATCGGCACGATCGACGAGGACGGCATGGCCCGTACCGCCGCGAAAAAGTTTGAGATTGCTCAACGGGCTTATCGGCAGGCGTTGGAATTTGGCATCCCGGCCCACGAACTATTCTTCGACACGTTGGCGTTGCCCATTTCCACCGGAATTGAGGAAGACCGGGAAAACGGCAAAGCCACGATTGAATCCATTCGGATGATTCGCGAAAATCTTCCCGGTTGCCACATTTTGTTGGGGGTTTCCAATATTTCGTTTGGTCTCAGTCCGGCGGCGCGAATTGTGCTGAACTCCATGTTTTTGCATGAAGCGGTCCAGGTGGGCATGGATGGGGCGATCGTCAGTGCCGCCAAAATTCTGCCCCTGGCCAAGATTGACCCAGCCCATCAAGAGGTCTGTCGGCAATTGATTTACGATCAGCGTCGATTTGAAGGGGATGTGTGTGTCTACGATCCCCTCACTCAACTCACTACGCTGTTTGAAGGGGTTTCCGCCAAAGATGCTCGGTCTAAAGATGTGCTGGCGGATTTGCCAATTGAGGAACGGTTGAAGCGTCACATCATTGACGGCGAACGGATTGGCCTGGAAGAGGCATTGACCGAAGCACTCAACCTTTATCAACCCTTGGATATCATCAATACCTTTTTGCTGGACGGCATGAAAGTCGTGGGTGACTTGTTTGGTTCAGGCCAAATGCAACTCCCCTTTGTGCTGCAATCGGCGGAAACTATGAAGGCGGCTGTCGCCCAACTAGAGCCGTTGATGGAAAAGAGCGAAACCAATAGCTCGAAAGGCATCTTCCTCATCGCCACGGTGAAAGGGGATGTCCACGATATTGGGAAAAACCTGGTCGATATCATCCTGACGAATAATGGCTACAAGGTGATTAACCTGGGCATTAAGCAATCCGTCGATGCCATCATCAACGCCTACCAGGAACACAAAGCCGATTGCATTGCCATGAGTGGTTTGCTGGTTAAATCTACCGCCTTCATGAAGGAAAACCTGGAAGTGTTTAATGAGCAGGGCATTACGGTGCCCGTCATCCTGGGGGGAGCCGCCCTTACGCCCAAATTTGTCTACGAAGATTGCCAGAACGTCTACAAAGGACGGGTGATTTACGGCAAAGATGCCTTTGCGGACTTGCACTTTATGGACAAGCTCATGCCCGCTAAGACAGAAGGCCAGTGGGACGATTTGCAAGGCTTTTTGGGCGAGGAGCAGGAGTCGGAAGTCAAAATTCAACCGCTCGAAACCGCCAACCAGGAGAAGGCGACAGAGCCATTGGCGGGTTCCCACTCTCTGGTTGAAGATACGGTGCGCTCTGAGGCGATCGCGGCAGATATCCCCCGGCCTACACCGCCGTTCTGGGGTACGCAGATTCTCACTGCCGCAGATATTTCCTGGGATGAAATCTTCTGGCATCTGGATTTGCAGGCATTAATTGCCGGCCAGTGGCAGTTTCGCAAGCCGCGCGAACAATCCCGCGAGGAGTACGACCAGTTTTTACAGGAGAAGGTCTATCCGATTCTGGAACGCTGGAAAGCCCGGATCGTTGACGAAAATCTCCTCGATCCGCAAATTATTTATGGCTATTTCCCCTGCCAAGCGGCAGGCAACTCGGTGCATATCTATGATCCAGCCATCGTTGCACCCTCCCACCCTCCTACCCTCCCACCCGACTTACCCCCCCGCGTCACCTGGACCTTCCCCCGGCAGCGATCGCTGCGACGCTACTGCATTGCTGATTTCTTCGCGCCTGTAGAGTCGGGCCAGGTGGATGTCTTTCCAATGCAAGCCGTGACGGCAGGGCAAAAAGCCACCGAATTTGCCCAGGAATTGTTTAAGGCCGACAATTACACCGATTACCTCTACTTTCATGGGCTATCGGTGCAGGTAGCGGAAGCTCTGGCGGAGTGGACCCATGCCCGAATTCGGCGCGAACTGGGGTACGGCAACCTGGACCCAGACAACATTCGAGATATGCTGGCCCAACGCTATCAGGGATCACGCTATAGCTTTGGCTATCCCGCCTGTCCCGATATTCAGTGCCAGTATCAGCAACTTGAATTGCTGGGAGTCGATCGCATTGGCATGTATATGGATGAAAGTGAACAACTCTATCCAGAGCAATCCACAACGGCGATCGTGGCTTATCATCCTGCCGCAAAATACTTCAGTGCCTAAGAGGGCGGTGATCCCAATTGTGGGATTGCCCCAAATGTGCGACAGTAATGCTTGGCTTTTTTCCTGAGTAACTTTTTGCAAAGAACCGTGATTTTGCTCAAAGTTGGAGAACTAGCCAAGCTGTGTCGCCCTGAACAAGTAACGCCATGAGCAAACTCGCTTTCCACAATGTCATCACGCTGGCTACCAGTATTCTCATTTCTAGCGGGGTTGTCAGTGCGTGGTCCCCATTCGCGCAGGCACAACAACCCGTCGATGGCATCGGCACATCGACCAATGAGAATATCAGCAATGCCTCGAATCAAAACGAGGCGCTGAATCGCTTGTTGCGAGAAGGGCGCAGGCTGACGAACACCGGCAACATTCCAGGGGCACTTTCGGTCTTTCGGCAGGCCGCAGAAATGGATCGCTCCAACCCACGCATTTTTTCGGGCATGGGGTTTTTGTATGCCAGTCAGGGAAATTTTGAAGAGGCCGTTCGAGCCTATCAGCAAGCTCTGACGCTTGACCCCAGAAATGCCGAGTTTCATGCTGCGGTTGGGTTTAGTCTGGCAAATCTGGGAAGAACAGCAGACGCGATCGCCGCCTATCGGCAGGCAATTCAATTTAACCCCCGGCATGTGAATGCAAATTTAGGCATTGGCGTGTTGTTGTCGCGGCAGGGCAACTATGAGGAGGCATTCGAGGTCTATCGCCGGGTGGCCGCGATCGCCCCTCAAAATTTCAAAGCTCAAGAACTCCAGGGGACTGCCCTGATCCAGCTCAAACGGCCTCGGGATGCCTTTGCCCCGCTTCAGCAGGCAGCCCGCATTGCGCCCCGACAAGGAATTGTGCGGGTTCATATTGGCACCGCCTGGCTGCAACTGAAGGATTATCAAAAAGCTGCTAACTCCTTTAGCAGAGCCGTAGAACTGGAGCCTCGCAATCCCACGATTCAGTTGCAAATCGGGCGAGCGTGGCAGGCCGTCGGCCAACTGGAGGAGGCCATGTCAGCCTATCGACGGGCGATCGCGTTGCAACCGACCCTGGCCGATGCTCATCTGGGCGTTGGCGATGTCTTTTTTGAACAGGGCAATTACTCCTCTGCGGTGAATCTGTATCGGCAGGGGATTAACCTTGCGCCAAAAGACCCGGATGGCTACGTCAAGTTAGGCAAAGCAATGAAGCAACTAGGCCGTAGACAGGAAGCCCTGTCTACTCTGGAATCAGCCAAAACCCTAATGCAACAGCAATCGGTCTCCAGCGATCGCTTAATGGAAGTCGATGCCCTATTAAGAGAGCTGAAACAAGTCTCTGGCTAAGAGGTACCACCTTCACCCACTACCCATTTTCGGTTCTTAGCATTGCTTTAATCGCGGCTCACCTCTGGTTCAGAAATGTAAACTAGAGTAAAGGCATTCCAACAGCAGGGCAAAAAGTCATGGTTTTATTTGGATTTGGCAAAAAGCTGAGTCTTCCCACTCAGGCGGAAGCACTCTCCGGACGGGCGACCGAAATGTCCCTTACGAATCGTCATTTTGTAAATGGCAATTCCTTGAAGCCACCGTTTCCAGACGGTATGCAATTGGCACTGTTTGGGTTAGGGTGCTTCTGGGGGGCGGAACGCAAATTCTGGCAGCAGGAAGGTGTGTACAGTACCTCGGTTGGCTATGCGGCGGGCCTCACCCCCAACCCCACTTATCAGGAAGTGTGCAGCGGCATGACCGGGCATAACGAAGTGGTGCGAGTCGTTTATGACCCCAACGTCATCTCTTACGAAACCCTGCTCAAAGTCTTTTGGGAAAGTCATAACCCCACTCAGGGGATGCGACAGGGCAATGATGTGGGCACTCAATACCGCTCTGGGATTTACGTCTACACGGATGAGCAACGCCAATTGGCAGAAGCCAGCCTCGCCAAGTACCAGCAAGCCTTGACTCAGGCAGGATTTGGCCAAATTACAACAGAAATTTTGGCTGCGCCAGAGTTTTACTACGCTGAGGATTATCACCAGCAATATCTGGCGAAAAATCCTGGTGGCTACTGTGGTTTAGGCGGCACGAATGTTTCCTGTCCCATTGGGATTGCGGAAGTGGCCAATTCCTAGTGGTAAGTCGATCAATCATTGACGGGCAGCCAAAATACAGGTTGTTGATTAGGGTTAAATTTTGCGGGTCTTTGACCCGTCAAAATTTTCCTGACAGACCACTAGTGACATTGGCGCCAATAGACCAACCCTTCGTAGTGCGGGCTTCTAGCCTGCGCGGACAAGATGTCCGCCCTACAGGATCTGACTCTTCTGAATCTTAAAAGGATGTTTCCAAATCCCGAAAGACTGTCTATTAGCCCTCAGAATGTTCTGGGGGCTTTGTTGATCATGAGAGTGCATTTTTGCTGTTTCCTCTATAGCCGTAGCCCTATGTAACGTGGCGCAGGCGAGTCAGAACACCTACTCAGCATTGGCTTTTCAGCTTTTCCTTGGCCTAAGTGTTCTGGCCAAAGCTAGATCTTCTATGGCGGACTATGTTTTCTCTTGACCTGGTTGAAATTTACTTGCGCGATCGCGTTGCCCCCCACGCTAATCAGCTTGATCATTCTGTTGATATGCTGCGGCAAGCCTTTCACCAACTGGGTGAACAACACTGGTTAGGACTCAAAATTCCGACGGCCTGGGGTGGTTGTGGGTTAACCCCACCCAAATTTCAGCAGGTACAAGAGTTGATGGCGCGGTACTCTGGCGCACTGGCTTTTTTGCAGGCACAACACCAAAGCGCCGGAGGGTTGCTCAGTCGCAGCGAGAATGAGCCACTAAAACGCCACTACTTGCCGCAGATGGTGAACGGCGCGATCGCGGTTGGGGTGGGTTTTTCTCATTTGCGCCGCTCACCGCCGCCATTCAAAGCCGTACCCGTACCAGGCGGCTTTCAGTTAGACGGAACCATTCCCTGGATTACGGGATTTGAGCTGTTTCAAACCTTTGTGGGTGCGGCTGTGCTACCCGACGATCGCGCCGTGTATGGCATCCTTCCCTTCTGCAACACGCATCAAACCAGCGGATCTATTCACTTCAGTGCCCCGCTGCCCCTGGCTGGAATGACCGCAACCAACACCGTCACCGCAGAGGTCAGGCAATGGTTTCTCCCAGACGACCAGGTGGTATTTATTCAACCAGCCAATGCCATCGGCATTCGCGATCGCCAAAACGTATTGCAACATAGCTGCTATGCTTTAGGCTGCGCTCAGGCCGGGTTAGACCTGATCCAGCAGCAGGGCCGGGAGCGATCGCAGCTTGAGATTCATCAGGCACACCAAACCCTCAGCCAGGAATTGCACCAATGTCGAGCGGCCATCTACGCAGCCCAGGAGCGCTCATTTGAAGAACGGCTACAGCTCCGGGCATGGGCGATCGAACTGGCAGTCCGGTGTGCCCATGTCGCGGTCACGCTCGCGGCTGGTATGGCAAATTCTCTACAGCACCCCGCCCAACGAATCTATCGAGAAGCAATGGTGTTTACCGTGACCGGGCAAACGAAGGATGTCATGCTGGCAACCCTCAGTCGGCTCGTCCCACGCCGTTAAGTTCAAATCAAAACAAAAGCACAAACCCATCCTAAGGAGGATGATCAATCGCTGCAATGTTTGTCAATCTGGTGCGGTTTATTAAAATAGCTGCAATGCCGCCATCCTGTTCTCAGCTTTATACCTGAGGTGATGGCAGGGCCGTTAACAGCAGTACATACTTGAGTCATTTTTCTGGTGAGTGGAGGCGACAAATCATGGTTAGACGAGCAAGAAGTTCGGCAACAGGGTTCCTGAGAGATTTTCAGGAATTTATTATGCGGGGCAATGTGGTTGATCTTGCCGTTGCTGTCATTATTGGTGGCGCGTTCAGCAAAATTGTGGATGCTTTTGTCAATTGGCTCATGTCTTACGCACTGAATCCAGTTTTGAAGCAGGCTGGTGTCGATCAACTGCGGAATTTGCCCTATGGAGTCGGCGAACTGGCAGTTGCAGTTGTTAACTTTTTAGTCATTGCGCTGGTGATCTTTTTAATTATTCGGGTACTGGAGAAGTTTATTCGTCGGCAGGAAGAGGTGACACCCGTTGACCCGATTGTTGAATCTCAGGAGCGATTGACGATCGCGATCGAACGCCTAACCGAAACGCTAGAGCGGCGCTAATTCCTACTCCTGTGGCCCAACTCGACGACCCATCAAAACTAAGTCACAGGTTTGATGTTCAAATTCGGCGATCGCCGGTAGGAACCCCCACCGCTCAAAGCCAAAATTCTCGAATAACTTCAAGCTGGCCTCGTTGCTGGCAAAAATTGCCCCCACCAGATTTTTGATTCCCAGGCTGGGGCTACGGGCGATCGCATGGTGTAACAGTTTGCGCCCGATGCCCTGGCGACGGTAAGCCGGGGCAATGTAAATGCTGAGTTCTGCCGTTACATCATAAGCGCGACGGGCCGAGTAAAAAGATTGAAACCCTAACCAGCCTGCAATGTTGCCCTCGCACTCCATCACCCAAAGCGGGCGCTGATCCGCTGTGTGACTATGAAACCAGGCCAACCGACTTTCAACCGAGACCGGGTCCCAGTCGGCTGTCACCGTTCGGCAGGTCACTGTGGAGTTATAAATGGCAACAATGGCTGGCAGATCTGCCTCAACCGCATCCCGAATCATCATGCCCGTATCAGCTAAAACTCACTATTGGCTGGAAGCTACCACAAAGTGGGGCGCGAAGTGGTTCCTGGCGATCGCTCTCGCCATCTCGCAAAAAGTGTTTGACAAAATCCCCATCCATCGGCACAATAGAGATCGCCTCTGAAATGAGTGCGTCTCGCCTGAAGCAGATGATTCCTGGTAATGATCTTGCGAATCGTGAGGGACTGTAGTTCAATTGGTTAGAGCACCGCCCTGTCACGGCGGAAGTTGCGGGTTCGAGCCCCGTCAGTCCCGTTTAATTCTCGTCACTTCTTTTAATTCACCTGCATCAAGTTTGCATCAGCATTATCTTGATTTGTTTCAAGTTTGTATTAGTGTCAAATCTGTATCAGTTTTAGTCTGTATCAGTATTGGGTTTGTACAGTGTCAAATCTGTATTAGCATCCAAACTGGATCAGCCTTGAGTCTGCCGAATCTGCATAACGTCGTTGTGTTCGCCTGTTAAGTCATTCATCCCTCGATTAAGGACTTATTCCTATGGCCAGAGCATCTACCGCCCCTCAGCCCGTTGTTTCTGTAATCGCCACATTGGTCGCCCCTGCCCTCGTGCCGCAAAAAGCTCTCGTTCTCGCCTGGGTCGAAGTGAATGGCAGGAAGGAATGCCGTTGGGTAGAGAGTTAGAAGCTACGGCTTGGATGCCCTCAGCGGCTAAAACGATCCACCATCGCAATATTGATCGCAATATTTACAGTAACTCGATCGCAACTTGTGCGTAGAACGGTTCGCAGGTAGCCACTATGCGGTAGTTTCGCATGAAGGATTGGGTGAAGTCGTTGAATGCCCGAAATTCGTGGGTCACTGAAGAAAACTCATCAAATAGTAGGATCGTACCCGGAACCATCAAGGAATTGAGAGTGGTCAGCACATACAGGGTAGAGGTATACAAATCCGCATCGCAATGAATGAACAGACGATTTTGGGGACGAAAGTTTTCGAGGAAGCTCGGTAACGCCTGTTGAAAAATACCTTTGACAAGCTGCACGCGGCTATCTTCAATCTCCGGTGGCTGCCCTCCCAAATCAAATGTGCCTTTGGGTAGGGTGCGAGAAAACATTTTCCAGTCCTCAGGTAGTCCTTCAAAGGAATCAAATCCAAAAAATCGGGACTGTTGATTTTGATTGAGGTCCAACCAGATTTTGAGAGAATAGCCGTTGTAGACCCCAAACTCCAGAAAATCAATGGGCTGATTTTGTAGCACGACCTCATTCAAATGCTGATAAAGCGCGTAGCCGTTGTCAAACGTGCGATCGCAGGAGTGTTGCTTGAGCCAATCGCCAAACAGCAGCAGATAATAGATTGTTTCTAATCGGTAAGAGGGACGTGCGCCCAAGGTCGCAATGCGCTTTTTAATCACATCTTGAATCCGTAAACCAGCCATTTTGACTTCTCCTAGTGAGGCAGTACGAAGCACTCCTAAAATCCTATGACACCCCTGTGCCTCTCCTCTCTTTGCTTGCTTTTCCTCCTGCCTTCCCTCCTCCGATTCCTGGCCGCTGGTTCCTATCTCCCTTAGAATAAGGACTGCACAAAAATTCACACCTCTGCATCCTTATGTCTGTTCGCGTTCGCATCGCTCCCAGTCCCACAGGTAATCTGCATATTGGAACGGCCAGAACTGCCGTTTTTAACTGGTTGTATGCTCGTCATCACGGTGGCACGTTCATTCTGCGGATTGAGGATACCGACCTGGAGCGATCGCGCCCCGAATACACGCAGAATATTCTCGACGGTTTGCAGTGGTTAGGGTTGACCTGGGATGAAGGCCCGATTTTCCAGAGCGATCGCCTGGACTTGTACCGTCCCAAAATCCAGGAATTGCTGGACAAAGGATTGGCCTATCGCGCCTACGAAACTCCAGCAGAACTCGATGCCATGCGGGAAGCGCAAAAAGCCAAAGGAGAAGCCCCCCGCTACAACAACGGGCATCGCCACCTGACTCCAGACCAACAGGCCGCCTACGAAGCCGAAGGGCGCACCGCCGTGATTCGCTTCAAAATCGACGACGATCGCGAAATTGTGTGGCATGACCTGGTACGCGGCCCCATCACCTGGAAAGGGCGCGACCTGGGTGGGGATATGGTCATTGCCCGCGCCGCCTCTCAGGGCGACATTGGGCAACCGCTGTACAACTTTGTCGTCGTCGTCGATGACATTGATATGACCATCACTCACGTCATCCGGGGAGAAGACCACATCGGCAATACCCCCAAACAAATCCTGCTTTACGAAGCGCTGGGTGCCACAGTGCCCGAATTTGGGCATACGCCCCTGATTCTGAACCAGCAAGGGGCCAAACTATCCAAACGGGACGGCGTGACTTCCATCTCCGACTTCCAGCAGATGGGCTACATTGCGCCAGCCCTGGCCAACTACATGACCCTCCTGGGCTGGACTCCTCCCGACGCGACCCAGGAAATCTTCACCCTCCAGGAGGCCGCACCCCAATTTGGCTTTGAACGGGTCAACAAAGCCGGAGCCAAATT
The DNA here is from genome assembly GCA_033764685.1 of Leptolyngbyaceae cyanobacterium bins.349. GTDB lineage: Bacteria > Cyanobacteriota > Cyanobacteriia > Leptolyngbyales > Leptolyngbyaceae > JSC-12. The sequence goes on from JANRIS010000081.1 coordinate 98,308, forward strand.
TGATTGGGACAAACTCAACTGGCTCAACAGTCAATACCTGCATCAGGTGCCCACCCCTGAACTAACCGATCTGCTCATTCCCTACTGGCAGAACGCAGGCTACGAATTTGACTGGGACGGCGATCGCCCCTGGCTGGAACAAGTCACCGCCTTGATTTCCCAAAGTCTGACGCGCCTGGATGATTGTGTTGCGATGACGCGCTATCTTTTCATCCCAGAAGTCGGCTTCTCAGACGATGCCTTAAAGAAACTGAAGCAAGATGGGTCAACGGAGATCATCCAGGCGATCGCGGCAGCCACTACCACCGCCCCACCCCTCACAGAAACCACCGCCCCCGACCTGATCAAACAAGTCGCCAAAGACCTCAACCGCAAAGAAGGCCAACTCAAACCCATTTTGCGGGTGGCCCTCACTGGAGAAACCAAAGGCCCCGACCTGATCCAATCCTGGCTTCTCCTGCATCAGCGCGGCTGGGATAGCTCCCGATTACAGGCGGCTGTGGCCGCAGGGAAGGGAGCGTAGGGCTGATGTCTCCTGATCGCGACTCTCATTTTATGCACCGTTGCCTGGACCTGGCAAAGCAAGCCTGGGGTAAAACAGCCCCCAATCCTCTGGTGGGGTGTGTGATTGTGCAAGATGAGGAAGTCGTGGGGGAAGGGTTTCATCCCAAGGCCGGAGAACCCCATGCGGAGGTGTTTGCCCTGAGAGCGGCGGGCGATCGCGCAGCGGGAGCCACCCTCTATGTCAACCTGGAACCCTGTAGCCACTATGGGAGAACGCCTCCCTGTGCGGATGCGGTGCTGGCCGCCGGCGTGCAACGGGTCGTGGTGGGCATGGTGGACCCCAATCCCCAGGTGGCGGGGCGGGGTATTGCCAAACTGCGATCGGCGGGCCTGGAAGTCAGGGTGGGGGTGGAAGAGCAGGCGTGTCAGACCCTCAACGAAGCCTTTGTGCATCGCATTTTGCACCAACGACCCTTCGGCATTTTGAAGTATGCCATGACGCTCGATGGCAAGATTGCTACTCGCACCGGGCATAGTGCCTGGGTTTCGGGGGAACTGTCACGGGCGGAGGTGCATCACCTCCGGGCGGGATGCAATGCGGTGATTGTGGGTGGCAATACGGTGCGGTTGGATAATCCCTTGCTGACCAGTCGTCGTCCCGATCGCACCCCGCTGCGAGTGGTCATGAGTCGATCACTGGACTTGCCCGATAGTGCCAATCTCTGGAATACCGTGATTGCGCCCACCCTCGTAGTGACGCAACCGGGTGCGAATCCAGTTTTACAGGAGCAATTGCGCCAGTTTGGTGTGGAGGTGATGGAACTGAAGCCCCTGACCCCCGCCGCCGTTATGCAACATCTGGGCGATCGCGGGTTTCTCAGCGTGCTGTGGGAATGTGGCGGCACCTTAGCGGCCCGCGCGATCGCCGAGGGAGCCGTACAAAAAGTCATGGCCTTCATCGCCCCCAAAATCATTGGGGGAGCCACAGCCCCCTCTCCCATTGGCGAACTGGGGCTAACTCAAATGACGGATGCTTACGGCTTGACCCAGATGCAATGGCGAACCGTAGGGGATGATTTACTGGTAGAAGGGTATTTACGTCAGCCCCACTCTTAATTCAGCCGAATGGTCTTTCCCTGCGTCAGAATGAAGAAGATAGGGCACGAGATGACATCCGCTGGCATCCTGCGTTGTCCGATCTCAAGCGCTATTTCCCATCCCCTCATCCCTATTCTGCTCAATGGACTGGCAAGAACTGTATGGCAACTGGGTATTAATTCCCGATCGCCCCGTGGCCATTATTCACTTTCTGGGTGGTGCCTTTGTCGCGACGGCTCCCCAGCTTACCTACCGCCGCATGTTAGAACGACTGGCACTGGAGGGGTACGCCATTGTTGCGACACCATTTATTAATACGTTTGACCACACCGCGATCGCGCAAACCGTGTATCGCAACTTCAACCGAGCGCTGGAAACCTTATTTGAAACCACTCTGCGACGACGATATCTGCCCGTGTATGGCATTGGTCACAGTATGGGATGCAAACTGCATCTGCTCATTGGCAGCCAGTTTCCAGTGGAGCGGGCGGGCAATATTTTAATTTCTTTCAATAATTATGCAGCGCGGGATGCGGTGCCCCTGATGGATCAAGTGTCCTCGCTCTTTTCTCAGGTGTCCTCCATGTTGTCCAGCACTATGCCACCCCTGGAAATGGAATTTACGCCGTCTCCCCTGGAAACCAAACGCATCATTGAGGAGAAGTACCAGATTCCGCGTAATTTGCTGATCCAATTCACCAACGACACGATTGATCACACCCGTGGCTTAACCCGCGTCCTGAAGGATCGCTTTCCCGGCATGATCGTCGCGCAAACGTTGAATGGTAATCATCTCACGCCCCTCGGCCCCGATGTGAAATGGCAGGCAGGAGATGTGTTTGCCCCGTGGGACGCGATCGCTCAGTGGATGCGGCAAGAAGTCTATCGGGATTTACATCAGCTAGAACGAACGATCCTGCAATGGCTCAATCCCTTGCAAGCAGTGTAGGAACCCAGTCTAAGTCGGATCGAGTCCATCATCTGTGGGCAGGACTCACGGACCCGAACGCACAGGAGATTAAGCCAGCAAAATTAAGCTTTCCTTCTGGCGGTTCCTGCTGAATCGTCGCGCCGGGATGGGTAGATTGAGTTAGACCTCACGGTGCTGGACTTCATCTCGATGATCAGGCAACCGGGTGAGTTGAAACGGTAACTGAAACGAGTATGCTAAATAACAGTCAAAATGTTTGGCACGATACATTTTTCTCTTTGACGTTCTTACTCTGTTCACTTCAGCAGGATACGGTTATGAATTATTTGAATATTGCCCTTCTGGCCCTGTCACTGTTCCTGCTAACCTGTGTGCTCTGCGCTACGGCGGGCTTGCTGCTCCAATTTAGCCCGTTGTTAACGGTGATGTTTCTCTTTTTTGGCACCCTGGGTGTAGTCGTCATGGTGGATTTGCTGCAAGCGCTGCTTTTTGGGTAAGCCCATCCATTTCCTGTGTTAGGATTTGCGAGTCCAATTCTGATAAAACAGAGCGTATGGAGTTTGATCTGGGAATTGAACAGGCCGGATTGATGGATATTGAGGCTGTTCAACGCGCCCTGAACCGATCCAGGGCATCTATCTACCGCTACGCCAACACCGACCTGAATGACCTCAATCCGCCCTACAACCCCAAACGCCTGAACCCGGAATTTCGCACAACTAAGGACGATATCTTGCTGTTTCATCCGACTGAAGTGGCGCGGTTTGCGAAGGATGTGCTGCGAATTAAACAGGTGACGATCGAGGTCCGGGAAACACCCAAAAGCCAAACTCAAGAAATCTTAGAGGCAATTTTAGGTGAATTGCAAAGTATTCATCGTCTTTTGAAGGAGCGCTCATAAGCGAATAGCCGTAACCGTTTAATTCCAATTTAGGAGGCTGTTTTATGAGCTGTGACCAGAAAAATTCGTGGAATATTGGGGCGATCGCGGGCTGGAAATGCTAATCGCTTCGTTAACAACTTTTAATCAAAGATTCAGTAGTTTTGCCCGTGATGACAGCTTTCCAGCCTCAACAGTAGGTTATAACTAGATTTTCGATGATCATTATCTGCAAAAACTAAGGGTGCCGTCGGTTCAACGCTTCTCAACTGAAGGTGGTCTTATGGATATGGCTTACTTGGCTGTGCAATTGGCGATCGCGATCGTTTGCGGTGTGGTGGGCAATATGCTGATTCCCCGCGCCATTCCGGGTAAATTTTTGGGGTTGGTGCTGGTGGGGATGGTGGGAGTGTGGTTGGGTGAGTGGAGCTACCGATTGCTCACCACTCAGTATGGTTTAAATTTTCCCTTCCTGCAATGGCATATTCAAACTGTGCCGATCGTTCCCTCGATTATTGGAAGTGCGATCGTCATTTATGTCGTGACCACATTTTTGCGCTGGGGGCGTTACAGCAAATAGGGGCGCAGCGTGAGGGGCGTGAATTCAATTCCCTGATTCGTTATCCTGAAGGGGTTAATGCTGTTTCCTCGCTCCACAGCTATGACTCATCCAGGTTTTTTCATCAAACGTCGCAAGATCTTGCAATTGGGGGGCTTGGCTTTGGGTGCAGCAAGCCTGCCTGCGGCTTGTCGCGCGGCCACAAGTCCGGCAGAATCGAATGCGACAGACGTGAATACAGTGGTCCTAGAAACTGCTCCATCTAATGCGACCGCTCCGACCGAAACGACAACACCCACGATCGCGAAAGCCGGGGTGAGTCGCGTGGTGTTGGTGAAAACGAGCGATCGGGTAGCAGGAACGCGCAAAGCTCTGGATCTGTTGCAACTTGATGGTATTGTCGGGAAGACGGTTTTCCTCAAGCCCAACTACAACACCGCCGATGCCGCCCCGGCAGCAACGGATTCAGCTTTACTGGAAGCGTTGATCCAGGAATTGCAGAACGCCAAAGCTGGCAAAATCACGATTGGCGATCGCAGTGGCATGGCCAATACGCGGCAAGCTATGACTAGCAAAGGCGTATTTCAACTAGCGGAAAAGTATGGCTTAGAAGCGATCGTGTTGGATGAACTGCAACGGCAGGACTGGCAATATTTCCCCAGTGCTGACACCCATTGGACGAAAGGATTTGCCTTTGCTAAACCGATTTTGGCTGCGGGGGCGATCGTTAATACCTGCTGCCTCAAAACCCATCGCTTCGGGGGACATTTCACCCTTTCATTGAAAAACACGGTGGGGATGGTGGCCAAAACCGTTCCGGGCGATGACTACAACTACATGACTGAGTTGCATTCCTCACCCCATCAGCGGTTGATGATTGCCGAAATCAATCAAGCCTATCAACCGGCCCTGGTGTTGCTGGATGGGGTAGAAGCTTTGGTAAATGGCGGTCCGGAGGCGGGCAAGCTCGTGCAATCGGGGGTGATTTTGGCGGGGACCGATCGCGTTGCGGTGGATGCGGTTGCCATTGGCATTTTGCGATCGCTGGGCACCACTTCTGAAGTGGCCAATGGTTCCATCTGGCAACTAGAACAAATTCGTCGTGCCGTAGAACTGGGTTTGGGCGCAGGCAGTTCCGAGCAAATCGACCTCATTACCGCCGATACCGCAAGTCAGACAATGGCCGATGATGTGCGATCGTGGATTGCGTAGGAAAAGCGAGCAGAAGGGCGATCGCTTGTTGGTATCTCTGGCGTAGTTTAGATGAATCCCATCCAACATCTCCATTAACCATCCACCCTGATATAACCCCCAGCCCTTTCTCGATAACACCCCAACAAAAGGAATTAACCCGACAGCATCCGTATAACAAGTTGTTAGGTTGCTTAAATCCTCGATGGGGGCTGCAACTTGAAGGTTATCTGTACGTGTTGCCAGTTGCTCATCTAAGCAATGCTTTTGGGGCACATTTCAGGGCTATTTGTTAAACACAAGGGGAAAACGAGTTGATTTTCCAGCAACTAGCGGGAATTCTATACAAAGGTTAGTCTAGAAAAAATTACTTAAAATCAAAGTTGAGCTTATGTACAGTAACCCTTCTGGGCAAGTCCCTTTTAGTAATGAGTACGCAGATTCTCAAAATTTGCCTGCTTTTGGGACAGATGATTTTGCTAGTAACCCAGAACCTCGATGCCCTGTAATTCTATTGCTTGATACATCTGGCTCCATGCGAGGAACCCCAATTCAGGAGTTAAACGCTGGGGTTGAATTATTTAGGGATGAGCTACTAGCCGATGTTTTAGCTTCCAAACGAGTAGAAGTTGCGATCGTAGGGTTTGGACCAGTTCAGGTTATACAAGATTTTGTTACAGCAGATTACTTTAATCCTCCTGTGCTTCGAGCCGAAGCAGATACCCCAATGGGAGCAGCCATTGAAACTGCTTTAGACCTGTTGCAAAATCGCAAAGACACTTATAAAGCTAACGGTATTGCATACTATCGTCCTTGGGTATTTCTAATCACAGATGGAGGACCAACCGACTACTGGCAAACAGCAGCCCGTAGAGTTCAAGATGGGGAGGCAAAGAAATCTTTTGCCTTCTTCTCCATTGGGGTTGAAGATGCAAGGATCGATATTCTTGCTCAAATTTCTACAAGGCAGCCTCTCAAACTCAAAGAATTACGTTTTCGTGACTTGTTCCAGTGGTTATCAAGTAGTTTGAAGTCAGTATCTCGTTCAACACCGGGTGATGAAGTTCCACTACAGAATCCTACTACTCCTGATGGTTGGGCTTCGGTATGAAATATTGGCGATATGTTCAGGCATATAGCAGAGGAACTTCCCACCTTATAAATGACCTACCTTGTCAAGATCGAGCTTTAAGTAAAGTCATTACTGATAGCAATGGAGAAGAAATCTTTTTAGGGGCTGTGGCTGATGGGGCTGGTAGTGCTGGCCGCAGCGAGTATGGAGCTGAGATTGCTACAAGGCTTATTTTGAAAAAACTTGAAGATTTTTTTAGGCAGGGAGAAGCGTTAACTAATCTATCAAGAGCCGTTATTGAGCAATGGATTACCCAAATTTCAGATCAAATTGGTGAATTGGCAAATGATGAAGGTTTAAGGAAACGTGAATATGCTTGTACTCTGCTTGCTGCCGCTGTAAAACCAATGGAAGGTTTGTTCCTCCAAGTTGGTGATGGTGCAATTGTTGTTGGTACGGAGGGAGAATACTATCCAATTTTTTGGCCAATGACTGGTGAGTATGCTAACTCTACTTATTTTGTAACTGATACCTCTCTCGTAGAGCAGCTTCAATTTGAAATAATTAAGAACAGACCTATAGAAGACGTTGCCCTAATGAGTGATGGGTTGCAGGGACTAGCCTTGAAATTTGCAACGAGAACAGCTCATATTCCATTCTTTAAACCTATGTTTACTCGTTTAGCAGAAGAGAGTAATCCGGGTTTATCTAAAATTCTAAGTGCTTCTCTACAAAATTTTCTTGATAGCGAATCAGTATGCGATCGCACAGACGATGACAAAACTTTGATTTTGTCAACTTGCCGTTGTAACTTCTTTCCCCCGACAGTATTGGAAGAGGAGTCAGATTCAAATGAGGCTTTATGACCACCTGAACAAACCTATTTTATTGGGAGAGGAGGTAGGACGTGGTGGCGAAGGTTTAGTTTACACTATCCAAGGGGATACAACTAACGTAGCAAAGGTTTACCACAAGCCTATAGCGAGTGAGAAGGCAGAAAAACTGAAAGCTATGGTTGTGAACAGCCTAGATTTAACTAGGTTTACTGCTTGGCCATCAGCAACACTGCATGATAAGCCAGGAAGCATAATCAAAGGCTTTATTATGCCGCGAGTATCAGGGCATCGAGAAGTTCATGAATTATACGGTCCAGCACATCGTAAAGTACAATTTCCTCATGCAGATTGGTCTTTTCTGATTCATGCTGCTAGAAATGTTGCTGCGGCTTTCCAATCTATTCATGATTGTGGTCATACTATTGGCGATGTTAACCAAAGTGGCATCCTAATTTCGCAGCAAGCAGTTTGTCGCTTAATTGATACAGATAGTTTTCAGATACGTTTAGGGAATAAAGTTTACTACTGCGAAGTAGGTACTCCTCACTTTACACCTCCTGAACTTCAAGGAAAATCATTCCGGGGAATTTTACGCAAGGAGAATCACGATAATTTTGGTTTAGCAATAATTATCTTTCAATTACTATTTATGGGTCGCCATCCCTTTGCAGGACGGTATTCAGGCTCTGGTGATATGCCTATCGAGAGATCAATACAAGAATATCGGTTTGCATTCGGTGCTAGATCTTCTACCAAACAAATGGCCCCTCCTCCTAATGCTTTGGATTTATCGGTATGCACTTTATCAGTAGCACAACTTTTTGAGAGAGCTTTTAGTGAAGAAGGAGTTCGTAAAGAAAATCGTCCAAAAGCACAAGATTGGGTAAATCAACTAGATATTTTACGCAATGGGCTTTGTAGTTGCAAGCAAAATTCGGCACACAAATATCATAGAAGCTTAAGTTCCTGCCCTTGGTGTAGTTTAGAAAATTTAAGTGGAACAGTATATTTTTTAGCTTATACAAATGCTGGCTCAACTCAAAGTAAATTTAACCTTGAGGATGTTTGGTCAAAAATACAAGCAATTAAAATACCTTCTTTAGACCGATTACCAGACGTGAGTTCTATAAGAGTTACACCAACTCCTCTACCTGAGTACGCCAAACCACCTACAGGTCTTCTGGGTTTTGTTAATTTCTTCTTCAATTTTCATAATGACGGAGGAGAACGTAGTAGACGTGAATCCATTCTTCGTCAAGCTGAACAACAATGGCAAACTATTGAGAGGCAATATCAAGCACTAAAATCTGATCCAAGCTTTGATTCGGTTTATCGAAGTTTACAAAGTTCATATAACGAGTATAAGAATCTCCCAAATCAGTATCAAGTCGAGCGCAAGTCTGCACTATTGAAGATTTATCTAGAACGTTATTTTATAGAGAATTCAGAAATTTCAAACATTGGCAAGAAAAGAGCACTTGTTCTAGCATCCTATGGCATAGAAACTGCTGCCGATGTTTCTTACAATAGAGTTGCTTCAGTTCCTGGCTTTGGTCCGGTACTTACTCAAAAGCTTGTTGACTGGCGAAGTAATCTTGAAACTCGTTTTCAGCAGTACAAGCCGTCACCTAAAGACTTAGCATCTTTGAATAGTGTTGATCAAAAATATGCTCGTAGGCGAAGTGAGCTAGAAAGCAAGTTAGTTGGCGGCAATGCTCAACTTGTCCATAGTCGTGATAATTTACTCAAAAAGCGTAAACAAGTACGTAAGGAAGCTGAAAATGCTGCTAGAAGGTTAGCTCAAGCGCGAGCAGACATGAAGGTGTACACCTGACCCGCACAATACAGTTTGTATAGTGTGTTTTACTCAATCTCAGTCCGATCGCGGATCTTTTAGCTTGGGTTGAAGAATGAAACCCAACACCTCATTACGCTCTGCCGACTTTAGCCAATCCCTCAATCGTCCCTGTTGCAGGGTTGCAAAGCATGACATTGCGCTATGGTTGACACGATCAAACATCCCATCGTGCGATCGCACTGTCAAAGCATTCGGACCTGAAATAACCTGGTCAAGGAAAGCCTCCCTCATGAATGAAATGAAGGAGGCTATCAGGGATTCCAAACCAGATTCAATTGATACCGAACTTACGCAACAAGCCGAACTTACCCGACAAAATTGTTGATGGTCAGAGTGTTAGCTTGTACGCCTGATAGTACTGCTAACACTTCTTTGGTGGCGGAAAGTTGGATCAGGGTGTCATTGGCGATCGCGCCTGTGCCTTGGGTGATGCTTAATTGTCCGAAGGTTAAGCCACCTGTAAGTTGCAACAAATCATCGTCCACGTTGAAATTGGTGAGGGTGTCAGTGCCGGAGGTTGCTGCCAGCACAAAAGTGTCACTGCCATAACCACCCGTCAGTACATCAATCCCGGTACCCCCGATCAACGTATCATCACCATCGCCACCGATGAGGGTGTCATTGCCTGCACCGCCACGGAGCAAATCATCTCCACTCAAACCATCCACATAATCATTGCCCCCTTGAGCATTGATCACATCGTTGGAATCATCAAATCCTTGAATGGTGTTGTTCAGGTCATTCAGGAATGTGACCGAGTTGGGGTTAAAAATCTGGTCAAAATTCCACTCAGCATTGAACACATCGAAACTATCGGCAATTTGGGTTTGGCCATCAAATAGAATATTACCCAAATCAACCCCTGCTCCGGTGGCACGAGTCAAATTATCCAGCTGATCGAGTTGGAAATTTTTGAGCACAACTTTGGTGTTTGCTATCCCTTCAAAGGTGAGTTCAAGGTTAGTGCCAACTTGAGTTAGTAACAAGTTTTGAGCTGTGAGTCCAACGCCTTCGAGTTTGAGTGTATCCACTTCTCGAATCACTTCATCGCCGGGATAAACGCCCCGTCCGATGCCACCAAAATTGGCGATCGCGCGGGTACCATCACCTTGCTCAATGCGGAACTGCTTCTGTCCACCGAGACCCGATGGGGTGGGATTAAATTCAAAGATCCCAGTTGTGCCACTCACTTCATTGGTAGTAATGAGTAACGCTACACCATTGGGGCTTTGGCTGGCGGGAATAAAGGTCAATCCTTCGGGGCTGATGTCACCCGGAGCGGTTACATATTCCAAAAACTGCGGTTTTTGTGCGTTGGTCACGTCATACACCATCACGCCACCTGTCCGTTCCAGGCCAATAAAGGCATAGGACCGCTCATCCACGACCCCAATCACCACGCCTTCTGGTTCGGGGCCTTTATTGTCGCTGCGGGTGTCAAAAGTGGCCGCATCGCCGTTGGAGTTAAATAGGGTGGGGACTGCTGCCGCTGTAATGCGCTCAAACTGATCGCCACTATCGAACACAATGTTGCCAGCCGTGTCGCGGATGGTGACGGAACGGCCACCAAACACATGAATTTGGTCAAAATCACCATCACCGTCGATATCGCCTGTGGCGTTGGTTACTGTCAGCCGACCGAGTACGGCATTATTTTTGAGGGCAGCAGCATTGGGAAATGTGGTTGGGTCGAGCACGTATTGGCTGGCCCCAACCCGAATTTCTTCGGCAAATCCGGTATAGTCCCGTGCATCGCCTTCGTTGGCGGTGATCAGGTAAGTTTTTCCATCGAGGCCCGTAAACCGAGCGATCGCATCGGGTTGATACATGCCGAACACAGGCTGGTTCTGAATGTTGATTCTGCCGGTGTTATTGGGACCATCGCGATCGCTGCTATCTAAACCATTGCTTTGGTCAAAGGTGATGAGACCCAGTTTGATCGCGCTGGGTACCGAGGGTTCTGATAATGTCCCGTCACCGATTAAGGTGCTGCCCCCCACGCCAAAATCATTGTCGTTAATCACTGCGATGGTATTGGCATCGATCAGGGCTAACCCCTCCAACTTTTCGATCCCCGTATAACCAATCGCTGCGGCGTTAACGGTCAAGCGTTTACTCGCAGGTTGAATGTTGGCCGCGCTTAACTCGGCAACAGTCAATTGTTCCAGGGTTTTGCCAGCCGGAATGCCGGTCAGTGTGGCTGGATTATTCACATTGGTCGCCGAGCGCAAATCGATCTCGTAAATCAATTTGTTGGCATCGGCAGTGGCGCGATCGTCTCGTTCCACCACTAGAAACTTGCCATTGCCCAAGGAGACTGCATCGCCAATTTTGTCGGTGCGGGCGTTGCCACTGCCGCTGATGCTGTCCAGAATGTAGAGATATTCCCCAGTCACTTTTTGCGTGACAATATCAAATTCGAAAATCCGCAGGTTGCGGGAATTGCGGGACGTGGTATCTCCTGGTGTATCGGGATTGTCGATCGCGCTTTGAATAAAGGCATAAAGCTTTGTGCCTTCCAACGCTAACGCTTCAAATCCTCGATTCGTGCGGCGTTGGGCATACACTGCCGGAAATGCGGGCGTGCCAAATTCTCCGGTTGCGGTGGGAGCACCTTCAGGAATGAAGCGATTAATCAAGTTGCCGTGGCGATCGAACTGATAAATGGCGGGGCGGTACTCATCACTCAACCAAAAGGTGCCATCGGGGGCAACGACTAGCGCTTCAAAATCGCCACCCAACTTGTCATTCGCCAACGGCTTGCCAAACACATCCACCGGGACTTCGTCGGTGTAAGCGGTGCCTGCAACTCCAGCTTGCAAGTTGGGCAAGCCAGTGAGCGGCGTGCCATCTTCCCGATTCAACCCAATTTGCTCAGTAATGAACAATTCGCCCGTTTGCTGATTCAACTCAAAGCGAATCAGTTGAGGCTGGAAGTCTGGTAAGGGAAAGGGTCGATTACTGCCTGTGGGTTCGGCATTGGGGCCGCGATCGGTATGGGTAATAAATTGCAGATTGCCGTTGGCTGCTTTACCCTCAAAAAACAGGCCCGAAAAGCCACCCAAGTTGATTTCTTGTCCCCCCACAGTTGTGCCAAGAGGCGGCAAATCGGTAAATTCATAGGTGGTGAGGGAGGGCAGACCTTTGCTATGGTCTTTCAATCCCAGGGGTAAAATGTTGGTGATGGTCGCAGTGGCGATATCTACGACCGCGATCGCGTTGTTTTCCTGCAATGTCACCCAGGCGGTTTTGTTATCGGCGGAAACGGTGATGTATTCCGGTTCCAAATCCTGAGCCACAGTCGCCCCAGGTCCAAAGATACGGATACCCTTGGCTTGCAGATCCGCTTTTAAGCTATTGAAGCGCTCAAAGCCAGCCGTGGCGACTGTCGCACTTGTCACTCCATTGGATATATCCACAATGCTGACCGAACCGACCGGATCAATGGAGTTGGGTTGGCCGTAGCTGGATGGCTCTCCTTCATTGGCCACTAAAATCCTTTTACCATCCGGTGTAAAGGTGAGCATGTCTGGTAATGCGCCCACCGTGACCTGATTCAAAAAATTGCCGCCCACATCAAAAAAGACGACCGTACCAGGATTGGTTCTCACAAAGCCTTCCACCGCGACGGCCACAATGCCGTTATTCACAGCCACACTGTTTGCGCCCCCGCCAAAAGCCGCAACATTCAGGGTGCTCACCAACGTGGGATTGCTGGGAGTGCTGAGATCCAGCACTTCGATTAACGCTCCACCCGAAATTACAAACAGCCGTTTGGTAGCTGGGTCATAGGCTGAAATTTCTGATCCACGCCCCTGAAAGCTCCCCACCTTTCTCAGCAAACTGTCGCTTGCCGCCTTCATGACAACCGAATCGAAATCGTTGCTGGGACCATTCAAACTAAAATTAGCCATAGCGTTACCTACCTAACAGACGGGAATGAACTGCCAAAATCGACATAAAAACCGACGAAAATGCCCCGAAGACAAATTCGCGATCGCTGAACGGCAAGATTGCCAGTGAGAATGCTTAAGCCTCAAGCCAAGCTGAAGGGAAACCCATCTAACTCAATGCTTTAATCAAACATCTCCGTACACAATTACACTTAACAATAATGTTGCTTTTTTTACTGAAAGCAACGGCCTCAGGTTCCTGAACAAAAATACCACCAAGCCCTTGAGAGAGAAGAGTGATGTAGCAAACATTAGGAGTGAAGATTTTATGAAGAACACCCAGTTTCTACGCATAACCTCACTTACGGGTAACCTCTGCCACTCTTAAGATGTAAACATATTTAAGATTGTTGTTAGATAAGTAGTTCTAAATCTGATACTATAGATTATCTATGTGGCGGCATAGCCAAGTGGTAAGGCAGAGGTCTGCAAAACCTCCACCCCCAGTTCGAGTCTGGGTGCCGCCTTCAATAATTGCGTCTAAAAATTGCATAAAACTCTTGCTAGGCAACAGATTCTGTGCGGTTGCTTGGAGTTTGGAATGGAATTTACACGACAAATTTTTTCTGAAACGGCACGGATGCTGCGACGCTGGTATCGCCAAAGCGAGCATCATCAGGTCCGCCAACGATCTCATTGCATTCTGCTGCGGAGCCAAGGCTACACGATTGAGCAATTGATGGAGATTTTGCAAGTCAGTCGCAAGACCGTATACAACTGGTTCAACCATTGGGAAGAACGGGGATTGGTGGGGTTGTATCATCGCCCTGGACAAGGCCGCAAACCCACCTTTAATGCAGACCAAATGGAGCAGATTCGAGCGTGGGCCACCGAGCATCCCAAGCCATTGCAACAGGTGGTTCAAAAGGTGCAGGAAACCTGGCAGGTGAAGACGAGTACCCAGACGATCAAACGTGTGCTCAAGTCGCTCCGGATGAGTTGGCATCGCTGCCGCCGAGTTGTGGGAGGACAACCTGACCCCCAGGAGTATCGGGACAAGCAAGCAGAGTGGGTGAATTTGCAACAGTTAGAAGCGTAAGGGGAATTAGCCCTGTCCTACCTGGATGAGGTCGGATTTTGTTTGATTCCTGGTATTCCCTATGGATGGCAACCGATTGGAACAACGTTAGAAATGGACAGCAGACGCAGTCGGCGATTGAATGTGTTGGGCCTAATGACTCCCTCCAACCCGTTGCAGGTCTATGTTTCGGAGCAAAGCATTACCAGTGAAGTGGTGATTGCTTGCATGGATGCGTTTTTCCCCACCCCTAGCAAGCGCACGGTGATTGTTGTTGATCAGGCTTCAATTCATACCAGTAATGCAATTGCTGATAAATTAGAGGAATGGAAGCAACGGCAAATTGAGATTTTTGAGCTACCCAGTTATTCTCCTCATCTGAATCTGATTGAAATCCTGTGGCGCTTCATGAAGTATGAATGGATTGAAATTAATGCTTATCGCAGTTGGCCAGCTCTAGTCGAATATGTCGAAAAAGTTCTCAGGGAATTTGGGGAAAACATGTAATTAATTTTGCTTAACCACTTAATAGGCTTTGAAATTTCGGTAACACGATTGATGAAAGGCAATCAGAATCGTCAGAATCTCGCTTAGAGTCAAGCTCCGTTTGCGTTGACGTCGTTGTAAGCCATGCGCCAGCAGTTGCCGCTCCCACTGCGGTTGAAAGCCTTGGCAAAAATCATCGACTGAGCAAAACAGTTCTTCTAGACTAAGCATGGGAGTAATTCAATGGATGAGAAGTTAGTACTTTCACCCTACCTGTTTTGCCCCTTCCTTATCCCGAACTCAGGTTACACTACTCCTCCCCGATAATGGCGGAGCGATCGAGTAATAGTAAATCGCGCAATTGATCGGTGTTGAGTTCGGTGAGCCAGTTTTCGCCGGCACCGACGACTTGTTCGGCTAAGGCTTTTTTGCTTTCGATTAAGTCATGAATTTTTTCTTCCAGGGTGCCGGAGCAAACGAATTTATGGACTTGCACATTGCGAGTTTGACCGATGCGGAAGACGCGATCTGTTGCCTGATTCTCAACGGCGGGGTTCCACCAGCGATCGTAGTGGAAGACGTGGTTAGCGCGAGTCAGATTTAAGCCGACCCCTCCAGCTTTGAGGGACAGGATGAAGATGCGAGGGGCTTGGGGATCGTGCTGAAAGCGATCAACCATTTCTTCCCGTTGCTTCTTAGTAGTGCTGCCGTAGAGGAACAATACTTCACGGCCCAATTGCCGCTCCAAGTGCGTTTGCAACAGTTTGCCCCATTCCGCAAATTGGGTGAAAATCAAGGCGCGATCGCCCTCTGCCACCAACTCCTCCAGCATCTCCTCCAATCGTTTCAGTTTGCCAGAGCGGGATTGAAACGATTGGACCTGTTCTGCTTGCTGTCCTGGTTCGACTGAGCGCTCACGTTGAAGTCTAGTTTCTGTCTCCTTCAAAAATAAATCCGGGTGATTGCAAATCTGTTTTAGTTTGGTGAGTAGTGCCAGAATGATCCCTCTGCGTTGAATCCCATCGCTGGCTTCAATGTCTTGTAATGATTTCTCAACTGTATGCTGATACAGTGAAGCTTGTTCTTCCGATAAGCCACAAAAGACAGCCATTTCCTGTTTTTCGGGTAAATCTTGAATGATGTCGCGATCGGTTTTTAAGCGTCGCAGAATGAAGGGCTGCACTAAGGATTTTAAGGTTTGTAAGGATGATGTATCACCGTAGCGTTCAATGGGTGTAGCAAAACGACGCTGGAAGAAATTTTTCGGTCCTAAATAGCCCGGATTTAGAAAGTCGAGAATAGACCACAATTCCGATAAGCGGTTTTCTACTGGAGTCCCAGTGAGGGCAATCCGAAATTGGGCTTCCAGTTGCCGCACTGCTTGAGATTGTTTGGCTTCCGGGTTTTTGATATTTTGGGCTTCATCTAGCACTACGCCCTGCCAGGACACGGTTTGTAAGTCCTTCAGGTCTCGCTGCACCAGGGCATAACTGGTAATTACCAGCTGTTTACCCTTCACGGCTTTGGCAAACTCCTTGCCTTTGGGGCGACCCTCACCGTGATGCTGCCACACCTTGAGGCTGGGACCAAATTTCTTCACTTCCCGTTCCCAGTTGCCTAACACTGAAGTTGGACAGACGAGTAGCGTTGGTTGCTTCAGGGTGTCTTGTTCCTGAAGATGCAACAGGAAGGCAATCAGTTGAATCGTTTTGCCTAATCCCATGTCATCGGCAAGGCAGGCTCCTAAACTCCATTGCTCCAGGAACGACAGCCAGCCCACACCACGAGCTTGATAGGGGCGTAACTCGCCGCGAAATCCCGCAGGCGCAGGGATCGGTTCCAGGGTCCGTTTGCCGTTGAGCGTATTAATCAACTCCTCTAGGGCACCAGAGGCTTCAAAGCTGACGACGGGTAACTTTTCGATCATCTGGGTGTCGCCGGTGCTAATGCGGAGCGCATCCTCCAGCGACAGAGCGGGTTGATCTTTACGGCTGGCGAAGAAGTTTTGGGCGGCCCGAATGTCCTGCGATCGCAACTCCACCCATTCTCCATTAATCTCGACCAGGGGGGTGTTGAGGGCCACCAGGCGATCGAATTCTTCCTTGGAAATACTTTGGCCGCCAATGGTGAGTTCCCAGCGAAAGTTGAGCAGGCTTTGCAAGCCCAGGCGTTTGCCGGTTGGCAATTTGCCCGTTTCGGCTTGAATCTTGAGGCCCAGGCGATTCGCCCAGCCCCCTTGGCTGGCTAAACTGGCTGGCACCACCACTCCCAGCCCATTATCCTGCAATCGCCATGCTGTAGTTTTCAGAAATTCGTAGGCTTGCATGGGGGTGAGGCTGCAAAACTGTGGACGGGGAGCCTGTAAGCTGGCATCAATCGGCGGATACAGGCGGGAGGCTAGACCTAACCCCATGAGAAAGGTTTCTTGGGGTTGCGCGATCGCCCGTCCCCGATAGCGCAACCGCTCCACTGGGTAGTTCCAAATGGTGGGTGCATCTAATAAAAAGTCCTCATCGTCGGCGGCCTGCAAAAAGTATTCCAGTTGCCAATCTTGCCGTCCCGATTCGGGTGCATGCAGGTACAAGCAGGTGCGAAACAATGTCTCGGCCCGACTCAGTTGCAGGGGAGCCGTCCAGGTTTGCAGCGAGATTTGCAACGATTCCAAGCCAGACGCGGCTACTTGCCCACTGTCCTGCCCCAATCCCTGCAACCATTCTTTCACCGGAGACGCGATCGCGTCTGGCACAGTGCCTTTCCCTCCAGTTCGAGGCGGGGTGGGGGTGGGTAGAGGCGTTGTCTGTGCCACAGCCCGCACTTGATGATCGACTGCACTGCGGAGAAAGTCTTGCAGAAGAATGTGAGGATCTGTGGGGAAAGTGATTTTAAGGGGGAGAGGGGAGGCGGGAATGGAGAGTTCCTGCGTTTGGTCTACGGCCTGCCCCTGATACATCCGGCACACGGTCGGCATCCGCTCGGCCAATTGCAGCAACCGCACCTGATCGATGCCACTGTCGAGCAAGGGGTGCCAGGCGGCGATCGCGGCCCCAGCTTCGGGTTCAGAGGGGCGGTCGAGGTGGGGCAGAAATTTGGAGCGAGCGAGGAGATCCAGGCTCCACCGGGCCGCGTGGGACCAAAAGCGGAGATCTCCTCCAGTAAAGGTATCCTGCGTATCAACCGAGCTGAGGGGGAGCGAATTGAGCAGGGCGATCGCAGCGGGAATCGGTAGCCAAATGCCAGACACCAACCAGGGATGCAGGAAAACGTCCTGGTCAAGATCGGCAGACTCAGACAGTTGCGGCATGATCGCGTTGTCCTCTGTCCAGTAGGACGGTAACGCCAGCACTTGATGGCACCAGCGAGTTAGGGTGCCTGCCACGGGTGCTGTAGCGGCGGTGGGGCGGGCATGTTTTCGGGCGCGCTTGGGGCCAGCGGCATCCGGTTGGGGCGGCGAGATTTCAGGCAGACGCACCCATCCCTTCTGTTGGAGCTGTTGCCCAAACTCGACGAATTCTGTGGGAGTCATCGCATAGGGATGAGGTTGCATGGCCAGGGCCGGATCGCCGACCTCGCTTGGGCGATCGCTGGCAATTCTGCGCCAAGTTTCTCCCCACAGAAACAAGCCTCCCGTCCATAATGCAGAGTGATCCGCAGGGGTATTCGAGCTTTCCTCGTGCGATCGCGGCTGAGAGTGAGCTAACCAATTTCCGTGTAAAATTGCCATCCGAACCCGGCTTCCTCAACGATGCAATGAGCAAACGCCAAAACAGGTGTAGAGATATGTACAGATTTGAGCGACCTCTGTTGGAAAATGCCAACCAAAACTCATCGGCTCTTGCAACAGAAATCGCGATTCAATCAGTATTTGCTATTGTACAGCCTGAAATTTGGGCTGGCGGAATCGGGGATCAACTGCGCGATTTGAAAATCCGTCTCTTCGTATCAGTGCTACGATTGCCAGAGAGAATAGAAAGAGAAACAGAAAAGGATACCACGCTACATGGATGAGATTGAAAAGTCAATATCCTTCGATGGAAGGGATATTCGACTCAAGGTTGGTTTGTTAGCGCCTCAGGCGGGAGGTGCCGTCCTCATACAGTCTGAAGATACCGCAGTTTTGGTCGCGGCAACGCGAGCCTCGGCAAGAGAAGGAATTGATTTCCTGCCGCTCCTGGTTGATTATGAAGAACGGATGTATGCCGCAGGGCGAATTCCTGGTGGCTTTTTGCGGCGGGAAGGCCGTCCACCCGAAAAAGCCACCCTCACCAGCCGCTTGATCGATCGCCCCCTCCGCCCCCTCTTTCCCGGTTGGCTGCGGGACGATATTCAGGTGATTGCCACCACGATGGCCATGGATGAGCGGGTGCCGCCGGATGTGCTGGCGGTAACGGGAGCCTCGATCGCGGTGTTGCTGGCAAAAATTCCGTTTAATGGACCGATGGCGGCGGTACGGGTGGGGTTAGTGGGAGATGACTTTATCATCAACCCGACCTACAAAGAAATTGAAGACGGTGATTTGGATCTGGTGGTGGCTGGATCGCCCGATGGCGTGATCATGGTCGAGGCTGGCGCGAACCAGTTGCCGGAGCGAGACATGATCGAAGCGATCGACTTTGGCTATGAAGCAGTCCAAGATCTAATTCAGGCCCAACGGGATTTGCTGGCTGAACTGGGCATTGAAATTGTGCAGGAAGCCCAACCAGAAGTGGATGAGACGCTGGAAAACTTTATCCGCGATCGCGCCACAGCACAGGTTAAAGAAATTTTGGGCCGCTTTGAACCCGACAAAAATGTGCGCGATGCGGCCTTGGATGAGGTCAAAGATGCAGTGAAGGCGGCGATCGTGGAACTGCCCGATGAAGATCCCGTAAAACTGGCCGCCACAGCAGACGAAAAAGCCTTGAGCAATGTCTTCAAGGATGTGACCAAAAAACTGATGCGCCGTCAGGTGGTGGAAGATGGCGTGCGGGTGGATGGCCGCAAACTGGATCAGGTGCGTCCGATTTCCTGCCGTACTGGGGTCTTGCCGCCGCGAGTGCATGGCAGTGGTTTATTTAATCGGGGCTTAACTCAGGTGTTGTCAGTTGTGACTCTGGGCACTCCCGGCGATGCTCAAGAATTGGATGACCTGCATCCGGATGAGCAAAAGCGGTATATTCACCACTACAACTTCCCGCCCTACTCGGTGGGAGAAACCAAGCCCACGCGATCGCCCGGTCGGCGGGAAATTGGTCATGGTGCCCTGGCTGAACGTGCCCTCGTCCCGGTGCTGCCTCGTAAGGAAGACTTTCCCTACGTGATTCGGGTGGTATCGGAAGTGTTATCTTCCAACGGTTCTACTTCGATGGGGTCGGTTTCCGGTTCTACCCTGGCCCTGATGGATGCGGGGGTGCCCATTATTAAGCCAGTGAGCGGTGCCGCGATGGGCTTGATCAAAGAAGGGGAAGAAGTCCGCATTCTGACTGACATTCAGGGGATTGAAGACTTCCTGGGTGATATGGACTTCAAAGTCGCCGGAACCGATACCGGGATTACGGCCCTGCAACTGGATATGAAGATTAGCGGTTTGCCCATGCAGGTGATTGCTGAGGCCATCAATCAGGCCAAACCCGCTCGTCTGCATATTCTTAGCAAGATGTTGGAGGCGATCGACAAGCCCCGCGTTGAACTGTCGAATTTTGCGCCGCGCTTGATGACCATCAAGATCGATCCCGAATTGATCGGCATGATCATCGGCCCCGGTGGCAAGACGATCAAAGGCATTACGGAGGAAACCGGAGCCAAGATCGACATCGAGGATGATGGGACGGTGACCATTTCGGCGATCGATGGGGAAAAAGCTAAACGGGCGAAGGGCATCATTCAAGGCATGACCCGCAAGCTCAACGCTGGCGATGTCTACGCTGGCAAAGTCACTCGCATCATTCCAATTGGCGCATTTGTCGAATTCCTGCCGGGGAAGGAAGGCATGATTCACATTTCCCAACTGGCTGACTACCGCGTTGGTAAAGTCGAGGATGAAGTGACGGTGGGCGATGAAGTGATCGTCAAAGTGCGTGAAATTGACAATCGGGGCCGGATTAACCTGACTCGTTTGGGCATCCATCCTGATGAAGCTGCCGCCGCCCGGGAAGCTGCCGCAGTGCAATAACAGCTAAAACCTTCACGACGATTTAATAACTATTCAAAGGCGTGCTCTGGTACGCCTTTTTGCATGTGTCCAGCAACTATTCGTAGCGATCGCGACTGCACAGGGGCGATCGCGATCGCCATAATCCTCCCAGTTCATTCGGGTGTGCAGCCTGTTTTTCACCTAAGGTCTATCGGTGCACCGCTTAAATTTCCCCCATAAGGGGAAGGTGGAAATGGAATACTCCTGCTAACATTAAGAAAAGTTAAGATTCACCTGGAGGTGAACAGGTTCTGGGCACATACAGTGAATTGAGCCATTAACGCTACTCTGTGAGGTTACGCGACGTGACTGCTTTGTTACTCTCTCAACAACTCGAAGAAAACCTGATTGCAGAATTCTTTCAGCAATCAGCCGGAAATTGGCGCTCGGAGCGGCGCTATTACACTCTGCCCGATGGCGAAACTAAAGAGATGGTGAGCCAGATTGGGATTCGCTATCTGGAGTCGGGGAGTCCTGAATTGTTACATCTGGCGGGTCTGCATCAGTTACCTGAGGAAATGGTGCTGGTCTGTGGGGCTGAGGTGACTTGGGACAGTCATGAGTCGGTGAGTGGACGGCGGGCATCGCGTGGGTCAACCTTGTTTGGTGCTAGAGGCAGCATTTTGTACCGCGATCGCGGCTTTGCTACCCCCAAGCCTGTTACCGCCGATTATCATTTTGCCAATCCCCAAACCCTCTGCCTCCGAACGGAGTACAAAGGCTCCGTATTTGAAGAAGAACTAAAGCTGGTGGGCAACCTGTATCGCACCCGCCAAACGATCATTTCTCGCGAAGGAGAGCAGCAAATGATCGGTCAATATCTGGAAAAGCGGATTGGGTAACTCATTCTTAGACATTGCCCATTCTTAGACCTTGCATTGTAGAGACGGTTTGTGAAATGTCCCTACAATGCAATATTTTTACAATGCCTGCTTGCCCTCTAATTCCTCAAGGCGTTTTTGTAAGTGTTTGATGGTTTGATACATCTCTGGTAAGCGGCTGTAGATGGCCGACGATTTTAAGTAAATTTTGTGATCGACACAGGGATAGCCCGACACAACTTGTCCGGCGGTAACACTGCCATGCACCCCCGTTTTAGAAGATGCGATCGCCCCATCCCCCAACTTGGCATCATTGGCAACACCGACTTGTCCCGCCAGGATGACACGATTCCCCACTTCGACACCGCCCGCCAGCCCCACCTGCGCCGCAAACGCGCAGCCAAAGCCAATGTCGCAGCCATGCCCAATGTGCACCATGTTATCGAGTTTGGTTTGGCGACCAATGCGCGTTTCACCCACCGCAGGTCGATCTACCGCTGCATTGCAACCCACCTCGACCCCATCTTCCAGTACGACACAACCGGATTGCTGCATCTTGTACCAGCCCTCTGCCGTTGGCACAAAGCCAAACCCCTCTGCCCCGATCACCGCACCGGAATGGATGACGCAATCAGCCCCAAGGCGAGTGCGTTCGTGAATCGTGCAATTGGCATGGAGCGTCGTGCGATCGCCAATTTGCACATCCGGATAAATCACCACATTCGGATGAATGCAAACCCCATTACCCAGCGTCACCCCTGATTGAATCACCACATGGGCACCGATCGCCACCGCTTCCCCAATTTTGGCTGTCGGGTGAATTACGGCTGTGGGATGAATTTCGGGCGCGGGCTGAAAGGGTTGATAAAAGACGGCGATCGCCTGAGCAAACATGAGCCGAGGATCAGCAGCTTCAATCCAGGCAATGGCGCGATCGCTGGCGGCAGTTTGCAACGTCTCATCCTTAGGCAGAATCAGCGCACTCGCTTGAGTCGATTGAATCTGCGCGGCAAACTTGGCCTGATCAATAAAACTGATGCTGCCAGGAGTCGCCTCATCGACTGCCATGACACCTGTTAGTTCGGGGTCATGGTCGGGGGCAGTACCGAGGCTAGATTGATTTGAAGCGAGGCCCAACCGTTGCACCACGTCACTAAATTTCATCCGTTCCCTCGTCTGCAAACAGCGTTCCCATCCTACAGCGATTTGCGATGTCCCTTCTCAGGCCATGTCACTTTCTAGCACTGATGGGTGGCAGTCGTCGGACGTAAAAATCCGAATAAATTGTAAAGAAATTCCACTTTTTCACTACATCTAGTAAGCTTAGGCGTTCAGATGGTAATTTATTGTTTGTGCAACGCTAGATGTAGAGTTTACTAATTTTCGAGTTCAGTGGCACTCGTGGAGGGCAGTCATGAAAGAGTGGACATTTCTCTTACAAAAAGATGGCGATCGCTCCTGGTTGCCCTTGGATTCAACCGATGTAGAAATCTTAGAAGGACGCTATCGCATTGTCGTCCAAACGAATTCCCCCAATACCGATATTAACATTCGCATCTGTCATTTAGCGACCGAAGAAGATCCACCCAAGCGCCGGATTCAGAAGCGTTCCAGCCGGACCAATGACAACGGTTTGATGGTTTTGACCCCCTTCACTCCATTGCAAGCGGGAAATTGGGAATTTTCCTGCTTTGCCACAGACCCCCTGTCCGATTTGGTGGGCGATACCGTGCATCATGCCGTCCGACTTCGGGTTGCCGCCTGTTTAGAAAATGAAGATGCAGAGTGGGAGCAAGGGGATACAGACAATGCCGTCTCTGTAGGCAGTTGGGATGCAGAAGTCCATCCGATTGAGTCAACTGTACCCCTGATTTCTCCAACTAATTCAGAACTGAGTTCTAATCACTCGGAGTTAAATTCTACAGCGCGAGATTTAGCGGCATTAAATGTGGAAATTGCTCAAGCGCTGGGGTTCTCAATGGATCGATTGGTGGAAATGACGGATCAGTTATCGCACCAGTTGATTGAAGAGATTTTCCGTGAGTTTAGCTTGTCGGCAACGGCCGAGACGGGAGAGGTTGCCCCCTCCCCGGCGATCGCGGCGGAGACTGTTCCAGTCCCCGAAGTTCAACCAGCCGCCGCTATTCCCGATTGCATCGCAACGGAGACCGCCTCACCCCTCGCAATGGAGGCCGCCGCTGCGATTGATCCCCTACCCGTTGATATTAATCAGGTGCAAATTGTGTTGGCACAGGATGGGTGGATGGCGACCAAGGGTGAATCGCTGGCGATCGCAGGGCGCATTGAGCCGATTCCTCATCGGTCGGAGGTCGCTACGCTTCAGCCGGAGTCAAATCCACTGGAGCCGGACCTGGCAGGGGCCATACCCCAGGAAATCCAAATTCATCTGCGAGATCCGCAAACGTCGCAGATCTTGTTTCATGCTTGTCAATCTTTTCCTCCGGGCACGTTGCCTTTACCGTTTCATTTCCTGTGCAAATTGCCAGATGAACTGACGACGCACCTGCTGTTGGGTGAAGTCATCATTGCTGGAGTGCTGCCAGGTGCAGAAACGGTTCTCGTCACGCTCAAAACGTTTAACTTTACGGTGACGATTGATCCACAGGGATTGGTAGAGGAGTTGCAGAAGGTTAAGATGGCGCTGGCAGAAACGGCAAGCCGCGATGCACTGCCCGATATGGTGGCTCAGTTTTCTGAGCGCTTGGAGCAGGAAAAAGCCCGACAGGGGCTGGATTTGTCGTTCTTGAATATGGCGGCACCCGTAACCACCGAGGATGCAAAATGGGGTGCAGTCTCCCCTGCTGAAACTGCCGTTCCGCAAGCAGCGATCGCATCCAGAAAACAAATTCTACCGCCGCAGTTGTATCAACCGGAGGCAGAACAGGCAGGCAAACGGAAATTAGAATTACCTCAGTTTGCTAGTATTGGCGCACGTTCCGGTGCATCCTCGGTTGCATCCTCTCCCGCCACTGCGCCACTGGCCATGATGGATGAAATTATGGTGGATGAAACCATGATGGATGAAACCGCCTCGATGTTTGCCAATGCGGAATCTGATCTGGAAGCGTTGTTGATGGCGACAAACGGGTCGGAACGGGGCGATCGCGGCAGTACGGCAAGAATTTTGCATGATCCTGATGCCGGGACGACGGTGGGAATTCCCGCTGAGGCGATCGCTGCCACCGATGAACTGCCTTCCGCCAGTGCCACGACAGAAAATGATCCTCAATTGCCTTCCCCCCCGTCTTTACAGGAAGACTTGGCGATGATTGATGAACTGTCTTCGCCCATTAGAAGCGCTTTTCAGGCGTTGAACTTGCAAGATAAGTTTTTGCATCGGTTAAGTGCAATGGCCGCAGACACCGAGTTGACTACGCTCCTCAAACTGACCCTACCTGCATCCGAGGCGATCGTCACTTCAGATGTGACGGAAGCAACCACTAAAGCGACCACTGAAGCGACTGTTGCACCTGCAACTGGATCCGTCGTAACGGAAATTATGGCTGAACCAGAGACGACAGAAGTGCTGGTTGATGATGATCCATCCTGGCGAGAATGGCTGAAACGAGCTGGCTCTCGGACCAAACCAATGGAGTCGATCGCAGAAGACCTGGCCCCAAATCCCCTCGTGTTGCCTGCCGATCAACCGATTCCGATGCCCATGCTGGAGTTGGGAGTGGATGAAATTGTGTCTGGTCAGCCGATTAATGTCCGAATCAAACTGCCTCAGTTGATGCCCAAAATTTATGTCAAATTGTGGGTCAACGATCGCCAAACTCGCACGTTGTTAGATGGTCCCCGCTGGTTGGTAGATTTTCTGCCCAATGGATTTGACCAACTGGAAGCTTCTACTCAGATCACAGCCCCCTTCGGCAGTTTAGAAATTCGGTTGGAAGCGATCGCGGTTGAGATGCAAACGCAACGCGAAAGTCAAAAGGTCAGCCTGGATTGCGAAGTCATTCCTTCGACTCTACCCGACGATTTGTTTGATGAATTTGAGTATTAAAGCCAGCTCCGACAGGATGGGACAGGGATTTTTGATGACCTGTCCCGTCGCATTTCTCCCCTCAACCCCCTGCGATCGCGGGGATAATGCTGACTTCATCCCCATCGCTTAAAGGGGTTTCAATGCCTTGCAAAAAGCGAATGTCTTCGCTGTTGACGTAAAAATTGACGAAGCGCCGCAATTCCCCACTGTCATCGCAGAGCCGCGCCTTGATGCCGGGACAACTGGATTCTAGTGAGTTCAGTAACTCAGCGATCGTGGTTCCCTGACATTCAACCGTCGCTTGGTCGTTGGTGAGTTTTTGCAGGGGAGTGGGAATCAAAACTTTAACAGCCATAGTCTTACAAAATGCAATGGATTGAAGTAAATCGACAGTTGATCGGGACGTTACAGGTAACGCCCCGATCAACACAAACAAGAATTTGAGCAGCAACCTGGCAACGGTGACGCAGTTATACCAACACTTGTTGCCATTCCAACCGATCCAGCGTGCGGGAGCGTTCTAGTGCCCGTTCAAAACTATCGAGTTTTGGCTCAATGGTCAACGGCTCACCTACGTAACCTTGCACCGCTTCCTGAGTTTTCAAGCCGTTACCCGTGATATAAACCACTGTGGTTTCATCGGGATCAATTTTGCCTGCTTCCACCAGTTTCTTCAGGACGGCGATCGTCGTACCACCCGCAGTTTCGGTGAAAATCCCTTCCGTCTCGGCTAACAACTTGATGCCGTCCACAATTTCTGCATCCGAAACAGATTCAATGGTGCCGTTGGTCTTCCGGGCAATATCCAGCGCATACACGCCATCAGCAGGATTCCCGATCGCAATCGACTTGGCGATCGTGCTGGGCTTCACGGGCGTGATGAAATCCCGTTCTTCTCGAAATGCCTGAGCAATGGGAGAACACCCATCCGCCTGAGCACCACTAAAGCGAACGGGCTTATCCTCCACCAAACCCACATCGACAAATTCGCGGAACCCTTTGTAGATTTTGGTAAAGAGCGAACCAGAAGCCAGGGGAGCCACAATGTGATCCGGCAGTTGCCAGCCCAATTGTTCTGCTACTTCATAGCCTAAAGTTTTAGACCCTTCGGAATAGTATGGGCGCAAATTGATATTGACGAAGCCCCAGCCCTGAGTGTTTGCCACTTCCGAACACAGCCGATTCACCTGGTCGTAATTGCCTTGAACGGCCATCACCGTGGGGCTGTAAATCAAGGTTCCCATGACCTTGCCAGCTTCCAAGTCGGCAGGAATGAAGACACAGCAATCGAGTCCGGCATGGGCCGCGATCGCGGCGGTTGAATTGGCTAAATTGCCAGTGCTGGCGCAGGAGACGGTAGAAAAACCTAATTCGCGGGCGCGGGTCAACGCGACAGAAACCACCCGATCCTTGAAGCTGAGGGTAGGCATATTCACCGCATCGTTTTTGATGTAGAGCTTGTTCAACCCCAGACGACGGGCCAACCGATGCGCTTGTACCAGCGGCGTTAAACCTGTGCCCACGTCGATCGGCTGCTCCGAGTCCACGGGCAAAAAGTCACGATAGCGCCAGATGGAGTGCGGCCCCGCTTGAATGCTTTCTCGGGTAACGCGACGACGAATTTCGCTGTAGTCGTAGGCAACTTCCAACGGACCGAAGCAATACTCGCAGACATGAATCGCTTTTGGCTCGTATTCTTCGCCACATTCCTTACATTTCAACGCGCGAAAGGTGGAACCGGATTTGGTTTGCAGTTGGGTTGCCGTCATGGGTTGAATCTCTCTAAATATCTCTAACTGTTCTCCACTGTTTGGCATCGTAACAGGTTCAAAATGTGCGGTCAAACATACCCGATAATTTTTGTCGGGATTATCTTCAGCGCAATAGTCGTTACACTCAAATCAGAATTGAATTGCCACCACCCAAAAGGCGTTGCCAGGGTTTAGGGTGGCAGTGGATGAATTGTTGGGATAAACGGCAGGTATGAATCGGCAAGGAAGACGACGGATGCAAGCAAACAGAAAACAGCAGATTATCAGGATTGTGGTGGTTGGGTTTTCGCTCCTCATCGTGCCCCTCCTGCTGTTACTGTTGCCATTTGTGCTGCCGGCTCAGAGTGCCACTCCTCGTCATTACACCGAACTGACATTTCCCCCAATCCCAGACGTTACAGTTCCCAAATACACCCAATTTCAACTGGCCAATGGCATGACGGTGTATTTGATGGAGGACCACGAATTGCCGCTCGTGGGTGGCACTGCGCTGATTCGTACGGGCGATCGCCTGGAACCAGCAGCAAAAGTTGGATTAGCAGACATCATGGCGACGGTGATGCGAACGGGGGGGACGCAAAAGCGCTCCGGCGATGAACTGAACCAATTCCTGGAACAGCGGGCCGCCTCGATTGAAACTGGCATGAGTGAATCGGCAGGGTCAGCCGGATTTAGTGCGTTATCCGAAGATTTAGAACCCGTGTTTGATTTGTTCGCGGAAGTGTTGCGATCGCCCGCCTTCCCCGAAAATAAGATTACCCTGGCAAAAATGCAGCAGCGGGGTGGCATTGCCCGACGCAACGATGACCCAAACGGAATTGCCGGACGCGAATTCAGCAAATTAATCTACGGTGACACCAGCCCTTACGCCCGCACCGTGGAGTACAGCACCCTGGATCGCATCACTCGTGCCGATTTGGTGAATTTTTACCAGCAATACTACGCCCCCCAAAACGTCTATCTGGGCATTGTGGGCGACTTTGACAGTGCCAAAGTGCGGCGTTTAGTGGAGGCCCGCCTGGGGGATTGGAAAGCCACTTCCACGGCTAAAATATCCGTCCCCAGTGCAACTCAGGCCAAGACCGGCGGAATCTTCTTTGTGGATCAACCGCAACTCACTCAAAGCAGCATCCAGATTGGGCACCTTGGTGGCCAACTCAACAATCCTGACTATGCCGCGCTTTCCGTTATGAATGGCGTGTTGAATGGGTTTGGGGGACGGTTGTTTAACGAAGTGCGATCGCGGCAGGGACTCGCCTATTCCGTTTATGCTTCCTGGCGACCCAGCTTCGATTATCCCGGCGTGTTTTTGGCAGGTGGGCAAACTCGTTCGGATGCTACGGTGCCATTCATTCGTAGCGTGTTGAATGAAATCGAAAAGATTCGCACCACGCCGATTACAGACAAAGAACTGGCCTACGCGAAAGACACCGTTCTCAACTCTTTTATCTTCAATTTCCAAGATCCCGCTCAAACCCTCTCCCGCTTGCTCCGGTACGATTACTTCGGCTATCCCAAAGACTTCATTTTTCAATATCGTAAAGGCGTGGAAACAACAACCATTGCCGATGTGCAACGAGTCGCCCAAACTCATCTCAAACCAGAAAACCTGGTCACTTTAGTGGTCGGCAATTCTAAGCAAATTCAGCCAGCTCTATCGACGTTGAGTCCGGATGCGCGAGTCACGGCGATCGATGTCACCATTCCGCCGCCACAGCGCCAGGGCTAATGCCCTCAAGGGGCGCTTCTGTGTCGTGGGCATGTAATCATTGTCTCTAAGGTGAGCCATGAATGCACAACTGATGATTCAACCCTCCTCTTTTATTGATGCTGGTATTCAAATCAAGCCAGTTCGAGGGCTGTTCTTATTTAAGTTTAGTGAAGACCTGCAAGAACGATTGGAGAACTTGAACGAGAAACAGCGAGAGTCAGAGTTGACACCCGATGAAGCCGTAGAGCTAACGGGAATTTTGGAACTCGATCGCATCTTCACCCTGCTCAATGCGAAAATCATTGCTGAGTCTACATAGGTATGGCGATTTCAAAAGCGATTCGGCAACAGGTTCGAGAACGGGCTAAGTTTCTGTGCGAATATTGCCACTCTTCTGAAGAAGCCAGTGCCGCCCGATTTGAAATTGATCACATCCAACCGCGATCGCGTGGAGGAGCCGATACATTTGAAAATTTGGCTTTGGCTTGTCAGCGCTGTAATAGCTACCGCTACAATTTCACAGAAGGGACTGACCCAGAATCTCAAGTTCCTACCCAGTTGTTTAACCCACGACTGCATCAGTGGAATGAGCATTTTGTTTGGGAGAAGGGCGGCTTAGTGATTCGAGGAGTACCCCAATTGGGCGTGCAACGTGCGATCGCTTAGATTTGAATGACCAAGAGCATAATGAGGGGGCAATTGTTAAAGCCCGTCGTCTTTGGGTGCAGGGCGGTTGGCATCCACCGTCCGATGATGCTATTAAATCCTAATGGCTAATAAATCTAGATGGGAGGGCGATCGCGGTATAGTCATTACGCCTCTGTTTTCTGCGAACAATGGTTTTGGACCCCACCAAATGGCGACTGTTACTCAAGGTGTTACCCCTGCTGCTGGCGTTCACCCTGGTCAAGGCAATCCTTCACGTATTGGGGTGGGAACCCTGGACGTTTGATTTACTGAAAGCTGCACTCCTGGCGGCTGTCACTTTTGTCACAGCGTTTTTGTTGAGTGGGGTGCTGGGCGATTACAACACCAGTCGCTTGATGCCGATTCAGATTGTCAATAGTGTCCGGGCGATTCAGGATTGTGTGATGTTGGGATGTGCTTCGCAGCCAGAGTATAATCCTCAACCGCTATTGGCACAGTTGGCCTGTGTAGTAGACGCGATTTTGGATTGGTTGCAAGCCGATAAACCCTTTGATGCGATCGAAACGCAACTCATTCAACTAACGCCGCTGTTTGCCGCACTGCAAACCCAGGTGAGTATGCCAATCGTGACTCGCTTGCAAATCGAACAGGGGCAAATTCGAGTTGCCGTCAGTCATATTCAACAAATTCGAGATGTTGATTTTTTGAAGCCAGCCAATGCCCTACTGGAGTGTTTTTGGATCGGGGCGATCGCAACATTGCTGCTGGTACATACCAATACTTTTGGTGAAGCCCTGGTTATTCCTGGGTTGCTGTTTCTGGTGTTTACCTATCTGCTCCTGCTCATTCTCGATCTGGAAAACCCCTTTCAGTATGATGGCCAGTCTAGTGTGGCGATCGACTTGGCTTTTCTGGAACAGTGCCGCACCCGGTTGCAAACAGCCCTGAACGCTTAATCACCGTATTTCATCCGGATGTCGATGCGGGTGTTCGCACCGGCCAGGAGAAACACCGCTTGGCCATACTTCGGCGCACTGGTTTTCACGACGGGATTATTAGAAAATCCATAGCCTTCAGTGGGCATCCCGGCAGCATTGCGGTTGAGAGTGCGATCGCCATTAGCATCGTGATAAACGGCAACCGCATAATTTCCGGCAGCTAAACCGCGATAGGTAAAGCGCATCGGTTCCTCCGTAATTTTGACGCAGTCTCGTTTGACCGCGCGATCGTTGCTATTGGGAAACCCCTGACTGCCATTGAACACCTTAATGCAGAGTAAGCCCTTCTGATCTTTCAAATCATCCACCTCTACGATCAAGTTGCCCTTAAACTGCGCTTCCGCATTGCAGGCAAAGGCAATGGTTGTGAATGCGGCTAACAGGAACGCTTTGCTCAAACCCACGTTGATCATTCTCCGGTCAAACGGTTACTTACGAAAGACTGACGTAATGATAACGGTAATTGTTGCGCTGGCAATTAAGGTAAACGCCAGTTGCACCACCCATTGAGTCGCTTTCTGGTAATTGTCAAAGCGTTCCTGATTACGCTCAAAGCGATCGTTGAACTTGTCCAGTTCTGCCTTGAAGCGATCGTTGTCTGCCTTAAACCGTTCGTTGTCTGCCAGAGTTTGATCCAGTCGATTGACTAGATCCTGTAAGGTTGGTTCTGGAGTTGGTGTTGTTGTCATACGGGTTGACCTGGATTCACCCCTTTATTGTTCCCATTGTAGAGAAAGTTGATGCGGTTCTCTGGCAGTGCAACGTTGGGCAAGTCAACCCTCGGCTTCCTGAGTTGAATGTTTGGCGGAAAGGGCGATCGCGATCGCATCCACCACTCGCGCCACAGGAATCACCTCCAATCCCACATTGGAAAAAGTTTGACCTTTGGGAATGATGGCTTGCTTAAATCCCAGTTTGGCCGCTTCCTTTAAGCGCAATTCCATCTGAGAAACGGGGCGCACCTGTCCTCCCAAACCGACTTCGCCAATAATCACCATGCGGGGATCAACCACGCGATCGCGGAAACTGGCAACCACCGCCACCGCCACTCCCAAATCTGCCGCTGGTTCATTCACATTCAAGCCGCCCGATGAAGCCACATACGCATCCAGCTTGGAT
The DNA here is from genome assembly GCA_033764685.1 of Leptolyngbyaceae cyanobacterium bins.349. Classification (GTDB taxonomy): domain Bacteria; phylum Cyanobacteriota; class Cyanobacteriia; order Leptolyngbyales; family Leptolyngbyaceae; genus JSC-12. Next base: position 129,941 of record JANRIS010000081.1, read on the forward strand.
AAAGGAATACCCACCCGTTTTTCCAGCACTGCCAAAATTTGCAGCAGGCGATTGTATTCAATCCCTGTGGTCGATCGCCGGGGGGAACTGTAACTGGTGGGACTGACCAACGCCTGTAATTCCACCACAATCGGACGAGTACCCTCACAGGCCACAATCGTTGCGCTGCCGGGAGAAGCCTCCTCCCGATTCCCCAGAAATAACTCTGAGGGATTCGTCACTTCATCCAGGCCCTGATCCGCCATTTCAAATACGCCAATTTCGTGAGTCGCCCCAAAGCGATTTTTCACCGCCCGTAGTAGCCGATGGCTGGCAAAGCGATCGCCCTCAAAGTACAGCACCGTATCGACCAAATGTTCCAGCACCTTTGGCCCCGCGATCGCCCCCTCCTTCGTCACATGGCCCACAATAAACAGGGAAATATTTTGGCGTTTGGCCAACTGCATCAACACCGACGTACATTCCCGCACCTGGGCCACCGACCCCGGAGCCGAAGTTAGCGCACTAAAGTAAAGCGCCTGGATACTGTCAATCACCGCCACTTGCGGCTGCAACGATTCCAGTTCCGCCAGGATGGTGTCGAGGTCGATTTCCGGTAGAAGGTACAGGGTGGAGGGGGAAGAGGGGGAGACAACCTCGACGCGCTCCCCCTCTTCCACGCCCTCACGCTCTAGCTTCCCTACGCCCAGGCGCATGGCCCGCAATTTCACCTGTTGGCCCGATTCTTCCGCGCAAACGTAGAGGACTCGGTAATGTTGGGCGAGGCGATTGGCAGTTTGTAACAGCAAGGTGGATTTGCCAATGCCGGGATCGCCACCAATCAGGATTAGGGAACCGGGAACAATGCCGCCCCCCAGGACGCGATCGAGTTCGGTGTAGCCAGAGGGCAATCGTTGTTGGGGATGATCAGAAATTTGAGACAGGGTGAGGGAGGCGCGGGGTTGGGCGATCGCCGCCTCTGGGGTGCTGCGTTTCCGGTTGCTGGTCCGCCCGACGGAAGCAACGGTGGCTTTGGCGGTGGAGTTGCCGCCCGCCACGATTTGCTCGTCTAGAGAATTCCAGGCTTCGCAGGCCAGACATTTACCAAAGTATTGAGAGAATTCGGCCCCACATTGGTTGCAAACGTAGAGCGATCGCGATTTAGCCATGAGATATTCAGAAAAAATAATGTTTAAAGACAAACAGTTACATTTGAAAGAAATCTTAAAAAAGTCTGAAAAGTCGCCCTGTGAAGAATTTTAGCGATCTCAAGTATTATCAATGGAGTACCATTTCTAATCATAGGGTATGAAATTTAATGATTAGAAATTCTGCTTAAGGAGCGTGGGGAAATTGGAAAACCACAAAGAAAAAATCTTAGTTGTAGATGATGAAGCCAGCATTCGGCGTATTTTAGAAACCCGGCTTTCCATGATTGGTTACGATGTCGTCACAGCCGCCGATGGGGAAGAAGCCCTGGAAACGTTTCGCAACGCGGACCCTGACCTGGTGGTGCTGGATGTGATGATGCCGAAGCTGGATGGGTATGGAGTTTGTCAGGAACTTCGCAAAGAATCAGATGTGCCCATCATTATGCTAACGGCCCTGGGAGATGTGGCCGATCGCATTACTGGCCTGGAACTGGGTGCCGATGATTATGTCGTCAAGCCCTTTTCGCCCAAGGAACTGGAAGCCCGGATTCGCTCCGTTTTACGGCGAGTTGAAAAAACGGGTACTTCTGGGATTCCCAGTTCGGGCGTGATCCAAATCAACACGATTCGCATCGACACGAACAAGCGGCAAGTATATAAGGGTGACGAGCGGATTCGGTTAACTGGGATGGAATTCAGCCTGCTGGAATTACTTGTCGGTCGTTCTGGAGATGCCTTTTCGCGTTCCGAAATTCTGCAAGAAGTGTGGGGATATACGCCGGAACGCCATGTGGATACTCGTGTGGTGGATGTCCATATTTCTCGCTTGCGGGCCAAGCTAGAGGATGACCCCAGCAATCCGGAACTCATTTTGACGGCACGCGGAACGGGCTATCTTTTCCAACGAATTGTAGAACCAGGGGAAAACGAGAAGGCGTAAGCTGAAAGAGTAGGTTACTCGGTTGAGTGCGTCTTCATGCAAATTTATTTGGATTACAGCGCTACAACTCCCACGCGACCCGAAGCGATCGCGGCCATGCAGCATATATTAACTGAACAGTGGGGTAATCCATCCAGTTTGCATACCTGGGGACAACAGGCCGCCACTGTTTTAGAACGGGCACGGGTCCAGGTTGCCCGCTTGGTGAATGCACCCGAAGAAGCGATTGTGTTTACATCAGGCGGTACCGAAGCGGATAACTTGGCGATTTTTGGCGTGGCCCGTCAATTTTCTCAGCCCCAGCACCTGATCATTTCCAGTATTGAACATTCGGCCATCAGTGAACCTGTCGCCCGCCTGGAACAGCAAGGTTGGCAGGTTACTCGTTTGGCGGTTGATGCTCATGGGCGCGTGAGTCCGCTGGATTTGCAAGCCGCTTTGCGATCCAATACTGTCCTGGTTTCGATCATTCATGGTCAGAGCGAAGTGGGGACACTCCAGCCCATTAGAACCCTGGCCGCGATCGCCCAGGCCCACGGTGCCCGCTTCCACACGGATGCGGTACAGGTCGCTGGACGGCTACCCATCGACGTGCAACAGTTTCCAGTGGATTTACTCTCCCTCTCCAGCCACAAGATTTATGGACCGCAGGGCGCAGGCGCACTCTATATTCGTCCCGGTGTGGAGTTGTTGCCAGTGATGGGGGGAGGGGGGCAAGAATCAGGGTTACGGTCGGGCACCCAGGCTCTGCCAGCGATCGCGGGGTTTGGGGTGGCGGCAGAACTCGCGGCCCAAGAAATGTTGACAGAAACTCACCGCCTGACGGAGTTGCGCGATCGCCTGTTTGACCGACTGGCAGATGTCCCTGGACTCATCCCTACGGGCGATCGCTGGCAGCGGCTACCCCATCACGCCAGTTTTTGCCTGGAGTATGGCGATGGCGAAGTGCTGACGGGTAAAGCCTTAGTGCGTCAAATGAATCTGGCGGGGATTGGGATCAGTGCGGGGGCAGCCTGTCGCAGCGGCAAAATCACCCCCAGCCCGATCTTAAAAGCGATGGGTTACAGCGATCGCGTTGCCAAATCGGGTATTCGCCTGACATTGGGGCGACACACCACACCGGAAGATATTGACTGGACGGCAATGGTGCTCAAGCAAGTCTTACAACGATTGGCACCCGAACCCGTGCTGTCAAATGTTTGATCTGTTCGCTTCTACAAGTCCCCAATTTCCTGAGCATTCATCAATTGTTCCCAGGTGGTGGGGATGAATGTGATGCGACGCAGGCGATCGCTTTGAATTGGCGCTGCTAATTTCTGCAAAGACTCAAATTCCAGCTTGCAATACTGAGTTTGACTCTTAGCATTGGGGGCTTCCGTCGGGAACAACTCCCAGCGATACACTGCTTGAATCGCTGTCACGGTTGCATAGTAGTTGACCGCATACGCTTCATCTTCAAATACCTTCGTCTGGTAGAACGCTAACCAGCGAGGGGGCAACCAATCCTTGCGCTGTTTCAGCTTCTCAACTTGCTCACAGGGAATGCGGTACCAGTGTTGTTCCTGCGCGATCGCCCAATCCCCTGAACTATTCATGATTACCACCAGTACTTCACCGGAAGTCGCCATACACCATCGCAACTGTAAGAAGAAAAAAAGAAGAAAAAATCATTCTGCTACGTCATTATTCCCAACGGATGCAAACGATGCACAGGCGGCGCTATGATACGTTGATACGCTTCAGGAATGATGAGATTTGTCGAGCATCTTAATTGAACCCGCGATCGCCCCGGTGAGCCGCACCGTACTCCCCAACGGCCTCACTGTGATTCATCAGCAAACGCTGGCAACCGCTGTTGCATCGGTAGACGTATGGGTCCGGGCCGGAGCCGTTCGAGAACCCGATGAATGGTCGGGCATTGCCCACTTCCTGGAGCACATGATCTTCAAAGGTACGGCGACCATTCCACCCGGTCGCTTTGATCGGGAAGTAGAGTTCCGGGGGGGAGTCACCAACGCTGCCACCAGTTACGACTATGCTCATTATTTCATCACTACGGCAGTGCAATACCTGGATGAAACCCTGCCGTACCTGGCCGAAATTCTGCTTCAGGCCGCGATCCCCGATGACGAGTTTGAACGCGAACGGGATGTTGTCCTGGAGGAAATTCGGCAATCCTACGACAATCCCGATTGCATTGCCTTTCAAATTTTGAGCGAAACCGTTTATCAGCGGCATCCCTACGGGCGACCGATTCTGGGCATTGAGGAAACCTTGATGCAATTGACTCCAGAAGTGATGCGAACCTTTCACCGCACCTACTACCAACCCGAAAATATGACGGTAGTGGTGGTGGGGAACCTATCGCAAGACGAGGCCATTCGCCTGGTAGAACAAAACTTTTCGACCTTTCCCCAGGCTACTGCTTGCCCCCACTTTCTGTTAGATGCAGAACCTCCCATCACCCAGATTCGCCGACAGGAGGTCGGGATGCCGCGGCTGGAACAGGCCCGCTTACTGATGGCCTGGTTAGGCCCAGGATTAGACTCTCCTCTCCAAAGCCTGGATGAACAATTGCACAACGCCTACGGGCTAGATCTGATTTCCGTGCTATTGGCCGAAGGGCGGACCTCCCGTCTGGTTTGGGAATTGCGCGAAGAGCGGAATCTGGTGCAAGCGATTGGCAGTGGATTTTCCTTGCAACGCGATTCAGGTTTGTTCACCATTACTGCCTGGTTGGAACCAGATGATCTGGAGCGAGTGGAAGCGATTGTGTGCGATCGCCTCTCTGAATTGGCAGCGGCTCCCGTCACCAAAGCAGAACTGGAGCGATGCAAACGGTTGCTCTGTAATGACTACGCCTTTTCCACCGAAACCCCTGGTCAACTAGCAGGATTGTACGGCTACTACAGCCTGTTTACCGACCCCGGCATTGTGACGACCTATCCCCAACGGATGCAGGCGATTCAGCTAGACGATATACAACGACTGGCCAGCCAGTACCTCTCGCCTTACCACTATGCCGCAACGATTATGCGACCGTTGGAGTAATTCATGTCTTTCACTATGCTTGATTCCACCCCTATTCAACCCCTGCATCGCACCAGATTAAGCAACGGCATCATCATTCTGGTGACCGAAAATCCGACTGCGGATATTGTTGCGGCGCGGTTGTTCATCCGCGCTGGCAGTTGCTGGGAGCAGCCTCAACAGGCGGGTCTGGCCCATCTGCTCTCCGCCACCCTGACCAAAGGCACTGCAACCCGTTCCTCGTTAGAAATCGCTGAACATGTGGAATCGGTGGGGGCCAGCCTCAGTACCGATTCCACGACGGATTATTTTCTCGTTAGCCTAAAGTCGGTTTCTTCCGACTTTGAGGACGTTCTGGAGCTGGCCGCCGAATTGTTGCGATCGCCCACCTTCCCCCCCCAAGAACTCGAATTAGAGCGCCGTCTCACGCTACAAGCCATTCGATCGCAGCAGGAACAGCCATTTACAGTTGCGTTTGATCAACTCCGCCACGCCATGTATAGGAATCATCCCTATGCCCTGTCGGGATTGGGTACCGAAGCTACGGTGGCCAATCTCACGCGAGAAGATCTCATTCATTTTCACCATACCCATTTCCGCCCCGACAATTTGATCATTAGTGTGTCTGGTCGGATTCAACCCGATGTGGCGATCGCGGCCATCGAAAAAGTGCTGGGAGATTGGCAACGGCCCGCCACCCTGTTACCCATGCTGCAATTGCCGAAAATTGTGTCTCAACCGGCTCGCCACGCGATCGCCCAGGACACACAACAATCAATTGTGATGCTAGGCTACCTCGCCCCCGCCGTGGTAGACACTTCCATCACTGCCACTGCTGAGGTGGCCTCGACCCATCCAGATTACGCAGCACTCAAACTGATGAATACCTATTTGGGGAATGGGCTGTCTAGTCGCCTATTTGTGGAACTGCGAGAAAAACGGGGACTGGCTTATGAGGTGTCTGCGTTTTACACGACTCGCCTGGATGTGGCTCAGTTTGTGGTGTATATGGGCACCGCCCCCGATAATACCGCGATCGCCGTGGAGGGGCTGCATTCCGAGATCGATCGCCTATGTACCACCCCTCTAACAGCGGAAGAACTGCAAGCCGCCAAAAATAAGATTCTGGGGCAGTATGCTCTGGGTAAACAAACCAATGCTCAAATTGCCCAAACCTACGGGTGGTACGAAACCCTGAGCCTCGGCGTGAACTTTGATCACATCTTCCAAAAACAGATTTCAGCCACAACAACGGACTCAATTCAGGCCGTTGCTCAAAAGTACTTCATTGAGCCGTATGTTTCTCTAGTGGGTCCTGCTAGTGCAGTTGAGGAACTGGCCAACCCTTCCTGAGAATTTAATCATCCCATTGAATATACTGGCGTTCAGTGTGAACCACAGCTTCGCAATCCCAGGGTGAATACTGAGTACTTTTGATACTTACAAAAGCTACTGTTGATGAGTGAGAGTCTCCAGTAAGACAACCTGAACCGCAGTAGAGTGGGAGGCACCGATATGCCATTTAGCAATCTCCAAACGGAACAAAGCTACAACCAGGGCGTTCCCGATCTCAATCCAGATGCGGCCATTGGTTCCCGTGAAACGCTTGTGCCCATTGCCCGTAGCCAATCATCCCAGGTCGCCAATGCTGTCAATCAACTTGCCGCTTCTCAGCAGCAGGCGGTCCAGTGGCTTAACCAGGGCTATGAACATTATCAAGTCGGCCAATATGAAGCGGCATTAGAGGTCTTAAAGCAAAGCTACGCCATTTACCTCCAGCTTGAGGATGCTGAGGGGCAGGGTAAAGTCTTAAGCTATATGGGGCTAACGGTATACAGCCTCAAGCATTACAGCAAAGCCATTGAGTATGCTCAAGCCGCCCTGGTGTTTGCTGATCAGGCGGGAGATCGCTGGAGTGCGGTGAAAATTTTGAGTACACTGGGCAATGCTTACCGACATTTGAAGGATGCGAATCGCGCGATTGAATGTCAGTTACAGAGCCTGACTCTGGCTAGAGAAGTGGGCGATCGCTCCGGTGAAATGGCTGCCCTCAACAACCTGGGCTTAGCTTATAAGGCAGTTGGTCAATGCGAACAGGCCATCGTGTATGAGGAGCAAAGTTTAGAAATAGCCTGCCAACTCCAGGACCGCCAGATTGAAGAACAGATTCTCAAAAATTTGGGGAATGCCTGTTATGCTCTGGGGAACTATGGCAAAGCGATCGCTTATTATGAGCGCCGCCTTAAGTTAGCCGTGGACCTGGAGGACTTGCGCCTGGAAGCCCAAATTTTGCGGCACCTCAGTAATGCGTATTACGCCCTGGGTGATTATGGTCGTTCGATTCAAGCCGCCGAGCAACGCTTAAAGGTCTCGCAACTGCTGCACGATTTACGTGCTGAGGAGCAGGCGTTGGGTAGCATGGCCATTGCCTATGATTCTTTAGGCAACTATGCCAAAGCGATCGACTACTATCAGCAACGATTGGCGATCGCGCGGCATCTGCAAGATTGGCGCATCGAGGAGCAAGTTTTGGGTAGCTTGAAAGTGGCTTACTATGCGCTGGGAGACTACCTGAAAGCCACAGAGTATGCCAACCAGCGCCAGAACTTGATGCGACGGTAAGACCAGGTGGGCAGATCAAGGCTTTAATCCCATCTTTTTACGTTCCTCCCACTTCCAGACGCAGCCAGACACAAAATTCGTGATGACATGGGCCGTCATGGGCACTAATAAATTTTGTGTCAGGACTGCACTGGTGCCTAAGGCACCTCCCACGATCGTGGCCCACACCACATAAGGCCACTGCCGCCAACTACTTAGATGCAACACACCAAAACAGAGACTCGAAAGGATGATGGCAATCCCGTCAGCGCCAAAAGCCGGTAGCATTACACCCCGGAATAAAAGTTCTTCGCTTAACCCCGGCAATAGCCCCAACCAGATTAGGTCAGGTAGAACCAGCGGCTTTAGCACCATTGCCAGATAATAGTCGGCACTGTCCCGATATGCCGCCCAAATGGCATACACGCCTGTACTGGCCAGGGTAATGCCGATCCCCAGGCCAACCCCAATCATCAGGTCGCTTGCTTGCCATCGCAGGGGCAGCAGTAGCGTTGACCCAAATTGCAACCATAATTTGCTGATCAGCATGAGGACCACTGCCGTGATGCCCATCGCAATCAAAACCTGAGTGCGGGTCAAGGGAGTTAGTTCAGGGTCGTTAGAAGGTAGGTCGGGCACAGGCGAACGCAGAACTCACGGCTAAATCCTAACAATAACAGGCTTTTCCAACGCCGCGATCGCTGCTTTTCGGATTGCCACCTGGAAAACACCTGGAAATCAACTCTCATCTGCCGCCGCATCCCATTGGCGCAGTGGGGCGATCGCGGCTCGGAGAGATGCAGGGGCAATTCCGGCGCGATGGGCTGCCAGTATCCCAATCGCTTCCAGATAGGAATGGACCCGCATCGCTGAAATGCCCACCCACTCAGGAGGCACCTGCATTCGAGTCTGATTTTCGCCCACCGCCAGCATCAACGGTGAGTGAAACGGTGAGTGATGAGAGGACGGCGATCGCTGGCCCAGACTCAACACCGCGCTGCCCCCAAACGCTCGTGCCGGTACGATCACCGCATCAACGCGATCGCGCCAAATCACCTCCATCAAGGCGGGAGTGCGTCGGGCAACCTCAAACTGGGGCGCACGACTGAGGCCAGCCAGCACACAGGGCAGAAAGGTATAACCCAACTCCTCAGCAGCGGCACGAGGGGAAAGAGTCGCATCCAGCGGTAGCGGCAGGAGGGCGGGCGCGTGGGCACAGGGCACTCGCAATTCCCGCACGACCAAATGGCTAATCACCGCTTCAGCCCCCGCCAGCGGATCAACGCCCTGCCCCTGGCGATAGTGTTGCAATGCCTCACTGCCCAAATCATCTGGAAATCGCGCGACGATCGCGATCGCCTCGGCTCCGGCTCGTTGAATAGCGATTTCGGCGGCTCTGAGCAGGCTATCTGGATTCGCGATCGTGCCCCAGGTCGCCCCGGAAGGGGCTGTTTGCAGTTGCACCCCTAAAGGCGCATCTGTCACCACATAATCGGTTAAATCCAGACCCAGAGTGGCCCGGGTCGCATCAGCGGCTTGTAAGTGGCGCAACCGTAACTCTGGCTCGATCGCCCGATCCAAAATCAACCCCACCCGGTTTTGATGCACCGGACGCAAACCCCAGGCACCCGCAGCGAATTGATCTAACCCGTACCCCTCAACATAGAACGCATTGGGCAGGGGCCAAAAAAGCTGGGCACCATTCAAGACATTCGGATGGGTAATTAAATGATCTACAACTTGCGCGATCGCCCGTGCTACCGGAAGGGCATCGCCAGCATAACCACCAATGGCCGCACCAATGCCTGTTGGGACAATCAAAACAGCCGTGTAAGGGCGCTTGCCGGGACGATTCACGCCTCTGCCTGAAGGCCCGCAGGTGTGGTGACGATAGCTTCCACAACCGCCACCTGACGTTCAACATCCACATCAGTCACCGCCCAGCGCAGGGGTTCACCGTGTTTCTGCAATTCCGCCGCGATCGCCTGTTGCATTTCTGTTGGAGATGCTTGTAGGTCAATTTCCGCTGTAATAAAGTGAGTGGTCATCAAAGCTCCTTACTGTGTTTAAGCGAATAGCGACTGTCCAACCCCATACCTGGGCTTACTTCTGAGACTGCCCAAACTGAAGGTTATATACTGTGTCTTCCTTCTCCGTTTCTACCTTCAAATCCGAACGAGGATAGGACACACAGAGGAGGGCATACCCCTGAGCCTGCAATTCTGGGCTGATCCCCATGCCATCTGTTTGATCAACGCTGCCTTCTAACAGTTGAGCGGCACAGGTGGTACAAACCCCTGCATGACAGGAACTGGGTAATTCGAGGCCGGCAGCATCCGCCACTTCGAGGACGGTTTTATCCTCCGGCACCTGAATCGTGTGAACGCTGCCCTGATGGCGAATCTCTACCGTGTATATGTTTGCCATTTGCTTTTAAACGTGTTTCAAACTGAGGCGACTGTGAAATCGACGACCGCCTAAAGGTGTTCAATTCCATTGTTCAGCATACCAATTTCAGGCAAACCGCTTACACCGCTGAAAAAATTCCTCGCAACCAGCGCCACAGGTTGCCCCACCAACCCCTCCCCGGCGCTGACCGTCCACCAGGGGCAAAATTGATCGCCTGAAAATGCTCTGGATGCGTTGGGGGAAGGACGTTTTCCACTTCATACAGGCAATACTCACCACTCTTTCCCGGCAATGGCAAGCTGAAATGATCTCCCACAATGACCTGATTCTTGACTTCTTGATAAACCGCCTCGGAGATAAGAAACGTGGTGCCCAGTGACTTATTGGCCGACTCAATCCGGCTAGCCAGGTTCACCGCATCGCCGATCGCCGTTACCTTTGGATTAGCTGGATCACCAATGGACCCCACCACCGTATTGCCACAGTGAATGCCGATGCCAATTCGCAACTGTCGTTGATACAGCATCTCCAGCGAGGGATTCATGTCGTTCACGGCGGCCAGCATTTCAACCCCCGCCCGGACAGCCCGCTCGGCCACCCGTTCTGAATGTTCAACGCCAAATAGCGCCATTAGCCCATCTCCCATATAGGCGTTGATGGTGCCACCGTAATGATTAATGACTCGTGCCATGCGTTGAAAGTACCGATTCAACACATAAATCACATCGTAGGGGGGCAAATTTTCGGAAAAAGTCGTAAAGCCTCGAATGTCAGCAAACAAAATTGCTAGCTCCTTTTCCTGCCCCATCATCTGGAGCATCCTATGGCCGTTGATTTGGTCAACAAACACGGCAGCATCTTCAGCATCGAGGGAAAGTCGCCGCAGGGTGATGCGTCCCGTTTTGGCGATCGCAGTCTGGCAAGCCAACCGCACGGCTGGATCAAAGCCCAACTGCATAGCCAATTCCTGCTCGGCCTGGGTTCGTGGGGCACAGTACTCCTGCCCCTCCAAAATGATGATGCGACAGGTGGAACAACGAGCATTGCCGCCGCATACATGAGTATGGGGAATGCCCGCCTCCAAAGACGCATTGAGAACCGTAGAAACGCCTTCCGTCTCGACTAAGCGGCGATCGGGGAGATAATAAATTTGCATAGCGAGTGCTGACGCATCTGTTAACAGGATCTACAGTCCGCCAGGTTCATAGCCCGGATTTTCTGAATCTGTGATGTGCTGAGGATGCACCATAAGCCTGACCATTTCTACAGTACAGCCCAACGACTAGTAGTCCGTCAGGATAGATTTGAGGGGTACCTCAAATCTACAAAACCCAATTATTAAGTATTTTGAGGGTTTTCAACCCAGCAAAACAGTCTTGACAGACCACTAGGGCTGACGAAAAATACCAAATACAGAGGTGAATCCGTGGAGAAAGGTACTGCCACCCACAGGACCAACCTCCCCGTTACAGAAAAACCCACTCACTGGGAGGCCCGGCAGATATTGGGAAAACAATTCCGAGTCAAAGTCCGCCTGCCCATACAACCCCTCGCCCCGCCCAGTACAGACAAACATTAGCGCTCCCAAGGACTGGCTGGTACTTTCCAGATGGTTCAAACGGTAGCGGCTGAGTAACATTTCCAAATCTTCGGCAGCGGCTTTGGCATCTCGCAGATGAAATTGAATGCGCTGTCCGGGGCGAATGCGATCGCCAATCGCGATCGCTCCCACACGAGGATCGACCCCAATCAATTGCCGAATTAAGAAATCCCCTTGTTCCAGCGTTTGCTTAAACTCACTTTGCGCCACCCCCACAAACAGCGAATGTTGGGCCAGCAATCGGTCTTCTTCACTCAAGCTTTGGATCAAATCCTGCAACATCTCCAGGGGCGTGCCCTTTTGAGAGACGACGGCTCCTCCTGTGGTCATTTCAGCCGTGGACCCGGCTTGAGTTTCCAGCGCCAGCATAATATTGCGTTCCCCTTCTGACACCAGAAACGGCTGCCCAATCGGACGGCAGCCCTGCGCCACGATCGCATCTAAAGCGATATTGCCGCTCAGGGCCACACCCACCATTCCCTCCCGGTGTAACTCGTAGTTACAAAACAAGCCTCCCCCGTTGCTCCCAAATCCGCCACTCGCCAGACCGCCCACCTTGGTCGAGCCAGCATAGGCAAAATCTAACCCCTGGAGCAGATCGTTAATGCGATTAAAGGCAGAGTCTGCCAGGATCACAAACTGAGGATGCTCACCGGGAGAAACCCCAATCAGATCCACCCAGGCCGTGGGCGAACTGTCTAAGTCGGGAAGGGTTTCGGGAGATAGGTGAAACGTATTGATCTCAACCCCTGGCAAGTGAGCCAGAGTCAGGGATAAAGCGGGTTCCCCTTCAATTTCACGGGCGCGATCGTAGGGTCCCATTCCCACCACTCCAGCACCGCCACAGCCAATAATTGGCACTCCAGGAAGCTGGTCTTGCAGCAGTGGCATCACCCGGGAATACTCGCTCGTAAACGCAGAAGAGATGAACAAGAAACCCAGATGGGCCGGAACCTGAAGCGTGGCTTGCCCCCGTTGCACCACCTCTGCGATCGCCGATTCTAACGAGGGTCGAGTAGACAAAACACTCACCCACTTCATCGTGCTGGCTGCTGGTGTTGCCATCGGTATCTCTCCCAATTTAGCGATCAGAACGGTCAATCACAGAATCTGTGAGGCGGCTTAGACAAATTGCAGTGCGCGACCAGATGAACCAGTGGTTGCTTCAACCAAGTAGTCCATTAAGGATGAGTGTACGGCATAGAATAGACCCCTGTGACAAGCTCGTGGCATGATCTGGTGCTTCAGTGCCAAACGCGAGCGCTCATCAATTAAAAATTCACGAAATTTAACACTGCATTTTTATCTGATGGCTGCAACTAAGTATTTAAGCCTATTAGAAGTCCTTAGGGGTACTTTTTCTTACTTACAAAAACAGGCGAAATCGTCGTTTATCGCTCTTGTCGTGCCCCCGGTCGCGTGACTTCACGATAAACTGGTATTAACATATGTAACGTGGAATGCCAGTCGTGAGGATGCCAGGTTGCTGGCAATAATCTTAAATGATTCGGCTGGAGCAACTGATCAGGTGCTGACCTCCGGTATCACTAAGTTGATACACCTAAGTATTCTATTTGTCGTCTTGGCGTCATGACGGCAGTTAGGATGTTAGACGGTGAGACAATCCCCCAACTCTCCAACGTTCAAGAACACATTGACCCGGACGATAAATTCATGAGTGACATCCAGCAGAAAATTGAAGAAGAATTGCAAGAGGCTCGGGCCGTTTGCGATGTGAAAGGTGGCACCTCTCCTGAGTGTGCAGCAGCCTGGGATGCTGTTGAGGAACTGCAAGCCGAAGCATCTCATCAACGCCAGGTGAAGACTAAGAATTCTTTAGAACAATATTGCGACGATAATCCAGAAGCGGCTGAGTGCCGTATTTACGACGACTGATTCAACCCAGCGATCGGCAATTATGATTGCTGATGCTGGTTGGCCTAACTTTCTAGACCTAATTTTCTTGGCCTAATTTTTAGGTTGGCTGCTTCAGAGTCAACCCTTCTAAGTAGCTTGAACGCTAACTGGCATTCAGCTACTTAATTTTTTTGAGGTATTTTTTGCGATAATGAATCGCTGTCGCCGGACTTGAGGCTATGCAAAACCCGCCCTGGTTAACAAATCTCGTTTGGACTGATTATCGGTTGGCCGTATTGCTCACGGTGCTTCTACCACTGGTGCTACTGATTTGGGCATTCGTCCATAAAGTTCAACCGATTCAGCATTTACTGATGATCTACTGGCGTGTTGCCAGTTTGCTGGCAATTACGGTTTATTTGTTTATTGGGGCATATCCAATTGGGTTTATCTCAGGTTGGTTGGCTCGCATCCTGATTCCACTGTCATTGTGGTTTTGGATTGATTTAAACGAAGAAATTGCTGAACTTCCCAAAACTGCTTTGAAGATGGTATTTACCGCTTGGCGCTGGGCCGTGAGTGTGTACTGTGTGATGGGTGCGATCGCCCAACTGCCAACGCTGCGCTGTGCCTTTTTGCCGTCGCAGGCAATGGTGGCTGATCCCTTTTGCCGCCTCTGGTTAGACCCACCGTGGATGTTTCGTGAACTCTTCAGCCCCGGATCAAAACCTTACACGTTGGGTCTGCTGGCAGCGATCGCGCTGGGTCTCTACGTCCTCTGTTTTGGCTATTTTGTGTTCATTCGTCTGGGCAAGCAAGGACGTTCAGCCACCGGACAACAATAGACCCGATGCGATGGGAGCCGCGTTAAACAGTGAAGCAACTTTTGCGACTGGAACAATACACCCTGAAACGACCTGGAGAGGTGTTGTTGGTGACGGCACAGGTTGACGAGGAACTTGACCAGATCATGGTGTTTAAGGGATTTTCAAGCTCCTTGATGAAACCCACTGCCTTTGACCCGGATATTCCCGTGTTACCGGCGAATGCAGTGATTGTTAGCATTGATCGATTGCAAAGTCCCTATCGACCGGAGACCCCCCGTTATATTCAACAGGCATTGTCCTGGGACCAGATGCGATCGCATTTGGAAGAAGTGGGTGTTTAATAGCGCATCCCTACCTTCAGATGGATTATCTCCTTCTCAGGAAGGCTGATCGCTGATCGGCACCCGCTTACTATTTCTGTGAGGGGATGCAAAGGTTTAGGGTTGACTTGACTTTCGTGCTGCGGGTAATTCTACGGTGTATGTAAAGTGCTGGTTCAACGAGAATGCGAGTCTGCATTGATCAGGATTCTTGAGTGAATTCATATATTTTTCTTAAGAAAGTGGTATCTTCCAGTGTGTGTAGTGTGCGGAGTGGTATATGGTTTCATCACCCATGAGAACCCAGGAGTTCAATAGCCTGGAGGCGGAAAGTTTGCTCGAAGCCAATCGAGCCGAGGCTACAGAAAGTTTGCTTCAGCACGAACAGCGAGCGATCGCCAAGCGTTCGTGCATTCCAACCGTCTCTTCCACCTGGGCCTCCCTGATATTGCCGGAAACTCGTCTGTTTGGCACTGATGGCATTCGAGGCCGGGCAGGCGAGTGGTTGACTGCGCCTCTGGCCATGCAGGTCGGTTTTTGGGCTGGTAAGGTGCTCCAGGCCGAGGCGACCCAACTGGGTCCGGTGGTCATTGGTCAAGACTCGCGCAACTCTAGCAGTATGCTGGCAATGGCGCTTTCAGCCGGACTGACGGCTGCTGGCCTGGAAGTGTGGGATTTGGGACTTTGCCCTACTCCTTGTGTGGCGCACCTGACGCATCTAACAGAAGCGATCGGCGGCGTGATGATTTCCGCCAGCCATAACCCGCCTGAAGACAATGGCATCAAGTTTTTTGGGTCGCAGGGCAGCAAACTATCTCTGACATTACAGGATCAGATTGAGGCTGCTTTGCGAGGCAATTGGCGATCGCCCGATCTGTTTGCCCATCAATGGGGCCAACATTACCACCGGCCTGAACTCTTACAGGATTACCAGGCCGCTCTACAAGCTTCTTTATTGCAAGACCATACTACATCTCAACCATTGCAAGGATTGCGAGTCGTATTAGACTTGGCCTGGGGGGCTGCGGTGGAACTAGCGCCGCTCGCTTTCAAAGCCTTGGGGGCTGAAGTCATTTGTTTGCATGCGCTACCGGATGGCGATCGCATCAATGTGAATTGCGGTTCGACCCATTTGGGCCAACTGAAGGCGGCAGTGGCAGCCCATCAGGCTGATTTAGGATTAGCCTTCGATGGAGATGCGGATCGAGTTTTAGCGGTCGATTCTCAAGGTCGCTCGGTAGATGGCGACTACATTCTGTATTTATGGGGAACGGCGCTTCAGCGGCAAAATAGTTTGCCCGGAAATGCGATCGTGGCGACAGTGATGTCGAATCTGGGATTTGAGCGAGCCTGGGAGCAGCAGGGCGGGACTCTGATTCGAGCGGCAGTGGGGGATCAATACGTCCATGCCGAAATGTTACGTCATGGGGCGATGCTGGGCGGTGAACAGTCGGGGCATGTGCTTTGTCGTCATTATGGGGTCAGTGGGGATGGTCTACTGACGGCGTTGCATCTGGCGGCCCTGGTCAAAGAGTCTACTATTTCCCTGGCAGAACTGGTCGATCAAAGCTTCCAGACCTATCCTCAAATTTTGAAGAATGTGCGGGTTGAAGACCGGACCCGACGGTTGAACTGGCAGGATTGTGAGCCACTCCAAGCCGCGATCGCGCAAGCAGAAGCCGCAATGGGAACTCAGGGCCGTGTCCTGGTGCGGGCATCCGGCACCGAACCTGTGATTCGAGTTATGGTGGAAGCAATGACCGATGACCTGGTCACGCACTGGACTGAATCCCTGGTTGCCACCGTCCAAACTCACCTAGCCAGTTAGGGGGATCAATTCCGCCTCATCTGTGACAGAGCGACACTCTTTGGGCAATCTAGCAAGTAAGACAATTTGCTCCTGAGTGTGATTACCAGGGTGCGAGAGATAAAACCTCTGTGTGGGTAAAGAATTCTTTCCTATGCCACGATGAGGTGCAGTCAACCTGAAGGATTGTCATCAATGGTATCAACCTACGTCACAACTCTCGACTATTCCTGATACCATTCAAAAAACTCAGTGCATCGCGCTCAATCAGAGTGGAGAATCCGCCATGCGGTTAGGACAGGAACACGGATTTGGACAGGATTATGAACGCTGTTTTGATGAGCTGAATCGGGCGATCGCTCAATTGGGTGGTATTGCCGATCCAGCCCAGCTTTCTACCACCGCCGAACTCATTATTCAAACCATGTCGGGTCCCTGGCGATATTTTCATACGCCGGAACACATCTTTGAAGTGGGCGAACTGGGTGATGCAATTGAGGTATTATCTGCCCTCTTTCACGATCTGGTCTATGTCCAGGTGGATCAGGGCGTGAGCGTGAATATCAGCCGTTATATTGCCCCTTTTGTTAAAGAAATCAGTGGGCAGCTAGTGATTTTGGAACGTTGGCAGTTACCCAATGACCCCATATTTGAAATGATTACCCAGGTGTTTGGGTTTGGTCCCGGGCAAACGCTGCTTCCCATTGCCGGACAGAACGAATATTTGAGTGCCGTCATTGCCGGGAAGTGTCTGGAACATGCTCTCCCCCTCGCCACGATCGCCCGCATCGCCGCCTGCATTGAAGCCACGATTCCCTTTCGGCCTAAGACTGAAGGGGGGCAATCGGCGGGCGATCGCTTGTATAGCCGTTTGACTCAGGTAAATCAAAATTTTCAGTTGGGGTGGAGTGAGGAGGATGTGCGCTTCGTAGTGAAGCGAGCCATTCGTTTGGCCAATCGAGACATTGAAAACTTTGCCTACGAATCCTCGGCGGAGTTTTTAGATAACACCTGGAATCTGATGCCGGAGACGAATCATGATCTAACCAGTGCCAATGCCTACACTGTCTCCGGCTTCCGTATGTCGCTGCAAAAGATGGAAGGGTTTATGAACTTTCTGAAGCCAGAACTCGTGTTTCAGCAATACCTGGATGAACCCCAACCTGAGCTTTACGAGCAACTAATTTGCCGCACTCAAAAAAATCTGGAAGTGGCCCGCTTATATCTAGGGAGTAAGCTACTCTCCATCGCCGTGATCGAAGCCCTTTCCCAACGGATTGGTCAGGATATTCCCCTGGCAACCATGATGGGAGAACTGCCTGGACGCGGTCTCGCGATCGCTCAACTTGAGAATTTTCTCCCTAATGTTCCGATCGCGATTCCCCCGGCCAATCCTTTAGAGCAGGAGGTGCTGGAATTGTTAGAAAAGGGGCGTTCAAAATCCTCCACTTACGACGTGAAGAACTCTCCCGTTGCGACCTACATTATCAAATCCACTGGGTTTCCTGAAGCCCGCCGCCTTTTACTACAAGCCAAAGAATTCTTTAAGCGCAACCTGACGGCAGAAGAGTTTTTGGCATTGTGCGATCGCGCGGTCGTGGAAACTATTGTTCGTGCTGTGCTTCAGGTATTTGAGAGTCGCAAAACTGCGATGGCAGGGCAACTGGCTAAAGCAAAAGTCTAAGCAGTGCCGTTTTTAACCTTAAGCCGCAATCTCATGGCCAGAAGCTTCAATCAGTTGTTTGAACGTTTCCTCGGATGCTTTCGCCTCAATGGTGACGGTTCTCGCATTGATATCTACATCCACTCTGGCATCCGGTTCCGTCGTTAAGATGGTTTCCTTCAAAGTTTGTGCTTTTTCTGCACTATCCAGCGTTGGAACGTTCAGTTTTAATGCCATAAAAACCCCTGCAACCTATCGTTGCCTTAATTGTCGATGCTAACCTGTGCATTGGCATTTCTCTCAAGGTAGATTCCTTGCAGGTTGGAACAAGGACCGCTTGAAACAGGTACCGGGTCTGAATTCAAAGCGTTAAAAACGGCTGGATGCGATCGACCGCCGTTTCGAGAATATCTGGAGCATGAACCAGGGCAAACCGCACATAGCCTTCGCCCGCTTTGCCGAACCCTGCACCGGGGGAAACGGCAACGCCAGTTGCTTCTACCAATTGGGTACAAAATCCAACGGAATCAGTGGCCCAACGTTCCGGTAACTTGGCCCAGATGTACATTGTGGCCTGGGGAACGGGAACTGACCAACCAATTTTGTGGAGCGCATTCACGAAGGTATCGCGGCGCTCACGAAACACATTTACTGATTGCATGACACCCGCTTGAGGTCCGGTGAGAGCCGCGATCGCCCCATTCAAAATGCCCCGGTACTGATTAAAGTCGATCGCGGCTTTTACCTGCCGCAGGGCGCGAATTAACTCCGCATTGCCGATCGCATAACCGACTCGAAAGCCGCCCATGTTATAGGACTTGGACATGGTGAAGAATTCGACAGAAACCGTTTTGTCGGGGTCAGCTTGGAGGATGGAGGGGGCAAGAGTGTGAGTGGATGAAGGGGGCAGGGGGTGAGCCGCAGCACCTTCAGGAAAGATCAGGTCGCAGTAGGGGAAGTCATGAACAAGGACGAGGTTATGCTGCTGACAGAAGGCGACGGCTGACTGAAAGAAGGAGAGGGGCGCGGTGGCGGTGGTGGGATTGTGGGGATAGCTGAGCACCATCAACTTGGCTTGCGCTAACACCGGAGCGGGAATATCTGCCAAGACGGGTAAAAAGTTGTTTTCTGCCAGCAGGGGCATGGGGTAGATTTGCCCGCTGGCCAGGTAAACCCCGCCCGCATGGGAAGGATAGCCTGGATCTTGTAACAGGGCAAAATCGCCGGGATTCAGCATTGCCAGAGGAAGATGGGCTGTCCCTTCCTGGGAGCCAATCAGGGGCAACACCTCGGTGTCTGGATCGACGGAGATGCCAAACTTTTGGGTGTACCAGACGGCGGCAGCCTGCCGAAACGGTTGAGTTGCGTGAAATAGTAGATAGCCGTGAGTGGTGGGGTCCGGCAGGGATTGGGCGATCGCCGCAATCACATGGGGTTGTGCAGGCAAATCCGAAGAGCCTAGCGACAGATCAATGATTGCTCGTCCGGCCTGTCGCGCTCTGGCTTTTGCCTGATCCATATCTGCAAACACGTTGGAGCGGAGCGGCTCTAATCGTTTGGCAAATTCCATAGCGACATCCTCTAACGCGGGTGACACAACCCAGTTCCGAGATACTGAATTCCGAGATATTGAATTCCGAGATACTGAATTCCGAGATGTTTAGTGTATCGCGTCAAAGGATGTTGCAGCGTAGCGGCCTAAACAGCAGCCAGATGGGGGCTTAATAGCTCATCAATTTTCTGCTTGGGCACCGCACCTTCCAGCACTTCCAGCACTTCACCCGCCTGAAATAAGCGGAACGCAGGCACCCCGTCAACCTTGTAAGCTTTTACTGCTTCGGGATTGGGGTCTATTTCCATTTTGATCACCTTCAAGCGATCGCCATAGGCCGCTGCAACGGTATCCATAATCGGAGCCATCAAGCGGCAGGGACCACACCAGGGTGCCCAGAAATACACCAGTACAGGCTGAGTTGACTGCAATACTTCTGTTTCAAACTCAGCATCCGTGATGATCTTGACGCTGCTCATAGTTCTTTCCTAACCCTGTCTCTTAAAAACCAAAGCCTCAGCCATTGTGACGTGTTTTGCGACGCAAACGCAAACGTCATCTTTAGCTGAGGCATCGAATCAGATCAATACCTGACCAAATTCGGGAACTCACTGTTTGTGGTGTGTTGAAGTCCTACAGTTGGTCGAGCTTGGTTTTTAAAGCTTCCAACTCGGCATCTACTTCATCTTTGGGCTTGTCTGCGGGATGGGCTTCGGCGGTTCCTGGCAGTTGAGCTTGCTCGGTTGAACCACCCAGCAGTTGGGCTTTCATCGCTGCCAGCTCATCGTCTACATCACTGCCCGATTCCAGCATCGCGAATTGGCTTTCCAGATCGGCCCCAGCCAGTTCTGCGGCAGCTTGAGAACGAGCCTCCATTTGCAGCACTTTTTCTTCCATGCGATCAAAGGCGGCCATCGCACTACCCGTGCTCATATTGCCAACCACTTTTTGCAGTTGCTCGTTGGCTTTGGCAGCTCCGGCACGGGCCTTGAGCATATCTTTCTTGGTCTTAGCTTCGGAAATTTTGCCTTCTAACGCAATCAAATTTCGCTTGAGCGTATCGACCATTGTGGTTTGCTGGTCGAGTTGAGTTTTGAGGGATGTTGCCGTCTCGCTATTGGTCTTTTTCCGCAGTAGGGCTTCCCGCGCCAGGGTTTCATCCCCTTTTTGCAGGGCGAGTTGGGCCCGTTGTTGCCAGTTGTTGGCTTCAGTCTGCGCCTGATTGTGTTGCTGCTGAGTGCGCTTTTGACTCGCGATCGCACTGGCGACTGCCTGACGCATTTGCACCAGGTCTTCCTGCATATCCATGATGGTCTGCTCAAGGATCTTTTCTGGATCCTCCGCCTTGCTGACCAGATCGTTCAAATTGGCGCGGACTACCCGGCTGACACGGTCAAACAATCCCATGACTGTCGTTCCTTTCTAAACTGCGTGAATCAAGGATCTGCCTCTACCATAGCGCTATTTTTACGATATTCAATGACGGATATCCGGCTGTGGCAAGGCTAAATTTTCTAACTCCGTCTAAGAACCAAAAATTAATGCGCTAAGGTCGAAATTTGGGGTGGCGAGCTTGAAGATGGAATCAGAAAGCGTTAAGTAAGTCTGTGAATCAATTGACTTGCTTGAATTTGCTTGCATCAGTGGCGCATTACATCTCTATAAGGTGCCTCTAAATAATGAGTTATTGTCTGAATCCAGATTGCCCCCATCCAACAAATCCAAACCATGCAGAACGCTGTCAGCAGTGTAGTGAAGTTCTGCAATTGCAAAACCGCTACTTAGCCCTTAAACCAATCGGGCAGGGGGGGTTTGGCAGAACGTTTCTGGCGATCGACACGTCGCGACCATTAAAACCTCGCTGTGTGATCAAGCAATTCTTGCCTCAACAACAGGATCCCAACAGTCTGGAAAAAGCAGCCGAACTGTTTCAGCAAGAAGCCCAGCGATTGGAAGAGTTGGGAGAACATCCCCAAATTCCCACACTGCTGGCTTATTTGGAGCAGAATGGCCGTCAGTACTTAGTCCAGGAGTTTATCGATGGTCAGAATTTGGCGCAGGAACTGGAAGCAGACGGTATTTTTAATGAAGCTAAAATTCGCCAATTGTTGAATGATCTGCTCCCTATGTTGCAGTATATCCATTGGCATCAAGTCATCCATCGAGACATCAAACCTACCAACATCATCCGTCGCGCCACAGACAAAAAACTCTTTCTAGTTGATTTAGGCGCAGCCAAGTATGCGACGGGAACAGCGCTGGCGATCACCGGAACCGTAATTGGCAGTGCCGAGTATACTGCTCCTGAACAGTCGAGAGGGAAAGCCATATTTGCCAGCGATCTCTATAGCTTGGGGGCTACTTGTGTTCACTTACTGACTGGCCTGTCTCCCTTTGACTTATACGACAGCAGCGAGGGGCGATGGGTGTGGCGAGACTATGTACCCAGCCTAATTTCTGAATCGCTCAGTCGGATTTTGGACAAGATGTTGGAAGGTCCGACCAATCGGCGCTATCAATTGGTGAACGAAATACTGATCGATTTGAATTTCAGCCCGTTGGATCAAGAATCTGCTTCAAACGCTTCTACCCGTGACAATTCCTATGACTCTTTACAACAATTGAATTGCGCAGATTATGCCTTGGAAGCCTTGGAATTTGAAGATCGCCCCGCATTGGCAAACGTTAGCCTTGAGGCCGGAGGAAACCTCGCCGCCGCAGAACAGGGCGGAGAATTACAGGAACCAGCGTTGACGGAAGCTTCACCAGAATTGATAGAGCAGGGGGCTCGCATCTTTGTAGCTATGGTGGTAGGGCTGATG
The DNA here is from genome assembly GCA_033764685.1 of Leptolyngbyaceae cyanobacterium bins.349. Taxonomy (GTDB): domain Bacteria; phylum Cyanobacteriota; class Cyanobacteriia; order Leptolyngbyales; family Leptolyngbyaceae; genus JSC-12. Next base: position 152,499 of record JANRIS010000081.1, read on the forward strand.
ACCCTCGGATTGCTGACCTTCGGATTCATAATGCTTCATCTGGTCATGATTATGATGAGATCGCCTCGGTATTTTCCTCCAACTCCTCCCTTTTCCGCCCCAACCGTTGATCAACCTAGTAGCCCAGCGTTCACACCACGCACAGTGCTCACAAATCCAGTTCAACCGATTCAAACCCTGACTGCTGCTGGTCAAGTCTTTTCGTTAGCAATCAGCCCGGATAGCAAACTGCTGGTCAGTGGCAATAATGACAGTCGAGTATCTGATGCTTCTGGAACTGCCACAGGCTATCACGATAGCAATTTGCAAGTATGGGATTTGACAACCGGTAAGGTTCTTCATACGATGACGAGTCGCTATCCCGTGCGGTCAGTGGCGATTAGCCCAGATAATCAAACTCTTGCCAGTCAGAGCGTTAATATCGCGACATACCCAGTAACCCCAGAAACAGTTGTACTGGATGACAATGGGTATCACCATCTTCGCGGTACGTTGCAGTTGTGGAATCTTCAGACTGGAAAGCTACGGCAAACACTCGCTGAAAATACCTATGCTTTAGGGCTAGACTCATCGATCGCCTTTAGTCCAGATGGAAAATTTCTGGCAGGGAGTTCGGCACCAGATCGAACAGATATTTGGAATGTTGCCACTGGAAACAAAGTTGGAATTTTGCAACCCAACCCTGACTCTAGCGGCTTGAGCATGACTGGTCCTGTTCGCTTTGGCTTGGATAACACAACGCTATTCATCGCTCCAATGATGCGTACCAGTTCCTTGCCTCCAATAGAGCGGTGGAATTGGCTCCTCAGCCAACGTACTGAGCAACTACAAGTTCGAACACCTCCATGCAATGGTTCAGGGAGATGCGGGAACCTAAGATTTGCGATCAGTCAAAAGAATCAAATGCTGGTGAGTAGCTACCTAGCTAACGGCTTTTGGTCAGGCACAGGCTCAGTGATTGAAACTTGGCAGCTTCAAACAGGTGCGGCGAAATACGTTTCGAGTTTATACGTAGACGGGGCAGAAATAGAATCTATTGCCATTAGCCCGGATGGAAACCTAATTGCGACTGCTGGTACACAAAATTCAGTTGGGACAGTCGATATTTATACTGCTCAATCTAAACGACTACTCAGCTCCCTCAGTGGGTCTTCCAAACAGGCCATGTCTGTTGTTTTTACCCCAGATGGTAAAAAGCTGATTACTGGTAATTTGGACGGAACGATTAGAGTCTGGAGTGTCGAGCAACTAGTGCCACCCATTGTGAACTAGAAAAAGATGGGTTGGGCCTGTTGCCAAGTGTCAGAACCTCTATACATCTATACAAAAGTATTTTTGAGCGAGAACCTCAGCCCCACCTTCCCCACCTTCCCACCCTCAATAGAGTGTTGACCGATGTCTCCCATCCTGAACTGCCGACTGGCTTTACTCTTCAGCATTGTGCTCATCATGCCGTTGGGGTATCGGATTCGGTTTGCGGGCAATGCCTGGTGGAATGATTTCTTCGGTAGTGTAGCCTATGAGATCTTTTGGGTGTTGCTGGTGTTGTTGATCTGGCCCAGGTTATCAGTGGCAAAGGTGGCGATCGCGGTAGCTCTGGTGACCTGCTTGATTGAATTTTTGCAACTCTGGCAAGATCCAACCTATCTCGCGTTGCGGGCAACCTTTGTAGGGCGATTGGTGTTGGGCAATAGCTTTGTGTGGTCCGATTTTCCATCCTACTTTGTGGGAAGCTTGGCAGGATGGCTGTGGGGGCGATCGCTGAAGCAATAATTCCTTAAACCGTGATGACGATCAAATCCCTCTGTGGTCAGAGAACAAGCCAGACCGGCAGTGCGAGAATCGAGAGTGTTGAGTATTCGGGGATCAAGCGGTAGATCAAGCGATCGCAGCAAGTTACCCAAAAACAATGAGCTTTTATTTTGCTCTTATGATTGCTTCTTAAGATTTTTGAGTATTTTGCTACAGATGAAATGTTTCTACGAAAAAATTACCTTTGTTGTTCCCATCAATGCTCACCCGCATAAGTGTTTGCCCGCACAAGGAGGATTCTGATGAACTTGAACCGTTGGCGTAAGATTTTGGTTCCCTTATTGCTTTGCCTGGTGCTGTTTGTAACAGCCTGTGCGCCGCAAACGTCCCGCTATGACCAGGTCCAACGAGAAACCACGCAACGGGGAGCATCTCCTGCTGTTGCCAAACAAGCCGAACAAGGATCGACTTTCAACAAAGTCTTTCCCAAATCTGTCAAGGGTTATAAGGGCTATGAAGTCGTTCCCACTCAGGAGAAGAAAGGATTTGCGGAGTACAAAGTGAAGGACAAGGATGGCAAAACCGTGGCCATGTTGTCCATTAGCGATACCACCAGCGTGCCCGCCGCCGCGGCCAAGTATCAGAGTGCCACCGAGACCATTGCCGGATATCCCACGGTTGAGCAAGGCACGACCACCACTGGACTGCTGGTCAACGGCTATCAAGTAAAGGTGCTCTCGCGGGATGCTGCGTTTACTAAAGCCGATCGCGTTGCCTGGTTACAAAAGTTTGACCTGAAGGAACTGGCGCAACTCAAACCGGCGATCGCGCCCACCACGACTGCAAAGCAACCGACGCTTCCCAGTGCCCAACCGGCCACTCCCGGCGGCTACTACAATAACCGTCCGGCGCAACCTCAAGGACTTCCCAGTCTGACTCCCCAACCCGCAGGCTAGAGGTTGGAAATTCTGACGCTTGTTCGATCCATTGCTTAGATATCCCATGATTTCAAAACGTCCAGGCAACATTACGGTTCCCCTCTTCCTGAGCTTGACCTTAGTGACAGGAGCCTGTGCTCCGTCGGCCCCTTCCCGTTATGACCAGGTACAACAGGAAACCAGTCAGAAAGGTAGCACTGCCGTTTCTAAGGAAGCAGTCAATGGCAGCAAAATGAACCGCTATTTCCCCAAATCAGGGGGCGGTTTCTCGGTGGTGCCCGCGCAGGAGAAAAAAGGCTTTGCGGAACATAAGGTGAACAGAGGTGGCAAAAACGTTGCGGTGCTGTCGATTAATGACACGATCAGCAATCCATCCGCTGCTGCCAAATACCAGCAAAGTAACACCAAGATTGGTGGGTTTCCCGCCGTCGAACAGGGGCAAACGGGGACAGGTGTGTTAGTGGGCGATCGCTTCCAGGTGAAAGCCCAATCTCGCGACCCGTCCTTTACGCGGCAAGATCGAGTGGCCTGGATTCAAAAATTTGACCTGAATGGTCTTTCAACCCTGAAATAAGGAGTTTTTTGTGAGTAAACCAATCTTTAAAGAGGTGGACGATCTGCCCAATGGTGGTTTGACCGTCGCGGCACTCAAGTCCCTTGATTTTCTCATTCCAGGTCAATGGCAAAATCTTACTGGCTTTGATAATACGATTCGGGCGGTTACAGGTGAAACCGATGAAGGTTTGATCCAACAGATCGGCGAACGGGCCGTGACGCTGTACAACGATAAGTCTCAAGGGTATCAACGCGCCCTGTGGCTATACGACACTGTAGAAACGGGTTCGGGTTTATTGGGTGCTGCGGCTCTGGCGAACCGCATCGGTCAAGATAGCTTCTTAGGCTTCTTGAAAAACATCACCCCCAAACCCGAAAAAGCTCAAAGTATTGACCTGTGCGTCAAACTGGTGACGGAACTGGTGGCCTTTTGCCAGATCAACGGTATCCCTGGCGATAGCATTGGTGATTTTCTGGCGGCGCTGGGAGACTACAGCGGCGAATCCTTGATGCGGATGGCGGCATTGGTCTCGTTTGATGGGGTAATTCCCTTAGGGCCAGAATTTGCCGAAAAAGCCTTGTCATTTTTTGACAGCACCAGCCCTCATGAGTTGGAAGGCAACCAGACGTACAAGAGCGTGCAGGAATTGATTCCGGGTGGCAATTCTCACGATAAAAAAGGCTTTATCGCCAAGAGCTTTGACTCCACCAAAAGCTGGATGACGGGCTTCGTGTCTCAAAAGAACGTGACACGGGAAGGTCTGCTGAGTCGGTTGAAAGGCTTCATTGAGTTCACCGATGATAAAGCCGATTATGTCGGTGCGTTATTGGACATGAATGTGAAGTATTACCGCCACACGGGGTTACAAACGCTTGCCCGTCGCCTGGTTGAACGCGCCGTTGCGGAGATTTAGCGCGATCGCGGCCAAGCGTGAAAAGGGGCAAGTCTACGGGGTGAATCATCAGGGTTTGGCTGGTCTTCACTCCTCGCTTCCCCCTTCATTGTGGCGCTCTTGAATTGTCGATCACTTGAACCTGCCGCTTAATTAAGAGTTGATTTTTATAGGGATGAAACCCCAGTTTTTGATACAAGGCTCTGGCGCGAGTATTGGTGGGCGTTGTTTCCAGAACAAAGGCTTGGGCCTGCTGTTCAAATTGTTGCTCCAGCCAGGTGAAGAATTGAGTGGCAAGCCCCTGACCCCGATGAGCTGCCTGGATGAATAATTCGTCGATAAAAATGACGTTACCGCCCATCTCATTGCTCCAGTAGAACACGAGGAGGGCGTAGCCAATCAGGGCATGATCCAGGCTGAAGCCAATAAGTTGCAGTTTTTCCGGGTGCTGAATGGTTTCTTGCAAAGTTCGCGCAACATTGTCTTGAGTAACTAGATTGGGACTGGGGTCGGCCTGATACAGCCCTAACATCATGGGGGCGATCGCGTCCCAATCTGTCTGTGTTACCACTCGAAAGTTGACATTCATGTTGCCTCAATCCCCCCTATCCTTGCCCATCTATTCTTATTTCCCACCCACAAACGGCGTGCCCCAAAAGGTCCAGTTTTGTTTGTTGAAGGGCGATCGCCATTTGTAAATTAATGCTGTTTCTAGCTGCTGACGCGCACGAGTGGCGATCGGTGCCCAGTTGAGGAACGCAATCCCCACTGTGGTAATGACTCCGGCTTCACGATGGGTTGAGATGTAATTTTCGATGTAGCGTTTGCAGTCGTGTTCGCCTTTCCAGCGCTGATTGGCTTTCACCGTCTCGCCCACATAGAGCAGAATGGGTAGATCATAATCAATCACAAAGTAATAGGCTGCCGTTCCCTCATCCTCCACTTTCCAGCGCCAGAAGTCGGTGTTTTGTCGGGGTAGAGTGAAGGGGGCAATCGTATCGGCGATCGCGGCGGCGGATGGCAGGTCTTCAAATAAGTTGCCTTGCTCATTGATGCCGCCAACTTGAATGAGTTGTTGAAACTGAAAAACACGCTGCTTCCAGGTTTGCAAAGTCTCCACACTCATGACTGCTGGCTCGACCAACGCTCCGTATTTCACGCTTTGCAACTCGCGTACTGAGAACAAGGATTTTTGTTCACCATTCACCGACTGATCCTCAATCACTGAGTTCTACCTTAGCGGGTTGCATTCCAAATTTCCACTAGGAGTAGCGTAGCTTTACAGAAAGATAGTGCTTAATATGCTGTATCTTGTGTATTAACTGATTTCTAGTTTTAGCAACTCTTACAACAATGCTTGACAGGAGCAGCCAGAAATTTTAGAAAGAATTGCATCGTCATCTGGAATATTCGAGTGAATGTCAAAGCCGTTTCTAACATCGTCGCATCCTTCTGGTTGGGAATTATGCTGGTTGCGCTTAACTCCGCGGAAGCGTCTGGGCAAGGTTTAAACCGACGTCTTCGCCCGTCACCCCGTAGTGCCGAACCAGGGACTATTCCTGGAATGAACCAATGTTCCAAAGTTGACATCAGCGAGTGGGTTTTTCAGGAGCGAGTTGTTTTCATTAGTGGTGAAATTGATTCCACGATCGCGGAAATGATCATTTCCCAACTTCTTTATCTGGATGCTCAATCACCAGGCAAAGATATTTATTTGTATATCAACTCTATTGGCGGTTACATCCCGGCTGGTTTAGCGATTTATGATGTGATGCGATCGCTGCGGTCTAATGTCGTCACAGTCGCGATGGGGGAGGCTAGTTCGATGGCCAGTTTTTTATTGGCCGCAGGCACAAAAGGTAAACGATCTTCTCTCGCCTCAACCCGAATTATGATTCATCAACCCTCTAGTGGAGTGTCTGGTCAGGCCAGTGACATCGCGATCGAAGCAAAAGAAATTTTATACCTCAGAACTCAACTCAATCAGCTTTTAGCTGACATGACTGGTCAACCTCTGCAACGAATTCAGACAGATACAGATCGAGATTTTTATATGTCTGCTCAGGAAGCCAAAACCTATGGATTAGTGGATCGGGTTATGAAACGGTTACCGTCTGCGTCTAATCCTGAAGGTCAGTAGGGAATATCTCACAGCCCGACAATAAACCCCCAGAATCGCAAAACTCCAGGGGCACGAAAAACTCAAATTCCAGCCAACATCTAAAGCTTGACTTCAATATCAACACCGGCAGGCAGATCAAGCTTCATCAATGCGTCAATTGTTTTAGAGGAAGGCTGATAAATATCAATGATGCGGTGATGAGTTCGGGTTTCAAAGTGTTCGCGAGAGTCTTTATCAACGTGAGGCGATCGCAACACACAATAAATCCGACGACGAGTTGGCAGTGGGATCGGGCCAATTGCGGTCGCATTTGTACGATTGGCCGTATCCACAATTTTTTCACAGGATGTGTCTAGAAGGCGACGATCAAAAGCCTTGAGACGGATACGAATTTTTTGCTGCTGAATAGTTGCCATTTAAGTTACCAATCAAATTGTCAAGGTTCGGACGATAAAAAATTGTGGAAAATAACCACAACTCCAAATACTCACATATCTAAACCTGGTTCAAACACATGGGCGACCATCACAAATAGCCACCCATGCTTGAAAACAGGAATTCAGATACCTACTTCAGGATCTTAGAAACGACACCTGCACCCACAGTACGACCACCTTCACGGATTGCAAAGCGCATTCCTTGCTCAATGGCAACAGGGTAGATCAGATCTACTGTCATTTTGATGCGGTCTCCCGGCATCACCATTTCAGCCTCGCCACCTTCGTCACTTGTGAAGTTGCTGATAGTACCAGTCACATCGGTGGTCCGAACGTAGAACTGGGGCTTATAGCCAGGGAAGAATGGGGTGTGACGACCACCCTCTTCCTTCTTCAGAATGTAAACCTCAGATTCAAATGTCGTGTGAGGATTGATCGAACCAGGCTTAGCAAGAACCATGCCTCGCTCGATTTCAGTTTTTTGAATCCCCCGCAACAGGATACCAGCGTTGTCACCAGCCAATCCTTCTTCCAGGCTCTTCTTGAACATTTCAATCCCAGTCACAACCAGTTTGCGGCTAGGCTTAATACCAACTAGCTCAACTTCGTCACTGACTTTAACCTTCCCGCGCTCGATTCTACCCGTAGCAACGGTACCCCGACCTGTGATGGAGAACACGTCTTCAACCGCCATCAAGAAAGGCTTATCTACTTCCCGCTCAGGGGTTGGGATGTAGTCATCCACAGAATCCATCAGTTCGTAGATCTTATCGACCCACTCGTTGTCGCCCCGTTGAGTCTTGGGGTTGGCGGTCATGGTTTCCAGAGCTTGCAGGGCAGAGCCAGCGGTAATAGGAATTTCATCACCCGGAAACTCATAGGAATCCAACAGTTCTCGAACTTCCAGTTCAACCAGTTCCAGCAATTCATCGTCATCCACCATGTCTTTTTTATTCAAAAAGACAACGAGACGAGGTACCCCAACCTGACGAGCCAGCAGGATGTGCTCACGAGTTTGGGGCATGGGGCCATCTGCTGCGGACACAACCAGAATGGCACCATCCATTTGAGCGGCACCCGTGATCATGTTTTTCACATAGTCAGCGTGACCAGGACAGTCTACGTGGGCGTAGTGACGATTTTCAGTTTCGTACTCTACGTGAGCCGTGTTGATCGTAATACCACGAGCTTTTTCCTCAGGCGCAGCATCAATTTCATCATACTTCTTAGCCTGAGCTTGACCGTTGGCTGCCAGAGTCATGGTAATTGCAGCGGTCAGGGTCGTTTTGCCGTGGTCAACGTGACCAATCGTACCGATGTTAACGTGGGGTTTAGTCCGTTCAAACTTTGCGCGTGCCATTGCTCTATGCGTTCCTTTTCCTGATTATGCGTTCCCTTTACTTTTTGCGATGATCGCCTCAGCTTCATTGCGGGGGACTTCGTCGTAGTTGCTAAACTCCATCGAGAACACTCCCCGCCCCTGAGTCTTTGTTCGGATATCTGTAGCATATCCAAACATGTTTGCCAATGGAACCTTTGAAGTAACCTTGGCAATTCCGTTGGTATTGTCTTGACCTTCGATATGGCCTCTACGCGAGTTCAAATCACCGATCACATTACCCACAAAATCGTCAGGAACTTCAACTTCCACCTTCATCATCGGCTCCAACAAAACAGGCGATGCCTTCATCACAGCATCCTTAATTGCCATAGAACCAGCAATTTTGAACGCCATTTCTGAAGAGTCAACTTCATGGTAAGACCCATCAACGAGTGTTACCTTGAGGTCAATTACTGGGTAGCCAGCCACAATACCGGACTCGCAGGCTTCCCTCATCCCTTGTTCCGCTGGTGAGACGTATTCCTTGGGAACCGACCCACCAACAATCTTAGAGACAAACTCGAACCCGCTGCCAGGTTCTGCTGGTTCGAGTTCAATCACAACATGACCGTACTGACCCTTACCACCACTTTGACGGATAAACTTGCCCTCGGTCCGAACGGATTTCCGAATTGTCTCACGGTAAGCAACTTGAGGTGCACCAACATTGGCCTCAACCTTAAATTCTCGCTTCATCCGATCAACCAGGATATCCAAGTGAAGTTCACCCATTCCAGAGATAACGGTCTGGTTTGTCTCTGGATCGACACTGACACGAAAGGTTGGGTCTTCCTCCGCAAGAGACTGAAGTGCTTTGGAGAGCTTCTCCATGTCTTGCTTGGTTTTCGGTTCTACCGCAACAGAAATAACTGGCTCTGGTATGAATAGAGATTCCAAAATGACTGGAGCGCTATCGTCGCAGAGCGTGTCTCCGGTGAAGGTATCCTTTAAACCCAACGCTGCACCCAAATCACCTGCTCGCAATTCATCAACTTCGATACGATCGTCTGCTTTCAGTACGATCAGACGAGAAATCCGCTCTTTTTTATCCTTTGCAGAATTCAGAATGTAGCTTCCCTTTTGGAGCACACCCGAATAAACTCGCACAAAAGTCAACCGCCCATATGGGTCGGCCATGATTTTGAAGGCTAAAGCAGCCAACGGTTCGTTGTCGCTGGCGTGCCGCTCAACGGTTTCACCTTTAGGAGTCATGCCTTGAATGGCAGGAACTTCGGTGGGTGCAGGTAGATAGTCGATAACTGCATCCAACAGGAGTTGAACACCTTTATTCTTAAAGGCAGAACCACACAATACTGGCACAATCGTTCCTGCGATCGCGCCTTTGCGGAGAGCCGCTTTGATTTCCGCTTCGGTGAGATCTTCTCCTTCAAGATACTTCTCGGTGAGGGCATCATCGGTCTCGGCCACCGATTCCAGAAGCTTGAGCCGATATTCTTGTGCAACATCAGCGCATTCTTCGGGAATCTCACCTTCCTGAATATCTGTGCCTAAATCGTTTGCGTAGGTATAAGCTCGCATCCGAACAAGGTCAACAATTCCTTTCAGGTTATCCTCACTACCGATCGGAAGTTGAATCGGTACAGCGTTGGTACGTAGGCGATCGCGCACCTGCTCATAGACTTTGAAGAAGTTAGCTCCCGTACGGTCCATTTTGTTAACAAAAACAATCCGGGGGACATGGTAACGATCAGCTTGCCTCCAGACCGTCTCAGTTTGGGGTTGAACCCCACCAACAGAGCACAGAACGGTAATCACTCCATCCAACACCCGCATCGAGCGTTCGACTTCAATCGTGAAATCCACGTGCCCGGGGGTATCAATAATATTGATTTTGTGCTCTAGTTCACCAGGAAGAGGCTGGGTTGGATTTTGAGGATCACGTCGAGTCCAAGCTGTACTAATTGCTGCGGCGGTAATCGTGATACCACGCTCCCGCTCTTGCTCCATCCAGTCAGTAACCGCCGTTCCCTCATGGACCTCGCCCATCTTATGAACTACGCCAGAGTAAAACAAAATTCGCTCTGTCGTAGTCGTTTTACCTGCATCAATGTGTGCAGCGATGCCGATGTTTCGGACTCGTTCAATTGGGACAGTACGTGGCACAACTACCTCCTTAGCCTTAGCCGCACAGACAATACGGCCTCTCTGTTAAGATTTTATACTTTTACTCGTTGAATGGGTAAGGGCTTGTGCTTAGTAACGATAGTGAGCGAATGCTTTATTGGCTTCGGCCATCCGATGAGTTTCTTCACGTTTGCGGATTGCACTCCCGGTCTGGTTGGCCGCATCCATCAATTCGTTGGCCAATTTACTTGCCATTGTTTTGCCGGCACGCTGACGCGCGTACTGAATCAACCACCGGAGTGCCAGAGCTGTTCCTCGATCTGATCGAACTTCAACGGGCACCTGATAGGTAGCACCGCCAACTCGACGAGCTTTAACCTCGACCAGAGGAGTGGCATTTTTGACGGCCTGCTCAAACACATTCATGGGATCAGACCCAGTACGCTGCTCAATGGTCTTGAAGGCATCGTAAATGATGTGAGACGCAAGAGACTTTTTGCCGCTCCGCATAATCCGCCGCGCCATCATGGTAACTAGGCGGGAATTGTAAACAGAGTCGGGTGGAACAGGACGCTTTTGAATAACAGTACGGCGGGACATAATCAACCTTTGACAAATACGATGGAGTGAAAGCAATCAAACAAACGCGGCAACAAAAAGACCCACGCTACAAACCATGCTCAATGCCTTAAGCGGGGGACGGCAAACCGATGCAAAACCTGCGAACAGGACAGCGAGAAAATTGCAAAAACAAACTTACAAAGTTTAGCTCTTGGGACGCTTTGCACCGTATTTGGAGCGTCCTTGCTTGCGATCCTTCACACCAGCAGTATCTAAGGTGCCACGGATGATGTGGTAACGAACGCCTGGTAGATCTTTGACCCGACCACCACGAATCATCACAACAGAGTGTTCTTGCAAATTATGACCAATACCAGGAATGTATGCCGTAACTTCAAAGCCAGAAGTCAAGCGGACCCTGGCAACTTTCCGTAGAGCAGAGTTCGGCTTTTTGGGGGTTGTGGTGTAAACCCGAGTACAAACACCACGACGTTGAGGGCAACTCTTGAGTGCCGGGGATTTCGTCTTCTTGATTAGTTTTTCGCGTTCACTACGAATTAATTGCTGGATTGTGGGCATTTTTTTAAGCTGTGCGGCAATCTTTTCCGATTCAACATTTTCCAAATTACCACAGTACCAACTTGATGTGCATCATGTCAACTGAATAATTTGGCTAATGTGGTCTAGCTACTGATGGAGAAGGCGTTGCCGCAACCGCAAACCTTGACTGCATTTGGGTTTTGGAATCTGAAGCCACCCCCCATCAAATCTTCCGAATAATCGATCGCCAGCCCTTCCAGGTAAGGTAAATCAGCCGCATTCACGACTATGTGCAGCGCGGTTCCGATGACAATTACGTGATCCCCGGTGCGAGTGCTGGGGTCAAATGCCATGACGTAGGAGCGGGACAAACAGCCCGTAGCCGCCGTCGACAAGCGAAATTGCGGATTAGATGGGGCTTGTCTGGATTTTAAGCGCAAAATTTCTTGAAGAGCGGAATGACTAAGCTGAATCATATTAAGGAGGGACGCGATCGCTCACCGCGTGAGCAATAAGCTGAGGGCAAGTAACTAGAATATACCCTCGCCCTGTGCAACGGAGCAGGAGCGAGTCAGAAAACAAGACTCTCCAGCAACTCGCCTTATCCTAAGCGTTCTGATCAAGCAATAATAAAATTAGCCACCAACGACTGGAGCCTGTTCCAGGGCTGATGGCTGATCAAAAAATATTTAGAGCAGTTAACTATCTTTACATTGACAATCCTTATGAGGAGCGCGAGTAGTCATCCTGAAAGCGAATGATATCGTCTTCACCGAGATACTCACCATTCTGGACCTCAATTAGGACCAGGGGGATAACACCTGGATTCTCCAGCCGATGACGAGTGCATTGAGGCACATAGGTAGACTGATTTGAATGCAAAATACTTTCGTCCTCACCGCATACAACGCGAGCGGTTCCAGATACAACAATCCAGTGCTCACTGCGATGATGATGCATTTGCAGACTCAAACGATGCCCCGGCTTAACTTCGATGCGCTTGATTTTATAGCCTCGACCTTCCTCCAAAATTGTAAATGATCCCCAGGGGCGCAACTCTGTAGACGCGATCGTTCTCTGAATGGCTGAATTTGCCAGGGTGACAGTAGCAACTGGTTGAACTTCTTGTGGTGAAGCCACGATTTTTACTCCTTCAGTCAAGGACCGGGTGATTTGGCATTAAGAGCAATGAACCTAGGGCAATAATCACCCTGAGCAACCATAACAAACAGGCTGCCATTCTCGGTATCAGGGCAAATTCAGATTAACGGAATTCACATGCAACAGGCACTTTCAAGGGGTTCCCTTCACACAGAGTTTATACTGCTGGTTAACCCTATGCGAAAAACTTGATTCAGGGATTCCCCTTCAGGAAGATTCCAAACCCGTTGTGAACTCTTGCGGCTGTCCCGGCAGGGCGATCGCGAATTTGCCCGCCCAGATAAAGCGTCGTCGAACTGCCACCATCCAAGTTCAAAGCGTTCACTGCACCCAGTTGCAATAGCAGTTGAGCCATATCCATCAGGCTCAGGCCGCCACCATCCAGGCGCGCGTGGGCCGTAACCAGGAGTAAGCGACCATCGGCCCGTTGAGCGATCGCGCTACGAGAGGCTGTTTCAATGGCAAACGCATTGCTAAAAGATTCTGCTTTGGCATCGAGAACAATTTGTTGATTTTGCAGCAATAGCGGCCCTGCACCCAGGACGTGAGGATAGCGCAGAAAATCAGGTTGGTTTGCAGTACTTTCGAGTTTGAGAACGGCACCAGGGGGGAAAACACTGGTCGCAGAGCGATTGGACCGGAGTACGAGCAGATAACCATTGACCGGAATCGGCGGTGAAGCGGTTCCTGCCTGCTCCAGCACCTGTTGACTGGTGACTTGATTGTTTTGCACGACGACAACAATTTCGCCGTCGGAGAGGGCGGTATAGAACGGTCCCCAGGCGGCGGTGTAACGTGCGATGCCCGCCTGAACATAACCACTGTTGAGATGGGTTAGGGGGAGCCGCTGTCCAGTTGGAGTGACCACGGTTTCCTGAAGCGTCAATCGGCTAAAAAGGACATTGCCTGAGTGATCCCACGCGATCGCGCCCCGGTTCAAAATCGGTCCGGATAACCACTCTCCATTGAGCCGAATTGCCCCCAAGGGTAACTGTCGATTGCGATTAAAAAATCCACCGTTAATTGCGGCTGCGACCTGTGCCTGCCTTGCGGTTTGCAGCAGGGGCGCAATCCCGGTCATGGTGCCGGGAGTTGGTAGGAGCGGTTGCAGGACAATGCCTGGTTGCCGGGGGTTAACTTCCAACCAGACAGTGGGGATGCGGGTGGCACCCAAAGAGACAATTTGTTGTCGCCAGTGGAGGCCCGGTGCCCACAGGATGTTTTGCTCAGTTAAGGCATCGGGGCGAATATCAATCACAATCCGGTTTGGAGCCGCTACGCTCCAAACCCGGGCGCTGGCGTTGGTCATGTTGAATCGTAGTCGGGTTTGATTCCCACTAGGTTCCAGTGCGATGGTGTTCAGGAAGCGTCCAGCGACTGGTTTAAATTGTTGGCTCAAGGTAGGGTCAATTTGGGCCTCCAGGACTAACTGCAATTCCTGGAGGCGTTGATTTGTTTGCCAGGGGGTCGGTTGATTCAGTTCAAGCACCAGGCGATCGCCCCAGGGTTGTTGACTCTGGCGTAAGCCGACAATCCGAGTTGCAGGAGTGGCAATTTCTAGATTGGGGCCATTCGTTCGCAGTTGCCATCCCGATTGACGAGCCAGGTCGCTCACATCTAGATACCGCAGAGTGGGGCTAAGTTGGGTCGTTAAATTCTGTATCTGGTTGTTGGGCGTAAACCACTGGATCGGCTGACGGCTGGGTACGTCGGTATTCAGCAATTGCACCCCAAAGGCATTCACCAGCACCGCATCGCTGATCCCAACTTGTGAACTGTTTGCCCCAGCCCACTGTCGCCATGCACCCGCAATGACGCGACCGTTGAGCACAATTTGATTCCCCTGCTGGACAGGCGACTGTTGCGTCAGAATAGGAGGGGGGGACATGGAACCGAAGGCCACCGCCGGAGCGATCGCGCCGCTCACCCACCCACCCCAAACCAGTGCCGCCAGCAAACGACTAAAATTAAGCATTGTCAAGATTCATCACTTTCTACTACGATCTCTAATCCAAGGTTGCAAGCAAGTGCTTCAGAGTTCTGCTCTAAAGTCTTCAGGCTGATTTCAAAATCTTCAGGCTGACGTTTCCCGATGTCCTAAGGAATCATGGATTTAATCACCTGTGGGGTGGGTGTCTCACCCGCCCGGACGGGCAAGATGCCCATCCTACAAAAATTGCAGCTTATCTAATTCCCATTCCTAAGTGACTCGTCTCCGTTGCTCCTGAATGATTTCGGTTCTACCAGATGACATTTTGAAGTGGAGTGGCCTGTTTTTTAGGGTTCATCGCCTTTATATTAATTTCATAATCCTGTTTTCTAACGGTTTCGAGTGCGAATCCTCAACCGCTTGAAACCAGATTGGTTCAGACCTAAGCGATGCCCTCTTGGGCCAATTTGCGCCCCCTTGCCAACCGATCGAACTTTCAACAAACCCTAACTGTAATTTCCATCCCACTAACGAATAAAGCACGTCATCTAATGGATAAAACAACTGTGAATCAGGACAGCAATCAATCAATCGCATCAACTGGGTATGCAGGACAACGCTGGCTAGTCGAGGAGCGCGATGCTTGCGGGGTGGGATTTATCGTCGATCGCCAGGGGAGGGCCAGCCATGACCTGGTGCAAAAATCTTTAGCCGCCGCAACTTGCCTGGAGCATCGAGGCGGTTGCAGTGCCGATTACGATTCTGGTGATGGGGCGGGGTTGATGACGGCGATTCCCTGGGAGTTGTTCCGGCAATGGTTTACCAGCCAAAACATCGAAATGCCTGCGACTGAGGCTTTGGCCGTGGGGATGGTGTTTTTGCCGCAGCATGGTGAAACCGCCGCGATCGCCAAACGGGTGATGGAGCAAGTCGCCACGGAAGAAGGCGTAAAGGTTTTAGGTTGGCGGGTGGTGCCCGTGAACCCAACCTGCTTAGGCATCCAAGCGCGAGAAAACCAACCTCAGATCGAGCAAGTTTTTGTTCAATCTGAACAGCGGGGCGAAGATCTGGAACGGCAGCTTTACCTGATTCGCAAACGGGTGCTTCAAGTGGTGGCCGGAGAGGCTCAACAATTGGGAGATGCTCAGGCGTTTGATAATTTCTATCTCTGCTCGTTCTCTCATCGCACGATTGTTTACAAAGGCATGGTGCGATCGGAAGTGCTGGGCGAGTTTTATCAAGATCTTCAACAACCGGAGTACAAGAGTCCCTTTTCGGTGTACCACCGCCGCTTCAGTACAAACACCATGCCCAAATGGCCTCTTGCTCAACCGATGCGGCTTTTGGGACACAATGGCGAGATCAATACGCTGCTGGGAAATATTAACTGGATGGTGGCGAAACAGCCTGATTTGGCCCACGAATGCTGGGGCGATCGCCTGCCGGATCTGCTGCCCACGGTGCGAACCGAAAATAGCGATTCTGCCAACCTGGATAATGTGTTTGAATTGTTGGTGCGATCGGGGCGCAGTCCACAGGAGGCGCTGATGATTATGGTGCCGGAAGCATACAAAAATCAGCCCGACTTAAAAGATCATCCTGAAATTATTGATTTCTACGAATATTACAGCGGCATTCAGGAACCCTGGGATGGTCCGGCATTGCTGGTCTTTAGCGATGGCAAAGTGGTGGGTGCGACGTTGGACCGGAACGGGTTGCGTCCAGCCCGTTACGTGTGTACGCGGGAGGGCTACATCGTCGTCGCATCGGAAGCAGGCGTGGTGAACATTCCGGAGGCTGAAATCCTGGAAAAGGGGCGGTTGGGGCCAGGTCAAATGATTGCCTTTAACCTGGAAACTCAGGAATTGCTGAAAAATTGGGACATTAAGCAGCAGATTGCCAGCGCCAAACCCTACGGCAGTTGGTTAAAGCAATATCGCCATGATTTGCAGCCCGTCCCTACGGCTGAAACTCCTTATCTGTCGGGGGCGGATTTGTTGCGCCATCAAACCGCTTTTGGCTACACCGCCGAAGATTTGGAATTAACCATTCAGGAAATGGCCGCTCAGGGCAAAGAACCGACCTTTTGCATGGGGGATGATATTCCACTTGCGGTCTTGTCGGAAAAACCCCATTTGCTGTACGACTACTTTAAGCAGCGGTTTGCTCAGGTGACGAATCCGGCGATCGACCCGTATCGGGAACGGTTGGTGATGTCGCTCTCGGTCCAACTGGGGCGGCGGGGCAACTTACTGGAAGATCAGCCGGAGTCTGCCCATCTGTTCAAACTCGACTCGCCTGTTCTCAATGACGGCGAATTGGAGCAAATTTGCGATTCTGAGTTTGAAACGGCCAGACTGTCTACTTTGTTTGCGATCGCGGCTGGCCCCCACGGGTTACAAGTCGCCGTCAATGATCTGTGCCAAAAAGCCGCAGCAGCAGTACGAGCCGGTAAAACGATTTTGATCCTCAGCGATCGCATGGCTGAGGATGGTAACACGACCACCCTCAGCCCAGACTTCACCTACATTCCGCCGATGCTGGCTGTGGGTGCGGTTCACCATCATTTGATTCGTCAGGGCTTACGGATGCGGGCATCGTTGATTGTGGATACGGCCCAATGCTGGAGTACCCATCACTTCGCCTGCTTAATTGGCTATGGGGCCAGTGCGGTGTGTCCTTATCTGGCGCTGGAAACGGTGCGGCAGTGGTGGCTTGATCCCAAAACCCAAAGTTTCATGGAACGGGGCAAGCTGAAGGCGATTACCCTGGCTACTGCCGAAACCAATTTTCGGAAAGCGATCGAGGATGGCTTGCTGAAGATTCTTTCCAAGATGGGCATTTCGCTCTTGTCCAGTTATCACGGTGCCCAAATTTTTGAGGCGATCGGGGTTGGCGGCGATCTGCTGCAACTTGGTTTTGCCGGAACAGCTTCTCGTCTGGGTGGCTTGAGTGTGGCGGATCTGGCCAACGAAGTATTATCCATCCATCGACGGGCATTTCCAGAATTGACGTTGAAAAAGCTGGAAAACTTTGGCTTTGTCAATTACCGTCCGGGTGGAGAGTATCACATCAACAGCCCGGAAATGGCGAAGTATCTGCACAAAGCGGTGGGTGAAAAATCCTACGACCACTACGAGCTGTATCAAAAGTATCTGGCCAATCGACCCTTGACTGGGTTGCGCGATTTACTCGACTTCCAGAGCGATCGCCCCTCGATTCCCCTGGAGGAGGTAGAATCGGCCAGCGACATTGTGAAACGCTTCTGTACAGGCGGGATGTCTCTCGGTGCGTTGTCCCGTGAGGCCCATGAAACGCTGGCGATCGCCATGAACCGAATTGGGGGCCGTTCCAATTCGGGCGAAGGGGGCGAAGATCCGATCCGGTTCAAGGTGCTGGATGATGTGGATGAAGCCGAACAATCGCCCACGTTCCCGCACCTGAAAGGCTTGAGAAATGGAGATTCTGTCAGTTCAGCGATTAAGCAGATTGCGTCGGGTCGCTTTGGTGTCACCCCAGAATATTTAATGAGCGCCAAACAGCTGGAAATCAAGCTGGCTCAGGGGGCAAAACCGGGGGAAGGCGGTCAACTGCCTGGGAATAAGGTGAGTCCTTACATTGCCATGCTGCGCCGTTCTAAGCCGGGTGTGACCCTGATTTCACCGCCGCCCCACCACGACATTTACTCGATTGAAGATCTGGCCCAACTGATCTTTGACCTGCATCAGATTAATCCGAAGGCGCAGGTATCGGTGAAGCTGGTGGCGGAAGTGGGCATCGGCACGATCGCGGCGGGTGTCGCCAAAGCCAATGCTGATATCATCCAAATTTCGGGTCATGAAGGGGGGACTGGGGCATCGCCGCTGAGTTCGATCAAACATGCCGGTAGCCCGTGGGAGTTGGGTCTAACGGAAGTGCATCGGGTCTTGATGCAAAACCAACTGCGCGATCGCGTGATTTTGCGCGTCGATGGAGGACTGCGGACCGGTTGGGATGTGCTGATGGCGGCACTGATGGGCGGTGAAGAGTATGGCTTCGGCTCGATCGCGATGATTGCGGAAGGCTGCATCATGGCGCGGATTTGCCATACCAACAACTGTCCGGTGGGGGTGGCCAGCCAGAAGGAGGAACTACGAAAGCGGTTCACGGGCATCCCCGAACACGTCGTCAATTTCTTCCTGTTTGTGGCGGAAGAGGTGCGATCGCTGTTGGCGCGGTTGGGCTATCGCTCCTTAAGCGAGGTGATTGGGCGGGCAGACCTGCTGAAAATGCGGGAGGGGGCGCGGCTCACCAAAACGCAAACCCTGAATCTGGATTGTTTGATGAAGTTGCCAGATACCCGTAACGATCGGTCCTGGCTGGTACATGAACCCGTTCACAGTAATGGTCATGTCCTGGATGATCAACTCCTGGCCGATCCCGCGATTCAAGCCGCGATCGCCCATCAGGGCACTGTGACTAAAGACATCACGGTCGTGAATACTGATCGGACGGTGGGGGCGCGGTTGGCCGGGGCGATCGCGCTGCAACACGGCAACAGCGGCTTCAGTGGCCAGATCACCCTCAACATTCAGGGATCGGTGGGCCAAAGCTTTGGGGCCTTCAACCTCCCAGGCATGACTCTAAACCTGAAGGGTGAAGCCAATGATTATGTGGCGAAAGGTATGCACGGCGGGGAGATTATTATTGCGCCTCCCGCTGCCGCCACCTACAACCCAGCCGATAACGTGATCATCGGCAATACGTGTCTTTACGGGGCGACGGGCGGCACCCTCTATGCTCTCGGTCAGGCGGGAGAACGGTTTGGGGTGCGAAACTCCTACGCCAAAGCGGTGATCGAAGGGGCGGGAGACCATTGCTGCGAATATATGACCGGCGGCGTAATTGTTGTGCTGGGACGGACTGGGCGTAACGTGGGAGCTGGAATGACGGGTGGTTTGGCCTACTTTCTGGATGAGGATGGTAGTTTCCTGGAGAAAGTGAATCCGGAAATTGTCAAGCCCCAACGCATTGCCTCGCCAGTCGGTGAGCGGCAGTTGCAAGAACTGATTCAAGCTCACTGCGATCGCACGGGTAGCCCCAAGGCAAAACACATTCTGGACCACTGGACGGAATACTTACCGCAGTTTTGGCAGGTCGTGCCCCCCTCGGAAAAAGACTCGCCCGAAGTGAATCCGGAAATCTCTGCCGATAAGGTGCTCACCCCGGTGTCTTAGCGTTTTGTTTGTGGGTGTTGACTGACAAAAGTCCCACAGGGCTTGCTGCTTTGTTGTCATCCCGCCAGGAAATCAATTTCCTGGCTTATTACTCAAGTCCATGCAAACGGACTCTGGAAGGACGTTCAGTTAGTTTTAACTAACTTCCGCTGTGAGCCTGGAACTTTAGTTCTAGGCGGGTCAACAAGATTTGTCAGTCAATCAGGGGTGCAGGTCAGTCTGTTGCAGAGATCTCACTTGCGACAGGCTGACATAACCATTGCTAACACGACGGTTCAAATCTATTCCTTTGGCCCAACATCGCCGTATAGCTGGCGCGATCGCCCTGTTGCGCCCTTTCTTGCAAATAAGTTTCGGTGGTCAGAGGTTTTTGTCGCGATCGCCAGTGCGACAAACTGATCCAGCGAAACCCCATCCTGTAAGGGCGTGAGGATGACGAAAACTCTGGATGCGGCAATAATAGACGCAACAGCGACTCATTCACCCATCCACTCATTTACTCACTCACCCACCCATGCCCCCACGGGACTACAGCCGCCAAGATCTGCGAAATCGCTCCTTTAAAAATCAGGACTTAACCGGAGCCGACTTCAGCAACTCCGACCTGCGCGGCTGCGATTTTAGTGGAACCACCTTAACCGGAGCCAATTTTCAATCTTGTAAAACCGGACAAAGCCGTAGACAGGTTCTCACGCGCATCGCTGTCGCTGGCGCTGTCGCTGTCGCTGTCGCTGGCGCTGGCGCTGGCGCTGTCGCTGTCGCTGGCGCTGTCGCTGTCGCTGTCGCTGGCGCTGTCGCTGTCGCTGGCGCTGTCGCTGTCGCTGTCGCTGGCGCTGGCGCTGTCGCTGTCGCTGGCGCTGGCGCTGGCGCTGTCGCTGGCGCTGGCGCTGGCGCTGGCGCTGTCGCTGTCGCTGTCGCTGTCGCTGTCGCTGCGATCGCTGCGTTTTCCGAAGGCAAAACCATTGAAGGGATTACATTTAGTATCGTCTCACTGCTACTTTTTGGATTTGCTATTTATAGTTTCTTAGAACTCGTTAAAACAATCCGCAATGCGACTGGAACGTCCTTCAAGAGAACCCAATTAAGTCATGCAAATTTTAGCAATGCGACGCTTGAAAATACTGATTTTTCGGACACAAATACCACCTTAGCAATCTGGACAAATGCCTCTTTTTCTCGCTGTGTTTTACCAGAAGAGCTTGCAGTGGATCAGGCGTTAGAGCTTGCGGTTAGCCGGGATGGACAGCGTCAGAACTATAGCCATCTCACCCTAAAAAATTTGAACCTGCAAGCCGTTGATTTAACCAGAGCGACCTTGTTTCATACCAATTTGAATGGTTCAAACTTGCAAAAAGCGCAGCTTAATGACGCAAATTTAGCTCACGCTCAAGCACTGGGAACTGATTTTTCTGAGGCTGATTTAACCGGAGCCTGTATTCAAAATTGGGGCATTAATTCGGAAACGAAATTTACCAATATTCGGTGTGATTACATTTATTTAGAACCGAATCAGCAGGAACGTAAACCCGCCAGTGGCATTTTTCAACCAGGTGATTTTGAAAAGCTGGTGCATCAATTCACCAAAACGCTGGATTTTCTGTTTCGGCATGGGATTGATCCACAAGCCTTTGATTTTGCCTTGCAAAACTTGCTGACAGATTATGAGGGTGCTGGACTCACAATGCACTCTGTCATTAATGTCGGCGACGGTGACAGGTTGGTGCGTTTCAATGTGGCAAATCCTGATGCGAATCAGGAAATCATGCACGCCCAGTTGATGCAAGGCTACGAATCCATGCATCAGCAACTGGAAGCAGAACGGGTAGAAAAATATGCCCTGCGCGAACAGGTTGCCGAAATGCAGGGACAACTGACTGTGTATCGAGAACAATCGGTATTTTTGCAAGGTTTTGTTTATCATCAAAGCGATCGCTTCAGTCGTCCATCCTTTAACGCACCCAATTCACATTTTTCAGGAGGAATCATGCTCGAAGGCAATAACATTCAGATTGGCAGTATTGGCGGCGATGCCAGTGGAATTTCTGGTGGCGATAACTCTGGTGTTGCCGGGAAAAATATCACCGGAGCCGCAGGGGGTGATATTAGCGGGATGCTCACCGTCACAATGGGGCAACTGGAAGCGACCAACGACCCCAAGGCGGTGGAACTGGCGGAATTGTTGAAACAGGTGAAAACGGCTATTGAACAGCCCGATTCTGGGTTGAGTGAGGCAGATCAGCAGAAAGCCTTGAAGCATTTAGAGACTATTGGCAAACTGGCGCAGGATCAACAGAATCCCGAACTGTTGGAAAAGGCGGGTGATGCGCTGGATGCGTTGCCGACGATTATGAAACGCAGTGATAACTTAGCCACCTTTGTCGAAAAATATTTCCCGACGTTTACCGCTGGAGTCAAAGCCATCTTCGCCCTGTGGGGAGTGACCTTGTAATGGAAACCATCCGCCAGGTTGTAACAGTCACGAGCGATCGCAAAATTGAACTCACCTTACCTGAGACTGTCAAACCAGGATTAGTCGAAATTGTGATTGTGCTGCAACCGTTGCCTAACTCTCAATCCCTTCCGCGCAAGAGTTTATTTGGCTTTTTGCCCAGACGTATTGACCCGATGGAGTTTCAGCGGCAAATGCGAGATGCGTGGAACAGATAACGCCTATCTTCTAGATACCAACATCTTCATTTACTAGTAGTCCGTCAGGATAGATTTGAGGGGTACCTCAAATCTACAAAACCCAATTATCAAGTGTTTTGAGGGTTTTCAACCCAGCAAAACAGGCTTGACAGACTACTAGTTCAACGGTGAAGCCATCCTGATGCCTTTATTTGAGGAAATTTTGGCTGAGACGGCAACTGGCTACTACTGTCCAATTAGTTGGGTTGAGTTACTGTGTTATCCAGCCTTAACAGAAGCCGAAGCCAATCAAATTCGCGATTTTTTGAGGCAGTTGCAGCGTGTAGATTTGACTGAATCAATCCTGGATGCTGCCGCTCAAATCCGTCGAGATTACCGCGTAGCACTTGCTGATGCCATGATTGCCGCCTGTGCATTGGCGACTGCATCGACGCTCGTCACCAGAAATAGTACAGATTTTAGTCGGATTAATGGATTAACACTGAGTAATCCGTTTGAGTCTAATGCTCCTTAATTAAACCGTTTCCTCTGCCCAGAGGCGGAGGTCGCGGAGGGCAGTGGGGAGACCACTCACATCGCTTTGGTCGATAAATTGCAGGATTCTGCCGACGGGGAGGAAGGGGAGGGCAAGCCCGTGATCTTCTTCCCGGTAGGTGTTGCCGTCCAGGTAATGAATAAAAAACTGTCCTTTAAGGAAGGTGTCGCCCGGTTTGGAGATGTAGCGCCACACTTCGGGAATGCCCAGATCGGCGTAAATCTCGAATTTGTTGAAATCGCTGCGAGAAAGTTCCACTTCCAGAATCAGATCGGGCACTGGATCGGTGGCAAGATCAATTTTGGTGCGGCGGGCCATGCGATCGCTGTTGTGAATGTAGTAAGCGGTATCGGGTTCAACGCCGACCTGTAAATCAGTACGTTTGAGCGTGGGGGTTTTGAAGCTCTCGATTTTGATGCCCATCTCATCCGTGATGGTGAGAATCAGGGATTCGATCAGTTTATGGCAGCGTTCGTGTTCCTCAAGCGGAGTCATCATTTCCAGGTTGCCCCGGTAGTAGCTGAAGCGGGCTGTCCGATTGCGTTCCATTTCTGCAAGCACCTGTTCATACCGCTGCCAGTTCACTTTTTTGAGAATGGTGCGATATTCACTGGGTTGAGGCGTTTTCCCGAATGGCTTCAGCATGGCAGCAATCCCTTTGAGTCAGCGTGGAGGTACAGATTGCTGAAAGGAGAAAATCTGAGCGATCGCAACCTGCATTACCAGAGCGTAGGACTCCAGGGGATACAGCGTCAATCCATCGGCAAAATTGGCGTGCAACTGGAAATTTCTTGCGTAGAATGAACAGCGATCGAGAAACTCCAACTTCAGGGTGCTTTGGGGCACCCTTTTTCATGTTCATGGGTGGGGATGCCCCTGATGCAGGATCAGCCAGTTGCCATCTGGGTCATTTGCATAAACCTCGCGCCCATGAGAAGCCGTCATGATTGCTCCGGGTGGGTAGCCGAGTTGAGTCAGATGGGCGATCGCGCTTTCCAGATTTGCCACTTCGATACATAGCCCCATGCCGCCTGCATCCCTCACTCCTGACTCCTTACCTTCCTTCGGGCGAAAAATTCCTAGCCGCATCCCCGGTAACTGAAATTCCGCGTAAACATTGGGCCGGAAGGTAACGGGTGCCTGGTCGAGAAATTGCTGGTAGAAGGCCACCAGGCGATCGAAGTTGGGAGTCGAAATGGTCAGGAAAGCAGCGGTGTGGGTGAGCGGCATCGCGGGTGGGAAGATATGTTAGCGTAAGCGTACTTTTGATCTTGCAACCATTGAGCCAGTTATGAGTGTTGTCACCACAAAACGATTCACGCTGGATGAATATCATCGGTTGATTGAGTTGGGGTTCCTGACGGAAGGCGATCGCGTGGAGTTGATTCGAGGGGAGTTAGTCCAGATGGCCGCCAAAGGCACACCGCATTCTGCATGTAATACGGTTTTGTTGTATGAGTTGTTGCCTGCTTTGATGGGGCGAGCATTGGTGCGAAATCAGGAACCGGTCATCATGCCCTTGCATAGCGAGCCAGAACCTGATTTTGCGATCGTGCGGCTGCAAGCAGACAACTACCGCGACTCTCATCCTTTGCCAGCCGACATTTACTTGCTGATTGAAGTCTCAGATTCGACGTTGAGTTATGATCAGACGACGAAATTAGCGGTGTATGCGGAAAATAATATTCCGCATTATTGGATTGTGAACCTGGTGGCGCATCGGTTGGAGCGATACAGTCAGCCCTATCGTAACGATCGCGGCGAGTGTGATTATCGCCTGCGGCAAATTTCGCTACCGTCTGAACGGGTGACATTGCCAGGATTTGACGATATGGCGTTGGACTTAACTAAAGTTTTCATTGCTTGATGGTGATTCACTGACAAACCGAGAAGAGAATCCTCGTACGTTGAGATAGCTGGGGTATCCTAGCTACATTGAATAGCGCCCTGGGATGGGGCGATCGCGGGTGGAATCGTTATGAAATTGGCAGCAAGAGTTGGGCAGCTTACCCCTTCGTTGACTTTGACCATCGATGCAAAAGCGAAGGCAATGAAGGCCGATGGAGCCGATGTGTGTAATTTTAGTGTAGGTGAGCCGGATTTTCCGACTCCTGTCCACATTCGGCAAGCCTGTAAGGATGCGATCGAGGCTGGCAAAACGCGATACGGTGCCGTTGCCGGTGAGATGGCATTGCGGCAGGCGATCGCGAAAAAACTGCAAACTGAAAACGAGCTTTGCTACAGCGCCGAAAATGTCATCGTCACCAATGGCGGGAAGCACTCCCTGTATAACCTAATGATGGCGCTGATTGAACCCGATGACGAAGTGATCATTCCTGCGCCCTACTGGTTGAGCTATCCAGAAATGGTCAAACTGGCTCAGGGCAAGCCCGTGATTATTCAAACGGATGTGGCTAACCACTTCAAAATTACGCCGGAACAACTGCAAGCGGCGATCACCCCCCAGACCAAACTGTTTGTGCTGAATTCGCCCTCAAATCCTACGGGAGTCGTTTACAAACCGGATGAAATTCGGGCACTGGCAGAGGTGATCGTCCGCAACAACCTTTACGTGGTGTCTGATGAAATTTACGAAAAACTGCTGTACGACGATGCCAAACATCTCAGCATTGGGGCCGTCAGCCCAGAGGTGTTTGAACGGACGATCATCAGTAGCGGATTTGCCAAAGCTTATGCCATGACGGGCTGGCGAGTGGGCTTTTTGGCGGGTGCGCCACAGTTGATCAAAGCCTGCGCGACCATTCAAAGCCACAGCACCTCAAATGTCTGTACCTTTGCCCAGTATGGGGCGATCGCTGCCCTCGAAGGTTCTCAAGACTCGGTGGAAGACATGCGCCAAGCCTTTGCCCAACGCCGTCAGACCATCCTGCATCGCATCAACGCCATGCCCGGGTTAACCTGTGTCGTGCCGGATGGTGCATTTTATGTGATGCCCAGCATTCAGCAAACGGGAATGAGTTCGCTCGCATTCTGCGAGGCATTACTGGAGGAACAACAGGTCGTCACTGTCCCCGGCATTGCCTTTGGCACGGATGGCTATATTCGCATCTCCTACGCTACTGATTTAGACACGATCAACAAAGGCATGGATCGATTAGACAAATTTGTGCGATCGCGACTGGGTTGATCACCTGGAATGATTAAGGGATTTCTATTTCACCTCCTCTGGTAATTGATGATTGCAACAAAACGTCAACAAAATATTTCAGATTGTTGCAACCATAGCGCTCTATGCCTTTCCGGGCAACACTCCGTAGTAAAGTGATGGGCATTAGCTCTGTGAGTGATATATCAACAAGGGAAAAAACTCATGGTTCAGCGTGGTTCCAAAGTTCGCATTATGCGTAAAGAGTCCTACTGGTATCAAGACGTTGGTACGGTAGCCTCTGTCGATCAAAATCCTGCGATTAAATATCCTGTCATCGTTCGGTTTGAACGGGTCAACTACACCGGTTTTAGTGGCAACGCTGGTGGGATTAACACCAACAACTTTGCCATGAATGAATTGGTCGAAGTTGAGCCGCCCAAGAAGAAGCCTGCTCCCGCTAAAACGTCGGCAGAGTAATGCTTCTAAAATCTATAGCTCGTCCTAACTTTTGTTCTGATACTCGATAGAACGCCGCGTTACACTTCAAATTAGCTGTTGCCACGTCTAGAGCGGTGGTTTTTCTCAGGAAATACTTCCAGTCTCTAATTAAACGGGGTTTCGTTGGAAGTGAGCCATTTACGCCAAATTCCACTGTGCCAGAACTACCTGAAGTTGAGACTGTCAAACGGGGACTGAATCAAGTCACCCAAAATCAAACGATTACGGGTGGGGATGTGTTGCTTAATCGCACGATCGCCCACCCTTCTTCTATGCAAGAATTTTTAGACGGGTTGAAGGGGCAGGCGATCGCCCAGTGGCATCGTCGCGGTAAGTATTTATTAGCAGAATTACAATCTTCAGATTCTGGAGGTCTTAAAAACCTTCAAAATCTACCCTCCCCCGCCTATCTAGGTGTACACCTCCGCATGACGGGACAACTGCTGTGGGTGACTCCGGAGGTGCCGCTACACAAGCACACCAGAGTGCGATTATTTTTTGAGGGCGATCGCGAGTTGCGGTTTGTCGATCAGCGGACCTTTGGGCAAATGTGGTGGGTGCCTGCGGGCGTAGCACCTGAAACGATCATCACAGGCTTGCAAGCATTAGGTCCGGAACCCTTTTCGGATGAGTTCTCGATCGCCTACTTCAGCGATCGCCTGAAAAACCGCCAGCGACCGATTAAGAATGCGTTATTGGATCAGGCGATCGTGGCGGGCATTGGCAACATTTACGCCGACGAAGCCTTGTTTATGACGGGCATTCGACCCCAGAAACTGTGTAACCGCTTAACTCATCAACAAATTCAGCAATTACGAGACAACATTGTGAAAGTGTTGGAAATCAGCATTGAGGCAAAGGGCACAACGTTTGATAGTTTTCGGAGTGTGGAAGGCATCAACGGTAATTATGGCGGTATGGCCTGGGTCTACGCGCGAGATGGCGAACCTTGCCGCAATTGTGGCTCTGTCATTGAACGATTACGGTTAGCAGGGCGATCGGCGCACTTTTGTCCCAAATGCCAGCAATGAAAAGTTCAGATGATCAATCTCTTCAATCTCTTCAGTCTCTTCAATGTGGAAAGAACTGCTTCTAATTCCCTATCTCCCCACCTCCCTACTCCCCACTCCCAAATTCTCGTAGAATCAAAACGTTCTTTATTTCCCTGATTCCATGACCTATTGTCTGGGTATTTTGACCAAATTTGGCCTGGTCATGGCGGCAGATTCCCGCACCAATGCGGGAGTAGATTACATTTCGACTCACCAGAAGTTATTTGATTTTTCCCAACCGGGCGATCGCGTTTTGCTCGTTTGCACAGCGGGAAACTTGTCTATTACTCAGGCAACCCTGACCCTATTGCAACGGGACTTGAATGCTCAGGCAGAAACGAACCTGCATACATTGCCCAGTTTGTATGAAATTGCTCGCTACATCGGTGCTAAAGCCAGGGAGATGCAGGATCAAGATCGGCCCTGGTTGGAGCGCGATCGCATTGATAGTCAATGTACGTTCCTTTTGGGTGGGCAGGTCAAGGGAGAAGAACCCGGATTATTTTTGATCTACAGTCAGGGCAATTGCATTCAGGCATCGAAAGATACACCCTTTTTGCAAATTGGGGAAGCCAAGTATGGTAAACCCATTCTCGATCGCATTCTCTCGTTTGATACATCCCTCAATGCAGCGGCCAAATGTGCCCTGTTGTCGATCGATTCCACTATGAAATCCAATATTTCCGTGGGACCACCGATCAATCTAGCGATGTATGAAACTAATCGTTTCAAGATTCGATATGAACTAAAGCTCCGTCTCGGTACGCCATATCTGGCCCAAATTCGACAAATGTGGGAAATTGCGTTACGAGAAGCCTTTGACAACATGCCAGATATTGATTGGGAGCATCAATCGATTTCTCCTAATGAAGACACCTGACATCAGGAATTGAGTTTTAATTTTGCTGTATTTAGTTATTAAAGACTTTTTGGAGCACTCAATCTATAGCATTTCAGGTGAATTCTGTAGAGTCGCAAATCTGTGTCACAAAAATCATTTTTAAGTGCGTAAAAACTAGGAGACTAATTCTTATTTTCTTTGGTTCCCCAATATTCAAACTTCTGCTTAACTCTTTAACAAAAAAACATTTCTCCTAATTACTCCCTTAGATGAGGAACAGATTACACAACTGGGCATCATTACATTCAGTTGTGTAGAGAGCGCGTTTCATGTCTAACAAAATTAAACTTCAATCTTCTTCTGCATTATTGCTTGCGTCTACTTTAGTGGTCAGTTCCCTGGCACCGTTAACCCTACAAAATGCCGCGATCGCTCAAGCGAGTTTTTCCGATGTTCAGGGCAACTGGGCCCAATCCTGCATTGTGGAATTGACGCAACGCGGAATTATTAGCGGCTATCCCGATGGGACCTTCCGTCCTGGCAACCCCGTGACCCGTGCTGAGTATGCCTCTATGGTCGGCAAAGCCTTCCCCAGTGCGGCCCGTGTTCGCAGTGCCGTTCAGTTCGTGGATGTTCCCAGTAGTTTTTGGGCTTTCAATGCCATCAGCTATGCGTCTCAAACAGGCTTCCTGTCTGGCTATCCCGGTAATGTGTTTAATCCGGGGCAAAGTATTCCCCGCGCTCAAGTGCTGGTTTCGCTGGCGAGTGGGTTAAACTATGTGCCAAGCCAACCTGTTGCCTCCACTCTGGGTTTATTCGCGGATGCTTCGGCGATTCCTGGCTACGCTCAAACCGGGATTGCTGCCGCCACCGAGAGACGACTCGTGGTGAATCATCCGAATGTGCAACTGCTGAACCCGAACCAGTTAGCCAGCCGCGCTGAAGTGTCGGCTTTCCTGTGTCAGGCGTTAACGGGAACGGGACAATTAGCTTCTGTGGTGCCTGGTCAATACGTGGTTGGGGGTGCGCCTGTGGCTCAACAACGGGGGCAGGTATTGGCAGGTAGCACGATCGCCGTAAACTATACTGCCGCACCGCAAATCGTATTACGTCCGGATGAAACGGTGAATCTGACGGCAACGGTGGCCTCGGATGTCCGCAATTCTCAGGGTGTGGTGGCGATTCCGGCTGGGAGTCAGGTGATTGGGCAAATCGTTCCAGTTCAGGGCGGTTCGCAGTTTGTCGCTCAATCTGTTGTGATCAACGGGCAACAGTACAGCCTGAACGCCTCTTCTGCCGTAGTTCGGACTACCAAGAGCGTGCGTGATCCCAGTTTGGCCGTGACGCTGGGCAGCGCTGCTTTAAGTACTGGGGTTGCCGCTATTATTGGTGGCACCTCTGGCGATCGCTTACATAATGCAGGCAACTTGATTTTGGCTGGGAGTGTGGGTGCGGCAGTGGGGGCCAACCAGGGCCGGAATTTAGGTTCTGCTATCCGCGATGCGGCGATTGGTGCCGCCTTGGGTGCAGGTGCCGCTGGGGTTACAGGCGATCGCACCATCACCCCGAAAAAGGTGGTGACGGGGGCCGCGTTGGGGGCTGCCGTGGGGGGCGCGATCGACCGGGGTACCACGGGTGAGGTCGTGGTCGTGAATCCTGCCACCGACCTGACGTTGACTGTAAACAGCAACGTGACCCTGCCGTAAAGTGTGAGAGTGTGGGAGAGGAGCGGCCATAACGGCTCAGACTGAAGCGGGGCCGGGGGGATAATGGCAAGCAGGAGCGGTCGCAGAGTGAGCAATCAATCAGCGCCCTCCTGCTCTGCCTCCGCTACCACCTCGGATTTTTCGCAATCAGTTGAATCACCTCATCGGACTCAAGGGGTTTGGAAAACAAGTAACCCTGGCCGAAATCACAGTTGAGCGATCGCAATTGGGCCAGTTGTTGATCGGTTTCAATGCCTTCAGCAATCACGCTCATGTTCATGGTTTTGGCGATCGCGACAATAATGGGAACCAGGCCACTGCCCGAAGACACCTCATTCAAACTCTGGATAAAGGAGCGATCGATTTTGAGGTTATCCATCGGGAACGAATGCAGATAGCTCAACGAAGAATACCCAGTGCCAAAGTCATCCATGCTGAGTTGAATTTGCCGTCGCCTGAGATTATGTAAAATGTTCGCCGCTGAACGCGGGTTGCCCATAATGGCACTTTCCGTAATTTCCAGCTTGAGGCAACGGGGATCGAGTTGAGTTTCATGTAGGATTTTGTAAACCTGCTCGGTCAGGTCAGCCTGCGCAAATTGATGAGCAGACATATTCACGCTAATGCTCAGGTTTGGGCTAACCAGGCCTTGCGTTTGCCACCGACAGAGCTGATAGCAAGCTTCCCGCAATACCAGCAAGCCAATTTGTTTAATTAACCCGGTTTCCTCAGCAATGGGGATAAACTCAATGGGCGACACCATGCCACGAGTGGGATGTTTCCAGCGAACGAGAGCTTCAACACCGGCAATGTGCCCGTTATTCAGGCAAATGATGGGTTGATAATGCAACACAAATTCCTGAGCTTGAATCGCCCTTCGCAGATCCGTTTCGATCTGGAGGAAGCGGAGTGCAGAATCGTGCATCGAGCGTTCAAACAGCCGATACTGCGCTTTGCCAGCCGCTTTGGCATGGTACATGGCGGTATCGGCATCTCGCAGCAAGTGCTCTGGTTTGTCGTAGGTGGCGTTACCGATGGCAATACCAATGCTGACATTGATGAAAATTTGCTGATCTTGCAGCGTAAAGGGTTCTGCAAAGGTTCTTAGCACCTGGTTCGCAAATTGCAGCACCTCCTCATGGCACTCCAAAGTAGTCAAAATAGCAAACTCATCTCCACCTAAACGGGCGACGATCGCGACAGGTTGTAGCAATTGTTTTAAGCGATGGGCAATGTCTACCAGCAGTTGATCACCGGATTCATGCCCTAACGAGTCATTGATAATTTTGAAGCGATCGCAATCTAGCAGCAGCACTGCAAACTGATAGGACGGGGTGAGGGTTGCCCGATGCAGCAGGACTTCCAACTGTTCAATCAGGGCCATGCGATTGGCTAAACCAGTTAATGGATCGGACAAGGCCAGTTTCAGCAATTGGGCATGGGCTGATTCTAATTGCGCGGTTCGTTCCCGCACCCGATCTTCTAAATGGGTATTCAGTTGCTGGATGCGTTGCGTTGCTAATTTGAGTGCCAGATGGTGATTGATTCGGGCCAGCACTTCCTCTAATTGAAAAGGCTTCGTAATATAGTCAGAGCCTCCCGCCTGGAACGCTTTCACTTTATCCAAAGCATCTCCCAGGGCACTTAAAAAAATGATTGGGACGGTCTGAGTTGCTGGATTTGCTTTGATTTGCTGACAAACTTGATAGCCGTCCATATCGGGCATCATAATGTCCAGCAGAATCAAATCTGGAACTAACGCTTCAACGGCAGTAAGTGCCATTTGCCCATTCATTGCTTTCCGCACATAAAACCCTTCGTGGGTCAACATGCTAGACAGCAAACGAAGATTTTCTGGCGTATCATCCACCACCAGAATATCAACTTGTTCAGGATAGGCAGTCTGCTGGGTCATCCGGTTTGTTGACTATCCCCTGCAAGGGTGGGTGGATTGGTTAAAGCCATAATTTGCTCAAACTGAAAATTATTAATCATCTGGGTCAGGGGTGTAGTCAGATGGGCGTAGCTGGCAGGCATTTGTTTGACCAGTTCCAGCAGGCGAGTGTCACTACCCTGGGCCGCTGCCTGGTGCATCTGCTTGAGCCAGGAGTGTGGCATCAGTATGAATGAGTGACAGGTGAGCAGGGGGGCAGCACCAGGAGACGGGGGAGTGGTTTCATATTCTAGCGTGAAAGAATTCTTTTCAGGCAGGGCGGCGACGGGTAAATGCCGAGTCATACATTCCAAAATTTCCTCCCGTTTGAAGGGTTTGCGAACAAAGTCATCACATCCGGCGGCTAGAATTTTTTGGCGTTGTTCCTCAAAGGCGCTGGCGGTCAGGGCCACGATGATAGTTTCGGGGCCGCCTGGTTTGGCTTTGATCTGTTGGGTGGCTTCAATTCCATTCATGACTGGCATTTGCATATCCATCCAGATTAAGTGAGGCTGCCAACGTTCCCAGCAGGCGATCGCATCCAGTCCGTTTTTTGCTTCTTGCACTTCAATATTAAGAATTGTAAGCAGTTTGACTAGCAATTTGCGGTTAATTGGATCATCATCCACGATCAGCATTCGCATATGAGGCTGTTCGATGATGGGGCGGGGTGCGAGTCCTGGCAGGGCTGGGGCTGGATGAGGCTCCAGGGCATTGCTGTATTCCACTGGAATCGTAAAAGCAAAAATACTACCCCGACCGAATTCACTGGCAACGGTAATGCGCCCACCCATCAACTGCACAAACCGTTGGCTGATGGCTAGGCCCAGTCCGGTACCTTCCGGTGCTTTCATGCCCGCATCCGTCTGCCCAAAGGCCTCAAAAATGCGATCCAGATCTGCCGGGGCGATGCCTGCACCAGTGTCTTCAATGGCAAATGTCAGAAGATGGCGATCGCGGGCGATCGCGGGCAAAGCCACGGGGGAATCGGCAGCAGCAGGCGGAGCGGCGGTTAGGGCCGAGGTCAATGACTGCGCCTCTGCTCCCTGGCTCTCCTGCTCACCGACTTCTCGACTACTGACCCGCAGCGTCACCTGTCCGGTTTGGGTAAACTTGATGGCATTACTCAGGAGATTAATTAAAATTTGATTGAGTTTGCCTTCGTCACCTTTGATGTATTGCGGTACGGTCGTCTGAGATTCAAAGGTGAGCTTGAGACCCTTGGAACTGGCTCGTAGTTGCAACATCGATCGCAGATTGGCCAGAACTCGATGTAAATCAAACTGGGTTTCGTTGAGAGTAATCCGACCAGCCTCAATTTTGGACATTTCCAACACATTGTTAATCAGGGAGAGGAGATGTTCGCCACTGCGGCTAATGATTTCGATGTACTCCTGATATTCCAAGGACAGGGAGCGATCGCGGCCCATTAATTGGGTAAACCCTAAGATGGCATTCAGGGGGGTACGAAGTTCGTGGCTCATATTAGCCAAAAATTCGCTCTTGGCGCGATTGGCGGCATCTGCTGCCTCTTTAGCCTGGTGCAGTTCGGCGGCTTGTTGTTGGGTGCGCTCTAGCAGTTCGGCTTGCTGCACAGCCACTCCCAGTTGATTCCCGATTTGCAACATGATTTTGACTTCTGTACTGTCCCAGGCTTGGGGTTGCAAATTGTGATAAGCCACCAGAAATCCCCACAATTCATGCCCACAAAAGATCGGTACACTCAGATACGCTTTGGCCTGAAGTTGCTCCAGGCAGGCAAGGTCATCATCTTCCAGACTGGCTTGATAAATGTTAGGCACATTGCAATAGCTCACCCCCATCGTGTCGGTGCTTTCTTGAATTTGTAGCCAGTGGGGGGTAAACATATGCGGGGGGGTAGTTCGATGGCGCATCGGTTCCCAACCCTCCGCAACGGATTCGGAAACAATTTGCTGGTGTGGGTCCGTAGACATTTGATAAATCACAACGCGATCGCAGCGCAAAGCCTCTCGCAGTTCTTCGGTTGTGGCCCAAAAAATGCGCTCTAGCTTCAAGGTTTGGCGCATTTGTTGGATGACGCGAGCAATACTCCGTTCTCGTTCCACACTTTTTCGCAGTCGCTCTTCCGACAATTTGCGATCGGTAATATCGGTGACTAAGCCATCCCAGGCGATCGTGCCATCGGCTCTTTGCATCGGGCGTGAAATTCCCCGCAACCACTTGATCGAGGTGGTCGAGTTAGGGGTTGGGTGGGGCGTGGTCGGGTGGGGGGCGATGATGCGCCAGGTGTGATCCCAGGTGTCCAGGGTGGTTGCCGATCGCGCGATCGACTGCTGCAACCCGGCAACATCATCGGGATGGGTCAATTGCTTGATCAGACGCACATCTTGCAGTAGAGCCTGGGGTTTTAATCCTAAAATTTTTTCGCAAGCCGAACTGATGTAGGTAAAGGATAATCCCCGCTCAGGATGCAGCACGGCTTGATAAATCATGCCTGGAATGTTGTCGGCTAGATGTTGAAAGCGCAGGGTGCTTTGTTGAAGGGCGGCTTCTACCTGTTTCTGGCTAGTAATATCACTCAGCGTACTCACCACCCGCTTCACTCGGCCATCTTTGGCTAACTCAGGGATGGAGTGCATCAGCAACCATCGGTAGTCAGGGCTGTGGGGTTGTGCTAACCCGACGACGACATCACAAATGGGTTGCCCCGTCATCAAGGCGCGTTCTAAGGGGAAGTCTTCCGGTGCCAGTAAGGACCCGTCTTCCCGATGAAATTTCCAGGTTGCTTGCTGCGATCGCCACCGCAATTCCTCCTCCGTTTGAACTTGCAGCAAATCCAGCGCCGCTTGATTGCTGATCAACACAGTGGCATTGGTATCAAACAGGATCATGCCAACCTGGGTCTGCTGCACTAAACTCCGAAGATGCTCCTCATGTTGTCGCAGGGTTTGCTGCTGGTGCCACCAGAGGCCCACAAAAGCCGCGATCGCGATCGACCATGCCAAAAATCCCAGGTGAATGTGCCCAAGTGTTAAATAATCCATACTTCATAGGCGGAGCTGCCAATCTCAATGGTTGATGTCTCAACCATCATCCTGAACCTGGTTTCAGAGTACCCAATTTCAGCCATTATTAAACGAGCAAAGTATTAGGCCAACCCTTGCGCAAGTTGGCCCAGGTTGAGGGTGCCAATGTTCGCCTCAGCAACAGAGTGATTTGCTGCTACTTATTCTAAAAGCTGCCGAAGGGACGGGCGAGGGGTTCGCCGATCAAAATTCCCTGCCCCGGCATAGCCACACTTTTCCAATAAGCTTCAATCAAGGTTTCACCATTGAGATAACGAGCCATGACGATCGCCGGATGGGGAAACTTTTGCGGAAAATTACAGGGTTCTACCACGGTGCCATAACTTCCCGTAGCGCCCGCTTCCAGCCAACGCAAACTGCTCATTTGGGGGCTATCGGTCAACATGCCACCAAAGGAGGTGAGATGGTCAGCGATCGCGCCCGGTAGAAACTGATTGCGTTCCAGATCATCAACCTGGGCCAACCCAGTGAAGTAAAACATGACATCCCGGCGATTGGTCAACTGATCCGCCTGTACCTGTTCGATGTGGAATCGGGGTTTGAGCGCTTGCATCACCTGGGGATAGAGGCCAGCCCGAACATTGCGCTGCTGATCGCTAGTGCTCAGGAGGTAGGCTGTGCCCGTGGGGAAGGTGGCATCGGCAGCAAGACCCCGGTCAATGAGCGCTTTTGCTTGATCAAAGGTGGTTGCAGCGATCGCGATCGTGGGCCGCATCTGTAATTCTTGAAAGGGTTGGGATGTATCGCGATTGAAGTAGGGGTTGGGTTTGGTAAATTTGCACCCTTCAGCGCAGTAAGCGGGATCAAACCCCAGCGCAAATGCACTGGTGATGGACATACAGCCCACCCGATAGGGGGCCGCCCAGGTCAGGGCATAGGCTTGAATGTAACTGGGAATTTGGCTTTCGATCGTTTGCTTGAGTTCTTGAAATTCTCCCGGTGACAGTTCGGTGCGTCCTGGAGCAAAATTCACTCGGATGATATTTCGGAGGGGAAGCTTGCGTTGCTGCTGGTAGTATTCACCAATTTGCACACTGAGGGGATCGGCTTGATTCACAATCACCACCAGTTCATCCGGAGTGAGCCAGGGTTCCGTGGGCGCAAATAGCTGATCCCACGTCTGACAACTGGCTAACCCGACTGTCGCCACCAGCGCGATCGCCCCTCGAACCAGTAAACGAACAATTACCACATCGACGCCTCATCGTGACTGATCAACCTGATCCCGCAACCTGATCTTGCAATTACAACACTCCAGAGAATGACTCAGGCAGGTTAAGAAAAACGGGCAGATTCCAAACAAATAGCAACAAAATGCCGTATGGTTATTAATCGGTTTGCCCGTGTATCATCACTCATTTCCCATCGCCTGCCATGCCAAAGGTTCTTGTTTCCGACCCAATTGATCAAGTTGGTCTTGATATTTTGTCTCAGGTTGCCCAGGTTGATGTCAAAACCAACCTCTCAGCCGAAGAACTGATTCAAATCATTCCTGAATATGATGCTTTGATGATCCGCTCTGGCACCCGTGTCACGAAAGATGTGATCGAAGTGGGCGACCAGCTCAAAATTATCGGTCGTGCTGGAGTGGGTGTGGACAATGTCGATGTGCCCGCCGCCACGCGCAAAGGGATCATCGTTGTCAACTCGCCCGAAGGGAATACGATCGCGGCGGCTGAACACGCGATCGCCATGATGATGGGCATGTCTCGCTTTATTGCCGAGGCCAATCAATCGGTGAAAAGCGGCAAATGGGACCGCAAAAGCTTCACGGGCGTTGAAGTCTATAAGAAAACCCTCGGTGTCGTGGGTTTAGGGAAAATCGGTGCCCACGTTGCCACGGTTGGGCAAGCGATGGGCATGAAATTGTTGGCCTACGACCCCTTCATTTCCCACGAACGGGCCGAACAATTAGGCTGTCGGCTGGTAGAACTGGACATTTTGCTGCAAGAAGCCGATTACATCACGTTGCACATTCCCAAAACGCCCGAAACCACCAACCTCATTAATGAAGCGGCCTTTGCCAAAATGAAGCCTACGGCCCGCATTATTAATTGTGCCCGGGGTGGCATTATTGATGAGCAAGCACTGGTAGCCGCTCTAGCACAGGGCCAAATTGCGGGCGCAGCCCTGGATGTGTATGCCAGTGAGCCGCTAGAGGCTGATTCTCCCCTGCGAGCCGTAGGGAAGGAACTGTTACTCACTCCGCATTTGGGAGCATCCACCGAAGAAGCTCAGGTCAATGTGGCGATCGATGTGGCCGAACAAATTCGAGATGTCCTGCTGGGCTTACCTGCCCGGTCTGCGGTCAACATTCCCGGTTTACGCCCCGACATTCTGGAACAACTCCGCCCCTACCTGCAATTGGCCGAAACGCTTGGCAATTTAGTGGCTCAACTGGCCGGTGGCCGAGTCGAATCCCTCAACATCCGTCTGCAAGGAGAACTGGCAACCAATCAGAGTCAACCCATTGTGGTGGCTGCCTTGAAAGGCTTGCTCTCCCATGCGCTGCAAGAGCGGGTAAATTACGTCAATGCCAGCCTGGAGGCCAAGGAGCGGGGCATCCATGTGATTGAAACGCGGGATGCCACCATCAAGGATTACACGGGTTCTTTACACCTTTCCGTCAAAGGTTCTTTAGGTGAACACTCAGTGGCGGGTGCCCTCTTAGGCGACTCCGAAATTCGCATTACCAATGTGGATGAATTCCCAGTGAATGTGCCTCCCAATCGTCATATGCTGTTTACCCTGCACCGGGATATGCCGGGAATCATTGGCAAAATCGGGTCTCTACTGGGCAGCTTCAATGTCAACATTGCCAGTATGCAAGTAGGGCGCAAGATTGTCCGGGGCGATGCCGTGATGGTCCTCAGCATTGATGATCCCCTTCCCGACGGCATCCTGGCGGAAATCTTGAAAGTTCCCGGCATTCGAGATGCGTATACCGTTACGCTCTAGTGGTCGGTCGAGACTGATTTTGTGACTTAGCAACTTACAGAATCACAACCTTGTACTCAACTTGAAAACACAAAATTAAAACCGACGAGTCACCAGGGAAAAGGGAGTGGGGACCAGGCAGTGGGGGCATTGCGTTCTGAAGATTTTCAAGATCACGGATGTTGACTGTTGAAGCGCTGAATTCCTACTCCTTCCGTCCCACTCCTTACTTTCTGTTTTGAAATGGCAAATAGCTGGTGGGAAATTCAAATTCTCTGCGACCCGGCCCTGGAGGAAACAATCTTCTGGCGGCTGCAACAGTTTGGTAGCCGAGGGACGTGCAGTGAGCGCAAGGGGTACTCGGATTTAATTCGGGCTTATTTGCCGCAAATTCAAACGGAGTTGCTGGATTTGTCTGCTCTGGCCTTGCTGCTGCGGCAAGATGCATTGTGTATAGGGTGGCCGCCGCCTGCCGTGCAGTGGAATTTGATCGATGAGGAGGATTGGGCCAGTAGCTGGAAGGTGCATTGGCAACCCCAGAAAGTCGGCGATCGCTTGCTAATTCATCCGGCCTGGTTGCCGTTACCCGAACACAGCGATCGCATCTTGCTAAAACTTGAACCCGGAGTCGCGTTTGGGACGGGAGACCACGCCACGACTCAGTTATGCCTGGAAGCGCTGGAAATGCGGTTCGATCGCACCAATACTGAGCAAACAGATGATTTAGTGATTGCCGATGTAGGGTGTGGTTCGGGGATTCTCTCGGTGGCGGCCCTCCTCCTGGGTGCCCAAAAAGTATTTGCGGTAGACACCGATCCCCTGGCGGTTAAATCGACTCTGGAAAATCGCACCCTGAATCAGATTGATCCAGCCCAACTTACGGTGGAGCAGGGGAGTGTCGATCGCCTGTTGGCACTGGTGGATGGTCCTGTGGATGGCCTGGTTTGTAACATCCTGGCCGAAGTGATTATTGATCTGATTCCCCAAATGACACCCCTGGTTAAAGCCACAACCTGGGGGGCGTTGAGTGGCATTTTGCTGGAGCAAGCCAAAGCCGTAGCCGATACCCTGGAGGAAAATGGCTGGGTGGTTGCCGCATTGTGGAAACGGGGAGAATGGTGCTGTATGAATATCCGGCGATCGTAAGACGGCGCTCATTAAGACTATGACGGACTACTCCATTGCCGATTTGCGGCTGAACTACACCCAACAACAACTCCTGGAAACAGAGGTTCACCCCGACCCCATTCAACAATTTCAGTTGTGGTTTGAGCAGGCACTCGCCGCCGATATTGTGGAACCAAACGCCATGACGATCGCCACAGCCACCAAGGATGGCAGGCCATCGGCCCGGATTGTGTTGCTCAAGGGCGTGGATCAACAGGGCTTTGTGTTCTACACCAATTACGACAGCCGAAAGGGGCAGGAATTGCTGGAAAATCCGCAGGCATCGCTGGTGTTTTGGTGGGGCGCACTAGAACGGCAGGTGCGGATTGAAGGCAGTGTGGCCAAAGTGCCCGATGCCGAAACCGTAGCCTATTTCCAGAGTCGCCCAGTGGGTAGCCAGTTGGGAGCCTGGGCCTCGAATCAGAGTCAGGTGATTCCCAACCGGGAGGTATTGGAACAGCGATTAGAACAACTGACTCAGCAATATCAAGATCAAGAAATTCCGCGTCCGCCCCACTGGGGAGGCTTTCGCGTCACTCCTTGCGCGATCGAGTTTTGGCAGGGGCGGCCCAGTCGGCTTCACGATCGCTTACTCTACCGATTGCAGGATGGAGAGTGGGCGATCGCGCGGTTGTCGCCTTAGATCCCAATTATCCCGACTGCACTTGTTATCTCCGGGATCAAAGTTTAAAGTGAAGCAGTTTCCATTGCCGTGGATTTCGCCATCCCTCGTTATCACATACCTCGCTATTAATCAACAACCCGCTGTAATTCACCCGTTGTAAGCAATCCCAAGGTGTGTTTTATGAAATGCCAGTCTCCAACGTCCTCACGGTCGGTTTTGCTTGGCTCCGTTGGTTCGCTCCTGATTGGCACAGTCGCCACATTTGGAGTTGATGTTGCCCCCGCCCCCGCCTTCAACCTGATTTCCAGTACGGCTGACTTCAACATTACGTTTACAGACCCCACCTTTGCCGATGCCAATATTGCTTACACTCAGTTTGGCGGTTTGCAGGGGCTTCCAGGCGACTCGTTAGATTTTCGGGTGCGGCTGCTCCCCAGTGCCCAAAACTATGCCTTTGCCGCCAACGGTAACATTACCAGCCAGCTTGTGGCACAGGTAGGCACTGTATACACTTACAATCTGGTCAGCACAGGGGGC
Organism: Leptolyngbyaceae cyanobacterium bins.349; assembly: GCA_033764685.1. Classification (GTDB taxonomy): domain Bacteria; phylum Cyanobacteriota; class Cyanobacteriia; order Leptolyngbyales; family Leptolyngbyaceae; genus JSC-12. The sequence goes on from JANRIS010000081.1 coordinate 192,727, forward strand.
CTGAGCGAATATCAATATCGTTACGATATTCCGATCGCCACCACGCCAGGTCTCCGATTTTTGGAGGACAATCGCTGGAAGCTGGAATTTGCCCTCAATCCGGTCGCATCAGACTTTGCCTTCCAAAACACCATTTTCAACCTGTCGGTGCTGATTAGCGGCAATTGGTCTACCCTGGGCACCAATCCAGGTCAGGTTGAGTTTTTGGGGATCAATCCCAATTATGCGATCGCCAACTTCTTTGTGTACAATCCTCAAACCGATCAAACCCTGTTTAGTATCAATTCCAGCAATTGGGATGGCACATCTGCCAATGTTGGATTCATTCTAAATGGGCCAAGCGATGATGCCACGGCGGTCCCCGAACCTGCGACCCTCATTGGCGTGGCATTGGCGGGTGCGGGTCTCTCTGTGCTAAAGGCAAAGCAATCGCCAAAGTAAGGTTTCGCCCCTCAACGAGACAGAGCGCTAACATCTCGCCACTCTTTGACCACCGTGGAGGGCACCGTTAACTCCACGGTGCCCGTTTGGGTCGGTAAAAACAGACGAAGGGCCGTGTTTGCGGTGAGTTCGGTCATCGGTTGCAACACGTCGTATTCCCCAACATTGGTCGGCAGTGGAGACTCTTCGGCCAGACTATCGGGCGCTAACCAGCCCTGGTCACGACTCGCCAGGGGCAATGGTGCGGGATGTTGAAACGCCACCTCCCCCGGAAAACCCACCAGACGCAGGTGAATTTGCTCTGTGCGTCCAGCCCTGGCCCGTTTGAATAATACGACCTGCCACGCGCCATCATGCCGATCGCGTAATGTTTGCAGCGATCGCACCATCACCGACCCGCCCCCTTCGGGATACTCATGCACCGACGCGATCGCCCAGTTTGCTGTTCCCAGCCACAGCCACAGCATCAGACCTGCACCCAGCAAGCCCCTCCCCAAACGTCCCCACGGCCCGCCCATCATTTCTGCCTCCCATTATGTTCATTCATCCTACCGCTTCCCCCTTGCGGCCCCTGCTCCGCCTCAAATTGTGTCAAAAACCCAAAAAACTCTAGAAGTCCATCTATCTTTGATAAGATTAAGAGTTTGCAAAGGAACTGAACGCTGCAAGGAGACATCCCACTATGGCGCGCATGTATTACGACGCGGATGCCAATTTAGACTTATTGAACGGAAAAACAGTTGCAATTATCGGCTACGGCTCGCAGGGGCACGCTCACGCCTTAAACCTGAAGGATAGCGGCGTAAACGTCATTGTGGGGTTATATCCCGGTAGCAAATCGGCAGCGAAAGCCAAAGATGCAGGATTAACGGTTTATCCCGTTGATGAAGCGGCGAAACAGGCTGATTTCATTATGATCCTGTTGCCGGATGAAGTGCAAAAGACGGTCTATGCCAACGAAATTGCTCCCCATCTGACGGATGGCAAAGTCCTGGCTTTTGCCCACGGGTTTAATATTCACTTTGCTCAAGTCGTCCCTCCCAGCCATGTGGATGTGGTGATGGTAGCGCCCAAGGGGCCGGGGCATTTAGTTCGACGCACGTATGAACAAGGCGAAGGGGTGCCTGCCCTGTTTGCGGTGTATCAGGATGCGACGGGTCAGGCCCGCGATCGCGCAATGGCCTACGCCAAAGGTATCGGTGGCACTCGTGCGGGTATTCTGGAAACCACCTTCCGGGAAGAAACCGAAACCGACCTGTTTGGCGAACAAGTGGTGCTATGTGGTGGCCTCAGTGCCCTGATCAAAGCCGGATTTGAAACCCTCGTTGCCGCAGGCTATCAACCCGAACTGGCTTACTTTGAGTGTTTGCATGAAGTGAAGCTGATTGTGGATTTGATCGTGGAAGGGGGCCTCGCCAAAATGCGCGATAGCATCTCCAACACCGCAGAGTACGGCGACTTGACTCGCGGCCCACGCATCGTGACGGATGACACCCGCGCCGAAATGAAGAAAATTCTGCAAGAAATTCAAACCGGACAGTTTGCCCGGGAATTTGTGCTGGAAAATCAATCGGGTAAACCGGGCTTTACGGCCATGCGCCGCCGCGAAGCCGAACACCCGATCGAAGAAGTGGGCAAAGATCTGCGGGCCATGTTTAGCTGGTTGAAGAAGGTCTAACGATTGAACGGCGGGGAGGCCAGGAGACAACAATCAGGGCACTCCTATCAGGGGCTTTTGCTGCCGACCCCAAGTCCCCTGCGGCCCCCTGCATCCCCTCGATGCCCTGTTCTCAGTTCTGGTTCGCGTCCTGCCCTCCGCCCCCGATCGCCCCTATGGTAGAAAGCTCTGAAGTTCAGTCAAAACCTCAATTCCCCGTCACGATTTGGGAGACGATCGCGATCGTGCTGGGGGCACTGCTGCTGGTGGTGATGGGGGTGGCAGGGTTGATGTATAAGTTTTTCAATAACGCAGCAGACCCCCAACGAGCAACGCTGATTGCTCAAAGTTTGATGGATTATCAGCTTCCTGGAGCTTCCCAGGGAGTATTTGGGGCAAATTTGGGCGGGGCCAAGGTTGCCATTGTCAGCAGTACAACCTTTCCCCAAAATCCTGCAATGTTGTCGGATTCAGAAATTGCCGATTTATCTGGAGTCGAACTGTTTATTGCACGGGTGCCATTAGATATGGAAACGGCGAACCCCGCCAGCCCCACACCCGCCCCTACGCCAGCGATCCCACCCGACCCTTTTTCCTCTCCTGATTTTTCTTTTTCGTACCGTTCTGGAGAGGAGTTTCGGGCGATGACCAGCCGCACTGAAGAATTACCATTTTGTTATAGCAAAGTACCGGTGCGGATTCAGGCGGGAGAGTTGATCTTGGCGGATGCATTGGAGCCAGTGTATGCCGTGAAATATGATGCGATCGCGGTGTTTGAAAACAGTAAACGCCAGGTGACGGTGACTGCAATCGGGAAAAATGCTGAACAACAGGCGGCAGCTGTCTTTAACTCTTTACGATGTAAATAATTTGAGTTGGCTTTCGATCTTGATACGCGAACTTGATCAATGGTAAACATCGATATATGTCAATGAATCATGCGGCGATCGCAGCCCTTTTGATCGCAGCGACTCTGCCCCTGTCGGCCTCCGGGCTGGCGACTTCCGCTAGTCTCACCGCCCAGGCATGGCAGCCCATCGCTCGGATTAACCCGAATCAACCCTATCAGGTTCGGTTGAATCATCAGAGGGCAAGACAACGATCAACATTCAACAGACTGGCGGAATTTTTATTTACTAACACTGGTGAGCCACTGAAACAATGGAGAATTCCCAACGCCCAATTTATCTCGATTGCCATGCCACAACTCCGGTTGATCCCCGGGTGATGGAGGCGATGCTGCCTTTTTTTACTAATTTCTTTGGTAATCCGGCCAGCATCAGCCATCAATACGGCTGGGAAGCCGATGCCGCAATTCAACAAGCCCGCGAGACGTTAGCTGCCGCCATTAACGCGACCCCCGAAGAAATTATTTTTACCAGTGGTGCCACCGAAGCGAACAACCTGGTGATCAAGGGCGTGGCGGAGGCGTACATCAGTCGCGGCAAGCACATCATCACCGTCGAAACAGAACACAATGCGATTCTCGACCCCTGCCGTTATTTGCGATCGCTGGGCTTTGAGGTCACGTTTCTGCCCGTGAAGGCCGATGGCTTGATTGATTTGTTTGACCTGGAGAATGCCCTCCGTCCCGATACGATTTTGGTGTCTGTCATGACCGCCAACAATGAGATCGGCGTGCTACAACCGATCGCAGAAATTGGGGCCATGTGTCATCATCGGGGGATTCTGTTCCATACCGATGCGGCTCAGGCCATTGGCAAGGTGCCGCTGGATGTGGCAGCCATGCACATCGACCTGATGTCTTTAACAGCGCACAAAATCTACGGGCCGAAAGGCATCGGTGCCTTGTATGTGCGGCGGCGCAATCCCAGGGTGCAATTGGCTCCCCAACTGCACGGCGGCGGGCACGAGCGGGGAATGCGTTCTGGCACCCTGTATACGCCTCAAATTGTTGGGTTAGCGAAGGCAGTAGAACTTGCCCTTGCCGAAATGCCTGCGGAAACGGAGCGGTTGACCCAAATGCGCGATCGCCTCTGGCACACGTTGTCTGATCTGGGCGGGGTGCATTTGAATGGGCATCCGACGCACCGCCTCTGCGGCAATTTGAACGTCAGCATCGAAGGGATTGATGGACAGGCGTTGCTGGTGGCATTGCAGTCTGTCATCGCCGTTTCCTCTGGCTCGGCCTGCACATCTACCAAAGCAACTCCGTCCCATGTGTTGAAAGCGATCGGGCGATCAAATGAGTTGGCTTATGCCTCCATTCGGTTTGGCATTGGGCGTTTCAATACAGATCCTGATCTGGATGTTGCGATTCAGCATGTCAGCGAAACCGTGCAGGCGTTACGGCAGGCGGCAACGCTGACCGCCTGAGTTTGGCTTCATTGAGTGTCATCAACAAACCACAAAAAGAGCGTACTCCTCAGGGAATACGCTCTTTTCGGTTATGTAGTTCAACGAATACACAATCATCCAGGAAATCACGCAACTAGCCAGTACTTCCTAGCTTAGACCAACATTACTGCGATCGTAGTTCAACCGATTGGGGTGAGTTTTACCATGTTCGGCTTGACGCGCGATCGCTTCACCCGGCATCCCAATTTCATTAGCGGCACGGCTCAGCATACACTGTTCACGATTTTTAATCATGTGTTGGTGGCGTAGCATCAAAGCGCGGGCTTGGTCCTGAGTATTCATAATGTCGATTCTCCGCAGTAAGTAATATGATTTCAACCTCGTGAGACCAATATAACCGAAAATCTGTATCAAAAACTACAGATTATGATCAATTTTTGAATTTTTTTGCCCTTAAAATTGCTGTATTCGGTACTTCAACCAGAAAGCGTGAACGGTATGGCTTACCTGACCCTGGCAACGGATTATGATGGTACGCTCGCTACGGATGGGCGCGTCAGTTCTCCAACCTTCGCAGCTCTGGACCGTTGGCGCGAGGCTGGACGCAAGCTGATTCTGATCACTGGGCGGCAGTTGGATGATCTGCAAACCGTGTTTTCCCAGCTTGAGTTGTTTGATTGCGTCGTGGTGGAGAACGGAGCCGTGCTCTATGATCCCACTACGCAGGCGGAAACCTGGCTGGCAGACTCCCCTCCACCCGAATTTGTGCAGGCATTGCGCGATCGCATCCAGCAATCAACTCCCCCCGATCAGGCCCGCGCAGCAGAATTTGAGCGACTCCGGAACTTAGCGCCCCTGGCTACAGGGCGAGTCATTGTCGCCACATGGACTCCCCACGATCGCATCGCAACTCAGTTGATTCAGGAGATGGGGTTGGACCTGGAGGTGATTCTCAACAAAGGGGCTGTCATGATTCTGCCCACAGGGATCGACAAAGCGGCGGGGTTACGGGCGGCAATGCAGCGGCTCGCTACGACTCCAGCATCTGTAGTGGGTGTGGGGGATGCGGAAAACGATCTGGCGTTCCTGACGCTGTGTGGATATGCCGTTGCCGTGAATAATGCTTTGCCCAGCGTGAAGCAGCAGGTTGATTGGGTCACTTCAGGCGATCGCGGTGCAGGAGTCGAGCAATTGATTGATCAGCTACTGACGCGCTAATCTCAACCATTGACCAAGCGCCCAACAAAGGCATTTCAGGCTGACGCTGCTTCTACCATGCGTTAAGTTGGAGAGAGAGTTGCTGTCTGGCCGTGATTTGCGCGTCATCCGCAATGGTCTGACCAGCTTCCAGGTGGGGAAATACCGCGATCGCTCCTCCCACAATGGTCAGCACTAGCAACGACCGGACCCATAGTGTGCGAGTCATTAATCGATCATTCATGAGTTTCTCCTCAACGTTTAACTGCGTGAAACTCCTCACACAAAAAAAGACCGATTTCGTTCCGCAAAGTTCCTTCATTAAGAAAATTAAAGGAAGTCCATAATGGCTGGCTGCTGCGGAACCCTAACAATACAGGATTGCCCTTCCTTTTCTTGGCCTTTGCTCCCATGTTTAGACGTTCTTTTTCCCCAATCGGTTCACCATCGTTAGCGGTTATTTTGTTGGGCGCGATCGCGGCTTGTTCCCGTCCCCCATCGCCTGCGTCGGCACCGTCGCCCAGTCCCGCATCCACCGTTGTGAGTGCGCCCACTCCTGCCCCCGTAGTGCCACAAATTCCTGAAGCCGAGATTTACAAACAAGCATTGGGAAAAGCCAACAGTGCCCGAAATCTTAGTCAAAATGCGCTGTCAGTTGATGATTGGAATTTGGTGGTCAGTCGCTGGCAGCAAGCTATTGAGGGGTTGAAATCCTTGGCGGCCAACAGCCCTTACCAGGTCATGGCGCAGGATAAGCTACCGCAGTTTGAACAAGGACTGGCAACGGCGAAAAAGCGGGTAGAGCAGGCAAAAGCGGCAGAAACAAAGACCACTCCAGGCACTCTGGCCGGATCTCAGCCGTTAAAAGTGTCCAGTGCCATTACAACGTCCGCGAGTTCGGGTAAGGTCTTTCAAGCCAGAATCAAACGTCGGGCGGGGGGCACTCCCGTGATTGATGTCACCTTTAACGGCAATCAAACCTTTGACATGATTGTGGATACGGGGGCGAGTGGGACTGTCATTACTCAGGCAATGGCTGAGGCGTTAGACATTCGCGTGATCGGCAAAACGAAGGTCAATACCGCCAGCCAAACTGGGGTAGAAGTGCCGCTAGGCTTTGTGGAATCTATTTCTGTGGGCAGTGCTGAGGTGCGGGATGTGATTGTAGCGATCGGGAATGATGCCCTGGATATTGGGCTACTGGGGCACGATTTCTTCAGTGATTACGACATCACAGTGAAGCGGGATGTGGTGGAATTTCGGAAAAGGTAAGTTGATACTTTTTTGCCGCTCTGGGGCACAGTGAATCTATCTGGCGTTCCTGCTGGATAATGACAAAGTACACCCAATGGAACAGGCACTATGACCCAAGCAGCCGATGGCGCGACTGGAGAACAGAAACGCAGCCGTTACGCCCGGACCCCCTCCGAATATGCGGTTCATCTCTTGATTGAGGGCGGACACCGGGAAGAAGTTCGCTTCCCAACGATTCAAGAGTTTCAGAAGTGGTACAGCGGTGAACTGATGCCCAAAGCGGCCTCGAATGAATTCATTACCGTTCCGATTAAGAATGTACAGGGTGAATACATGGTGTTGCGCCCATCCAAAGTGCTGGGTATTCGGGTGGAACCTGTCTTTAGCTCCAGTGTGGAACGGTTCTAGGGGCACTCGTATAGACTATGGGTAAATTTTGGGCGATCGCGGCGATTCCCATATTGATTGCGGCTGGATTCAGCCGATCTGTCACGGTTGCAGATGGGACGATGAGAGTGCCAATTCGGTCGGCTCAACGGACCCCAGCCCCTCCCCTCACTTCCGGGCAATCGTTAGTCCCTGTGCCGCCGAATTTCACAGTGGGATTGGATAATCAGCTCTTTCGCGATCGCCAACAACCAGGAGACAAGCGTGCTCTGTTGACTGCGATCGACTACAGTTTGCGCTATTTGGGGACAGATCGGGCCAGCAAAGACTATGAAAAGTTAGCGCATTTAGGAATTTCTCGCGATCGCGTCCGGCGTAGTTTGCAGCGATTTCGTACATTGCTTGTGCGATCGCGATCGGCTCAAGAGTTGCAAACTGCTGTGAGTCGTGAATTTGTGGTGTATCAGGCGACAGGTAAAGATGGGCAAGGTACGGTAGGTTTCACTGGCTACTTTGAACCGATTCATGTCGCGAGCCTGACCCGTACCAATGAATTTCGGTATCCCCTGTTCCGCCTACCGACTGGCTTTTCGTCCTGGCAAAAGCCCCATCCCACTCGTGCCCAATTAGAAGGAACTGATGGGTTACAGTTTAGTCGTAGCCAGTTGCGAGGGCATGAACTCGCGTGGTTGCGCGATCGCCTGGAAGCCTTTCTGATTCAAGTTCAGGGGGCGGCTCAGTTGCAACTGACGAATGGCAAAACGATGACCGTAGGCTACGCTGGAGCCACAGATTATCCCTACATTGGCATTGGGCGGGAGTTAGTCAAGGACGGCAAACTCAAACTGGAAGCCCTCACCCTGCCCGCATTAATCCAGTATTTTCAGCAAAACCCCGCTGATTTGAATGAGTATTTACCCCGCAATCAACGCTTCATTTTCTTTAAGGAAACTGGAGGTGCCCCCGCTACAGGGAGTATCAGTGTGCCTGTCACGCTAGAGCGGTCGATCGCCACAGATAAAACCCTGTTCCCGCCTGGTGCCTTAGCTTTGATTCAGACTCAAATTCCGTACCCCACCTCATCGGGTCAACTTCAACAGCGATCAGTGCATCGGTTTGTCCTGGATCAAGATACGGGCAGCGCCATCAAAGGACCAGGACGAGTCGATATTTTTATGGGAACTGGAAAACTGGCGGGAGATCGCGCTGGACTGATTAACTCTACCGGAGCGCTGTACTATTTGCTGTTAAACCAATGATTCAGACCCAGGAACATTGGAGAATAAGAAAACCCAATTAGGTTTTAGGGGCTAAGTTCCAGATTTTGTCCTGGTTCCTAACCCCTAACCCCTAACCCCTAACCCCTTTTATGCCCACCAACACCCCACTCGACCTGACCCTGCAAATCATCCTGACGGTGATGGCAGGCATTGGGGCGCAGGTGTTGGCAGAATTTTTGAAAGCACCCGGCATCTTTTTTCTGCTCCTGTTTGGGGTGTTGCTGGGGCCTAGCGCCCTTGGTCTGCTCTATCCCGATCGCTTGGGTGTGGGGCTAGATGTGCTGGTATCGCTGTTGGTGGCGGTCATCCTGTTTGAAGGTGGGTTTAACCTGGAATTGCGCGACCTGGGACGAGTTTCCGGCAGTTTACGCAATTTGGTCACAATTGGGACCTTAATTACCCTATTGGGCGGCGGCATGGCCGCTCACTGGTTGAGCGAATTTCCCTGGGCGATCGCGTTTCTCTATGCCTCCCTCGTCGTGGTCACAGGACCGACCGTGATCAACCCTTTGCTGAAGCAGGTCAAGGTCGATCGCCGAGTCGCCACCTTGTTAGAGGGGGAAGGGGTGTTAATTGATCCGGTGGGTGCCATTCTGGCCGTTGTGGTGCTGAACATTCTGGTGAGTGGTAATCCGGAACCGCTGGCGATCGCCGGGAGTCTGGCCTTCCGCTTGGGCGTAGGAGGCGGCATCGGGGTTCTGGGCGGCTGGCTCATGGGCCAACTACTGAAACGATCCCAATTTCTCTCCGAAGACTTGAAGAATTTAGTGGTTCTGGCGGGTTTATGGGGCTTGTTTGGGGCGGCTCAGATGATTCGGAGTGAGTCAGGGCTGATGGCAACGGTGGCGGCGGGCATGGTGCTACGAGCTTCTTCCCTCCCCGAAGAACGACTCCTGAAACGCTTCAAAGGGCAATTGTCCATCCTGGCCGTGTCGGTATTGTTTATCCTGCTGGCCGCTGATCTTTCGATTCCAGGGGTATTTGCGCTGGGCTGGGGCGGCGTGCTCACGGTGCTGACCCTCATGTTTGTCGTGCGGCCCCTCAACATTTGGGTCTGCACCTGGAACAGTGGTTTAAGCTGGCGGCAAAAGTTATTCCTATGTTGGATTGCGCCGCGTGGCATTGTGTCTGCTTCCGTCGCGTCTCTTTTTGGCATTCTCCTGACCCAACGTGGCATCAACGGTGGCGATTCGATTAAAGCGCTGGTCTTCCTAACTATTATTATGACCGTCGTGTCTCAAGCTTTGACCGCACAATGGGTGGCCAACTTGCTGCAAATTAATTCCAAAGCGGCGACTGGCCTGGTGATTGCCGGGTGCAATCCGGTGAGTGTGTTGATTGCTCGCTTAGTGGCGGAACGGGGTGAATCTGTGGTGTTGATCGATACCTCTCCCGATGCCAAGGAACAGGCCGAGCAAGAGAATTTACCAATTTTCATTAGTAGTGCGTTGGATGTGGATGTGTTGGAACGGGCCGGACTGGCAGCCAAAGGCACGTTTTTGGCGATGACTAAAAATGGGGAGGTCAACTTAGTCCTGGCGCAACGAGCGACGGAAGAATTTGATCCGCCTCGCGTCCTGGCAACCTTTCCCCGCGATCCGCAAAGTACCGCGACCACTGCGCCCAAGGTGGCCCAGGCATTTGATGCTCAATTCTCTCTCAAAACTTGGAATCAGTATCTGGTAGATGGTTCCGTGAAGTTGGGGGAAACCGCGTTTACGGACGCAACCCTGGAGGCACAACAGCAGGAGATTCAGGCCCGGGTGCTGGAGGGGACTTTGTTGCCGTTGCTGGTGGAACGAACTGGACAATTGCGAATTGTGGCGGCTGAGGAGATCTGGCAAGCGGGCGATCGCCTCCTTTACCTGCTGCATGACCCCAAACCGAAACTGCTGAAGGTGCTTTCGGGTTCCAGCCAAACCCGTCTCACACCGGAAAAACTGCCCGAAATCGAAAAAGCTAGTCTGCCAACTGTTGAGCCTGTCGCTGTGGAAGACGTTGCTGAGGAGAGGGCCGCAGAGCCGGAGGCAGGAGTTAGAAATTCGCAGTCAGGCAATGGCGAACTGGAAACTAGAGGAAGCAAGACGGGAACCGAGGAAACTTTGGCAGAATAAGAATTTAATCCTCATACCGCTAGAATCGCACCCCTAGTGGTCCGTCAAGACTATTTTGACGGGTGGAAAACCCTCAAAATACCGACTCAAAATATCTAATAGTTGGATTTTGTAGATTTGAGTGACCTCTCAAATCTATCCTGACGGACGACTGGGGCGATCGCGTAAACTTAACACCAGTCCTCCCTGTGCCATTTCGAGGTTGAACCATGACCCTGATTCTTGCTAAATGGACGCTCGACGAGTACCACCAACTGGTTGCAGCCGGAATTTTGGACGATCGCAAGGTGGAGTTGGTTCGGGGAGACATCGTCGAAATGGCCACAGAGGGAGAACTGCACGCCTATTCCTGTCATGAATCAGGAGAATATTTAACGCAATTGATGGGAGAACAAGCTTCTGTGCGGCAAGCCCATCCAGTCACCCTACCCAACGCCTCAGAACCAGAACCCGATTTGGCGATCGTGCAACGCCTGGGTCGAGAATATCGATCGCACCATCCCTATCCCGAAAATATTTTTTGGATTATCGAATACGCCGACTCCAGCTTGGACAAAGACTTACAAGTCAAAAGTAGCGTTTACGCTGAAGTGGGTATCCGTGAATATTGGGTCGTTAACCTGAAAGACATGCAGCTTATAGTCTGCCGCCATCCCCAAAACAGCCAGTACACCACCAAAACAATCCTTACTACTGGCACGATCCAACCCCTCGCCTTCCCCAACCTGGAAATCTCCGTAGACCGACTGCTGCGTAGTGAATCTTAATGATTGGTTTAGTGAATTGCAGGATGGGGAGTACTCATCGAGCGGGCTAAAATCTTGGGATATAGCTTAAATAAGCACATGGCTCGATACAGAATTAACATTCAAGGTTCTTTTGGGTTTATAGTCCAATCCTTGTACTGGGTTGTATTTTGGTTGCTCACATTCTATGGGATGGCATTTTTCATAACATTTCTCTTCGCATCTACCGCCCCTTCATTCAAGGGTTTATCTAGATTTGTAACATTGCTAACTACTTATGCGGCTCTGGGCGGAACTCTTTGTGTTGCTTGGTTGAAAATCAAACGCTTAGACGAGTCCATCAAATTTGGGGGTATGGCTGTCTTTTGGCCATTCTATTGGGCATTTCTGGCGCTGTATTATTTGGTGATATCAGGCAGTGGGCAACAGACAGGGACTTATGTTTACTTTGCTTGCATCGTATTTTTCTGTTGTGCACACGTAGGTTTTATCGGCTGTGGCTTGTTTGCACTGTTATTTCCTGCAAATTCTTCGGATCGCTAAATTCCTAAATCCTCTACAGTTTGACATCAACCCGCTTCGACCTAACCCCTAACCTCCCCTCCCCGGCAAACGGTACACTGGTAAAGATTTGATGGAAACTGGTGTCTCGGTGAGTTATGGCAGATTTTTTACTGGAAGTTGGCACAGAAGAATTACCTGCGAGTTTTGTCGATGAGGCGCTGAACCAGTGGCGATCGCACATCCCCAAAAGCCTCACCGAGCATTATTTAACCTCTGACTCGATCCAGTACTTTGGGACTCCCCGGCGGTTAGCAGTGCTGATCTCCGGGTTGCCCGATCGCCAACCAGACCAGGAAGAAGAGGTAAAAGGCCCTCCGGCTCAAGCTGCTTTTAAAGACGGCAAACCCACCAAAGCCGCAGAAGGCTTTGCCCAGAAGCAGGGCGTAAATGTGGCCGATCTAGAAATTCGCCCCACCGACAAGGGTGAGTTTGTCTTTGTACAGAAAACCATCATTGGACAACCCACGGCTGAGATCTTGAAGACCCTGGTGCCAGAGTGGATTACCAACCTGGAGGGCAAACGCTTTATGCGCTGGGCCGAGGGCGATCTGAAATTTCCTCGCCCGATTCGCTGGCTCATCACCTTGCTGGATCGTGAACTGCTGCCCATTTCCCTGATGAATGGATCGCAGGGGTGTAGCAGCGATCGCCACACCCAGGGCCATCGAGTGCTGCATCCAGCCGCGATCGACATATTGACCGCCGCAGATTATGTCAAAACCTTAGAAATGGCCTTTGTGCTGGTGGATGTGGACAAACGGCGGCAGATCATTCAACAGCAAATTCAGGACGCAGCAGCCAGTGTCAACGGTGTAGCCGTGATCAATCCCGATTTGCTGGCAGAAGTCACCAATCTGGTCGAGTATCCCTCAGCGGTGGTGGGCAAATTCGATGCAGACTTTTTGGAATTGCCACCGGAAGTGATTATCACCGAGATGGAAAGCCACCAGCGCTATTTCCCGATCCTGAAAAAAGCGGGATCGGATGAACTATTACCCAACTTCATCACCATCTCCAACGGCGACCCCAAAAAGAAAGACATCATCGCGGAGGGCAATGGCCGTGTGATTCGGGCGCGATTGTCTGACGGTAAATTTTTCTTCGATGCCGATCGCGCCACTCCGTTAGAAAATTACTTACCCAAACTGGAAGCCGTCACCTTTCAGGCTGATCTGGGTTCCGTTCGAGCCAAAGTTGACCGCATTGGTCGCGTCTCCAGCCAAATTGCCGACCAACTCCAGGTTACGGCTGAAAACCGAACCCACATTCAACGGGCCGCACTATTGTGTAAAGCCGATCTGGTGACGCAAATGGTGGGCGAGTTTCCCGAATTGCAAGGCGTAATGGGGCAAAAATACGCGATCGCCGGTGGTGAATCCCAAGCCGTTGCCGCTGCCATTTTTGAACACTATTTACCACGCGGGGCCAGCGATGCCCTGCCGCAAACCCTGGTTGGTCAGGTTGTGGGCCTGGGCGATCGCCTGGATACCCTTGTCAGCATTTTTGGCCTGGGGATGATTCCCAGTGGTTCGTCCGATCCCTTTGCGCTGCGGCGGGCGGCGAATGCGATCGTGAATATTACCTGGGTTGCCGATTTGCCAATCAATCTGGCCCAACTGTTGGAGCAAGTGATTGCCGATTTTGCCAAAGACTTCGCATCCGTGATGAAACTGAAGCCGGAAGCATTAGTTCAACAATTGCAAGATTTCTTCCTGCAACGGATTCGGACCCTACTCCAGGAAGACCGTCAAATTGATTACGACCTGGTGAATGCAGTGTTGGGCGAGAACGACCCCGAATATACCCAACGGGCACTTGTGAACGTGTTGGATGTGCGCGATCGCGCCCTTTTCCTTCAGACCATCCGCAACGACGGCACCCTCGCCACGATTTACGAAACTGTCAACCGTGCTTCCCGTCTCGCGGCCCAGGGCACCCTCGACACCGTCCAACTCGACCCGGCCCAAGTGGTGCAACCCAAGTTATTCCAAAAATCATCCGAGCAAGCCTTTTTCGCTGCCCTGGTCACCCTGCACCAACAGATGCAGGGCGAGCAGGATTATCAAAAACTGGTGAACGTGCTGGCAAAAGCGGCTCCCACCGTTGCCAACTTTTTTGACGGGGAAGACAGCGTCCTGGTGATGGACCCTGACCCCGCCATCAAGCAAAATCGTTTGAATCTACTGGGAGTATTGCGAAACCATGCGCGTGCCCTGGCCGACTTCGGCGCGATCGTCAAAAGTTAGCCAAAAAAAATCCCCATTGCTGGGGATTACTGGGTGCATACAGTTTCTTCTGTTGAGCAGAAGCTTGAAATGGGCTACACAGGCTGAACCAGTAAGGTAATGTTGCGTCGTCCGATCACTTGAACGACCTTACCGGGAGTGAGAACTACGTCCTGTTCGCACCAGGCGGACCACCACGACCCTTGAAATTGAATTCGTCCAGATTCTTGAGGGCGAATGGTTTCAGACACAATAGCAGGTCCAAAATAGTCACGATCAATGGGGGGTGGACAATCTTTTAATTCAGATAATTCAGCAGTGTGGATGCCAGTGAGTCGGGAATAAGCAGTTTTGAGGGGGCTAAGTACAGTCATCGCCTGGGTCTCCTGGGGAAGGTTGCGATGCGTCCCTGATGCACAAACAGGCTCAATCACAGCGAAAGCAGATGCCGAATTTGAAGAGAGCGCTAACCAACTTCATACTCAGAGGTTTGGGTAGACTTTTGCTTGAGTCGAATGTCTTTCAAATGCCGTTTCACGGTATTGAGAGTAACGTACAACTCCGTTGCGATTTGCTGGTAACTGAAACCAGCCCGATACAAAAGCCAAACCTCCGCCTGACGAGGAGTCAATTCATACAGCATGGACTCTGCCAGGGCTTGATTTTGCAACGCCTGACGACGATCTTCCAGGAGGACCATCAGGTAAGGGCGCTGGGAATCTTCCAGCACCAGCCACCGAACCCGAATCCGGTAAACCTGAGCAGCACTCAAGGCAATCTCAGACTCGATGACCACGGGTTGAGCGGGGTACAAATCACGACTCTCCATCAACGCCAAACAACTGCGCCAAACTGCATCCGGTACTTGATGGAAGACGGGTTGCCCCTGATTTAATGCCTGACAGATGCAGTGAGCGTAGTAATTGTGATAAACCCACTCGCCTTGCTCTGTCAGGATGAGAACACCATCTGTGAGACCTTCAAGAACGCCCTGCATCAAGTGAGGGCTGGCTTCCGTGTTCTGTTTTGTTAGCTCTAGATACTTTTGCATGATGAAAATGGGGCTTTAGGGACTAACTGAACAATGGGTAAATGCGTCCGATAGACAGTTGTGCGGGTGAATCGTTGTGCGGGTGAATCAGCGATCGCGCTTTCCGGATGCATCAACCTTCACTCGAATAATCTAGATAGTAAAAAAACATCAGCAGCAATGCATCATCGGTCTCTGCCAACCTACTTGCCAATATTTTCGGCTTGACATTGCTGTTTTATGCAATGGCCCTTGCCATCCTTGTAGTTTTCTGCAAAGTTGAATGTAGGTTTGTGCAATATCCGCATCCGGGTTTTGCGTTCGGTCATAGGTTTACAGATGGCAGACTCAGAAAATCTCAGGATTCTAGTCGTTGATGATCATGAAGTCGTTTTAGGCGGGACGATTGACCTCCTAAAGCGGCAGTATCCCAATGCTGAAATTTTGACGGCTCAAACGATCGCTGAAGCAAATCAGCAATTACAAGCTTGTCATCCAGAATTACCCAATCTGGTCGTGTTGGATCTCTCTCTACCGGAGAAGCCGGGAGGTCTGGCTCAGGCAGAAGCCGGAATTCGGTTGCTGAAGACTTTGATGCGTGACTATCCAACCCTGAACTTGACGGTTCAAAGCACCCATGTGAAGGCGTTGGTTCGGATTAAGCCCGATATTGATAAACATGGCGCTGGGTTCACGGTGGCGGATAAAAGCCTCCCCAGTAAGGAAATGTTGAATCGGGTGGATTGGGCACTCAATGGCATTACCCACACTAAGGATATCCGCCGGGGCAAAATGCTGGAAATTAAGCCAGACTGGCTCAACGTCTTGAAGCTGGCCTTTTATGAGGGTTTGCAGGATCGAGCGATCGCTGAACGTATGAACGTCTCCGAACGCACCGTCCGCCATTACTGGACCAAGATCCAGGATTTGTTGGAAGTTTATCCCGAAGAAGATAAACAGGATGGTAAAAATATCCGCATCCAAACCGAAATTCGTGCTAGAGAGGAAGGGTTAATCGACTAAATCTCGTAGCCGAGAGTGGAAACCGTGCGGCGCATCCCCTGGAATTCTCTCAAAACAACTTTAACAACCTGGCGCGATTGGGGTTTCCCAGGGGCGATCGTGATTGGCCTCGTCGTGGCCGCTCGGTTGACGGGTTCTTTGCAGGGACTAGAACTCGTTGCATTGGATACGTTCTTGCGTCTACGCCCGACCGAATCACCAGACGATCGTATCGTGCTCATTGGATTTGATGATGTTGAAAAAACTGAATACCCAATTTCAGAACAAAAAATTGTTAACCTCATTAACCAACTACAAACCTATCAACCAAAAGTGATTGGTTTGCATATTCAACAAAATCAAGTTGCTGGTTCTGGAAATCAACTGTTCAGCCGATTAAAGCAGTACCAAAACTTAATTGTTACTGGGGTTGTATTGGGTGCGGCAGATCAAATCCCAGCACCTGCTGGTTTTCCTGAGAATCAAACTGGCTTTGTAGATATTACTTATGATGAGGATAATCGTGTGCGGCGATTGTCCCTGGGATTGAATGATCCAATCAAGATTAAAAAATACAATTGGTCTTTAGCGATTCGCTTAACGGAACAATATTTAGTTTCAATTGATTCCTCTCTTATTCTCAATAATGGGATTCGTGATCCCGATACGATGCGGTTTGGTTCCATAGAAATACCTCGCCTATTACATGATTCTGGCGGCTATGTGGATGTAGATGTTGGTAACCCAGAGTTATTGCTGAATTTTCGGAATGGAGACCAACCATTCCAGTTATTTTCTGTTGCCGATTTGGAATCTGGTAAATTAAACGCCAATCAGCTCCGCGATCGCATTGTGATTGTTGGCATTACTGATCCAATTATTCGGTCTACCATTCCTACTGCGGCAACAACAGAAATCAACTCAATTCAAATTCAAGCCCATGCTGTGAGCCAAATTATTAGTGCTGTGCTTGATGACCGTGCTCTAATCGATACTTGGACAGATACCTGGGAATATGTTTGGATTGTGAGCTGGGGAATTCTCGCGATGATCTGGGGACATACGAGCTTTTCCAATCGAGTTAAGCTGGCTGGAATTGGGCTGGTTCAGGTCGGGGTGATTGGCATCAGTTATTTCGCGTTGGTGTTCGGCTGGTGGATTCCAATTGTGCCTGTTTCTCTCGCGTGGTTAATTAATAGTTTGGGATACACTGCCTTCTACAAATATGATTGGGTTTTGCGATCGCGCTTAAAAGAAAATCAACGCCTGGTTGAAGAACGGCAACGGTTGATTGAACAGATTTTTAATGTGATCCACAATGGCCCGCTACAAACTTTAGCCAGTGCAATGCGGCAACTCCGCGATCAAGAGATTCCTCAAACTCAACTGGTGCAAATTCTAGAAAACTTAAACACTGAAATGCGGCAAATTGGGGAACATGCCAAACAAGAAATCATGCTGGAGGAACGCAGCTTATACTTACGCGATGGCATCAAACTGGATCTACAACTTCCCATCGATGAATTACTTTACGAAGTTTACAGTTACACCTTAGACCGTCCAGAATTTTCCCGGTTTCAATCGTTAAAAGTCTCCTACGATTTTGAACCAATTGAGCAACCCATTCTCAGTATTGAACAACGCCAAAGCCTCTGCCGCTTTCTCGAAGAAGCGCTATGCAATGTGGCTAAACATGCTGACAAGGCAACTCACTTAACCGTTACAAGTACCTACAAGAACGGGTGGTATACCGTGCAGGTGCTCGACGATGGCATTGGGATTCGTTCCACTAGAGAAGGCGAGGGCACCCAGTACGCCCGTCGAGTCGCAACTCAATTACGAGGCAAGTTCAAACGAGAAGGACTCATCCCGAAAGGGACGCTGTGTCAACTTTCACTTCCTCTGGTGAAATCCTGGTGGTGGTAGGGTTTGTGGCATCAAACATTACAGTTTTGTGTAACCTCGCCCTAGGTAATCTGGCGTAGAGTCGAAATAGGACAAGTCAATCCCGTGTTTCGATGACTTGATCGGCTCAGGGTGGTTCAGTCATTCCAAGTCGTTCGCAAGTCAGGGATTAATCTACCAAAGCCTTGGCTCAAGCATCGTTTCCTGAAATCGCATCTTACCCAAGGGAAAACTCCTCGATCTGTCCTGAATTTGCAGCCGATCCAAAATCCACGGAATTGCGCTCCGTTCCATCCCTGCTCTTGAAGTGATCCTGTCTCCGTACGATGGTTTCAGGTTTACCAAGCAAGGTTGAGCGGTTCATGACCAATCAGGTGTTCTACCAATGTCGTTTATTTGCTATTTAGCTATGTCACACAATGCAAACCACTTAACCAATGTTAGGAGGATTGCGGGTGTTTGCATGGCTCTTGCTACTGTTACGTTGTCGGCGTACATTCCAGTAGAACAGCCACGGCAAATGTCACTCACGATAGCCCAATTTACTCCTCCTCCCCCCCGGCGGCCTCCCCGCCGCGATCGCTCGCTCACTGAGCGATCGCCAGTTCTGGCAACGGTGCAATCTACCCCCCTTCAACTACAAAGTTGAAATGGGCTTATCTCCAAGTCAAGGTATACCGTAGGGTACTACGGTGTACTTTTTTGCGGTTTAAATCCACTCAAGGCACCTTATAACTGCTAACCCGCAGCACTAAGTCACCATCTTGAGGGTTTTGCGTAAAGACAAACGCCCCTTTTTCCCGTTCATTGCGAGCTAAAAAATCAATTTGGAGATCTCCCGTTTCTTCTACGTTGCCGTTGCGTTTCAGTTCAGCAACGACCTGGACAGATTCTGCCGTTTCGCCACCTGTATTCACAATTTCAAAGGGAATATAAAACTGTCCTTTGTGCTGTCGGATTGGTTCAGGCCGAGAGAGGGTTAGCATGGGGGGCTGGTCGCGCTCTGTTGTCCAGCTATAAATCACCAGACCCGCGATCGCGCCCAGTGCCAACGAGGCTACGCCAAATGTCACCCATTCCGCCATACTCCGGGGTGGCCGTTTGCCTTCCGGTTGCGGCTCCGGGTTGATCTGCACCTCATCCTCATGCCTCGACTTCTGGATCATCCTCTTCCTCCTCGTACAAGCGTTGCTCACGCTCTTTCCCTTTGCCCTCTCCTTTCTTGTCTCTCCCCCTCCTACACTGCTAATCGTCCCGCAGCGCCGCCAACAGTTGCGGGCAACCCCAACAGGATGGTGTAACTCAACCAGGTTTGCCAAGCATCCTGACTATTCAGCTTGCCGAAAAATACCAGCATGGCCAACGCTGCCAACAAGGACAACAAGTATGAAGCAATGGTTTCACTGGCGGGCCGCTGAAAAATCCCCTGTTGCTGTTGCCGTTTTTCCTGGTTGGCAAATCCAGCTTCAAACACGATCGCGTAAGAGATGACCAAAGAAGCTCCCATAATCCCCAATAGCCACAGCCCGCTGACAGCCGCCGCCAGCATGGGGATTTCGTCAGTAGGGGCAATATTAAAGGCGATAATCGTTGCCCCAATTAAGGTGCCGCCAATATCAGACAACGTCGCGTTAAGGCGGGTATTTTTACGAGTCTGCTTGCTCTCACCCTCAGGACCTTTGGCCTTACCGTTCTCATTGCCTGCGAGAAATTGATTCGCCAGTGCTACACCCAGTGTAAAGGGTACGCCTTCATAGATGATTTTGCCCAATGCCTCATTCAAAGGTGTATCGAGGGTAATTTCGCGCAGAAGAATCAGAATAATCCCCGCACAAATCAGGCCGATCGCCATCGCTTCGATCGTGTCCATTGCATCATCTTGGGGGTTGCTATCTGCTGTTTTGCGAAAGCCTGCGGTGCGGTTTAGCAGAAACACGATCGCAAAGGTCAGAATGAGCGCCAGCATTGCGCGGAGCATCGATACCGACGAGCCAATCCACCAAACTTCCATTGTGTAAAGGAGAGGAATACCGAACAGGAAACCTCCCGACGCGCCACGAATGAGATCGTCCACTTCATTCATCCAGTGGTTTGTCTGCTGCTGAATTTTTTCCGCCATCTGTCACACAAAGATGAGACTGAGATTCTTACGCTAGATCAAGGATGCCTTCGTTTCCCTCTTCTCAAAGGAAGAACTCAAAGGTAGAACATCGACTGACTCGTATTATTCAGGTGGAAAATTCTGGAGTGGATTTGGCGAGGGCGGCGTGGGGTCGAGTGTGGTTGGCATTTGCTCTGGCGTTGGCGGTTGACTGGGTTTTGCATCAGGAACAGTCGCCCCGGTTTGCTCCATGCAGGCGGCGGCGGGTTGAGCAGTGACGGTCACGGTCGGGTAGCCAGCTGTCGTCAGCAACTGAGTTACCACCAATTTGGCGCGATCGCTGGCTTTCTGTAATATGCCTTCCTCACAGGCTGCCGCCGTGATTTTTTGGAGGGCTGCCTGTTGGGCGAGAACTTGTAGCTCCGGTCCCACATCTGGCCCCAGGCCCAGCATCCCCCGGTTGTAGTCGTACACCTGTGAGTGGTTGACATCAATTTTTTTGTCTAAAATTTGCGGGGGTGGCAATTGAATTTGAATGCGATCGCCCATAACTTGCACATTCTGCGGGGTAATCTGGCTTAAATCGACACCTGCTTTGATTTCTCCATGCGCAATATAAAGCAATTTTGTCTTGCCCACGACAAACCCACCCAGGGTGGCATCCTGCTCAGTGGGAACCACTGCCTGCATCGTAAAGGCCGCCGTTGTGAGTTCGCTGGCTTCCCGGACTTGTTGTAGCACGAGCGATCGCACATCTACTTTCGGTGCTGACGGCTGGGGCATAACGAGCCGATTGAATGTGTTGAACAGGCGATCACTCAGTTGAAAGTTATTGAAGCCAAACAACAGAGTCGCCGCGATCGCCCCCCCTGAAGCCATCCACAGCAAGCCACCCGCCCAGCTTCCCCGCTCCTGGCGATAATCCTGATCTTTCATCTCTTTAGGGTCCCAACGATAAGGAGCATAGTAAGAGCAACCACCGTATGCATTGAAGGAATTAGTACAAATCTACCATGAAGACCGCCGACTCACCTGACTAACTTGACTGAATCCAGAGACCGATCCAGGAGGTCGAAAAGGAGGCCCAGGTAACAAACTCGTTCAACCTTTAATTTCAAATAATTTCAAAACTCTCCAATTTGTAAGATTCGGCAGTCAGTCTGCCGAATTGGCTGCCATGCTTCAATATAAAAGTTTGGACAAGACGAACCTAAACCGAACGGATGAACCTTAGGATCATTGTGGATGTTGGGCACCCCAGCGCAAAATTGGGAACTCTAAAGATAGCACTTCGTGATCAATCATTACGAACACTGAACTGATCATTTATATCCACGTTTGCGAATGACTGACCCTTCTACCGATAAGATGCCTGAAGAATTGAGTAAGCCGCAATCTCCATCGCTGTTACGCCGAGTGCTGAAGGGCGCAAGCTGGACGCTGGGAGGCCACCTGATCAGTCAGGGGATTCGACTAGGCAGTAACCTGATTTTAAGTCGGCTGCTGTTTCCAGAAGCGTTTGGGTTGATGGCCCTCGTTTACACCTTCCTATCCGGGTTAACCATGCTCTCGGATACCGGAACCAATCTCAACATTGTTCAAAGTAAGCGCGGAGATGACCAGGCGTTTCTGAATACCGCCTGGACCGTGGATTGTATTCGGGGCATTGTGCTGTGGTTGCTGGCCTGCGTGATCAGCGTTCCAGCGGCCAGTTTTTATCAAGAACCGATTTTGATGGCGTTGCTGCCTGTCGTGGGTTTGACGCTGATCATATCTGGTTTCAACTCTAATAAGGTGGTGATTGCAAATCGCAATCTGGATTTGAAGCGGGTCACCATTCTGAATCTAACGGTTCAAATTCTGTCTATTCTAATTACGCTCGTGGGTGCCTGGGTTGCAAATGCGATCGCTGCCCCACGAGATACGGCTGTTTGGGCACTGGTGCTGGGAAATCTTACGGGTAGCACGACTTATTTGATCATGAGTTATACCTATTTCCCTGGCAAAGGAAATCAGTTTCAGTTGGAACGCGAAGCTTTGGGGGAACTGTTTCGATTTGGGCGCTGGATTTTTCTTTCGACCCTTCTCACCTTTTTCGCATTTCAGGGCAGTAATCTGATTATTCCCCGGTTGCTGGGGGTTGCGTTTTTGGGGATTTATTCCTTCGCTTCCAATTTGTCTCAGGTGGCCAGTACCATTGTCAGCATGATCGGCGATCGCGTGTTATTCCCCTCCTATGCTGAGTTACACCGCGATCGCCCCGAACGGCTGTATCGCGCTTTGAGGCGAGCACGGATTAGCCTGTTGGCGGTGCATTGGGCGATCGCGTTATTCCTCATCTTCTTTGGCCAACCCTTGATCAACATCATGTATGACTCGCGTTATGCCGATGCGGGTTGGATGTTACAAATTCTGGCTCTAGGATCTCTCGTCAGCATCCTAGAATCAACCTACTCCAATGTTTTGCTGGCTCAAGGGAAATCGTTTCTCCTGACCGTTATGATGGTCATGCAGATGACGTTTCAGATTATCGGCATCTTCGCGGGCTATCATTTGGGGCGGGAGTTCGGTTTGCTGGTTGGGTTAGCCTTTGCTGGGTGGGCCGTGTACCCCTTCCAGGCCGTCATCTACAGTCGCGTCTCGATCTGGCAACCGGAAGTTGATTTACCTGTAATTGCGCTGGCCAGTGCCCTCGCGGTCTACGTTTTTGCGTTCTAGATGGCAGACAAATTTGGGGGCAGACAAATTTGGGGGTGGACTGAGAATTTGGGGCGGTGGCAGAGGATGTCTTCGGTTGCTGGTTGTACCTTCAACCGCTAACGTTGCGGCTCATCCTAATCTCTGGTGCTCAACCTCAGACGGGGATACACCTGCTACCCGTCTGAGGTTTTTGTTAATGTTGAATTACAATCACTCATGATGTTTTTGTATCTATTTGTTTCTATATAAGTCTCTAGAGGTGAGGGTTGATGGCTGCGACGGACTTCAAAGATTACTACACCATTCTGGGAGTGAATAAGTCGGCGGATGCGGATGAAATTAAGAAAGCATTCCGCAAACTCGCACGCAAATATCATCCTGATATGAATCCGGGCGATCGCGCCGCAGAAGCGAAGTTCAAAGAAATCAACGAAGCCTACGAAGTCCTTTCTGATGCCGATAAGCGGCGTAAGTATGACCAGTTTGGGCAATACTGGCGACAGGCCGATCAGGCGGGTGGTTCTCCATTTGGTAACACCAACGTTGATTTTGATAGTTTTGAGTTTGGTCGTTACGGCAGTTTTGAAGACTTCATCAACGAACTGCTGGGCCGTATGGGCAGCAATCCCAATCCTGGCAATGCTCAAACCCGCTATCGGACTTCGACCTCCACGGACTTTCGCGATCCCGGCTTTGGCACTCCCAATGCTGGATTAGACAGTGAGGCCACAATTACGCTCACTCTATCTGAAGCCTTTAATGGCGTGCAGAAGCGCTTACAAGTGGGGAATGAGGTAATTGATGTGCGGATTCCCTCTGGTGCCAAGCCAGGAAGTCGCATCCGGGTGCGGGGGAAAGGCCGCTTCAGTCCGTATTACACCAGTCAGCGGGGCGATCTTTATCTGATTGTAGAAATCAAACCCCACGCTTTCTTTCAGTTTGAGGGAGACAATTTGGTGTGCGAAGTGCCTATTTCACCTGATGAGGCCGTGCTGGGTGCCCAGGTGGAGGTGCCAACGCCGGATGGTGCGGTAACGGTGAATATTCCCGCAGGAATTCGTTCTGGACAGTCGCTACGGTTACGGGGGAAAGGGTGGAAGAGTCCTAAGGGCGATCGCGGCGATCAAATGGTCAAAGTGACAATTCTGCCGCCCAAAGAACTGACCGCTACAGAACGCGAACTTTACGAAAAAATTCGAGCGAATCGCAGTTTTAACCCGCGATCGCACCTAAAAGATATCAAACTCTAGGATATCGAACGTTAAGCTATCAAATCTTTAAAGTATCAACTTCTGAGGTGGTTCCAGGTTCTAGCTGCTAGCCCCTAGAACCTCACTCCCAGACTTTGCTATCGAGGGCATTCCTTTGGCTTGGGACTTTGCAGGCAGTAGCGCGTGATCTCGTTGAACTTGGCAACCGACATGCCACTGTCGGTGATAATGTCGCGCGAGGTGGAGTCAAAGCGATCGCAGACTTTGCGAACCTGCGCCGAGAGTCCTCCTTGCTGGCACACATTTTCAGGGACATTGCCACCCATCAATTGCTTCACCTCAGCGTAGTCTTTCATTCGCTGCCGCTCAATTTTGCGGGCAATATCGGTATAGAGCGCCATGTCGGCGGGAGTCACCTGGGCGTAAGCCCCATCGGCCAACCCCACCGACACCACACCCAAAGCAGACACGGCTCCCACCATCGCCAGGATGGGGAGACGGTAAGCACGGAAGAATTGGTCAAATCGGAAAATAGAACGGTTCATCATGATTACGTATCTGATGCTGATAGAACTAGCACATCAAAGGTCTTACAAGTTTTGAATTATTTTAAGGGTGATAAGTTCCAGGAATTCAAGAGTTTTTACGGCATCGTTCACATAATTCCACCACCTTCGTTTGCAGGCTAATCAATGGATCAGCACCCCGCTTAAGATTAGCCTCTAACTCTAGCAAAATCGGCAACGTTTGCAATAGGGTTTGGGCTGATAGAGCCTGCACCTCTTTTTTGAGAAAGTAAAGCCGTTTCGGGTTGCCAATTTCAGCCGCCTGAGCGATCGCCACATCATCCCGTTCGCCCGCTTCCAGCATGACCTTAATCCAGACCCACATCCGAAACTGTTTCACCAGACTAAATACAATTACCAGCGCGGGTTCATTCTGGCGGAGCAATTCTGCGACCAGGTCCAGCGCCGCTCCTGTTTGCCCCTGGCGGATGGCCGCCGCCAGCTTAAACGAACTTTGGGTCGTCGCCGTTACCAGACTGGCCACATCGGTCTGCGTCAGCGATCGCCCCAGTTCACTGGCATACAACCGTAATTTTTCCAGTTCCAGGTGCAGGCGGCGGGTATCGCTGCCAATGGCTTCTACGAGCAGGTCTACAGCTCCATCTGTCAGGTCCACTTCCAGGGTTTGCGCTGTGTGCCGCACATTTTTAGCAATGATGTCTGTTTTCCAGGCATCCACTAGAGAAAACTCCTGGACAGTGGCAACTTTTTGGAGGAGTTTGGTGGATTTCAGGCGGCTGTCGGGTTTGTTGGGTGTGGTGAGGAGGAGGGTGGTCGTGTTGGGGAGGACCGGGAGGGTCCGTTCTAGCTCACTCAGTTGCTCGTCTGGGCACCGCTGGCAGATTCCAGTATTGGCCAACCATACTAACCGTCCGCCACTGCCAAAGGGCGGAGTCATAGCTTGATTGAGGGCCTGGGTTAGGGCATCGGGCTGATCAGGGGAAAGTTTGTCCAGATTAAAGCTTTCCCAAGCGGGATCAAGAATTTTCTTTTGTAGTGTGGAAATCGCCTGAGCGATCGCAAAGTCATCATTGCCCCAGTACAGATAGATTGGCATTGAGAGACACCTTCTAACCAGTGAAACCGTTGTATTGTTTGAAGGATCGAACCCGACCCGGTGGGCTTGAGCCAAAGTCGATGAATTCCCCGCTCAAAGTAGCGATCCCCGATTTGTTATGGTGTGAAAATGAATATAAATCTAAAAACTCCAGAGCGGGTGTTGAAGTCATAAAATCGATTAATCTACCTACGAGGTGTTCAAGCTTGGACGAGAACTTTCAGACTTACCTGAATCGCGCAATGCGGATGACATTGCCCGAAACGCATCGCACGCAGGTACAGCATATTCAAGAATCCCCAAAGTATGAACTGGGTTCAGCGGGGGAATTGCAGGCGATGCCATTTCCGGGGTATACCATCATCACGCCTCCCGGAAATGAAGATGATGCGGAAAATCATCCCCTGTTTGCCGCCCTGGCACAAACTCAAAAGCAGTTGGTTGAGCAGTTAGGGGCAAATTTATTTGCGTCAGTGCCAGCCTCCAGTTTGCATGTCACCCTGGCGGATTTGATCTGGAATGGGGCCTATCGCCATGCGATCGCGGAGCCAGCGTTTGAATCCCAACTTCAGGACCGGATGCGCTCCATTTTTCAGGAATGCAGCCCCATTCATGAAGGGAAATCCATCCCATTTCAAGTGCTGGGTCTGATGGTGATGACGCGCGCGATCGCGGTCTGTCTAGCCCCTACGGATGAACATTCCTACGATCGTATCCTCAAGTTCCGACGGGCACTTTACCAGAATCAGGCCTTGATTGGGTTGGGGATTGAGCAACAATATTACTTCACCCCCCACATCACCCTGGGGTACTTTGGGACTGCCCCCACAGACGAGCAGCGGTTGCAAATGGGCGAATTGCTCATCGAACTGAACCAGCAGTGGCTTGATCAAGCCCCCCAACATTACTACGTGACCCGGGCCGAATTGCGGAAATTTGACGACATGACTCGGTATTACCGGGACTCCGATTGGGCCGTTTTTCAATTTTAAGCGTGCCGATTGGACCATGCGATTAGAACATTACTGGTTAGAAGATTACCAAGTAGAACGTTCCTGATCGGACCATTGTTGATTGGATCATTATTGATTGGACCATTGCCATCGGGTGTGATTTGAGCACTCTGTTTTCCCTGCTGAATGACTCATGGATTCTGCCTCTCCCCTGCCCCTCCACCCCATCATGGAACAAAGCTTTGCGGTGATTGACCGTGAGATTGGGGTGCATCTCTTACAACCGGCTGAGTATGCCATTGTTCGGCGAGTAATTCATAGCACCGCCGACTTTGAATTTAAAGAATTGATTCAGTTTAGTCCCGGTGCGATCGCGGGAGCCATTGCCGCCCTGCAACGACAGGTTCCCATCATTACAGATGTGGGCATGGTCAAGCAGGGCATTGTCAACCTGGTGGCTCGGACGTTTAACAATCCCGTCATTAGTGCGATCGACCAAGCGGAAACAGCGGCTCCCGGCAAAACTCGGACTGAAACGGGGTTGTTAACTTGTTTAGAGCAATATCCAGCCGCCATCTATGCGATTGGCAATGCCCCCACTGCTTTGCTGGCCTTGTGCCAATTCTGCCGCGATCGCAGGGCGGCTGATCTACCCATTCCTCCCGTTGTGATTGGTGCGCCCGTAGGCTTCATTGCGGTGGTGGAATCCAAAAGGGCACTGGCAACCAGCCATCTTCCCCACATTCGGGTGGAGGGCCGCAAGGGGGGTTCTACCGTGGCCGCCGCGATTGTCAATGCCCTCCTGATGCTGGCCTGGGAACAATGCCATGCCTCAAACGACCGTTAATCGGATGACTGTCATTCATGTCGTCGGTATTGGGCTGGATGGAGAAACAGGGCTGGGAGACCGAACCCGTCAGGTGGTGAACACAGCAACGCTCCTGGTTGGGGGTTCCCGACATCTGAGCTATTTTGCGACTCATACGAGCGATCGCCTCATTTTGGGGGACTTGGGGCAGGCGATCGCCCAAATTCGCCAGCATCTGGCCCACACCGCCAACCCATCCGTCGTCGTGCTGACCTCCGGAGATCCGTTGTTCTTCGGCCTGGGGCGACTGCTGCTGCTGGAATTTCCTCCCGAACACCTCACCTTTCATCCTCACCTTAGCTCTGTCCAGTTAGCATTTAACCGGGTCAAAGTTCCCTGGCAGGATGCCCGCATCATCAGCGTGCATGGGCGATCGCTGGATGAATTGATCCAGGCTCTACAGCAGGGAGCCTCCCCCCTGGCCATATTCACCGACTCTACCAATACCCCCGCCGCGATCGCTCGTCTCCTGGCTGCGCTAGATTTACCCATCCGTTACCAGATTTGGGTTTGTGAGAACCTGGAAGGAACGGAAGAGCGGATTCTATCCACCACGAGTGAGACCGATCATCTGGCCCAACTCACCCAACACTCGTTTGCTGCGCTGAATGTCATGATCTTGAAGCGAATCGCAGCGACTCCCTCCCTGCCCGCTACCCTGCCGCTGTTGGGGGTGCCCGACCAGATGTTTCTTAGCTTTCCTGATCGCCCCGGACTAATGACTAAGCGAGAAGTCCGGACGTTGGCTCTGGCGGAGTTAGTGCTGCAACCCGGACAGGTGATCTGGGATATTGGCGCAGGCACAGGTTCCGTCTCGATCGAAATTGCCCGACTCTGCCCCACAGCCACAATTTATGCCATTGAAAAAACGGCGGTTGGGATATCCCTGATTCAGCAAAATTGTCAGCGATTCCGGGTCAATACCATCCACCCGATCCACGGCGATGCACCCACAGCGCTGCGATCGCTGCCAGCACCCGACCGGATTTTTATTGGGGGAAGTGGGGGCAACTTAAGCCCGATTTTGGATACGTGCCAGCAGCAGTTACGGCCTCAGGGGCGAATTGTGCTGGCGCTGGCCACGCTAGATCATCTCACCCAGGCGTTGACCTGGCTGCAAGCCCGCCCCCATCCCTGGCAGCATCACCTGTTACAGGTCAATCTGTCGCGCTCGGTACCACTGGCGGCTTTAACCCGTTGGGCACCGTTGAATCCTGTGACGTTGCTGATTCTGGAGCAGATTCTGGAGTCGGCTTAATTTATCCAGCCGATCGCCCCGACCACTGCCCCCGTCAGCATTAACAGCAAAATTCCGCCCCATCCGGCCAGGGGCTTGTGAAACACGCCCGTAAACCAGACCGGAGCGCGATCGCTGTATTGAATCACCTGGGAGGAGTCGAGGCTAATCATGCTGCCCACCCAACCCGCATGAAGACCAATCGCCAGCCCTAACAGGCCCTGGTCAGCCCAGCGGGCCAGCACCAGGACCATGCCCATCAGCCACAATCCGGGTAACTGGGGAATTGTTTCCTGCCGATCCCACAGAAGATGCAACACGGCAAAAATCGCACTCACGCCGACAGCAGCACCCCAGGCGGGAAAGAGGGTGAGCAATTGATTCAGCAGAAAGCCGCGAAAGACCAGTTCTTCAGTAATGCTGACCCACAGCCCAATTAAAAAACTGGGAAGCAGGGCATTTCTAAAGGCAACGGTTGCAGCCGACTGCCAGAGGCTCCAGGTTTGCCATTGTTGAAGACCAAATAATAGCAATAGCCCTAATACGGCAATCCCAATTCCCACGCTAATAGAGAGCAGTACCGACGGTTGCCAACGCAGGCCATAGTGGGTGAACGGCACCTGAGCCAAGACAGTGTAGCCCCATAAAAGGAGTGGCGCGATCGCGTATAGGGAGGCTAATAGTGGCAGTTTTTGGGCCGGAGTGAAGGGTTGGAAGGGTTGCCATTGCAGCCTACGCATGAGTGGAATAGCGATGGGAAGCCAGAGTAATAACCACACTAAAAAAAATGCCGCCACCCAGGTGATAGCGGACATTTGATTAATCCATTGAGTGGTGAAAATGACGACAAATTCGGAAATAGTGCTGTTCATCCTGAAATACCGTAAAACTCGGACAGTCACGAATTCCCGACCAATTCAAACTTTTCAGAAAAGCGCATAATTTCAGGTGAAGGATGGGCTATTCGTCCAGTTCAGTATCATTGCTATCGCTATCATTCGTGCCTAATTGAATCAGGCGAATATGTTTATACCCAAGCTTGATCTCAAACTCATCCCCTGGTTTTAAGCCCATGGCTTGCGTGTAGGCAGCACCGATCACAATTTGACCGTTTTTGTGAACACTAACTCGGTAGGTCGGTTCACGTCCACGCCCATCTTTTGACCCCTCTGGGTCGAGCGGTAGCCCTTTTGCCACCAGCAAAGCATCATAAAAATCCGTCAAATTTACGCGCGTCTGACTGTTTTTAGTAACTGTGTAATACCCACATCGCTTCGCAGTTTCCCGGCGTGGCAAGTGGGATAATTCTTTTACTTTTTGCAGTAGCGCTTTTCCTGTTAAAGGAGTTGGAGAGGTATCTGCCATCTTTTCCTAAATTGCCCCAAATCTTCAGGTGATGAATAATGTTAGAGGATAATTCAACACTATAAAAAATATATCCCTATCCCCCTCTACTTTGGCAATAACCAGTGATTCTTTTCGTATTAATATTTTTTGAATGATCTTGAAACTGTTCCATAAGCTTGTGTCTACCTATAAAAAATTAATTGGCTATTTCACATCTCCGTCGTCATCCGGAGGGCAAAAACTGATTACTCTACTGAGTAATCAGGATTCAGGATTCCGCGATCGCGACTGTTATAAAACTCTAAACTTCATGAAGAACTAGTACAGCTTTTGACGGGTTTGCGACTTCGCGATGGCAAGTCTGGCCGGGGTTATATCGGTTTTTGCCCGACCTTAAGCTGCTATTTAATAACAACGGAGTGCCAGTAATATGAACTATCGTTTAAAAAGCTCTTCAGTCAGTACTTAGATGCAATGCAAGTAATTTTTCAGATTATTCGCCAAGCTACAGGATCGCTGCCGCAGGTGCAGGATTATCGTTTGGAGGTGGAACCTGGAGCAACTATCCTGGATTGTTTGAACCGGATTAAATGGGAGCAGGATGGCACGTTGGCCTTTCGGAAAAACTGTCGTAATACCATTTGTGGCAGTTGCTCCATGCGAATTAATGGGCGATCGGCGCTGGCCTGCAAAGAAAATATAGGAAGTGAAATTGCGCGGTTGGAACACGCAACCGGAGCAACGAATATCGCTGAAGTAGAGCCAGGTAGATTAACAGGGTTTGCCACGGATGGTATCCCCATAATGACGATCGCTCCAATGGGAAATATGCCCGTAATTAAGGATTTAGTGGTGGATATGAGTAGCTTTTGGGCCAACCTGAAAGCGGTTGATCCCTACGTCAGTACGGCGGCTCGCCATATTCCGGAGCGGGAATTTCTCCAAACGCCGGAGGAGCGATCGCGGTTAAACCAGGTGGGCAATTGTATTTTGTGTGGTGCGTGTTACTCCGAATGTAATGCGCGGGAAGTCAATCCAGAGTTTGTCGGCCCCCATGCTTTGGCCAAAGCCTATCGGATGGTTGCCGATTCACGGGATGAAACTACCGATGCCCGACTAGCGGACTACAATCAGGGCACCGCTGGGGTCTGGGGCTGTACCCGCTGTTATTACTGCAATGCTGTGTGTCCGATGGAAGTCGCCCCCATGGATCAAATTGGCAAAATCAAATCCGCCATTCTGGACCAACAAGAAGCGCAGGCCAGTGTCTCGATTCGTCATCGTAAAACCCTGGTGCAGTTGGTCAAACAGGGTGGCTGGGTGGATGAGCGTCAGTTTGGCTTGCGGGTGGTGGGGAATTCGTTCCGCGATCTCCGGGGGTTGATGAGTTTAGCGCCCCTGGGACTGCGTATGATAGCTACAGGGAAATTTCCAGTCCGCTTCGAGAAATCGGAGGGGACGGCAGAAGTGCGATCGCTGATCGAAGCCGTGCAACGGTTGGACAAATCTGCCATTGTCGAACCCCTGACTGACACACCCGAACCTGTAGGTGGCTAACCATGTCTGAAACACCAAAACCCAATCCGCCCAAGGCAAACTCGTCTGCATCCGATAACCAGCCTACGCCTGGTTTTGGCTGGACGGCCTATGCCGAGCAATTAAATGGCCGCTTTGCCATGATCGGCATTGTGGCGTTGATTGTGATTGAAATTGTCACCAATCGGGGATTAATTGCCTGGTTGGGGTTTTAGTTTACCGGGGCGGAGTTACCCCACGGATGGGTTGCCCTGCCCGGTTGTAGATCAAAATGTCCCATTGTCCATTCGCGCTGGACTCGAAGGCGATCGCATTGCCATCGGCGCTAATGGTGGGATTGCGAACTTGCGCCCGGAGATTCTCGGTCAGGTTGCGGAGTTGACGAGTGTCCCGGTCATACAGGTAAATGCCAGAACGACCTTCTCGCGTGCCAGCGAAGACAATGTAGCGGCCACTATCTGAAATGGCAGGATTGGTTTCGATCAGGTCGATCGCGTTCAACCCTGGTGTTTCAATTAAGCTGCGAGTGACTGTGTCGTACAGGTAAATATCCTGACTATTTCGCCGATCCGAGGTGAACACGATGTAGCGGCCCGAGATCGCCGGGTTTTGTTCCGCAAATTGACTGTTCAAGCTCCGTCCACCAGGATCATAGGGAAAATTAATCAACCGCGGCCCTGCACAGCCCCCTAGCGCGATCGCCAGGGCCAGTATTCCAACTCGCATCAACCTGCTCAACCTTGCCACTCCCGCTGCCGATTCTGACTTCTATTCTGCCCTACGGCGAGACTGCCGGATTGGGGCGAGTACGCTGGTAATCGGGAATGTCTAGTTCTATGCCGGGGCCGCGATCGAGCACTTCAATATCCCACTGTCCCCGACTGCCCGTTTCAAACACAATGTAGCGGCCATCCGGGCTAATTTTAGGGTTACGAAACCAACCGCGATAGCCAATGGTGAGAATCTGCGTTTGTTGGGTGGCGCGATCGTACAACTCAATTTCGGGCCGAGCACTATCGCTGGCAACATAGGCAATGTACCGTCCGGTCGCACTCAGGCTGGGAGATTCAGCGATCGCATCCCGACGGTTCAAGCGTGGCAACATCACGTAACGCTGATTCCGCAGGTCATACATCAAGATGCCACGAGTCCCATCCCGGTTTGACACGAAAGCTAAATAACGACCATCACCGCTCAAGGCAGGCTGTTCATCATTCAAGCGACTTTCTAATTCAACCGGCCCAGTTGATCCCTGCGGCTGGTCACAACTGGTCAACCAGATGCTACTGAGCAGACTAAACAACCAGACAAAACCGGGAGTTAACCTCACAATGCTATACATCCGCGATCGCTGAACCATGCCCAACCAGCTTGACCGCTGATCTACTCATCACCCCAGTTATCGGTCTCATCAGGGTCGATCGGGCGATAGTCCACATATTCAGAAGACGGTTCTTCCGGGATGGGGCGGCGTTCTCTTGAGCGCATGCCCTCGTCTTCTGGACGGGGACGACGTGGTCTAGCGGCAGGTGGCTCATTTCCCATCCGCCCAGGGGCGTTGCTACGAGGGCGAGAACGGCGTGGCTGATCATCTTCCGGAAAATCAGAGCCAAAACTGTCGTCCGAGCGAGGACGGCGGCGGGCGCGATCGCCAGGGGGGCGATCGTCTAAACTAGCGCGGGGTGGGGCAGAGCGCCGACGACCTGTTTCCTCAAACTCATCTCGATTGGGGCGGGCATCGCGCGCGCCCCGGATTCTGCGGGTATTCGGACGCTCATCAAAGGCCCCCAGTTCATCCAGTTCGGCTCGATAAACCTTGCTCACCGGACGTTCTTCATCCACAATCGGCGCATTGCGACGGGCCTGTTCCGTCGCCGCCCCTCGCAAACGCACACTTTCCACTGCAAAGAAGACCGCTGAACCGGTTAACAGAAATTGGCCAAATTGCAGAATTGGGTCCTGTCGCCACCCTTGAAAAAACAGAATGCCACCGCAAAGTAAGGCAACAGCGGCGAAGAAAATATCATGGTCACGAGCTAGCTTGGGGCGAAAAGAGCGTAGAAAGTAAAGAGCCAGCCCAGAAGCTGCCAGCGCAATGCCGACAATACTGCTCCAACCTAATCCGACGTTTACCATCGCCAAGCCTCTCTGAAGTACATCCTATGTTAACGAGAAATCCTTAACTTCTCCATGTTTTGGGCGATCGCGCAGGCACTAATCACCGATCTAGAAGATCATTACGATGACCTCCTTCAGTTCAAGCTTAACTTAAAGCTGCACAACCCATAAAAATACCCTGAAAGCCAGAGAGCAAGCGATTAACTTGTCCTCCTCACGATCAGGGTTCACCTCTACTTCCAGGTCAAGAATACCGACTGGCTCATACTTGAGCCGTAGGTTAAGACCGTTGAATTTTATCTTTTTGGCTAATAAAGACCAGAAAAATGGTTGCAGGAATGACCACAATGACAGCTCCAGCGAGCAAACTCAGTAAAAAATTCATTAACGAAGGAGTCATGGAACCCTAAGCCTCTCACATTCAAGAATCATTACTTATCTTATCGGTCTGTTATCCTCTTGAGAAGCAGATCGCGCAGTTGGTTTTGCAAAATTGTGGAGATCTAGCCTAAATCAGGGCGTTTCGCGTTGATGATTCCCGCTAAGATCATGAGAGAACGTTTACATCTCTTAAATTTGGATCGCGTATGACGGCTGCTGAAATTACCTCCTGGGTTTTAGGTCCGCTCCTGGCAGTAATGATCTTTCTCTTCATTTTTCGGATTGTGCTGACCTGGTATCCCCAGGTCGATGTGACGCGGTTTCCTCTGAATTTGGTAGTGCTGCCAACGGAGCCGTTTCTAGCACCCGCTCGCAAAGTGATTCCGCCAATTGGAGGGGTTGATATTACGCCGATTGTTTGGGTGGGTATCCTCAGTCTGGTGCGAGAAGTGCTCTTAGGGCAACAGGGCTTACTCACGATGATGACGCGAATCAGTTAAGCGATCGCCGCCGCCTCACAACTTCCTCAGATTGTTTCAGTAGGATGAATTTAGAGTCAATCTGACTCGTTTTATCCACACCTTCCAACCTTTTCTACGCTACATCGATAAGGTTGATCGCCTTCTGAACCTGGAGGTGCAGCATGGCAAACAAATCTGTAGTAAGGCTACTTGAACTTCTGGCGAGTGGAGTCCTCATCGGTGTCGGCATTCTGGCAACGGCAACAGCCGTCCCTCAGGCGATCGCGCCTCCGACCACGGATGCGGCTGCCCGCCCTACCACCACGACCACCACCACGACCGATAGTACAACGCCAACGTCGGGGTGGCCGCGCCGCCGGGACCAGATGGCCCAACCCGAACAGCACTTTATCATCATGATGATTCCCCACCATGATGACGCGATCGCAATGGCGAACTTGGCCCTCACCCGCGCCCGTCATCCTGAACTTAAAACTCTGGCACAGACGATTCGGCGAGTTCAGAGTCAGGAAAATCAACAAATGCGAACCTGGTATCAGACCTGGTACGGCACCGCTGTGCCGGATGGGCCACCGGGTATGGGCATGGGTCGCATGATGCGCGGTTGGAGTAGCCGCAACTTTCCTGCCAACCCCCGGTCATCCACTGCCCCCCGCCTCCCCGGCGGTGCCATTGTGGGTGATGTGCCTCCCACCTGGGGCTTTAACCTGGCAAGACGGGGACAGGGACGAGATGATTGTATGAGAACCAATCTCGATGATCTGACGGCAGCCCCAGACTTCGATCGCGCTTTTTTAGAAGAAATGATTCCGCATCATCAGATGGGAGTCATGATGGCGCAAATGGTACTAAACCGAAGCGATCGCCCCGAAATTCAAACTCTTGCTCAAGCCATTATCCAGTCTCAAATGGCCGAGATTGACCAGATGCAGTATTGGTATCAGGAGTGGTATCCCGAAGGACTGCAATGATGAAGCGGCGGCTGGTTGCCAAGGAGCAGGTTTGCTCCATTGAGATTCTCTAAATTCGCAAGATGCCCAGTAGCTTGTCAAGACTGATTTTGGGCGTTAGTAATGTACAAAATCAGTCTTGACTCAACTCGAAAACACAAAATTAAAACCGACGAACCATTAACTTCTAGCGGTTTGAGCGGTGAAAATATCTTTCAAAATGGTGGGCAAGTCATACTGGTATTGCCAATCGGGATAATGGCGTTGAAACTTACTCACATCGGAGATGTACCAGATGTGGTCGCCAGAGCGATTGTTGTCAGCATAGGTGTAGTGGAGTTTCTTCCCGGCTAACTCCTCACAAATCGCGATCGCTTCCAGCATGGAGCAATTGCTATGGCGAGACCCACCCATGTTGTAGACCTCGCCGTTACGTGGATTTTGGTAGAAATGATAAAACGCATTCACCAGGTCATAGCTGTGAATGTTGTCCCGCACCTGCTTGCCTTTGTAGCCAAAGATCGTGTAGGGCGTACCACTCACCGTACATTTCATCAGATAGGCCAGAAAACCGTGCAGTTGGGCACCAGAGTGTGCTGGCCCTGTGAGACAGCCACCCCGAAAACTGGCGGTTTTCATATCAAAATATCTGCCGTATTCCTGCACTAGCAAATCGGCAGCGACTTTAGAGGCTCCGAATAAGGAATGTTTGGATTGGTCGATCGACATGGATTCGTCAATTCCAATCCAGAAAGGATGGGCGGCATCAATTTCCCAGCGCGTTTCTAACTCCCGTAGCGGCAGACTGTTAGGCAGGTCGCCATACACTTTGTTCGTGGAGGTGAAAATGAACACAGCCTGAGGGCAGTACTGACGGGTCGCTTCTAGCAGCACTAAAGTACCATTGGCGTTGACGGTGAAATCCGTATGAGGATCGCTGGCGGCCCAGTCGTGGGACGGTTGAGCGGCGGTGTGGATGATCAGGGCAATGTCTTGCGAGTGTTCCTTGAAGATAGTTTCGATCGCCTCTCGGTCGCGAATATCGAGATCATAATGATGGTAGCGATCGCCATATTTGTCCTTCAGCAGGTTACGATTCCACAGCGTTGACGCGGTTTCGCCAAAAAAGAAGGAGCGGAGATCATTGTCAATGCCAACGACATTAAAGCCTTGCCGCGCAAAGAAATGGACTGCTTCCGAACCGATCAAACCTGCGGAACCTGTAATTAAAACAGTCTCCATTTTCACTCCTCCCTCACAATTGCTACGGCCTTTAACCTATCTGTGGTTATGGTTCAGACAACGCCCCTGTTGTCAGGGTTGCCGTTTGATCCATCAAACGGCGATCTCGTGTAACCTCAAGTAACAATACCCCAACCCCGGCCCAACTGAGCAGCATCACTAAACCGAGCCACAGATTTGGGGCCACCATCACTTGATTGCCAAATCCAATGGAGGCTGTCACGATCCAGTCGAAGGTAAACAGCAAGATTTGCAAACTCAGCAGAGCGTAACACAGCGATCGCGGTAACTGAGTCAGCAACATGGCCAAACTGGTAAATAGGAGCATCATCGTTGCGTAAGAGCCTTGATGAATCACGGTCGTACTAGGACCAAACATAACCAGTACCCAGAATACGATACTAAATGCCACGATCAGCATTAAGCCCTGTGCTCGCCGAGTTGTTTTGGAGGGGTTGCGTTGAAAGAGGGTTACCAGCAGGACGAGCCAGCCTGCATTCAACACACTCAAGCCGCGCAATACATGAATAAACTCCTTGGTGCGACGCTGGCTAGGCTGATGACTTGTAGAAAAGGGATTATCTACCAGCGTTTTGACGTTTTCCCATTTGTGATTCAAAATCTCCGGGACGCTCAGTTGCTGGTAGGCATTGACAATTGCTGCCAGCGCCGAGCGGGATGTTTCTCGATCAAGATCATGCACTCCTGCCAGGTGCCATTTCGCCAGTCGATCGCCCGGTGGATCGTACAACTTTTGATAGGCACTCCAGGGAGCTATCAGCAGCCCATAAATGACACAGCCAATCAGCAGCGATCGCACGCCCCATAGGGAGTGAGGCCGTATCACCAGCATCAACGCGATCGCGGGTAACGTAAACACAACTCCCCCATGAGACAGCATCCCTAAAGCGGCTGAACCTGCGGCCAATCCAGCTTCTATCGGTGTT
Source organism: Leptolyngbyaceae cyanobacterium bins.349 (assembly GCA_033764685.1). Classification (GTDB taxonomy): domain Bacteria; phylum Cyanobacteriota; class Cyanobacteriia; order Leptolyngbyales; family Leptolyngbyaceae; genus JSC-12. The sequence goes on from JANRIS010000081.1 coordinate 230,544, forward strand.
GGGGGCCGAGATTCATAAATTGCCGGGAGCAGGAGGGAGAGCGTCAGAATGGTAAAGGCGGCGGCTAAGAGTTTGGGCCACAAGTAGACGCTATTGAACAGGAAAAAACCGGAAAAGATGGAAAAGGCCATAACGATCGCCTGTTGCTTTCCAGTGAGCTGAAGCGTGCGGCACAAGGCCCACAGCGCGGCCACCCAGGCACATTGGAGCACAGTCCCTAGAAGCTGGTAATGAAATCCAACATTGCCAGTAAGCACCATGATGGGACGCTGGAACAGCACAATCCCCGCCTGGAGGGGTGGGCGATCGCTACTCCGCCAGTCGCCGAATAACTGGCGCGGATCTTTGCCTTCAAATAAACGATCAGCAAACAGTTTCGGCAGAATATTGTCCGGTGGCATACTGCCCGCAAAAAACCGCATTTGAGCCAGTTCTGCGGCACTCTCTCCCTGATTGACCAGATACAAAATGGTTAAATAGGCCAGCCCAACGCTAAACATCAGGAGCAGTGGCAACCGCACATCCCTTGTTTGCAACAGCGGGAGCAACTGCTGCTGCCGGTGTAGTTGCCAAATCTGCCACCCACTCAGGAGCAAGACGACAACGCTGAAACTGTAGCCGATTACTGGGTTCAGGAAATAGGCCCAGAATGCGATGTAGCCGATGACAGAACTCATGAGAACGGCCATCATGACGGTCAAGGCGATCGCCAATTTCCCCCGTTGAATCAGCCAGTTCGCGAGGGGTAGTCCTGTGATCAATACCAGGAGAAAGTGTAGTCCATAGTAGGGGACGAGACCCAGATGAGAAAATTGTCGTTGTAATAAACTCAGCTCATTGACAGCCAGAGGCACACTCAGGCCAACCCAACCCCCCCCTTCGTCGGTTGTGCCATCCACCGCAACCAATTTCACCGATTTACCCTGCCAACTGCGCGGGATGCGCCAGTACGACTGGAGCCAGCGGTTGCCAGAGCGCCCCATCTGAAGGGTTAAGCGCTCCTGGTTGTCAACTTGCTCCAGAAATAAGCCATTGCCTGGATTGCCGGGGTAACCACCGATAAATACGCTCAAGATGGGAGGGGCCGTGAACTCAGGCGATGTTAGCGTGCCAGTGCTGCGGTTGGGTTCTGCTTGAGATCCCCAAAAGGTAATGTTGGGGTTTCGTCTTTTGGCGGCTCGGATGCTCCCCTGCCGCATTTCCGGCGATGCGTTTTGAGCGAAGGTTCCTGTGCTGGTGTAATCAGCTTGATTGGTGATTAGAAGTGAATCTTGAGTGGGCGCTGTCGCAATCAGGATGCTGATTCCTAGCAGGATGGCGATCGCGGCTAAAATCCAGCGACCCAACCGATGACGGAGAGAGAAACGGTGCAGCATAGTGGCTCAAAGCAGCACAGAGCATAGGGTGGATTCGTGCTCAACCAGCCAGGTGTGAATGTCATGTAAGGTTTGAGCGGGAGAAAAAGTGGGTTCCCAGCCGGTTCGTGCCCTTACTTTGGTGGCATCGGTAATGAAGACGGGAATGTCGCCTGGACGTTCTGCGGCTACGGATTGAATCGGAATCGTATGGCCCGTGATTGACTGGCAAAGCTCGGTTGTTTCCAACAGTGAAAGACTGTTTTGAGTGCCGCCGCCCACATTAAACACTTCACCATCCAGTTCTGCGAAGTGCATCAGTTCGTATTCCACCAGGCGCAGCAAATCCTCAATGTGCAGCAGATCTCGAACTTGCTTGCCAGTGCCGCCGAAGCCGATGTAGGCCAGCGACGTTTTGAAGTAATGGGCGGCCATCCACAAGACAAACACGCCCTGATCCACCTTGCCCATTTGCCAGGGACCCGTTAACACGCCACACCGATTAATGATGGCGGGCAGGTTGTAGGCATCTCGGTATTCTTCAATCAGGAGTTCAGAGGCAAGTTTCGTTGTGCCGTAGAGCGATCGCGCCCCCTGCAAACTAAAATCTTCCGCGATGCCAGCCGAAGACGCTCCCGCAACGGCTTGATGCGGGGCGATTTCGAGCCGGGTTGGTGTTTCGACCAGGGGAAGTGCTTTTAAGGCTTTGATCGAGTAAATGCGACTGGTGGACAGAAACAAAAGTTTTGCCTGTACCTGACGAGCCAGTTCCAGAATGTTGATGGTCCCTAGCAAATTGGTTTGCAGGACGTATTGGGGAGAACTAAATCCCGCCAGTACAGAGGGTTCCGCCGAACAATCGATGATGGTGCTGACGGGAAATGCTCCAGGGTCAAGGTCGGCAGGCGATCGCACATCCCCATGCACAAACTGAATTCCCATCGCTTTGAAGCGGGGCAAATTCAATTCCGAACCCCGTCGCCGCAAATTATCCAGACATGTAATTGTCCAGTCTGGATGCTGATACTTTAGCCCGATCGCCAGAGAACTACCGACAAATCCCGCACCACCCAAAATTAGCAGATGCTCAGGCATTGATCTTCAACTCAGTCACAGCAGGAAGTTTTTTGGTGCGGTGATAGTCTCCACGGGAGAGGTATTTTTCTAACCACACACACAGCACAATAAATAGGTAACGGCTACCCATTTCCTTGATTTTCAATTTAGAAATTCCAGTTTTGCGGTTGTACCAGCAAATTGGCACAACTGTGTAGGAAAATCCTCGCACGATCGCTTTCAACGGCAGCTCGACCGTCAAATTAAAATGATGACTCAAAATCGGCTGGATGCCCTGAATCACTTCTCGTCGATAAAGCTTAAACGCATTCGTCGTGTCGTTATAAGGAATACCAAATAGGACCTTAATGAACCAGTTTGCCAACCGATTGATGCCCAACTTATGAATGGGATAATCTACTACGCGCCCATTTTTGATAAATCGAGAGCCAAATACACAGTCATACCCTTCCTGAAGTTTGAAGTAGCACCGCACCAAATCATCGGGGTCATCCGATGCATCGGCCATGACGATCGCTACTACATCCCCCATAAACTCCGCTAACCCCCTCCGCACAGCAAAGCCAAACCCGTTCGGCGGCTGGTTTTGCACGTAGCGCACCTGGGGATACGAGATCGATAACTGCTGACAGACCATCAGCGTGCCATCTGTGCTGTTATCCTCCACAATCAGCACTTCATGGTCGATATTTGCCTGTCGCAACGCCACCACCACTCGATCCACCGTCGTTTGCAAAGAATCCTGTTCGTTATGAGCAGGAATCACAACGGATAACCTCATTACTCCTCAACCTCCACTTTCAGGGTGTTGTCTAATTTAACCAGCTTTCGATTAACAGAATCATACATCCATGCGTTAATTACCGTCTTTTGTGCCGAGATGAATTTGGCCGATAGTGTTGTTTCCCAGCGAGCCTGGGCATAGCGTGAAGATTGAAGTGCCGTTGCCACATCGGGGCTGGGCAACCCAACCGTGGCTGTGGCAATCATTGTTTGAGGCGAAGCGATCCCGTCACTGTAACTCAGAACAACCAGTTGAGCGGCTTGTTTTTGAGTCGGATTAATGGCCCATCCTTTGACTTTTAATAATTCACAGGAAGTACATCTTTTAGGAATATACAAAACTGCATTTGTTTGATGTTGCAAGCTGGTGGGTGGATCAAAATAACCATGAAGCTGAGTGGGCTTTTGATCCACTTCCAGGGGCTTTAGAGTCTTCATAAAGCCGATTTTCTGTAAAGTTTGAGACCATTGCAGAACTTTGGCAGGGACAGGGTGCAAGGTTTGCAAACAGTCTCGTTGGGTGGTCGGCAAATACTCCACAATTTCCAAACATCGTTGACCATATTGCAGTTGGATTTGGCGCGATCGCGCCTCCTGAAGAGACTCTGCTGAAGCAACTGACAGCAATACGATCGATGCCCCAATGATTAAACAATACTGAGAAAAAGGATTGAACGTAGGTGATATAATTCGTCGTTCATTTAAGCGCAAGCCGAGTTGATGGCCAAGCTCTAACCGTAACAGTTGAATAAGTGCCACAACGAGTAGAAGCGAAACAGTTGTGTAACGAGAAGAACTCGCTTGTTCTACTCCTAATCCAGACCGACCAACAGCCACTAATAAACCAAATAAAATTGGGAATAATCCCAGAACGATCCAGGGTGCGGCTTGGCGAAAAAAGAGTTGGTTATATCGTTTTAGCCAAATGATGAAAAAGTAGGCAAAGCTGAGAATTAATAATGTTCCAGCCCACGTTGTAATACTAGATTTGTATAAGATCCCAGTGCCCAAAAAACTCAAAAAATAATCCTTGACTTGAAAAATGTCCTGGAGGCTTAAAGCGAGCGCCGGATGATTAGCTGGTTTTTGATATTCAATAAAATAAAGTCGATAGCAAATCCCAAAGAGTGTGATCCAAACTAATCCAACTTTGATGAAATGGCGGATATTTTTGCTGGCTACAAAAATCAGAGGAATGACAACAATCCAGATCAATAAACCATGAGCCGATGAAAAACTCGCGATCGCACACAACATCGCAACCAGGCAGAGCTTTGTCCAGGTTAGAGCGTTACGAGCGAGAATCAGGATAGTCAGAATTAGACAACCATTAATCAAAAACCAGGCAATTTGAAATCCCCATAACCAGTTTTCCCACTGAACCAGGGAAAAAATTGCGACACAGGTTGTGAGGTTAGCCGCATGAAAAATAAAATCGTGCGATGCAGTTTGATGAGCGGATATCCAGTAAATGCCCAAAAAAATCGCACATCCCAGCAGGACGTTAACGCATAATTCCCACCCAATATTCCATTGAGTGAGAAATGCTAGAGCAACAATAATTAACTTAGGAAATAGAATTCGATGTTCATTATGTTGCGCCCAAAAGTCTTGAAAAGACACAGTGCCAGAGGCTACTTGGTCAAAAAAATCTACCAGTGACCATTGATCCCAATAAGGAATATTGACGGCAAACACTGAAACAAACCAAACCAGCAAAAAGGCAGGAATTAAATACAAAGTCAGTGGTTGAAAGATGACAGCAGCCAGAAAATGTCTTCTCTCAGCAGTGATGAAGTTCATAAAAATGCAGAACGGAAGATAGGTTGCTGGGTTTGCAGGAGGGTATTGCTTTTATCGCCTCGCGATCGCGCGATTCAGGAATTTTTTGGCTGAACCAAGTATAAAGACGAGTGTGCTATCGAGCAACCGTTACATCATAGGTCAGGCGAAATGGTTGAAAATCTCCTGCCTTGAGGGGAGAGCATTTCAACTCCAGTTGGTACTGACCAATTCTTGGAAAAGTGACCCTGGCTCCCGGAATTCCACGAAACCGTTCTGCGTTGATCGGTCCTAATGAGGGTTGCAGAATCGGTTTCGACCGGGAGTTCCGGGGTTGATTAAAGACTGCCATTTGACAATTCGCCTGACTGAGGGGCAAGATTTGTCCGCCGCGCCGAGTGAGCGCCACCCACACCCGTGCAGCTTCTCCTGCCCTAGGATTGTGATTTGGGTCAATATGCCAGATGCCAGCAATGTCTCCAACCACTTGTGTTTTATGAGCTAGAGCCGCAGCAGGTAGCAGGCAGACCGAGGACAGGAGCACAAGGAGCAGGGGAGGAGCGGCGGCGTGATTATTTGCGTTGAATGGGGGGAACATACCATTTCTCAAGGGATAACAGTGACCAGACCCAGGGTTGCCGGATCAGCAAAATGGCGATCGCGATCGTGCCCAGGCTGCCGGTGGCCACGATATTTGTCCATGACCACTCCAATGCCCCCAGGAAATCAGAGCCGAGCAATAGCGTGTGGAGGACGGCCAGCAAAAAAGCTGGAATGCTGAGGAGATGCAGGATGCGCCAGCGATCGCCTAAACGCCGCTGCATGGCATCCACGCTAGTGAGCGTCAGGGGAACCAGTAAAGCCAGGGCCACAAGTCCGGCCCAGGCACCAGCCTGCATCGGGGGCAGCAGAAAGGGCAGGGCTTGAATGTCCCATCCCATCGTGATCATGTGTGCCATGTGTACCACCGCCAGGACAAACCCACTCACTCCCAGGACTCGCCGCCAGGAGAGTAACCCCGGCCATAGCCGATGGCAGGGACGGGCAACCAGAGCCGCACCCAAACACACCAGCGAGGCATACCCGCTGTAGTCTTCCATATTTCCCGTGCGGAGGAGCGTTAGCAGGCCAATCGTCAGCGTCACCCAACCGCCCAGGCGAAAGAGTTGATGGCGACGCTCCGCAGACACCATTGCCCCACCCAGGCCCACCCCCAACATCAAGGGAACTGTGCCTAGCCCAAACGCGAACATTGTCAGACCGCCCCATCCAGCACTGCCACTTTCGGCTGCTTTGATTTGAGCTGTATACAGGAATCCACAGGGAATTAAGCCCCAAACCAGACCTAAAAGGGCAGGAGTCCACCATTGGCGCTGGAATGACAACGACACCATGCCCCGACTGAAGCGATCGTGCCAGTTACTTTTTAGTAAAGGATGAAGGAATGGCAGGCGGGGAAGCAGGTCGGGGGCGATTTGAACTAACCCCATCCCGATCAGCCATACTCCCATGACAACTGCCATGCTCTGCCGCAATGAGCTACCTAACCCGGCCAACTGCCCCCCGGCGATTAACAGGGAGCTTACGGCCCCCAGCACTGCACCCACCAATACATAACTGGTGAGCCGCCCCAGGTTCAGTAACAGGTGGAATCCAACCGTTCGTAGAGGTCCAGAAGATGGGTGTTCTGAGAGGGAAAAGGCGATCGCGATCGGGCCACACATTCCGGCACAATGACCAAAACTTCCGAGAAACCCCAGACTGGCGATTAATAGCAGATCGAGCATGGGCGTGGTAAAACAACATTGCGCCAAAAGACATTCACTCAGGCTAACGCATGAGTGCCTGCTCCTGGCAAACGACAGGCTGTCGTAATTCTCAGCAGTTGGTTCAGTTTCTCGAACGGATCAATGACTGTGTTGCTCAGAATGCTGACGTTCGCTCAGTCTCGTGACAGCATCTTAGGAAGGCCATTAACCTGACCGCTGAAGAACATTTTTTGAGTGGAGTGAGGAGATGCACCCGTTATTGACCGGATCGCTAACTATTGAACACCTACACATCCCCATCGCGGGACTCCCCGATCGCCTGAAGGGATTGCGACTGGTGCAATTGTCTGACTTTCATTACGATGGCATTCGGTTGTCTAAAAAGATGCTGGAAGCCGCGATCGCGGCGTGTAATGCCGTCGAGCCTGATTTGATTATGCTGACGGGAGATTTTGTCACGGATGATCCTGCCCCCATTCATAATCTGGCGCAACAATTGACCCAACTGCAAAGCTCCAGTGGCATTTTTGCCGTTTTAGGGAACCATGACATTCGCTATCGACACTCCCAAATCGAAGTAACCAAGGCCCTGCACCAACACGACATTCAGGTGTTGTGGAATCAGGTGGTCTACCCACTGGGCGCGGACTTGGCGATCGTGGGCTTGGCCGACTATTGGTCCAAGTGTTTTCATCCTGCCGATGTCTTGAGTCAGGTTGCAGCAACGACTCCGCGCATTGTGTTATCCCACAATCCAGACACAGCAGAAGTGTTGCAACAATGGCGCATTGACTTGCAACTGTCTGGGCATACCCACGGCGGCCAAGTGTGGTTGCCTGGGATGGGGAACATGGCCCATCAAGCCTCGGCGTTTTACCGGGGTCTTCCCAAAACAGTTAAACGCTGGGTGCCTTTATTGAAGGAATGCGCCAATACGATGAAACATTGGGAATGGGCACAGGGTTTACATCAAGTGGGGCAAAATCAGTTATATGTCAACCGGGGGTTAGGCACTTACCTGCCCGGAAGATTGTTCTGCCCACCAGAAGTCACCGTGATTACCCTGGTGTGATACTCAAGGGCATGAAACTCAAGCTGGTATGAGGCTCAAGCGATAACGTCAGGGTTGTATCAAGCCTTAGCATCAAGCACCGACAGCAATTATTGGCGGCGAAACCAGCCCATGAAATTAAAGTCATTTTTTAGTTTTTCATGCTCCTGCCGATGCTGTGCGGCAGTGGCGTAGTACCACTGGCAGTAGCGCTCAAACTCCTGCCGATACCGTACTTCCTCATAAAACTCCCAGGTATACTGCCCTGCCTGCAAAATTTCGTATTCAGGGTCTGGGGGCGTTGGAGCAAGCCATCGCAAGTCATGGGACATGGAGAAACTCCCTAGCTGGTGAGCAGACGTTCGCCTTTCAGCATCCGTTGGGCCGCATCCAGGAGTGCTTCCTCCAGGTAGGGCTTGGTGAAGTAACCACTGGCCCCTAAGGAAGCGGCCATCTGGCGATGGCGATCGGCTCCACGGGAGGTTAGCATCGCAATGGGTAAATGCTTGAGGTTAATGTCTTTTTGAATCCGTGACAGTAACTCTAACCCGTCCATTCGTGGCATTTCAATATCACAGAAGACGATATCGCAAGGTAACCCAGACCGCAGCTTTTCCCAGGCTTCCTGGCCATCGCGGGCCTGTTCGACTCGATACCCCACTTTGTTGAAGGTCATAGAGAGCAATTCGCGGACGGTGATGGAGTCGTCCACAATCAGGACCATTGGTTCGGTCTTGACGGTGGTTGCTTCGGGCGGTGGGGTTACGCCGCCTTGTTCCCACAAGGAGCCACCGGCATCGCGCCGAATCCGGCCCATTGACAGATCAATCAATTCCAGCACATCTGCGATCGGCATGATTCGCCCATCCCCTAATACCGTGGCCCCCGCAACCCCGACAGGTTTGGGAACTGGTCCTTCCAGTTGCTTGATGACAATTTCCTGTTCGCCCATTACCTGGTCAACCTGCAAGGCGAGGAAGTTACCAGCACTTCGCAGCACCACGATGGAGATCATGTCATCTTCCTGATTGCCGCCATAGACGTTGCCTCGGCTGAGGTGACGGTTGTAGCCCAGGAGTTCTGGCAGGGGACGGACGGGCAGAATGGTATCTCTCCAGGCGATGCAGGGTTGCCCATCCCCATTCGTTTGAATTCGCTCCTTCGGCACATCCAGCATGTCTTCCACCCCATCCATTGGGAAGGCGATACGGGCGCGATCGCTGATGCAACAAAGCGCCTTGGAAATACTCAGGGTCAGGGGTAACCGAATGGTGAAGGTTGTCCCTTTGCCCGGATTGGAGTCGGTATTGATCACGCCGCGAATTTCGCTCAAGCTGGTGCGGACCACATCCATCCCCACACCCCGACCGGAGAAGTCATCGGCCTGGTCCTTTGTGCTGAAGCCGGGATGGAACAGAATGTCATACACATCCAGACGGGAGAGGCTTCTTGCTTCCGCCTGACTGAGCAAGCCTTTTTCCACTGCTTTCGCTTTCACCCGTTCCACATCAATGCCGGCACCATCATCGGAAACCGAAATGATCGTCTGGTTCCCCTGGTGAAAGGCGCGGATGGTGATACGTCCAGCCGCAGGTTTGCCTGCTGCGGCCCGAATGGCGGGCGATTCGATCCCGTGAGTGATGGCATTATTGACCAGGTGCGTCATGGGGTCGTATAGCTGTTCCAGAATCATCTTGTCGATCAGGGTTTCCCGCCCTTCGACGACGAGTTCTGCTTGTTTGCCTACTTTCATGGAAATATCCCGTACCGCGCGAGGCAAACGGTCAGCCGTTTGGGCAAACGGCACCATGCGCGATCGCGTCAAACCTTCTTGCAGTTGGGTGGTGACCTGGCGGAACATGCGCGTCACCTGTTCAGTTTCGTCCACAATGAACTCAATGTCAGACGACGATTCCCGCACTCGGACAATTAATTCAATCATTTCCTGGGAGAGGGAGTGGAACCCTGTGAATCGGTCCATTTCCAGGGGGTCGTATTCAATCCCGGTGTGGTGCCCCTGGTCTAGTTCAACGACGGTGGTGTCGCTGGGTCTAGCAGATAAGGGACTATTCCGATAACCGTGACGACTGGCCAGCAAAGAACTTTCTAGGAGCGATCGCTCGTACAGGTCCTGCATTCGCTGCCCCACGTCACTCAGTTGCTGCACCTGATACAGCAAATTGTCGAGGGATTGGCGGAGACGTTCTTGATCCTGCTCCAAACTGTTCCGGTTCACCACCAGTTCCCCCACCAGGTTGCTGAGGTTGTCCAGATGTTTGACCGGAACGCGCATCGTTTGTTCGCTAAACACTCGACCGGGGCGAGTACTACGTCTGGCCTGGGTAAGTCCAGATCCCAGTTTCACCGTGGGTGAGCCGCCCATTTTTTCCTCAGCATCCTTCAACAGGTTGTTGAGGTCATCAAACTCAGAATCATTGAATCCAGAGGTGGGAGCACTGGGGGTTTCTTCATCTAATCCATCGCTGGACAGGAGCGACTCCAAATCAGAGAAATCATCCAGTTCTGCGGCAACACTGGTTGAATGCAGCGGTTCTTCCAGGAAAGAATTGGGAACAGCCGTTTCGTTTGCCATTGATGCGGTGGCATCGTCCAAGAGTCCATCCAGGTCAGCGAAGGAATTGACAGGGTCCTGATCGAGTAATTCCTCCAGGTTCCCAAATTCACTGGAACTGGTGACATCGGTGAGAGGCGCAGGCTCGTCTAAAAGATGATCCAGCTCATCAAAATCACCCACAGGATTTGCTTCACCAATGGTATTGGTGTCGCTTAACAAATCATCCATGTTAGAGAAATTAACGGATGCATCGGATGCGTCGCCTAACAAATCATCCATGTCGGACATGTTGGAGAAATCAGCGATCGCCGGATCAGCAGCGGTATCCCCTAACAAATCATCCATGCCAGACAGATCAATGGATGCGCTGGATGCATCGGCTGCGTCGCCTAACAAATCATCCATGTCGGACATGTTGGAGAAATCAGCGATCGCTGCATTTGAAGGTTCACGGTCGTTGAGTGTTGCATTGTCCTGATTGAAGGACTCAAAATCCAGGTCGCCCAACGCGGCTGTATCTCCCCACAGATCAGATGACGTATCGCTATTCAGTAGCGCATCAAAATCTGTGGGAGTATCCGTTACTGCATTGGTACTAACATCCGCTGGTTCCAAGTCTGAGGCTATGAATAAAGATTCGTCTGATGCCAGCAAATTATCTTCAGACCAATCCAGGTCATTCACACCTAGCAAATCCAAATCGGTTGCTAAATCGGCAGCAATCGTAGGGTCATTTACGTCGTTATCGGAAGCGCCCGACATGAGCCAGTCTTCTGCATCAAATGTCAATTCAGGCTCGCGATCGCTAAGTTGAGTGAATCCGTTTGCCTCGTTTTCATCTGAAGTCGTTGAATGGGTTACCCCCAAATCTGCGTCATCACTTGCTAGCAGATCTGCCAGGGAAGCACCGTCCAGGTCCGTTAATTCATTTACATCTGTTAATTCACTTACAGCAGATACATCGGTGACAGAATCCGCATCTGCGTCTTCAAACAGCAGGGCTTCCCCAAACAGGTCATTCTCTTCTTGAACGGTCGTCCCCAATAAATCGTCTAAATCTAGCGAATCGCGGCTTGACTCCCCGGATTCCGGTTCTGGAGTCAGGCTCAATTCCAATGATGCGGACGTTGAATCAGCGTCGGTTGATAAAACCTCTGCCAGTGGTAGATCATTCAATAGCAAATCATTCAATGGCAGATCGTCTAATTGCAGAGTGCCATCTTCCTCTTCGGAGGATTGGAACCAAGTCGTCAGGTCGGGGGTTGCATCCTGACCAAACAGATCGTCAAATGCTTGATCATCACTGACCAATTCAGCATTGGTGAATTCTAGAGCGGGTTCCGTTGGGTGCTCGTCTGTTGCCAACATTGCATCTAGATCTGCACTGTTCAGCGAGCTATCTTCCAGCGAGGTGTCATCAAGCGAGGTGCCATCAAAGGATAAGTCCAGCCCTGCGTCATTGAGGTCAAGACCCGCCAGACTCGTATCAAGCTCCTCGCCCCAGGGATCAGGAATGGAAATGGGATTGGCCGACGATTCGTCTAGCATGAACAGTTCTGGCTCTGCTGGTGGTTTGTCCGCCAGATTGTCCAGGTTTAGATCATCAAACAAGGCCGCACCCGCTTCGGGGGAATCAATGGGGGCAATGCCGGCCAGGTCATCAAAACTGAGGTCATCAAAATTAAAGTCAAGGGGGGACGGGTGGCCTGATTCTGCGTCGGAATCTACCTGATGCACGTCAGTTAGTTCTGGAAGTAGATGGTCCCTGGAGACGGAGCTTGGCAAGTTCCAATCGGCTTCTGGCGTAGTCGGTACAATTTCTTCTGCAAGTGGGGTGGAGCCAAGATCTGCTTCGGCCAGTCCATCAAACAAATCGCCCAGATCGCCCAACATGTTATCCAGGTCTGGCTCTTCTGCGGTGGAGTCGAGTGGAAAGTCGGCGGTTGAGTCTACTCCTAGTAAATTGGCAGTTTCCAGATCCAGACCAGGAGCATTATCAGCAGTCGTGGAGGGGGACGCGATCGCGTCTAAGTCTAAGCCTAAATCTAGATCAGCATCTAAATTCAGGTTTGTTGAGGTTGTAGCGGGTTCGGTGTCGGCAATTTCTAGCAGATCAGCGAAATCGTCTAAGCCAGCATCCAGCGCTGACTCAACCGATGGAGGGAAACTGGCAGCTTGAGTCGGCGTGTCGTCGTCAAGATCATCTCCAAATAGATTATTGAAGTCATCATCAGCGGATTCCGTAGCTGTTGCAACTTCTTCCTCAAACAACAGATCGGAGAAGTCGCCGCGATCGCTGGGATTGTCCAGATCAATGCCTGCGGTTGATAATTCTGCCCCATCCGGTAACACTTCTTCTTGTTGCCAGGTCAGCCCTAAGTCGGGCATTTCACCCTCAAACAGATCCGCTAGCGAGTTCAACTCCGCCATCCCAACCTCTGGACCCTGGCGAATGCCCAAATTTTCAGCGGTCAATTCAGTATCAAATTCGCCTGTCAAGTCAAGACTATCGGCATGGCCCGCCAGATCCTCAAAACTCAATTCGAGGGATTGATCATCGACAAGCGCATCGGGCGCCGTGATGTCTGCTGCTAACAAATCGGCAAAGTCATCCTGAATCACGGTCTCAAACGGAGCCGCCGCAACCGGAACCAGGTCTTGAAGCTGGGTACAGGGCGTAATTTCTGCCGATCGCCCTGCCAGAATTAGCTCTTGAGCCAGCTTAATGTCACGAATGACAATGGGAGCCAAAACACGATAAGGATTGTCCGGATGGGCGATCGCGCGACGGGCCGTGTCAACCAGATAACACCAGGTATGGAGTTGATACTGCTCACCCAGGCTGCCTAAGCTCCGGCATAATTCCTGAAGTTGTTGCCGGGACACCAGATCATGCTCTGGCTGTTTAAATAGCTGCAACATTTCTCGCAGCCGCAGGGGCACATCCTGACGAAATAGTTGTTCCAGAGCCTCTTCCAGTTGTCCAGGCCGGGGCGTATCTAAATCGAAACCACTGGCAACCGGAATGGTCGATTGCAGCGAATCACCGACCACGCCCGCCAATTGATTCAAATGCTGTTCTAGTTCGCCAAACGTGGGTTCTACGCCTGCAATAATTTGATTCGCGGCATCTTCCGTCAGGCCAAATGGCCCCTGTAACTGCCCCAAAAGTTCTTGCAACGCATCAAATGCTCGGAGAAACAAATTCTCTAGCTTCTGGTCAACCCGAATGGGGGATTCCTTCAGCACCTTAAAAAAGTCTTCCAGACGGTGCGAGACGCGCTGAATCCCATTCAGCCCCAGCATGGCAGCCCCTCCTTTAACTGAGTGTGCCGCGCGGAAGACCTCGTTAATCATTTCTGGGTCTTCGATGGTGCTTTGCAGATTGAGCAAGCCTTGTTCAATCGTATTGAGGTGGTCTTTTGCCTCCTCAATGAAATAGCCCATGATTCGCTGCTGTTGATCAGGCTGCATGGCAACACTCCATTTCCTTGGAGAACGTTAGTGACTTAAACGGGGGGCGGATTTGTAACCACGCCTCAGGCTTCGGATGGATTTAATGTACCCGATCCATCTAAAATTGACATCAAGAAGAAAGAACATCCCGGCCTCACCCCGTTTAACGAGAGGCATCAACCACTCAGTGCCGCTTTGAGCACATTGGGTAAACCATCGACGCGGTAGGCTATTGGTGAACAATCCGTTACTTGCGCTCCACTGTTTCAACGCGAAACCGCTCTACTGACGTTAACAAATCTCGGGCCACACCGACCAGGTTTTGCAGAGAGGCCGACACTCGTTGCGCTTCCTGAGACGTTTCTTGGGCCGTCAGTTCGACGGACTGCATCACCTGCGCCACAGCTCGTGAGGTCTCAGTTTGTTCGACGGTGTCGGAGGTGATGGAACGTACCAATACATCAATCCGGTTGGAGACCTGAATGATATCTTCGAGCGATCGCTTCGCCTGTTCCGCCAGTTTTGTGCCCTCAATAACCTGTTGGGTGCCTTCTTCCATTGCCGTCATCACAGATCCGGTTTCACTCTGAATCTGTAACACGATCTGTTCAATTTCCTTCGAGGCTTTGGCCGCCCGGTCTGCCAGTTGTCGCACTTCATCGGCGACGATCGCAAACCCACGTCCGGCTTCTCCGGCCCGCGCCGCCTCGATACTGGCGTTCAAGGCCAGCAGGTTCGTCCGGGAGGCGATCTGGGAAATCAGTGCCACAATCTTGGAAATTTCCTGGGAGGATTCGGCCAAGCGTTTCACTTTACGGGTAGTTTCTGCCACCGTTTCCCGGATTTGCAAAATCCCGGCTACCGTCCGTTCCACCGCTTCACCCCCCTTCAACGCGGTAGAAGAGGCAGAACGGGCCACTTCTTCCGCTTCCCGCGCACTTTCGGCCACCCGTTGAATGGATTCGGTCATCACCTGCACCGAGTTCAGCGTCACCGCCAACTCTTCGGCCTGTCGCAAGGCATCCGAAGACAGACTGCGGGCAAACATTTCGTTGTCGGTAGAACTTTTGGTGACTTGGCGCGTGGCCGTCTTCACCTGTTGCACAATTTCCCGCAGGTTTTGAATGGTCAAGTTGAAGGAGTCGGCTACGGCTCCCAGGACGTCAGCCGTGACTTCGGCTTGTACGGTCAAGTCGCCTCGGGCAGCCCCTTCCACGTCATCCAGTAAGCGAATCACCTGCCGCTGTAAATCTTCCTTCGCCTGTTCCTGTTCTTCTGCTTTCCGTTGGGCTTCGCTAGTGGTGGTCAAAATCACGCGGGCCATCTGGTTGAACCCGGTGGCCAGTTGCCCAAATTCATCTTCGGAGTACACGGTAGCGCGGGCATTCAAATTCCCCTGGCAAACTGAGTTGAACTGAGTTTGTAAATCATCAGTGGAACGCTTGATTTGCTTGGCGGCAATTTGCCCCATGGCAAAGGCCGCTCCGCCACCCACGACTCCACTGGCTAAGGCGGCCATCCAGCCGGTATTGCGCAGTTGGTTGATTACAGCCGGTTCCTGGTCAGCAGAGCTAGACGCGACAAACACGTTTACGGCGGCAACCGCGATCGCCGAACAGATGCCTGCCGTTAATGCGGTAATCATCTGCTTGGTGGCTAGGGGGGCGTTTTCCAGGGGGGCGAGAAAGCCCTGTTCAACGGTGGTCGCTGGCTCGATCGCGCCTGTAGAGTCAAGCTGCGTGAAGGCGGGCATTTGATCCGCCGCACTGGAGAGACTGAACACCTCATCGTCTCGGATGATGGAGCGATCGCTGGGAGCCGAAAAGTCCATGCTGGTTTCCACCGAATCCTGCGGTGCCGTCACCACACCCGGCATCATGAACTCATTGCCCATGGCGGGGCGGGTAAATCCGGCGGAGTTTTCAGACAAATCAAAATCTGACAAATTCCCTAAATCATCAAATTCGTCAAATTCATCGAGAAAATCGACATTGCTCTGCCCCCCGGCATCTGGGCTGTCAAACGAAGTGCCATAGGAGCCTGTTGACTGGTCGAAGTCGAAGCGTTGATCCGCAGGGGGTTCAAAAGCCACGTTATAGCCAGACTCCGGCTCATCATACAAATTGGTATTGCCCATGAAGAGGGTTTCATCCTCCCCAGCAATGCGACCGGGCGCAGAGCCGCGCAGGTCAGATGCAGATTCACCCGGCAGATCGGTCAAGCCTTCCGATGGGGAAGCGGGTGCAGGTTGTCCGGCTGAATCTTCTGGTAAATCCAGTGGCGCAAATGGTTCGTCAAATGACTCGAAGGCTGAAAGGTCTTCCAGGTTGTTGCTGGAGTTCTCCAGACTGTAATCGGCGAAGTTGTTGGTGGGTGAAGCAAATTGGTTGGCTGAGGCGGAAAAAGCGTCGTTACTGGTAGCACTTGGGCTGGCTTCATCCAACGCAAAAGGATCGGCAAAGGCAGGGGCACCCGGTGCGGGGCTGGACGGCAGGCTATTGGCCCCACCAAAGGGATTGTGCAACGAATCATCCGCTTGAAAGTCCGCAATATTCAGATCAAATGACTCGTCATCGAATGCGCCAAAGTCCATCTCATCCAGGCTGGCTCCGGTGCTGCCAGGGGGGGGTTGAGAAAAGCCAGCGCTAGGGGTGCTATTGAATTCTGAATCCTCAAAGGCGGGGGGATCAAATGCCTGATGACCGACTGCTGATTCATCAAATGATTGATCGAATGATTGGTCGAACGCTTGATGATCAAAGGTTTGATGATCAAAGGCCGGATCATCAAATACGGCGTTATCAAAGGCTTGATCGTCAAAGGCATCAAAGGTTGCGCCATTGGAGGCAAATTCTCCGTTGCCCAGGGCTTCGGACCCGTTGCCATTTTCCTGGATATGCTGTAATCCCTGGTTGGCATAATTGGTGAAGTCTGTATCCGTCGTCAGGTGCAGAACCGATTCGTATTGTTCGCGGGCGACGGCGTATTGTTGTAACCCGTAGCAGTAAATGTGTCCTCGCAGTAGGCTAACGCTGGGGTCATCAGGATATTCAGTGACCAGGCGATCGACAATTCCAGCGGCTTCTTCATAGTTGCCATTCATGTAGGCAAGCTGCGCCCGCTGATATTCTTGTGCGTACTCAGTACCTGATGCCATTTGCCCTTCTCCCAATTCATTGACGAGTACGGTAACCTTGCTGCCTGAGAGGCATTTTCAGTGGCTTGGAAATCGTTTCCATCCTATCTCCGATTCCCCAGACCGCGTATCCAAATTTGTGGCTTGCGCTCAGTCCCATGATCGCTCCTTTCCTAAGCGGCCCATCGCGCCGATCGCAGAATGGCGACCTGGTCTAACAATCGCAAGTACTTATTGGATTGCTCATCCAGTATCCATTCACCTCGCAAAAATGGCGCAACACTATCTGGCACATTTGACGACATTTGCAACTCGTCTAGATCTAGCCATTCCATGCCAAAGATGCGATCGACGGCTAACCCCAACATGGTGTCCTGGTCTTCCACGGCAATGACTGAAACCTCAGGTTTATCAGTGTTGAGTGGAATTGAATCACCGAGGAACTGACCCAGGTCAGCTACCCAGACGACTCGGCCCCGCACGTTCAGCGTACCCAAAAGGAGCGGTGAAACATTCGGGATGGGGGTAATTCGATCCGGAGGAGGGGAGAGGACTTCGCGAATTCCCGTGGCAGGCAGAGCAAACTCGTTCCCGGACGTGACGTAAAAGCGCAAATGCAACTCACCTTCGGGGCTTTCCAGTTCTTGAAACTCTGGGGCTTGGTCCTGCCCTCTGCCAGTTAAAAAGTCGGGATTTCCTACCATCCGAGCGTCACCTATCCTCTAAGTAATTGTTTGACAGTTCCCACCAGTTCCGTTGGTTGAAACGGTTTGGCAATGTAGGCATCGGCACCCTGTTTCATGCCCCAGTAGCGATCGAACTCTTCTCCCTTGGAAGAGCACATCACAACGGGCACATTCTGCGTTTTCGGATCAGCTTTGAGGCGACGGCACACTTCATAGCCGTTCATTCGCGGCATGACGATGTCTAGCACGACCAGATCAGGGCAACTGCCCTGAATTTGTTCCAGTGCTTCTACGCCATCACTGGCCACAGCAACATCAAGACCGCTACCCTTGAGGAGGTCTTTGATCATTTCCCGTTGGGTGACACTGTCTTCCACAACCAGAACTGTACTCATACTTTGCTACCTGCTTGCCGCCTTAATCGTTGATGGAAGAAACCCATCATCGTTCGCTGTGAACTGCTACTAACTAAAGTACCCCTATTTCCGAATTAAGTGGCGTTGATGACGTTGAAGTTGCAGCACTTCGATCAATTTTTAACGCATTCTAGAATCCCTTAGGAAGAGGAGTCTGCTAACAAGGTACTTTGTTGGCGTTCAGGATACCCTAAACCGACATATTTTTCGACTAACATTAATAACTCCTGTTCACCAAACGGTTTGGTTAAATAATCAGTGGCACCAGCCATGCGAGCTTTGACCCGATCAATAAAGCCATCTTTTCCGGTTAACATCACGATTGGGGTTTGCCGGAAGGCTGTAGATGTTCGCAACATGGCGCACACTTCGTAGCCATCTAATTCGGGCATGGCAATGTCGCACAGAATCAGGTCAGGATGAATGCGAAATACCGCGCTAAGGGCATCTAGCGGATGGGCGATCGCGGTCACTTCGTACCCATAAGGGGACAACATCGCGTCCACCATTTCTCGCACCGTTGCCCCATCATCAATACAAACGACTTTCGGAGTCGCGCGAGTGTCTGGGCGGAGGGGCGATCGCAGCATCCCAATCAATCCGGCTTCCTCACCGACTGGTGACAGTTGAATAATTCCCTGCTGCACATAGGGATAGATCGCTCTGGCAACGGTCAAAATGTCTCGATTTAAATAACGAGCAACTTGCCGGAGCGATGTGTTGCCATCGGCAAAGCCAGTTAACTTATCAAACGTGCGATTGGATAGGCTATTTCTCAAGGTTTCGACATTGGCCACCGAGGGGCGCTGCTCTGGGGATTGGATGTAGGGATGGAGCAATTTCCACTGCTGCACCTGCTTCATCGTCCGGATCAGTTGGGGCGAAATTTCCAGGGTAGTGAGTTGGGGAGACAACGGTGGACTCACCTCAAACACAAAGGATCCCTGATGCAGGCTCAACAAATCAAACAGGGTTTCATGCACCATGCTATGAATAATGCTGCGACCCTGGGCTGGGGTGAGAGTATGGCGTTCAAGCAGTGCCCAGAGATGCCCATATTCAGCCGCATTGGTGGTCGCGATCGCCTGCCCTGCCAATTGACCGACCAAATGTTCGGCATGATATCGCCGCAAATAATCCCGCAGGCGAGCCAAACTATGATCCGTGTCTGCCGCATAAATGATGCGCCCATTCAGAAAAAACACAAACCAGAATCGGCCTGCTAGCGGTTGGGCACCTCGCGGTTCATGGAGCGCCGCACTCGCATCAATCGTGCTGGGGGGCGCGGGATAAGCCTCCACAAATAACTCCCCCGTTCGTTGCCCCAATTCAATCAATTGCAGAATACTGCGAATATCAATCTCACTCAGCTTGCCTTGCATAGGAATCTCTTTTGCCTTTCGCGAATGGCAGGTGCCGGGACCATGTCTGTAGATACACCCCCCACCTTGACGGACGGTCGTAAAATATTCCCATGTTATACGCCCTGACCGATCCGACCCGTGCCCCTAGTGGCAATTTTTGGAGTGCATTTCTGGGTGGTACAGCGAAACGCTTGTTATACTTCTTTACAACCATCAAGCAGGGCGGTGCTAAAGTTAGAGAACAAAAGTTTGCTTCTCCAGTGCTTTCCAACTTTTGCGGAGAAGTTAGGGTCAGCAGATTCCTTGACGCTTCAAAACTCATGAGCGTTTTGCAATTTCACTCTACGCAATCACAAAAGATTCGCCAATTGATAGCCTTCCTTCCGAACTGGGCACGCTAATCCTACTCAATGCTTTTCTACACATGAACTATAACTCTGGCTAGACTGACTGCATATACTGAGAAAAGAGGTCTTACATTTTCCAATATGCTTAATAATTTCAGTTAGGTGACGTTGGAAGACCGTCATGGCGTAATGGTGGTACTCATTGGCAGCGTAACCCATGCCACGCAAGGTTGCTGTTTTTCTGGAGAATCATGGGCTGGGAATCATGGCTGCATCGGGTTCGTCTGACAGGTCTGCCTGCACTCTAGGCGAGTTCATAATCGATCACAGACACAGAAGGGGATGGTTGGCGTGCTGTATCTAGCGGAAGTTCAGAAGAAAAGTGGTGGATTCATTGGCGGCGGCAAAGCAGAACTGAAACTGCTGGCTTGTCAACGATCTGAGCAAAATTGGACGGCAGTCCCCGGTGATGAAACGCTGCCCTCAGATGAGGCAAACAACTACCCCGCCGGAGCGCTGGTACTGGCGGAGGTGATGGGGAATCGTCAGGTCCAACGGGTGCAGGAGGCGAGCCGTCCCCTGGTCAGTATTTTGCAAAATTTCTCCCGGATGCAGGAGAAGTTTAAAACGCAGGAAGAAGAAATTGAGCAGTGGAAGCAATCCCTGACGTATCAAAGCCAGGAGTTGAATCGGCGGGAAATGGATATGGAAGCCCGTCGGGAACAACTGCAACAAATGGAGGAGGACTTTGAAAAGTTTGACTCGCAACGGCAAGAGCTAGAAGCATTGCGGGACGAGATTGAGCAGCAGAAGGAATCTTACGAGCGCAATCGGCAAGAACTGGAAGGAGCCTGGGAGCATCTGCGGGGGGAAATGCGGCGGTTTGAGGAGCAGCAATCTTCCTCATCGGGTGGGTTGGATGAGGAAAAGGCGCGATCGCTCCAGGAGTTACTCAATCGTTTATCGAATGCGGCTCCGGTAATCGATCCGGTGCGTGAGCAGGTCAATGGCGCTCTGATGCTGTGCCATCAACAGCAGGAACGTTTGGGGCACCACTGGCAGACCTTTGAACAATTGCGTGCCCAGGCAGACCAGCAGCAACATGACGTGGATCAGCACGCTCAAGACCTGCATCAGCGCTGGCAATCCTGGCATGAGGCGCAAACAGCTTTAGAGCAGGCCCGCTCAGAACTCAAAGCCCAACAATCCGTCCTGACAGCCAAGCAAGACTATGCCCAGCGGCTCTCCCTTCAGTTGCAATCATCTGAAGAAATGCATCAGCAGTTGTTTCGGTTGGCAGAAACCTCTGACCAGGTAAAAGTGGGGGCCGAGGTGGACATGGAGGCGCTGGAAAAAATGCCCCTTGATGAGTTGCAGAATTTGGCTCAGGATATGGAGTCTGAATTGGCCAAACTATCCGGATTTGTGCAAAGTCAGGAAGAAGAACTGGCTGCCAAACAACAAGAGATCGAAGACCTAAAAGCTAAAATCCAGTCTGCGAATGAGTACGATCGCCTGAATTTGGAGAATGAATTGGCGGATGAGCAGGATGGCTACCAGATGTTGAATGAAACACTGGTAGGGCAGCGACGGAACCTCCAATCTCGTAAGAGTATTTTGAATCAGCATCAGGCTGTTTTATGTCGGCGGCAGGGCTTGCCGACTCCGGAGGGCGCGACCGTCAGCATTGATTTGAGTCCGTTCACGGCGCTGGTCGAAACGCAACGGCAACAGCAGACTGAGGAACTACAAAAGCTGGATGCTCAACTTGAGCAAATGAAAACCGCCATTCAACAGGCCGAACAATTGGTGACTAGCCAGACGGCAGACCAGGAGAATCGCCGGAGTGAGTTGAAGCAGGTGGAGTTTGATTTGGCTGGACGACGAGCGGCGGCGGCGGAAATCAAGGGCCGAGTCATGCTCTATCAAGAGATGCTGCAACCGATTCAGGACAGTATCGACGGGGTTCGTAATCAACTGGAAACCATGACCAATTCGATGGGGCAGGTGCAGGAAAGTCGGGATTACCAGCAACAAGCGATCGCGGAGATGCAACAGATGTTGAGTAATCTGAGCAACCCACAATTCGCGGTCTCTTAGTTCTGCAGGTGAATAAAGCGAATCCAATCGCCATCGACCTGGGCGATCGCGCCCCCCGGAAAGGGATCGGTTTGGGAACGGTGGGGAGCCGAGAGGAGCGCGACGAGCTTTTCCACATGGTCAAAGCCCGGTGAAATGGGCAGCAGTTGCCGCAGCACCTGACGGGCCACTCGCCGTTGCAGGGCGACTGGGGCGGCAAGTAAGATCTGTCGCTGGCAACCGTTGGGCATTTGCGGATCACTGGCTTGTAACCGCAGACGAGTCGCTTCCTGTTCGAGAAATTCCACTTCAGCCTGAAGCAGTTCAGCCGTTTGCGCCAGGGTGCAGTCAACTTGTGGGTTCAGGTGCGCTCGCAAGTAGGTAAGAACATCCAGGCGAATCCGATTTCTCGCGTGGTGTAGATCCTGATTGGTCGTATCTTCCCAAACGGGTAAGGCTTGTTGCTGGCAAAACTCCGCCGTTTGTGCCCGTGTGATCGCTAACAAGGGGCGAGTCAGCATCACTGCCGGAGTGAGGGGACGTTGCCAGGTGAGGGCCTGTAGCCCATCCATTCCGCTTCCTCGGACTAAGTTATAGAGTAAGGTTTCGGCGCGATCGCTGGCCGTGTGTCCAGTGACGACATGGGAATACCCCTGCTGCTGGGCAATCTGGGTTAAGCCGTGGTATCGCCATTCTCTGGCGGCAGCTTCCGACGGTGGCGTGGGGTCTGCGGTCTGCTGAAAATATGGCACCTGCCAGGTTTGGGCCAGGTCGCGCACAAAGGTGGCGTTGGCGATCGAATCAGGTCGCCAACGATGATCACAATGGGCGATCGCGAGATGCCAGTGCCATTTCGGTTGTAAATCCAGCAACAGCTTTGCCAGACAGAGGGAATCCTGCCCGCCGGACACCGCCATCAGAATGGACTGACCCCGCGTTAGAAGTTGCCGATCGCGTAAGAGTTGATGCAGGCCAGCATGAAGCGGAGTCCAGGAGGCAGTCATTCACAAGCATTAATAATCATCGGGTGCCCGGTAAATATCATCCAGTTCAAGCCGGGGACGCTCAGCGCGATAGCTATCTTCCCGGTCGGGCCGATAGACATCATCGGTACGAGGCTCAAACTTCTCGGTGCGACGATGACTCGTTCGACGTTCTGGCAATTGGGGCCGGGGACCATCCGGGGCAAATTCTAACCGAATCCGGACTCTCCCCCGTTGCCAACCCTGCGAATTAAACCGTAAGGCTTCACACTCCAGCCCATCACTAAACCAGCCTTCCTGATCGTCGGACCAATCGTCCTCGCGATCGCTAATGGCCTGAGCCAGGGCATCGAGAAACTCACCCACCTTAAACGTGGGATTCGACATCAAGACGCGACCCAGGCTCACGTACAACACTTCATCATCACTCAGGGGTTGAAAATCGTTCATTACAAAAACCAACCGTAGCTATGAAGCCCTTTACCCAACAAATTCACACCAAGATAGCAGACCCAAACCACGAAAAACCCCACCGCTGCCAAAATTGCGGGTCGCCGTCCCTGCCAGCCTTTCGTGATCCGGGCGTGGAGGTAAGCGGCAAACACTAACCAGGTAATTAATGCCCAGGTTTCCTTCGGGTCCCAACTCCAGTATGATCCCCAGGCTTCGTTGGCCCAAACAGCCCCTGCAATGATGCCAATTGTCAGTAAGGGAAAGCCCAGGCCAATCACCCGATAGCTGATGTTGTCCAACGTATCGGCCAGAGTCAGGCGTTGTGGGGAGAGGGCAGGCGTTGGGAGGGATGTTGTACCGACAATCGGCGGCGTAAGAACTGCGGTTGCGCCATCTCCCGTCGCCAAGGCCGGTGTGGTTCGCTCCGTCACCAGGCCATCGCCCACCGGTTCACCCGCTTGGCGTAATTGATAGCCGCGATCGCGGTAGCTCCCTGTTCCCACCGAACTACCACGCAACTCAATGTTTTGGCCGCGTGTGACCACCAGAAAGGCGATCGCCAGCAAAGAGCCGACCATCAGCGTTGCGTAGCTCAACATCATGACGCTGACATGCATCATCAACCAGTTGGATTTGAGGGCCGGCACCAGGGGCGCAGATGCTTGCATATCCTGCGGCAGGGTGAGCGCGGCAAAGGCCGTAATCCCCATTGCCACCGGAGCCGTCACCGCGCCCACCAACCGACTGCGGCTCATCTGTTCTGCGACAAAATGAATGGTGGTCATGCCCCAGGTCAGGAAGAACAGAGATTCGTACAGGTTACTCAAAGGGAAGTAGCCCGCATCCAGCCAGCGTGCGCCCAGCAGTGCGGCAATACACAGGTTCGCGATCGCCATCCCGGTTGTGCCCAGGCTGTTGAGATAGGGCAGCGCCGGAAATGCGGCCCCGATCCAGTAGACCAGCATGGTCACAAACAGGACGGCAAAGGATGTGTTGTCTAAAATGTTCTGGAGTTTTACCAGATCCATGCCAAGTGTCTCCTCTCGCATTCATAGTCTGAATGCAGTACTCCTACTATCCTACGATGTTGTCTCGCCATCTGTAGATCAGGATTGGGCGTTGGGGTGCGGGCGCTGACGATTTAGGGCGCAGGGGCGGGACTGGCGGGGGGCACGGTTGGGGCAGGCAACGGTTGGGGCGTACCACCCTTTTGCAAGGCGGCGAAGACATCGTAGCGAATGGTGCGGTTGCTGCTAATGGCCGCCGTCACGCCTAGTGAACGAATAGCTGCCACCAGTTCTTTATTGCCAGGAGGGAGTTGCAGGATGGGGAAGCGTTTGGAGTTGATGGCCTGGTCTACATTAACGAAGAAGTGCCCGTTGTTGTTGTTGAGGTCTGAGACCACGGCTTCTTTAAACGCATCACTATCTTGTAGCGTTTGCGTGGGGCGAGGCACGATCGCGTTGGCGATGGGCGCACCCAGAGCCAAAAACGCCACATCATTATCCAGCCAGCCGCGATTGATCACGGCGCCACTTTGGGGAATCGTCCAGGCGATGACGGGTTGCCCGTTCACCTGAGTTTCCTGCACCTGGAATTTGTAACGATTCACCATCGCATCATCGAGTTTTTTCAGGGAGGCTTCGGCGGCGCGGCGATCGCCCGCTTTCGTCAAAAACAGGATACTAAATGGCAAACTGGGGGCCGAGCCTTCTGGTGCCCCGGTCAGCGCGATCGCAAATTCGCCATTCATCCACGATAGAAAATCCTGTTCCCAATCCATGCCGATGGTGGTTTTAATCCCCTCTTGCAGCATTTTGGGATCGATGGGGGTGATGGGGTTAGAACTAGCACCCTGGCTGTAGTCCTGCCAAAATTTCTGTAAGTTGCCGCCGGAGACCATCATGATCGTGTCTGCCGGGAGGCGACCGGGCATGAGCTTGGCGTTGTTCTGGACCTCATAGGTGCGTTGACTCTCTGGCTTGAGCCAGGACACACTCTTGAATTGAATGCCGTTGGGTTGCAGGGTGGCGATCGCGGCTAACCCTTGATTTTGTTGGGCCTGTTGTTGTTCGGGGGTCTGAGGTTTTCCAGCATTCATCGCAGACAGGGCAGCAGCAGCAGGCAAATTGACATACATTTTGCCAAATCGTTGTTCGGCTTTAATTTGGCCTAATGCCTGCGTGTAACCGGGAGTGCTGGCTAAGGTGGTTTTTCCGGTAAAGCTATCAATGGTCTGATCGGTGGCTTTGGGATCGGTCGTCACCACCACGAATTTGCCATCAATCACCGTGGCGGAAAAGCTCTGGTTGTTGGTGCCCTGGCTTTCCTTAATTTGGAACCCCTTGTAGGTGCGATCGCTGAGCTTGGCGGCACCCGGACGCGGGGTTTCCAGCACTTGCTTGGCTTTCAATGCATCTCGAATTGGTAGCACGACAACCACGGGTTGCTGCGTGGTTCCGGGTGGTGCGGTGAAAGGCGCACTCGCCCCCAGAAAGGCAAACGTCACTTCTTCTCCCACCCAGGGTTGAATGTCTCGCTGGTAATCAAAGCCATTGGCCGTTAGAAGGCGATCGCGGAGTTGCGCCAAATTCTGATCAAACGCCTGCTGACTTTGAGGTGTGCCGAACTGCCGTAACTGTTGCCATTGGCCTGGATCCGTCGTCACCGATACCGCCATCAAGGCCGATTGAGGAATCACGTCGGCACCCAGCAATAGATCGCCTGGGCTGGCTTTAGGTTGCGAGAAGTACCAATATGCCGCTCCACCCCCAGCTACTAGGGCAGCAGCAGTTCCCAAAGTTAGCAGCAGCGGGGTTTTTGTGTTTTTAGTAACCATGACGGCAAGAGTTCTCTATAAAGGCATAAAGGCAACAGTTTGAGCCGTAGACACTCTAGCAAACTTCAGTCAAATTCAGACGAGTTTCTCCAGTTTCGCGGCGACTCACCCTTTTGAGAGAGTTTGATCTCAGACGCATGAGGGAGTTTGTCTACTGCAAGAATTTTTACGCTTGGGGTGTTGTTTGAATGCTGAGAGGAATTAAACTGTGGCGATCTACAAGATTAAGGACTTTGATCCCGATTACAAAAATCATTTTGAGCAAGACATCTTAGGGTTTGATCTGTATTCTGGCGACGACAAGATTGGTTCTGTTGACGATTTGATGGTGGATGAGCAAGGCCGGTTCCGCTATCTGGTGATTAGCACTGGAGCCTGGATTTTTGGTAAGAAAGTGTTGTTGCCTATTGGTCAAGCCCGCATTAGCTTCAGCGATCGCCGGGTGTATGCCGATGGTCTGAGCCGTGAACAAGTAGAAAACCTACCTAACTTCGACGACTTGGATAAGATCGAATACGACCAGGAAGAGAGCGTGCGGAGCGTTTATCGCTCTGGTGCAGCTAGTACCGGAACCTACGCAGCTCAGTCTGCCTCTCTGGAACAATCTGCTCCTTTGAACATGGGCGCAACCGTGCATGATCAGAGCGTTGTCGCTGGCATGGCCTACGATCGCGATACCTATAACTACGATCGCGATCCCGCTTTGTATAACATGAACGAAAGCAACCACCAGGATCTGCGCTTGTACGAAGAGCGTTTGATTGCAAACAAAACTCGTCAACGGACGGGTGAAGTGCGCGTTGGGAAGCACGTTGAAACGGAAACGGCCCATGTGACAGTGCCCGTGGAAAAAGAACGAGTTGTGATCGAGCGCACCGCTCCCACGACTGCGGCGGTTACTCCTGGTGCAGCAGACTTCCAGGAAGGTGAAGTAGCCCGCATCGACGTGTATGAAGAAACGCCCGACATCCGCAAGGAAGCTTTCGTGCGGGAAGAAGTGCGCGTTCGTAAGGAAGTCGATCGCCAAAACGTAGAAGCTGAAGAAACCCTGCGGAGAGAACAGCTCGACATCGACACTGATGGCAACCCTGTCATTGATCGTGGCAACATCTAAGCAAAACTGTTAATCCACCGTCATTTGGGTTAACTAGCAACTTGTGGGCGGTACCAGGGAATTAACTCTTGTGCCGCTCATTTGTGTTGTCAATGGGCTGCAACTTATCTTTCGCCCTCTGTGCCGGGTTATTTTGGATGTAAGCCTGAATGTTGTGCAGGGCACTCTCATCGCGAATAATGCGTTCGTAGTAATTGCGCTGCCAGATTGGGACACCAGCCATATCACGCAACAAATTGATTTGTTTTGGTGAAACGGTTTTGAACGCCCCGATGATGCGACCGAAGGGTTTAGGTGGTGCGATCGAGGGTTGGGTTGGGGGGATATGCGATCGTCCTTACCGGCGAGTGAGATCGCGGTCGGTTCGTCTTCTGCGGTCGGTTCGTCTATGGAGATGGTTGTTTTGTCTGGGGCATTCTTGGTACAGAGAGTCACGAAATAAGCTCCAGCAGATGAGTCGTCGTCCCCTTTCAACCGCATCGATCGCCGATGATGTTTCTCCGGGTTGTACCGCATCAGAATTCTCACAATGCATCACCATCTAGAATTCCCTAGCCCCAGGAGCGATCGCCTATCATCGATTTAATGCTTCCCCGAAAGTCTTTTCATGCCTGCACCAGATGTTTGCGACTACCTCACGCGGTTGTGTAACCCCAGTGATCAAGCTTGGGGCGATCGCTACACGCCCACCGAAGCCGAACTTCCGTTAAAAGTCCAGACCGTCATCGCTCGACCAGGCGATCGCACCTCAGAGCAACAAGAAACATCCAAACGATACGAAGTGCTGGCAGGACTGCGAGAGTACGCGGCGCAGCACGTTCTGTTAGTTGGTAAACCGGGTTCTGGGAAATCCACAGCATTACGCCGATTGCTTTGGGAAGATGCCCAGAAAGCGTTATCAGAGATTGAGAATGGGCAAACCGATTTTACGATTCCAGTTCTGATCGAGTTGCGCGATCGCCGTGAAGGGTCTGTCGTTAACTGGATTCAAAAAGCCCTGCGACGAGTTACACGGGATGAAGCAGCGATCGAGGATCTGCTGCTTGAGGGGCGATTCCTGCTGTTATTCGATGGCTTGAACGAGATTCCGCTGCCGGACATCTGGTCAGCCTTAGATGATTTTCAGCGCGATCGCGATTTTTCCCACAATCCCCGCATCTTCACTACTCGCGAACTCGGAGCCGGATCAGATTTAGGCATCGAGAAAAAGCTAGAAATGCTGCCGCTGACAGAACCGCAAATGCGGGAGTTCATCGAGTTGCGTTTACCGGGACAGAGCGATCGCCTGCTCCGCCAATTGAAAGATCGCTTACGAGAACTGGCTGAAACCCCGCTGATTCTCCAAATGCTTTGCGATGTGGTGGGAGACAGCCCCGACGGACAATTACCCCAAAATCGCGGGGAATTGTTTCGCTTGGAATTTGCCCAACGCTACGAGAAGTTTAAGCCGTTACGGGGCAGAGTCAGCGATCGCCTCCGCCTGCTGACTCCCAAACTCCTCCAGCATCTCGCTTTTGTGATGACGCAAGGCGACCCCAACCCCGATCCTTGCCAACCCACCCCCTCCTGGCTCAGCATCCCCAAATCCACAGCCGCGACCCTCCTGGCACCCTACCTCGCCAACGGAGAACTACCCAGCGTCGAGTCAGAAGTAGAAATGCTGGCATGGATCGAAGCCATGTTAAGCCATCATTTACTCCAACTCGCCACCCACCCTGATGAAATCGAATTTCGCCACCAATTGTTCCAGGAATATTATGCAGCAGAAAAACTGCTGGAACTCCTGCCTATACTGTCTGATGATGAACTGAAGCAAGATTATTTGAATTATTTGAAATGGACGGAAGCGATCATTCTCTTAGTGGGCTTTTTAGATGAAGCCTCAGCACTTAATGTAGTTGAATTATCCCTGGAAACAGATCTGCAACTAGGAGCAAGATTAGTAGGAGAAGTTAAATCGCAATTTCAATCCCAACTGATAAATCATATTGCCAGCCTCAGCATTTCCAGTAACCTCAAAATACGACTCTTGGGCTTGACTAGATCTGATGCTGCAATCCCTCCCCTACTTCAGAACATAACCGAATCTGAAGAGCTATCCACCTATTCTATTGCAGTTAAAGCACTAGGTACAATCGGCAGTGCTACTGCAAGTTGCGCCCTAGCTGATTTATTAAGACTTCCTAACCTCTCAATACGTCAAGCGGCTGCGCATGAACTAAGAGAACTTAGCAACGATTCGGCACTACCTATCCTTATTCAAAAACTCAAGGATAGAACAGAAGACTCAACTGTTCGTGTTCATGCTGCTGTTGCACTTGGCTCTATTGGGAATGAGTCTGTCTCTCCTTCATTAACTCAAGTATTTCTTGACAACGAAGAAAATACTAATGTTCGCATGAACTCTGTTGCATCACTTAAGAAGATCAAAGGTGAAGATGCAATACCATTCCTGAAAATAGCTTTAGAAGATGAAGACAATAACATTAGTTGGATTGCAAGCAACAAACTTAGAGAACTTGGAGGTGACGAGGTTAAAGAAATTTTGCTTGAAGCACTAGCGAGTGATAATCCTTGGACTCGAATAAATGCAGCTTTTGCTATAGCTCAAATTGGTGGTAAAGAGGTATTATTTGAACTAATACAAGCTATAAAAAGCGAGTTAAAATTCATTGATGAATTTGGAAATTCATCTTATAAAAATTGTTCTGTCAATGTTCTTTCAAATCTAATTCAAGCAATTGAATATACAAATTCCTTAGAAGCGGAGCCAATTTTGCTTGACCTAACAGGCTTCAAAGATCCAAATATTAGTATGTGGGCAGTAAGAGCATTAGGGAAAATTAACGGAGAAGGAACAATTGCCAGACTTCAAGAAATTTTATCTGGGAGACTTAAAGGTGATTATTTTCTATCTAGCATTGCCGCAGCAGCTCTAGGCTCAACTGGTGATGAAAAAGTAGTCCCTATTCTGATCCAAGCGTTAACGGATCAAGCTTCTATTGTTCGGGATGGTGCGGCTTTGGGTCTAGCAAAGCTTAAAAATAAAGAGGCTACTTCAGCTTTGCTTGAAACTCTACTTGACTCAGAGATTAGAGAACGTGCAATCTGGGCATTAGGTGAAATTGGTGATAGCAGACAAGAAATTGTAAATAGTACTTTAAAATTTATAGATCATACGAAGCCAAGCATTCGGACAAAGGCTATGGAGGCACTTTGGAAACTTGGTAGTAGTGAAATAGCTGCAGAGCCATTGATTGAAGCTTTAAGTCATGATGAAGAACCTTCAGTTCGCTCCAATGCCGCTAGAGCTTTAGGCAAAATCAAAAATAATCAGGATAAGATTTACTCGGCTTTGATCCAGGCTTTATCTGACGTAGACATTAATGTACGTGCTTGTGTCGCTGAAACTCTTGGCGAATTTGGTCCTCCCACCCTATTGTCAAATCTTAAATATTTGCAAATTCAAATCAAAGAAGATGAAATTAATTCAGTAATAATAACTATCCAAAAACGTTGTGAGTTTTACAGCTACGAAATTGCTCAGGCAGCGACGGAGAGAGGTAATAGGCAAAGGGCAGAAGGTAAAGATGAATGTGAAGAAGTTCTCTCGACTATTTACAGCATGATTTTAGTGATGGAAAGAAATCCTGAAACGTTTCGAGGCATTGGAGAAGAAGCGCTTAGGGATCACTTTTTGGTGCAACTGAATGGCAGATACAAAGGTCAAGCGACTGGAGAAACCTTTAACGGCAATGGAAAAACAGACATTTTATTGCGGGTGAATGGAGAAAATATTTTTATTGCTGAGTGCAAGTTTTGGGGTGGAGAAAGGAAGCTAGGTGAAACCCTTGATCAACTGCTCAGATATGCAACCTGGCGAGATACAAAATTAGCAATGCTGATATTTAATCGAAACAAGAATTTCTCTTCAGTTTTACAACAAATTGCACCAGCGATTAAAACGCATCCCAACTTTGTGCGTGAAGAAAGCATTGATCTAGACAAAGCACAGTTTCGGTTCGTGGTTTGTCATCCAGACGATCGCGATCGCGAACTAACTTTGACCATTCTCGCATTCGACATTCCAACCTAATTTCAGGAGGCATTATGGCTAAATCACTCACTATTCAAATTCCTGACGAACTGGAGCAGAAGCTAGAACGTCAAGCTGAGAAGTTGCAAGTTTCAGTCGAAGACTTTGTTCTACAGTCTTTAGTCAAATCAGTCGAAACAGAATACTTGCCAGAAAATGATCCGATTCTGGCTCTAGCGGGAACCCTCCATCTTGGGACAACAGATTTGAGCCAAAACCACGATCGCTATATTAGTGAAGCTCTAGCCAAAGATTTGTCCCCCAATGAATAGTCTATTCGTTGATACCTCTGGTTGGGCAAGCCTTTTTATTCCAACAGAACTACTTCATCCCAAGGCGCTCCAAGTCTTTCAGCTTGCTCGACAGCAACGCTATGAGATTGTGACCACAAACTACATCATTGCTGAATTAGTGTCTCTGTTGGATAGTCGAATGCGGGCACCGCGATCACAACTGTTTCAATATGTTGATGTGATTCGCGATGATGCCAATCTCAACTTAGTTCACATCGATCCTGCAATTGATGCCGCAGCCTGGATGCTCTGCAAAACACGACCTGATAAAAATTGGTCATTAGTCGATTGCACGTCTTTTGTAATAATGGAGCAGTTGGGTGTTCAACAAGCCATGACGACAGATCAGCATTTTGAGCAAGCTGGCTTTTTACGGCTGCTCAAACCTGAGTAAGACACAATGAAGGCTTAATGCACTCAGTGATCTCGCCCTCTCATTCCACTATTCAACAGACGATCGCGTCCCTGCACCAACTTGCCGATCGCACCCTCACCAGTCAGCAATTCGTCGCGATCGCGGAAACCTTGTATTGGTCATTGCTTGAAGGGGAATATCGCACCGATGATTCTCGCCAAGCCCACCAATTGAGAAAAATCCTGGCAGACGTTACCACTCAATGGGAATGCCTCCTGGGTGACTGGCACGAAACCCACCGTAGCACTGCGGCTAACTTTCCAGAATTCCCAGCAGAATGGGTGAATCACTGGTTAACGCAAATCCAATCCCTTGAGGCACCACCAATGGCAGAAACACCCAAAAATCAACCCACCTTCCACATCAACCAGGTCGGCAATATCAATACTGGAGATGTCACAATCAGCGGTGATCAAGTTGGGATTCAACATAACTATGCTCAACAGCAGGATTTAGCTCAGGCTGCGAAAGATATTCGCGATTTGCTTCAACACCTCGATCTGGATTACGCTACAACGACTACCACTGACCAAACCACTGCCATTACCCGCAACGTGGATCAACAACCCCCCGCCGTTCGCGCCAGAATCGTCGGTGCATTGGAGAAAGGTGGCAAAAAAGCCCTCGAAAAACTGGTGGATCATCCCGCTGCCGCGATCGCGATCGCCGTTTACGAAGGCTGGAAAGAGGCGAAGAAGTAGACTGACTTGCAAGAAATGTGTGATCGCGATTGTTGAGGGAAAATGAGTAGCAGAGGAGATGCGATCGTTGAGGAACGATGAAAATCGTTGAGGGGAAATGAAATACGATCCAGACAAACATCATCGGCGATCGCTGCGGCTCAAAGGCTACGATTATGCCTCGCCTAGTGCTTATTTCATCACAATTTGCACCCAAAATCGCGCCTGTCTATTCGGTGAAATTGATAATGGCGTGATGCAATTAAATGATGCAGGGCAAATGGTTCAGCGGGTATGGGTTGATTTACCCCAACGATTTCCCGCCATTGAATTAAACGCCTTTGTCATCATGCCCAACCACATCCACGGCATCATCCAATTCACCCACGACGCGATCGCGGGGACTGGGGAAAGGGCAGGCACAAGACCTGCCCCTACAGAAGAACAGAACAATCTTGTAGGGGTGCCTCTTGTGGGTACCCCCGTCACCGAACCAGGGGCGACGTTAGGAGAAATTGTTGGGACGTTCAAATCGATATCCACCCATGAATACGCGATCGCGATGAAA
The DNA here is from genome assembly GCA_033764685.1 of Leptolyngbyaceae cyanobacterium bins.349. Classification (GTDB taxonomy): domain Bacteria; phylum Cyanobacteriota; class Cyanobacteriia; order Leptolyngbyales; family Leptolyngbyaceae; genus JSC-12. Next base: position 263,861 of record JANRIS010000081.1, read on the forward strand.
CAACGGCATTGGGAACCCTTTCACCGTCGATTGTGGCAACGCAATTACTATGAACACATTATTCGAGACACGATCTCATTTGAGAAGATTGAGGATTATGTGCAGACTAATCCTCAACGCTGGCATCTCGATCAATTGCATCCTGAAAGTCCATCAAAATGGTAGAACAATCGCCAAATTGATCAATTGGTGTATGAGTTGGATGAACTCACGCCAGAGGAGATGCGATCGCTATGTTAGGGTTTTGGATAGGCAAAGTGCTTAGGGTTATCATCTGAGGTTTGGAGACAACCGATGAAAATTATTGAAATTCAAGTAGACGAACAACTTTTTCAACAAGCCCAAGCGATCGCAGAATCTCGCCAAAGTATCGTTCAAGAATTGCTTATCGAATTGCTGCACTCACTGACAGAATCTGGAACAACAGAACCTACAGTTGCTACAGAATCACCTGAATATGATCCAATTACTCCGCTGATCGGAACGCTTCATTTGGGTACTCATGATTTGGGAGAGCATCACGATTACTACATTGGACAAGCTTTACTCCGCGAATTACGGCAGACAGATGAAGATATTCGTTGATACCTCCGGTTGGGCAAACCTTTACATACCCACGGAAGATTATCATTACTCAAATCCGGTGAGTGAGAACCGTCCTGTTGTCATCTCCCTGCGATACGCCTCCCATCCCTCACACCGCGATACAACAGACGATCGCGTCCTTACACCAACTCAGCGATCGCACTCTCACCTGTCAGCAATTCGTCGCGATCGCGGCAATCCTGGACTGGTCATTGATAAATCGCCCCGCTAATTCTCGCCCAGTCCGGCCATTGAGTTAAATCCCCAATGCCTGAAACTGCTTTGGCAAAGGCTTGCTGTTGCATGCTCTACCGCTCGATCGCGCCAGTCCTGTTGGTCGGGGCTTCAGGGTTGTTGTGGTTCCCGTTCTGGCATTGCCTCCAGGCTGGAGTGATGTAGCTTGCTGGCCAGCGATACGCCGGTTGATAGCTGAAGGTTGACCGTTGGGAGCGGTTGCGTGTCTGGGCTGGCATACCGTGTTGCAGCGGCTTTAGTCATGACGGCCTCAATGTGTTGCATCATGTTGAGCCAGGTGCGGTCCCACGAGTTGTGGGCCAGGAAGCGATCGACCCGGTAAAGCCAATTTGCATCGGGCGATCGCGGTTGCATCGCCTGTGCCGCCGCCGTGACAAAATCAGCCACTGTATCCGCAATTTGCACCAGGTTTTGCTCACGGTAAGGGCGGACCACATCCCGAATAGAGGTCGAAACGACAGGTTTCCCGGCAGCGAGATATTCAGGTGTTTTCGTTGGGCTAATGAAACGGGTTGATTCATTCCGGGCGAAGGGCAACATTGCCACATCCCATCCGGCTAGATACTGGGGCAGTTCCTGGTAGGATTTGCCACCCAGGTAATGAATATTTGGCAGTTGCGGCAGTTGGTCTGGGGCAATTTTCACAACCGGGCCAATCATGACTAGATGCCAATCTGGTTGGGCCTGAGCAATTCCTGCCAGCAAGTCCAGATCCATGCGTTCGTCAATCACTCCATAAAATCCCAGCCGGGGATGGGGGATATCTCGCTGATCGATGGGGTCTTGCGTCAGTGTTCTGGCCTGATTAAAGTGCGCCGCATCAATGCTACTGGGAAATGCATGAATATTGGGATGCAAGTGTTGTTTCGCTTCATATAGGCTTTGCCCACCGGTAAACACCACATCCGCTCGTTGCAGTAGTTGTTGTTCTAACTGCCGCAGGGCGGGAGAGGCACCTTGAAACGCCGACAACTCATCCATACAGTCATACACGACGACAGCGGCGGGTAGATGCTGGGTGAACGTCAGGGCGGCTGGAGTGTAGTACCAGAGGATTGGATTGGCGATCGCGTACTCTTCAAATAATTCATCAATTAAACTCTGGTGCATGGCGGCTCTTAAGGCATCACTGATCCAATCGGGGAGATGGGGCACCACGACATACACGCCACATTCCCGCTGCCGGACTTCCAACCACCAACAATCCACAAACTCTACTACAGGTTCTTCAATAAAGAAAACTCGACGGTTACGGGCGCAACGGCTGAGAAGATGCTGAGGACGTTGATAGACAAAATCCCACCGCAGATGAGACAAACACACCAGATCAGAGCCGCTTGCTAAAAAATCCCCAATTTTTGCTAGGGAGGGACGGTGACTGAATGACTGATTGAAGTACTGCACAGGTCGCTTCTTTTGTGATTTTGCATATGAGCTATAGATTAACCATAAGATTAAGTTCGGGCCTCAAACAACTACTTTAGGGAGTACGCTGTATCCCTCTAACGATATGGAAAATTGCACGAGCAGAGCGCATCAGTATCATCCCTATTCCTGCCTTAATCTTTAGTTTGAGCGAAAGGCGATCGCATCAACAAAAGTGAGCAAGAAGTCATCCAGTTCATGATTCTGGAATTGTTACTGACATCAGGATGGTGATGAAAAATAATCGATCAGGACGCACAAAGAGGTGCTAACTCTTGCCCTAGGGAGGAAGACAACGATCGACATCGAGGTGCAAAATCTAGAGAAATTTTAATTGCATCAAAAGGGGTGGATCATGCGAATTTTGCTGAGTAGTTTGCTGTTGAGCGTTGTGTTCTCCTCTGGTCTGGTCGCCTCCGCCCAAACTCGTTCAACTCCCAATCGTCAGGTTGCGGCGATGGTGGAAGCGTTGCGAAAAGCGGCTCCCAGAACGAACAATCCGAATGATGGGTTGTATAGTGATTGGCAAGTTAAACCTGAAACGGCTCGTGGTTGGTCCAAGCAATGTTTAGGTCGAGACGTTACCCCGACTCAGTTTGCAAACAGTCCTGCGATCGCGAGGCAGGTCATCACCTGTGTGGTGCAGGATGAGTTTAGTAAACGGCTACGGGCAACGGCGAACAATGAAATGAAAACGGTACAAAGCGTCGCCTGCTGGTGGATGACGGGACAATACCAGGGCTGCGATCGCGGGGCAACCGCAACCTATGTGCAACAAGTTACCCGCTTTTACCAGCAGTCGCGTCCATAATTGCGTCTTGGGGAGAGCGCTTAAGCCTCTGATCGGGATAGGGTAGCCAGACTGTAAAACAGGTCATGCGATCGCGACTGCTAACCTCAATTGCTCCCTTGAGTTGTTCCACCAGTTTCTTAATTAATGCCAATCCTAAGCCGGTGCCGCCATGCTTCCAGGGATCATTGTTGGGAATGCGGTAAAACTTATCAAAGATGCGAGACAGTTCTACGGAGGGAATTTCCACGCCTGTGTTCATGACCCGTAAACACAGATGCGTCGGGGCGATCGCGGCTGAAAGGGTAATGGTTTCCTGGGCCGGAGTATATTTGCAAGCATTGGTGAGTAATTCAGTCACGATTCGGCTCAGACTGACTAAATCAATGGTGATTGTTATATCTGTCAGGATCTCCAGTTGCAACTGCTGGTGTTGTTCCTGGGCGCGGATTTGAAATGCTTCGATGATATGCTGAAGCCATTGATGCAGGTTCAGCGTAGTTAGCTCAACCTCATAGACTCCGGCTTCCAGATGTTGCAAATCCAGTAAGTCTTTTACCAGTTGCAGTTCGCGATCGCATTCCTGTTTCAAAATCTCATAATATTGCACGACGCGATCGTGATTGGGAGTTGCCTGAGTGCAATGTTCAACCAACATTTGCCCTTGCTGCGTCAGTACATCCAGCATTTGCAGCGCCATCTTCATGGTGGCCAAGGGGCTACGCAACTCATGGGAAATCGTATTCAAAAAATCATCTTTGAGTTGATTCAGTCGTTCCAGTTCCCGCACCTGTTGCTGAGAGGCGGCATATAGTTGCGCCTGCCGCAGGGCGATCGCGCTTTGATTAGCCACCTGCTCCACCAGACGAATTTCCTGCTCACCAAAGCTGGAGTAAGTTGGCTTGAACACCCATAAAACGCCCAAAATGCCCTGTTGAGTCACCTGATCATCAAAAATTGGGCACACCAAAATCGCCGCATTGCCCGTCGGCGGAGCGGGTGAAAGATGACAGAAGGCAAACCAGCGTTTCTGATGCAATTGTTCATCCATTTCAGGGGGATTGGCCAGATCAGGCGCATCAGTCTGCGGTGCATCAACCAGATAAAACTGCTCCTGCGCCGCAGGCCACCCCGATTCCCCCACCTGATAATGCATTGGCATGGTGAAGCGTTGTGTATTGCAGAGCGTTGCATGGCAACAGGAAGATTCCAGTGCGTGAGCCACTTCTGTCACAACCGTCTGGAGAATGCAATTTTGGTCCAGCGTATCCCGCATCTGATCCGAAATGCGTTTCAAGGTGCGTTCAAAGGTCAGAGCCTGTTCCAACTCCAGGGTGCGCGTCTGCACTTGCCGTTCGAGGTTGGCATTGAGATGGTGTAATTGTTGATTGAGATTCAGCAGTTGCGTGTGTTGGGATTGAATCGTGAGTTGATGTTGAACTCGAATTAGCACTTCCTCGACTTGAAATGGTTTGGTAATATAATCCACTCCACCGACAGAGAATGCTTTGGCTTTATCAAACACATCATCGGATGCACTCAAGAAAATGATGGGAATATGACGAGTTGCCTGATTAGACTTCAGTTGAGCACAAACTTCGTACCCATCCATCAGGGGCATCCGAATATCCAGCAGAATCAAGTTAGGAGGAAGGCGGTTGATAGTTTCGATCGCCGTGTCACCATCGATCGCCTGCCGCACTGTAAAGCCTTGCTGATCGAGAATCGTGGATAGAGCCAACAGATTACTGGGTTGGTCATCCACAATCAGGATACTGGTTGAGCGGTTAAATGCAGTTGTGAGCGTGGGGTCTATCATGGTTTTACAGCATCCTCGTTACCCTCAAGGAAGGACTCAGTCAAGTACATGATCTGTTGGAAGGCAAAATTTTGCGTGAGTTGCTCCAACTCCTGGGCCAGGGGGGCATGGTCAGAGGGGATGTGTTGCAGCAATTGTTTGACTGCTTTTTGCTCACAAAATAGGGCTGCTTCCCGCAATTCAACCACCCACTGTCGCGGCATGACGGCTAAATCGCTGACTGTTAAAGAGGGCTTGAAGGCAAGTTCCCCTGGGAAGGGCACCAGGTCCGGTTCTGCGTAGGTGTAGCAAACTCCCAAATGTTTTGCCAGGAGATTAAATAACGTCTCTTCTTGAAAGGGTTTGCTCAAATAGTCATTACAGCCTGCATCCAGCGCCAGAGTGAAGTCTTCTGATAATGCCTGGGCGGTGAGCGCAATGATCGCGGTCGGTGGGGGCGTAGCGGAGGGCGAGGCCGACAGTGAGGCCGACAATGAGGCCGACAGTGAGGCCGAGAGTGAGGCCGACAATGAGGCTGACAGTGGGGCAGAAGAGGCGGCTTCCATCCCCGCTGCCCCGGCTCCCTGCCGCTCCCGTTCTCGGATCTGGCGGGTGGTTTCATATCCATCCATTCCCGGCAGCCGGACATCCATCAAAATCAGATGGGGCTGCCATGCTTGCCAGACGAGCACTGCATCCTCTCCAGTGGCGGCCTCCCGAACGGCCATGCCCAGTTGACCCAACAGTTTGACCAGCAGTAACCGATTTTCGGCCTGATCATCCACGATCAGAATGCGGTATTGGGGTTGGTCGGGGGCGATGCCGGTAATGATGCGATCGCGGGGGGTGGGCGCGATCGCGGTGTTCATCACCGGCACAGGCACCCTGAAGGTAAAGGTGCTACCCTGCCCCAGGACGCTGGCCACGGTCAAATCGCCCCCCATCAGTTGGGCCAGTTTGCGGCTGATGGTCAATCCTAAGCCAGTTCCGACCTGAGCATTTTGCCCGGTTGGGGTTTGGGCAAAGGCTTCAAACACCCGTTGCTGGTCTTCCGGGGCAATGCCAGTGCCCGTATCCGCCACTGCAAAGATGAGGGTGACTGAGTTCGTGGCCGGGGCCACGAGTGGCCGCTGTGCGATCGGTTGAGCAATGGTGTCACGCTCCTCAGTGGCTATGCTCACCTGCAACGTGACACTACCCGCATCGGTAAACTTCACGGCATTGCCCAACAGATTTAGCAATATCTGTTTTAATTTTTGGGCATCCACCTCAACGAAGTGCGGCACTCCCGGCAACACATTGAGCGAAAACTGCAACTTCTTGCGAGTCATCTGTTCGCTGAAGGTGTTGCAAATCCAGTGCAGTTGATCAACTAAATCGATCGCATCTTGATCTAAAGACAGCTTGCCCGCCTCAATTTTGGAGAGGTCTAGAATTTCGTTGATCAGATTGAGCAGATGATTGCCGCTGTTGTAGATCAGGTCGGTGTATTCTCGATACTCTGGAGCCAGATCAGGACTCCGCTGCAACAGTTGGGCAAAGCCCAGAACGGCATTGAGTGGGGTCCGCAGTTCGTGGCTCATGTTGGCCAGAAAGATGCTTTTGGCTTTGTTGGCAGCTTCGGCGGCTTCCTTGGCCTGTTGCAGTGCTTGTTCGGCTTGTTTGCGATCGCTGATATCCAGGGCTGTCCCAAACAGGCGTACCACCCGCCCCTGTGCATCGTATTCCACCAGTCCCCGGCCCTCGTGGTTGCGGATCGAGCCATCCGGCCAGACAGCCCGGTAGTCAATGGTGTAAGCCGTCCCATGCGCTACGGCCTGTTCGACGCAATGTTGCAATTTTGCGCGATCGTCGGGGTGAATGCAGAATTGCAAATAATCTGCGTAAGCTGGTTCAGCTTGGGTGGGATCAAGGCCAAACATCCGAAACAGTTCTTCCGACCAGGTGATCCGCTGGGTGTGCAGATCAAATTCCCAACTGCCCATCTGGGCAACGTGTTGGGCTTCAGCCAGGGCGGCCTTACTTCTGGCCATGATCTGTTCGGTTGCTTTGCGATCGCTGATGTCGGTAATTTGCACAATGAAATAGAGAAATTGGCCCTCCAGGTCGCGCATCAGGGCAATGTTAAACAACCCCCAAACAGAAGTTCCATCCTGATGCCGGAAGCGTTTCTCAATTTGATAGCCGGGAATGTCGCCTGCCAGCAGGGGTTCCAGCAGTGGGCGATCCAGGGCGTGATCCAGGGGATCAACGATGTCTTCCAGCCGCAGGGCTAACAACGCTGCCTCGGTATAGCCCAACATCCGACACAGCGTTTGATTCACTTCTTGAAAGCCGCCCATCGGGGAAACTAGCGCCATGCCAGCGTTGATCGTGTCGAAGGCACCTTTAAATTTTTGCTCACTCTGCCGCAGGGCGCGTTCGGCGCGGTGGCGATCGCTGACATCCGTCAACACCCCATGCCACACGGTTTCTCCCTGATCCCTAGAGAAGAAACGAGAGTTACCTCGTAACCATTTGATCTGGCCTGATGGGGTGATGATTCGCCATTCATGGGAGAACGTTCGCCCCGTGTTGAGGCTCCGAGCCACGGCTTCCTGGTAGGCGGGGCGATCGTCCGGATGGATCTGGTTAAACACGATGCTGGCATCTTGCAAGGCTGCCATCACGGGAATTTCATGAATTTCTTCAAATGCTGGGCTGAGAAACTCAAACCGGACTGGACCGTCCAACGCCTCGACGACACTGTAAATCACGCTGGGGGAAGCGGTCGCTAATTCGTGGAACCGGTCTTCACTCTCCCGCAGGGCCAGTTCGGCCTGTTTGCGATCGCTGATATCCAGCAAAATCCCATACCAGGTGATGTTGCCGTTGGGGTGGTGGAGGGGGCGAGAACTGGCTTCCAGCCACTTGAGTTGACCGGAAGGGGTAATGTTGCGGAAGGTGAAGGTAAAGGGTTCTAGCGTTGCCGCACTCTGGGCCACCGCCGCATCGTAAAGCGGGCGATCGTCTGGATGCATTTGATTGAGGACCGCTTGCACATTGGCTGTGATTTGCTCTGGCTCCAGTTCTAAAATCGTGCGGCCACCGGAACTGGCGTATTCAAACCGATGCGACCCATCGGGCTGTTGGGTGTAGGTGTAGATCATGCCCGGTACTGCCGTGGCCAGTTGTTGGAAGCGGGCTTCGCTTTGGCGCGTGGCGGCGGCTTCTACCTGCTGCTGAAACAGGTGTCGCAATTGGTTCGCCATCTGGTTGAAAGATGTAGACAAGCCCTGAATCTCAACGATGGGACTGTTCAGCGGCAACTGCTGGTTTAAGTCTCCTGCGGCCAGATCTTGGCTGGCCTGGTTTAACTGGGTAATGCGAGATGACAGCCGATTGGCGATCGCCATGCCAGACGCGATCTCACTGCCCAGGGCCAGCAAGCATAAGACTACCGTTGTGTGAATATTGCGGTGGATGTCGGCTAAAAAATTGGCTTCGGACACAACGATCAAAATCTGCCATTTCAACCCGTAAGCATCCTGAAAGGGCACCCGTTGCACAAAATGCCGTTCTCCGTGGTAATCAAACAACAAATGTTCATCTTGCTCCATCAGGGCCGAGCGGTGGGCGCGATCGCGCAAAAATTGCCCCAGCGCTCGCGTCAGGTCATTGCGGCTTTCGGCCATTGGCAGGCGCTGAAACTGGCGGTTGTAAGCGGTGCCGCCGGTGATGCGATAGGGTTGTTCTAGCGTCGATGTGGCAATCAGATCGCCATTTTGCTCCAGGATGATGATTTGACCGGCGTGGCTAAGATTTAAGTCATGCAAAAATTGGCTGAGATAATCCAGCCGAATATGCACAGAAAACACGCCCAGCAACCGCTGCGTGGTTGCGTCGTAGACGGGCTGAGACGCATTCAAAGTTAAGGTGTCGTAATTGCCATGCTGAAATAGAGGATTCCAGCCTAGTTGACTCGTCTGAACGGCTCGTCGATACCAGGGGCGATCGCGCCGCACATCCGCCCCCTGCACCACTTCCAGCAGCTTGCCTCGCTGCCCTTGAGCGGTGAGCTGGTAAACCTGGATCTGCCGGGACCGCCCCGGATCAGAAACCGCGATGGCCCGATTGGGCGATCGCTGTGCGCCCCGGAACACCCCCTCTGGGCTGGCAAATAAAATCGCTGAGACTTGCTCAAATTGGCGTAACCGATTGACCAGGAAGGCTTCCAGGGCAACCGTGTTTTGGCTGTCAAGCCGCTGCTGAGTGACCGCATCCACATTCAGCCGATTAATCAGAATGGGGGTTTGAAGATAGGCTTTGAGTTTTTGAGTGACTACATGACTGGTGCGATCAATCAACTGCTCGGCAAGATTGTGGATAGATTGCTGCCCACTGCGGTAAGACAAGTAACCCACCAGCCCCACCACTCCCACCAGTTGCACCACGAAAGGGATCACCAGGGCGTAGCGTAAGGAGATCGTGTTGGTTAGTTTGGAGGAACGTTGACGGGGCGAGAGCGACATCGAAATGCTTGCATGACTAGATAAAATCCATGCCAACGCGATCGCGCTGACACAACCTTTTATCAGGTTGACCAATTTAGGAACTGATCAACACTTTTAAATACAATTTTTATAGAAAAAAAGATTTTTCTCTATCTAGCGTAATTGGATGGTCAATCCCAGCGGCTCTCACCCTGCTGGCTGTTTTGCTTCTCCCTGACCCCTGGCCGCGATCGGCAGTAGCGGCTGACGACCGGGCTACTTCTCGGTCTGCCGTTGCCGTTTGAGCACTAGCGCCCCGCCGGCAAAGGTAAGCATCCCCAAGATCGAAGCCGGTTCGGGGACGGCGGCGGTGGTTGTCACATTCGGGTCTAAGGCATCGCCAGTACTAAACACATAGTTGAACGCGGCTGGATCATCCAGAATATTGGCGCGTAAAAACAGCGCACTCCAACGGGCGATCGTCTCGGTTGCCACGGCTTGCTCCAACGTCGGACGGATGCGATCGCGCTGCACATTGTCCACATTCGTAATGCCGTAGTGGTTGGCACCATTCACTGTAATCAAAGCTTTGGGTAAGTTTTGCACCTGGTTGTAGGTTGCAGTCACCAGGGGCAGGGGCGCGACCCCATCCAGGCTGCCGGCAATCAGCGCCACGGGCACCTGATTTTGAATCGGGGGGATTGTATTTTGAAAGCGGGGATCAAAAAATGATGACCCGTAGAAAGCCCCCGCTTTGAGTTCGGGGGGGCGGGTATAGCCTCCTACACACAAAATCGGGATGCAGGCATCCTGGACGGCGGCTAACCCCACCGCTCCGCCAAACGAGTGCCCTAATAAGCCCAGCTTGCTAGTGTCTACCACGCCTGCGATCGGGGCGGCTGGATTGGTATTCTCCAGTTTGAGAAAGGCCAGAACGTCGTTGACCTGTTGCTGCTCTGGAAATAACCCCGGCACCGGACCTGCTACCGGATCGACTAAGGTTCTGACATGGTTCGGCACCACCACGGTAAAACCATAGCGGGCTACGAGGTTGGCAAAATTGGCATAGTCTGCCTGATCGACCAATGCCCCTTGCAGTAACAGTGCGATCGGTAAGTTACCTGGAACGGTGCCACCGGGCACAACTGGGTAGTAAATTTGCGCCGAGTCAACCCGACCATCGCTGCGGGGAATCGTTGTGGTGTAGCTGGCGGTGGAGTCGAAGAGGGGGGCGGGAGTCGAAGTTGCTGTTGCGGGCGCAGCCACCCCAAGACTGAAGACTGCGATCGCTGAAGCGGTTACGGTGGCGGAAACAATCGGGGGAAATTGTAATGTAGACATGATTATGAATATCCAGTTATGACGGGTATCGAACAAAATGGCAATTTTGCCGATATGGTCACACATTTCCTCCCCCAAAAACAGGTGCAACGGCCTAACTTTTGCAAAGCTTTGAATTTAGAGTGTTGCACATGGACTTCGCACCCGTTCTCCTCACTCAACTCCTGCCAACCCCGTCCGAAGCAAAAACTTAAGCTGCCACCAAACCAACCTGTCGGAGCAGGAAAGTCAGGATTGAGTAAACAATGCTGAGGGCGATCGCGCCTAAAATGGCGCTGCCAATTCCCCAACGCAAACGAAATCCTTCAATCATCCAGGCGGCTAAGCCAAAGACAATGATGCTACCAATGAGGGGAATAATCCCTAAACTCAACAGGGCTGTAGCACCGCGAAACGCCGCCGGGAATAAATGCCAGATTCCAGAAAAGGCCCCAATGATCGCCCCCCCCAGCAGGGCCGGGAGCGGACTATCAATATCAACGCCAAGCGGCAGTTTAGAAACAATCAACAGGCTAATTGCCATCACAACGACTGTAATCAGAAAAGCAACCATGATTCAAAGCTCCAAAACTGGATATCAACAACAAAAATACAACAGTAAGAACTTTTTCCCATCGTTCCCGCACAACCGAAGGGGCTGCGAACGATGGGAACACGCATCTTTGCCCTGGCTACTTGTTAAGTTCCAAGGCTTGCTCAATTTTCTTGATTGCCGCCGCCTCATCATGGCTTGTTCGCTCACCCCCAATGCCGCCAAGAATGCCGCCTTCTTTGACCGCTTCTGCCACATTTTTCGCCAGAGAAATGACCCAGTGCCGAAATTCCTGAGCCTGATTGAGCGTAACTTTGGCAGCTAAAATTGCCGAAACTTGCTTAAGGTGATCCAGCGATTTGGTTCGTCCTTCGTTGGCATCTTTGAGTCCTTCAATCTCCCCCAAATACTGAAACAACTTCTTCAGCAGTAACTCTTCCCCCTGCACAGATTCATTCGTGTCGGCTTCCTTGAGTGAAGCAAGCAAGGCATTCACCAGATCACTCGAAGTCCCTTGTTGTTGCTGGGTGGCAAGAAATTGAATAGCGAGGCGAGTTTCCTTTAAGAAGGACACTGGATCGGTCTTATCTGCAAGCGTCACCACCTGAACTGCTTTCATGGGTGCCTGACATAAAATTGCCCATTCACTATCTGAAAAATACTGCTGGCTCATTGGCTAATCCTCGTGCAAATGCAAACTGCTGACTGGGTGAAGCGTACAAATTCATCTAGACATTACCACGGTAAAAATAAGAAAGTAATAAGGGTTACTTGAATTGCAAAAAATCCCTGAGTGACTGTCAATGAATGACTGTCAATGAATGATTGACAATGGGTGTCATAAAACTTTTGAACCACTGATTCTTGCGTCTTCTTGCGTTGATGGGGTGACGTTGAGAGTGCATCCCAGTTTTGCAGCATTGCCCTCATCCTCCCACCCCCTGATGGCCTGACAAACCCTTTTTGTAGGTTGGGTTGGACACCGTGAAACCCAACGCTATCAGTCATTCCATTGGGTTACGCTGACGCTAATCTAACCTACGGAAAAATCAGGGTTTCAGGAGTTTTGTCAGGCAACCAGCCCAGTGACTTAGCGTTGGGTTTGCGGTCGGTTCGACCGAACCGACCGCAAACATGGGTTGATCAATTCAGGGCTACCAGAAAAACTGCCGATCGCACAATCGGGATCGGCAGAATGTTTAGAGGTCGTTGCGAACGTTGAATTCGCTTTTATATATATAAAGAACAAAAATAAGAAATTCATAAGAATATTATTTTGCTGTCGTATTTGTGTTTGCTTCGATTTTGGGTGAAAATTGGTCCTTAAACGTCAGATTTATTGCTCACAATCAACGATAGTCAGAGAGCCTCAGGCTTTCGTGTTTTGATGAGTGCATCCCAATTTTGCAGCATTGCCCTCATCCCCCAACCCCTTCTCCCAAAATAAGAGAAGGGGAGCCAGATTGGAAGTCCCTCTCCCAGAGCGGAAGAGGGATTTAGGGTGAGGGTGACAAAAGTGGGATGCACCCTGTTTTGATCGACTTACTTTCCCTGTCAGGCTGTGAATTTGACTATGCCAACATCTTCTTCACCCGCGCCCCACTCCCATCGCCAAACCTTTATTGGTCTGTGTGTAGCGCTGTTTCTGGTGGCCTTTACCTTAGGAGTGGTGCCACCCATGATGCCTGCGATCGTGCGAGAGTTCCGATCCAGCATGGGCTACATTCAAAGCATTCTGGTGCTATCTTCCCTGGTGGCGGCGGCGTTCACTCCGACGACGGAGAACCTGAGTAGTGTATTTGGCCGAAAAAAGATCCTGGTGGCGGGTCTGGTGTTGTATGCGATCGGCTTGCTGGTGACGGCTTTTGCGCCGACGATGGGTGGGTTTGCGGTGGGTTATGCCTTGCTTTTAGGGATTGCGGCCAGTCCTTTAATTAATTCTTCCTGGGCGTTGATGGATTTTTTGTACGACGCGGAAGCGGAGCGCAAAGCGGGTGCAGTCATGGTCCTCTGCTCCATTGCGGGTGGAATTTCTGGCGGCTTATCTGCCGGATTGATCGCGCATACGATTGGTTGGCGCATCGCCTTTTTGCCACCCCTGGTGCTCCTGCCGATTATTTATGCCCTGACGCGATCGCTGGACTACAAACAGGCCAAACTCTCGCTGCCGATCGATTGGGTCGGGGGGATATTTTCGCTGCTGGGATTGGGGTTGACTCTTCTGGGCGTGAGTTTGGCGGGGGAGTATGGCTGGTGGGAACCCCGCCAAATCTTTGAATTTGCAGGCATGGTACTACCGCCGTTTGCCCTGTCGATTGTGCCCGTTTTGATCGCGTCAGGGCTAATTTTTTTGGGATTGTTTTATTTCTGGCAACGCCGGGCGGCGCAGGTGGGGCGACCCTCACTGCTGAGGGCTGGCGTTCTACGGCGCAAAGTCTTTGTGCTGGGAGTGTCAACGGCGGTATTGCACAGTATTGTGGCAGCCGGAGTGCAATTTAACCTGTACCAATTCATTCCCGCCATCCTCAAGCTGAATGCGTTTCAAACGGCACTGGCGGTATTTCCCTATACCCTGGCAACGCTGGTGGCATTTTTCACTGCCACGTTTCACCGCACGCTGCAAGCGATCGCCCCGCGCACATTGATTCAAGTCGGTTTGGCGTGGGTGTGCGTGGGGGTGTTTCTCCTGCGGCAAGCGATCGCGCCCAGCATGACGGCCCTCAGCATCCTCCCGGCGCTGGTCATCATGGGGATCGGTTCGGGTGTCTTTTTTACCTGTATTGCTGGAGTGGCCTTTTCGGCGGCGAACCCCCATGAGAAGGCAGAAGCCAGTGGCGTGTACAACCCCTTGCAAAATGTGGGAAATTCTTTAGGGCGAGGGATCTTTGGCACCGTGTTGATCACAGTGATTTCGACCAACATTGTCGATCGAGTAACTGCGGGACTTGGGCAAAGTTTGACCCCAACCCTGCGGCGATCGGCGGCGCATCAGTTAGAACGAGTCATTCAAACCTATAGCCAGGAAGACCGCAAAGCGTTTTTCAAAGGCTTGCCCCCGGCGGTGTATGAACAGTTGAATGCCATTTTGCCGGATGCTGCGGCGCGGGGTATGCGAGTTTCGTTAGCGGCAATTTTGGGTGCGGCTGGACTAAGTTTGCTACTCTCGTTTGCGTTGCCTAAGCACATTAAACGAACTTGAAACTGGCCTGAATTCGTAGCCTCAGGAAATATAAGAAGTTTGATCTTATAAAAGCTTTATTTTTGTCACGTACGTTTTGGACAAGTTTTCATGCTGCAATCTGCGAGCGATCGCAGGGCAGAGCAAAGCTTACCATACCGCTTGGGTTCATGGATTCAATAAAATCGAACGTTGAGTCGTCTGGAGGGGCGAACGGGTATTCGTCTATACGAGAACACATCGAAGTTATTTAATTCTCACTCCTTAAGTTCGTAGCGTTAATCCGAGAGCGCGATGGTTTGTTCAGTCAGTAAGGAGTCCTAACACATGTCTCTTGCAAAACGTTGTCTTGCAGAATTTATTGGTACCGCCTGGCTCGTCTTTGGTGGTTGCGGCAGTGCAGTCTTAGCGGCTGCGTTTACCGCCAAATCAGCCACGATTAGCAATGCGGTGTTCTTTCCCTTAGGCATTGGTCTAGTGGGTGTTTCCCTGGCCTTTGGTTTAACGGTTTTGACGATGGCTTACGCGGTGGGCCATATCTCTGGCGGCCACTTCAATCCTGCTGTGTCGTTTGGTTTGTGGGCTGGTAAGCGGTTCCCCGGTTCTGAGTTATTGCCTTACATCATTGCTCAAGTCTTGGGAGGCATTTTGGGGGCAGGGTTGCTCTACTTGATTGCTATGGGTAAGCCTGGTTTTACCATCGACCCCAGTGCGGCGGGCGCTTTTGCCACCAATGGCTATGATGCCTTTTCTCCTGGAGCCTTTTCTCTGGGTGCCTGCTTCATCACTGAACTGGTTCTCACCTTCATGTTTTTGCTGATTATTCTGGGTGTCACCGATGGGCGTGCTCCTGCTGGTTTTGCGGGATTGGCGATCGGGTTTGCACTCACCCTGATTCACCTGCTTAGCATCCCTGTAACCAACACCTCGGTCAACCCGGCGCGGAGTCTGGCTCCGGCACTGTATGTCGGTGGTACGCCGCTGGCACAGGTTTGGTTGTTCTGGGTTGCTCCCATTTTAGGCGCGTTGCTGGCTGGTTGGGTCTACAGCACGGTGTTTGAGTTACCCAAAGTTACTACCCGAGTCCGCGAACGGGAAATGGTTTAAGCCGATTTGGTAACCCATGTGTCTGTGTGAAACGGAGTGAAACCCAATGACTCAACTTTGGGTTTCATAATTATCTCGTGTATTTCTGACCAGTACGTTTTATACGTTGCCTGGAAGGAAACGAATTGAGTTTTGTTTGTGTTCTTCATCGGGTACACACAACCATGTTGAAAAATCAGAAACGCTCTGTTGCGATCGGGAGATTTGCCACATCAATGGCTGTCGCTCCTCTATTTTTTGTGAGCGTCTGGGTTGCGATCGATGGCCATCAGGTATTGTTGGCCCAGGCTCCTGAAACGGCTCCTGTGTTCAAGTTGCCTGCATCCCTGCCGCAAGGCACCACGATGAAGGTGGACGGTTCAGATAGCATGACCGTGATTAATGAAGCTTTAAAGCAACGGTTTGAAGAAAAATTTCCTGGAACCACGGTCACGTTGACCAGTAATGGCACCGCCAATGCCCTGAAAGCGTTGACGGAGGGGACGATCGATCTGGCGGCGGTGGGTCGTCCTTTGACGGATGCGGAAAAGGCGCAAGGGCTGAAGGAAATCCCGATTAGTCGGGAAAAAATTGCCATTATTGTTGGTGCCGAAAATTCATTGAAATCCAGCATTACGGCGGAACAATTTGCCAAGATGTTTCGGGGCGAAATCACGAATTGGTCGCAGGTGGGGGGGGCAGATTTGCCGATTCGGTTTATCGATCGCCCCGCGACTAGCGATACTCGGCAGGCGTTAAGCCAGTATCCTGTATTTAAAGCGGCTCCTTTCCAACCGGGTGCGAATGCCATCCAGATGGAGCAGGATGATACGGCAATGGTGATTCGAGAACTGGGTAAAGATGGCATCAGCTACGCGATCGCCAGCCAGGTCACAGGTCAGCCCACCGTGGCGGTTCTGCCTATGCACGATACGCTGCCCACCGATCCGCTTTATCCTTACTCCCAGCCCCGTGGATATGTGTACCGGGGAGAGGCCAATCCTGGGGTGCAGGCGTTTATCGGCTTTGCGACCTCGGCCCCGGGTCAGGAAGTGGTTGCCGCGGCTAGACAACAGGAATCGACCACCATTCAACAGGGAACCGTAGAGCCTGTGCCCGTTCCCTCGCCGGATGCCGCGATCGCGCCGGACTCCTCGCCGGATGCGGCGATCGCGCCCGTGACTACAGGTAAACCCCTTGATCTGACTCCGCTCCTGTGGCTGTTGTTACCGCTGTTAGGTTTACCCTTGCTGATGTGGCTGATGCGAGGTCGGGGAGCCGTGGTGCCGCCGCTGGCTACAGAAGCCGAAGCCGGACGGATGATCCTGACTCCACGCAATTGCCGGGATGCCTACGCCTATTGGGAAGTGCCTGACTCTCAGTTTGCGGCAGCCCGAAACCAGGGTGGACGCGATCTCAAGGTGCGGTTGTCCGATGTCACTGGCATTCGCGATATGGATCGGCAACCGCCCCACGAGCTAAAGGAATTTGACTGTGTCGAGCACGACCAGGATATGCATCTGCCCATTGCTGTCGATGATCGTGATTATGTTGCCGAGTTGGGCTACCTCACCGCAGACAATCAATGGATTCGACTCGCTCGTTCTGAGCATGTGCGCGTTCCGGCCTGCCCAGCCGATGGCCCAACCGCCAATTTGCAAACTCCGTTGGCTGTGGCGGCGGGAACAGCGGCTGTAGCGGGAGCCGCTGCGATCGCGCGATCGCAGACTACAGCCAGCCGCGCGATGCCGCCCAGTCGGGTCATTATGGTGCCTCGCACACCGCAGGATGGCTATGTTTACTGGGAAGTTCCTGAAGCCCGGAAGGCAGAATTGAAGCAACAGGGGGGCCAGAACTTGATGGTGCGACTGCATGACACCACCAACATCAACCTGGAGCAACAAGCGGCGCATAGTGTCCGCCAATATCAAGCCGACGAGCAATTGTCAGATGTGCATGTCCCAATTCTCACTCCTAACCGTGATTATGTCGCAGAGCTAGGGTATGCCACGCAAGACAATCGCTGGCTGAGCATTGCCAAGTCGGCTCCGGTGCATGTGCCCCTATCCATGCCAGGAGTGGCGGATCCGACAGCTACTATCAATGCGGCTGCCAGTGCGGCTGCCACCCAACTCGCCGCCGATATCGACCCTATCACCCGGCAGGAGTCGCAGAGCCTCACGGCGCGGTTTGGCTCGGTGACAGCCGGGGTGACAGGGCTGGCAGAAGATGCGGCCAAAGGCGCTTCTGGTTTACTCGGTAAGGCCACGGAAACGGCATCAAACCTGACGGGTGATGCCACGAAGGTGGTGGGAGCCGCGATCGCTGGCGGCACGGCGGCGGTTGCCGGGTTTAGCCCCACGGCGAAATCTTTGTTGGAGCGGCATTCTGGTGCTGATGCCAACAAACCCTTCGAGCTGGCTCACGACTGTCGCATTATTCTGGTGCCTCGCAATTCTAAGGATGCCTACGCCTATTGGGAAGTGGCAGATGCTTACAAGCAAGCGCTCCGGGAGCAGGGTGGCCGTCGCCTGATGTTGCGAGTTCATGATGCGACGAATTTAGACATTGATTATGAACCGCCCCACAGCACTCAAACCTATGTTTGTCATGAAGCCGATCAGGATAAACACGTGGTGATTCCTGTTAGCGATCGCGATTACATTGCTGAACTGGGTTACTTCACAGACGATAACCGCTGGCTGCGGTTGATTCGGTCCTTCCATGTGCGTGTACCTGCCGCTCACTAGTAGCAGTGGACGCGAATTGAACCACCGTAGGGCGGGCATCTTGCCCGCGCAGGCTAGAAACCTGCACTACGAACGGTGGGTGCATTGATGCCAAGTTCTACTAGGTGGGTTACAACCCAACGTACTTGATTCTGATAACTTCACGTTTTTCGAGGAGATTCATCATGGGCTTGTTTTTCGACGTACTGAGTTCTATCAATAACCCTGACCAGAATGGCAGCATTGCTCAGTTAGAGAACCTCACCAACACGGTGCAAAACCTGGCAAAGACGCAGGGTGTTGATCCTGCTCAAATGCAATCGGTGCTGGCTACCGCCG
Organism: Leptolyngbyaceae cyanobacterium bins.349; assembly: GCA_033764685.1. Classification (GTDB taxonomy): domain Bacteria; phylum Cyanobacteriota; class Cyanobacteriia; order Leptolyngbyales; family Leptolyngbyaceae; genus JSC-12. Next base: position 282,391 of record JANRIS010000081.1, read on the forward strand.
GTGGATTATTGGGTCCGCTGCTACAACAACAGCAAAGCAATCTGCCCGGTGGAGCCAATCTGGGCAATTTGCTGAATCAGATTACGGGAACGGGCGCACCCGCAACTGCTTTGCAATCGTTGTTTCCTCCGCAGGTGCAACAGCAACTCATCCAGGGAATTGCTCAAAAAACGGGTGTTAATTCTGGAGCAATTCAGGCCATGCTGCCAACGTTGTTACCTGCCGTCATGGGACTGCTCAACATGGGCGGTGGCAAAGCGGCGGGTGCAACCAACCCGTTGTTGAGTGCTTTCATGGGAGGTGGCAATGATCTGGGTGAGGTCTTCAAATTTGCCAATCGCTTCTTAAATCCAGCCTAAAACTGGCCCAGCCTAAAGCTGACGGAAAGGGTCGTTTCTGACGAAGCGGCCCTAACCCAACATATAGTTTTACACCCTACCTGCTATCCCCGTTCCCATCCTAGAATGCGGGCAATTTGAGTGGGTAGGGTTTTGGGGTCAAAGGGCTTGGCGATCGCTCCTTCAATGCCCAGCGATCGCAACTGCTCCACCGTAAACCAATCGGCTTTATCTGTCATTAGCAAAATTGGCACCGACTGAGTAATCTGAGTTTTTTGCAGCTTTTGAATAAATAATCCTTGAATAAATCCCAACCCGTTAATTTTGGGCAAAAAAGCATCCACCAAAATAGCATCTGGACGCTCCTGCACTAAAGTTTCCAGATCGGTTTGGTATAGCCCGACCGAAATTACATCCCACCCTGCAAGATGCATCAAGCAAACGCGAATCACTTCCCCAATGCTAGCGTCATGGTTAATGAGAAGAATCAGCCTTGCAGGCATGGAAAACATCCTTACAAAAACGGCATCCTGACAAATCAGGAATACATTCAACCATCGGGAGATACTAATGATTGAACCAATGGAGAGTAGGTGTTGTCAGCAACTTCATCTAAGTTTCATGAAACGTGAACAACCCCAACAAAATGAATATAGAACTAACCACAGCAAACACGTTGTTCCCAAAGAAATATTTTTTTAAGTCGTTGGGTCAAACTGACTTAAAAAATATATCGGTTTGCTCAAGGATGTTTCAAAAAACTTCTCAATGTTCTTTCTAAAGACAAATGCTCAGTTAAGTCGATTTGCAAACTTTCTAGATGATGAAGTGCTACTCCCACCATAATCTGTGCAGAGAAGTAATCATTCTCATCTATTTTGTGCATTGCCTGATTGAGAATATTGACAACCTCTCTGGCTAAGAGGATTTTAGGTGATTCTTCCCAAGTGGTTGAATCCGATTCCATAACGCGATGCCAAGCAACAGTATTAAATGTTCAACGAGTTTGTTCCTCATTCAGACCAAAGCATGAGCAGGTAACTGAATGAATGGAACAGTTCCTATTCAGTTTAATTTAAGATTCTAAGAAAAAGATAAGAGAACTTCCAGCATCACTGAAAGCGGAAACAAAAATAATTGAATCTAGAGTAAAAAATTGAAACCCACATAAAGCAAAGCGCTCCCAACTGAGAGCACTTTGCAACGACACAACCAAACCTGGAAATCTCAAGATTGGTCTAAGTACTCACTAGCTATGGATAGCAGGAGCTTGCATGGCAACGGGAGTTGCTTCACCAGAAGCAAGGTCGAGGGGGAAGTTGTGAGCGTTACGCTCGTGCATCACTTCCATCCCCAAGTTGGCACGGTTCAGCACATCCGCCCAAGTATTGATCACACGACCTTGAGAATCCAACACTGATTGGTTGAAGTTGAACCCATTCAGGTTGAATGCCATCGTGCTGATGCCCAGAGCGGTGAACCAGATGCAAACCACGGGCCATGCACCCAGGAAGAAGTGCAAGGAACGAGAGTTGTTGAAGCTGGCATATTGGAAGATCAACCGACCGAAGTAGCCGTGGGCTGCCACGATGTTGTAGGTCTCTTCTTCTTGACCGAACTTGTAACCGTAGTTTTGTGATTCGGTCTCGGTGGTCTCACGCACCAGGGAGGAAGTCACCAAGGAACCGTGCATGGCGGAGAATAAGCTGCCACCAAACACACCGGCCACACCCAACATGTGGAAGGGGTGCATCAGAATGTTGTGTTCAGCCTGGAACACGAACATGAAGTTGAAGGTACCGGAAATACCCAGGGGCATCCCGTCGGAGAAGGAACCTTGACCAATGGGGTAGATCAAGAAGACTGCGGTTGCCGAAGCCAGAGGCGCAGAGTAAGCAACGCAGATCCAGGGACGCATCCCCAAACGGTAGGACAGTTCCCACTGCCGACCGAGGTAAGCAAAACAACCAATTAAAAAGTGCAATACAACTAGTTGGTAAGGCCCACCGTTGTACAACCACTCGTCGAGGGATGCGGCTTCCCAGATGGGGTAGAAGTGCAAACCAATCGCGTTGCTAGAAGGAATGACAGCACCGGAGATGATGTTGTTGCCGTACATCAGAGAACCGGATACCGGCTCGCGGATGCCGTCGATGTCAACGGGGGGTGCAGCAATGAAGGCGATGATGTAGCAAATGGTCGCAGACAGGAGTGTGGGGATCATGATGACACCAAACCAGCCAATGTACAGGCGGTTGTTGGTGCTGGTGATCCACTCACAAAACCGATCCCAAGCATTTCCGCTTTCGCGTCTTTGAATCGTTGTGGTCATGGGTTTGAATAATTGCGTAATGAACAGCAGTTTGACCTTGCGGTCGGAATAGATGAGGTAAATATAAGGTTGTATTTACCCGAACTCATACTATGAAATCTATGTTCATTTTTCTAGCGATCGCTGTTAACTTTCATCTAGCCAAATTCATCTTTCTCAATAAAGTTATGATTGCTGAAACCTCCAGTATTTCAAGCCTTGAAAAATCAATTGAATAGAACACGGTGACGCAAAGGCTTTTTTGTAAATTTTTGGACATTTTGATAAACAAAACTTTAGCTTCTAAAAATGTATGTGATTTCTAGAACCTCGTAGACACTAAAAGATCGCAAACTTTGTGATGTGATTAGTTAAGTTACCTGTAATTTTTATTTGCAAAATGTTACATCAGAATCGATATTTCTGTACACGCTTCTTCATCGAAGCTAATCAACTGCTGCATGAGTTTGGCTAACCGTAGGGCGGGCAAGATGCCCGCGCAGGCCAGAAGCCTGCACTACGAACGGCAGGTCTGTTTGCGCCAAGGTCTACTAATCAGAAGTTTGGATTAATTAAAAATCAAAGTAGATGTAAGGCAGAGCACCTTGAGGAGCCATTAACCACACGGCAAACAAGCACGCTGGTACCAGCATTAACTTCACATTCCAGTTCAATTGCAGCTTCAAAATGCGTTCAAAACTGTAAGCGATCGCCATGACGCCCACCAGTGCCCACAACAGTAACCAAATTTGTAGCGGTTGTAGCCCGATCGCCTCCATGTAAACCTTCTGAGAAAATTGAGCATCTGCTGGATGACCCAATAGACGAGTGACCACCAGCCAGGAATCCTTCAGATTGGGTAAACGGAAGAAAATCCAGGCGGTAAAGACCATGCCTTGCGTCAGCAACCAGGCCGTCATCACACCCACTGGTTTTTGCCAGAAGCGTTTGAGTCGGGCGTTGTGCTTGGTCATGCTATCGGTGAGGCGATGCACCACCAGCGCTAATCCATGCAAGCCACCCCATACGACAAACCCCCAGGCGGCCCCATGCCAGATCCCCGCGATCGCCATCACGATTAGTAAGTTCAAACAGGTGCGGAACAAGCCCTGACGAGAGCCACCTAACGGAAAGTAAAGGTAATTTCGCAGCCAATCTCCCAGCGTCATGTGCCAGCGCCGCCAAAAATCGGCAATGCTGGTGGTGAGGTAGGGATAGTTGAAGTTTTCCGGCAGATGGAAGCCCAGGAGTATCGCAACCCCCCGCGCCATATCCACATAGCCGCTGAAATCCAGGTACAGTTGCAAGCCATACGCAAAGGTCGCCAGCCATAAATCCGCACTGCCGGCCCGTTGCATATTCTGAAAACTCAAATCCACTAGAATGCCAATGTTATCGGCCAGCAAGCCTTTCTTAATGGCACCACAGGCAATCAGCCATAGCCCTTCGGCAATGCGATCGATGGAGGGGCGCTTGGGCTGCTGCATTTGGGCGGCCTGGGAGTGATAGCGCGTAATCGGTCCGGACAGGAGTTTGGCAAAAAACAGCTTGTAGGCCGAGAATTTGAGTAATTGTGGCGCGGCGGGTGCCCCTCGATATACATCTACCAGGTAAGCAATACACTCAAAACTAAAGAAGCTGATGCCAATCGGTGGAATCAGATGCTTGCTCGTCCACTGCGCGATGTCGGCGGCGGGTGCCCAGCCTGCCAGTTGGCCGATGGTGGTGAGGGTAAAGGGCACGTACTTGAACCCAAACAGCAATAGGATATTTAGCCCAATGCCAAACCACAACAACCGGAATCGGCGCCGACTCCATTCATCCTGAGCAAATTGCCAGTTATCCATGCGCCAATCGGGCGGCACGGCCAGCGATCGCCCAAGCAGAAAATTAATCCAGGTTCCGGCCAGTAGCAGCGGAATGTACTGCACCTGAAACGACGCATAAAAAATCAGGCTGGCAATCAGCAATAGCCACAACTTGCCCCGCAAATCGTTGATCGTCCAGTAGAGAATGCAAATACTGAGCAGAAACAGCGCAAACGTGATGGAAATGAAATTCATAGACGGATAGAAATCTCCAACGAAGCGGCGGGCAGGTATAGCTTGAGCCAGAACGCTGAAGCCCAAGAAACAGGGAAAAATCTGATTCTGAGTTGGCGCTCCGACTTGCCTTTACCATATGAGCTATGGCAACAGTGAACGATGGCAACAGTGAACGATGGCGAAGGTATTGCACAGGTCGCGACGATTATAGTGAAACTCGACGCTGCGATCGCACTTTCACTCAAATTTAATGCAACATTCTGTAAATCCGTCCTCACACACGCTGATCAGGACAGTCCCATCTCTCAACCCATGTCGTCTCGTGGTAAGTCAATCAATCATTGACGGGTGGCCAAAATACAGGTTGTTGATTAGGGTTAAATTTTGTGGGTCTTCGACCCGTCAAAATTTTCCTGCCGGAACACTAGTCTTAGAATGCTCTCAATAACTGCTCTATTTCCGCCCACATGACCATCGACCCCACCCTTGAACCTCGTTTAACAACGGCTGAAACGCGCCTTGACCGGGTGGAGACCGTGTTGCTAATGGTGGCTGAACAACAGCGGGCCAACGCCGCTCAAATTGCCAGTAACGCTGTCCAAATCGCCGCCAACAGCGCACAAATCGCGGCTCTGGGGGCGCGGATTGATGCCTTGGGCGATCGCATTGAGGCCTTAGGTGGGCGGATTGATGCCTTGGGCGATCGCATTGAGGCCCTCCGGGAGCAAAGCGACATCAACGAACAGCAAATTGGGCGGAACGTGGAAGGCATTGTCGAGTTACGCCTTCTGATGCGGGAAGTTTTGGAGAATCAGCGCCGTCATGACCGCCCCTGAACGCCAAGAACGCCTGCGATCGCACCTGCTCCAACTCGTGCGCGAACGAGACCCCTACATGGCCACCGCCGGACATTTTTATGTGCAGGAATACATCCGGTCTCAACTCAGCCAATGGGGCACAGTCGAACCCCACACATTCCAGCAGCAACAGCGCACTCACACCAATCTAATTCTCAACCTTCCCGGTCAACGGCAAACCGACAGCATTGTTCTCATCGGTGCCCATTACGATGCCGTCCCTGGCACCCCCGGAGCCGACGACAACGCCAGTGGCGTGGCCGCTCTCCTGGAACTGGCTCAAGCCCTTGCGGCTCAACCCGCTCGTTATCCTGTGCGCCTGGTCGCCTTTGACCTGGAGGAATATGGCATGGTCGGTAGTGAACACTACGCCAGCGACTTACAGCAACAGGGGCAAAAAATCCGATTAATGCTGTCTCTGGAAATGTTGGGCTATTGCACCCAGGCACCCAACTCCCAACAATATCCAATCGAGGCCATGAAAGCCGTTTATCCCAGCACTGGCAACTTCATTGGGCTGATTGGCAATCTTCCCACCACCCCCGACTTACTCCACTTCAGCCACCACATTGCCAAAGCGGGAGTTCCCAGCCAATGGCTCCCTGCCGGGATGCGCGGCGAAATGGTCCGAGCCACCCGCCTCAGCGATCATGCCCCCTTCTGGGACCGAGGCTACAAAGCCATCATGGTGACTGACACCGCTTTCATGCGAAATCCCCATTATCATCAGACCAGCGATCGCCTGGAGACTTTAGACTTAGACTTCATGGCCGGGATTTGTCAGGGATTGATTGTAGCGATCCAGGCACTTTAGAAAATAGGCAATGGGGAATGGGGGGTGGGGAATAGGTCGAACTCAATGACTAACCTCATCTGCTGCTGGTTTCTTGACGAAGCGTATTACAGATTGTAGTATAAGTATTACGACGGGAGATGGAACACCCTCCAACTATCCTGTCGCTAGATTGGAATTTGTTTAAGAGGAGGCGATCGCCATGCCTTACGAAGCCCTAACCCTGACCGCCCCAGCTCCAGTTCTTTCCTGGGCCAACCATGAATTGGGCGCGGACGAAACCAAAATGGCCAAAAATGTCGCCTCCCTACCCTTTGTGTTTAAGCACGTCGCCTTGATGCCCGATGTGCATCTGGGTAAGGGAGCCTTAGTCGGTTCTGTCATCGCTACCAAAGATGCCCTGATTCCAGCTGCCGTTGGGGTAGACATTGGCTGTGGCATGTGCGCCATCAAAACGCCCTTTAAGGCTGATCAATTAAACGGCAAGCTGAAGCAAATTCGGCAGGACGTTGAAGCCGCTGTTCCCGTTGGCTTCAATGAGAACAAAACCGTAGACAAGACAGTATCCAACTGGCAGGGCTGGCGCAACTTCAAGGACTTGCACAAAGGCGTGCAAGACTTGCAAACCAAGGCTATGCGGCAGATGGGTTCCCTCGGTGGTGGCAACCATTTCATCGAAATCTGTCTGGATACAGACAATCAAGTGTGGATCATGCTGCACTCTGGCTCTCGCAACATTGGCAATAAGTTGGCGCAGTGCCACATTGACACAGGTAAGCATCTGGCTAAACTGGCCGGGAATAAACTCCCAGATCCCGATCTGGCTTACTTCACGGCAGGTACGCCAGAGTTCGAGGCGTACTGGCGCGATTTGCAGTGGGCACAGAACTACGCGCGGGTCAACCGAGATGTGATGATGGAGCGGGTAAAGCGGATTGTGGAACAACATTTGGCTGGCGGCAAGCTCACCAAGTCTCTCCTGGCGGTGAATTGTCATCACAACTACGCCGAACAGGAGATGCACTATGGCGAGGAGGTGTATGTCACCCGTAAGGGCGCGGTGCGTGCCCAGGCAGGGGATTATGGCATCATCCCCGGTTCGATGGGGGCAAAGTCCTTTATCGTCAAGGGCAAGGGGAATCACGCCAGCTATTGTTCCTGCTCACATGGCGCTGGGCGATCGATGTCGCGCAGTAAAGCCAAACTGCACTTCTCACTGGATGACCTGATTCAGCAAACCGCAGGCGTAGAATGCCGTAAAGATGGTGGCGTTTTGGATGAAATTCCAGGCGCTTACAAATCTATTGATCAGGTAATGGCGAACCAGTCTGATTTAGTAGAAGTCGTCGCCACTCTCAAACAGGTGGTGTGTGTGAAGGGTTAAGGGGGAAATTTAACCCCGCCTTTGCCGGAACCATACTACTTCACTTCCGTCAACTTCTGTGGTACCCCTACCCACAGAAGTTTTTTGTTACCCATAATAGGAATCCGGGAACAATTGCTACAGCGTCTTGCCATCTTGTCTTAAAAATTATCAGGTGCATCATGATTTACCATTTCCGTATCGTGTCCTTGCTGGTATTCTTTGCGACAACGATCGCCTGCCTGCCCATGTCTGCGATCGCCCAGGTTGCACCCCAGTCTGCGGCGACCCCGCTTCTTCCTTTAAGTTTGGACCCCAGCGATCAGTCTCCCCTCCGATCCCACCAAGCCCTGGCGGGCAGAAATGGAGTTCCCCGTAGACGAGTGGGGGGTGGCAGTCGGCTTTACTAATCGTTGAGTGGTTTGTCTTTATTGATACTCCATATCCTTGTTCTGAAATGTTTTGCGAAAAACCCATTGCATGATGGATGGGAAAAACTTGTGTGAAGCGACGGATAAATTGGCTGAACCCACCACCACGCTTGGGCGTTGATGTTGCACAGCATCCCAAATCGCATTCGCAACATCCTGCGGTTTTTCTACCAGGGGAACTTTCAGAATATCTTCTACTTGCTGACGGCGAGCTTGTTCATCGGCCAGGTGCGTTCCTCGAAAAATTGCCCGCTCCATAAAATCTGATTTGATCAAGTTAGGATAAATTCCACAGACATGAATGCCCTTAGGACTCAGTTCACTCTGCAAGGCTTCCGTTAGCCCAGTAACCGCAAATTTGCTCGTTGTATAGGGTGCAAGATAAGGGACAGGCACCTTCCCGCCCACTGAACTCACATTCACAATGCTGCCACTGTGGCGCTCAATAAAATGGGGCAGAATCGCATGAATGGTGTGAATATAGCCCCAGAGATTGGTATCGATCGCCTGATGCCAATCCTCCAGGGTAAACGCCTCGGCTGGCCCCGAAATGTAAATGCCCGCATTATTGACTAACACATCGATCGCGCTAAACGCCCCGATGGCCTTTGCCACTAATTCCTGTACCTGTTGGGGGTCTCGCACATCTGTGGGCACCGCGATCGCCGCATGGTGAGCATCGCGCAATTCTCGCGCCACGGCTTCTAGCCTGTCTGCATGTCGTGCCGCTAAAACAACTCGATATCCATGTTGAGCAAACAAAAATGCCGTCGCTTTACCAATTCCCTGCGATGCGCCAGTAATGAGAACGGTCGGTTCCATGAGGGGTGTTGAATGACTACCCTTCCAGTGTGGTTCTCCCTTGGCAGCTTGCCGTCTAACTTTCGTCAGAATTTCTGTAAGGTGAGCTTGCAAGCCCAAAGTCAATGAATTAAGGGATTTCCACGCAAAAATATCCCCTCAGGGTTAGGATTGGTTTCGCCAGAGTTCGGGCTATCAGCCGATCATTTTTTGCCAAACCTGCCCGTACAGGTATTTTGTTTTCTAAAAATCTCCCTGGAACGGGGAAGGCGTAATTAAAGATTACGAGTGTTGAACGTATCGCATTGCTCAATGTCACCGGTTTGGATGCCGCGCTTAAACCAGCGGACTCGCTGATCAGAACTACCGTGGGTAAAAGATTCGGGTACGACATAGCCCTTCGCTTTCGCTTGCAACGTGTCATCACCAATTTGGCTGGCAGCGTTCAAGCCTTCCTCAATATCGCCCTGCTCCAACTGAAGATTCTGGGAATTCTGCGTATGATGTGCCCACACACCCGCTAAACAATCGGCCTGAAGTTCTACTCGCACCTGAAGCTGATTGCCCTGCACCTCGCTTACCTGACGCTGGAGCTGATTGACCTTCGCCAAAATGCCCAATTCATTTTGTACATGGTGCCCCACTTCATGGGCAATCACGTACGCCTGAGCAAAATCGCCTGGTGCTTGATGGCGAGTTTTCAATTCACGAAAAAAGTTGAGGTCGATGTACACTTTTTCATCTCGTGGGCAGTAAAACGGGCCGGATGCGGCTTGAGCATAACCACAGGCCGACTGCACCGCGTTAGAAAATAAAACTAGCTTCGGTTCTTGATAGTCTCGCCCAACCTGCTGCCGAAAGATCCGATTCCAGGTGTCTTCGGTGTCTGCCAGTACAACGGAGACAAATTGAGCGCCTTCATCGTTGGCTGGTTGTTGCGCTGCTGGCTGGTTGGTTGCGTTATTGCCGGTGCCGCCCTGCTCCAGAATGGCACCTGGATCTCCGCCCAGAAACGTCACCACGAGGGCCAGCAGGATTGTCCCAATGCCACCGCCGACGACAGGTCCCGCCATCCTACCGCCACCGCGCCGATCTTCAACGTTTCCACTTCTACGACCAAATTCCCAACGCATAATTCTGTCTCCAGGCGGTTATACAGTTTGGTTTAACTTTGCTTGATAGCGTTGTTATTTACCATTAAAAGATATGAAAAGAATAAAAGCTGATGAATGTTTCGTGACTGGCGGCGCGATCGCTCCAGTTCAGCGCGATCGCGCCTAAAGCAACTGATCCTACAATATCAGGGCTATGATGCCGAGAAATGTGTACTAGGAGAGAGAATGTCGTGTCGAACGAATTAATTCAACTGGCGATCATTGGGTTAGTCGCGGGTGTGGCGGGTGGGATGTTTGGGATTGGTGGCGGCGCGATTATGGTGCCTGCGATGGTACTTTTGATGGGGATGGATCAAAAATTTGCCACGGGTACGTCGATCGCGGCCCAAATTTTGCCTATTGGCTTGTTAGGCGCGTTGGAATATCATCGCAATGGCAATATGAGTATTCGCAATGCTGTGCTTATTGCCGTTGGGTTGTTAATCGGCAATTATTTTGGTGCCCTATTTGCCAATCAGCCTTATATCAGTAGTGCCCTGATGAAGAAGCTGTATGGGATTTTTCTGTTTGCGATCGGGGCACGCTATTTATTTTTTTGAGCATCATTGGGGTAAGTCATGCGCCATCAGAGCAGAATTGATGGCGGCATGAATTGCCGTATGAAATGAACGGCTTTATGCTTCATCCCTAGTCATGTAAATCGGCTTCCCAAACCGCGAGGTAAATCCGATCTTTATCGTTGCGTTCGATTGTGCCTTTGAGGGGTCCAGTGCTGAAACTGTATTGATTGGATTGGCGATTCCAGATGTTGGTGAGTTCTTGCTCGATCGGGGCCGTCAGCCCCCCGTCTAGCATGGCGTTGAGGGTATCGGCCATGACCGTGCGATCGACCGACTGAGCAAAGGACGCTTCGGTTTGGCGGACTTTTTGGGTAGTTTTGTCGTACAGATAGGCTACCGTTACCTGGTTGGGCACTAGGTCATACAGGAGCGATCGCGTATTGGTCCAATAGCCTTCTCCTGATGAGGTCGGTTCGCCCAACTGATTCTTGACGGTGCTGATGTTGGTCCCTGTGGGGAAGCCGGGAACCGATGGGGTGGCGGCGGGTGGAGAGGGCGAGGGCGAAGGTTCGGGTGCTGGCGGGGGTGGTTCGGGTGAGGAGGGCGGGGAGGCCGGGGGCGCAGGGGTAGGGGAAGCCGACGGTGCGACGGTGACTGTGGGGGTGGGGTCAGGCGCAACGGCAGTCGGGGTTGAATTTTGGGAGTGATACCACATGGCTCCCAGTGCGGCGGCGATCGCACTGGCAATCGCCGCGATTCCTAGCAATAACCACAACCCAGAGCGCGATCGCGGAGATGGAGTGACATTGGGGTGAACCGTTGGCGGCGAGGGGGCAACTGGGGGAACTGCCGGGGCAACTGCCGGGGGACTGACCGCAACGGTGGCAGCGGTAACGGGGGCGGCGACAGATGGAGGATTGGGCCTCGCCTGTACTGAGGTGCTATCTGGCAACAAACGCAACCATTCGGCGATGGCATGGGGCCGATATTGCACATCCAGCGCCATGCCCCGCAAAACGGCTTGATTGGTTGCTGCGGTAATTTCGGGATATAGATCGCGGGGGGCGGGCATGGGCTGGCGATCGCGCAAAATTGATGGTACGGGCACATGGGCAGTGAGCAGCGCATACAGCGTTGCGGCTAATCCATACACATCGGTGGCGGGGGTGCGTTTGGCCTGGGCCAGGTATTGTTCCGGCGGTGCGTAGCCGGTGGAAATGATGCTGGTATGAGTTTGGGTCATCCCCAGGGTAAATTCACGGGAAATGCCAAAATCGATCAAGATTACCTCATTGGTTCCTTGCCGCAGGATGATATTTTGCGGTTTGACATCTCGATGCAGTAAGCCATTGGCGTGAATCACCTGCAACGCCGCCCCAATTTGCCGCACGTAATTGATGGCCTCGGCTTCGGGCAGGGGGCGATCGGGAAAAACGACTTGCTCCAGGTTGTATCCGGGGATATAGTCCATCACCAGGTAGGGCATCCCGGCCTCAATGAAGAAATCACTCACCCGCACAATGTTGGGATGCACACACAGGGCCAACCGTCGGCCTTCATCCTGAAACTGCTGTTGAGCCTGACTAAACTCGGCGTTGGCCTGATTGGTTGGATTCAAGGTTTTGATCACAACCGTTTGTTGCAAATAGTGATGAGTCGCGCGAAAGGTGATGCCAAATCCCCCTTCTCCCAACACCTGCTCCAGAGTGTACTTTCCATCCTGCAAGGATTTGCCCACCAGCGTATGCATGAAATCCGCCACTCCTTCACTTCAGCGTTGCCTCTTCATTATGCCAATCCGGCTTTGGCTTCCTGGGCCACCTGCTCCACACTATCTTGAGCTAATGTTTCCAGTAGGGTATGGCCTGCGGGAGTTTTGAGGCGGGTGAGAGCCTGGGCCACCCGATAGCGCACTTGCCAATCGGGATTTTGCACATGGGGGGCCAGTAATTCCACCGCCCGGAGGTCGCCCAATTCGCCCAACGACCCGATCGCGGCCATTTGCATCAACTCATTGGGCGACTGAATCGCATCTTGCAACAGGTCGAAACCCCGCGCATCGCCCAATTCACCCAAGGCCGCCACAATGCTAAACTTCACCAACCATTCGGCGGTGTTGTGATAGAGCATTTGCAAATCGTCAAAGGCCTCGGTCAGTTGCAGGGCACCGATCGAATCGGCGGCGGCAGCCTGCACATCGGGTTCTGAGTCCCGCAGGCGATCGCGCAGGATGGTCAACGTTTTGGGCCGATCCTGAGTGCCCAGGGATGATAGCTGGCTGACTGCCGCATAGCGCACACGAGGATTCGGATCATCTACAGCTTGTTGGATCATGCCGTAGGCGATCGCGGGGGTTAAGGTCCGGATTTGATTCACTGCCCGCAGGCGATCGCCCAAGTCTGCTGAATTAAGTAATGCTTCTACCGATTCCGGAGTAATGCTCATGGCTAGTCCTAACTCTCAGTTCTCGTGTTAACCAGGTCTTGTATTCAGGAATGAGAATTAAATAAAACCGAATTTTGTAAACTGTGGTGTGCGGTAGCCGTAATGCATCAATTCCCGAAGCTAATGCGTTACGCGGCGCTAACACAGCCTACCCAAGATTTCGGAGTGATGAAATCCACAGTCCTAAAGTAGATCATCAGTAGATCATCTCGTGTCAAATGGCTAATCGAATGGCTAACTTTGCTCTGCTGCCATCGCCCGCACGATGTCTCCCCGGGTCAGAATCCCAATCACCTGGCCTGCTGCATCCAGCACGGGCAAGCGATGAACGCCCCGTTCGTGCATGAGGTGAGCGGCATCTCGTAGGGGTTTATCGGGGGTAATCGTCACCACATGATGGTCGGTCATCACTTCTTTGACCGTGGCTCCTAGCGCTTTGTGGAGTTCTCGTTCATAGCGGGCAGGGTTTTCCAGATAGATGACGCTATCCAGTAGCATGATGTAAGGCGGCGGTGTGGCCCCACTTTCACGCCACATCAGGTCAGTTTCCGAAATCACGCCCACTAATTTACCCGTCTCATCCACCACAGGCAACCCGCTGATCCGCTTTTGCGCCAGAATTTGAATCACTTCATTTAATGGTGTTTCTGGCTGTGCCGTGATGGGATCACGAGTCATCACATCCGCAACTGTTTTGGGCATAGTCCTGTTTCCGTGCGATATCTGAATTCATTGTAGGGAATTGAGGGGATCGCTCTGGCCAGAGTCAACAGGATGTTACATCTGGATGAGGGCGACCCGGATTGCTCTGTAAACGAGAACACAAGACAATTCAACATCACCGCGCCAAATTGCCGCTCCAGATTGCCAGTTAGCCGCTAGAATTCAGAAGGTTTTTTCTGGTGTGAATGTTTTACGGGTGCGATCGCCAGCAATCGAGGATGCCAGTTGATTCTGATAATCCCAAACGTTTGGCAGAATTGATCCAGAGGGAACATGGCAACCAGATGGTGATGGAGTATTCGTGACCCTGAACGATTTTGTAGCACAGGTAAAAGCGATCGCCGACATGATTGTGTATGTCTGGTTGTTTGCCCTGGCGATCGCGTTGCTGATTGGGCGCCACTTCAACCATTTAGGGTTTACATTCCGCACCTTCCCCGGTTTATGGACCCCTCCCATGTCCGATTCCATCAACCGGACCTATTCCCTGTTTGACAATGCCGAGACCTTTCTATTTCTGGGTGGCTTGCTGCTGCTACGGGGCACCCGCGATCTATTCCTCGTCACTCTGGTTGCCCTCCTGGTGGATTGTCTCAATGGCATCCTGTTTCCCAGAGCGACCAGATCATTCACGGGCGACAACATTTTATTTAGCTACCTGGGTTTTTTGCTGCTCCGGGGCTATTTTGAGGCGGGAATTATTGCGCTGCTGGTGACGATTCTGGTGGGCTGTGTCTGTAGTCGCATGTTATGGGGCATGGTCCCCGCACCGAAAGACTCAGTCTGGAAAGCGCACTTGCTCAGCTTTGCAGGTGGTGTGTTGATTGCGCGGTTCCTAGATGCGATCGCCAATCTTCTCCCCGTCAGTCAACTCTGGTAATAGCAATTGCTTTACATGCTGCGGCTTTGGGTGCATCCCACTTTTCTAACCCTCACCCTAAATCCCTCTCCCAGAGCGGGAGAGGGACTTCCAATCTGGCTCCCCTTCTCCTACCCGTGTACATGCTGCTCGATCTAGCCTCTAGAGTTGGGTTTGGGTTGCTATCTTTGAATACCTTAAGCCAGTTAGAGCAGAACACCGAACCGCGATCGCAGCCTGAGTATGACTCTACACCCGTTTGAGTTGCAGACCAATGAGAGTCGCAAATCTGCAATGCAAGAAAGAGCGTTTAGGGCTTGGGAGTTGTTATGACTTACGAACTTTAACGGCAGTTGCAGCGTACTCCTCCCAGAGTTGGGCCAAATCCTGAGCACGTTCCCGGACTTCCGGATTTAGCTGGAGCATTCGTCGAGGCCGCCCGCGTCCCTGGAGTTTCTTCCAGAATGAAGTGATAAATTCCTGATCTTCCAGGAAGTTTAAAGCGGTATAAAGGACCGGATCAGAAACACGAAAGATCACATATTCCCGCTCTAACCGTTGGATCAGTTCGCTGCCGTAAGAGTCCCCTTGAAGCAAAACGCTGAGGACGTAACAGACTGCTTGCTCCACATTGAGATAAGTTGGCGGCAAGGATTCAAAAAATTCATAAATGTCCTCAAAGCGCATACGGGTAGCAAAGTTATCTGATTAATCTTTGCCATTGTACGGAGTTTTGAACCGCTATACACTTTTTTTACTATGGAATTCATAGTGAGCTTTTATCCTGTGTCAAAGATTTAGTTACTCCGAGAAGGTTTTTTCCATAGAAACCATTTCTCGAATCTGATTCAGTGTATCTACCCACCTTAAAGTGTGGTGGACATGATCAGGGCTATTTTCAAACAATGCGCCCCAGGTATTAATCGTGTTCTTTGAAATACCTGTTACCCGATGCATTTCATCAATGCAAGTCTTGCGGTAGCCACGCTCCTCAGGCTTGACTCCATAGAGTTTAGGAACCCATTTATTCAAATAATCCTCAGGCTTCAAAGCTTAACGTCCAGAAAACATCCATTCTTATAATGGGTTGGATATTTGCTTTATGCCACAAAATTAAAGTTGTATTTCTTTTTTCGTAGTTTGATTCTAATTTCGATAAGTTTCCTCATCAGTACGGTTATCTCTCAAGTACGGCTATCTCTCAAGAAAGTGATGAGATCTCTCCTATGACGCTGTGAATTCAGCTTCTACACTGGGAATATATCGTTAGCACTGGTGCCACGATGTTTGATTATGAGTTGATGAGGAGATTGTAGCAATGGGTTCTTTGGGCGATCGCTTTAATCGACTCAGCGGCAAAACTCGATTTGTCGTTGCCCGTTTGTTCATTCATCTGGCTGGCAAAGAAGTCGCACCCCTGTTGGGTGTATTAAACCAGGTCGCTCGCCACGCGACAGACAGCGACGGAGACATCCAAACTCTGGGAGAAGGCTTAGTCGAAGTTTGCCAAACTCTTCTGCAATACGACATCTACTGGCAATCTGCTGCTAATGAAGGCGATGTGATTTGGGATGAGGGCGAAGCCGGAGATTTTGTTGAAGAGTTATTTACAGATTCTGCTCAACGCTACCGGAGTGGGGCACTGCTGGCCGATACAGAAATTGATGCATTTGACACCATTCCCATTACCCAAAACCTAGTGCTGATGCTCACGATTGCGTATGAAGGCGAAGCGCCGGATCTGGAAACCGACCTGGCCAATCTAAGCGCCCTCAAAGCTGGCCTCAAGGCCATTATTAATCTGCACTATCAGGATCGGTTACGGGCCATTCAGGTGCACTTCTCCCCGGCTCAACTGGGCGACGAACTCACTGCCGATCAACTGATTCAAAATTTTCCAGAATTGGTTCCGTTGTAAATTTAGTTTCGTCACACGTTATCCGCAATGAATATGCTTCGCCGACTCTTGATTTGTATGATGGTGCTGACCCTGACTGTTAGCACCGTCGCCTGTGGAGGTGCTCCATCGGGGGCAGACTCTACTCGCATTCCTGGTGCTCAGCAAACTGAAACTCAAACTCCGCAAAATCGTCTGGCGGATGGGGAATACCCCATTCAGCAGGCTACCTACGATGATGTCTCCGGCGAATACACGGTGATGGTGCTGAACACTAAGCCAGGAGATTCCTCTGTCTATCGCGCCACGAACTTGCCGATGGCCCGGTTGACCGATGAACAAATTGCTCAAGGGAAAAAGAGTTCTTTGAAGGTGGAGAATGGGCAAGCCTCCCTCTACCTGACAGAAGACTTCAAGATTGAGTATGTGCATAACGTCACCGAAAACGTGACGAACCCCCAAACGGGCCAAACTGAAACTGTTGTGGTGCGGCAACAATCCAGCTTTTGGACTCCTTTTGCAGGGGCATTGGCAGGGCAAGCTCTGGGTAGTTTGCTGTTTAGACCGCAGTATTATTTCCCTCCGGTTTACCAGCCCGGAGTGGTGTTGAGCGGCTATGGTGGCTATGGCAGAACCTATGATCAGGCGGTCAGCAGCTACCGGACTCGTTACAATACGACTCCCAATGAGGTGCGAAATCGGCAAAACTTCCGCACCACTGGACGCTTGAAAACCCCCAGCGGCCAAACTCGGATTGGCAGTAATCGGGCCAGCGATCGCTCCACCGGAACAGGCTACGGCTCCAATACGCTGCGTCGTTCTAACCGGACTCCCAACACCAATCGTTCCCGTGGTTTTGGGAGTTCTCGTTCCCGTGGCTTCAGTCGCCGCCGCTAGTTGCAAGGTTCGCCAACGATTTTAGAGGTCGTTAAGACACTTGACAGAAAAGGCTTCTCCCGTTGAGAAGCCTTTTTGCTGAAGTTGCAGAATGGAGCAACCGACTCTGCTTACACAGCCGCTAATTCAGGCCGCTTGCTGTTCCGCACTCCTTCGATCGCCGCCTTGTAATCGGGAGCATTGAACACGGCAGAACCCGCCACGATCGCATTGGCACCCGCTTCTAGCACTTGCCAGGTATTGTTCACCTTCAAGCCACCATCCACCTCAATCCAGGGGTCTAGCCCGCGCTCATTGCACATTTCCCGCAGCTTACGGATCTTGGGCAACACCGCCGGAATAAAGCTTTGACCACCGAAGCCGGGGTTAACACTCATAATCAACACCAGATCGCACACATCCAGCACATACTCAATCAGCGTGAGAGGAGTTGAAGGATTGAGCACAACACCCGCTTGCTTGCCGAGTTCCTTAATCTGGCACAGGGTACGGTGCAGATGTGGCGAAGCATTATGTTCCGCATGAACGGAAATGATGTCTGCCCCGGCTTTAGCAAAATCTTCTACATACTTTTCGGGTTCCACAATCATCAGGTGGACATCCAATGGCTTTTGGGTCACTGGCCGAATAGCATCCACAATCAGGGGACCAATGGTGATGTTAGGAACAAACCGACCATCCATCACATCGACGTGAATCCAATCTGCGCCCGCTGCATCTACAGCCCGAATTTCTTCACCCAAACGGCTAAAATCAGCAGACAAAATGGAAGGCGCAACAACAACAGATTTTTGCGATATCGGCTGGTTCATGAGTCAGTGGCTCCTAACGGCTAATGGTAGTTATTTTAACAATTTAACAAACCTTGACAATCCTCTCATCCTGGCCAATTGGACTTGTGCGTTACCTTGAGTCAAGGTTTGATGATATTACTGTTGGCTCAGTTCAGGTTGACCTACAAGCAGTCTATTAGACAACGGCCCTCAATGTTGAAAAGTTATTTTAGGAAGACGTAAATCATTGGTAAAGCCAATTTTGCAGGCGATCGCAATGACCAGGATGAGGCCAAATGCAGGGTACGGAGTGGGAGATGTGAGGCAAGCAATTAGATTCACAAGCACTGGCAACCGAGGCTGGATGGTGCAAGTTGCAGGCGCGATCGCCCTTAGTGGCTTCCTGAGCTTGGGGTTACAGGCCAGTGGATTAGCGCAATCTGGCAATCCCTTCCGGTCAGGCGATTCGGGGAAAGCGTCCCTCAAACCGCTGCCACCCAGCTCGATGGGGCCGGGAGGCATTGATGCGTTGCGCCTGCACCAAGCGCCTTATCACTTGACTGGACGAAAAATTGCGATCGGGCAGGTGGAGATTGGTCGTCCGGGGCAATTTGGCATTGATAAGGTCGTCGCGCAAAATCGGGCAATGGCTTTGACACGAGTGTTTTATCGGGACGATCGCCCCCGCCTCAACACCAACCTCGACAGCCATGCCCAAAACGTCGCCAGTATCATGATTAGTGACTCCAAGCGGATTACAGGAGTGGCACCGGGAGCACGATTATTCTCCTCTGCTTCTGGCACTCCCCGCCGCTATGGCCAACCAGAAGAGTGTCTATCGGCGCAACACATTGCCTTGCAAAATGGGGGAGATGTCCGGGCGATTAACTTCAGTTTTGGCGAATCGTTGCGTCATGATCCTCGCCCTGGAGCCTTGTTAGATGGCAATGCGCTCTTGACTCAATGTATGGATTGGTCGGCGCGAGTGCATAACGTGTTGTATGTGGTAGCTGGCAATCAAGGCCGAGGCGGCATTTCCATCCCAACGGATAACTTCAATGGGATGAATGTGGCTTTTACCAATCGCCTGCAAAATGTTTTTGCCCGGGTCGATTTTGCGAACCTGGGCGATCCGGCGATGGGCGCGATCGCCGGGATTGAAAGCAATGTTGGCCCCAGACGCGCGATCGCGCTGGTCGCACCGGGGAATGAGATTGCCACCTTGAATCCGAATGGCACAATTACCATCTCCAGCGGCACCAGTTTTGCGGCTCCCCATGTGGTGGGAACGGTGGCCCTGTTGCAGGAATATGGCGATCGCCAGTTGCGGCAGCGCTGCCAACTGGCGAAAGGTTGCGCTTTACCCTGGACCCTGGATGCGCGTCAGACAGAGGTGATGAAGGCCATCCTAATCAACTCCGCCGACAAGATCAAGGATGGAGGTAATGGGTTCCATTTGGGCATGAGCCGGACCATTTTGGATAAATCCAACCGCACCTGGCTGGAGTCGGAAGCCTATCGTGACCCCAAAATCCCCCTCAACATCCAGATGGGGGCCGGCCAGTTAAATGCGTTTCGGGCCTATCAACAGTTCAGCCCTGGGCAGTGGTCGCCTCAACGCGCAGTACCGCCCATCGGTTGGGACTACCGCACCGTAGACGCAGGATCAACTGCTACCCCTAACAACTACCGGGATTACATTCTGGAGAAACCCTTGAAGCAGGGAAGTTTTGTTTCCACAACTCTGGTCTGGCATCGCCTTGTCGAACTGGTCGATCCAAACCAGAACGGGGAGTACGATTTGGGAGAGGACTTTCGCGATCGCGGCTTGAACAATCTTGACCTTTACCTGATGCGAGTGGAAGAGAACGACCCCAATCAGAGCGTGTCGAGGTCTATCAGTGCGGTCGATAGTATCGAACACATCTTTGCCAAAATCCCAGCAACCGGACGCTACAAAATTCGCGTGTATTGGCGCGATCGCGTCAACGACTCCACCCAACCCTACGCGATCGCCTGGTGGACTGTTCCCACCCGTTGAGTCGGTGATCACCCTTTGGGTTGGGGCAGCTGACTATCCTTAACATACATCTTCAAGGTCAATGAACGGGGCTGTGGAGCACTCAGTCGGATATCTGTACGAATTGCCACTGGGTAAGTCTTGAATAACTTAAATCCTGAAGCTGGGGACTGAACATACCGTTTGGCGGCCTTAAAGAACTCTTCCGTAATTTGAGGATAAAAATTTACCCCTGGCGGACTCACTAAATTATGAAATGCTCGAATCCCCTCCTCATAGACGAGGACTGCATTACATTTAGGAATTGTCTTTTTGACATAGGTATCCATTGAGACTCCGGTGTCACCGGGCCATGCAAGCGGTTGTCGCCAACCTGTATTCGCATCCATCAGGTAATAGGCCGATGCAAAGGAGAACAAATAAAAGTCTGACTGAACAAAGCAATCCCAGGGCTTTGGGAGAAATGGCCTCAGATCCTGCCCAATCTGTTGGATAGATGCTCGGTTGATTACTCCCGTTTTCTGGAAGTAGGAGGGCCAAAGTTGGAATGCAACCAGCGCCAAACATACGACTACAGACCCATATCCGGCCAGTCCGAATTTAAGACGCTTTTGTTGCCGTGGATGATCCAGTAGTTTTACTCCTAGTGAGGCGAGCATGGTCCAGGCGAAAAGCCACAAGGGCAGGTAAGCCACGATGCCGACGAGGAAATTTTTGCTGGGGTTTATGGAAAGCCCCACAAACAAGATCAGCCAGATCGCGAGGTACACCAGCGATCGATGATCAACCGATCTCGCCAACCCGCTTTGCAGCGCCATACACCCCAGCCCCAGCCCTAAAATCACGATGCCTTCAATGCCGAGGTGAAAGGGCAACTTGAAGACGTAATATCCTTTTGGCCAGAACCAGTCAAATCAGTAGAGCCAGTAATAATAAACCCTACTGAGGGTAACATAGCTGGGTTTTTCCACTACTACTTACTTACTGCTCTGAAATCAATCAAATTGAAAACGAGTGAGAACGTGTTGAGGAATTAAAAGTTGCAGGACGAATGTTTAACGACGAACTGGAATTAGCCTACGCAGTGATGGAAGCAATAGAACTGAGATGCAAACAAGGATGGTATAGCGTTGAGCGATTTCGCTTTTAGTTGAGCAGAAATCCTTACAAACGGTTACAGACCTCGGCTTTTCCACCACTACCTAGCTTATATTGATTTACTGGCGATAAGGAAAAAATTGTTCTACAGATGAATTGGCCGATTGAAGAATTGGCTATAAAAGATGTTTTTCCACAATCCCTCGAATACATGCCTCAATCTTCTGGTATCCGTCTTTGTTAGGGTGAGGGTCTAGTTTGTGATAATCACTCATCTTTAAACCACACAATTTTAGCCCATCGAAATAGGCTATACCCTCTAACGTTTTAGTAAACTCTTTGGAATAGTCATAATACTTGCCAACAGCAGTTTCCTCCTTCTGGGGGATGTGGATGAGTAAAATGTTTTCCTTACCAATCTGTTGAACCATGTTATCCATAGCCTGGTAAGTCGCATCAGGAATTGGGATCGGTTTTGCTAATCCCATCGTCATGTTTCTGCTGCTATTCCATCTTGAGACCGCACGAATGACAATCGATTTACTCATTAGCCATTCCAAAAAGGTTAGCGGCTCTTGATCATCTTTGAAGATATAGAATCGATTTATAGTTTGAATCGCTTGTGCTTTTTCTGTGATCGTTGCTGGCTGTTCTTGAATGTCGTTCATTAGCCACCATGTCGGCATGTCCAAACAAATATTGCGATTGAGTTTTGCATCGTCATAACAAATGAGGTAACCCAATCCCGTTTTCTGATATGTGAAATACGGTCTGAGTAAATTATCACTGATAAAAATGATCGCAACTTTATCGATTTTTATATTTGCCTTTCCTATAGAAAAAACCGCCCTTTGAAAGTTAGGAAAGCCTGTGCCGCTAACGCCTAAGTTCAATAAACCTTTCTCCTGGCTTGCTACACGTTGACTTAAATTTGTCTCAAAATTATAAAACCACGGAATTTCACCGTGGCCTTCTGTAAAGGAGTCACCTACAAAGGCAATATATTTTTTCTGGTAATCCTCAACGTTTTGTTTCTGGACAAAGCCAAGATTGTTTGTCGAAAATTGTTTGTCGAAATTGATTTCTTTTCCCCAAACTGTTACATATCTAACTTGCTGGTTGGGCATAAATTTGACGGCTCCCTTTTCATCTGTAATGAAGGAATTACCTGTAATAAAGAGAGTGCGGTCTTGAAAGAATTGAGCATCGCCCGAACTGGTTCCAATGCGAGAAGTTCCTAAACCCAACACATGACCTGCCGTTTCAACAATGAGAAATCCTAGAACTATCGCCACCACCACCACCACTAGGTTCGCGAATCCATGTTTCAGTTTAGCTGAGGTGAGTTTAGCTAGGAGGTTTGATGGCTTCATTCCGAGTTCGGCTGGCAATTGGGAAAATATGAAGTTGAAGAAGCAAGGCAGTTAAGATACAAATACAAAAATTCTTTGGTTTCAGCTATTCTTTAGCTTAGTCATCGCTTCCTGGAGCATACGCGGATGAAGATTTTAGGCATCTCAGCATACTATCACGACAGCGCGGCAGCATTGGTCATTGATGGCGAGATTGTAGCGGCAGCTCAGGAAGAACGGTTCTCACGCAAAAAACATGATGCTCGTTTCCCCAAACAGGCGATCGCTTACTGCCTGAATTATGCAGGGCTTCAGCTGCAAGAACTGGACCAGGTGGTGTTTTACGAGAAACCACTGATTACCTTTGAGCGGCTGCTAGAAACCTACCTTGCCTATGCTCCCCGTGGCTTCCGCTCGTTTCTCATGGCAATGCCTGCGTGGCTGAAGGAAAAGCTGTACCTCAAGTCCGTTCTGAAAAGAGAACTCATGGCATTGGCAAACTGCAAGCGCCAGGAATTGCCGCCACTACTGTTCACCGCACATCATCAAGCCCATGCAGCGGCAGCTTTTTTCCCCAGTCCATTCCAACGGGCAGCAGTGCTATGTTTAGATGGTGTGGGTGAGTGGGTAACAACATCGGTCTGGTTAGGCGATGGCAATCAACTTACGCCTCAATGGGAGATTGCCTTTCCGCATTCCTTGGGGATGTTGTACTCCGCTTTCACCTACTATATTGGGTTTAAGGTCAACTCCGGTGAATATAAACTGATGGGGTTAGCGCCTTATGGAGAGCCAAAATACGCCAATCTCATTCTGGAACATCTGCTGGACCTGAAGGAGGACGGCACGTTCCGATTGAATATGGAGTATTTCAATTACGCCACTGGATTGACGATGACGAACAAGAAGTTTGATTGCTTGTTTGGTGGTCCGCCACGTCAGCCAGAGGGGCAATTGAGTCAACGGGAAATGGATATCGCAGCTTCGATTCAAGCCGTAACGGAAGAGGTTGTGTTACGGCTGGTGAGGACTGTGCAGCAGGAACTTCAAGAGCCATATTTGTGTTTGGCAGGTGGGGTTGCGCTCAACTGTGTTGCGAATGGACGCATTCTGCGGGAATGTGGTTTAACAGATTTATGGGTTCAGCCTGCGGCAGGAGATGCAGGAAGTGCGGTCGGCGCGGCTTTAGCAGTGTGGCATCAGTACTATAACCGACCCCGCATTGCAGATGGCAAAGACAAAATGCAGGGTGCCTATCTGGGACCGAGTTTTGCCGATGATGAGATTGAACAATTTCTTCGGTCTGTGGATGCTCAATATCGTTGGCTAGAGGACGACGAGTTATTTCCACAAGTAGCAGAAATTTTGGCAGATGAAAATGTAGTCGGATGGTTTCAGGGGCGGATGGAATTTGGTCCCCGAGCACTGGGTGGGCGATCAATTATTGGGGATGCTCGGAGCACCAAGATGCAGTCGGTGATGAATTTGAAAATTAAATACCGCGAGTCGTTTAGGCCATTTGCGCCATCGGTTCTAGCTGAGCGGGTAGCAGACTATTTTGAACTCGATCGCGCTAGTCCTTACATGTTGCTCGTGGCCTCGGTGCAACCTAAACTTCGCATTCCTATGAGTGAGGAGCAGCAATACTTATTTGGGATTGAGAAGTTAAACGTGCCCCGCTCTACAATGCCCGCAGTTACCCACGTAGATTATTCAGCTCGTATCCAAACCGTCCATTCTGAAACGCACCCACGTTACCACCGTTTAATCAGTGAGTTTGAGCGCAAAGCTGGAATAGGTGTAATTGTCAACACCTCCTTTAATGTGCGAGGAGAGCCAATTGTTTGTACTCCGGAAGATGCCTATCGCTGTTTTATGCGAACCGAGATGGACTACTTAGTGCTGGGGAACTTTTTGCTGGAAAAAGGTGACCAAAAGCCTATGATTCAGGATGACACTTGGAAAACTGAGTTTGAATTGGACTAATCCATGCACAACTTTCGCAAAATAGATCGCGCCGGACTGCGCCAATTTGGCCTTTTAGTCGGCAGCATCATTGCCGTTGTGTTTGGCATTCTGCTGCCGTTTCTCCGTCACTATACTAGCCCTGGCTGGGTTTGGGTTGTTGCTGCAATTCTCATTTCGCTGGCGCTGCTTGCTCCATCTGCCCTGCGTCCTGTTTATCGGGTTTGGATGCGAATTGGCGAAATAATTGGAGCAATTGAAACACGCCTCATTCTCGGTATAATCTTCTACAGTCTGTTAACACCTATGGGTTTGGTTATGCGCCTGTTGGGACATGACCCCATGCAGCGGAAGTTAACGACAAACTCAAATTCCTATCGCCAAACTAGCGAAGTTCAATCTGCAAATGGCATGGAGAATCCATACTGATGCTAGACACTACAATAGACTTCATTAAAGACGTTTGGGGATTTCTCAAAGTACGAAAGAAGTATTGGTTATTGCCCTTGATTATAACGTTAGTACTGCTGGGAGCACTTATCATCTTCTCGCAAACGTCAGCGATCGCGCCCTTCATTTACACGATCTTCTAATAGCCTGTTTTAGTCTTAAGAAACAGGTGCATCGTACTGATGAACTGGCCACTGGTGAATTGTCATAACAAGAACATACCCCAAGCGCCAGCGGGGCATTCTAAACCCTGAAAAAATTGGCTGCCTTGCCCTAGTGGTCAGTCAATTAATGATTGACGGGTACAGCAATTCTCAGTATGAGAATGATTCTCACCAAGCTTCCGAATTCGAGTGTTTTGAGTGTCTGAAACCCGCATTCTGTCGTTCAGAAAATTGAGCGAGGAAGCTCGTGAAAGCAGTTATTGCAGTACAAACGTTTCAAAATGAGAATTGCTGTGACGGGTAGCCAAAATTCAGGTTGTTGATTGGGTTTAAATTTTGCGGGTCTTCGACCCGTCAAAATTTTCCTGACGGAACACTAGTGTCTAATACAAGCGCTCTCTAAGGCGCTCTTTCACCTTGCAAGAAGATGAAATGGTTCTTCTTCTTGCAAGGTGAAAGTTTGTTTCCATTGCAGCGACAACACGACCAGCACTGTATCTTGGTATACATTGGACATTGGTCAAAATTGAACGCCAATGCTCCTGCGCCCAGGTTGGGTCACTAATCTGGGTTTCCCGAATCTTTTGGTAATACTTGCCTTTGACCTGCACCGGAATGGTCAACCACATCAACCCGCTGGCGGTTTTGATCTGATTGCGATTGCGCCAATCTCGCCGGGTGTATTGCATGTCGTCGTATAAGATAAACTCATCAACGGAGTTGATCAGATCAAAGTACCCTTTCCAGGGAATGTAGTTTGATTGCACGATCGCAACTTTTTTGCCCATCTTTTACCTGCTATGGGTTTCTCCTAACGTCTTGCCCACGATTTCAACCGTTGATTGACAGCCAGGATGACACTGTCTGCAAATTGGGTGCTTTTAGAAACTACGTGATTTTAGGGTCTTTAGCAGGCCGCGTCAAACGTTCTGCAAACCTGCCTTCTGTGGCAGTTCGTCGAGGGGTGGAGGGGGCGATCGCCCAATTCCCTCGATGGATAGTCCGGCTTCCGCCAAGTGGGAGAGGAATCAACGGTCTGCCTCAGCGCATGATTCAAACAAGACGACTGGAGTGAATCATGCTGAGCGAAGAAGCCTTGCTAACCAATTACCTGGTGTTTTGTTTGATGATTGTTGCCCTGTTGGGGTTAGCCCTTTCTGAGTGCTTGCTGTTCCTGTGAAACACTTACTTGATCGGAATAAACGGCAAGACCCGTTTAATAAAGCGACGAATCCTTAAAGCGTTGACGACCCCCCGCACCTGAGGCGAAAGCTGTTCAGGGGGTTGAAAGCTCGTTTGCTCCTGGGCTTCCAGGGCCGCATATTCTGCCGGGGTCATGGGTCTGCCATCGATGGGCGATCGCGCATCCAGGATGATGTGAGTCCGCAAAATTTCTTCGGGGATATCTGCTGCTGGTAGGGCCAGGTCTGGTGACGGTAAGGCTATGCCTGTTTCGGTGGGAATCACCGCCAGGGATGAGATCAGACCCGCGATCGCGAGATGTTGAGGGGACAAAAATTTCATCAGAACGCTCCTGTGGCAGATGATGCGAATCCAGGGGGGAGGGGTTCGTGGCAGCGATCGTGAATCTGGGCGATGCGCTCAAACAACCAGGGATAGGTTTGTTGATAAACCGGAATGCGCGCTAGGGGGCTGAGGAGGGCAGCGGCGGCAATATCGGCCACGCTGAACTGATTGCCAACCAAAAACGGAGTTTGCCATTGTGATGCCAGCACTTCTAGAGCCAGGGTGAGGCGTTTGGTCGCCAGGTCAACGGCAGCGGGGGTGATGCCGTACTGCCAGCGTACCACCTGAATCACGGCCTGACTGGCAAAAGATGAATCCAACGATTTGCCCACCCCGGCCCGAAAATCGTAATACACAAAGCGAGTCGCTACGCCAATGCTTTCATCCAGCCAGTCTTCCAACATTAGCGCCTGAGATTGTTGTTGGGCATCCAGGAGCGCGTAGGAGGGTTCCGGTTGGTAAGTCTGAAGAAATTGCAGGATCGCGGTGGAGTCGGCGATCGCGGTCGGCTGTCCTGCAAGTTCGGGCAACAACACGGGCAGAGTGGTTAACCCAGTCAGTGGCCTGAGTTTAAGGGTGTGTAATCCGGGTGTGAGGTTTTCCACGGTGTAGGGAATCCCTTTGTAACCCAGCGCTAACCGCGCTTTGCGGCAGTAGTGGGAGGTGCTGAATTGCAGCAGTTTCATGTCACGACGGCGAAGGACTGGGGGCGGGAGATTCGGGTGGCGTAATTTGAGGGGGGTTGGCACTGGGCGCACAGGCACTCAGGAGCGCGATCGCCCCCCACAAACAGACCATCGGTATAACAATTCGATTCATACAACCACACACGAAGGAGATGCAATGTTCTAGAGTACAGCGATCGGGGATTGCTTCCACCTACTTTTTCTTCTTGGTAGATTTGGGTTTCTTGGGGGCAGGTTGCTCGTCTTCCTGGTTGGCGGGTGGTTTGGGTGCCGGTTCAGCCGGAGCCGGTTCGCTGGCTTTGGGGGCAGGGGTCGATTTTCCGGGTGCCAGCACGCCCACCTTTTCCCAGGCATTGCGAACGGCCTTCTGTTCGGCACTGTTCACCCCGTACAATTCCCCAGCAATCGTCACGAGGAGTGTGGCTGCTCGCTTAAAGTTGGAGCGTTGGCGCAGGCGATCGCGCAGGGCAATGTACCAGATCTTGCCGGCTTTCTCCCAGGCATAGCCACCCATTTCGGTCGCGGCTAGATAGAAGGCATGGTTCGGAATTCCAGAGTTGATATGCACACCACCATTATCCCCGGTGCCTTTGTACATATCCTTAACATGGGCGGGTTGGGGATCTTTACCCAAAACCGGATCATCGTAAGCGGTGCCGGGAGCTTGCATCGAGCGAATGCCGACCCCCTGCACCTGTTTAGTCAATAAACCTTCCCCAATGATCCAGTCGGATTCCTGCGCTTTCTGGTTGTTGACTCGTTGCTTCACCATAATGCCAAACACATCCGACATCGATTCATTCAAGGCTCCCGATTCGCCGTAATAGATGAGTCCAGCTTCGTACTGGGTAATGCCGTGGGTGAGTTCATGCCCGATCACATCGATCGCAATGGTAAAGCGGTTGAACAATTGCCCATCGCCATCGCCGTACACCATCTGGCTGCCATTCCAGAAGGCGTTGTCGTATTGCTGGCTGTAATGCACTGTAGAATCCAGCCGCAAACCGCGATCGTCAATGGAATTCCGTTCAAAAATCTGTTCAAACAAGTCGTAGGTGGCTCCCGCTCCGTCGTAGGCTTCATCGGCAGCCGGATCACCTGTCTTGGGATCTCCCTCATGGCGTACAGGAGTACCCGGAAGTTCAACTCCATTTTTAGCGTCGAAAACGGTCCGGCGTTTCTCTCCAGCCGGTACGGCAAAGGTGGCAATCCCACCAACAGCTTCTCGTCGTCCTCGAAACTGCTCTGATGTGATTAAGGTTTGCATCGCCCAGTCGCGTTGTTCATCGTTGCCATTTCGCACAATTTGTTCAGCAATATGGGGCGGAATAATGCAACAAATTGGACAAATGCAGGGATTTGAACGCAGCCCAAGCCAGCCTGACTGGTTACCAGTGGTTGCCATGTGTGTGTCTCCTTGGGGGAATCCGAGGGCGGTGAGTAAGCAAGTTGACGCGAGTGGTAGCAGCCAAGTGCCTGCCCAATTAAATTTGTCTCTTAAGTGTAGGCAGAATTGCCGAAAATGACGGTCTCCCTGGCCGGGAAAATATAGCTTTGGTTGAACCGCTGCGGGATCAGCACCAGGCAATGACGATAAACAGATGACGATAACCGGACAACTATAAATGGATGGAAAAAATGGATGGAAAATGGATGGACTATAAACATAAATATGCCCCCCTAGTTGGCTGGGGGGCTGGTTTGTCATAGGCCCTTCCGAATAAAGCTGGAAGGGATTTGTATAACCGTTCGTCTATGGCTTGATTATGCCGCACTGGTGATTGTATCTCTCTCTATCCTACGACCGGAATATTATTATCCCTCTGGCTAGAGCCGTGGCAGGGTAAAAATCTACCTGTAAGGGTAGTGAATATTACCGTTCTGGGAGCCAGCGAGCGACAATCAGCAGCACAATTCCCAGTCCCAAAATCGAGATCCAAAGCGTTGAAAGTCCGGGTAGGGCTGTCGAAATCATCAAGCCGAGGACAATGACCGTTGTTCCGGTCACTTTGTAAATCAACGATATAGGCATCGGAGTAACCAAACCCTACATCAGTTGATTCAGGTGAACGCGGCATTAGACCGTAGGAAAAATTTGAAGTTTTGGCAAAAGATTAAGTTGCTACGATGAATATTTTGATTAGAAGTTGCGGCTAAAGGTGACGGCCAAAAGTTCAGGCCAAAAGTTCAGGCTTGCCAGCGAGATTTGGCCTGGGCGATCGCTTGCCGCACCTGATCGAAGCCTGTCCCTCCGTAACTATTGCGCGCGGCCACAACTTGCTGCGGGGCGATCGCGGCATAAATATCGGCGGCAAAGGCGGGGTGCAGGGCTTGCCAGTCTTCCAGGCTGAGGTCTTTCAGCAATTTGCCCTGCGCCAGAGAGGTTTTGACGACTTTGCCTACCAGATTGTACGCCTCGCGGAAGGGCACCCCTTTGGCCGCCAGATAATCGGCGACATCGGTGGCGTTGGAGAAATCTTCACTCACCGCTGCCAACAAGCGATCGCAGCGAAATTCCATTCCTTCTCGCAGCAAAATCGTCATTGCTTCCAGACAGGATTGCACCGTGATCACGGCATCAAATAATGCCTCTTTGTCCTCCTGCAAATCTTTGTTATAGGCGAGGGGCAAGCCTTTCATCAACACTAACAGGCCCTGCAAGTGGCCAAAGACCCGCCCCGTTTTGCCCCGTACCAATTCCGGCACATCCGGGTTTTTCTTTTGCGGCATGATGCTCGACCCGGTGGAGCAGCTATCCTTCAAGGTCACGAAGCGAAACTCTTCCGAGGCCCACAGAATCACTTCTTCCGACAGGCGACTGAGATGCACCATGATCAGGCTGGCGGCACCCAAAAACTCGATCGCAAAGTCGCGATCGCTCACCCCATCCAGACTGTTGGCATACACGCCTCCAAAGTTGAGTAATTCTGCGGTGTAGTGGCGATCGATGGGAAAGGTGGTTCCGGCCAATGCCCCCGAACCGAGCGGTGAAATATTCACGCGCTGGTAAATTTCGCCCAGGCGTTCCCAATCTCGCTGACTCATTTCAAAATAGGCCAGCAGATGATGGGCCAAACTGAGGGGTTGGGCGCGTTGCAGATGGGTATACCCCGGAATTAACGTTTCTACATGCTGTTCTGCCAGGGTCAACAGGACGGCTTGAAAGTCCCGCAGTTGAGCGCGAATGGTCTGGATCTGGTCGCGCAGGTAAAGGCGCGTATCGGTGCCCACTTGGTCGTTCCGCGATCGCGCCGTGTGTAGCTTTTTGCCCACATCCCCCACCAGTTCCGTCAGGCGACGTTCCACTGCAAAATGTACATCTTCCGCTTCGATGCCGGGGGTGAACTGACCTTCCCGGTATTCTTGCCGGATTTGTTCCAATCCCTGCACCAATGTTTCCCCTTCGGCGGGGGAGATAATGCCAGTGTGGGCCAGCATTTGGGCATGAGCCTGAGATCCGGTCAGGTCGTACTCAATGAGTTGGATGTCAAACCCGATGCTGGCATTGAATCGCGCGATCGCCGGATGTAACGCCGACTCAAACCGTTGACTCCAGGTGGCCTGATTGGAAGAGACCTGATTGGATGAGGATTGATTGATGTCCAATGTGAAAGTTACCCAGTTGCAAGGAAGAGGTGGAAACAGAAAATCGAAACTTTGTAGGGCTGCTTTTGCCCAGTTTAGGCTTCAACCAACATTTGATGATCGCCCAACTCAAGATTCAGCCCAATACGAAACTATGGTCAAAAATGAGCTGATGGCCCGAAAGATTCACCCAACCGCGAAACTGCCGATCAAAAATTAGCCGAAGCTGGTGAAGGCTTTGAGCATATAGCCTAAGACCAACCCAATGAGAAACGCCCACGCTTGCCCCGTTTTGACGAAATTATCAAAGGCGCGCTGCACATCTCCCACCAGATCGGTCTGGGTAATTTGGGTGGCCAGCACCATCTGATCTAGCAGACTCTGAGCATGGAGCGATCGCACCAATTCACTGCCCAGGGTGCCATGACTAAACCAGTAACTTGCATCTTGAATCACATGGAGCAACATAACCGAACACTCCTAATTTCACGAATTCTCCACCAATTGGCGCTTGTTCAAGCACTCGACCAACACCATACCAGAAGATGATTCGACGCGATCATGATTCTTCAGCGATCGGTTGTACCTTCATCACAATCAGAGTCATATCATCTGCATTCCGGTTATCGTCCCCAATGAACCGTTGTACCCGTTCGTACAGGTAATCCAGAATCGCTTGCGGGGTATCAAAGTGTTGACAGGCCCAATGAAACGCCTGGGTCAAATTTTCTTCGTCAAACCGCTCACCGCTTTGATTGGCCGCATCCGTGAACCCGTCCGTGTAATAGATCAAGACATCCGCCGGATGGAGTTGAATTTGAGCATCTTGATAATGGGTGTCGGCATCTAGCCCAATCAGCATCCCCAATGTATCAAGCCGCTTGATGGTATTGGTGGCAGCCTGCCAGAGGAGGGGCGGGTTGTGGGCCGCATTGCTGTAAGAAAGGATTTGGGTTTGCGGATCGTATTCGGAATAAAACAGGGTGACAAACCGATTGGAATTTTCTAAATCGGCATACATGACCCGATTCAGGTGCTGCAAAATTCGGGCGGGGGAGTGACCGTTGAGCACTTCGGCCCGCAGCATCCCACGGGTCATGGTCATGATCAGTCCGGCGGGAACGCCTTTCCCCATGACATCGCCGATCGCCACACTCCAGCGGCCCAGTTCGCTGCCTCCATCCCGTTTAGAGCGGATCTGGTCATAGCTGGCGGGAATGAAATCGTAATAGTCACCGCCGACTCGACTGGCCGTCTGACAACGGGCGGCCAGCTCCACCCCACGAATGATGGGGCACTGTCGGGGGAGGAGGCGGAGTTGAATCTCGGCACCAATTTCTAGCTCCCGGTCCAAGCGCTCTTTTTTTCGCAGTTCCACCGAGAGTTCATCGTTTTCGATCGCCACGGCAGTCTGGTCAGCCACCAACCGGACCAACTTCTGGCGGGTCTCCGTCCAGGTGTATTGGGGATCGCGGCTGAAGACATATAAGCGCCCCCGCTCCATGTTTTTGACCAGAATGGCGGTCCCAAACAGTTGTACATTGGCACCCAGGTAATAGCTGACCTGATGATCGAGATCGGCGATCGCCTGGGCCGTCAAATTTTGGGCCGCACCTGCCGTCGCACCCTTGGCAAAGGCTGGCGCTAACTTGCGAGTCGCCGTTTCCAGCGCTTTTCGCACATCCTGACAGAGATGGTTGTCTTGACAGTGGAGCCGTTCTAACCGCACCTGCCCGTTGGGTTTGAACAGCAGCAAGGCTCCTCCATCGGAATCTGTCACCCGACTGGCCATTAATGGAATTAGCTCTAAAAATTGATTCAGGTTGTTAAAGCTGCGGAGGGCAAAGCCCAGAGAACTCAATAAGTCCTGGATTTTGTGTTGTTCCCGATTCAGCCGTGCCACCAATTCCTTCAACGCAAACACAGGGGTCACCTCTGGCTGGACGTTGCCGCCGGGGCGATCGGGGGGTTGAGATGGCTGTCGAGGAAGGGGCACAGCAGTCATAGGGTCAAGCGTTAACACACCAGAATAACGATAAAAGCGTCAGAAGGATAAATGCGATGGATAGACTTTAGATCATTGTTCAGCCAATCGGCTGATCTCAATGACATTAAGGGGCCGTACACCGTTCGCTACATCTTGAAACCGTCCGAGGATTTCAAAGCCAAATTTGTTCGCTGTCGAGGAATAACCTAGGGTGCCCCGCTCACTCCCATATTTCTAAAGCCCCGTAAGAATAACCTTTTTTTCCTGAAAATAACCTGCAATTTTTGCAACAGATCTTAGCGAATCTCACTCAACCAATGGTATTTAGTTCTACCAACTTTATATGATGTACCCCATAAATTGGACAAAGCAATAAGAGAGACCCGCTGCACAATAGGTCAGGGCAAATACCGAGAGACAAAAAACTATGCAGCGAAAACAATACAGTGCTGAATTCAAAACTAAGGCAGCGCTCGAAGCAA
>JANRIS010000027.1:0-13652 GCA_033764685.1 Leptolyngbyaceae cyanobacterium bins.349
AAATTATCAACCCCCGGCGATCGTTCATTTTGGTTAAAACAGGAGGAAGGTATGAATTAGCACAACTCAATCAGAATCACGCTTTGCGGTGCACTCTCTTAAGTTTCTCGTTTTTCTGTCTAGACAATGGGGGACACTTTACCGATTGTGTTGATGCAGCTTCATTAAGTAAGGTTTCTTGCTGCTTTGTGGTTTACATCGCCTGTAAGGATTAGGACGAAACAGTAAAAAACTGTTGACATTGATAAGTAGTGTCGTAAAGGATAACCGCAGTACGTTCTATTTCTTCATAGGTTGTAAATTTTCCAAGACCAATACGCAGCGCCCCGTCGATTAAACTTTCAGGCAAATTGAGAGACTGTAGGACATGGGACGGTGCTTCAACGCCTGAGGAACAAGCGGAACCCGTCGAAATTGCGAGTTTGTGCCGAACTCTGGCGATGATGGCACTATTTGGCACATCTGGAACAGAGATATGTAGGTTGCCTGCTAACCGATGCTCTTGGTCACCGTTGATGACGAGGTTGGGAATCTTTTCTAGTAGTAAGTTCTGAAGCCTGTCCCGTTTCGCCGCGATCGCCCGCTCATCTGCTTCCATCTCCAGCGATCGCAGCCGACAAGCTTCTCCCAACCCAACGATCCCAGGGACGTTGAGAGTACCCGATCGCATTCCTCGCTGATGACCACCACCAAATATAAGCGGCTCCAAGTGATAGCCTCTGCGAACAGCTAGTGCCCCAATCCCCTTAGGTCCATAGAACTTGTGGGCAGAGATCGCCAGGTAGGTGATGCCCCACTTTTCAAATTGAATGGGAATTTTACCGACTGCCTGAGAACCGTCACATAGAAAAGGAATGCCGTACTGTTGAGCAATCTGCCCAATCTTCTGAATCGGGTAGATGTTGCCAATCTCGTTGTTAGCAGCCATGACACAAAGCAAGGACAGCCCTTCAGCGCAGACTTCTTCCAAATGCTCCAGGTCAAGTCTGCCTTTGGAATCTACTTGGAGATAAACCAATTCAGCCCAACCTCGCGTCTCCAAAGCACGGCAGGTATCGAGGACGGCTTTGTGTTCGATCGCCATTAAGCCAATTCGATGGGGTTTCGTTGGGTTAGGAGCTAGACTCCCCTGAATTGCGAGATTAATACTCTCGGTCGCACCGGATGTCCAAATGATTTCCCTCGGCGAGGCTCCGATGAGATCAGCAACTTGTTTAGCAGCTTGCTTGATGGCAGTTTCAGCGCGATCGCCCCACTCATGATCGGTGCTACTAGCATTGCCAAATTCTTCGGTCATGTAGTGATAGATGCGATCGGCAACGCGGCGATCGACGGGGGTGGTGGCGTGATAGTCGAGGTAGATCACGGGTTTCAGGATTGAAGGGAGCTTGTCTGTATTTTATATAGAATAGTTTTGGCCAGTGATTTGAGGTGTTGATTGTCTGCCAGAGATGCATTTCATGACGTTGTGAGAACAGCTTTGCAACGAGATGGCTGGACCATCACCCATGATCCCTATCCATTGCAAGCTGGGAGTTTTGATTTGGCAATTGATCTAGGAGCAGAAAAAGTGATTGCCGCTCAACAAGGAGACAAGAAAATTGCTGTTGAGATTAAAAGCTTTTTAGGACCGTCCAAAATTACGGAGTTTTATGCAGCGATGGGGCATATTTATTGCCTATCGGACGGCTTTGCGGACACAGGAAGAAGATCGTATCCTTTACCTGGCAGTTCCCCATGACATTTACAATCGTTTTTTTGTGACTCCATTTATTGAAGAGTTGGTTGAGCAGAACCAATTATTTTTGCTGATTTATGACATTGAGCGGGAGGTCATTAAGCGATGGATTCCTTAGTCACTTATCGACAATTAGTTCAACGATTGTTGACAGAACACGCGAGTTTGGTTTGGGACGATCGCATTAAAGCGGAAACCATCTTTGATCGAGAACAAGATCGCTATATGTTAGTGTATGTCGGTTGGCGAGGCTCAGAGCGAGTCTATGGGACGGTGCTGCATGTTGATCTGATTGATAACAAGATCTGGGTGCAACAAGATGGGACGGAGGTGGGCATTGCGAATAAGTTGGTTGACCACGGTGTGCCGAAGCAGGATATTGTTTTAGGCTTTGATCCACCCAAGATGCGGCATTATACGGATTTTGCGGTGGGCTAGTGCAGGCAGACGATGATGCCCTCGCGGTCGTGCCACGCTGCACCTGGTTCCCATCCGCCTGCCCCACACCCTTAAGCCACATGAGTTCTTGCAAGATTAGATGTGAGTTATTTAGGCAACGCTGGGTGCTTGCCAGACTTTGAACCCTTGATGACTGGCTAGGGAGATTAAGGGATGCACAACATTGTCATAGGCATTCCTGAGTTTGTCTAAATCTAATAAATCATCCTGATTGTGGATGTTTAGACCTTCAATATAGGCTTCTACGATTTTCTCCCACGCTTTATCTGAGAGTTTCTGATGACATATGCTTAAACCTTGATGCTGTGCTGTAATAAACCTCTCTAAAAACTCAGGTGGAGGTAAATCATTTGACTTGGATGAGTTGATTTCAGGGGTTGTAGGAATTAAATTCCATAACTGATCATGCGCGATAAATGACCAGGGTAAGTAGTGATCAAGTGAGAACCGCTGAGGGTCAATTCTCTGACCTGAATAGATACAGTGAAGATCTAAGCTTTGTAAAACAATCTTCCAATAAGTTGTTTGCTTCGATAATGACTCGCGCTTACTGGGGGCAAACAGTTTGTTGACTAAACCTGGTGTGTTTGGGTTCCGTCTCTGCATATAGTGAAGCCATTCCCAGGCTGCCCATGCTCTAACGATCCGGTAGTGCTTTTGCAGATAGTCAGCCCAGTCGGGGTGAATGATAACAGACTGACAGCTATTATATTGTTCTGAGTCAAAGCGATATAAAGGCTTGAGTTTACCGAAATTGGCTTCGGCAACTTTAGGCACTGCGTAATCTAGATTGCTGCCTTTGTGTTTGTCAGGAACATCCGCTAATT
The DNA here is from genome assembly GCA_033764685.1 of Leptolyngbyaceae cyanobacterium bins.349. Classification (GTDB taxonomy): domain Bacteria; phylum Cyanobacteriota; class Cyanobacteriia; order Leptolyngbyales; family Leptolyngbyaceae; genus JSC-12. The sequence goes on from JANRIS010000027.1 coordinate 3,025, forward strand.
CTTGCTCAAAGAATGGAGTAATCAGACGAAACGGAACAAAACGCTGAAGCTTTTTAACAACACCCGACAGATCTTGAGATTCAATCGTTGCCCGCAACAACTTCTTATCCGTATCCGTAAATTTCAGAATGGGTTCTGATATTTCCAGACTTAAAGAATCAAGATTTTTAGTGATCTGATCTTGTGTCCCAAATGACAGTTTGAAATAGGTGTGGGGATACCAGGCATTTGCTAGCATTTCAACCACTAATTCCTGGAACGTAATAGGTTGAGAAACTTCAAAATTGCGTCTCCTCAGAATATCGAGTAAGGAGAGGAAAAATACAAATTTGTAAGAGTTGGTAGTGTCTGCAAAAAGCCTGGAGAGTGCAGGGATATTGACCTCCTCAGAAGGGGGAAGTTTAGGGGAATTCCCTGTGTTGTACCCTGCGCCTTTTTCCGCCATATCAACAAGAATTTGAGGTAAGTGGCGTTACTTCCTTATCCTATTCGCGTTCTGAGCTAAAGTCATCTGGCAGTTCATTGAGTGTTACACCCAGGGCTTCGCAGAGGGCTTTCATTTGCGGAACGGTTAGGCTGGCAACATTAGTACCGCGCTCCCAATTACTCACCGTCTTACTGCTGACTCCCACCAGACGCGCTAAAGCCTCCTGTGAGAGTCCTGCTTGCTCTCGCAGTTGCTTAAAGGTTTGCTGAGGTTGCTGATCGGCTGGCTGTCGTTCCATTTAGAAAAGTTTTCTAGAAACACTTGACAATTTCTCTCTTTTCTAGAAAACTTTTCTAGTAAGAGGTTCGCTTTTATCCTTCATTAAACGACTCCGAGAGGCACTTTAGCTAGTGTCTCACTAAATTTTGCGCTGATTTCAAGGAATATTTATGGATGCCAGTCCACTCCAGGTCTGGGCAGTCATTCGCCTGCTGCCCAATATGCAACGTGTTGTGCTGAATCGGTTTCGTCGTCGCAGTGATGCCGAAAATTACCTACACGTTCTCAGACGACAGATTTATGATGCGAGTTTAACGATCGTGTTTGACCCGCCCTCAAATGAAACTACTGCGATCGCCCATTCGAGAAATTGCAGAAATTCTGAGTTATCTTCATCATCGAGTATCGCACCCAATGATTGAGATAGCGGTCGATTTGGGGTTGCTATGTCATTCTCGTAAGCTCTTTCAAGTAACTCTAGCGGTGAGTCCCAACATCGATAAACTTGATAAACTGTTTCGTGTTTTTCCTTGATCGGTGGCTTCGTTCCTGAGATAGAAGGCTTTGCCGATCGCAGTTCAATAATGCCATGTTCTGCTAAAGTTTCAAGTTGTTCTCGTAATAGGTCTTGAGTAATGCCTAAGACACAACAAAAACTATTCTCATGCTCTAAAATCCGATCAACCAATACAGAAGAGACTGACGGGAAATACTGTTCCCAGAATTTTGCTAAAAGATAACTTGTTGTGTAAATATTAGATAACTCTGGGTGTCCGATTGAGAACTGCTTTTGTTGTAGAATAATAAACTTGCTTTTAGCGATCGCGTCTTCTTTGGTATAAGTCTTCAAGATTAATTTCAGACTCTTTTTCAAAGCCTCTTTTGATTCTATGAGGAAATGATCTGTGCAATGACTAATTAACTCATCCTGAGTAAATGATTGATGTTCAGGAAAAAACTGATAAACAAGATAGTGCCATAAACTACCTGGCATCACGCTGCAATGATAGTGCATTACCCAATCAGTTACGGTCGTCTCCAGGTAAGGATCTTTCGTTGCCACTAACTGCCCTTCTGGAGTCAAGCCCTGAGCATTCAGCCAACCCATCCCGATCGCCCATGACTCAGTTTTGCGGCGATCGCTTGGAGACAACGATAACTCGCCCGTCTGAGGATGGAGCCAGTGCGCTAGGAGCGATCGCAACTTAGCTTTATCCAATGGAGAATTAGGAAACATCCGATCCGTCAACTTGCTAAACATCCGGCTCCACACCCAACGCTCTCAACTGCTCCGCCAATCGCCGCGATCGCTCCGCCGCTTGAACCGCCACCGCCTCTGCCTGAGTCACCGCCGCCTGTGCTTGCGCCGCCGCTGCTTGGGCTTGCGCCGCTGCCTCCGCCGGAGTTGGCACCAACTCCCCAGATGGTAAAAAATAGCGTAACTGCCCCTCTCGCACCCCCAAAAATAACCCCAGTGCCTCACTCCAACAGCAGCCTGTCTGGTTGGGAGCGATCGCCTCATACTGCTGATTCACCAAGCGAAATCCCTTAAACTCTAGCGTTTCTGGCGAAAACCAGAAATATTCGGGAGTCCGAAACCGATTTTGATAGAGTTCTTTCTTCAAATTCTGATCGGTTTGTGCCGTTGAACTTGACAACAGTTCAATAATCAAGTCTGGGTATTGTCCGCCTTCTTCCCACACCACCCACGATCGCCGGGGCTGCTGCTGGGTGCGCTTCACCAAAAAGAAATCGGGTCCGCGAAAATCTCGGTTCTTCAACTGCTCTCGGCTGAAGTAGATCGTCAAATTCGCGCCAATGAAGAAATCAGTGCGATCTCGCCATAGCCACTCCAAGCAAGCGACCAGCAATGCCAATTGAGCATAGTGCAACGAACTTTCCATCTCCGGTTCATTACTCTCCAGTTGCCTCGCATCTGGCATTAAATCTGCCAACTCCTGAGCCGTGAGCGCCATGATCGGTGTCCTCCATGTCGAGAATCATCCTCGTTCCTATTGTATAAGTCCTGCTCCCAATCCTGAACGAACCAACCGTGCTATTACAAATGGCAGGCTAAACAGGGTAGGCTTTCATCTTCCTCATCTAAAATTGCTTCCAAGGCTTCGACTAAGGGGCGATCAGGTTTTTGCTCTGCTGCTCGCGCCATCGCTTTCTGATGGTCAGCGATGATTTGATCCTTACGGGCAATCAGGTCTAGCAAGGTTTCACCCTGCGTCCAGGTGTAGGTTCTGCCGTCTTTGTGTTGACTTTCGTAGGCGATCGCCTTAGCAAATAGCTCTGGGTGGGTTTCGTGTAGCATCACCCATTCATACTTGCGTTGAAAGAAACAAAAATAGCAACCCGATCGCGATCGCCACTCATAATATTTCGGCAAGCCAATGCCACTCTCTTCCAGCAGGCGCAAAATATCTGCCTTTACCAGCCCCCGCTCCTTAAATGGATAAATCGCTTTGATATTAGGCTTGGTGGAAATGTACCCATCTCGATGCTCATCGGCACGAATTCCAATATAACTGACGGCTTCATCATTGCCGATGAACGCTTCTAACGGCTTGATTTTAAGTTGCTTAGTACACCATCGCATTTGGGGAGAGGGTAGCGCCCCGCCATACACATCTAGCCAATGCTCAAAGCCTCGTTCCGCACTCAAGTAGTGAATTTTGATGCCTAACCGAGCCTTAATCCGTTCCAGATACTCGTAGGTTTCCGGCAATTCCCGATGGGTATCACAAAAAAAATACTCCATCTGCGGCACTTCCTGATGCAGCAAAATGGCCAGGGCAGTGCTGTCTTTGCCCCCCGATAGTCCCAAAATATGGCGAGTGTGGTTGTTTGTCGAGTTGCTTTTCATACTGGCTATTATGGCGATCGTCCAACTAAATGCAACCCCTTCTGGTGATTCAACCGCAATCATGCAAACAGAATCCAGGTCAAGGATAAGGGAGCGATCGCGTTGCCTGTCCCTTAATTCTCAACTGGCAGCGGAGCGGCGATCGCGTTTTTGGGTCGAGGTAGTCTGATCTCCCATTACGCGGGTTGCATAGAGTGCCAGCAACGCCTGCTGCATCTGGGGACTGGGATATTTCGCCAGAATCTCAGCGATGTCAGACTCAAGCTGTGCTTTTTGGTCTTCATCGATACAAACCAGACCATGAACTTCGCTCCCATCTTGACTGGTCACGGTTAAGCGACACGCCTCAAAGCCACCCTGGTTGCGGGCAGCAACGTCTTTCTGGAGTGCTTCCCAATTCTTAAAGCGACGGGCTAAATCGCCGAGATTGTGTTCAAAGGTGATAAAGTCCGCATCGCTCCAGGCTTCGGCGGGCTTATCTGCCACAATCATCAAGAGGGATTCCAGCCAAGCTTGTTTATCTTTCGTTTCATCCACAGCGGCGCGAACAAAGCGATCAAGCGTCCGTTCGGCACAGTTTCCTAACAAATATTGGGCACGAAATTGCAGGTCAAGCCGGAGTTGATCGAGGTCGCTCCTCAACCCAAAAGCGTTGTACAACAAGACCTCGCATTCATTCAACAACGCCTCATAAGCCGTGTGAATTTCCCGCAGGATTTGCACTAACTGTTCTCGGAATCGTCGCGCCGTAGCAGAATCCGTTGCCGTTTCATCCTTTGAAGCAACACGAATGGGTTCTAACCCACAGGCTTGTGGCAGAGCAGAAAATAGCAAATCATCCGGTTCTTGCGTTTGCAACAGGGTTTGAATCACCGCTTGCGCTGGGGCACTGATCCGCTTTGATTTCACGGTATAAGTGGGGAGCTTACGAACAAACTGTACCAGCGGTTTCACCACGGATAGAATGGTGCGATTGCGCGTTCCCGGTTGCCCCTTGGCTGGGCTACTCCTGAGAATTGCCTCTAACTCACGGAACACCTGCGATCGCAGCCCCACCACGGCAATATGCTTCACCGCAAACCGCGCCGGATCTTTCACCAATAACTCGAAATGTTCTGCCCCCAGCACGGGAATGAACGTCCCATCCTTATAAACGGAGATTTCATCAATCAAATGCAGTAGCACCGCTGCGAGGAGTACAGGCACCACTCCCGGTTTCACCCCATACGGTGGACTCGCGAGTTGATGATAAAGCTGATCCAACGATCGCGGTTGCTCGGTAGCATCCAGGCAAAACTGGGCGATCGCATCCCACACGGTGGCAACTCCTGCATCCGCTGACGGCGGACAGAAGCCCCAGACCCCATTTTCTTGCCGATGAATTTGCGTAGCTTCCAGCACTGAGCCATACATTGCCACTTCGGGACCGTACCCCTCAAATCCCAGACGAGCTTGACTGCCCCGTTCCAGCATGGCTTCAATCAGTTCCCGCCGCGCCTTTGCCCCCTGAGAAGTCAGTTCGCGGCGGTTGATCAATTCATTGTCTAGCACCAACCCCTGAGCGTAGGTGCGATCGCAGAGGTCAGATAACGCTGCCTGAAACTCACGAGGGCTGTGAATCGGTTGAAGTTGTCCGGCAATCCAGCAGAGATTTTGCTCGTCTGCCCAGCGAAAGGCTTGCTGCATTGTGTCATTCAGCAGGCGATCGGCTTCACTCAAACGGTGATTGACTTCTTTCCGCGCTACGACATCTTTATCCAGTTCTGGCGCAGCCTGAATCGTCTGCAACGCCTGGAGATGTTGCGCCCGCAGCCGGAGTTGCTCCAAGTGCGGAGTGGTGATTAAGACGAAGGGTTTACCGTCGGCGGTGTAAGCAGGCACCTCGCTGGGAGCATCTGACTCCAACCAGTAGCCAATTAGCCCATCTGCACCGGGTAACTGACAAGCCACCTCCGCCAAATTCGTCATCGTGTCGAGATACCGCTGTTCGAAGTAGCGCAGGTTTCCCGTTGTGGTGTAGTGCCGTTGGGCAACCACTGGTTTGAGGGGATGAGTTTGGGTGAGGAGGGCAGAGAGCGATGATCGCTGCTGCGATTCAATGTGATGCAGGATTGCCGCTTCCACATCAAAATCAGACCCTTCCCAGATTCGCAGTTCATCAGCTAGAACGCGGTGAGTAATCGTGCCCTGTTGCTTCAGCCGCTCAATCTGTTTACGCCACTGTTTTAGAGCGGCTTTGTCATTGGGGCGATCGCAGAGTGCCAAAGCCACCAACTCTGGACTCGCTTTGAAGCTGCCCGTGGAGGCGACCAGATTTAAGATGCCGATCGTCTTCAACACCTGCAAAACCGCTTCGTCACGGGTCTGGCTCTCCTGAATCAATCGTTGGATTTCCACCCATCGCTGTAAATTAGTCTGGTTCGCCAAGCCTGCCGCCGACTCGACAAAATAGTCATAGAGCTGGTGCAGCTTCAAGGTGGGAATTATGTCCCCTGCTAAGGCATGGGTTTGTAAAAACTGGGTCAACCCAAAGGGTTCGTCACTGGTGAGAAAGGTGAACAGGGAGCGATCGTTTTGGGCGTAGCGAGTACACAGGAGCGGCAGCACCAGTGCCGTGAGGGGATGCAGCGGGGCAATGGAAGCAAGCACTGGGGCGGGAAGTTCCTGCTCCTGGACGATCGCCTGAAGTGCTCGATGCCAATCCTGCGCGTGTTGGTGACAGATGTGAGCAATGGTGTCTGCTTGGGCGATCGCCAGTCCGATCAAACGAGTCGTCTGGCTGGGTGCATCCATCAGTTGCAGGTTTTCAAAGCGCCCCTGAATTTTTGTCCACTCATTCTGTTCGATCGTCGTGAGTTGTTCACTATACCCTGCAAACGATTGGTGTAGTAATCCCAGCAAATAAACCCGCTGCTTGCCTTTGCGGAGTTCAGCTATCTGCTGCAGCAGGTACAAATCTTCAGTCCCCCGATGCTGTGCGGCATACTCCAGATTTTTGCCCAACTCATCAATGACGAGCAGCACATCCATTTTGGACAGTTGGATTAACTGTTGCAGTTCATCCAACACTTGCTGATTGGTTGCGTCACACCGTCCAGCCGCTACTTCACTGTCCCAATCCAGCCAGGTGCGAACATACTCCGGCTTGCGTTTCCCAGTCCAATTCTGGTGAATCGCAGCAGTGATAGCGCGAATGATTGTCCAGCGCAATGGTTCCCGTTGTCCAGCCACCACTGCTCGGAGCAGCCCTGCATCGGGTACATGGGTCGATAGTGACTTCAGGATAGGGCTGTCTGTTGGTAACGTGTGTTGGGCAATTGACCGGGCAGACTGAGCAATCTCGCTACTGACCGGGGCACACAGCGCCGCGAGAAACAACGCAAACGCGGATTTCCCGGTGCCGTAAGCGCCTGTAATCGTCCAGGCATGGTGCGCTCTGGGATTGGCGATCGCGGTAATGATCCGTTGCAACGCCTCGCCAGAACGGGCAGTTAAGATATAACCCTCAACGGCATCAGGTTTGTCAAAATCTCGTTCTAAGTTAATGGAGCGATGGTAGCGACGATGCAGACTGAAGTAGTGATCAAGGGTCTGCGTCACAGTTCCACCTCAGGCGTGATCTGGTAATACTCGTTCAAGATATCATTTGCCAGCGACTCCGGCTCACCCTGCCAGAAAAATTCCCGTTTCCCCGCTGCATCACTAATGCCCAGATTTTTCCCGTCTGCGTAAACCTCGATCGCCGCATCCAACGCACTCTCGGTCAACCGAAAGACGACTCCTGGACTGTCGCGATCGTAAAGCAATTTACCCAGTGGCACCCGCTGTTGCCCCTCCAGCACTCGGTTCGCGTACTGAAGGCAAGCGTAGAGGACGATCGCGGCAGGTAGGGTCGGCTTGTACCCCATGCGAAAGGCGTAGGTTTGGGAATTACTGGTGGCATACATTAACCCTAGTTCGGCAAAGGGACAATCGAGGGAATCCTCCCCGATTGTCTTGGAGCGGCTTTGCTGTTGGGTATACATTCGCAGTAAGCAACTGATGTCCTTCTTCAAAGAAGACTCTGCCATGCGTGGAGCGACGCGATCTCGATAGCGGCTCAATTGCTGAAATAGCTCCTCCGTGGAAAACTCCACAGGACGAAACTCGTTAAAGACAAAACTCCAGGTCGTGGCATAACAGGTAGGATTCGGCTCTAACAGTTTCCAATGTAGTAACCATAGCGATGCCGGATCTTCGAGGTAGGGGTCCCAACCCGTTGCTCCCAGGAGTTGTTGACCAAAGGGGGTTGGACAATCCTCCTCCAACAGCTTAAACGCCTGACACCAGTAGCGCAGCGATCGCACCATATTTTTTCCTACCCCCAACCGCACAGGTGCATCCTCTCGCAAGAAAATCCCTGGATCGGCAGAGGCGCGATCGAATCCCTTTTTCAACCACCCAAATCGGGGATGAAAGGTTTCATGCCGCGCAAAAAACTGACGGTTTTCAGACGACTGTAAGGCAGTAACAGCCACAATACCAACCTCTTCAAGTTTCCCTAGTCCAGATTAAAACAAGTGATCTAGTTAGTCACCTGTCAAATCACAAATGTTATCGTTATTTGATCCGTGACTACGGTACCCCAGAATCGAAAGAACGACGCGATCGTGTTTCAGCAATTATGGAAGTAGCCCCAAGTTCTTCTGCTGATCTGTTTGTTTTAGCTGAGGCTTGCCAACGAAGTAAAGTTGGTAAACGGTTGCCAGACGCTTTGTATGTTCACGTTTCCGCTTTGCCCGCCTTAGATCCGCTGTTACAACGCTACGAAAATGAGGCGAGGCGGTTGGCTTCCTCCTTAGAAGATGTGACCCTAGTCAAATTCAGTTTAGAGAAGCCGACGATTTCCTACCTACGATACCCAGACTTTGACTCTGCCCCCCATCCTGCTTTGCAATCGAGTACCCAAGTAAACTGGCAAACTGGGGAGACACAGTTTCGAGAGTACGATGATGCCACCAATCCGTTTATCCTTCACCGTAAAGAAACCTTTATCACAACGGATTATCCCCACTATCAGCAATTTGCTGCCCTGACCCGACAGGAAGAAGCTCTGGGGTTACTGGATAATCCAAGGGCGATCGGGACGCGCCTGGCTTGGGAAGAACGTTTAGCTCAATTCAAGGTTGCGTTTCAAGGGCATACCCTAATTCATCGCGCCCCTTTGGGGATGGCTTCGCCCGCGCTCCTCAACGCCCAATCTACACAGGTCAAAATTGATCGACACAAAGCAGCCATCAGCCGCAATGACTTTTCTAAACCTGTACGTTTGGCATTAGAAGCAGGGCTGCTGAACCAGAACACAACCTTCTTTGACTACGGCTGTGGGCAGGGCGGCGATTTGGAACGGGTGGGTAAACTGGGCTACGAGAGTGCTGGCTGGGACCCCTACTACCGTTCAGATTTTCCTTTAATCGCTGCGGATGTGGTCAACCTGGGATACGTCATTAATGTCATCGAGTCCCAAGCAGAGCGGCGTGAGGCGTTGATTAAAGCATGGGAGCTAACTGGGCAGGTGCTAATTGTCGCTGCCCAGGTGCTCATCGCACAGGGGAATAGCCAGATTGCCTACGGAGATGGGGTGATTACGAGCCGTAACACCTTCCAGAAATACTATGACCAGGAAGAACTGAAGATTTACATTGACCAGGTGCTTGGGGTTGATGCGGTTCCGGCGGCGCTAGGAATCTACTTCGTTTTTCGAGATGAGGCGCAGGCACAGAGTTTTCGGGCTTCTCGGTTTCGATCGCGTGTCTCCGTCCCTAAAGTTCAACTGGCAAATAAACGGTTTGAGGACTACAAGGAACTGCTCACTCCATTAATGGCATTCTTTACGGAGCGGGGACAATTGCCGACCTTGGAGGAACTGCCTGAGACAGAAGCACTCAGTACGGAATTTGGCAATCTTCGGCGGGCATTCCAGATCGTCCTACAAGCTACGAATCCACAAGAATGGGATGAGATTAGCGATCGCCGTCGTCAAGACTTGCTGGTTTATTTGGCGTTAAGCCATTTTGGTCGTCGTCCCAAGCTTCGGGATTTGACAACTGTGGTTCAGAACGACATCAAGAGCCTGTTTGGTGGTTACCAGCAAGCCTGTGCTGCGGCAGACTTGATGCTGATGAGTTTGGGCAACCTGGAGGTCATCGAGGAACGCTGCAAGAGTAGTGCGATCGGACAGAAGCGCCCGAATTCACTATGGGTTCATGTGTCGGCGATCGAGGCACTTGATCCGCTACTGAGGCTCTATGAAGGTTGCGCTTCTCGCACGATTGGTCGTCCCCAGGAAGCCAATGTCGTCAAGTTCCACTTCCGTAAGCCCAAGATTTCCTATCTGTTCTACCCAAATTTTGACACCGATCCCCATCCTGCCCTTCATACAAACATGGAGATTGATCTACGAGATCTCCACGTCCATTATCGGGATTACGACTCCAACGATAACCCACCCCTACTGCACCAAAAGGATTCAATGGTGACAGCCGACTATCCGCTCTATGAGAAGTTCGCAAAGCTAACTCGACAGGAGGAAGGATGGGGCTTGTTGGATGATTTGCGGCTGATTTATGACTATCGTGGCTGGCAAAAATGTCTGGAGGAGCATTGTGCTGAATTAAAGGGGCATCGTGTGGTGTGGCGGAAAGATGCTGACCCCTATCGGGTGAAGCTTATACGATCTGCTATTCGCACAAAACAAAGTGGAGTAGAGGAATGAAAATTAGATTTTGAAATAATACGCAACTACTCATTAAGCTCCTCATTTGTATCAAAGCTAGGTGAATTAGACAAGGTCTCAAAAATTTGAGACATTAGTTTGGGTATGTCAAGCAGTTTGTGTCAAGGATCGCAGTTTAGCCAGGAAAGCGATCACCGAATTCAATGGCAAAGCGATTGAGAGCGGGTTTCCAATCGCGGATGGGCATCGTCCACTTTTTAGCAATGTTGGCGATCGCCAGGTAGACGACTTTAAGCGCTGACTCGTCCGTCGGAAAGGCACGATGATTCTTGGTC
>JANRIS010000033.1:0-10476 GCA_033764685.1 Leptolyngbyaceae cyanobacterium bins.349
TCAAGAAGATATAAAGTACGCACCATTCGTGCTAACCTAGAAAAGGTCTTGATGAAATGCGGGCATAGTTTAGTGGTAAAACTACAGTCTTCCAAACTGTTGATGCGAGTTCGATTCTCGCTGCCCGCTTGAACCCCTAAATCCTTTGAGAAATATGAAAGAAGCCTGTATCCATGTTGAATGTCTAAACGACGGGTAAGGGCTTGGGCTAAGACTCCGGATGCGATCGATCTGGGCAAGCGATTCCATGAAGCATTGGCAGAGGCACATCAGAAGTATCCGCTGCAACTGTTACCGAGTAAGGCAGAGTTCAATGCTGGACTGGCGCGTGATCATATGTGGCAGACATTGCTCACTGAGATGATGTCTCTGGAGATGGAGTTGAATGCCCAGTCTATTTCTTACTATGTGACTCGGTTGGATGAGTTGCGAACAACACTGAACGCTAGGGTGCAAGCGATCGATGCATTATTGGCTCAGTTGGATAGGTTGACCGTGGAAAAGCAGGAAGCCCAAGTGCAACAGGCGGCGATCGGCGCTAACTATGCTCGGTTGTTGGACTATGAGCAGCGGATCAACAAGAGTTTATATGAGGCGATCGATCGCTTGGAAGCGATCAAGCAAGCTAGGCAGGATGCGGGTTCTATGGGTTCGTTTGTCAAAAGTGGAGAGACAAAATAACCATTGAGATCGGGTTGGCTCTAAGATAGAGGCTCTAATCGTTCTCTCAGATTGTCCTTACGATGGTGAACTTCCAGGAAACCGGAAATTTTATCTGGCAGATCGCAGATGAGATCCTGCGAGATGACTTCAAGCGGGGTAAGTATCCGGATGTGATTCTGCCATTTACGGTGTTGCGGCGGCTGGACTGTGTGCTAGCTCCGACGAAGGCGAAGGTGTTGGAGCGGTATGAGTTTTTGGAGGCTGAGAACAAGAAGCGCGTTGCTCAAGGGCAGAAGCCGCTAGAGAAATTTGACGGTCAGCTTAGACGGGCAGCGGGGAAGTCGTTTTACAACACCTCCAAATATGACTTTACAGTTCTGCTAGAGGATAAAAAGAATATTGGCAAGAACCTGATCGCCTATCTCAACGGCTTCTCAGACAACATGCGGGAAGTGGTGGATAAGTTTAGCCTCCGAACAACGATCAACACTCTGGATTCTAAAAACCTGTTGTCGTTGCTGGTGAAGAAGTTTGCTGAGGTGGATCTGAGTCCAGAGCAGATCGACAATCATGCGATGGGGACGCTGTTTGAGGAGTTGATCCGTCGCTTCAATGAACAGATGAACGAGAATCCGGGGGAACACTTTACACCCCGCGAGGTAATCCGGTTGATGGTGCGGTTGTTGCTGCGAGGGGATGAGGAGGCACTGAAGCAACCAGGGGTGATTCGCACGATTTATGACTGTGCCTGCGGATCGGGGGGGATGTTGTCGATCGCTAAAAAATACATCCTGACCGAGATCAACCCCAGTGCGGATATTCGGCTGTTTGGGCAAGAGGTGAATGACGAGACCTTTGCCGTCTGCAAGTCAGACATGCTGATCAAGGGGGATGATGCCGATGCAGACAACATCAAATCGGGTAGTTCGCTCACGAATGATGGTCATGCCGATCGCCGCTTTGACTACATGCTGGTGAATCCTCCCTATGGGAAGGACTGGAACAAAGACAAGGATGCGGTTGAGAAGGATGTCAAGCAGGGGGGACGGTTTGAAGCGGGCACCCCCCGCAAGAATGACGGGCAACTGTTGTTCCTTCAGCATCTTCTCTCGAAGATGAAGCCCGTGGAGGAAGGGGGAAGCCGGATCGCCATCGTCATGAATGGTTCACCGCTGTTTACTGGGGACGCGGGCAGTGGGGAGAGTGAGATCCGCCGCTGGATTCTGGAGAATGACTGGCTAGAAACGATCGTGGCGTTGCCCGGTCAACTGTTCTACAACACGGGCATCACGACCTACATTTGGGTGCTGAGTAACCGCAAGCCAGCCCACCGGGAAGATCAAGTGTTGCTGGTGAATGGAGCCGCAACCTATAAGGTGAAGGAACGGAGCAAGGAAAAGGAAATCGAGTATTTTGCCCGCAAAATGCGAAAGAGTTTGGGCGATAAGCGAAATGAGCTAGGGGATGAGCATATCGATAAGCTGGATCATCTGGCGTTTGAGTTTATCGAAGGGCAGTTTGCCAAGGTATTTGACACCAATGATTTTGGCTATCGCAAGATCACAGTGGAACGCCCGTTACGGCTGAACTTTCAGGCATCGGCGGAACGGATTGCCCGGTTGCAGGAGCAATCTGCTTTTGTGAACCTGGCAACCAGTAAGAAGAAGGGCGCTACGGGAGACGCGGAGAGCGAAGCTGGGAAGCAGCACCAGGAGGCGATCCGGCAGTTGCTAAGCCAACTAGATCCTAAACCGCTCTACCAGGATCGGCAGGCATTTGAGACGGTGTTGGATAGAGCGCTTAAAAAAGCCGGGTTGAAGCTGGCAGCACCCGTGAAAAAAGCGATTCTGGCAGCGTTGTCAGAGAAGGATGAGACGGCTGAAATTTGTGTGGATGCTCAGGGCAACCCGGAAGCCGATCCAGACTTACGGGATACAGAGAATGTGCCGTTGAAGCAGGATATACAGGATTACTTTGAGCGGGAAGTGAAACCCCATGTCCCGGATGCCTGGATCAATGAAACGGTGCGGGATGAGAAGGATGGGCAGGTGGGCAAGGTGGGCTATGAGATCAACTTCAACCGCCATTTTTACCAGTATCAGCCCTTGCGCCCTCGTGCAGAAATTGCCGCCGAGATCAGAACCCTGCAACATCAGTTAATTGCTATCTTTGGAGCAATGGGACAGGAGGCACAACCGCCATCTTAGAACAGGCTGCCACGGCAAAACCGAAGTTGACTGAGGCAGACATTAGGGAACGCAAGATTGCCCTGATGCGAAAGCAAATGGAAGACCATGCCCGCAAGCTGGGCAAACCGATCGAGCCAGCAACCGACAGAAGAGACCTATCGACTGTGATTGAGGGCTTTAGACAGATTCGCCAAAACACATCGTTGCAGGGAACCTCAATCCGAGAAATGCGCGAGGAGGGACGACGCTATTGAGCCGCATCGTTTTAGATTGCTCCGTTGCCATTAGTGATCGCCTCACCACCGTTGCCCGATCGCTCGACACTTTGCTCGAAGATCCCGATGGAGAAGAATTATCATAACAGTGGATATTAACGGAGGTTTGGTGATGCAAAGCGTAAACGTACGATCGCGGGTAGGAACAGACGGAATCTTACATTTAGATATCCCCGTGGGTTCAGCCGACCAGGAGTTTGAGGTCATGGTGATTTATCAGCCCTTAACATCTGATTCCAGGAAAAAAACGCCAGAGGAACGAGGCTGGCCACTCGGTTTTTTTGAACGTACAGCAGGGTGTTTAGTTGATGATCCGATCGAAAGGGCACCCCAAGGCGACTATGAAGTGAGGGAGCCACTGAAGTGATCTATTTGCTGGATAGTAATGCTTGCATTGTCTATTTGAATCAACCTGAATCGAGTGTGCGCCAACAGTTAGAGGCTTTAGAACCAGAGGATATGGCGATTTGTTCAGTGGTCAGAGCAGAGCTATTTTACGGGGCGATGAGAACTCGTAACCCCGAACGGACATTGATGCTACAAGAAGCATTCCTGAATCAGTTTGTTTCTCTGCCGTTTGATGATGATGCCGCCAGAGTAGCTGGGCGGATTCGCGCTCAACTGGCGACGTTAGGCACTCCGATTGGTGCCTATGATTTGCAGATTGCCGCCATCGCCCTGGCAAATAACCTGATACTCGTAACTCACAACACGAGTGAGTTCAGCCGCGTGGCAGGGCTACAGATAGAAGATTGGCAGGAGGATGAGCGATGACCACCGTTGAAGTGGCGCAAAAGTTTTTTCAAGAGTTTCCGACGTATCCTAAGTATAAAGATTTAGATATTGGCTGGATTATCAAAATTCCTAGTCATTGGAAGTTTAAGAGACTTAAGCATATTGTTGGAAATTCTAATGTAAAATTTTCAGATAAACCAGAGAATCTGCCTTATGTAGGTCTAGAAAATATCGAGTCGAAAACTGGTCGTCTTTTATTAGAAAATCCAGTTGAAGAGGTTGAAAGTACAGTTAGCTTATTTCAAAAAGGTGATTTACTTTTTGGAAAATTACGTCCTTATCTTGCGAAAGTCGCATATCCAAATTTTTCGGGAGTATGTACGACAGAATTACTAATTTTAAAGCCCTCTCATAATTCATACGGGAAATTTCTTTGTTATCAATTGCTTGCTGATGGTTTTATTGATTTGGTTAATTCGCTAACTTATGGCACAAAGATGCCTCGCGTTAATGCTGAACAAGTTTGTGATCTTGTTGTGCCCTTACCTCCATTAGAAGAACAAAAATCGATCGCCCATTTCCTCGACCAGGCAACCGCTGAAATTGACCAGATCATCGACCAGCAACAGCAACTCATCGCCCTGCTGGAAGAAGAACGCACCACTGTCATCAGTCATGCCGTCACCAAAGGACTCGATCCCTCCGTTCCCATGAAGGATTCTGGTGTTGAGTGGCTTGGCGAAATTCCTCAACATTGGGAAATCGGGAGACTGAAATATTTCTGGAAAGTAGTCGATTGCAAGCATCGAACAGCAGAATACTTTAGAGAAGGGATTCCTATTGTTAGTACAACTGAAGTCAAACCCGGAAGATTAAGTTTAGAAAGTACAAGACTAACTTCATATCAGGAATTTCTTGATCTCTCAGACGGAGATAGGCTACCGAAGAAAGGTGATATCATCTACAGTCGGAATGCTTCTGTTGGTTCTGCTGCTTATGTTGATACCGATCAACCTTTTTGCATGGGGCAAGATGTTTGTCTAATTACATCACAACAAAAGAATCAGCTTTTTCTGACATACCTTCTGAACAGCCCAATCATTTTGAGCCAGCTTGATTCGCTCCGGGTGGGCTCAACAATTACACGAATTAACGTTGGACAAATTCAAGGTTTTATAGTGGTTTGTCCTGATGAAAACGAACAAACTGTAATAGCTGATTATCTCGATACTGAAACAGCCAGGATTGATGAGGCGATCGCCAACGTGAAAGACCAGATCGCCAAACTGGAAGAATACCGCACCGCGCTGATCTCCGATGGCGTCACAGGTAAAATTGATGTCAGAGATTGGGATACCTAACTGATTCGTTCACGTTGGTCTGAATTCCAGGGATGAATGGCAATCAGAGTTCGCTCGATCTTTCCTTCTCCAGTAATCGGAGACACCGAAATTCGTTCTCTCACCGTTGCGTTGTAGAGCTTGCCAATGGTTAGCTCAACCTCTCCAGAATGAATCACTTCATCCGAAATTTTTCCCGACAGGGAAGAATCATCTTCCATATTGCGAATTTCAAAGGTTTTATTGCTCTTGCTGGCTGTCAAAAGCTCTACTTTTTCAAGTTGATACTCTTGGGGTGCATCCGCTTCGATTTTCTTAATCGCTTCCACCGTGGCGATCGCATCTGCTGACGTAACCGCCGCTGTTCCGCCCCGATTCGCGTTGAGTGACCCCCAATCCACCTTTAGATCAGTGCTGGCATCCAGTAACGAGAGTAGAAACTTGCGATAGTTAGAAGCGGTGCGACGTTGCAGGTTGATCAGGCGATCGCTCAACTGCTCTAACCGTTGCTCATGAGTCTGGTTCAGAATCTCCAAAAATTCCTGTGCCACCAGTTCGCCCAATGGCTCAGAGGTAAGTTGATTGGGAAGTTCTAGCTGTTTTGCTTGTGGTTGAGGTGCTAAGGCTAGCCGTATCCCAAACGACCCTTTGAAGGTGCCCAACACGGATAACCGAGTTTGATCGGTGATGTCCTTGGCAACTTTGCCATAGGGGGTTGGTCTACCCGCTTTCACTTGTCCGATCGAGTCAAACAGCGCTTGCAGCGATTCCAAAATCGCGCCTAAATGCTTTGCCGATGCCTCCATTGCTGAGGTTGGGCTATTCTCTGATTCAAAGTGAAAATGCAGGTTTAGGATTTCACGGTGTTTGTCAGCGGCGATCGCTCTCACATCCACCAAATCATTGAAAATCTCAGCTTGAGGACGCTCCTCTAATCGCTCTAATACGCCAAAAGCTCTTTGCATTAGAAATGCATAGTCATCTAGATCTTCCCGCTGCGGTAATAGGATTTCAACCTGTTTATTTTCTTCAATGAAACGATTCCAGACAATTGCTGTATCTCCAATCCGTCGTTTTTCCTGCCATCCCTGTTGCTGAAGATACTGGGTAGCACTATGTAGCCGAATCGCATTAAACATTTGTATATCATGGGTTAGCGATTTCATAGATCTTCTCCTTTCGCAACCTTGCTCATCAGTTCTAACAACGATTCAGGGGTTAAAAGATTGGTGCGGGGTATCTCGACAGTTTGAATATGGGCATTAGCGGTTTCTGGCATTCCTTTCAGCGATCGCCAATAGGCACATCGCCTTAATTGTGTTAAAACCTCTGGCAAGGGTAATGTTGCTTTCACCTCCAACCATGTTTCTAGATTGTCCGGCACCAGCATAACTACCAATAAAAGAGGAGTAGCAGAATTGGCTTTCCGTAAACGGTTGTAGTTACGAACTGGCAAAGGGAAGCGAACAGAGGTATTATTAATAATTGTATCATCTGCTGTACATTTCACCTGAAGTCTCACCGTAGGAAATGCCTGATTTTCCAACTCTCCTGGAACTTCTACTGATAGATCAATCCCCGCATTATCCATTCCTCTTTTGGAAGGTACAATCACTAAACCAGCAACAGCAGCGATCGCCCCAATATAGGCATAACTAAACTCCTCCTTACGGGTGTTCAAATCCATTGGACTGGGCAACTCTAGTGATGTCATTATTCCCTGACAACTCTGGCACTGTGACTTCAATTATCGTGCCATTTTAGGTGAAATTAGGGAAAACAGGGCATTCTAGTAAGGAAGAAACCAAAATTCGGTAGTCAGCATGGATACCAGTGAAAAGAATGTTGAAACTCAAATTGAGCAGCATTTGACCACCCACGGTTATACCCAACGACAACCTCAGCACTTCGATCCGGTCAATGCCTTGGATCCTGAAATGCTGTTTGATTTCCTCTATGCTACCCAACTTGCCACCTGGAAAAAACTAGAGCAACACCATGGGGCACAGGTCAAAGAGCGGTTCCTCAAACGCCTGGCTCAAGAAATTGAGACGAGGGGAACCCTGGATGTTTTGCGTAAAGGCGTGATTGACTTGGGCTGTAAGTTTGAGCTTGCCTACTTCAAACCAGAAGACACCCTCAACCCTGATCATCAACGGCTCTACAACGCCAACATCCTGAGCATCATGCGTCAGGTTCACTACAGCCCCAAAGATACCAACAAAAGCCTGGATCTGGTGCTGTTGCTGAATGGCTTACCCATCTTCACTGCTGAACTCAAAAACCCTCTCACTGGACAGACCGTAGAAGATGCCATCTGGCAATATCGCAAGACCCGCAACCCTAACGATCCGATCCTTAAGTTTGGTCGCTGTCTGGCTCACTTTGCCGTAGACACGGATCTGGTCTACATGACCACGCACTTAAAGGCAGATGAAACCCGCTTCCTGCCCTTCAACCAGGGCAACGACAAAGCCGCAGGCAACCCCACTAACCCCAACGGCTTTAAGACCGCTTACCTGTGGGAGCAGATTTGGCAACGGGATAGCCTGCTAGACATCCTCAACAACTTTGTGCAGCTCCGAGACATCGAAGACGACAAGGGCAACAAAACCGGGAAAAAAGCGATCATCTTTCCCCGTTATCACCAGTTGGATGCCGTTCGGCGGTTGGTCAACCATGCCCAAACCTCTGGCACCGGACACAGCTACCTGATTCAGCACAGTGCCGGAAGTGGCAAAAGTGAAACGATCGCCTGGTTATCCCTACGGTTATCTTCCCTTAAGCATCTCCAGGCTGATAACGCTTGGAGACGGGTATTCGACTCTATTTTGGTGATCACCGATCGCAAAAACCTGGATCAACAACTTCAACGCACTATTCGGGGCTTTGTTCAGGTGACTGGGGTAGTGACTGCCATCAAAAACAATAAGTCCAGTGAGCTAGCCAAGGCATTGGAGCGGGGAGACGATGTGATCATCACCACCCTGCAAACCTTCAAATTTGCCGTAGAAAAAATGACCAGCCTCAAGGGTCGTAAATTTGCCGTGATCATTGACGAGGCGCATTCCTCCCAAAGTGGTGAGGGCAAAGATGCAGTGAAAAAAGTGCTCTCATTCAACCAACCGATCGCCGCAGAACCTACCGGAGACTATCAGGTGATTGATGCATCGAGACGCTTTGCCACCGATCCCCTAGCAGCGGCAGCACAGGCAGAGAGTGAGCCAGAACCCGATGCAGAGGATGAAATCAACACCGTTGTCACCACCCAACAGCAACAGAAAGGGCGATCGCCCCACATTAGCTACTTTGCCTTCACTGCCACGCCCAAACCTAAAACCCTGGAAACCTTTGGAATTAGAGTTGATCTCCCTGATGGGAAACCGAACTTTGTGCCCTTCAGTCTCTACTCCATGCGTCAGGCAATTGATGAAGGCTTTATTCTGGATGTTTTGCAGGATTACACTACCTATACCACCTACTTCAATCTGATCAAGCAAGTCACCGAAGATCCCCACTACGACAAGGGGAAGGCAGCAATCGTTCTCAAGTCCTATGCAGACATCCATGACCATGCGATCGCCAGCAAAACTGAAATCATGGTCGATCACTTCCATCAGCACATCGCCAACCTGATTGATGGACAGGCAAAGGCAATGATCGTGACCCGATCTCGCCTTCATGCTGTGCGATATAAATTCGCCTGCGATCGTTATCTGAAGGAAAAGGGTTACCCCTACAGAGCACTGGTTGCCTTTACTGGTGGTGTGGTCGATCCAGACACTCCCCTACCAGATCCCTACACAGAGTCCAAGCTGAACGGACATCCCGATAGCCAAACCGTTGAAATCTTCCGCCAACAGGACTACCGCTTCCTGATCGTTGCCCGTAAGTTTCAAACTGGCTTCAATCAACCTCTACTCCAAACTATGTATGTGGATAAGCGACTGGGAGGGGTAGAAGCCGTCCAGACCCTTTCCCGTCTCAACCGGATTTATCCCAGCAAGGAAAAAGTGTTTGTGTTGGATTTTGCTAATGAAGCCGATGAGATCCAGGCGGCATTCCAGCCCTACTACCAGGCAACGATCCTGTCTGAAGCCACCGACCCCAACAAACTTTATGACTTGAAACGCACTCTAGAAGGGTTTCACCTCTTTACTGCCCCTGAAGTAGAGACCTTTGCCCGTGCCTATTTCCCTACCAAGGCAAACCCCAATCCTAATCAGGCAAAGCTACACCCCATCCTAAACCCCATTGTTGAGAATAACTATCAGCAACAAACCCCAGAGAATAAAGCCGCTATTCGCAAACGCCTGGGAGACTACATTCGCACCTATGCCTTCCTAGTCCACATCATTACCTTCACCGATGCCGAGCTAGAAAAGTTCTACCAGTTTGCTCGATGGCTCTTGAAGAAACTGCCTATTGATCGCGATCGTCTTCCTACTGACCTGACCGATCACATCAATATGGACTCCTACCGCATCCAGCAAACCAGTGCAGGGCAAATCCGCTTACTGACAGAAGACGGTGAGTTAGTTCCGCTTTCTGGTTTGGGCACAGGCAGACCAACCGTTGAGAATCTTGCGCCGCTCTCTGAAATCTTGACTTACATTAACGAACACTTTGATCCGGGCGATTGGTCAGCGAAAGATAAGCTCAGTTTCTTTGCCGATGACATGAACCGTAGATTGGCAAGAAGCGAAGGGCTTGCCCGTGCCCTTGACCCAACCATCAATCCTTCTGAGGAAACTCGTAAGCTGGCATTTGAGACCTATTTCAAAGAGATTCTGGAGGATATGATCGACACCAATTTTGAGATTTACCAGAAGCTCAGTGATGATTCCTCATTCGGAGAACTTTTTCGGCAAGTCATGTTTACCAACTTCCTGAAATATTTAGACGCTACACGTAACAGAGAGACTGGCTAGTCAAGCATTGAATAACTGGGTGGGGAATATGGCACTAAGTCTTCAATATCCACATATCCAAAGCTGTTACCGTAGCGACTGGATAAACAGCGTCGTTGCCACATCCTTCACCAGTGCTAAATCGTTGCCCAATAGATACCAGTCCCATGCCTGTTCCCGGTCTCGGAACGTCAGGACGCGATCAGGCATCGTCACGGTGAATGCTTTGGGGAATCGTTTCCAGGTGATAGGTGTCACCGTACCTAGTTCAGCGAACAGGGTGTGTAGCTCTGCCGTCGATGGGATGGCAATATCCCAGATGTATTGGTAGCGGTCAAGGATGGTTTGAACAGCGGGGTTGGTG
>JANRIS010000039.1:0-87558 GCA_033764685.1 Leptolyngbyaceae cyanobacterium bins.349
CACAAGTTTGGCCGTCGCTCTAAACCTGGGTAGAAGCCAATATCCTTTCCTTGGAGGGTTGCCCCCCCCAACCCCCCGACGTGGAGGACGGCTGCGTCCCCCACACCCCCTCCAGAGGGCACGACTGGGGCGATGCAATGGTGCTGGGATGGAGCCGTTGTTGGGTGATGCCCCGATTGGGACCAAGGTTGCCGCAACTCCGTCCCAAACCCAGGCAAGTGCGTAAAACTCAAACTCTTGTTCGGGGGGCGTGGGGGAGTGAGGACCCCACAAAGCGGGGGAGCGGGGGGAAGTCCCCCGGTAGAGACTTTGGGTTAAGTCGAGATCTGTGTACACAGTAGCCCCCAGGAGGAGGGAGCTAGAAATCTTGTTCCCTCGCCCTTTCCCAACGGGCGAGGGAGAGGGCAAATGCTGATATTCATACCTCAATCCAGCATCTTTAGAAAATATTGGTTTAAACCAAAAAATTCGAGTATTAATAGATGGTGATTTTGTCGCTGGAGATTGTGTTTGACTTGGCCCCCTGCGAGTATGGTTAAAATAGTTCAAATGTTTAGCCCGTCTTCGAGAAGAGTCCGTCAACCCAATTGGACAAATCAGCATCCATTGATTAGTTGGTGAGCGGTGAGGATAACGTCGGTATGGTTCAGTCCGGTAGTCTGCACTATACATCCCTGTTTGAACTGGCCCAACGGGGCAATTTACGAGCGATCGCGGCCTGGTTAAATCAGGCACTCGTGCCCTATGGCATCCGGGCACGAGTGGGGTCAAAGCGGCCTGGTTCGCTAAAATTATTAGTCGAGTTTGACTTCGAGCTTGATCCGGCCAATCCGCCCCAACAGTGGCAGGAGCAATTGGTACGGCTGATTTGTCATCGCCTCTGGAAGCTCAACTCACCCTTGATTAGTGGAGTGAATATTGCGGCTCGGTTTATGGACCAACCGCAACGCTTGGTGTGGCGGCGATCCGTTCGCATTATCACGCCGGCCAGTCGGCGGAAAAAGACCACCACGACGCAACTGCGATCGCGGATTCGCCAAACCTCCCGCCGCAAAACCCGCCTGAGAACCGCCCGTGCCCTGTTGGTGGGTGGGCCTGCCGTAGCAGCGGTGGTCGTGGGTGGCGTATTCGGTTATACCCGCGCCCCGGTTGGGCAAACGGAAGCCAATGCCTCTTCCCAGGCCAAAAATACTGCCAGCACTCTCCCCACCCGACCTGATACAGTGCGAACGGCTCTGGGCACGGTGGCTGTGGTCAAGCACAACGAAGTAGCCAATCCTCAAGATCCCCATGTCAACCTGGTCTTTTCGGGCGATGTCACCCTGGCGGAAAACTTTAAGGATGTCATGGGCACCAATTATGCCAGAGCCTTTGCCAACCTGCCGGAATATAAACAGGCCGATTTAGCGATGGTAAATCTGGAAAATCCCCTGACGCGGGCCACATTACCGATACCCGGAAAACAATTTAATTTCAAAGCGGACCCCGAATCGGTGGAAGTGTTGAAGTCGGGCGGAGTCGATATTGTCACCTTAGCGAACAATCACACGATGGACTACGACGCAGAAGGTTTGAAAGAAACTCTGAGGACCCTGGAAGCTGCCGGCATTGAGTACGTCGGGGCCGGCAAGGACATCAACCAGGCCCGCCAACCTCAGATTGTGGATGTGAAGGGGCAACGGATTGCATTTCTGGGTTATTGGGGCGAGGAATATGGCGCAGACGTGAATCAACCAGGAGTCAATAATATTCGGGAAGACCGCATTGCGGAAGATATTCGGGCGATTCGGGATCAAGTCGATTGGGTCGTGGTGAACTACCACTGGGGCCAGGAATTGGCTGATTTTCCTGCCGATTGGCAACGCACTTTGGCCCACTTCACGGTGGATCAGGGGGCCGATCTGGTGGTTGGGCATCACCCCCACGTCTTGCAAGGGGCAGAAATTTACAAAGGACGGGCGATCGCTTATTCCCTGGGGAATTTCATTTTTGGTGGAAACTCCCGCACCGACTACGACACCGCCGTGTTGAAGGTGGCTCTGAAAGACAAGCAAATGAAGGTAGACTTTTTGCCAATTGAGGTGAAGAACTACCAGCCTCAGGTCGCTCAAGGCGATCGCGCTAGAGACATTTTGAACCATCTGACGCAGATCTCCACCGAATTCAAACAACCCATGCCCACCTCGGTCGTGTTGGATGCCCGTACCCCCACCATGACTCCGGCAGGAACTACGGTTCCCACGGATCCAGCGACTCCCACAACGCCAGTGGCCCCCAGCCTCCCCTCCCATGATCCGGCGGGTCCACCGATGGCTCCGCCCCTGACAGACCCAGAGGCGGCCCCCGCACCCGCCGCGATCGACGCGCCCCCGGCTGGCACCAAAGGCGAGGACACCCCGGCGGCTCCCGATGCGATCCCCTCCACTCAACCCCTGGACGGCGGCACCGACACCCCCTCCATCCCCGACCCCAACAATCTCGATCTCCTGCCCGGATATGGCGGTACTCCCGTTCCCGGTCCGGAACCGGTGCCCACAATCGACCCAATGAATCCGGATGCGGTGATGCCCTCTCCTCCCAGTCCTGACGATGGGACAACGGCACCTGGCGCAGCAGAGATGAATCCCGATCGCCCCCGTTCTACCGCAGCCCCCAGCCCGCAGTTACCCAATTTCTCTCAACCTGGTAATTCCTTCACCAATTCACCCGCCAATACCCCCCTCCACTTCGACCAGGCCCCTGCACCGCCGGATACGCAAGGCAGTCTGCCGGGTAAAGCGGCCAGTATTAGCTTCAAAGTTCAGCCCAATGTGCCCCCCGAAGCTGAAGCCGAAGCCCCGCTTCAGGTAGCATTAGCAGGTCCCATGATGTGGTGAGGAGAAATGTATGTTCGCGATCGCCCTTGAGTCTCGCCAGTACCAGACCTATGTGTTATCTGACGGGAGCCAGCAAACTCGCTTAGAAGTGGTACCAGAGCGCGGCGGCATTGCCACAAGCTGGCAAGTCAACGGGCAGGAGATGTTTTATCTGGATACGGAGCGGTTTAAAGATCCGGCTTTGTCTGTGCGGGGTGGCAATCCGATCCTGTTTCCCATCTGTGGCAATTTGCCAGACAACACCTACACGCACAACGGGCAATCCTACACCTTGAAACAACATGGTTTTGCCCGTGAGTTGCCCTGGGC
This sequence comes from Leptolyngbyaceae cyanobacterium bins.349, assembly GCA_033764685.1. GTDB lineage: Bacteria > Cyanobacteriota > Cyanobacteriia > Leptolyngbyales > Leptolyngbyaceae > JSC-12. The sequence continues at coordinate 3,186 of JANRIS010000039.1, forward strand.
CGTGTTGGATCAACAGGTGGCCGCAGACAGCGCCCGGTTAACCGTTGGTTTAACCAGTACGGAGCAGACTCGCGTCGGGTATCCCTTCGATTTTGAACTGGCATTTACCTACATCCTGACGGCCCATGCGCTGACGCTGCATCAACGCTACACCAACCGTTCTAGTGAACCTATGCCCTTCTCCGCCGGATTCCATCCTTACTTTGCTATAGAAGATAAAGCAAAATTACAGCTTCAGATTCCTGCTAACCAGTACGACGATAATGTCTCAAAGTCAGTGCAGGCTTATGCTGGGGGGTTCGATTTCGGTGTGGATGAAATTGATGCCGCGTTTACGGAAATCTCCAGCCCTGTGGCCAGCGTGACCGATGCAGGGCGATCGCAGCGTCTCACCCTGACCTTCAGCCCCGAATTCTCCACCATCGTCTTCTGGACGGTCAAGGGCAAAGATTTTTATTGTCTGGAACCCTGGACAGCTCCCCGCAATGCGATGAATACAGGCAACCATCTCCTCCACCTCCAACCCAACCAAACCCTGGAATTGGAAATGCAACTCACGGTCGCCCCAGCGGCTTGAGGACCCCATCGGTCCGCTTTGGGCAACATCACCGCCCGCCCAAAATCACCAAGGGGGAAAACCGGGCGTTGCTGAATTGAGGTATGAATATCAGCATTCGCCCTCACCCTCGCCCTCTCCCAACGGGCGAGGGAACAAGATTTCTAGCTCCCTTCTCCTGGGGGAGAAGGGTTGGGGATGAGGGCAAATCATCCTTGCATTCAGCAACGCCGAAAACCGAGGAAGGGGACGCGGAGGAACTAGCTTGAGGTGTTGCCCAAAATGTCAGTCGGTCAACACCAATGCCCGATCTGGCGGTCACTTACAACTGGTTGTCCCCAGTTGTAATACGCGCTTGAGGGGAATTTCGATGTTGTCGGAGTCTTGACTGAGGGCATACCCCAGGTCAGCGATCGCTTTTTCGAGCAAGTAATGATCAAACAACACCTGCAATTCTTGATGGGTAGTGGGCAGGAAGGAATCTTGTTGAGCCACAGCCAGGTAAGCATTCACAAATGCGGCCCCGACCCACTGTTCCCAAAATTCTACCCATTGCTGCATCCGGCCAATTTGCTCAGGATGAATAATGCCACTCTCTACTTCGTTTTTCAAGGCATAGTGGGCCGCATAGTGAAAGGATTGCAGCATACTGGACACATCCCGCAGGGGCGATCGCTTGATCCGGCGATCGCTCACAGGCCGGGCCGATTCTCCTTCAAAGTCAATCATGTAAAAATCTTTGCCCGTATAAAGCACCTGCCCCAAATGGTAATCACCATGATACCGAGTTCGCATCGCTGAAATTTTCTGGTCCAGGATGCACTTGAATCGTTCCAGGTAATGCTCCTGTTGCGCCAGAACCGTGTGGGCCAGCGGTTGGGCCTCCAGTGGCAATAGTCGCAATTGCTGCTTCAGTTGTAAAAATACCTGGCCCACTAGATTGCGGGTGTACTGGTACAGCGATCGCTGATACAACGAGGTAAACGGCTCTGGTGCGAAATCGGGATGATCGAAACTGGCTGCTAGCGCCACATGAAGTTCTGCGGTCCGTTCTCCCAACACTTGCACATTGGCCAGGTAAGCCCCGAACGCTTCTCGCGCCAAACTGGGAATGTCCTGAGCTTGCTGCTCCAGTAAAGGAATGACTCCAACGGGAACCTCCGTCAGATGGGCTTGCTGCACCGTGACATAGTCCAGATAATCGCGCAGGCTATCGAGGGTGTAATCCCAGGTGTTGCGAACGTCGGGAATATACTCCTGCAAAATGCCAATCGTGGTGCTACTGCCAGACATATCCCGATATTCCAACCAACCCGCGATCGAGGTGATGTTGGCAAACTGTTGTTGTTCATCTAAAAAGCGGCGCACCTCCAAATCGGGGTTGATTCCGGCTTCGGCATTGCGAAACAGCTTCAGAATCAAATGGGGGGCCGCGTTTGTTGTGGTGTTGTCACAGAAAATCACGGATGTATTGTGATGTTCCCCTTTCAGTGGAGTTGGCTCCACCGATAACGTGCCCCCGCCCAAGGATTGGAATAACTCGGTCGCGGTTGTTGCCAAGTCACCCGATTGGCCCGGAAATCGGTAATTTTGGGCGATCGCACCCAACAACGCGCGGAAGAACTGTTTATCGGTATAGGCAGAGTCCGCATACACCACCTCATCAAACAGTACCGCCGGGTCGGTGGTGTCTGTGGCTTGCAGGCGGGCGACGATCGCCTGCGGCATATCATTCAGCAGATGACGGGCAAACTCCCCCGCCGCATAGCCCAAATACAACAAATAGGTTTGTGGGTTTCCCTGGGTATAATCAACTCGCAACCAGATCAGTTCGGCCACCCGATCTTTGTAGGGAATGGCGATCGCTTCGGTAATTTGCGCCGCCTGCACAGTGCGCGTTCTCCCCTCAAACCAGCGATACCGTAACAAATAGTCGGGCAGGTGGGTTTCCAGTTGGGTCTTGAGATCGGCGCGATTCAGTACACCACCCGCCTGTAACTGCTGCACCATTTGCGCCGATCGCCCCATGATAATCGTGGGAATATCGGCATAAGGATGAATCGGCACCGCATTGGTTTGAGGTTTCAGCGTAAACCAGTAAAAAGCATACGCGCCCAAACTCAAGAAGTAGGGAGATTGGCTGATGGCGGGAAACTGCGATCGCCCAAAAATCTCGACGGGGACGCGCCCTTCAAACCCAGCCAGATCTAGTTCAACGGTTTGCACAAAACGCGACAAATTCGCAACAATCAAAACTTTTTCATCGCCATAATTGCGTGTATAGGCAATGACTTTGCGATTGTCAGGATGTAGAAGTTGAAAGTCTCCTTTCCCTAACGCTTCAAATCGTTTGCGAGTCGCAATCAACCGTTTCATCGAGTTCAACAACGAGTTTGAGTTCGCTCGTTGTGTTTCCACATTTACAGTGGTGTAGTGATATTCGGAATCGGAGATCAACGGTAAATAAAGCCGATGCGGATTCGCTCGACTGAAACCCGCATTGCGATCGCCACTCCACTGCATGGGAGTTCGCACCCCATTGCGATCGCCCACATACACGTTATCTCCCATGCCAATTTCGTCTCCATAATAGAGAACGGGCGTTCCCGGCAGAGACAATAACAAACTGTTGAGTAACTCAATCTGGCGGCGATCGTTCCCCAGCAGGGGGGCTAACCGTCTGCGAATGCCCAAATTCACCCGCATTTCAGGATCTTGAGCATAAACCCGGTACATATAATCCCGGTCTTCATCCGTCACCATTTCTAAGGTCAACTCATCATGGTTACGGAGAAATAGCCCCCACTGACAGTTATCGGGGATCGTGGGCGTTTGCTGCAAAATGTCGGTAATCGGAAAGGTATCTTCCATCCGCAGCGCCATAAATAGGCGGGGCATCAACGGAAAGTGGAAATTCATGTGGCACTCATCGCCATCGCCATAATACGCGGCGGCATCTTCCGGCCACTGGTTGGCCTCCGCCAGCAACATCCGATTCGGGAAATGCTCATCCACATGACGGCGCAGTGCTTTTAGAAACTCGTGAGTTTCCGGCAGGTTTTCGCAATTGGTGCCCTCCCGTTCGTACAGGTAAGGGACGGCATCCATCCGCAAGCCATCTACCCCCATCTGCAACCAAAAATCCAGCACCTCAAACACCGCTTGCTGAACGGCAGGATGGTCATAATTCAAATCGGGTTGATGGCTGTAAAACCGATGCCAGAAGTAAGCTTTAGCGATGGGGTCCCAGGTCCAGTTGGAGGTTTCAAAATCTTGAAAGATAATGCGTGCTTCCTGGTATTTCTGCGGGGTGTCACTCCAGACGTAAAAATCGCGTTCGGGAGTGCCCGGAGCTGCCCGCCGCGATCGCTGAAACCAGGGATGCTGATCAGAAGTGTGATTGACAATTAGCTCAATAATGACTCGAATATCCCGCTGGTGCGCCGCCTCCAGGAATGCTTTAAAGTCATTGATGGTACCGTAGATGGAATTAACGCTGGTGTAATCGGCAATGTCGTAACCATCATCTCGTAGCGGTGAAGGGAAGAAGGGCAGCAACCAGAGTGCTGTAACGCCCAACTCCTGCAAGTAATCCAACTTTTCGGTGAGGCCGCGAAAATCGCCAATGCCGTCTCCATTACTATCGGCAAAAGCCCGCACAGGGACTTCGTAGATGATGGCGGTTTTGAACCAGAGGGGATCGTTATTCACAGCAACTCGTTGGAAAACAATTTTCGCTAACAGAATAACTAAAATGCGCTGAAAACCCATCCAACGGAAGAAAGAATTGCCCGGCTCGGCCTTGACCTGGGAGCTGGCTCACAATCAAATTACCCGCTGGCTGCGACTGCGTTCAACCAGCTTGCACCCTTCGACTGCGCTCAAGGTGCAAGCTGGTCTGAAAATTGCCTGTCAGTTCTTGCGATCGCCTGGAATACGCATCGTTGCTTCATGCAAAATCGTTCTGTTTGCCGGGTAGAATTTTTCTCTTTGTGCGGTTGGGTGGCGATGCGAGTGGGTGAGGTCAGCAGTAAAGTGAAGGATAGTTGCACGAGATTGAGGCAGGATATGTTGATGAAACGAATGGGACGACGGGATGCGTGGCGTGCAGTTTGGCTAGGATGCGTGATCACGATCGCGATCGCCCTGACCAATTGCGCCCTCAATCGGCCCCAGTCTCCAACCACGGGAACACCCACCCCACCCGCTCCCACAGGTGCGTTGGTGTTTGGGTCGGGTGGGCAACCCGTTAACCTGGAACCTGGCAACATCACCGATGGCAATTCGATCTATGTGCAACAACAGATTTACAATCGCCTGATGGAGTTTAAGCCGGGGACGAGCGAGTTACAACCCGCCTTGGCTACCCAATGGACCTCTACCCCAGATGGCAAAACCTGGACCTTTAAGCTCCGCCAAGGTGTGAAATTTCAGGATGGAACGGACTTTAACGCCGCCGCCGTGAAATTTAACGTGGAGCGCTGGTGGGACAAAAATCATCCCAATGGCGATCGCAATGCGGGCAAAAATTACGAAATCTGGCAGCAGATTTTTGGTGGCTTTAAAGATGAACCCGCCTCCCTTCTGCAATCTGTCACCGTGGTTGCGCCTGACACGATTCAATTTGGCTTGAAGCAACCCTTTGCCGCGTTCCCCAGCGCGATCGCCTCTGGTTTCTTTGGCATGGCCAGCCCTACCGCCATCCAAACCGCAGGCGCCAAGTATGGCACACCCGGATCGCTGGCGGTGGGCACCGGAGCTTACACGTTTAAAGAATGGCGGACGGGCGATCGCATTGTGCTGGAAAAGAACCCCAATTATTGGGAATCAGGTTTACCCAAACAAAATCAGGTGGTGGTGCGGTTTATTCAAGATCCGGCGGCGCGGTTGGCGCAAGTGCGAGCCGGACAGGTGGATTTCACCGTTGACCTGGCCCCCGACCAAAAAAAAGAACTGGACAACGATGCCAATTTACAAGCCGTGGCCCGTCCGTCGTTTAATGTGGGCTATTTAGCCTTGAATCCAGGCTACAAACCATTGGCAGATGTGCGTGTGCGGCAAGCGATCGCCTATGCCATCAACCGTCCCGCCATTGTCAAAGCCTTCTGGGGCGACTTAGCCCAACACAGCCCCCACCTTTTACCCGATGCCCTCAGTTGGGCCAACTCCAGCCAGTTGCAACCCTACCCCTTTGATCCTCCCAAGGCCAAACAACTATTGGCCGCTGCGGGCTATGCCAATGGGTTTGATCTGGAATTGATGTATATGCCCGTCTCCCGCCCCTACTTCCCCACCCCTAAACCGATCGCCGAAGCCTTCGCGGCAGATCTGAGCGCCATTGGCATTCGCGTCAAACTAAATACTAAAGATTGGGCCGCCTATCTCGCCGATCGCCGCAAACAGCCTGGGTATCAAGCCTTTATGCTGGGCTGGACCGGGGACTATGGCGACCCCGATAGTTTCTACTATTCCCTTTATGGTCCCGGTTCCACGGATGATATCGGCAACTGGCAGAACGATCGCGTGTTCCAATTGCTGGATCAAGGACGCGCTACCCAAGATCAGGCCAGTCGGGCCAAAATCTACGCCGAAGTAGACGAGATTCTGTATAAAGAGGTGCTGCGGATGCCGATCGTGCATTCCCAACCCTTGCTGGCCCAACGCAAGGCGATCGCCGGGTGGATTCCCAGTCCCCTCGGTTCAGAATCCTTTGAGGCGGTGACGAAGTAGGGAGTTGGGCATCGAGGAGCGAGAATCGGACATGGGAGGGCAGAAAACTTGATGGACAATTTCTTTTTAGTGAAATACGGGGCAGAGATCGTACAGCGAACGGGTGAACATTTACTGCTCGTTGGCATTGCGATCGCCGTTGCCATTCTCATCAGCCTGCCGCTGGGCATTCTGATCACTCGGCAACAACGACTACGGCAACCGATTTTAGCGATCGCCAACATTTTGCAAACGATTCCCAGTCTGGCGATGTTTGGGTTACTCATTCCCCTGGTGGGGATTGGCTCGGTCCCTGCGGTAATTGCGCTGACGCTGTACTCCTTTTTGCCCATCATCCGTAACACTTACACCGGAATTATCAATGTGGACCCGGCAGTGCGGGAGGCCGGACGCGGCATGGGCATGACGGATTGGCAACTCCTCTCGCGGGTGGAATTGCCCCTGGCCGCCGGGGTAATTTTGGCCGGAGTGCGGGTGGCCACCGTGATCGCCGTGGGGATTGCGACGATCGCCGCCGCCATCGGAGCTGGCGGGCTGGGGGTCTTCATCTTTCGGGGCATTGCCGTCGTCAATAATGATTTGATTCTGGCGGGGGCGGTGCCTGCTGCCGCGATCGCCCTGCTGGCGGACTACGGCATCGGTTGGCTAGAAAAACGCTTTACCGTGAAGCGCTAATCGCTTCAAGCCGATGACCGATGTAGAGAACCGATGCAACCAACCATTAAGCCTGAGAACTGGCAGCGATCGAGTCAACCGGGGCGACCCTCGAACCAGGCGCATAAACGCGGTTAAATCCCATCAACACCACCAACCCCACGACCGTCGTAGCCGCAGCAACTAACCACGACCGATGGGCGATCGCGGCTGATTGATCCATCGCCCAACCGCCCAACGTTGGCCCGATAAAATAGCCAATCGCCCAACATTGAGAACTCACGGCAATATAGGCACCCCGCAATGAAGGTGGCGCTAATTCGGACACGATCGCGGCGGCAAACGGTTTGTACGTAATTGAGGCCAGCGCCATCACGATCAATGCCGCAATGCCCCACAGGGATTGAGCCACAGTCACCGTACCCGTCACCCAGACGAGAGAAAAGCCTACTGCCCATAAACCCAGCGCCATCATCAAAACTCGCACTCTGGAAAACCGCTTAAACAATTGCGCGATCGGCAGTTGTAGCACTGCTCCCGCACCAATGTAGCACCAGGTAAATAAACTGGCCGTACTGGCAACTGATGCATTCACTCCACCAGAAATTGCCGGGACAAAGTTGGTAAAATACAGCGGAATTGTACTCGTAACTAATGCAATATAAGTTGTAAATAGCAAATTGGCCAGGATAAAGATGAGCAGCGATTTGTCTCGCAGCGCGACGAGTAACCCTGTCGTGCTGTGTTTCTCAACAGTAGAGACCTGGCGCGTTTCGGGCATGGTGAGCGACACCATCAATACAAACACTAAAAAAATCAAGCTACAACTCATAAACAAAAGTTGTGCCGATTGGTTGACCGTGGCCAGCAACAATCCCCCACCCAAAATGCCAACCCCATTGCCCAAATTTTCAGCGACGCTCATTAGCGCAAAGGCTTGCGATCGCGCCTCAATCTCCGTCACATCCATCACTGCGGCATCAGCCGCCGTCCAATAAAAGCCGACACTCAATCCCAGCAGTAAACTGGCCACAATCAGCAACGGCAACGCCTGGGTAAAGGCCAGTGTGAGCGCCACCAGAGCACCCAAACCACCCGAAAAAATCAACGTTGTCTTGCGGCCAAACCGGGGAGCATCTGCCAGTACACCGCCCAAAATATGGCCCACAATGCCCGTCAGGGAGCTTAAGCCGACACTAAACCCGACTGAGGCCGCCGACAAACCAATCTGATTGACAAACACCAGCGGAATGTAAAAGTAAATCAAACCCGAACCAATCTGGCACAGCGATCGCCCCAAGGCCTGTAACCAGATTTGACGATTGGCCAGTTGCAACGCAGACAGGAGCGGATTTGGGGGACGCAAACCCGCAGATTCTTTCGGTGTCATAGGGCGAGGGAAAAGACGAACGACTGGAGCAAGTAAATTGCATCATTTACTTCACATAGCTTAACCCAGTCGGGGCAAGGCTGGCGTGTGTGTAGAGTTGCGCTAGACCAAAGCACGACACGCCAAGACCTGATCAACTCGCTCCAGGGTTCTGGCTAGATCGTGTAAATCAATCTCAAAGCCATCTGGAGCAGCCTGACCGACAACGAAGCCGTATCTTATCCCTGTATCAAAGCAGTCGATATAGTCTTTGTAGGGGTTATTAAACCGATAGGGCGGTTGCAGGGTGATCAGCGCCCCGCCATCGGCCATTGTTAACAATCCATGCACCAGTTGGCTCCCTTCCACCCCCACCACAATGCTTGCGCCCAAACTTTGCTGCACAATCTCCTGTGCTGACAGAGTTTCAACATTCAAGCAAACAAATCCTTGATCTCGGAGAAAGGCGGCAACCTCCTGTTCATTGACTAATAACCGTTTTACGCCCGACTTGCCTCGCAACAACAACACCCCTCGTGGCGGCTGTTTCGACGGGATCGCCTGGAGTTTAGAGTGCATTAGTTTAGATCGCATTAGTTTAGATCGCATCAACTGGTAGCGATCGCGTTTGAACTCATTCTGCCCCACATCATCAATCAGGGTAAAGCGTTGACAAAACGCCTGCTGAACAGGTCTGGCATGAATTTCAAACAGGTCTTGATACTGAGCCTGGTGCAAGGTGGGCAAATAGTTGGTGGTAATGGGTTCAGCGATTTGTTGCGCGGCCAAGGTGAGCGGCAGGTCATCCAGTAAGGAGTGGGCAAAATAGCGATAGCCCATATCGCTGCAAGCAAAAGCCGCATCAGGAATAAGTGCTGTTTTGTCCCAGGCGAACAAGTGGTCGGGTTGAGTGGTGAAGCGCAGTCTCATCGCCGCTTTGTAAACGTAGCCCTGCCGAATATGCACATTGCGTAACTGGTAGGCGATCGTGGGGGCATGGGTTCTCATGCCACCGCGAATCCGTTCCAGTTCGGTGGCGTAAGTCGTCTCTGACTGGACCCCAGTAATTTTGTCCAGTGCGCCATTGAGGTAGATAGCCGATTGCGCGATCGCTGACTTTTCAGGGCTTAAAACCCATTGCCGATCGCAGAGTTCCTCGTAAGTTTTACTGCCTGTGACAAGGCGCAACGCTTGACGCTTGAGCAGGGGAAAATTGATCATGATAGGTTCTAATCAGCAAAGAGTATTGACCGTTTAACAAAATCGTCAACAGTAGTGTGCCCAAAATTTCCGTTGCCTTGCCATGATGAATGACTTAATCTAGCTCGATTTAGTCTATCCCTTGTAATCCAGACGTGAGAACCTCTCTCAGGACAGATTACGAATTGGCAGTAAAATGAGTCCTGACAACCGTTATAGCTTCCTTCTACTCAATGAAAGATCAAGTCAACGGTCAGTTACTTTAAACATCTAACCCTACGCAAAATGTATTGCTTGATACATTTACTTATTGGTGGTCATGATCTACGTTTCTAATTTTGAGCAGATGAAGCGATTTTTAGCCTTGCTTCTCCTTTGCGCGATCGCCCTTGTGGCCTGTCAGGTGAACCCCAATACCAGCAGCGGGGGTGGCGATATCATCGTGGCATCCAAGGATTTTACAGAGCAGGATATTCTGGGTGAGCTATTAGCCCAGCAGATCGAGACCAAAGCCGGATTAAAGGTCGATCGCCGCCCCCGATTGGGTGGGTCCTATGTTTGTCATCAGGCCATCATCAACGGCAAAATTGATGCTTACATCGAGTACACAGGCACAGCCGCTACCGTGAGCCAGGTGTTTCAAAATCGCAAAATCCCCACTGATCCGCAAACCTTGTTTCAGGCATTGCAGCAACAGTATGCCCAAAAATTTGACCTCACGATAATGCCGGGACTGGGCTTTGAAAACACGTTTGCGATCGTGATTCGCGGGGAAACGGCCCAACGCTACAACCTGCAAACCTTATCGCAGGCGGCTCAATACACCCCCCAATGGCAGGCCGGGTTTGGCTACGAATTTGCCGAACGTCAGGATGGATTACCCGGTTTAGCCAAAACCTACAATCTCCAATTTGCCAGACCCCCTCAAACTATGGATTTGGGCCTGATCTACCGGGCACTTCTGCAAAAGCAAATTGATCTGACAGCAGGCAACTCCACCGATGGTCAAATTGCCCGCCTGGGATTTGTCATTCTGCAAGATGACAAGCAATACTTTCCACCCTACGAAGCGGTGCCGATTGTGCGTCAGGCGGTTTTAGCAAAATATCCCAAACTGCAAGCCGCGATCGCCGAACTGGCCGGACTGATTACTGCCGATGAAATGCAACAACTCAATTACCAGGTAGAAGGTGAATTGCGTGATGTCAAAGTCGTGGTGCGGGAATTTTTGCAGCAGAAAAGCCAGTCTTAAATCCCCTATTCCCGCAGACACCCTGCTATAATCCCCTCGCAAGTGGATTGCACGGAGAACCCTCATGGCAGATTGGCAAGAAGTCCCAGGCGGCATTACCGCCCCCAAAGGCTACAAAGCCGCAGGCATTACGGCAGGGTTGAAGCCCTCTGGCTCACCAGACCTGGCGTTAATCGTATCCGATGTGGAAGCGATCGCGGCGGGAGTTTTTACCCAAAGTGTCGTGCGTGCCGCCTGTGTAGACTACTGCCGCGATAAACTGCGGGCCAAATCTACGGCTCGTGCGATTCTCTGCAACGCTGGCCAAGCTAACGCCGCCACGGGGGAACAGGGCATGATCGACGCGATCGAATCTGCCCAGGCATTGAGTCAGGCGTTAGGGGTCTCCTCCGATCTGGTGTTGTTGGCCTCTACGGGAGTCATTGGACAGCGGATTAAGATGGAGATCCTCAAAGCCGGATTGCCCAAACTCGTCAGCGAATTGTCAGATAGCGGTTCCGATGCGGCTGCCAAAGCCATCTGCACCACCGACACGGTCACTAAATCCATTGCCCTGGAAACCACCTTGGATGGTCGCCCCGTTCGCATTGGTGGCATTTGCAAAGGAGCAGGCATGATTCATCCCAACATGGCGACGATGCTGGGCTTTGTCACCTGTGATGCGGCTGTTTCTCCCCACCTCTGGCAAGAAATGTTAGGGCGGGCTGTAGACAAAAGCTTCAACCAACTCACCGTCGATGGGGATACCAGCACCAACGACACCGTTCTCGCTCTGGCCAATGGGGAATCTCGCACCCCGGCGATCACGGACATGGGAGCCGATGCGGCCAAACTGGAGGCCATGTTAACGGAGGTCTGTATCTATCTGGCCAAGGCGATCGCGCGGGATGGCGAAGGCGCAACCTGCCTGGTCGAAGTGCACGTCACCGGAGCCACAACGGACACAGATGCCCGCAAAGTCGCCCGCACGATCGCGGGTTCCTCCCTGGTCAAATCGGCCATTTTTGGCCGCGATCCCAACTGGGGCAGAATTGCCGGAGCGGCTGGACGGGCAGGCGTATTGTTCAATCAAGAAGAGTTGCAGATTAAGCTGGGTGATTTTTTGATGATGGAACATGGGCAACCCCAACCCTTCGATCGCCCTGCCGCCAATGCTTATCTCAAACAAGCCGCCGCTGGAACCTATCTGAAGGATGACACCGTACGCATCTCCGTCAACATTGGTGCTGGTCCTGGCTCTGGCACTGCCTGGGGCTGTGACCTCAGCTACGATTACGTCAAAATCAATGCCGAATACACGACCTAGTGTTCCGTCAGGAAAATTTTGACGGGTCGAAGACCCGCAAAATTTAACCCCAATCAACAACCTGAATTTTGGCTACCCGTCAATCATTAATTGACTGACCACTAGAAATGTGTATTGAATAAAACACACCTCTTCGGTCCAGGCGGGTTGCGGACAAGTCTTGGCTGGCAAGGCAAAACACCTACCAGCCCTGCCTTACCGTTACATTGATCAGCGATCGCGGTGCAGCCATCCCAACATGCCGCCCAATTAGCGAACCTTCACTCGACAGCACTCCATCTCTATCAAAAGCAGGGTTAACTTGCCTGACACATTGATTACGGTATTCAGAAGAGCGAGAGCCAGGAGATTTTTAGAAAACAACATACCTGTACGGGCAGGTGTAGCAAAAAAATATCGGCTGATCGCCAAGCTGATCGCCAAAACTCTAGCGAAACTTGCCCCAACCCTAAGGGGATATTTTTGCTTAGAAATCGCCTAGCTCACTCGCTTGATTCAAATCCTTGCATTGTAATTATTGAGAGTTTGGAGATTAATATGACCTACGCCACAGATAACACGACAAACGATGCCCTAAAGCAGTTTCGCCAATTTGATGCTGACACCCAACTGGGGCTTTTGTGGTTTGGCTATCTGGATCTAAAAGACCAGCTTCAACCCGGTGAAGGCCCCTCCGTCAGCGAACCGGCGCGGGCACTATACGACCAAATTGCGGCCCTTCCCCAGGAAGAGCAACTGCAAGCCCAACGAGATATTGTCAACGGCATAGATGCCAGCCATACCCATCTGTATGATGCTCTGGCATCTAGCGCCAAGTTAGAGGTCTGGTTGATGCTGGCTCAGGGCATGGAGCAGGGTCGCATCATTCAACTCGGTGCAGATTACAAATTGCCTGAATCCACCAACAATTTCGCGAATCAGATCAAACAACTGGATTTTGAGCAACGGATTAATTTTATGCGAAGTGCGGTAGTTGACATGGGCACCGTAAAACAGGAAGGCAGCCGAGTGTAATTCGCACAGCATTGCAACTGTCATAGGTCATCAGGTGAGCGTCATCGGGGCACACTCCCATGTGCCCTGACAAAATGATTGAAGAATGAAACTAATTGTTGAGAATTAACACAATCAATTGCTTTAGCAGGCAGGTTGCGGCAACTCCCGATCATTGAGTTGGACAATGGCATAGAAGCACTGCTTATGCTGCCGAATTCGGTAAGCCTTGTTCGAGCAGCGTTTTGGCGATTACTCAACTTTAGTCCTGATATGCACCAACGACGCTTTAAGGTTGCGACCTTCAATGTTTATAACCTGGTATTGCCGAATGTCATTTATTATGGCGATCGCCAGTACTCTGCCCAAACCTTTGCTCGCAAACAACTTTGGATTGCTGGACAATTGGCCGCGATGGATGCGGATGTTGTTGGCTTTCAGGAGATTTTTCATGTCGAAGCGCTCCAACAAGCGCTGAATACCAGTAAGCTTTACGCGAATGCCAAACTGGTAGCACCTCCCCCCACCGGAACAGGGCCAATGGTGGCAATGGTTTCCCGGTTTCCCGTGTTGCGGCATCGAGTATATGAGGTGTTTCCGCCAGAGGCTCAACTCACTCTAGATGGGGCAGCCATCCCAATTCATCGCTTTTCGAGAGCAGTACTGGCGGTCGATGTAGCGCTGGCACCGGAGCTAGAATGCACAATTTTCGTGGTTCATCTCAAGTCAAAGCGGCCAATCTTTCCAGAAAACGTCGATCGCAACAATCCTCTGGAAAAAGCTAAGGGTCAGGCCCGCGCACTAATTCAACGGGCTGGAGAAGCGATCGCCCTGCGCGTGATTTTGATGGAGTTTTTGAAAAATCGCAATTATCCGGTTATTTTGATGGGTGATATTAATGATGGCGGACAGGCAGTCACCTCCCAAATGCTCTCCGGAGAAGCCCCTTTCCGCAAAACGTCGTTTGAACAAAAACAACTCACCTGGGACGTACTGCTGTACCACGTCAAGGATATTCAGGCACGACGCAGCTACGGCGATTATTACTACACCCATATTCACAACGGACATTACGATAGCTTAGACCACATTATGGTGAGTCAGGAGTTTGTCGCAGAGAACCCACATCACATTGGACGAGTAGGATATGTGGCTGTACTGAATGATCACTTAATTGATGACAGTTTGAGTACCGATGGCGTGAAATTATGGCAATCGGATCATGGTCAAGTCGTTGCTTCCATTGAGTTGAGTAATGAATCTAAGCAATGAATCTAAGCAATAGTTAGCTTCAGCGATCGCTCACATTTGAGGCGATGAATTTAGTTTTCAATTGCTGCAAAATTGGGATCTGCTGATACTGGTCTGGTTGAATTGCATCCCAATCTAATCCGTCAGGTTTAGAATAAGTCGTGTTAGTTTGAATCACTGTATCCGGAGTAATAATCCAATCCAGTGCCCAATCGTGAGCCTGCATGGGTAAGTACGAAGTATCAACCTGTTGTAAAGAGTGAACTGTTGTCACAATTGGCGTAGTGTGATTGATTAACTGAAATTGTTTCAACATCGCCAGTTCTAGATCCGCAAATCCGGCCCCTTTCCCAGTGCGGCCACCCGCAGCGGTGACGGCGACACATCCCACCACCACCAAATCAATCGGGTGCATCTCCTCAAAACTGACCAATCTGCCATGCACCAAAGCATTTCGCATCGTGGCCGCCGCTTCTAAAGCAATTCCCTGCTCCTGTAACGCGGCGGCAGTCAATTCCACAAAACAGCGTTGATTGGTCAGCCGGGGCACTGCCATATAAAGCCGCTTATTATCCTGCAAGGCCCGCGATCGCACCCACTTTTGGGGGGAATCTGGATTACATTTCACAACCTGCGCCTGTTGCCAGATTGGTAATGTGGCTAACCGTGCCGCCGCCTGTACCGCCCCCGCAAAATCAGGAATATGCCCCACCGGATCGCGGTGTGTGGCGTTGTGCTGCTGCAACCGCGCCCACACCTCACGCCGTACTTGCTCCTTCTCCGGATGGCGATCGCTCCACTCACTCTGCGGCATCTGTGCCTCCTTCTAACCCTGATCAAAAACAGTTCTTTCTCATTATTAACCAACAAAAAATTAACCAACAAAAAAGCCCCAGTCTTGCAACTGAAGCCGTTCAATGAGTAACCCTCAAAGAGAGAAATCAACCATTTATCAAATTAACAAGCCTAAGCAGGGACGCTCCAAGAAACGCCCCCGCATGGTTCTCAGGGTTTAGCTGAGTGCGGCATGGCTGCGATCGTAATCTGCCGACAGAGCAGCATCGATCTCGCCTTGAACTTGATTCCAATAGTTCGCCATATTATTGACAAACCCCTGTTCGCTAGCAGTGCGAGCCAGCATGACATGGTGACGATTCCGAACAGCCCGGTTATGGCTGAGATTTAACAAGCGAGCCTTATCTTCAATAGTCGTGATAGGGGCTACAGCCGCAGTCGTTGCAACGGGTTGAGGAGTTTCCACCTGAGCAACGGGCTGCTGACCATAGGCAGCACCGCGATATTTGAAGATAGCACCGAGTCGCTCCACTTTTGCGACTTCGCCGCGCCGATAAGTTGCGCCGCGATATTTCATGTCAACAGCAGGTTGAACATATTCTGCTTTAACGGGATTCGCAGGAACGTAGTCGTATTTAACACCGCGATAAGAGAGTTGCATATTCGCCTCCAAGATCTGTTTCGAGTGATTTTGAGGCGCGTTCCTTCGGGATGTCTCCCTACTTCCGTCTTCCTGACTTACTGATTGGCTGTGCCAGGAGATGAACGATTTGTCTTTCTGTATCTATTGTTACTGTTTTTCTGGAGAATGGCAAGTTTTTTAGAAAACTTTACATTTCTCTTTCTGATGAAGGCACATTACAAATCTTTGGGGGATCGCTAAACTTCGGTCTGGAACTCCGGGAAAGTTGCTATCACTAAGGTAGGGGTTACAAAGGCAGGTAAGCGATGGCAGGGAAGTTGATCAAGGATATAAAGTTACAAGGCTTTCCTGCGATCGCGGCGATCGTTAGCTCCCTGATCCTGCTAACGGGTATCTGGGTGTTCCTGGGACGCCTTTTCTCGTCAGAAACACGATTGGCAACCGTTCCGCTGATAGATTCGCCTCAAGAATTGGCTGAATTACCCGCTTCATCTCGTCAGGTACCCGCCCCCCCGGCCAACTCAGAGTCGGCGCAAAATGCACCTGTGACAGAACCAAACAGGGCCACCAGTAACTCCGCTCGGCAGGGGGTGCTACGAGTGGCCAACCCATCCGATCATCCAGTTCGTGTTGCCTTACTGCTGAAAAAGTCAGACGCGGCTAAAAGCGCCGCCAATACGGGTAAAAATTATGAACCTCCGGCCCATTGGGATTTTGCGCCAGGAGAAGGCCGAACGAAAGGCTTACTGCTGTCGCTGCCCAATCGATCGCTGAAAGTTAAACCGGGTGATGTTTTAGTGGCGTTTGCTCAGGATGGTTCTCGTCGTTATTGGGGACCCTACGTTGTGGGTGAAACCGTGATCCCCAATTGGAGTGCGGGTTCATCTGAGTGGCAATTAGTATTAGACCCTTAGAGTCCGGCAAACCATTCATAGCTCTGGTCTTCCCAAAAGCCACGCCGCGATCGCAATTCACTCACCAGAGTAATTTGTCCGACCCACTTACTTAATTTGTACCCCAGCTTAATCGGTGATGCGAGGCGCAGGGGGGCACCATTTTCAATCGGCAACGGCGCACCATTCTTTTCATAAGCTAATAGAGTTTGGGGATGCAGGCAGGAGGCTAGATCCCAACTTTCGTAATAACCATCTGCCGAGATGAAATAGGCATAGCGCACGTCCGCTTTTGGTTGCGCTAGTTGAATCAGTTCACGCACCGGAACCCCTGCCCACTGCACGATCGCCGCCCAGCCCTCAACACACACATGCCGAATCACCATCGATCGCCGTGGCATTCGTTGAATCGTAGCCAGATCCAGGGTCAAGGGATTTTCGACTTCACCATCTACCGTTAACCGAAACGCCACCGGATCAATTTCTGGCGTAAACCCATAAGTGTTGACAATTAACTGATTTGGCTCGATCGCGCTGGCTGGAAACTCCGGCACCAGGCTCTGAGCTTTAAACAGGAGTTCTTCAACCTGCTGATTCAGTGGTTCGGTTGCCTTCCCCGCCAAACTCTCCAACAGCGTTAATGAGGCCCCCGTCAGCAACATCCCACCTCCCGTGTAACCTGCCAACCGCAGCAGGTTCCGTCGAGAAAGCCCATCCTGACTACCATTATTACTATCCGACATGGCCCATCCCTCTGAATTCCTGACTTCTCACTGCCCATGATCCTTAACTAAAGCATCTCATCCCAAAACATGGAATTGATCAGCCGTTCCCGACCAGCCTTCAACGCCAGGAGCGAGTGAGCAATCATAAACAGCAACACCATCGGCACGGTGGCAAAATGCACCACTCGTAAAGCAAACCAATCCCCAAAAAAGTCAACAATCCAGGGAAATTGAGCTGGTTTGTACATGCCAATGCCCGTAAAAATTGCCAACAATAAAATCGGGATGATCGCGGTGTAAACCAGGCGATGCCATGCGTAAATTCGTCGTTTGGGATTCTTGCCCCTCTGCAAGGCTGTCAAGTCATTACTACCAACAAACCGATGTTTCCAGCGCTGAGTCACCAAAATGTAAATGCCGTACCACAACAAGTTGAGGGAAAACGCCCACATTGCCGCAAAGTGCCAGTGTCGCCCCCCGGCCAGCCAGCCGCCCAGCAGAAAGAAAGGGGGGATGTGCCAACCTTCTCGCCCGCCAAATACAGGATTCGCATTGTAAATTTGGAGGCCACTCATCAGCATAATCGTCAAACTGACTGCATTAACCCAATGAAAGGCTTTGGCTAGAAGGGCTTGCTGGGGTTTTGCCTGGGGTGAATTAGGGGAATTGGGTGGAACCGTGGGTGTGGCAGCATCCATCGCAACAATCTTTTACAAAGTATTTCTCCTACTGTACCGCGCTCCTGTCATCCAAGCGGGTATCCGGAGGAATTTCGGTCGTCGCGATCGCTACCACGGCGGTGGCTTCAAGTGGCACCATAGAGGAGTTTGCATCGGAACAACTTCAGGGGAGAAGACCTGTGTCAGAGTCATTGAGATTTGGGGTAATTGTGTTTCCGGGGTCTAACTGCGATCGCGATGTGGCCTATGTCACCCGCGACTTACTGCACCAACCGACTCGGATGATCTGGCATGAGGATAGTGACCTATCAGACCTGGATGTGGTGGTGATTCCGGGGGGCTTCAGTTACGGTGATTACCTGCGTTGTGGTGCGATCGCTCGCTTTTCACCCGCGATGCGTTCCGTCGTTGAACATGCCAACCAGGGGAAATATGTGTTGGGCATTTGTAACGGCTTCCAGGTTTTGACCGAGGCGGGCTTGTTACCCGGTGCCCTGGTACGAAATCGAGACTTACACTTTATTTGCGATCGTGTTCCCCTGCGCGTAGAACGCACCAACAGCCCCTGGACCCAAAACTACGCCGAAAAAGCGGTGATTACGCTTCCCATTGCTCACGGTGAGGGAAGTTACTACGCTAACCCTGAAACGTTGCAAGCTCTGGAGGCCAATCAACAGGTGTTGTTTCGCTACTGCTCTGCGATCGGTGAGTTGGAGCCGACCAGTAATCCCAACGGTTCGCTTCACCACATCGCTGGCATTTGCAATCCCTCAGGTAATGTTTTGGGGATGATGCCCCACCCCGAACGGGCGGCTGACCCAAGCGTGGGAGGAACCGATGGGATGCGACTATTTCAAGGAATCCTGGCCGGACTGGGTATTCACGCACTTCAGCCAATTTCGTGATCATGCAGTTTTCTCTATAAGAGAAATAACAATTCTAAATTGACTTGGGATTTTTTAACGAATTGTTCTTAAACATTTGTAAACTGTTACCAGGCAATTCTGTGCCCCAATTGTGAGGATTTGCTATGAAGCGACTGGTCGTTGTTGAGCGTGCTTGCCTGATCGGGCATTGCTTGTCACTCTTTTTTGGACTTGCGGGTTTATTACTGGTATTACCGAATCCGGCGGTGATAGCGGCGTTACCCCCTTTCGGCCAACAGGCATTTGGTTGGTCGATGGCGGGGGGTGGGGTCGCCTATATCGTACTGGGAGCAATTACGGTAGCCATCTTTGCCTACCGAATAGTGGGTTGGCAAAATTGGCTGGGTTTTATGCTACCCGCTGTCTTTTTGTCTCTGGGTAGTGAGTTGTTAGGCACCAGTACTGGGTTTCCCTTTGGCCATTATGGTTATCTCAATGGTTTGGGTTACAAGATTGCTGGGTTGGTGCCTTTTACCATTCCGTTGTCCTGGTTTTATGTGGGTTTTTCCACTTATCTGCTGGCGCGGGCTGGCTTAGAAGCACGAGGTTGGACCGGGTGGCTCGGCAAACTGGGCGCGATCGCGTTGGGAGCGCTCCTCCTCACCTCCTGGGATTTTGTCCTTGATCCGGCGATGAGTCAGGCGGCCTATCCTTTCTGGCAATTTCAGGATGTGGGTGAATTTTTTGGGATGCCCTACCGCAACTTGAGCGGTTGGCTGGGAACAGGCGCACTGTTTATGGCAGTGGCCACCCTATTTTGGCGCAGACCGGTCATTGCCCCTACCCGCGATCGCCTGTGGGTGTTGCTGGTGGTTTACATCATCAACTTTGCCTTTGGTGCCATCATTACTGTCGCTCAACTGGATTCGCGCTTTTTGATTCCCACCGCGATCGGCTTTGTCTTAGGCGTTGTTCCCGCGATCTGGCTCTGGTGGAGTAGCGGCGCACCGCAGTCATCCCAACGACTGACCGTGACAGCTCAAGCGGGTGTTGCCGTGGAAACAGCCAGCGAAGCCAGTCCTTCAGTTCCGGTTCAGGTGATGTCCAAGCGATCGGCGGCATAAGCCAGATAGCGGTGATGTTTCACGGTCATATCTACGGTCACATCTACGTCACATCCACAATCCCACCTAACAAGAAAGGCACACACGGTCATCTCACACCGACCAGTTGGGGTTCAGGCATGGGGCATAAGCAGGGGTCGGCAGTGTCGCTGACCTTTTACCGCATCAAACCTCCAGTTTGCACACTTCAGGATAGAAGGATAATTTGATTGTTCGATTCTTTTGCCCAATTGGTTAGTTACTCGGTGCTTGCTATGCCTGAGGGGGCCGTGCAGGAAAGCTTGAGCGCCTGCCTCTTCGTGGTGCTGGTGGCGCAGGTACCAGCCGTTGCTATTCTGTTGTCTCGTCTGTTACGCGGGCCAACTCGCCAGCCTCCGTTACTGCCCCGTCGTCCCCGGCCCGAATGGTTGGGTAAGGTGAGTATAGTGGTACCGACCTTAAACGAGGCAGAACGAATTGCCCCCTGTTTGGCAGGGTTGAGCCGCCAAAGTTACGAGGTGCGGGAGGTGATCGTTGTAGATAGCTATTCCACCGACCACACGCCAGCTTTGGTGAAAGAGCGGCAACAGGTTGATCCCCGGTTTCGGTTGATCAATGATGATCCGCTTCCTGCTGATTGGGTGGGTCGTCCCTGGGCACTCCATAATGGTTTTCTGGCCAGTTCGGAGGGTAGCGAGTGGATTTTAGGCATTGATGCCGATACCCAACCCCAGCCGGGACTGGTTGCCAGTTTGCTGGCAACTGCGATCGCACAAGGGTATGACTTAATTTCACTCTCTCCTCAATTTGTGCTGAAGTATCCAGGTGAGCTTTGGCTCCAGCCGGCCCTGCTGATGACTCTGGTGTATCGCTTTGGGCCGGCGGGCGAAGTCGGCAATGCGGCTGATCGCGTGATGGCAAACGGGCAATGCTTTTTCTGTCGACGCTCGGTCTTGCAACAGGTGGATGGTTACACCAGTGCCCGCCGTTCTTTTTGTGATGATGTCACGCTGGCGAGAACGATCGCCGCCAATGGTGCCAGAGTCGTGTTCCTGGATGGGGCGAAGGTGCTCAAGGTGAGAATGTATGAAGGCGCGGCTGAAACCTGGCGGGAATGGGGGCGATCGCTAGATTTGAAAGATGCCGCGTCTCGTGCTCAAGTGTGGGGCGACTGGTTGCTGCTGCTCCTGGTGCAGGGGTTGCCCTTGCTCTTGGTGCTGCTATCCAGTGGATTAATCGCCACTGGGCACAGCAATTTGACGATCCAAACTGTGTTGGGGTTGAATAGCTGCTTGCTGTTGATGCGAGTTGGGCTGAATTTTGCGATCGCTCCCTCCTACGATTTATCCCAGGCGCAAGCCAAATGGGTGTTCTGGCTGTCTCCCCTGGCCGATCCACTGGCAGTCGTCCGAATTTTGCTCTCCTCCAGCCAGACTCCCAAACAATGGCGGGGTCGCAGTTATGGAGCGTAAGCATGAACATCTATGCCCTCCGGCTGCGACCAGACCAGGATTTGCGCGGGGCACTGAAGGAGTTTGCGATCGCCCATCAGTTGCAAGCCGCTTTTGTGCTGACGGCGATCGGCAGCTTTAAGCAAGTCGCCCTCCGCTTTGCCGATCAGCCAACCCATTGCATTTTGACCGGACGATACGAGTTGCTCTCCCTGAATGGCACCTTGTCGGTTCATGGGATGCACCTGCACATGGCGATCGCCGACTCCCAGGGTAAAACCCTGGGCGGTCATGTGACGGAAGGATGCCTCATCTACACCACTGCCGAAATCGTCCTTGGAGCCAGCCAAGAGCTAATCTTTCTACGTCATCCCGATGCCCAGACGGGGTTTTGGGAGTTAGCAATTCAGCCTCAGGAATCGTAGCAGGGTTCTTCTTTGCCTTCTCCCCCAACTACGCCTCCCCAATCGCACACACGGTATCCACGGGAACGTTGAATCTGCGAGATTTGCGCTCGGGAAGTTTTCTCACCAATTGCACTTTGACGTTGGCAGCATCTGCCAGTTGAGGGTAGGGTATCCGTGCATTGGCATTCGCATCCGATACCGTACCCAGGAGCAGTGCGGCGGCCACGCCAACGCGAACAAACCAGAGGGTACTATCAAAAATTGCCAGTGTCTTGGATTCCATAACCGTTTGTGAACTCAGCGCGTATATTGCGAAAAATTGCTACTGAGTTAACAGACTGATGTAATGGAGTTATTCAGTTCAACCATTGCCACACCATGTCGAACCAGGGAGACACCATCGCCGCGATCGCCACTGCCATTGTTCCAGAGCAAGGCAGCGTGGGCATTGTAAGAGTTTCGGGCGCACAGGCCGTGGCGATCGCCCAGCAAATTTTTCATCCAATCGGGCGACCCCTTTGGGAAAGCCACCGCATTCTCTATGGGCACGTTCGCCACCCTGAAACCAAAGACATCGTGGATGAGGGCTTACTACTGCTGATGCTGGCTCCCCGGTCGTACACGCGGGAGGATGTGGTGGAGTTGCACTGTCATGGCGGCATCATGGCGGTGCAACAGGTCTTACAACTGTGCCTTGCTCAGGGGGCGAGACTGGCGGAACCAGGAGAATTTACCCTCCGCGCCTTTCTCAATGGCCGCTTAGATCTCACTCAGGCTGAAAGTATTGCCGATCTGGTGGGGGCGCGATCGCCTCAAGCGGCTCAATTTGCCCTGGCCGGGTTGCAAGGAAAACTGGCCGCGCCGATCCGCCAATTGCGCTCGACCTGCATTGACATCCTGGCGGAAATTGAAGCCCGGATTGATTTTGAAGAAGATTTACCACCGTTGAATGAATCGGACATTACAGCCCGGTTGCAACAAGTATGGCAACAGGTCGAACATCTCCTGACAACCGCCGAGCAGGGCGAACTGATGCGAACGGGCTTAAAGGTTGCGATCGTGGGTCGTCCCAATGTGGGCAAATCCAGTTTGCTCAATGCCTGGAGCCGGACCGATCGCGCCATCGTGACGGATCTACCAGGAACCACACGGGATGTGGTGGAATCGCAATTGGTGGTGGGGGGGATTCCAATTCAAGTCCTGGATACGGCTGGCATTCGCGAGACTGAGGATCAGGTGGAAAAGATTGGTGTAGAGCGATCGCGGGCCGTCGCCCAACAAGCAGATTTGGTTTTGTTAGCGATCGATGCATCAGTAGGCTGGACAAAGGCCGATCAGGCCATTTACGACCAGGTTTGCGATCGCCCCCTGCTGATTATTGCCAACAAAATGGATCTGGCCCACAAAACAGATTGGGTCGAGGGAACAGTGAAATTCCCCCAACCCAAGCTCGAAACTCTAACCATAGTCCGAACCGCTGCGGCGTTAGGAAAGGGTATCGATACCCTGGAAGATGCCATCCTGGCAACGGTTCAAACGGGCAAACTACAAGCTGCAAACCTTGACCTGGCGATCAATCAACGACAGGCCGCAGCCTTGACTCAGGCAAACACCGCTTTGCAACAGGTACTCACGACAACCTCAAACCATCTCCCGTTAGACTTTTGGACGATTGATCTAAGAAGTGCCGTTCAAGCACTGGGACAGGTACTCGGCGAAGAGGTAACAGAGTCCGTCCTGGATCAAGTTTTCAGTCGGTTTTGTATCGGGAAATAAACGGTGGCACCAGCCTGCTAATCGTCTGGATTAGGCACTTTTCGACAGGAAAGGCTCTAACCAGGGTTGGAATTGATCGCGGCGAAAAACCTGCGCCCGTTGCCGATAATCAAATCGGACCAGGCTGGGTAAACCATGTTTGCGAACACAATCTTGAATCCAGGAGGCCACCCCTCGCCCTTCTCCAGGCCCCATTTCTGCCTGGAAAGGACCGTACATGAGAACCAGAGTGCTGTTGGTTTTGAGGGGAGCATCTTGTTCGATCAGGCTGGCCAACCAGGTGTGGCTAGAAGAGGCGGCAGCGTCATGGGTACGAAGCTCAGTCCAGCCCAGATGACGACGATCGCGAAACGATTTATCCGAAGTGGGTCTGGCATTGGGGAACTGGCGGTCTGACCGAGAATCCGATGGCGATCGCCGACGAACGCGCTTTTGGGTCATAAAACTCCTAATAAATGAACAAAAAAGCCAATCGACTCCCCCCTTGCGTCTTTGCAGGCATCAGGAGAGAGTCATTGGCTAGAAAAACTGACAATTAGAATCCTTCGTAATGAGGAAAACTTTCTAGCTAAATAGTAACCATATTTCACAGTCTGCGACAATTGTTTTCCAAACAATGATGTGCAAATTTCGGGATTTCTGCACAAATATCTATCATAAGGATTACGTCAGTATTCAAAAATACGATTTATCCATTGTATGCCGGCAAATTGTTACAACAATTGCAGGAATCAAAGAGACTCCGAGGATATAGTTTCTCAGTGTCGAATACATTGGCGTGATTTGACATTCTTCCCAGAGCGATCGGTAAAACCATGACAGTTTGTGAATATCGGGCAGGGCTAGAAGGCATTCCTGCAACTCAATCCAGCATTAGCTTCGTGGATGGACAACGCGGCATCCTGGAATATCGGGGGATTTCCATTGAAGATTTAGCAGAGCAGAGCAATTTTATTGAAACGGCCTACCTGCTAATTTGGGGAGAACTTCCGAACAAGGACGAATTGGAACAGTTTGAATATGAAATTCGTCACCATCGGCGGCTGAAGTATCGCATTCGAGACATGATGAAGTGCTTTCCCGAAGGCGGTCACCCGATGGATGCGTTACAGGCGTGTGCAGCGGCTCTGGGATTGTTCTATTCACGGCGAGCCTTGGATGACCCCGCTTACATTCGCGCGGCAGTGGTCCGGCTGCTAGCCAAAATTCCGACGATGGTGGCGGCGTTCCAACTGATGCGGAAAGGGAATGACCCTGTACAACCCCGTGATGATTTGGGCTACTCTGCCAACTTCCTCTATATGTTGACGGAGGAAGAACCTGATCCCCTGGCAGCTCATATTTTTGATGTCTGTCTCACGCTCCACGCCGAACACACGATTAATGCTTCGACGTTTTCGGCTCTGGTCACAGCTTCTACCCTCACCGATCCTTACGCTGTGGTGGCATCGGCAGTAGGAACGCTGGCTGGACCGCTACACGGCGGGGCCAACGAGGAAGTCATTTTCATGCTGGAGGAAATTGGCTCCGTAGAAAATGTCCGTCCTTATATTGAGCATTGCATTGAGCAGAAGCAGAAGATCATGGGCTTCGGCCATCGGGTCTACAAAGTCAAAGACCCACGGGCGACCATTCTGCAAAATTTAGCCCAACAACTCTTCGTTAAATATGGCGAGGATACCTTTTACGACATCGCCGTGGAAATGGAACGGGTCGTGCAGGAAAAGCTCGGCCATAAGGGAATTTACCCGAACGTTGATTTTTATTCGGGGCTAGTGTATCGCAAGTTGGGCATTCCTACGGATTTGTTTACGCCCGTGTTTGCCATTTCTCGGACAGCGGGCTGGTTGGCTCACTGGAAGGAGCAACTAGGAGAAAACCGCATCTTCCGGCCCACCCAAATCTACACCGGAATGCACGCTAATCCCTATGTGCCGATCTATGAACGTTAGCAGGAGCGTTAGCCATTTCTCCTTTTGCATAGCAATAGTGTGATGGGTCACAGCCCTCTTGTCGAATCCAGATTCAATTGTCACCATTACATGCAGTGACGATTTTCAGGAACTCCAACCCTCAGGCAGATTTGCTTGGGGGTTTCTTTGTTGTAGGGCGATCGCGAATCGTTAAATCTCGATTGAAAAGTGGAACGACATTGAACAATTTCTATGCGATCGCTCCTTGATCCAAATCTTTAAGGTTTTTTGCGACAGTGTATACTTAAGGACGCAAGCGCCACGCGAGAACCATGGAAGGAATTGATTTACAGCAAACGTTCATTCGTTCTTTGATGGAGCTAGGGGTACCTGGAGGTGCTGCAAAAGCCATCTGGATGCCGCTACCCATGTTGATGATGATTATCGGAGCCACAGTCGGAGTCTTGGTCACCGTTTGGCTGGAGCGTAAAATCTCCGCCGCCGCTCAACAGCGGATTGGCCCTGAGTTTATTGGTCCTCTGGGCGTTTTGGCACCGGTTGCGGATGGCCTGAAGTTAATCTTCAAAGAAGACACGGTTCCTGCTAAAGCTGATCCGCTCCTGTTCACGCTGGGGCCAATCATCGTCGTCATTCCAGTTTTTCTGTCTTACTTGATTGTGCCCTTCGGGCAAAACCTGGTAATTACCGATGTCGGTATGGGTGTATTCCTCTGGATTTCCCTGTCCAGCGTGGTGCCGATTGGTTTGTTGATGGCGGGGTATGCGTCGAACAATAAGTATTCTCTCCTGGGAGGATTGCGGGCTGCGGCACAATCGATCAGCTATGAAATTCCTCTCGCTCTGGCCGTACTGGCGATCGTGATGATGTCCAACTCTCTCAGTACCGTGGACATTGTGGCTCAACAGTCAGGCTATGGCATTTTAGGCTGGAATATCTGGCGGCAACCCGTTGGCTTCCTGATTTTTTGGATCGCGGCGCTGGCAGAATGTGAGCGGATTCCCTTTGACTTGCCCGAAGCGGAAGAAGAACTAGTGGCAGGTTACCAGACCGAGTATTCCGGCATGAAGTTTGCGCTGTTTTATCTGGGGTCTTACGTCAACCTGGTGCTTTCGGCCTTGCTGGTCTCGGTGCTGTATCTGGGTGGCTGGGAAAGCCCCATTCCAACCTCTCTACTCGCCGACTTAGCGGGGGTGAGCCAAACCAGTGCATGGTTGGAAATTATTGATGCGGCGTTGGGCATCACCATGACCCTGCTGAAAGCTTACTTTCTCGTGTTTGTGGCGGTCCTGTTGCGCTGGACGGTTCCCCGCGTCCGGATTGACCAGTTGTTAGACTTGGGGTGGAAGTTTTTGCTGCCCATTTCATTAGTCAACTTACTCCTGACCGCAGCGTTGAAGATCGCATTTCCAGTTGCCTTTGGTGGCTAGTCTGTGCTGGCTTTTCGAGTCGCAGTGGATAGACTCTAACGTTGAGGCTGGGAAATCCAGTGTTTCTCTCCTAAACCCTTAATTGACAAACCTATGCTGAAGTTTCTCAAGCAAGTTGGTGATTACGCGAAGGAAACCGTCCAGGCGGCAAAATACATTGGCCAGGGTCTTTCGGTGACTTTTGACCATATGCAGCGTCGCCCCGTCACGGTCCAATATCCCTACGAAAAGTTGATTCCCTCCGAGCGCTTTCGTGGACGAATCCACTTTGAGTTTGATAAGTGCATTTCCTGTGAAGTCTGTGTGCGGGTGTGCCCCATTAATCTGCCGGTGGTGGATTGGGAAATGAACAAAACGACCAAGAAGAAGCAACTCAAGCACTACAGTATTGATTTTGGGGTTTGTATTTTTTGTGGCAACTGCGTGGAGTATTGCCCCACCAATTGCCTCTCGATGACGGAGGAATATGAGCTTTCGACGTACGATCGCCACGAATTAAATTATGACAACGTGGCTCTGGGGCGCTTGCCTTACAAAGTCACCAATGATCCGATGGTGACTCCATTGCGCGAATTGGTTTACTTGCCAAAGGGTGTAACAGAACCTCACGATCTGCCAGCAGACGCACCACGGGCAGGATTGCGCCCAGAACAAATCCTGGAACAGGAACAGGCAAAAAATTAAGTTGCCAATCATAAGCTGGCGATCGTAGGGTCGCTCAGCGATCGCTGATCGTGCCAACTGAGGGAGAAACGTTGTGAATTTAGCGGAAGGGGTTCAACTGGTATCACTGGGGTTGCTGTCTTTCATGATGATTGGCGCGGCTCTGGGGGTGGTCTTGCTGACGAATGTAGTGTACTCAGCCTTTCTACTGGGTGGAACATTCATCAGTGCGGCTGGCATCTATTTGTTGCTGAATGCTGATTTCGTGGCAACCGCACAAATTTTGATTTATGTCGGCGCCGTCAATGTGCTGATTATTTTCGCCATCATGCTGGTGAATAAGCGGCAGGATTTTGCCCCCATGCCTAAGGCATGGATTCGCAAGGCAGCGACGGCTGTAGTTTGCCTGGGATTATTTGCATTGCTCTCTACGATGGTGCTTGCGACTCCGTGGGCAATTTCGACCGAGGTAGGGGCGGGCAATGCCGCCATTGTGGAGATTGGGAAGCATTTCTTTACTGACTATCTGTTGCCCTTTGAGCTGGCCTCGATTCTCTTGTTGATGGCCCTCGTGGGTGCGATCATTCTGGCGCGGCGCGAGTTTTTGCTGGAGGACGATGCGATCGCACCTCAGTCTCCTGTGTTGACTTTGCCGGAACGTCCGCGTGAGTTGGCGAGTGCCGTTCCTGGTAGCCGCGATCGCACCGTCACCTCCAACCCTTCTGACCAAAATAAGTAGGAATCATCGCGATGCAAATCCAGTATTTTCTCATCCTTGCGGCAGCCCTGTTCTGTATTGGCATCTACGGTTTAATCAACAGCCGGAATGCGGTGCGTGTGCTGATGTCAGTTGAATTGATGCTGAATGCCGTCAACCTGAACTTAATGACCTTTTCTAACTACCTTGATCCAGCGGAGGTGAAGGGGCAGGTGTTCACCGTATTTGTCATCGCGATCGCGGCGGCTGAAGCGGCAGTTGGGTTGGCGATCGTTCTGGCAATTTACCGGAACCGCGACACCGTGGATATGGAGCAGTTTAATTTGTTGAAGTGGTAGTTCTGTTCCACGTTTTTGCAAGTTTACTTTTTAAAAAAAGAATGGTCGAGATGAACACTGCCATCTCGACCATTCTTTTTTAGGGACTGTCAGCCGGTACAGGCTCTAAATCGCCTGGAATGGGAGTGGCGCTGGGGTCAAGCTGGGAGGGGTCTACCAGAGCCGGATCTACCAAGGCCGGATCAGTGAGGGCCGGATCACTCAAGGCATTGAGCAGTAGATTTTCGATGAATCCTGGCAGGACAAAGGCCAACCCGATCGCGCCAACGCCCAGCAGCAACATCCAGAATCGGTGATAACTATTGACCGTCCACTTGCGATCGCAGTCAATCCGAATTAGATCCACAATTGGCATTACCCCCCGGCGAAACCAGCCCTTCACCTGCACATCCTGATTGATGAAGCTGGCGGCCTGAGTCATGCCAAACAGAAAGTTGCCCAGTGGCCCAAACCGGGACGCATAGTAGAGATAAATCATGCCGGTGGGATCTTGTAGCTTGAGATCGGAGCCAAACCGATATCCGGCATCGCCTCGACCGATGATCGTGCCGCTCAGTTTGACGGGTCGCCCGCGCAAAGGACTGGCGTAGGGATCGGACATCAGGGTTAACACATCCGTTTCTGCGGCCCGATTGAAGTCGGGATACATGATGAATGTCTTAACCAAGGTGCCGACACCAAAGCCTAACAAGGGCAAGGTGATCACGGGTTTCCATTGATGTAAGCCAACGAAAATACCAATACCTGCCAGTAAGCCCAAGCCCAAGCCCAACCAATCGGCCCAGAAAATCAATACATCCATTACAAAGTCGCCATAAAGACGACGCTTGCTCAGCGATCGCCCTTCCCGGATCACCTTGGCCATTTCAAACTCTGCGGTCAGGCCCAGTTGTTCGGCATAGGTACTGAGGGCACGCACTCGTTTGCCCGTGAGGGGATGGGTCGAATTTAACTCCATCCACCAGGCCCAGGGATTGAACAAATCCCACAGGAAAACGCGCCCCACTCGCGCCGGTTCAGAAGCGACGCGATAGGCAGTTCCCGTAAACCCGGCCACCTTGGAGTCAGCAATGCCCATCGTGCGGGTACTTTGGAGCAGTTTACTGGGTTGGCGATCGCGTTCCCCCACCTCCAGCACACCATAAGCAATCTTCACCAGAGCGCGAGACAGTCCATTGGGGTTGCCCGTCACCTCTGCCGCGAAATGGTCTGCGTAATATTCGCGGGTGCGGGAGAGGTACTGCACCAGATAAACCCCAAGGGTGTAAACCACAAAGGCGGCTAACGCCATCATTTTTGCGGCCTGTTGGGCCTTCTGCCCCAGGTCGTTATCACCGAGATTGCTGGCCAACTCTTCAATGTAGCTATAGATCAGGTAAGCAATTTGCAGCAGGGTCGAGGCCAGGGTCATTACGGCAAAATCCCAGTGAACGATGTGGCCCAATTCGTGAGCGTACACGGTGGCAATTTCATCATCGTCCAGGTATTTGAACAACCCGCGACTAACGACCAATCGAGCATTAGAGGGCAACGACCCATAGGTAAAGGCAGTGGGGTTGTCATCTTCCACGATGCCCAGACGGGGTTCGGCAATATTTTTCTGCTGGCAGACCTCACGCAGGATGCGGCCAGTTTCGGGGCTGAGGCGATCGATTTCAGAAATTGCGGTCCAGCGAGTGCTGCCAAAATGACCTAGCATCCAATCCATCAGGATGGGAGCCAGGAAGAAGACCAGCAGGTTCCAGATGAGTGTGATGGTGACGGCGATCGCTAACCCCAACGTGGGATTGGAACTGCCGGAAATTAGCAGCAAACTGAGACACAGAGCCATCACCATGCCAAACAGGAGCGTCAATGTCACGCCAGAAGCCATCGCCAGGTTCGCCGCTACCCCTTTCATGCCCAGCCGGACCCACTTCTGCGGCGATCGTCCTGCCTTAGGAATGGGAGAATTGTCCGAAGTACCATTTCCCGGTGCGCGGCTTTCACGGCGGCGAGTGGTACGTCCCGTGGATGAAGCCGCTAACGCGGGTGCAGGTTCTGTCGTTGAAGTAGATTGAGCGGTGTTTTCAACGGGTGCCTCTCCACCCAAAGTTTGCAGAAACTGCTTGGCCCAGGTTTGCACGTATTCTTTCTCGTGACTACACAGTTGCTGGCAAAGGGCGATCGCGGCTTCCGGTTGTTCATTCCCTTTGTATGCCTTCACCAACCACATCTGCGCCTGCGCGTAGTCCTTCTCGGTGGGGGCAGTGCCAGCGCAATAGGCTGCCAATGCCGTCACGGCCTCAGCAAAGCGGCGCATTTTCAACGCCTTATTGCCCCGTTCCAGCCAATCGGCTGATGCTTCGGGTGAGAGTTGCGTCACGGCTGGAGTGGGAGCCTCCACTGCAACCGTGGGTGCCGCCTCTACTGAATCGGCCTGCAATCGCGGCAGAATCCGTTGTGCCCAGGTTTGCACTTGGGGATAGGGACTGGCGGCCATTTGGTTGCAGAGGGCGATCGCCTGTTGCCCCTGCCCATTTTCTTGGTAAGCTCGCACCAGCCACATTTGGGTCTGAAATGCCTCTTTTGAATTGGGTGCGGCCTGAGCGCCAGCCTGTTCCAAAGCCTGTACTGCATCGGAGTAGCGCTTTTGCTGGAGCGCCTCGACTCCTGCTTGCATCAAATTTGGAGAAGTCATAAACGGGTTTGAATTGGTGAATGATAGGAGGGCAAAGCATTGCGTCGGGACTTGCAGTCACCCACACCCCAATGAATGCAGAATTGAGAGAAATCTATCGTTAGCGTTCCCTGCAATCCGGCATACCTACCATTTCAATGCATCAGTTCACCATTCCGGAGGATGTTGTCTTCTGAGCAGATTGATTGCGCGTGATGCCCATTTGACATAAAGGGGGTAAAGATCTGCGACTTCTCAAAGAAGTCGCAGATCTGGACGGTCGTGTTTGGCTTGTCTTTCAAAAGGTATATAAAATTCGCCCTACACTGGTCGCAAAATCCAGGTGAGCTTCATCACTACATCCCATCATGCCAGCATCCCCAGCCGTAATGACATCAACCCCTCTCGCTTTGAGGGCATTGACTAAGGCTTTATCCATTGAGTCTTCGTCGAGGTAGAGTGACAGCATCGCCATTAACTTGGATCAGACTGGAGATGCTGATGCATTAATCGTTCCGCTTCTGCGTCTTCAAATGCAATTTCAGTTTCGATCGCGGCTTGATTTGCCTGATAGTAAGTCAGTGCGGCATAGATGTGTGCCAGGGTTAAAGTTGGATGCCCAATCCGGTCTAAAATCTCTTCTGGCAATAAACCTAACTTGTACCATCTCACAATGCGATGCACCGTCATGCCTGTTCCACTCAAGCAAGGTTTGCCACCTCGAATATTAGGAGCCTGTTCAATGAATGTACCAATATCTATTGCGATCGTCATACTTTTTCTCCTTGTGCCCATCTATCTGCTTACCCGCTTTTCCAGACCCGGCTTAAACGATTGTGCTGCTTGATGGTCAGGAAACACCCTAAGAAAATCGTCCAAATCCCGAATCGCTTCTCGAACTAGTGCTGCTGAAGCGCCTCGATTTAACGCATCTCGATAAAAGTGTTTGGATTGGTCAATATTGCCTGCTGCTAAATGATAAACTGCCAAATCAAAAGTGTTTTCATAATTTTCTGGTTTTTCGTTATAATCTCTTTGTGCAAGCTGAATCGCCTGTTCAAAATCAGCTTGTGAATCATTTGATCGATTAAGAACTTGATAAGTTAAAGCACGCCCAAACAAACACCTGCCAGTACGTTCAATCTCAATCGCGCGATTAAACTCTTTGAGTGCCTGAGAGTAGTCGTGGAGAAGTAAGCTAATTGCACCTCGTCCCACGATCGCATTAAGATATTTAGGCTCTAGTACGAGGACTCGATTACAGTCCTCTAAAGCATCTTCATACCTTTTCATAAGATAATAAATACTAGCTCTTTGAAGTATTGCAAAAATATTCTTGTCATCAAGTTCAATGACTGTATGAAAGTCACGCAGAGCACTTTCATAATGCTCCATTAGCCTATATGTACGACCACGATTAAGAATTGCCGAGATATACTTTGGATCAATCTCCAACGCTAGATTGTAATTCTCAACAGCCTTCTCATAATCTTTCATCAATCGGTAAGTCGTTGCCTTATGAGCAAATGCCCATTTATCTCTACGATCAAGCTTAATCGCTCGATCAAAATCTTCCAACGCTTCATCATACCGTTCTATTAATCTATATGTTTTTCCCCGCTGAACAATTGCCCACACAAGCTCTGAATTGATCTCGATAGCTTTATTGAAATCAATAAGAGCTTCTTCATATCGTTCCATTGCTTGAAAAGTTTCCCCTCGGCTTCCGATTGCCCAATCGTTTTTGGGATTTAATCTGGTTGCTTGATTGAAATCTTCTAAAGCTTCTTCAAATAGATTTGTTAGTCGATAATTATCACCGCGAAAACCTAAAGCAATTGACCGATTTTCAGAGGTGATTTCTGAAAGGTCAAGCAGATTACTAAACATTTCAATCGATGCTTCAAAACTACCGTCAATATAAGCAGCTACCCCCTTAGCCAACTTCTGCCCCCATTGATAAACTGCCTCATCTTCAACATCGCTACCTGCTCGTTTGATTGCCATAGCTAAAGCTTTAGCCAGTGAGCGGTTTCTTTTGTTCAGCGTTTCTAAGAAATTGTTTAAGGCTTTGTATATCTGCGTTCGGGGCGAGGCGCACAAGCGGTGATATAAGTCGTTCAAAGAATGAGTTTGCCAGGTGGCATCTGCCCATTGGTTCTTCTCATCCAATTGAAGGTTGGTGCGCTGAGTATCGTAGTAGGTTGCCAATTTGCCGTGGAGTTCTGACCAGCTTTGGGGAGAAAAACGGCGTTTGTAGCGGAGCATTTGGGTGCGGGCGATGTCGTGGTAAGCCCAACCGTCGGGGCGTTGTTCTACAAAGGGCATGGATTTGAGCCAGTGGAAGAGGTCATCGGCGGTGTCTTCGCCCTGGAATACGGCGATGATGTCGCGGTTGAGCAACCGGGGTAGAGCCGCATCGATCGCCACCTGTCGTTTCTGCGGGTCATCAATCCATTGAAGAAAGCGCTCTACGGCGGTTTCGCTAGGATCACCGATCTGGCTGGGGTCATTGGGCGACGTGGCAGCTAAGGTTGTCACCAACAGCGGCAAGCATCCCGACAAATGCAAAATGACTTCAATGATTTTGTCGTTGGTGATGCCCTTACGATGCAGATATTGGATCGCTTCCTCGTTGGTAAAGGGATTGAGCGGAAAACGGGCGATCGCGCCTTCATACTCGGCCCACAGGTTCTGGTCCAACTCGTCCCGTCCGGCAATCACCAATAGCAAATTGGCAGGTAGATTGCCATGTCGTCCTTCCAGCAATTCGCGTAACCAGGCATCCAGAAAGGAACTGGTGCGTTCATAGGTATCGAAAAATAAGACGGGTGCAGACTTTTCGGCGATTTTGCCTAAATCTTGCAGGAATAAGGGTGTCAGGACTTCCACGGGTTCATTCACGAGTTGCACGTCATCCTTGTTGCCCAACTTTTTCGCGACATAGCTGGCCCATTCTCCCGCCTGGGAGGTAAAAGCTTCTTCATCAATAAACGGGGTGACGGCTCCACTTCCCGGCACTTGTTTCGCCAGTCCCAATCCCGCTTTGGCAATCGATTTCCCCATAAAGGCAGAAAATCCTTGCGGTGCGTCGGGGTCAGACTCCAACTCTTGTTTCTTCTGGCGATAGAGTTTGTAGCGATCGCCAAACTGCGATAACTTCCGTCCGGCTGATTCAAACTGGTCTGCCAGTCGTCCCAGCGCTTCGGGCACACTAGTTTCGGCATCACTGGTTAATGCAGTGGCCAACTGCACGTCTTCGGCAATCTTCCGATACTGGCGCAGCAAGGTACTTTTGCCCACGCCCCCCTGACCCCAAACATTGAAGATGAAGTAGTCGCGCAGTTCTGGCGATCGCCCGATGGTTTGCCGAAACATTGCGATCTGCGGTTCGCGTCCGACGAAGGTGGTTTGCTGGCGTTGTTTGAGGATATCTTGCAGGCTTTTGGGTTTCTGGGGCGAGTTCATCGGGTCGTTAGCGAGAATAGCAATTGTGTTTACCTTAGCCAGGATTTTTTGATTCTTCCAGTCTCATTTTCCCCGTTGCCAGGTTGAAGTTTGGCAACGATCGCCGTCCTTCGGTGTACGATCGCACCATTTCACCTCATCCAATGTGCCTTTGAATCTGCGATCGCTTGCCGCCATTACCTCGATCCTTACCAGTCTGCTTTCCCTGCTGCTGGTTAGTTTTCTCCTACTTCCCACGCCCCACGCTCCACTGCCGATTCCTCCTGCCCAAGCCGCGATCGCCCAGCCCGAAAAAATCCCCCTGACGCTGGAAATTTTGCAGGAGCGGTTACGGAATCCGATTCAGAGTGATGGCTTACCGACGCTTGATTTGCATGGGTTGGTGATTGATTTGCGAGGGGAAAATCAAGCCTTGCGGGAGCAGTTTTATCCGCTATTGCAGGCGCAGTTACAGAAGAAGGGAACGCCTGTGGGGTTAGACCTGAGTTATTCCCAAATTTTGGGTGATTTTCAAATTAGCTTATTGGGATTACGGGCACCCTTGTATGGACAGGCATTGTCCCCCATTTTTTCCCCAACGGAACAGGAGCAGTTGCAGCGCGATCGCCGCCGTCTGGCGCAATTGGGCAAACTCTCCAAATCCCTGCTGGCCACTCCCACCGATAGTTCCAGTTCGACGTTGCAAATTACGGCATTTCGCGGCCCCCTCAAGCTGATTCAAACCCGTTTTACGGGAACTGCTGACTTTACCAATACCTTTTTCCTGAATCGGATTGAGGCGCAGGGTGTGCAATTCCGGCAACGGGCAGATTGGTCGCAGACTCGCTTCAGTCAGGCAGCCAGTTTTA
The DNA here is from genome assembly GCA_033764685.1 of Leptolyngbyaceae cyanobacterium bins.349. Lineage (GTDB taxonomy): Bacteria > Cyanobacteriota > Cyanobacteriia > Leptolyngbyales > Leptolyngbyaceae > JSC-12. The sequence continues at coordinate 38,891 of JANRIS010000039.1, forward strand.
CAGGGGCCACCTTTTTGCAAGATGTTAGCTTTCGCAGCAGCATTTTTTTTGGGAAGGCGGGCTTTGATCAGGCCGAATTTCAGCGTGATGTCAATTTTCAAAGTAGCGAGTTTCAAACTACGGCCAATTTCAATCGTGCCCTGTTTCAACAATCGGCCAATTTTTCTCGGATTCAGTGGCAGGGTAATGCAGACTTTGCCCAAACTCGCTGGCAGGGGCAGGCATTGTTCAGTCGCAGTACGTTCAGCGAGGCGCTATTTCTGGCAGATGCCAGCTTTGAAAAAACGACCTTATTTCGAGAAGTGCGGTTCAACAAACCTGTCAATTTGCGGGGAGCCGCGATTTTAGACCGGGCTGAGTTTGGCTATGCCAGTTTTGCCAGGGGAGCTTATCTCAATGTGCCGGGGCTGCGCTTTGATTCGGATCAGGCGAAGATTGTCGGTAATCCGGGGCAAATTGGTCGCTACCTTTCGGTGCCGACGTTGCAGGGGAATGAAAACTTACTACGGGAACTGGTGCGAAACTTCCGCAAACTGGAACAAATTCCTGATGCGAACCAATTGGATTACACTCGCGAAAAGCTGCGACTGCGCGAGATGCGGCAACAGGTATTTGGGATCAATATCAATACCGCGACGATGGAGCGTTTGTTGCAACTGGGGTTTACCACCGAACAAGTGATGCAAATTGCCCAACGGCGTGCTCAAAGTCCGTTTCGCAACCCGACGGAGTTATTGTCGTTGGGTGCGGTGGATTTGGCGACGTTTATTAATGTGCGCGATCGCATCATTGCCAGCGACCCCACCTCTCCTGGAAAAGAAGTGTGGAATCGCATTGCTACTGGGCTTTCCTGTATCGGCATGGGTTTGCTAATTTTGCTCAGTCGCTACGGTACGAATAATTGGCTAATTTTTGGCGTGGGACTGGTGGCAGGGGCGTATTTCGGTGTGTTGTTCTGGTTGATCGATCGCTGGCGACGCATTACACCCACTCCCATTCTGCCCTCATCGGGAGAAACGATCTGGGTGATGAGTGGCTATAGTGTGTTGACGTTGGCGGGCTTCAGTGCCATTTTTCGCAATTCCGAGTATCCCGGTCTGACGTTGATCAGTGTGGCGGCGATTTCGGTGCCGGTATCGCTGGTGCTGGTGGTGTGGCTGTATGGGCAGGGTCGCTATCACGATTGGATGGAGGAGAGTTATTTCACGGAAGAAGGATCACTGCGGCAGTTTCGCATTTTAATCAACCGTCTGCCTGTGTTGCCCAGTTTTGAAATGTTCCGGGAGCGCTATTTACCGATTGTCTGGGAGCGGCGCTGGAACTGGTTAAACTATTTTGATTTTAGTTTTAACAATTTGCTGAAATTCGGTTTCAATGATATTCGTCTACGCGATCGCCATCTACCAGGATTAATCACCGCATTGGTTTGGTATCAATGGAGCCTCGGCATTCTCTACATTGCCCTGTTTCTGTGGACTCTATCTCGCACCATTCCCGGACTAAATCTGTTGATTTATTTTAGATGAACAAGGAAAAAAGCAGCAGAAAGTTTCTTGGGTATTTCCTGAAAACTGCAAAATATTAGGAATTCTCTAGTAGAGCCATTCATCCACTGGAGATCTATGAAAACAATCTGTGCAAATCTTGAATGTCTGCAAGATTACTATGTTAAGCCGGAAGCGTTGGGCAAGCTAACCCGCTGTAAACGGTGTAATACTATTTTCAAGATTGAGGAGATGCCTGAAACAGTTGGCAATTCCAACTTATTTGCCGATGAAGATGAGTCTGAAGCAGTGGAAGCAGATATAGAGTATTCCTCTTCCACTGAAGTAAGTTTTGCCAAAAGGAGAAAAACGAAAGAAATCATTGAAGAAAAAATTCAGCATATCGCTCAAGCTATGAAAAAAATTCAACCGCTTTTGATGAATTCCTATGACAGAAAAGATAATGAAAGTGATACTCGTCGTCTAGTTATTGATCGAATTCTTATAGATGTTTTAGGATATGCAGAAGAGGATATAAGAACAGAATACAAAGCTTATAATAATAAAGTTGATTATGTTCTTTCAGTTAAGGGTGAAGAATGTATTGTTGTTGAAGCAAAAGCTGTTTTTAAGCCTTTAGGTAAACGGGAAATTGAGCAAGCTACAAGTTATGGCGTATTGATGGGAATTAAGTGGGTTGTTCTGACAAACGGCTTGGTGTGGATGCTTTACCGAACTGCGGATGACATGAGATCTTCTCATGATCTTGTGTTTACTATCGAGTTGTTAGATGGTTTAGATGAAGAGGAAGCATCACATTTCTACCTAATCTCCAAGCATGGTATGTGTAGAAAGAAATTGCTTGAAAAGCGCTGGCAAAAAATTTCAGCATTAAGTCCTGAGAATTTGACAGCGGCTGTATTGAGTGAAGAAGTTATCAACAGAATCAGAATTACATTAACCGCACAAACTGGTTATCGGGCAACCAACGAAGAAATTAGACATACTTTGCTCTCTAGAAACTTGATGGATTGAATTGCCGGATCGCGTCAGCCGTTTCCTGAGGTTTTTCCAGGTGGGGAACGTGGCCGCAGTTGGGAATCCAGACCAATTGGCTGTGGGCGATCGCTGCTTTAAACTTCTCGGCATCTGCTGTACCTAAAATGCGATCGCGATCCCCCCAAAGGATTAAGGTTGGCTGAGTGATGTGAGCAATCTTGTCGGCCAGAAAGTTGTAACCGCCGCTTTTCGTGAAGGCAATCAGCGCATCTTGCCAGCGGGGGTGTTGCAGGTGCAGCGCAGCGCACAATTCCGCATCAGGCGTGACGAAACTGGAATCGGCGTAGGCTTGCAAACTTACTTTACGCCGCACACCAGGACGGCTCAAAAATTTAGTGGCCAGATAGCCCAACCCTGGCACCATAAATTTGCTGATGTCCGGCCCTTTGGCAAACCCAGCACTGTCAATCAAAACGAGGGATTTGACGGCATCGGGATAGGTGAGGGCAAAATCGATCGCGGCGGCACCGCCCATTGAGGCACCCACCAACGTCATCGGTTCCCCGATCAAGGTTTTCCAGGTGTAGTACAGGTGCGTTTTGATGGATGATGGCGTGAATGGCACATCCACTGGGCGATCGGTAAAGCCAAACCCCAACAAATCCACATTCCAGGTCGCGTAATGTGGCGCGAGTCGGGGTTGCAAACGGCGAAACTCAAACAGGGAGCTATCAAAGCCATGAAGCAGGAGCAGGGGTGAACCGCTGCCCTGTTGGACGAGGGCAGTTGCGATCGCCGTTGAACTGGGCGACAGGAGAATCGGTTGCCGCTGGATGCGTTGGGCCAGCGCGATCGAGGTTGGCTCCGTCAGTTGAGCCGCAGCAGGAGGAAGAATGGTAGAATTCATGCCTCTAGTCTAAAGGCTTGGGTTTACAAAACTCAATTTAGTCCTGCCAGTGTGCCTCTATTCATTCCTGGAAAAATGGTATGACTCCAGAACAAGAACAAGCGATCGCGGATCTGCGTAGCCGTAACGTTGCCCCGAAACAAATTGCCCGACAACTCGGATTGCGTCCGGCAGAAGTCAGCGCTTGCCTCAAAGCGCAGGCTGAACAGGCCACCGCCACCCGCCTCGCGGCGGGAGAACTAAATCCGGTCTACCAATGTCTGGTGAATCAGAACTGTCTGGCCGAGTTAACCACTACCCCCCCCGAAACGGCCCCTGAATCTGATAATGAACTGGCAACCACTGAACTGGCAACCACTGACGACAACGAGGATGTGAATAGTCCCGGCTTTGCGATCGTCACCGTGGCTCGTAAAGCAGGCTTTAATCGCGTAGAAGTTTGTACCTATCTGGTGGATGTCTGGTGTTTGGGCGTGAAGGATGTGTCGGGCATGCGGACCGTTGACCCCACCACCTATAGAGACTTTGTCGATTTTGCTTACAAAGAATTTGCTGAGGGGACGGCAGAAATTTCCCTGGAGATGGCTCAGGCGATCGTCTTGGGTGGAATTGAGTACGCCGCCAAACTGGGACTCCAACCTCATCGGGATTTTGCTGCTGTGCGATCGCATCTGGGCACCTGGAGTGGTGAACCGAAGCTCAACTTTGGAAAAAATGGCAAACCCTTTTACATGAGTGGGCCATACGACGACTCGATGAAAATTCTCAAAACCCTACGGGAAACGGTTGGGGAAGGCAACTTTGAGTTTATCGTCGGGGTGGAAGAACCCTGGTAAACCCAACATTACCCCATTAAATCGGGTTGTCCAGGGTCAGTTGTCGGTACACTAGCTAACACCGTGTCACCCGATCTGAAACTAGCGTGCAACTTCAGCAAGTCATCATTGCCCACAAAGCCGGAGATAGCGCCAGCCAACGCTGTGCCGAACAGTGCGCCCGCCAACTGGAAGCCCTGGGTTGTCGGGTCTTGATGGGGCCGACCGGACCCAAGGACAATCCCTATCCCGTATTTTTGGCCTCCGTCAGCCAGCCAATTGATCTGGCGGTGGTATTGGGGGGAGATGGAGCCGCTTTAACCGCCGCTCGCCATCTTGCCAGCGAAAAAATTCCCATTCTGGCGGTTAATGTGGGTGGGCATTTGGGCTTCCTGACAGAACCGCTAGAATCGTTCGCGCCATCAGAAACCGTGTGGGAACGGTTGTTGAGCGATCGCTATGCAGTCGAACGCCGCATGATGCTGCAAGCCACCGTCTTTGAAGGGAATCGGACCAACCTCGACCCGATGAGCGATCGCTTTCTGGCCTTGAATGAGATGTGCGTCAAACCCGCCTCTGCCGATCGCATGATTACCTCCATCCTGGAATTAGAAATTGACGGAGCCGTGGTGGATCAATATCAGGGGGATGGCTTGCTCGTGGCGACACCCACGGGTTCGACCTGTTACACCGTCGCGGCCAGTGGGCCAATTGTGCATCCCGGCATGGATGCGATCGTGGTGACACCCATCTGCCCTCTCAGTTTGTCCAGTCGCCCGATCGTGATTCCTCCCGGTTGTGTGGTCAGCATTTGGCCCCTGGCCGATCGCGAATTGACCACCAAACTGTGGATGGATGGAGTCCTGGCCACCTCGATCTGGCCGGGACAACGAGTCGATATTCGTATGGCCGAGTGTCAGGCCCAATTCATTATCCTGCGGGAAAATTATTCCTACTACCAGACGCTTCAGGAAAAGTTGCAGTGGGCCGGAGCCAGAATCCGGTACAGTAACAGCCATCGCAATGGCAATTAGTTATGGTTCTGTGCCGAGCGGTAATACGACACCAATGGTTGTGCCAACTCCCACCTGGCTAGATAAAGTCAGGGTGCCATTATGAGCCTCCACACACCGTTTGACGATCGCCAACCCCAATCCTGTCCCCTGAATCGAGGCGACATTGGATGCCCGAAAGAAGGAATCAAACAATCGGGGCTGATCGGCTTCTGGAATCCCAATGCCCTGATCGGCGATCTGGAATGTTGCTGTGTGAGCGAGATGATCAATGGTCAACGTAAAGTCAACGGCGGTGTTGAGCGGAGAATACTTCACGGCATTAGACAGCAAATTGGTCAGGATGTAACGCAGGAGTTTTTCATCCATCCGGACTCGGATATCCTCCGTTGGACTGTCCACAATACAGTTAAAAACAATCGTGTGTTCACTTTGCTTGATCAGGGAAAATTCTTCGACTAAATCGCGGCAAAATAGCTCCAGGTTTAAGGCGATTGGCTGGCAAAGCAGGCGATCAACCTCTGCCTGCCCCAGGATCAAAACATCCTCCATCAGTTGATTCATCGATCGCACAGCGGTTTTGATGCGTTGGAGATAAGTATCTTTCTTCGCTTCTGTCAGGTTCTGAGATTTTTCTAATAACTCTGCGGCAATGAGGACTGCGGCCAGCGGATTGCGAAATTCATGGGAAACAGTTGAGACAAATTGGGATTTGAGGCGATTGAGTTCCTGCTCTTTTTCGAGGGCCTGTGTCAGCACTTCTGCTTGACGGCGATCGCTCATATCCCAGAAAACGAGTACGGCCCCACTCACTTCTCCAGTAGTTCGTCTCAAGGGGGAGGCACTATCCCCAATGGGAATGGGAGTACCATTTTTGGATATTAATGCCGTAAAGTCGTTGAGATGCACAACTCGCTGTTCTTGCAAGACCTGGGCTACTGGATTAACTGGTAATTCGGTGACTTCATCAATGAGTTGCAGGATTTCCGTTGCGGGTCTTCCTGCCGCTTCGCTTTGTGGCCATTCGGTCAACGTTTCTGCTGCCGGGTTCATAAAGGTAATCGCACCCTGATCATCGGTAGCAACGACGGCATCACCCATTGATCGCAACAGCGTTGCCAGATAATCACGACTTTCCTGTAGCTCCTGAGAAACTTGATACTTGTATAGACCAATTTCGATCGCAACTCGCAGATCATTCGCGGTAAAGGGTTTCACAATGTAACCCAGGGGTTGCGTGTACTTAGCCCGTTGCAATGTATTGTCATCGGCGTAGGCTGTTAGGTAGATGATTGGAACATTTTGTTGGGCCTGAATTTGATTAGCGGCTGTAACTCCATCCATCTCACCCTTTAAAACAATGTCCATTAGGATTAAATCAGGTTGAGTTTCGCTGGCTTTGGCGATCGCACTTGCACCCGATGAAGCCGTATCTACCACGATGTATCCTAATTGTTGAAGCTGACTGGTAATTGTTCTTGCCACAATGACTTCATCTTCAACAACTAGAATTTTAGGAGTAGTCATGTGAAACCAACTTTTTAAGGTGAGATGTTCCAAGATAAAACTTGAGAGATTTTCATACTCTACAAGACAAAACCTTGAGAGATTTTTATACTTTTCAAGATGAAACTTGGGGGAATTCTATCGTGAATTGAGTTCCCTGAGTGCAGTCAACGGATAAGCTACCCTCAAGTTGGTCTGTAGCCAAAGCATAGACAAGAGAAAGCCCCAATGATTTGGTCGTTCGCCAATCTAAATCAGGCGGAAGACCCAGACCATTATCTTGAATTATCAATTCATAATTCCCACTTTTTTGCCCTAATTTGACTGTAATTTCTCCAGAATAATCTTGGGGAAAAGCATATTTCAGGGCATTGGAAACTAGTTCATTAATAATTAATCCACAGGGAATGGCCTGATCCAGACTGAACACAACCGGTTCTACCTCTACCTTCAGAGTCACTTGATTGGGTGAGACCTGATACGTTGTTAGCAGGCTGATGGCAAGACTTTGAATGTAATCAGCTCCATCAATCTGTCTTAAGTCGGCGGATGTATATAGTTTTTTGTGAATCAGTGCCATCGACTCAACTCGATTCTGACTTTCTCGTAAGGCTTGCACAAGCCTAGTATCGTTCAAATTCTGGGCTTGCAATTGCAATAACCCTGACACAATTTGCAAGTTGTTTTTAACTCGATGGTGAATCTCTTTGAGCAATACTTCTTTTTCGGCTAAAGCCGCTCTCAACTGCCTTTCTGCTTGTTGGCGTTCGGCCAGTTCTGTTTGAGCTTGCTCAAAGGCTTGAGCTTGCTGGATCGCGATCGCCAGTTGCAAGGCAATTTGTTCTAATAAATCCAGTTGTTCGGGCTGCCAGTCTCGTGGTGCCGTACATTGGTGGGCCACCAACAATCCCCAAAGTGGCGGTCCCAGGGGTGCTTCGCTGCTCTCCCTTAACAAAATAGGGACGACTAAATTGGCTTTCACTTCAAACTGTTGCAGGAGTTCCAGGTGACACTCCGTTAATCCGGCTGCATTCACATTAGCGATCGCCCGTTTTTTCCCCTGGCGATAGTCGGCTCCCGCTCCCGTTTGGAAGCAAGTATCTTCGATTGCTGTACCGAGGGAGATTCGCCATCCCGGTGCCACCGACTCCGCCACGATCGTGCCATTCATATCGGGGGCAAATTGATACACAATCACCCGATCAACGTGCAACAGGTTTTTCACCTCGACTACCGTGGTGTTCAGAATGTGCTTTAAGTTGAGGAATTGCCGAATCCGTTGGGCGATCGCACTGACCAGTTCTAACCGCTCGGCTTGTTGACGTAAGGTTTGTTCCAATTGTTTGCGGCGGGTAATGTCTGCGGCCATCGATAATACCAACCGCCTGCCATCGGGCAACCTGCCGATGGGCGCAGAACTAAAGTCCCACACCATTTCTGCGCCGCCTTTTGTCTGGAGTGTAAACTCTCCTTCGTAAACTCGCTCGTTTAAGAGATACAGGCGATCGATCCTGGTTCGCACGCTTCCCATTCTCTGCCCGTAAGCTTTTTCGGTCCAGTCTGCGATCGTCGGAATCTCGGCGGCGGTGTAGCCCGTTAATTCGGTCCAGACCTGGTTAATTTGTGTCACCTCTCCATCTTCTGCATGAATCATCATTGGATAGGGGGCATTGACGATCGCTTGCCGAAATTGTTGTTCGCGTAAACGCAACAGTTCTTCAGTGTGTTTGCGATCGGTGATATCCAGAATGACACCAAGCATACGGATTGGTTGGCCAGATGCATCATAAATGGCCTGCCCTTTTTCCAGGAGCCAGTGGATACTGCCGTCAGGGTGGATAACGCGATACTCCTCGGCGTAAGGAGTTTGGTGTTCCAGCGCCATTTGAAGTGCCATTTCTATCTGCGTCAGGTCATCAGGATGGATGCGATCGCGCCAGTTCTCGTAACTTGCTTCAGTTGTTGTCGGATCGAGTCCCAACAGATGAAAGTGAATTGTGTTCCAGGTAAAGCGATGGTTGGGCAAATCCCAATCCCAACTACCAACTTGAGCAAAGCTAAAGGCGAGGCGGAGATGTTCTTCACTGCGCTGGAGAGCAGTTTCAGCCTGATTGCGATCGGTAATGTCGATCGCCACACCTCCCACAGACATCTCGCCATCAGGCTGCGGCAACGGAAATTTGTAGACCAGAAATTGCCCCAGACTACCATCAGCACGAAGTCCTGGTTCAACCGCCTCCAAGAATTCTCCAGTTCTGGCAACGGCTTGAATATTGTCTGAATAGGTTTGAGCGATCGCCTGCGGATAGAGATCGAAAACACTCTTGCCCACCAGATCCGGTGCCACCTGGAACATGCCCATGTAAGTTTGACTGACATATTCTATATTTCCTGCGGCGCTAGTAATCCAGGCGGCGGCTGGGCTGTGATCCATGAATGACCGAAACCGCTCTTCACTGTGCTGCAATGCCTCCTGAGTGGCCTGTAATTCTGCCAATGCATGTTTGAGTCTGGCGTTGGCTTGTCGGCTGGTGCGGGTTTCCCGGTTGATTAACCAATACAGCATAACAGCCGTCACTATCACATAAATCCAACCCTTGAACGTCTGCAATTGGGTAACGGAGTTCAATGGTCGATGTAAGAAATAGTCCACTAGTTGATCAGAAAAGAAAATCCACAGCAATCCGGCAATCAGGTAGATGCCAACAACCTTTGCAGAGGGAGACAGTTTCACCCTGGATAATGATGTTGTGGAGGCGTTTTTTTCGTTGGAGTTAGTCACATAAATAGCCTTTTACGAACCTCTTCAAGCAATTGTAAGGGTCGGTGCAAGGTGCTGCGATCGCGCTTCCTGACCGGATTTACCGCAATCTTCAGCCCGATGAATCTTGTACTCGCCCTCATCCTCCTCCCTTCTCTCAACGTTGGGAGAAGGGCGTCGAAAAGGCTGGCAACTTCCTCCTGGCTCAGGATAGGGCAAGGAGGGCTGGAATGGTGAGGGCAGATAAAGTTGCCTTGCGTGAAATTAACCTGCGTCCTGGTGGCGGGCGGCAATTCTGAGCTTGGCCGATCGCGCCCGGATATTTTCCTGCACTTCCGCCTCCGTCGCGGCGATCGGTTTCTTGGTCATCACCTTCAACAGTTCGGATTCTTTGAGCCGATGCTTAACAATGCGGTCTTCCAAACTGTGAAAGCTAATCACCACCAGCCGACCCCCCGGACTTAACCAGTGGGGCGCTGTTTGCAAAAACGTCTCCAGCACCTCCAACTCGCGGTTAACCGCAATGCGGAGGGCCTGGAAGGTGCGCGTAGCGGGATGAATTCTACCGTAACGGTAGGACTTGGGCACCGCATAAAAAATCGTGTCAGCCAGTTCGGTGGTAGTGGTGAGGGGCCGTTTTTCCACAATGCGGCGGGCAATCTGGCGGGATAGTCGTTCTTCGCCATAGGTGTAGATCAGGTTGGCCAATTTCACCTCCTCCCACTCATTCACGATATCTGCCGCCGACAAGTCCTGTTGCTGATTCATCCGCATATCCAGCGGTGCTTCCTGGCGAAAACTAAAGCCGCGATCGCCCTGGTCAAACTGAGCCGAACTCACCCCCAAATCCGCCAAAATGCCGTCAAACCTGACTGCTCCCGGATCAAATTCGGCAAAGTTAATGTGCTGAAACTGCACGCGATCGCCATATCCCGCTAACGCACTTTGCGCCGCTGCCAGCGCGATCGCATCTTGATCTAAGGCCGTCACTCGCACATCAGGGGCCGCAGCAAGAATCAGCCCACTGTGTCCACCCCCACCCACGGTGGCATCCAGGTAATGACCACCCGGCTGGATCGCTAAGCCCTCCACCACTTCCCGACTGAGCACAGGGATGTGATGGAAGGCCACAGGTAAATCAGGCATCAGATCGGCTTGAGTCAATGAAATACGGTAGGGTAAACGTCAGGCTGTGCCAATCTGCGATCGCGCGATCGCAGGCATGATCTTCTTCAGCTTACCTGCACCGGAGTGATTCAGGATGACAATTCCTGCGTCATGGCCATGAGTTGGCTCCTGGATTATCGACATGAACCTATCATTTTCTTTTTCAAGGTTTATGCTGACTTCAACCGCAACAGGGCTTTTCTCCAGACAAACCATCTTTATAATTAAGAAAGCGTAATAGAATCAGAACGTTTCAGTAGAAACAGAATCAGAGACACTTGGGTAATTGGTCATGGATGCTCCCATTACCCAGACCCAGCGCCGATACCAATTACGAGGGGAACCGATTGTCTATGGCAATGATTGAAACCAAAACCGAACCCATGGTGCTTAACATGGGGCCTCATCACCCTTCGATGCATGGGGTCTTGAGGTTGATCGTCACCCTGGATGGAGAAAACGTCATCGACTGTGAGCCGGTGATTGGCTATCTTCATCGCGGGATGGAGAAAATTGCCGAGAACCGCACCAACATCATGTACGTCCCCTACGTCAGTCGTTGGGATTATGCGGCTGGAATGTTTAATGAAGCCATCACCGTCAACGCTCCCGAAAAACTAGCTGGCATTCCCGTTCCCAAACGGGCCAGCTACATCCGGGTAATCATGCTGGAACTGAACCGGATCGCCAACCACCTGCTATGGTTTGGCCCCTTTTTGGCCGACGTAGGTGCCCAAACCCCCTTCTTCTACCAGTTCCGGGAGCGGGAATTGATTTACGACCTGTGGGAAGCCGCGACGGGCTACCGCATGGTGAACAACAACTACTGGCGGATTGGCGGTGTCGCTGCTGATCTGCCCTACGGTTGGGTGGATAAGTGCCTCGAATTTTGTGATTACCTGTTGCCCAAAATTGACGAGTACGAAAAGTTAGTGACGGATAACCCCATCTTCCGCCGCCGAGTCGAAGGCATTGGCACCATCAGCCGTGAGGATGCGATCAACTGGGGCTTGTCGGGTCCGATGCTGCGCGGGTCTGGCGTCAAGTGGGATTTGCGGAAGGTAGACCACTACGAATGCTACGACGATTTTGATTGGGAGATTCAATGGGAAACCGCAGGCGATGCCTTTGCCCGTTACGTCGTGCGAATGCGGGAAATGCGCGAATCCGTCAAAATTATTCGGCAGGCTTGTCAGGGGTTGCCGGGTGGCCCTTACGAAAATTTGGAAGCCAAGCGGATGGCCGAAGGTCCCAAGTCTCAATGGAATGAGTTTGACTATCAATTCATTGGCAAGAAACTGGCCCCTACCTGGAAGATTCCGGCGGGTGAACACTACGTTCGGTTAGAGAGCGGTAAGGGCGAGTTGGGCGTTTTCATCATGGGGAACGATACCGTTTTTCCGTGGCGCTTTAAGGTGCGTCCGGCAGATTTCAACAATCTGCAAATTCTGCCGCATCTGCTAAACGGCATGAAAGTTGCCGATATTGTGGCAATTTTGGGCAGTATCGACGTGATTATGGGATCGGTCGATCGCTAATCTGTGAGCTAATCGCGCTAATTCTAGCCATTCATCATGACGAAACTTCAGGGGCTATGCAGCCCCTTTTTTGTTGTGCCCAGTTTGTTGTGCCTTTTTTGTTCTGCCTTTTTTGTTCTGCCCAGTTTGTTGGCCGCCCAAGAGCAAACCGGGGGCGATCGCGCCCTCTGATCTCAAATCATCCTGACGGGTGATTCGGAGTTCTGTATCAAGAATCAGAAGCACTGATACGGAACCTGCCCATGAATCTTTTTACGTCTGCCCTGTTAGCCAGTCTGTTGCTAACCTTTGCCACAGTTTTGCCAACTGCCCAGGCTCAAACCTCCTCCCAAGATACACTGAATTGGCAAACCCATCTTGTGCAAAAACGAGGACAACCCAAACATCGTGGTAGTGGCCGGAGAGAATTGGTCAGTTTCACTGAATTATTTGTCAGCTAAACGATTGCATTAAATGAGGTGATTCTCTAAAACCAGCTTGCAAATCATACCGGAACAAGGCAAAGTTGGGGAATAATACAGTATTGGTAGCATAACACTGCATCAGCGATCGCTGAGTCCATTTAAAATCAGGGTGCTTTACGAATGACTGACGCGCGTCAGCCTTGCTTGGTTCGCAGACAGGCCGTTTATTCCCTGATGCAGTTGTTATCACGAAGCTCCTCATCTGCTTGTGTTTCACTGGGATAGTCACTCTAAAATGCTCAATGATCTCGATCTGATTAAGCGCCTCAGCCCTAGTGCCATGGATCAGATCATGTTGTATCTCGCCTTTAGCGCTATGCGAACCAGTGGGCATCGTCATGGTGCATTTCTGGATGCTGCCGCCACGGCTGCAAAATGCGCGATCTACATGACATATCTGGAGCAAGATCATAATCTCCGGATGACGGGGCATTTGCACCACATTGAGCCGAAACGAGTCAAGGCGATTGTGGAGGAAGTCAAAGAAGCCTTGACGGAAGGCAAACTGCTGAAGATGTTGGGGTCACAAGAGCCTCGCTATCTGATTCAGCTGCCCTACGTTTGGATGGAGCAGTACCCCTGGCAACCAGGGCGATCGCGAATTGCCAGTTCCAGCTACACCTTAGAAGAAAAGCGGCAAATTGAACAAAAGCTACCAGCGGGAAATCTTCCCGATGCTCAGGTGATTAATGCCTTCCAGTTTGTCGACCTGGTGGATTTTCTGCACGCGCGATCGCAAGAAGATCTGCCCAGCGATCGTCGGATGCCCCTCAGCGAAGCCTTAGCAGAACATATCAAACGACGCTTACTGTATTCCGGCACCGTGACCCGCATTGATGCCCCCGGCGGTATGCCCTTCTATGCCCTGACCCGCGCCTCCTACTCCCCGGCAGCCGAGGAAGAACGCACCTACATCATGGTGGAGGACACCGCCCGCTATTTCCGGCTCATGAATGACTGGGCCAATCGTCTCCCCAAAGCAATGCGGGTGCTGGAGGAATTAGACATTCCTCCCAATCGCATTGACACGGCGATGGAAGAATTGGACGAAATCATCCGAGCCTGGGCAGACAAATATCACCAGGTGGGGGGAATGCCTTTTGTACTGCAAATGGTGCTGGGAATTCGGGAAGATTAGATTGAACCTGGATAATTCACAACCCATGCATCCGTAGGGGTCGGTCTTGTGCCGACCCCCAGCGATCAGGGCACCCACGAGAGGTGCCCCTACACCCGAAAATCCAGACTGGTTTTTTGAGCGATCGCGGTATCGCTGATGTCCAAGCGGTTTCGAGACTTGCCCTCAATTCTCATGAATAATGCAGCCTAGTGTTCCGTCAGGAAAATTTTGACGGGTCGAAGACCCGCAAAATTTAACCCCAATCAACAACCTGAATTTTGGCTACCCGTCAATCATTAATTGACTGACCACTAGGGCGGGGCATCTTGCCTACCCTAGTGGTCTATCAAGACTGTTTTGCTGGATTGAAAACCCTCAAAACACTTGATAATTGGGTTTTGTAGATTTGAGGGGTACCTCAAATCTATCCTGATGGATTATTAGGCTAAAAGCCTGCGCGACGAATGGTTGGTCTATTTGCGCCACTGTCTACTAGTAACTCTTCTGGAAAGGGAAATTTTCCGGCATCGTCGGGATTGCTTTAAGACGCTAAAGTAGTCCTTAGTGCAGTGGACATATTCCCACGCCAGTTAATCTTTCCTTTTAAAATTTTTTATTCGGTTGAACTTTCTCATTTTCTGAATCCAAATCTGATATTCAAACGTAGAACTTTGTAGTCCGTTCCCTGTTTAATCCAGTTTCGTTAACGGTCACACCATTGTGGAGCAGTCTACATGACGACTACTCAGATTCAGCAGCGAACTCTGAACCAACAACCGAAAGCATTGCGCCCCCAACTCGCCACCTTTGTGATGCTGGGCATTGTCGGCATCGCAGCCGCGATCTGTTTTGCCTGGTTTGCGGGGGAGGGCAATACCCACAAGATTTTTAACCAACTCAACCAATTACAGGAAACACCGCCCTTGTGGCTGCAAGTGCCCATGCTGGCCTGGGAGTATTTGCTGGCTCCCACTGTGTTTTTGCTGCTGCTGGCCCTGGCCGTGATTTGGATATCGCCGCAACCACGGGGTTGGGCACGTCCGGTTGTCGTTGGCATTCTGCTGGTCCTCACTTTGCGCTACATCGTTTGGCGATCGCTCTCAACGCTAAACCTGTCTGACCCGAAAAACGGGGTCTTTAGCCTGGGGTTGTTTTTACTGGAACTGCTGATGTTAGTCAGTGGCACCATCCAGTTATTTTTAATGTTGCGGGTGCGCGATCGCCGCCACGAAGCCGATGCCAACGCGATCGCGGTTCTAGAGGGGCGCTTTCTGCCAGCCGTCGATGTGATGATCCCCACTTACAACGAGCCAGAATTCATTCTGCGGCGCACGATCATTGGGTGTCAGGCGATGGATTATCCCAATAAACGGATTCATTTGCTGGATGATACCCATCGGCCTGAAATTCGCGTTCTGGCGGCTGAGTTGGGCTGTGAATATATGACTCGCCCTGACAATGCCTACGCCAAAGCCGGCAACTTGAATCATGCGATCGCCCACACGCAGGGAGACTTAATTGTTGTCTTTGATGCTGATTTTATCCCGACCCAAAATTTTTTGACGCGCACCGTCGGCTTCTTCCAGGATGAGCAAGTCGCCTTAGTGCAAACCCCCCAAAGTTTTTATAATCCTGACCCCATCGCCCGGAACCTGGGTCTGGAAAACGTCCTCACTCCCGAAGAAGAAGTTTTTTATCGCCAGATTCAACCCATTCGAGATGCGGCGGGCAGCGTTATTTGTTCGGGCACTTCCTTTGTCTTGCGTCGCCAAGCGTTAGAAGCCGCCGGAGGCTTTGTCACCGATTCCCTCAGCGAAGATTATTTCACTGGCATTCAGCTTTCGGCTCAGGGCTATCGCCTCGTATACCTCGACGAAAAATTGAGTGCGGGGTTAGCGGCAGATAACATGGCCGCCCATGCCACTCAACGGTTGCGCTGGGCGCGAGGGACGTTGCAAGCCTTCTTCATTGAGGCCAATCCGCTCACGATCAAAGGTCTCAAGCCGCTGCAACGGTTAGCCCACTTTGAAGGGTTACTCTACTGGTTCACCAGCATTTCCCGCGTCGGTTTTTTGGTGATTCCGCTGGCCTATTCCTTTTTGGGAGTAATTCCCGTCCGCGCGACGGAAGCCGAGTTACTATTTTTCTTCTTGCCCTACTATGTGGTGCAATTGTCGGTTTTTGCCTGGTTGAATTATCGCTCCCGGTCGGCTATTTTGTCGGATGTGTACTCGCTGGTATTGGCAATTCCGCTGGCCTTCACCGTGATTCAAGTCATGCTTAACCCCTTCTCTAAGGGATTCAACGTCACGCCTAAAGGCACCTCCAGCGATCGCTATTCTTTCAACTGGGGCTTGGGATTGCCTTTGATTGCCCTGTTTATCCTGACGGCAATTAGCCTCTGGCGCAATTTAGGCATGTGCCTGATCAAAGGGGGTTGGGCAGCGGCTCCTGTTGATCCGGTGGAAGCGCTGACCCGGTCTGAGGCGATTAAGGGAATGGGCATCGGTTGGCTCTGGAGCACGTATAACCTGATCATGCTGACCATTGCGATCTTGATTTTGTTAGATGTGCCCAAACCGGATTTGTATGAGTGGTTTGATTTACGGCGGACGGTCAATCTGCACATTCCCATGCCCTATACGCCGCGTGATCAACCCAGTCAATTCTGGGGCGTTACCACGATGATGTCGGAAGGGGGCGTGGAAGTCGCTCTAACTCAGTCTGGCTTTCCGGCCCTGGCGAATGGGGAGACTATCCCCGTCACCGTCCAACTGTTTGAAGAGAATTTAACCTTACATGGGGTGGCCACGCGCACTGGCATTCAGGATGAATTTGCCACTGTGCGGATCAAGTTCAAGGCGCTGACGATGGAGCAACATCGCCAACTGGTGCAAATTTTGTTTTGTCGTCCCGGTCAATGGAAGCGCCGCAATACACCTGGTGAATTTCAGTCTCTGCTGTTGTTGTTCCGCATTCTGCTTAGACCGCGAGTGCTGGTGAATCAGGAAGTAGATGTGCGGGCGATCGCCGTTGCCAAAGGATAAATTCTGTCATGCCTGCCAATGCGACTCCGGCCCCGGTTCCTCACCCTGAACACCTTCCCCACTTCATGTTGCAGGAGATCCAGCAGCAACCCACCGCCCTCCAAACCTGCCTCGCGGCCTACTGCCCAGAACCTTCTACGGCCTCATCGGCCTCGTCCCTGCGTCCCTGCGCCCTCCCTGCGCCCCCCGTCCCCCTGGCCGCAATTCACCTGATCGCCTCTGGTACCAGTCGCCATGCTGCATTAGTCGCACAGTTCTGGTTTGAACAACTCGCTGGCATACCAACGCGGGTTCGCTCCGGTTCGGAATTTTTAGCAGCGCCCTTTCCCCTGACGGCGCATACGCTAACGCTGGGAGTCACGCAGTCGGGCGAAACCGCCGACACCCTACAGGCCCTTGCCCAGGAACGGCAGCGCCGCGTGGAGCAAGCCGCCGACTATCAGGCTCACTTGTGGGGCATAACCAATCAGGCGGATAGTTCTCTGGCCAGGTTGGTGGATGTGGTGATTCCAACCCTGGCTGGCGAAGAAATGGGCGTTGCAGCAACGAAAACCTTTACAGCACAATTGCTGGTGTTTTACTTGCTGGCGGTATCGTTTGCGGCACAACGGCAATTGCTTCAGGGCGATCGCGTGCATCAAACGTTCACTGCACTTTACCAACTTCCAGAGCAAATTCGCCAGGTATTACAGCAGTCTGCCAACATTCAAACCCTGGCCCATCGTTTAGTGGAAGCTCAACATTGTATTGTGCTGGGACGCGGCATTAATCGGGCGATCGCCCTGGAAGGGGCATTAAAACTCAAGGAAACTACCTACATTCATGCGGAAGGGTACGCGGCAGGCGAGTTCATGCACGGACCCATTGCCCTCTTAGATGAGAAGGTGCCCGTGATTGCGATCGCGCCTACAGGTACATCTCAGGCGGCGCTGCTGGCCAATGTGCAAAAGGCCAAATCTCACGGTTCCCCAGTGTTTGGCATCGTAACGGCAGATACAACCGCCACCCCTCAGGATTATTTTGATCAGCACATCACGCTACCTGCGATCGCCGAAGGACTCTCACCGATTCTGACCGTCATTCCGCTGCAACTCCTCGCTTACCACGTTGCAGTGCTGCGGGGGCTAAATGTCGATCGCCCCCGCCACATCATCAAAACCCTGGCGTAACGTAGTTTTGTGGGGAGATCCTAGCCATCCCGCAATTCTGTATTCTGCAACCATTCGGTCGGCACATCACGTCAAACCCAACTGAGGATTTGACCGATCATGCGGTTTGCCTGGGCATCATACCCGCCGCCAAACAAATTGAAGTGATTGAGGATGTGATACAGGTTGTACAGCACTTTGCGCCGTGCGTATCCTGCATCCAGTGGCAACGCTTCATTGTAGGCGCGGTAAAAATCTGTGGGAAAACTGCCAAACAGTTCCGTCATGGCTAGATCCACTTCGCGATCGCCGTAGTAAGTTGCCGGATCAAAAATCACGGGTTCGCCTGTCCTGGTTACAGCGGCATTGCCAGACCATAAATCCCCATGCACCAGGGCCGGTTGCGGCTCGTGACCACGCAATAATTGAGGGATTGCTGCCATTAACTCATCCTGTCTGGCAAAGTAGCCGCCCCGCCGATTGGCTAACTGCAACTGAAAGCCAATGCGGTACTGCTGCCAGAACGTGACCCAATCTGGTGTCCAGGGATTCGGTTGGCTGGTCGAACCGATGGTATTGTTCAGCTTCCAGCCAAAGCCATTGGGGCTGGTGACTTGGTGCATTGCCGCCAGATTGCGCCCCATTTCCGCCCAGGCACTCCCACCACCACGCCCTCCCAGATCCAGCCATTCCAGCACCAGGTACGCTGAATTGGCCACTGTGCCAAAACCAATGGGGCGTGGTACGCGGATGGTTTGCGTGGCAACCATTTCCTGCAAGCCAGCGGCTTCGGCCTCAAACATGGCGATCTGGGAGGCTTGATTGAGCTTGACAAAGTAAGTTTGCTGCCCATCGGTCAGAGCCGCCGCCGCATTAATGCAACCGCCGCCCAGCGATCGCTGTTGCTGAATTTGAAATGGTTGCCCTGTTATTTGGCTGATGTGGGCAGCAATCTGCTCCCACAGCATGGATGATGAAGGCTCTACCACAGTCCCGAAACCGCACCAACAACGACACAGTTTGAGAATAGGCGATCGTCCCCCACTTCGACAAATGCCGTATCGCCTTTGGTGAAGATAGTGACGCTGCCGTTGCTGTATCTGGCTCCTGAAGCCGACTCAGCTTGCGGCAATTCAATCACCTTGCTGCCAAAAGTGGCACGAACGGTTTCATTATCACGATATTCTGCCTTAAATCCTTTGCCATCGTCGCAGCGGTAGGTGGCTGTCGCAATGACTTTTGGTGCCGAGGTTTGGGCGATCGCGAACGGTGCGATCGTCAGTGGTGCGATCGCTACTCCTAACAAAAACCAACCTGGAATTAGAAACCCTTTCATCGTAATTTCTCCGCAGGAGTCTAACGTTGATGCCACGTTAGCAGCAATTTTTGAAAGTGACGGTAAACTTTTCTAGGCATTTTTAAAAAACTGAATGATCTCCCGCACATGGTTCAACACTTGCCCATCAGTGCTGAGTTGGGCGATCGCATTTCTGGCTTCCCGGGCTAACCGTTCATGTTCGGCTTGATTCATCACATTCACATCCTCTTGAGTGACGGCGAGTTGAGTCACATCTTGCCGCAGGGCCGTGAGTAGGCGTTGTTGGGTAGCGGCAAAACTATCAGCATGGTCAAGATTGAGCTGATACTCGACTTGTTCGACTTTAGCTTCTAATTGTGTGAGGCGATCGCGCAGTTCCATCACATCCTCACGGGGGTAGCGAAACGTCCGGCGAATGGTGTTTAACCGATTGGCAAGATACAAATAGAGCGCGATCGCTGGACGCAAAACGGTTAACAGTAGAGCCGCCGCCGAACTGATGTACCCAATGGAACTGATTCCCGTTGCGGCTAACCAATATAAGCCAATTGCAGAAAGAATATGGAGGGTGATTGCGACCCAGAGCGATCGCCGAGCGACTGTGCTGGCATACTCCACCTGTTGCGTATCGATCGCGATCGCTTGTCGTCGAGATTCTGCCGCATCAACCAGGACAGATTTCGCCTCAAAATGAATGTTCCAGGGCACCGTGACAATCACCGTCAGCCACCAAAAACTCGCCGCCCCAATCACCCAATCCAAAAAATTGCCCGACGGCACATGAAACCATTGCAGGACCGCAAACACTAACAACACAAACACCGGCCAACCAAGCGAAAAACTCAGAAAACCACTCAACATTGTGATGACCTACCTTGTTGTGACCTACGTTTCAGGGATTTGCCCCCAGCATGGCAAGCGACCCTGACTGTCACAGTGAAAGGTGTGCCAGTTTGGCGATAGACCCGTTTGCGGCGTGAGACCTCGGCAAGGGTTAGCGCTGGCCGGGTTGATGCGCCAGGGGTAAGACAAGCCGGCTGGTGTTGCGGCCATCATCCAGTTTGTAGAGGCTCATTTCCCCGCCGATCGCCTTCATTAAGGATTGGCAGATCGACAACTCTAACCCAGGAGGATGATCCAGAATCGAGGGAGTTAACCAATCACTACGTCCGGTTTCCAATTCGTGCAGCAGGCTGGGTTCAATGTGTCCGGCATCGGTGATCAACAATTCAAACCAGCGAGAATCGATCTGGCGACACCAGAGATCAATCCGGCCACCCGTGGGCGATCGCTCACAGGCTGCCAATAGCAGTTCGTGTAACACCAGTTCAATCTTGCCGATATCGCCCCCCAGCGTCAGATTCGTCTCATCATGCACCTGAGACCAGAGTTGGCGTTGTTTGATGCAGGGGTCCACTCGTTCCAGCGATCGCTTCAGCAGGGAAATCAATGAACTCGTGCTGGCATGGGGGCGAAGTTTCCATTCCTCTTCCTGAATGATTTGCCGGAGTGGGGCGATTGCATCCCCAATCTGCCGCAGGAGTTGTTGTTGCCGCGTCACGAAGAGAGGATCTTTGGGATTGCCCAGTTCCTCCAATCGTTTTAGGCTCACCAGCACCGAGCGATGGGCTTCTTCTAGCCGCCGATGTTTATACCAGGACAATTGCTCCAGAATCGACCGTTGATGCGTCAGCCGTTCCACCAGGAGCAGGTAATAGCGTGACCAGGCAAACTGCCCCGCCAAGGTGCTGAAGGTGGTCAGGAGGGTATCGTTCCAATGGCGATCGGCTTCATCCACAACGAGCATCACACCAGTGGGTTCGCGGTTGGTCGGCGAACTCAAGGCCACCACCAATACCTGCCCAATCCCGGTGCCGTAGAGCCAGCGGCGCGTCTCAGTCGGCAGGTCTTCAATGGCAAGACTAAATCCATCTCGCCGCTCCAGTGCCCATTGAATTAACAAATCCGTATGGAGTGGTACGGCAAAGCTGTCATTCACATTGAAGCGATCGCTGGGTGGGGGGGAACTGAGAATCCGCCCAACTCGCTGCCCTGGCAACCAACTCACCAGCACCGCTAAGGGCGCTTGCATGACCTGCGTCATGTGGTGCAGGGTCGCCTTATCTAACAGTTCCACCTGTTGGCTTTGCTGCATAGCCACCAAACTGCTTTGCAGCGACTGATTCAGCTTATGTTGCTGGTTCGACTGTCGTTGTAACTGCCACTGATGCAGAATCACCCCAACTTGCTGGCCCACAATTTTGACTAATTCCCGTTCCGCCCGACTCCAACTACGGGGTGACTCGTGACAAATCATCATCACCCCCTCTGGATGTTGACCGAGAGCGGTGTTGCACAAAATTAATGATTTCACGCCTGCTTCCAGGAGGCGATCGCGCCAGCCCACCAGTTTTAAGTCACCATCCAGATTTTCAATGGTGATGACCTCAGTACTACGTTTGAGCAGGTTAAAATCCGTCTCGCTTAAGGGATCAAGCATGGCCGCCAGAGGCCGCCGATTACTGGGATGTTTCTGATAGCAGGTTTCAAAACTATCCAGGTCTGGCGGCTGCAACAACACCAAAAACCGTTCAGCCTTTAACCGTCTACACAGTTGATCAGCGATGTGCTTTAGGGTGTTTTTCCAGTCATCTTCCGCGTAAATTGAGCGGGCAATTTCCGCTTTGAGTTCCTGATCCGTCCGAATTTGTTCGATGGTTGATTCCATCTCGGCGATCGGGGCCGTCAGCGCCACCATTTGGGCCGCCCCACGAATGAAATGTTTCTCATGCTCATTCCAGATGCGAGGTTCGTTGCCTTCTACCGCCAGAAAGCCCAACAACTCATCCTGAAATAAAATCGGGGCTGCCAGCAGCGATCGCGCCTTGATTTGTTGCATTAAGCGGCTGGTGGTATCTGCTTTCAGGGAACTGTGGGCTTCTCCGATAGAAACCACCTGATCGGCAGCCAGCGCCTGGTAAAACCCGCTCACCTCCTGGACTGTGATACCGGAGGGGGGTTGGTTCGCTTCACCAAAGCTAACGGTGCGCTGCCGATTGCCCAACCTCCGCCAGAAATAGCGTCGTTCCCGCTCATACCAGTACAGGCTGGTGCGGGTGGGTTGAATAAATTTATGGGTAGCCTCAACCACCGCTTCCAGGCGTGCCCCCAGGCCAGAGAGCGATCGCATTTGCTCCAACAAATGCAACAGCGGTTCCGCCGGATATTTGATCTGCTGCCGTTGCCACTCAGTTTCAATTTTGTAGAGCGTCGCCGCAAACTCACCCAAAATGATCGATAACCGCGCTTTCTCCTCCGATTTGGGTGATACCCCCCAGGCCAATGTGCCTAATAACACCACACCATAACAGCGATCGCGATACCGAATCGGAAAAATCACAGTCCCTTGAATGGCTAGTTTCTGCGCCTTTTTGCGCCACTCGCCCGCCCGCAATTCTTCTCGTAAATCGGGTACGGCCACGGGGCGTTGTTGAATCACCACCTGTTCCAGCACATCCCCCGGTGTCAAGGTGAAGCGCTGCTTCAGAAAAGAGGTTTCGCCGGTGGGTAATTCGCCCCCCTTACCCAACAACCGATGCTCCAGGCGATCATACAGGCCAATCCAAATCACCGGATACTGAAATTCAGAACGGAGATAGGCAATCACCGTATCAATTAAAACGTCTGAATTTTCTTCCTCACGCAACGTTTGCAGGACGCGCCCTAACGCAACCCATTGTTTATCGTAGTTATTTGGCTCTTGCGGTGGAACCATTTCATTCAAGGCGATAACGTTCTCCGGCGATATTGTCTCCATCCTAATGCTTACACCCCATTCCCCTACTGCTAGAGTAAAGAACTTGAGCAAACCCATAGAATGACTGCATTAAACTAGGAAACGAGCAACCGGAAAATCACAGGAGATACCAGAACAGGATCAAAACGTAAAATCAGTTGGCAGATGCAACAACGCGCAGCAAGGTATCGGGTTAGATTTGTCCCGTTAACAGGCGATCGCGCCCCAATCCTTGCCTTCAGAATACCCATATGGACCTCTATCAATCGCTACTCCGTCCAATTTTGTTTTCCGGGTTGAAAGCTGACCCCGAATGGCTCCATCGCCAGAGTTTTCAAGTCTTCCACTGGC
This sequence comes from Leptolyngbyaceae cyanobacterium bins.349, assembly GCA_033764685.1. Classification (GTDB taxonomy): domain Bacteria; phylum Cyanobacteriota; class Cyanobacteriia; order Leptolyngbyales; family Leptolyngbyaceae; genus JSC-12. Next base: position 62,325 of record JANRIS010000039.1, read on the forward strand.
TCGATCGCCCCCACCCCGACTCCGTGACTCACTGGCTCCGCACCCGCCTGCAACACACCTGCGGTCTCGCTGATCCCCGCCTCCAGCAATCCCTTTGGGGCCTCCCCTTTGCCAACCCGCTGGGCCTCGCCGCCGGATTCGACAAAGATGGGGTTGCATCTGGAATCTGGTCTACTTTTGGGTTTGGCTTTGCTGAATTGGGCACCGTCACTTTTCACGCCCAACCCGGCAATCCGCAACCCCGCTTGTTTCGCTTGCTGGCAGATGACGCAGTCCTCAACCGGATGGGCTTCAACAATCAAGGGGCCGCCGCGATGGCCGCAAGGCTGGCAGAACGCTGGAAGCCAGGGGCAGAGGGCAGGAACTTTATGCGCTCCACGCCGTTAGGCATTAATTTGGGAAAATCTAAAATCACACCGCTAGAAGCCGCCGCCGAGGATTATGTGCAAAGTTTTCGCTTGTTAAAGGATTGGGGCGACTATTTTGTGGTGAATGTGAGTTCGCCGAATACGCCAGGTTTGCGATCGCTGCAAGACAAAGCCCAACTGGAGCCGATTTTGCAGGCGTTGCAACAGGAGAACCGCGATCGCAAACCGTTGCTGGTGAAAATTGCGCCCGACCTAGAATGGGACGCGATCGCCGATGTGATTGAGCTGGCCCAACAACAGCAGTTAGCCGGAATTATTGCCACCAATACCACCATTCGGCGCGATGGGTTGAAAACGCAGATCATTGAGACAACAGGCAACCCAGTTACCCAGGAAGCAGGCGGGATCAGTGGGGCACCCGTCAGAGCGCGATCGACAGAGATAATCCGCTTTATTTACAAAGAAACGCAGGGCACCCTCCCGATCATTGGGGTGGGCGGCGTGTTTACGGCGGCAGATGCCTGGGAAAAAATTACCGCCGGAGCCAGTTTGGTGCAAACTTACACTGGCTGGATTTACGCTGGTCCCTTGATGGTGCGGCGCGGATTGGAGGGGTTGTTACGCAAACTCGATGAACACGGCTTCTCATCGATCACGGAAGCTGTGGGAATACAGTAAATCGCTGGCCCCGATCGCCCTCACGGTGAATGAGCACCCGCGATCGCCCAATGCTGCCATCAGCCAGTTGCCAACCAAAATGATTGTGATGCAGCGTCTACAACTCCTGGTTTGACGGTATTGCCAGAAACTCTTCTGGTAATACTGCGGGGATTGCAGAAGCCACAAAATCGGATGTATTTCGAGTCACAATAACTGTGCAGAGGCAACAACAAATGGCCGTCGTTGAGCTAGAACATCGAGCAAAACATCACTGTCAAACAATACCCGCCTCAACTGTACTTCTCCTCCAGGTAATCCACATAAGACTCTGTAGGTTCTTCGGTCGGCTGTGAGTTGCGCCAAGCTGGCTGTGAAAATCTCGTCAGCCCGCTCCAATAAGATTGTTCTATAGGCGACGCTCACGAATAAAACGCTTCGTATTCATCATGATCACCAATCCAAAACCAGGTAACTGTATCCCCTGACATTACGCCCACAGCCCGATGACTCTTCGTTACCCGCACTGACCAAATATCTTCGTCGCTGTCAATGCACTTAAAATGTAACGACGGATGAAACGGATTTTCTGTCCATAATCGGTAAGCTTTCCTGGCTCCGGCTCTGACTGCTGGATCTATGGCGCGATACTTTTCCCAAAACGAAGGTAGTGTCGCGGACTTCACAGCTGCTCGTAATTCATTGGTACAGACAATCCTGCCGCAATCTCCTCTTTGGCTTTCCGGGCGGCCACAACCAGATTATTCTTTGTTCGCTTAAAAGACTCATCCCATCGCTTTTCTTCTTCGATTTCTGCAATATAAGCTCGAACGTGCTCCACTACCTGCTCCTGAAGCTCGTCAGGTAGGGACTCAACCATCTTGATGATCGTGGTAATGGCAGGAGAAGACATGGCATTTATCAGCACAGTGGTCTTCTCTATCCTACAACCTACGCCACAAACCAGCCCTGTTGAAGAAAGACCGCAACATCATCCGAAGCCATAGAACGGTCGTGTTCATTTGCTTTCACGTCAGCACGCTCAACCTGCACCTATTGTGGTCTGCACGGCGAATAAATTAAGCATGTCAGCATTCTCTTTATTAAGTTTACCTATATCAAGAAGGTCCTCTTTTGGAAATCCCGGAGTTTGACTAAAAATTGTCTGTCGTATCATGCCGCCTTCAATTCGCCTAGCTGTGCTTACGTAGTTCACCAACCCACTAGCAAACAGACAACCACCGATAACATGCATCAGTCTGATAAATAATTTCATACGTTATTCCAAAATATCTATCTGCTCAACCGTAAAACGTTCCGGTTGAGCGGTTGCCAGAGCTTGTATATCCAACCCAAGCGGCTTCGGTCAATCCGCTGCACCCGAACTGTTATCTTAAGTGATTTTCCCAACAGCGTGGCAAACTGAAGTCATCTATCAGGTATGGTTTTTCATGCTCTCCTGTACCAATAAATAGCTTACTTGGTTCCCAATCGTTAATAACCTTTTGTATAATCGCTATTGCTTGAGTTCTAACACTTGGTTGTTTTTTGATCTTAATGCTTTCATCGTAGTAATCACCCGAATAGTGTAGATACTTACCTCTGCACAAGTGAAGGTTGCCTTGATACACCAATTCATCCTCAAGAGAAATGACTAGTGCTAATGATGGTTGATTTGGATTGATATAAATAGAACAAACTGAATCAGTGAGCCAATTTGGACTCGTCATCTTTAGAGCGATTCCCTTCTTGATCGTCCTACTGAAACCCTTACCACAGCATGGACAATGCTCAACTGGAAGAGGTTCATTGATAAAGGCTATTTTGATATTGGCTCCAAACTCGTGGACTTCACTAAAAATTTCTTCTATCCAATATTCGTAATCACCTTCAAGAAGATGAAAAACTCTCTCATATTCAATTCTCTCATCGAACCACTGTATAACTAGCTGTGCTGCATGGATGTGATCGTAGCTTCCATATGCGCTAATAGTAGCTACGATTTTTGGGTTATCCTGCTGAGCTTCTGCAACAAAGCTTTCCCAAGAATTCTTAAAATCCCTAATTCTTTGCTCACCAAGTTCAGTGTGTTTTACAGAATTATAGGCGGTGGGTCTATGGTGCAAATCATGATCTTGAACACACAAAACAGCAAGATTTTCGTCAACTGTATTAGATGGATCTTCATCAATATGGTGTAAGTGAAGACCAACTCCACCTCTTTTGCAAACACAGCACCTATGTGCATTTTTTACCAGCAAGCGATCTCTTTGCTCTGCTGGTGGAGACTTTCTTTTAGGCAACTCCTACCTCCAAAGATGCCATAGTTCAATAAATACTACGGATGTTTCTCATTGTAGTACGTTTGTTTACCTCCACAAGCAATCTTGAGGAACAGCCCCACCAATGACCTAGCAAGATAACAACCATTTCATGAGAGAAGATTCATTGGAAAAGGTTATTGCGTAAAGCCAGAGGCGACGATCATGGAGCCAATGCCTGTGTCAGTGAAAATTTCCAGGAGTAGCGAGTGGGGCATTCGCCCATCCAGAATATGAGCGGCATGAACGCCCTGAGCCAGCGATCGCACACAGCAGTTGACTTTAGGAATCATCCCGCCCGACACAACACCTTCGTCGATCAGCTTTCGTGCCTCTGAAATATCCAATCGGGGAATTAGGGTTGAGCGGTCTTGATAATCTCGCAAGATGCCGGCAGTATCGGTCAGCAGGATCAGTTTTTCTGCGCCTAATGCCGCCGCAATTTCTCCTGCTACTGTATCCGCATTAATGTTGTACGCCTGCCCGGTTTCGTCTGCCGCCACACTGGAAACAACAGGAATATGACCAGCTTTCACCAAAACTTCCAGCAATTTCGTATCGACGCTGCTCACTTCTCCTACAAAGCCAATCCCTTCCTCATCTGCCGGACGAGCCTTGATCAAATTGCCATCTTTACCACACAGGCCAACCGCCGATCCTCCCGCCTGATTGATTAGGGAGACAATTTCCTTGTTGACCCGGCCCACCAGCACCATTTCTACCACATCCATTGTGGGGGCATCGGTCACTCGTAAGCCGTTCTTAAACTGCGCTTCAATGCCTAATTTATCTAGCCAGGTGTTAATTTCAGGGCCGCCGCCATGCACTAAAACTGGACGAATGCCGACGCACGCCATAAACACCACATCTCGAATGACCTGATCCTTCAGCGTGCTGTCTTTCATTGCCGCCCCACCATACTTGACCACGATGGTTTTTCCGGTGAACTGCTGAATGTAGGGCAGGGCTTCGCTAAGGATTTGAACTTTGGTGGCTTCGGTGGCGGGTGTGTGGTCGTTGGGTGCGATGGTCATGTCAGAGCGAGAGTAGGAGTACCGGACATTTGCAGTTTAATGCAGAGCATCGCATCCAACAATCCTTAAGGCCGCGAAATCAGGTTGCGTGTTGCTCGTACCAGGCGATCGTGTTTTGCAACCCCTGTTTGAAACTCACCTGGGCGGTAAACCCAAAGGCTTGTCTGGCGCGTTCAGTATCCAGACAGCGACGCGGTTGGCCGTTGGGTTGGTCGGTTTCCCACCGAATATCTCCCTGGAATTCCATCAACTCACCGATCAGGGTGATCAGATCTTGGATGGAGATTTCCTCTCCGGTGCCCAAGTTGACGGGTGCGGCATCGCTATACAACTGGGTACCCATCACGATCCCACGGGCGGCATCGGTGGAATAGAGGAATTCGCGGGTGGGGCTGCCATCGCCCCAAACCGGAATTTGGCGATCGCCCCGTTGTTTGGCCTCGTACACTTTGCGAATCAAGGCCGGAATCACATGGGAACTGCGCGGGTCAAAATTGTCCTCCGGTCCGTACAGGTTTACGGGCAGAAGATAAATGCCATCAAAGCCGTACTGCTGACGGTAGGCTTGCAGTTGCACGAGTAGCGCTTTTTTGGCAACGCCATAGGGAGCATTGGTTTCCTCCGGGTAGCCGTTCCACAAATCATCTTCCTTAAACGGGACGGGCGTAAACTTGGGATAGGCGCAAATGGTACCGACACACACAAATTTCTTCACGCCTGCTTCATAGGCGGCATGAATTAATTGGGTACCCATCATGAGATTGTCATAAAACAATTCGGCGGGTTTTTCCCGATTCAACCCAATGCCGCCAACGTGGGCTGCCAGGTGAATGACAATGTCTTGCTGGTCTACGGCTCGCTGGCAAGCCTCCATCTGGCGCAGATCATGGGTCTGCGATCGCGGAATCGTAATCTTGGCGGGGTCTGCCCCTGCCTGACACAGTTGGTCTACCACCTGGCGACCGAGAAATCCAGCACCACCTGTTACCAAAATTCGTTGATGAGTCAAATCCAATTGAGAAACAGTCATGAGTGTGATCAATCATTGAAAGGACAGAATTGGCAAACTGTTAAACCGAGGGCGCACCGCTGATATTCTGACGAATGGTGGCAGGGTCTAGCGTCCGTTGCAGATTGTGGCCATTCAAAGGAATTAGCCCCAACGCTTTCAGATCTGCTTCCACCATCAGATGCACCAGTTGCTCAAAGGTGACCGTGGGTTGCCATCCCAGTTTTTGCTTGGCTTTGGTAGGGTCGCCAATCAACAAATCCACTTCGGCAGGGCGCAGGTAGCGATCGTCAAACGTCACATAATCCTGCCAGTTAAGGTTGACATGACCAAAGGCCAATTCTAAAAACTCCCGCACGGAGTAGGTTTCACCCGTTGCCACGACATAATCATCGGGTTCATCCTGTTGCAGCATCAGCCACATCGCCTGAACATAGTCTTTTGCATAGCCCCAATCCCGTTTGGAATCCAGGTTTCCCATATACAGCTTCTTTTGCTGTCCGGCTACGATGCGAGCCAACGCTCGGGTGATTTTGCGGGTGACAAAGGTTTCGCCCCGTCGCGGCGATTCATGATTAAACAAAATGCCATTGCAGGCAAATAAGTCATAGGACTCTCGGTAGTTCACCGTTTGCCAGTGAGCATAGACCTTGGCACAAGCATAAGGACTCCGGGGATAAAAGGGTGTTGTTTCCTTTTGGGGAATTTCCTGGACCTTACCAAACATCTCGGACGATCCGGCCTGGTAAAAGCGAACTTGAATGCCCGTTCGATTTTGATAATCGCGGGTCGCTTCCAGCAGGCGCAGGGTGCCCATCCCCACTGCATCCACGGTGTATTCAGGGGAATCAAAACTAACCCGCACATGAGATTGAGCACCCAGATTATAAATCTCACTGGGTTTCACTTCTTCTAAAATGCGGCGTAAGGTGGTGCCATCGGTCAAATCGCCGTAATGCAGAAAGAGTTGAGCACTCTCGTTATGGGGGTCTTCATAAATATGATCAATGCGATCGGTATTGAAGGTGGAAGTCCGGCGAATAATGCCATGCACCTCGTAGCCTTTCTCTAATAACAACTCGCTGAGATACGAGCCGTCCTGCCCCGTAATGCCAGTAATGAGTGCACGTTTTGCTTGCGCCATTTTATCTTCTTCCACTTCCACTACGACGAGTATTATTAATCAACTACCTAGAATAACCAATTATCGGTTAACGTTTGGGAGTGTGAACGGATGCTTTGCAGTCTCGCCTGATACAAAAGCCTGATGTGAATTAGGTTTCAACGTTAATGAATAAACCGTAAAGCGTCCGGACTGGGTTTATTTTTTGCGGATGAAGTACGCGATCGCGCCCCACTTTCCCCCTCTCAATCCGCCATCATGAAAAAACCTTAAACTCGATCAAACCTGGAACTGACTATTTCTTTTTTCGTTTACAATTGTCCGTAGTACAAGGAAATTTCATCTACTGAATTCTATTTTTAATCTTGCCGCCCTAATTTGTTCCATCCCATCTGGTACAAGCAGTAGAAATAACCATGCAAAGTGACCAAACCTCACAACCGGAATTGAAGGACCGCAGGCGTTTTCAATTGCTCCAGCCGCAAAATCAGCCCAATCCTGGTGATGATGAAGGGGGCTTGAATTTAGGGCAGGTTGTCTCGGCTCTGCGCCGTAGAATTCCAATCATCATTGGTGTGACAACCCTGGTCACATCTGCATCAGTACTCAAAGCATTAACCAGTACTCCCATTTATCAAGCTGGTTTTGACATCCTAACCAACCCAGTGACGGTTGAAGCAGAGGTAATTTCCTCCGTTCCTCAAACGCTCAGTAGTAAAGATCAACAGCAACAGGGAGCCGTCACGAAAGGATTAGATGCAACCAAACTTCAACTCCTCAAGAGTCCTAAGATCCTGGCCCCCATCGCAAAGCAATTGCAACTCAAGTATCCTGATGTCACTTATGATGCCCTCGCTGCCGGATTACGAGTTACCCCTGTTCCAACCACTGAAATCCTAAATGTTAGTTTTCAAGATCCCAACCCCGATAAAGTCAAGGCAATTCTACAACTAACATCAGCGGCTTACATTGCTTACAGTTTGGAAGAACGATTAGCCGACGTGAAGCAGGGGATTGATTTTGTTGAAACGCAACTCCCACAATTGCAGAAGCGGGTTGAAACGATACAAGATGAGTTGCAGAGCTTTCGGCAGGAGTACAACTTAATTGATCCTGATTCGGCAAGTAAGCGCTTATCCGACCAGAGCAATACAGTCAGTCAACAACTAATTGATACCCAAATTCGATTAAGTGAAGCCCGGGCACTCTACACCGACCTGAGCGCTCAGATCGCACAAGACACTGATGAAGAATCCGCCACCTCATCCGCTCTACAAGACAATAGACGTTATCAAGCCATCCTGGATCAACTATTAGAGGTAGAAAGCCAAATCGCTAAAAAAACAAGTCGTTTTCGAGAGACCGCTCCAAACATTCAGGGGTTGCAGTCGCAGCGGGAAAATCTACAACCGCTCCTACAGCGAGAAGGCGAACGGGTGCAAGAGCAAGTCGCCAGCAGGATTCGCGAACTGGAGGATCGAAATCAAATTTTACTTCAGGTTGACGCGCAGTTGAAGCAGCAAATCAAGCAGCTATCGTTCATCTCACGTCGCTACACAGACATTCAACGTGAATTGAAAATTGCCACGGACAATCTCAATCAGTTCTTGACGAAGCGAGAGGCATTACGCATTGATGCCGGACAGCGGAAGGCTCCCTGGCAAATTTTGAACCCTCCCACCGAACCTTCCCCCTCTTCTGCAAACGCAAAGCGTTCTGCGATGTTGGGAGTTATTTTAGGAGTGTTATTAGGCACAGGTGTCGCTTTATTGTTGGATAAACTCAGCAATGTTATCCACTCACCTGAGGAAGCAAAAGATACGAGTAAGCTACCGATTTTAGGAGTCATTCCGCACAATTCTGAATTGTTGGAGTTGGAGAAAGTGAATGTTGGGAGCCACAAACCAGCAACCGTTACTGATGTGCTCGGTTTGGTTCAACAAATGAGTCAACGGTTCGGTTTGAATGGGAATGGAAAGCCGCATTATCCAGGTTCGCCCTTCCTGGAAGCTTTTCGATCTCTGTATGCCAATATTCGCTTACTAAATTCTGATACTCAGATTCGGTCCCTGGTGGTCAGTTCTTGTACACCAAGCGAAGGTAAGTCAACAATTTCGGTTTACCTCGCCCAAGTAGCTGCCGCCCTAGGGCAGCGCGTATTACTGGTTGATACCGATCTGCGTTTACCCCAGTTGCACAATCGGCTAGGTTTACTCAACTCCTATGGTTTGAGTAATGTGATTTCACTTGACCTTGATGTTGAACAAGTCATTCAAGAATCTCCAATCGAAAGTAATCTGTTCGTGCTGACAGCGGGTCAGGTTCCACCCGATCCGGGTAAGTTACTCTCATCGCAAAAGATGCAGAAGTTAATGGATCAATTCACCGAATTGTATGATTTGGTAATTTACGATACACCTCCTTTATTAGGACTCGCAGATACCAAATTGGTTGCGCCAAAAACAGACGGGATTATTATGGTCGTCGGTTTAGGTAAAGTAAAGAATTCTGCTCTGACGCAAACCTTAGAAGGGTTGAAGCAATTTAATATCTCCGTTTTAGGCATGGTTGCCAACGGCTCCAAAGACTACAAAGCAACAGTTTACGATTCGTACCAACGTTACTACAGTGCACCTGAGGAAGCGGACATCGAGCCGATGGTAAGCCCTGTCTCAATCTCAGAAATTAAGCCCTTGAAGCAGAAACAATAACGGCATTGAACGCTTGCGTTAATAATCTCTAGCCCTCAAAATAATCATGGTTTCTGCTAACATACTTTTTTGGTAATGGAAGTTCTAATTCCTTTAGCAATACTTGGAATTGTTGGATTGCTATGTCCTCGACGAAAACGACGCAGGCTCATCTATCCCATGATGGGTGTTGTATTGTTTTTTGCGCTGATCGTGTCTCCGCCAATCATAACCCTTGCGAATTGGGGTTTAGTTTATTCGCTACCGGCTGATTCGGGAGATGCCGTAGATGCAATTGTGGTTTTAGGGCGAGGACCGGATCTGCGTGAACGTCGAGTTGAGATTGCGGAAGAACTGTGGAAAGCAAAGCGATCTTCCTACATCTTTGCCAGTGGAATGTTGGATGCTCAACAAATTGTTGAGCGGTTGAGGGAAAACGGCCTGCCTAAGCAACGGTTAGCAGGGGAAGCCTGCTCCCAAACAACTGAGGAAAATGCACAGTTTACCAGCGTGTTTTTGCAGCCTCAGAAGATTGAAAAAATCTTGTTAGTAACCGATCCACCACATATGTTGCGATCGCTCCTTCTATTTCAAAGTTTTGGTTTTACTGTTATTCCATCCCCTACTTCACTACCCCTTAAATGGAGTACCTACCAACAAATGCAATTGATCATAAGGGAGTATGCAGCACTTGCCAATTATAAATTGACAGGACGATTCAAGCCGCGCACTGCCAACGAACTAAAATACCTCAACGTGCAAGCTACTACAAAGATTACAAATTGGAATTGTAAGATTTAGCACATATTCCTGACTCAATAGGTAGTTAATCAAGCCACGGGTAACGGTTACATTTTCAGGATCGCACATACAATATGGAATGTATGCTCCCAACCCAAAAACTTAACCCTAACGGACTTCTATGCGTGAGCAATACATAAATCAAATTTTCCAATAAAATCTTTTCTCTTTACCAAAATTCACGTAAACTCTTTTACATGTAGTCTTTTCATTTTCATGATCTCTCTTAAGATTCACTGGTCATTGCTATGAATGACTTTCCAGACTTTTCTGAGTACAGCTACCGTGTGGAAGGAGAACTTGGTCACAATCGAGCTGGTGGTCGTGTGACTTATCTGGCAACTGACCTGGAGACTCAACAGAAAGTCGTAATCAAGCAATTCCAATTTGCGAAGGTTGGTTCAACCTGGTCAAGCTTTGATTCCTACGATCGCGAGATTCAACTGTTGAAGGAGTTAGATCACCCAGGAATTCCTTGCTACTTAAACTCGTTCCAAACTCCTGACGGCTTCTGCATGGTTCAGGAGTACAAAGAGGCAGAATCCCTGGCAACCTCTCGCAGTTTTAGCCCTGACGAGGTCAAGAAAATTGCAATTGCCGCTTTAGAGGTATTGGTTTATTTACAGAATCGAATTCCTCCGATCATCCATCGTGATATTAAACCTGAAAATATTCTGGTTGATCAAAGTGGGAATCTTTACCTCGTCGATTTTGGCTTTGCTCGGGTGGGAGAAGGGGAGGTTGGGGTCAGTAGTGTGGTGAAAGGTACCCTGGGGTTCATGCCGCCTGAACAGTTATTTAACCGTCAGTTGACAGAAGCTTCTGACCTTTACGGATTGGGAATGACCTTGATCTGTCTCCTGACTGCAACAAAAACCGATCGAATCGGGGACCTCGTCGATATTAGTTACCGCGTTAGCTTTAAACATCTGGTACCCAAGCTCAATTTTCACTGGGTGAACTGGTTAGAAAAGATGGTTGAACCTCGCTTAAAAGATCGGTTCCCAAATGCAGTCACAGCATTGGCAGCGGTGCCCGCCTTACCACTTCGCCCCCCCGAAGCTCAATTTAGTCAGACCACTGTGCAATTAATGGCGACCCACCGCCGGGAATTACTGAGGCAAACGGTAACGATTACCAATCCAATTCCAGATACCCTCCTGGAAGGAGAATGGAGCGTTAGCCCCCATCCCCACGATCCTCCTATTGACCTGTATCAATGGATTAATATTGAACCCAGCACTTTTGTTGGTAACCAGGTTAATTGTCAGATTACAGTGGATACTAATCGCCTAATTGCAGGCAAAATTTACAAACGCAACCTCCTCCTGCATACGAACACCCTGGCAAAGTCTTACTCGCTCTCGCTGCAAATTCAAACCGTTCCAGCCCCTGCCCAATCTCATCTTTTCCATTACAAGCTATTACTGGTATTAGGGTTGTTTTCTTTTGGGGTTACCTGGCTCATCGCCTGGATTGTTGCAGTGACAGGTATGATTGCCGAATCGCCGATGTCAGCCGGATTTGGTGCCATTTTAGGTTCTGCGATCGGCTTAGAAGCATCGGCCTGGATGCTGCGAACCTCCGGCTGGCGGACGGGTGCAAGTGCCAATACGTTGGCGGCCATTCTAGTGGGAGGGACCGCTTTGGTGAATATATTAACGGGTTTATCGCTTCCTGCAGGTTCAGGGGTTGTTGTCGGGGCGATCGTCGGGGCCGTAGGTGCTTCAATGATCGGGATTGCGATGGGGACGGCGATCGAGAAGTTGCTGGTCAAAGAAAGTCAAAAAAGTATTGTGATTGCCTTGGCGATCCTAAGCGTGATGCTGAGTGTTGCTTTAGGTCTAGGTCTGACTTTTGGCTTTGCTCATTCCTGGATCGCCAGTCTACTTGTTTTCAGTGGGTTGGCTTCGGGAGCGCTGTTGTTAAATATTCAGCTCAGGCTAACCAATAACGCCCTGCTGCAACGTAAAGCAGAGCGTTACTTAATTAAGCCATAGGTAAGCCGGTCATAGTAAGCTCCATCTGAGATCGAGCTTCAACTACGCTCAACCTGCCTAATCATAGGGAATTGGGCATTGAGTGTAGCTGAAATGTGTCCTACAAAAGTTACATTAAGCTACTTAGTCGACCAAATCGAAAGCTGAATTAGACGAAGTCGAATTAGAATATGAATTGACGTTTTGAGCGTAATTCCATTCAGCGAAGCACTCAATCGCTGTTTTACTTCGCCATAAGACGTTAAGTAGGACAGGTACAAACATCCAAGTAATACCCCCCCGATTAACCCCGCCTCAATAGCTTTTGAGTCAACCAGTCTAAATCTCGTTTGAACTCAGTGGCAACTGCTCTTAACCATTGCCACTGATTCGATGGAAACAATTGTTCGTAGGGATGAAAAATTCTTGCACCATTGTGGGTGAGCAAGTGGCGACCGATCGCAATTAAAGATATCTCGCGTTTCGCTGGATTCAGCGGATTCGGATTGAATTTCAGCACCACAGAGTTAATGACTCGTCGGAGCGGATTTTTTGCCCAAAAAAGTGGATCAGCATCCACCCACCAGGCCCGGTAGGGATGCTCTGTGCAGAATGGGGTTCCCAAAATTTGGGCATACATCGGAATTCGATACTCTAAAAATCCGAGTTCTGGTTCTGGAACCTGGGCGTATTGTTTCAGAAAATTCCTGGGCAGCGCAATCACGATGAATAAGCAGCCCAATGGATCTTGCTGATAGTCGTAGGTTTTGCGAATATGCTGACAAAATTCGAGATATTGCTCTCGTCGATCGCGGACACGAGGGGAAGTCCACTGCCACTCCGCCTCTACCTCCGCGATCGGACGCAACCCAGACAACAGAATTTGCTCCGGTTGGAGCGTGGCAAACAACTGCTCTACCGGGCCAAACACTAACATATCCCATTGAACAATGATAATCGTGTCCCACTCCAGTTCGTGGCCGCGATCGCGAAACCACTGAGTGATCATCAAATCGCCTTGAACCCATTTCCAGTACGCATCCTTCGCTTCCGAAAAAACGTAGAAATCATCCAGATAAGGACTTAAAACTGACTTGTAGTGATCGACCCTCGCCAGATCCCCACCATATAAACCGTAGATAGGTGTGGTGGGATTATGCCGACGCAAGATTTCCAGGCGATTCTGGCATACCTCTGATTCCTTATAGAACCAGAATAGGATAGCTAATTTCATAGCAATGCTCATCTAGTGGGCTTATGAGTCAGTAATTGCGGCATTCCAGGTTGCTCTACCCTTTCAGGTGCTACACATAGCTATCCCTACGCATGTCATAATCCGGCCCTCTGCCTCTGATATAATTCGCGATCGCTCTTACATAGTGCATCGCATTAGAAACATAAGTTTCCGTATTGGTACCCAAAATTTGGATATCTGGATTAACGGTTTTTCTGACGCTTGGAGTTGCACTGGCGTAAAGTGGCTGCAAATGTTTTGGATAATAGTGAGCAGTTAGTGATTTACGACTGAAGCGAGGGTCACGGTTGTTATATGCTCCATGAATTGTATAGGGGTGCCAAAACAAGACATCCCCTTTATCCAGGGGAAAACTTTGGTAGTTGTATTGCCCCTCATTAATTAACGTCCGAATTTCCTGAACAAAAACATCATGGTCAGAAAAGTTTGCGGCACTCCCGCGTTCAACCACTTTCCCTTTGTGACTTCCAGGCAATACAAAAAAACAACCTGCATCTTCATGAATGTCTTCCAAGGCATACCACGCAGCAATCATTTGTCCGGGTGGGTTGGAATCCAAATAATAGTGGTCTTGATGCTCAACAGTTCCCGTAGATTTATCAAAAAACATATTTTGCATCATGACATGGCTTGGTGCTCCTGACAGAAGACTCAAAGCATCCGTTACCTTCTTGTCTACCAGGCACTGCTCCACCGAGCTTGAAAAACCACTCCATAACTTCAGGCTTGCCGGATTAAGCATTGAGTTTTCAATAAACCCTTCTGGAGTTAACTTCGGTTGGATCGGCAGGTGAGTATCCTGACTGAAAAACACAAACAAGTTAGAGTGCTTAATCCGCTCGTAGTGGCTAAGAAAATTTTGAATCTTTCCGTGATCCAGCAAACCTTCAATCACCACATATCCGTTGGTATCAAAATACTCTCTAATTGCGACTTCTTCACTCGCGGCAAATTTCTTGACTAACATCACAACTCCAACAATTCACTCACAACAATTCACTCAATACCCAAAGTCTTCAAATACTTTTGAGTTGCAATTTCTAATCCAAACTGATCAAGCCAGCTCTGCTCAACAGGCTTAGACCGACCTGATAAAACCTGCAAAATGGCATTTGCTAATGCGGCACTATCTCCTACAGGTGTGAGATAGCCATACTTCCCTCCTGCCAAAATCTCGTCAGGTCCGCTTTCACAATCGGTAGAGACGACTGGAGTTCCCAACGCCATCGCTTCAATCAAAACGGTAGGCAACCCTTCCCAGGCAGAAGACAATACAAAAACAGCAGATCGCGCCATGTAAGCATAGGGATTTTGCACATATCCCGGTAGATCCACATCATCCTGCAACCCTAACTCCTGCACCAATGTCTCTAGCTGGGGGCGATCGGGTCCCCAGCCTAAAATCATCAGGCGAGCAGGCTTGACTTGACGCACTTTGGCAAATGCCCGAATTAAATTGGGAAAGTCCTTCTGTGCTTCCAACTTACCCACACCTAAAATCACAGGAACATCTTGCGTGTTCAGCCAGGAATGATCAACAGGTTCTTTGGCACTGGCCAGTATCTCCGGGGTAATCACCGGATTGTAAATGGTTTGTATCCGTTCCAAGGGTAAAGATGCGGTTTGAGCCAAATCTTTTGCCACCCCATTAGAAACTGCCACAATGCCATCTGCCCAGGGGTAAAGGAACCGAGTCAACAAGGGGGCTAACCTTGCCTTTAGTTTTCCTGTCCGTCGGGCCGTTTGCGAAAGTTGATTATGCTCAGCCACATAAATGCGAGTTGGAACGCCAGCAATCCGCCGAGCCACTAGAGCCAATTCATTTAAGTAATGATCGGCTGCCAACATGACTGGAGGTCGCTCCTGTCGCAAGTAATTGATCAACCCTGGCAGGCTCATTGATAGTCGAGGTTGCTTCAGATCAATGATGCGAGTTTCCACAGGCATCCGCCATAGGTGAGGGCTTTCCCCCCGATTCAAAACCAGGTCAACTTTCACACCCAACTTCACGAAGCTGTGGGCAAGATGAGCCGTGATTCGCTCAATGCCGCCGCCGCCAAACGTACCAATCAGAAAGGCGACGTGAGACTGTCGCTGGAGCATAGACAGCTATTACCTCCCAGGGTTTAGGATGATCAGTCATCTAATCGCCGAATCCAATCTATAGAAACAAACAATACCTTGGTAGATCTTCGGATACACTTCATAGAAAATTTATATTTTCTACAATGACTTTTAAGTTTTCCTACTGTGCTCCATTCCTGTAAGGTTTTGACAAAGAATTTAGCTTTCGCCTTGAGTTACAGTATTCATGGTTCTACTATCCTTGTTAGAAAGGTGGAATACAAAGTTAAAGATGAAATGCAAGCATTCAACTGACTCATTAGCTGAATTACCTGGCTTCTTTTCCAGTGAGACAACTGTTGCACCTGCAAGTTCCTGACAAAATCGTGTCTTGATCGTTGTGATTTTTATGTGTTGAAGAAGTTAATGCAGGAAGTAGCTGTATTCGTACCTGTTAGGTTTTTTGATTAATAGGGTTAGTTCTATCCATTCGGCATCGACTGCTAAAGAAACATTCGCACTAAGGTATTTTGAACCCTATCCATGAATAACCTTCGAGTAGCTTGGCTGTTGCCAGTGGCCTGGTTTTACTGGCAACCCTCCTTGAGTGAATTTGCACAACTTTTCCCGGATACAACCGTCTTCACGGGATTATTTCCTGGGTTTGCGAAGGGGTTAGAAGGAACGTTACGGGTTGAAGTCGTTGGTCAGTTTCGAGTGATTGAGATTAATCGCGATGAGGGAAGTTATGGCGATAACTTCACCTACCTTTCACCGGGGATCATTGGTCATTTGCTGAAATTAAGACCTCAAGTCATTTTCGCCAGTTCGTTCGGGGTTTGGACGATTCTGGCGCTGATGCTAAAGCCGATTTTGTGGTCGCGGGTGATCATTGCCTATGAGGGGAGTTCTCCCGGTGTGGATTATCGCCATTCTACCCTGCGGTTGTTGGTGCGACGGTTCATGGTGTGGTTAGCAGATGCGTGTATTACCAACAGTCAGGCCGGTAAGGATTATTTGATTGATATTCTCCACGCCCAACCCGATCGCGTCTTTCTGCAACCTTACGAAATTCCAGACGAGAAGACGTTACCGGGTTCGGGAGCGATCGCGAATGATTTGTCTACCCTACAGCGACCGCTTTTCCTGTTCGTCGGCCATGTCATTCCGCGCAAAGGGTTGCCTTCGTTGCTTCAGGCGTGTGCCATTTTGCAGCAGCGTGGTTATACCAATTACACGCTCCTGGTGGTGGGTAGCGGTGAGCAACAGCAGGAATTGCAAGCCTTTTGCCAGGAGCAGGGGTTGAGCGATCGCATTCAGTGGGTCGGGCGGGTTCCCTACGACCAAATTGGCAGTTATTTTAAAACCGCTGATGTATTTGTATTTCCCACGATGGAAGACACTTGGGGGGTTGTTACTCTGGAAGCGATGTTGCTCGGTAAGCCAATTCTTTGTTCTAAGGGGGCAGGTACCTCAGAACTGGTGATTCACGGTGAAAATGGCTACGTCTTTCCTCCTGATCACGTCTCTGAGTTGGCGGACCTAATGCAGAAATTTCTGGACCATCCCGAATCGATTCCCACGATGGGAGCGAGATCGCAGCAGATTATGGCGCAATACACCCCTGCAGCAGCGGCGAAGTGTTTGGCTGAGGTGACAAAGCTGGTCATGGCAGGTTAACCCCATATCTTATGTAGCGCCCGACCCACGGCAGAAATGGACAGAACGACCCATGAAAAAAACCAAGATTTCGATCCTGACCCATGACATTAGCGGTGGCACGTTTACCAACCTCTGCACGGCTCTGGTTCGAGGCATGAACGAACTGGGAGTAGATGCCAATTTAGTCATCCTTTACGCCAGTCCTGAAGAACTCGCCCGTTATCCGGATGTTCCTATTGTGCCTTTGGGGGTGAAGCGCACCGCTTTTTCCCTAGGGGCTACCACCCAGTATTTGCGCGATTATCAACCAGATGTACTCCTGCCTATGCCCTGGTATTTCAATATTGTGGCAGTCTGGGCACGGGCACTGGCGGGAGTCCCAACGAAGGTGATTTTGGGAGAACACAATATCATCAGTTTAGAAGCAGGGATTGAACATCGGAATAAGCCCCATCTACGGTTTTTACCTGTGTTGATGCGCTATGTTTACCCTTACAGTGATGGGTTGATTGGTGTTTCCAAAGACACGATTGTTGACCTGGTTGAGACACTCAAGGTTGCGGCGGATATCCCAATGCGGGTCATTCCCAATCCTATTAACCCTGATCGCGTGCAGCAACTGGCACAAATGCCAATCGACCACCCCTGGTTTCAACCTGGAGGCGTTCCGGTAATTGTCACGGCAGCCCGATTAGCCAAGCAGAAGCAACTGGATGGGTTACTCCATGCCGTTGCTCAGGCGGTGAAGGTAACTCCGGCGCGGCTATTGATTTTAGGTGACGGTCCCCTGCGGGCCGAACTGGAAAGCCTGAGCCGCGATCTGGGTATTGCCGATGCCGTCTGGATGCCGGGGTATGACCCGAATCCCTACCGCTATATGGCAAAGGCTGATGTGTTTGTTTTGGCCTCTGCCTGGGAGGGTTGCCCGATCGCCCTTCAGGAAGCGATGGCCTGTGGGGCAGCAGTCGTCGTTACCGATGCTCCAGGTGGCATGAAAGATATTGTGGAGTACGGTAAATCGGGCATGATTGTGCCTGCTGGCCAGCCGGAATCACTAGCAGAGGGGATTGTGAAAATGCTGACCCAGCCTGAACTGAACCACCATTACCGGGAACAAGCGAAGCAGCGATCGCAAGATTTCCACTACCGGAATATTAGTCAACAGTACATCGACTTTTGCCACTCTGTATTAACATCCCCGTTTCATCTAAAGGAGGCAGTGAAGGAATGAAGGTCTTGTTATCAGCCTATGCCTGTGAACCAGGGCGGGGAACAGAACTGGGAGTGGGGTGGAACACTGCCTGGGAAATTGCCAAGTATCACGAAGTTTGGGTACTGACTCGCCCTGATGACGGACGAGAAGCGATCGAACGCGAACTGGAGCGCAACCCTAACCCCAACTTGCATTTTGTTTACTTTACTCTGCCCATTCTGGGGGGCGGTTGGCGCTGGGGGTCGATCGCCTTCCTGATTCACTACTACCTCTGGCAGGTACAGGCTTACTTCGTTGCCCGTGACCTGCACCAAAAAATTGGTTTCGATGTCGCCCACCATGTCACCTTTG
The DNA here is from genome assembly GCA_033764685.1 of Leptolyngbyaceae cyanobacterium bins.349. Taxonomy (GTDB): domain Bacteria; phylum Cyanobacteriota; class Cyanobacteriia; order Leptolyngbyales; family Leptolyngbyaceae; genus JSC-12. Next base: position 80,852 of record JANRIS010000039.1, read on the forward strand.
TGCGGCACTCCACACCTAGTTTTCTATCGCTGTTACCAATCCCGTTCATCTGGGGGCCAGTGGGGGGCGGTGAATCGGCTCCTGATCCGTTTTGGAAGGATTTTAGCTGGCGGAACAAGGTGTACGAAACTCTGCGTAGTGCAGCTCGATGGTTTGGGGAGCGTGACCCCTTCGCTCGTATGACGGCCCGCCGTAGTGTGATCGTACGAGTGACAACTCAAGACACCGCTGTTCGAGTTCAACAAATGGGGGCCAAGCAGGTTGAAGTTTTTCCTGAAGCCAGTCTCACGAAGGAAGAAATCGTCCGCTTAATGCACTTTGCCAGCCCTGATACGACTGCTGTGCGGTTCATTAGTATGGGGCGTTTGTTGCATTGGAAAGGCTTTCATCTGGGACTGCGGGCCTTCGCTCAAGCCAGTTTACCCGATGCGGAATACTGGGTTTTGGGTGATGGGCCGGAACGTCAACGCTTGGAGGCATTGGTCCAAGACCTCGGCATTGCTCATCAGGTAACATTTTGGAATCGCCTCCCACGGGATGAAGCGTTACAAAAGCTTGGCAGTTGTACTGCCCTGGTACACCCCAGTTTGCATGATTCTGGAGGTTGGGTCTGTCTTGAAGCGATGACTGCTGCCAGACCTGTCATTTGTCTCGATTTGGGTGGCCCTGCAATCCAAGTCACGGCAGAAACTGGTTTCAAAGTAGATGCACCAGACCCGGACAAAGCAGTGCAGGGACTGGCCGCAGCGATGGTACAACTGGCAAATGACCCCGCTCTGCGATCGTCAATGGGGTACGCTGGACAACGGCGAGTCAAGGAGTTTTATAACTGGGAAAGCCGGGGGCAGCAAATTAGCCAGCTTTACGAGGAAGTAGTAAAGTCGAACCTCTTACAGTCGGAGTGGATGCCCGAATGAAAGTACTAGCGGTTCATAACTATTATCAGCAACCGGGCGGTGAGGAGCAAATCTTCAATACTGAAGCGACCTTGCTCCAATCTTACGGGCATGAGGTATTGCGCTATACCCTGACGAATGATGAAATTACAGGGATGAATCCGCTGGTGTTAGCCAAAAACACCCTCTGGAACAATCAGGTGTATCAAGAGTTGCGATCGCTGGCCCGTCAGGAAAAGCCGGATGTTGCCCATTTTCACAACACGTTTCCGCTAATTTCGCCTGCCGCCTACCATGCCCTCAAAGCGGAGGGAGTGCCCATCGTCCAAACTCTGCACAATTACCGCCTCCTCTGCCCCAATGCCCTGTTTTTCCGCGATGGCAAGGTTTGTGAAGACTGTTTAGGTAAACCCATTCCAGTACCTGGTGTGGTGCATGGGTGTTATCGGGGTAGCCGTAGTGCCAGTGCAATGGTAGCGGCGACGGTCAGTTTTCACTCTCTCCTGGGCACCTGGAGTCAGGTGGTTGACGTGTTCATTGCCTACAGCCATTTTGCGAGGCAAAAGTTTATTCAAGGTGGCTTGCCTGCTGAAAAGCTGGCCTTCAAAACCAACTTTTTGCATCCGGCTCCAGCACCGGGAGACGGGAAAGGGGGTTACGGGTTGTTTGTGGGCCGACTTTCGGTTGAGAAGGGATTAGGCGTGATGCTGGATGCCTGGAGACAACTAGGCGGCAAAATTCCCCTCAAAATTCTGGGCGATGGTCCGATGGCGGGGTTAGTCAAAGACGCGATGCAGGAAATGCCGGAAATTGAGTGGTTGGGACGCAGACCCCTGGAAGAAGTTTATGAAGTTGTGGGTAATGCGGCATTTCTGGTGTTCCCGTCAGAGTGGTACGAGACGTTTGGACGGGTGGCGATCGAAGCCTTTGCCAGAGGCACACCTGTAGTTGCGTCCAACATTGGCGCGATTACAGAACTCGTGGAGCATCAACGGACTGGAATGCATTTTCGTCCCAGTGATGCCACTGATTTAGCCACTCAAATTGAATGGTTACTGGCACATCCTGAGAAACTGAGTCAGATGCGGCTGGAAGCTCGTGCTGAGTTTGAGGCGAAATATACGGCGGCAGATAATTACAAACGACTGATGGAAATTTATCTATCTGTTCAACATACGTGACAACGCCTAGCGGTGTGAGTAATTTACGGATAGAGCTACAAAGCGTTTTCTAGGATTCTTTGATCAACGCTTGATTTCTCACCACTCTCAACTGCCCTTACGCAAGGAAGGGTTGGAAGAGTGGTGGGATCGATTACGTGATGCGATCGCATTACTCGGATTTGTCGAGAGCGGAACCGATGCATTACATGAATGCTAATCATTGACAATTACTGTAACCGGTTTTGGCATGAATCAAAGCTTTTTCTTACACATTACTGGTTAGAGTTTAACCAGTTCGTTATTAATAGCGTAAAAATCCTTCTTAAGTAGTTCTTAAACTGAGCAAATTTTGAATTAGAAATTGATAGCTGATCGAGTTCTTAGATTTTTCTAAACTATCTCTGTATTCTCTTCATACCAACTTATTAAAGTATAGTTTTTTCTGGCTTTTTCGTAATTCTCATCAAGTTTTTGCTGATTTCGTCAATTTGAATCGTAGATCGTCTTAAAGGGACCGCGAACTTAAGACGGTCTCATTCAGGATGAGCATCTAATCAATTTAAATTGTGCCTTCAGATGTGTCTTCACCTCAGGTATCTCACTTACGTTGAGAACTTCAGGCCACATAACATTACCTCAACTCTGTCAGCATCGTGTTCAGCATTCAGTTGTAGTTTACGACAAACTTTAGTCGCAGCAAAGAGGGACAGATGCGAATCTTAGCAGTTCACAACTACTACCAACAACCCGGCGGTGAGGAACAGATTTTTAACACGGAGGTCGCTCTGCTCCGTTCCTACGGACATGATGTCCTGTGTTACACGATGACGAATGACGAGATCCCCAAAATGAACCCGCTGGTGTTAGCCAAAAACACGCTGTGGAATCATCAGGTTTATCAGGAGTTGCGATCGCTGGCTCGGCAAAAAAAACCAGATGTCGTGCATTTTCATAACACGTTCCCGCTGATTTCACCTGCCGCTTATTACGCCTTCAGAGATGACGGCATCCCCGTTGTGCAAACCTTACACAACTACCGCTTACTCTGCCCCAATGCCCTGTTTTTTAGAGACGGTAAAGTTTGTGTAGACTGTCTAGGTCAACCAGTGCCTTTAGCAGGTGTTGTTCATGGGTGTTACCGGAACAGTCGCCGCGCCAGTGCCATGGTAGCAGCAACCGTTAGTTTTCATTCTCTGTTGGGCACCTGGAGTCAGGCTGTGAATGTATTTGTCACCTACAGCCGATTTGCAACGCAAAAATTTATTGCAGGTGGCTTACCCCAGGAAAAACTCGTCTTAAATACTAGCTCTTTATATCCTGCACCTGAACCGGGTGCAGGTAAAGGTGGCTACGCGCTGTTTGTAGGCCGCTTATCCGGAGAGAAAGGTTTAGGCGTGATGCTGGAGGCGTGGAGGCAGTTAGGGGGGAAAGTTCCGCTCAAAATTTTGGGAGACGGACCCATGTTAGAACTGGTTACCCAGGCCATGCAAACAATGCCTGAAATTGAATGGTTAGGGCGCAGGGTGTTGGAGGACGTTTACGAAATCATGGGGAATGCCGCGTTTCTCGTGTTTCCTTCGGAGTGGTATGAGACTTTTGGGCGGGTCGCGATCGAAGCCTTTGCGAAAGGGACTCCTGTCATTGCTTCCAATATTGGCGCGATTTCTGAACTTGTCGCCCATGAACACACCGGATTACTGTTTCAACCGGGTGACTCCTCCGATCTGGTGGCTAAAATCACATGGTTGCTGGCACATCCTCAAAAACTTAGTCAGATGCGGCGACAGGCTCGCGCTGAGTTTGAAGCCAAGTATACTGCTTCTACTAATTACCAACGACTCATGGAGATTTATCGTATGGCCTATGATCAGTCATGCATATGACGTTGTTAATATAACTGATTAAAAATCTTCTAAATAGCTTTGATTCTATCCGGATAGGAGAAAAGAAAATAGTAAAGAACTAATAGCAGGAATACTATAGAAATTGTTCCATATAAATTTCTAAAGAAGTATTTGACAAAACCTGCTCTAAGTTCTAAATCTTGTCAAAATTATGCGTATCAACTACTTCTACCCACTCCACCACTTACGCATCAATAACCTATATCCAATTTACCATTTGGCAAATCGAGCAAGGAATAAGCTCTTAAGTATTCCCTCTGATCTTGCTGCTAAAATTTACAGCACAGATTGGTTTGAGCAAGCAGTATTATTACCCCAGTACCAAGAACATCTGAGTGAACACAAGCAGCATTTACCACAACTGAATGATGCCGATCAGGCGATTGTAAATCAACTTGAGCAGGAGGGTGTTTGCACCACATCCCTGGATGCATTAGCTATTCCAAATACCAACCAACTTTTGCGATCGGCTCAACAGATCAGTACTGATCTTGCTCAACAATCCCACTCTCCTGGTCACGTTCATAAACACACATTGATGGCAGATGCCAGACAATTGTTAGCGTATCCAGAAATTTTCTTCTGGGGATTGTCAGAACGAATTCTGAAAATTGTGGAGTGCTATCTGGGATTACCCGTGGGTTATGATGGTCTGGCATTTTACTACAGTGTGGCGGATGGCAGAGATGCAGGCCCTCGCGTCTGGCATCGTGACAAGGAAGACTGGAAAATGCTTAAGGTCGCCATTTACTTAAATGATGTTGATGAGTTTGGTGGCCCGTTTCAGATGGTTAAACCAATGATTAATACCCATTTGATCCAATCATTGCCGCAATACAAAGGCTTGACTCACACGGAACTACAACAATTTTTACAGGCGACGTTACCTGATGTAAACTCATCTGACTGGTTAACCTCCTGCGTAGGCAAAATGGGCACCGTGATTTTTGCAGATACGGCTCGGTTTTATCACCGAGGCAAGCCACCGCTTCAAACAGACCGTTCAGCAATCTTTTTCCACTACTTTAGCCAGCGTCCCAGAAATCCGTTTTTTTGTGAGCGCTCTCTGCTGTCGCGCAGGCAAACGGCGGAACTGACTAAACAACTTCCACCTCATTTGCAACATCACCTGACCTGGAGAAGCCAATACCCTGGAATTGGTCGGTATATTCCTAAAAACTACATGCGGGTTGACAATTGGTAATTCGCTCAGTTCTCCCTTACACTGCTATCAGTGTTGATGGCGTGCCTGCAACCATGCGAACTTACCTGAAAGCGATCGCGATACCTTTGGCGCGGTGGCTTGTACCTGATACAATTCGCAAATTGGAGCAATGCCAAGATTGGGCACAACTGAGTATCTACCACCAGCAAAACCAGGAGCTTGCACCTCCGGCTCCCGGTGAAGATCGAGTGGTGTTCTTTGGTGATTCCATCACTGAGTTTTGGGATTTGACCACGGCGTTTCCAGGGAAACCCTATATCAACCGGGGCATTTCTGGTCAAACCACATCACAGATGCTATTGCGATTTCGTGCTGATGTTGTCGCTCTAAAGCCCAAGGTCGTTTTAATTTTGGCAGGAATTAACGATCTGGCGGGGAATACAGGGCCAATGACACTGGAGATGATCGAGGACAACTACACCGCGATCGCCCAGTTGGCCCAAATCAACCAGATTTACGTGATCTTTGCTTCGGTGTTGCCGATTCATGATTACGGTGTCATACGACAATCAACCTTTCGGCCTCCTACCAAGATTCTGGCCCTGAACACCTGGCTACAACAATATTGTGCAGTCCATCACCATCTTTACCTTGATTATCACAGCGCCATGGTCAATGAGCAGGGAATGCTGAGAGCCGAATGGTCGGATGATGGCATACACCCCAATGCTGAGGGCTATGCTGTCATGACTCATCTAGCAGATGCAGCACTTCAAACATGCGGTTAGAGCAGAGACAAGAGAACATCGAGGATCGTGAATTTAATACCCTTGAAAAGTCTAATTTGCTAAGAGCATCACACTGCAATGCTCTTAGCAAGAAAGCACTGGAGGTGATCAATCTTTACCGGACTACTAAAGTAAAAGTACTACTTGCAGCAGCTCCCGCGCGATCGATCGCTCGGACCGCAATATTGAGCGTGCCGATGTTACCGCTGGTTGGTGTGCCGCTAAAGGTGCCTGTGCTGGCATTGAACCTGAGCCAATTGGGTAATGCTCTGCCATCGTTTAGGGTCGCTCTTAGCGTGAGCGAATCTAGATCGTCATTCGCCTCCACATCTTCATCAAAGAAGGTGTTCGCCGGAACGGTATAGCGGAAGCTTCTGCCTGCGGTTGCCGTCCGATTCGAAATGGGGGTGGCAACAATCGGGGCATCGTTGCGATCAAGCACTGCAATGCTCAACACTCGTTCAAAACTGCCACCCCTGCCATCATCCGTGCGCACCCGAATGCTGTAGCTGGATTTATCTTCAAAGTTGAAGGCTTGGTTCGTGCGCAGGGTATTATCAACAATGGTGAAAAACCCATTATCAGTGCTGCCCGTGCCCGATACCAGTGAGTAGGTAAAGGTGTCGCCTGGATTGGGGTCAGTGGTTGTCAAGGTGCCGACCACTGTACCACTGGGAAGATTTTCGGCAATGCTGGTGTTGCTCAAGCTCAGGTTAATGGGTGCCTGGTTGGAACTGGCGCTATTCACCGTCAAGCTGAAGCCAGCAGTCGTGGACAGTCCAGCGCGATCG
>JANRIS010000054.1:0-115726 GCA_033764685.1 Leptolyngbyaceae cyanobacterium bins.349
ATTGAACAACCTAAAAAAATAGCAATTTGAGCTTGCGTTTTACCATCGTTAAGCAGCAAGAGCATAAGGATTCTTTCTCTAATATCTCCACTTTCTTCCGTTTTTAATGCTCTTTGTAGCTTCTCTACTTGCTCTGAAGTAAGATGATTTTTTGCTGGCATCTTGCGCCTTTTTGACGAATTTGGATTTAAAGTATACCCCCTTTAAATGCTGAACAGCTTAGCGGCCTTATACATGTTTCGAGAATCATCGCACATCCGAACTACAAAACTGGCAATCCGTTTTATAAGTTGGCAATCCGTTTTATTACTACACAAAATTCGCAAAATTGGGATGCACCTTAATTGCTTACTGTTTCCCGCTCCAAAATAATGGTCACAGGGCCATCGTTTTCAATGTCAACCTGCATCCTGGCACCAAATTTGCCGGTGGCAATGGTTAAGCCACTGCTGCGGAGTTTGGCGATAAATTGGTGATACAGTGCTTCGGCTTTGGTTGGGATGGCTGCGCGATCGAAAGACGGACGACGACCTTTCCGACAATCGCCATACAGGGTGAATTGGCTGATCACCAGCAGTTCACCCTGTATTTCTTGGATGGATTGATCAAACCGCCCCCCGCCATCAGCCGGAAATAGCCGCAGTTCCAGGCACTTTCGCACCATCCAATCTAACTCAGCCTCAGTGTCCGTCTCAGCAATGCCAACCAACAGGTTTAACCCGCGCCCAATTTTGCCAATCACATCTCCATCAACCGTAACTTGAGACGATCGCACTCGTTGAATCACTACTCGCATCACAAATACCTCATCAGTATCTTTATTCATATAAAGTCTGCATAAACTGAATCCGTATTTTCCCAAGTTGGGGAACTGAAATTTACGAACATAGTCATAAAAAATAATTCAGTATCAGGGTATTTGTTGTGGCTTTTCTTGACAAGATGCATTTTTGCATCATTCAACATCTACCTAATATGGAGGATTTATATGTCCTTAACACCGAATTTGTTGCATACTCAAACTCAGATTGCATCTACTTCATCAGCAAATTTACCCGCTGCTCAACAGCTTCCAACCCTCACCTCCCAACCTCCAACCGCCAACGCCACCAGAGTGACCGTCGAGATGCCCACCAATTCCACTCTGCCGTTTAATCCTTTTGATCCGGGTTGGGTCAAACTGTGGGAGCAGGTTGGTCCCACGAGTTATCTGGCGTTGCTATGTGTGTTTATCTGGTTGTTGACTCGATTTGTGGAAACCGTGAAAAGTAAATAAGGAGATGCGGTAAACTCCTTAAGCAAGCTGCGTCAGCAATGGCGCGGCTTGTAATAGTGTTTGGGTGTAGGGATGTTGTGGATGAGTAAAGACCGTGTCCGTTAATCCCAATTCTACAATTTGGCCTGCTTGCATCACGGCAATGCGATCGCAAAAATATCTGGCTACCCACAAATCATGCGTAATAAATAAATAAGTCAAATGAAACTCCTGTTTCAACTCTCGCATCAAGTCTAAAACTTGTGCCTGCACAGTGGCATCCAACATACTCACAGGCTCATCACAAATCACTAATTGAGGATGGGTGATCAAGGCCCGCGCGATCGCGACTCGTTGTTGCTGTCCTCCCGATAACTCCGAGGGATACCGCTGGTAATAGTCCTCTGCGGGTAGCAACTTCACCCGTTCCAGCATTTGCAACACCCGTTCCTTCGCCTGGGTGGGAGTTGCTAATTGATGAATCAACAACGGATCGGCAATACTATCCCCAATCATCATCATGGGATTCAAACACGCACGCGGATCTTGAAACACCATTTGCAATTGACGGCGTTGTTGCTGCATGGCTCGACGCGACAGTTGCGTTAAATCCTGTCCCGCAAATTGCACCCGCCCAGAGGTTGCCTGCACCAATTGCAGAATTGTGCGGGACAACGTACTTTTGCCACAGCCCGATTCACCCACTAATCCCAACGTTTCACCAGGGTACAGGTCTAAATCAATGCCATCGACGGCGCGAATCGTTTCGCCACCCCCTGATACCAATCGTGCTAACGGATTCGTTTCCAGGACGTAGTGTTTGGTGAGGGTTCGGAGGGAGAGGAGCGGGGCAATGGATGGAGTGGATGAGTGGATGGGTGGATGGGTGGATGAGGACTGGCTTTCTAGCTCCCCGGTTCCGCTGCGTCCCTGCGCCTCCTTGGGTTGCACATGCAAGGCGGCTTGCAGGAGCGATCGCGTGTAGGGATGCTGAGGATCTTGCAACACTGTTTGGGCGACTCCGGTTTCCGCAAATTTGCCCTCGTACATGACGGCAATGCGATCGCAGTATTCCCCCACTAGAGCCAGGTCATGGGAGATGAGCAGCAGGGCCATTTGCCGTTCGGCACAGAGGCGAGTCAACTCCTGCAAAATTTGGGCCGAAACGGTGACATCCAAACTGGTAGTCGGTTCATCGGCAATGATCAATTTGGGATTGAGCAGGAGTGCCAACGCGATCGCCACCCGTTGCCGCATCCCGCCACTAAACTCATGGGGATACTGGGACCAACGTTTTGCCGGAATATTCACCGCCGCCAGTGTAGCGATCGACTGCTCTTTTGCGTCCCGTTTGGAGAGTTTGGGATGATGAGCTTGCAGCGTTTCCAGACAATGATCGCCAATCGTCATCAGGGGATCAAGGCGGGTCATCGGGTCTTGAAACACCAGGGCTACGTCCTCGCCCCGAAATCTTTGAAGTTCCGCTGGGGAGAGGTGCAACACCGATTTGCCATTGATCGCGATCGCCCCTTCGGTGTGGCTACCGTTGGGCAGCAAGCGCATCAACGCCCGCCCCAAAGTGGATTTGCCACAACCAGACTCACCCACCAGGCCCAACCGCTCACCGGCCTGCAACGTGAACGACACATCATCCACTGCCCAGATCATGGCCGCTGATGGGGTACGAGCAGAACGGGATGGATAGGCCACCCGCAACCGATCAACATCAAGTAAGGAATTGTTCATTCCATGATTTTAGAGGGAAGATTGGGCAATGCCTCGTGATTCTGCGACTTTTAGGATTTTGGTATGAACATCAATCTTGGGCAATGGTTGTTAGGGAAATCGCTGCTGGGTGTCGTGGTGCGATCGCTGCTATTTGTTTACCTGGCCTTGAATCTTTTTGCATTCTTTTTTGCCGAACGGATGATTTTTTTGCCGCCCGTTCCAACCTATCAAGATTCCTCCGAAATTCTCAAACTCACCACCCGCAACGGCAAACAAATCTCCGCCCTGTATTTGCCCAATCCCACCGCCACTTTTACCATCCTCTATAGCCACGGCAACGGCAGCGATCTGGGCACCAGTCGGGCGGTGCTAGAAGAAATCAAGCGCATTGGCTTTTCCGTTTTTGCCTACGATTACCAGGGCTACGGCACCAGTCAGGGCACCCCCTCTGAGCAAAACACCTATCAAGACATTGATGCTGCCTATGCTTACCTGACTCAGGCTCTCCGCATTCCCGCCGATCGCATTATCCTGTACGGGTTTTCCGTGGGGAGTGGTCCCAGTTTGGATCTGGCTACCCGTCAACCTGTAGCTGGAATCATTTTGGAAGGTGCCTTTACCAGTACCTTTCGAGTTGTCACTCATTGGCCCATCTTGCTCCTCGATCGCTTCCGCAACCTGGATAAGATTCAATCCATTCAGCGTCCCATTCTGATCATTCACGGCAAGTTAGACCGCGTGATTCCCTTCTGGCATAGCCAAACGCTTTACCAATATGCCAACGAACCGAAGCAATTTTTCCCGGTAGAGGAGGCCGATCACAATAACCTGATCTACGCCGCAGGCCAGCAATACGGCAAAACATTACAAAACTTTGCCCAGCAGATTCAGCCTCAACCCTGACCTACATCCTCTGGCAGATCCGTGATTTTACAGAGACCTGGCTTACGGTAGAGCCAGCGATCGCCCCTTTGGGATGACCATGAGACTAACCGAGCATCATGCAATGAGGTGTCTTATGCTGAATGTCCTGGAGGCCACTGTCAAGCCGCTCATGCTGAATCACAGAGTTCTGGAAGTGGCCTACGAACTTTACCTGCAAGCACCGCAAGCCACCCACCCTCTGATTAACTTGCATGAACTTTCTCGCCGCACTGGAGCCAGTTTGCTGGAATGCCGCAATGCGATCGTGGAAGCTCATCACCTCGGACGCTTTCCCCAATGTGCGCTGGAGGCTTGAAGGCGTAGGTGAAAGAGTGGGTGGGTGAGAGAAGGGATTTTGTGGTCCAGAAATCCCTTGATTAGATTGCGGCAAGTTTCTTGCGGGCCGTCAACGAGATTACCAGCAGCGAGAAGCCGCTCATCAAAATGCTGATGCCCACGTATACGCCAATCAGCCATAAAGCACTGAAGGGAAAGCGATTCCAGACCAGAATTCCCAGAATCAAAGTAATGATGCCATTGGCCAGCACCAGCCAGGAGAATTCCCCACCCGTTTTAGCTTTGAACGCCATGATGATGGTGTAAATTCCTTCTACGATGAACAGGGTGCCCAGAATGGCCGTGAGGGTTAGTGTCCCCGCGATGGGATTGAACAGGATCAGCAAGCCCGCGATCGCGTACATCGCACCCACGACCAGATTCAGCCAAAATCCCCGCACTGGCCGGGATCGAAACGACTTGATAATCTGCACAACGCCCGTAAATAGCAATATCCAGCCCATCACCAACGTAAATGTAACCGAGGCAAATACGGGCACAAACAGGGCAACGATACCCAACACGATCAAAATAATGCTGAGCGCAATCAACCACCCACTACTCTTACGAAGTTCGACTTGCTGTTCTTCTGCGGTCATCATCAGCGGAATCCTCAACAACTGTTGCTTGTATTCTCGGTAGTTTTTCTCTTGAGCAAGGCAGTCAAGCGAATTTTTTTAAGATTTAATCTTTGAGATTGACCGATTAGAACTTACGATCGCTAGCAGTATCTTGAGTTTGCAACGGTATGTCATCTGAAATTGGAGTAGCCATTGTTGGCACCGGATTTGGTCAAAAGGTTCATATTCCTGCTTTCCAGGCCCACCACCGGACTCGCATCGTCGCCGTGTATCATCGCGATCTCACCAAGGCCCAAGCGATCGCCCAAACCTACGCCATTCCCCATGCCTGCTCCAGCCTGGAAGAGATTGTCGCCTTACCCGACGTGCAAGGGGTCAGCATTTCTACTCCCCCGTTTTTGCATCACCCAATGGCAAAAACCGTATTGCAGGCGGGTAAACATTTATTGCTAGAAAAACCTACCACCTTGAATGTAGCGGAAGCCAAAGAGTTACAGGCGATCGCCACCCAAAACGGCTTAGTGACCACAATGAACTTTGAATTTCGCTGCATTCCCGCCTGGTTGCGTCTTGCCGAACTGCTGGCGGAGGGGTATGTGGGGCAGCCGCGGCTAATTAAGATTGATTGGCTCGTCTCCAGTCGCGCCGATGCGGCCCGTCCCTGGAATTGGTACGCCCAGAAGGAAAAAGGCGGCGGTGCTCTGGGGGCGATCGGCTCCCATGCCTTTGATTACATGGCCTGGTTGTTTGGTCCGATCCGGCGTTTATCCGCTCGTCTATCCGTTTCGGTGCCCCAACGACCTGATGCGGCCACTGGGGGATCGTTGAAACCCGTTGATGCCGATGATATCTGCCTGATCATGGCAGAGTTAGCCACTGGTACGCCCTGCCAGATGACCCTGAGTGCCGCCACCTACCAGGGGCGGGGCCACTGGGTTGAGGTGTATGGCGATCGCGGCACCATCGTCCTGGGGAGCAGCAACCAGAAGGATTACGTCCACGGGTTTCAACTGTGGGGCAGTCACCGGGGCGAACCCCTGGTTGAACTGGAGATTCCAGCCAACCTCGACTTTCCTCGCACCTGGGACGATGGCCGCATTGCGCCTTTCGTTCGGATCGTCGATCGCTGGGTGCAGGGCATTGATCAGGGGCGAGCAGTGGTCCCATCGTTACCAGAAGGAGTCTATGCTCAACTGTTGATGGATCTTGCCCACGAATCAAACCTGACAGGTACCTGGGTTGAAGTGCCCACGCTCTAGCGGCGCTACTGGGGGCGAATGGTGACTACGCCATAGGCGGTGGGAGACAGGAACTTTTGGGCGGCGGTACGCAGTTCTGCCACGGTAAGCGCGTGGATGTGGTCGGGGTAGTGGATGGCGGGACGTAAATCACCCAGGAGTGAGTGGTAATACCCATACAATCCGGCGCGATCGCTGGGGGTTTCATTGCCAAACACAAAATGATTCGCGGTGCGAGTCCGCACTTTGGCCAGCTCAAATTCCGTCACCAGGTCATTTTGTAACTGCTGGAGATGATCTGCGATCGCTTGCTCCACAGCAACCAGGTTTTCTTGCGGTAACTGGGCCGAAATGTAAAATGCCCCCTGGTGTTGATAGGTCATATTGCTGGCCGAAATGCTGGACACTAACCCGCGTTCTTCCCGCAAATCTCGCACTAGGCGCGAGGTGCGTCCTCGACCCAGAACCGAAGCCAACACATCCAGCGCATAGGTTTCATCCAGGTCATTGAGTCCGGGGACGCGCCAGGTCATCACCAATCGCGCCTGTTGCAACGTTTCATCCACCACATCCCGCCGCACGATCTGGGTGAAAGCGGGTTCGGGCGCGAGGGTGGGGAGTGGGGAATGAGGCGCGGGAAGTGGGGAGTGGGGAGGACGGTTGGAGCCTGCCGTTAAAAAGCTGGTTTCCACAATCCGAATCAATTCCTCAACGGGTAAATTGCCGACGACCGCCGCTGTCATCGCCTGGGGTTGATACCAGTGGGCATGGAAGTCTCGCATTTGTTGGGGGGTGAGTTGCTCAATTACGGCGGCGGGTCCTAATACCTGTCGGCGGTAAGGCAACTGCTCAAAGGTAATCTCGGTGGAATGCTGATAGGTGCGGCGGCGGGGGTTATCCTGCGATCGCCGAATTTCTTCCAAGACCACATGGCGTTCCCGCTCAAAGCCATCATCCGGAATTGCCGGATTCATCACCACATCGACTTGCAAGGGTGCTAGCTCGGCAAAGTCCTGGGGGGCCGTGGTGATGTAGTAATGGGTATAGTCTTGACTGGTGGCCGCATTGGTAGACGCGCCCCGTTGCTCAATTTGTTGTTCAAATTCGCCACTTTTCAGACTGGGCGTACCCTTAAAAACCATGTGTTCCAGGAAATGCGCCATACCATTGATGGCATCTGACTCCCGCGCTGAACCGACATTCAACCAGATGTTGAGATTCACCGCTGCCACCGGAAGTTGTTCCGCAATGATCGTTAACCCATTGGCAAGGCGCTGAACGGTTGGAGCATTGAGCCGAGGAGCCGAAGACTTGAACAGGGTAGCCGTCATGAAGTGCCCTTAGGTATGGAGGATCTTTAACTATCTTAATCTGTTGTCAGGGGAGTCGGCAGTAGGGAACTGGCTATTGGCCACAGCACCGATCAATGCCCAGGCTATCCAGCAGCAGATCGCTGACGGCGTTGGCGATCGCAAATTGCCCGTAAAAGCTATTGGAAAAATCGAAGGCTTCCATTTCCGTCACGATCGCCATCACGAGAGAAATCAGGTCGTTTTCGCCTTCCATCCGTTGGCGTACAAAAATTTGAGCGGCACGATGGGCAATTTCCGCATTCACGGCTTCCGGCGGAAACTCATGGTTAAGCCAGGTCAACAACGATTGTTCCAGCCAAATACCTTCCTGTTGGGGGTTTTGGGCTGGTGGCAACACAATATTGGGAATTGGCTCAGCCATCGACATCACCTGACTCAACGCACCATCTTGTTTGTTTAGTCTGCCATGTGGTGTCCAGGGTTTGAGCAGAAAACCACACTTCGTTAACATGGGTAAAAACTTTGGGGCTTGAAGAGGGCGATCGCAGTTGGATAGGAGTCAATTTGATGTGCATTCCATCGTACACGGGTACGCGCAGGGGTATTTCCTCATGTCTGATGAGGCGGGTAGTGATTTGGGCTGGTATTCCAGCCGGCAACGCACTCTCATCCCTCTGGACGATCGCTTCCGCTTCCCCAAATCGCTGCGGCGAGTGCTGAACCAAAATCGGTTTCAGGTAGCGGTAAATCGAGACTTTGGCGCAGTGGTAGAAGGGTGCGCCGATCGCGAGACGACCTGGATTTCGGACGAACTGAAGGAAATTTACTGGGCTTTGCACCGGGAAGGATGGGCCCACAGCTTTGAAACCTGGCAGGATGACCAATTGGCCGGGGGCATACTGGGGATTGTCATCGGCGGTGCGTTCATTGGGGAATCCATGTTTTTCCGCATCCCCGATGGCTCGAAGGTGGCAATGGTCAAACTGGTGGAACATTTGCGCGATCGCCACTTTGTGCTCTTCGATGCTCAGATGATGAATCCTCACCTGGAACGATTTGGAGCCTACATCATTTCTAACAACGAATATCGGGATTTATTGCGGGAAGCTTTGCAGATTCAATGCGCCCTCGATTAAGACTCTTCTGGCTCGTCCAGGTGCTCGGCGACTTCGCGGTAGAGATTGAGCACATGGCTATCCTTCAGGTAATAAAACACATTCCGGCCCTGCCGCCGATAGCCCACCAACCGCATCGATCGCAATGTTCGCAATTGGTGGGAGACGGCAGATTCGGTCATTCTGACCACAGCCGCCAGATCGCACACACAGAGTTCATCAGCCGCTAAGGCTGACAAAATCCTCAGCCGATTGGGGTCTCCTAATAAGCTGAAAAACTCTGCCATCCGTTGCGATTTCTCCTGACTCAGCAACTCTTTATGCAATTGGCGCACATGGCTGAGATCCACAGGATGTTGAACGGTACAGTTTAGGGCATCCTCTTCGGAAGGCTGAATAGAAGGCCCGACAGGGGCGGATTGGATTGGCATGGGCTTGGCTTTGGGCATAATTTCAGAAAAATGAGCAATTCAGCCTATAGCTCATTCTATTCTGAGAAAACCGTTCTGGTGACGGATCTAGCGACAATGGGCAAATTTCTATCCTGCGATGTCCAAGTGCGATCGGCAATTCTGATAGACTCTTATAAAAAGTTAAAACTTCGCTACTCAGTCCCTCATGAAAATTCTTGTTGTTGGTGCTACCGGCACTTTAGGTAGGCAGATTGCTCGTCGTGCTCTAGATGAGGGATACGAGGTCCGTTGCCTGGTACGGAGCCAGAAGAAAGCTGCCTTCCTGAAGGAGTGGGGAGCCGAGTTAGTCTCCGGCGATTTATGTCGGCCCGAAACCCTGGCACCGGCACTGGAAGGAGTGGCCGCTGTGATTGATGCGGCGACGGCGCGGGCGACGGATTCGCTTAGCATTAAGCAGGTCGATTGGCAGGGCAACGTCAACTTGATTCAAGCGGCCAAAACTGCCGGAGTGGAGCGGTTTGTCTTTTTCTCCATCCTGGATGCCGAAAAATTTCCTCATGTGCCGCTGATGGAGATTAAACGATGTGTAGAACTGTATCTGGCTGAATCGGGTTTGAACTACACCATTCTGCGGCCCTGTGGGTTTTTGCAGGGGTTAATCGGGCAATATGCCATTCCCATTTTGGAGAATCAGTCGATTTGGGTGATGGGTAATACGTCCCCGATCGCCTACATGGATACGCAAGACATTGCCAAGTTTGCCGTCAAAGCCCTGAGCGTACCTGAAACTGAGAAAAAAGCGTTTCCGATCGCGGGCGCACGGGCCTGGGGAGCCGACGAAATTATTCAACTGTGTGAGAAGCTATCAGGCCGAGAAGCCCGCATCACTCGTGCCCCAGTCGGGTTGTTGCGAGTTGCGCGGAATTTTACCCGGTTCTTTCAGTGGACCTGGAACATTTCGGATCGGCTGGCCTTTGCCGAGGTTGTGACCACCGGGAAGCCGTTGAGTGCCTCCATGAATGAAGTTTATCCCGTGTTTGGGTTGAATTCGGGTGAGATGACCACGGTGGAAGCCTACCTCCAGGAATACTTTGAACGCATTATGAAAAAACTGCGGGAACTGGATTATGAGAAACAAAAGAAAAAGAAATCTGAGAAAAAACGGTATCCCCGGTTTTAACGCCAGGTTTACCCAGATCTAGTTCGGTGTGATCGCGCGATCGCACCGCTCAGGATGGTATAGTCCCTAATACTCGATTATTCTGCCCCTCAGCCCACCGTTTTGACGTGCCTAAAGCTGGCATTATTTACAACGACATTAAGCCCATTGCCTGTCGGATTGCCCACGAGATTAAGGACAAGCTGCTGGCGAGCGGCTTGGATGTGTGCATGGCCACCGGAATTGGTGGAATTTTAGGCTATTCCAGCCCCCACAGCCCGGTGTGCCATACGCCCCTCGATCGCCTGAATCCGCCCGGATTTGACTGTGAGATGGAGTTTGCGATCGTCCTGGGTGGCGATGGCACCGTGCTATCGGCCTGTCGTCAACTGGCTCCTCATAACATCCCACTGTTGGCCATTAACACTGGTCACATGGGCTTTCTGACCGAAACTTACCTGAATAACTTGCCCCAAGCGCTCGATGTCGTGCTGGGTAAAACCTACGATCTGGAAGAACGGGCGATGCTCTCGGTGCAGTTGTTTCGGGACAATTGCCTGTTATGGGAAGCGCTTTGCCTGAATGAAATGGTGATCCATCGGGAACCCCTGACCAGTATGTGCCACTTTGAGGTGGCGATCGGTCGCCATGCCCCAGTGGATATTGCAGCCGATGGGGTGATCATTTCCACCCCCACCGGTTCCACCGCTTACTCCCTCTCGGCGGGTGGTCCTGTCATTACGCCTACTGTCCCGGTGATGCAGTTGGTGCCCATTTGTCCCCATTCCCTCGCATCCCGCGCCCTGGTGTTTGCCGATACGGAACCTGTAACCGTGTATCCGGCTCATCCGACCCAATTGGTGATGGTGGTGGATGGCAACGGGGGCTGCTACGTTTTACCCGAAGATCGGGTGAGAATTCAGCGATCGCCCTATAGTGCCCGATTTATTCGGCTGCAACCGCCCGAATTCTTCCATGTGCTGCGTGAAAAACTGGGTTGGGGGTTGCCCCACATTGCTAAGCCCACCTCCGTCGAATTACCCTAGCCACCTAAATAAACGTGCTAAAACAAAAGGGATCTGATGGTATAGTCCTTGGCCCCTCGTGTTATGAATGCAACCTCTTCTGACAATGCGTGCATCCTGGTGGTAGAAACCGATGAATTGCTGGCGCGGAGTGTCAGTACTGATTTGAAGGAGTCTGGCTATGATACCGTGATTGCGCCCGATGCTCCCAGTGGGTTGCGTCATGTGGCGGAGCGATCGCCGCTGCTGGTGGTCGTAGATCGGATGCTGGCGGGCGAGTCGGGTTTGTGGTTTTGTAATCGGTTGCGGGCGATGGGGGCGCGGGTGCCAATTTTGATGTTGATGGCGCGAGA
Organism: Leptolyngbyaceae cyanobacterium bins.349; assembly: GCA_033764685.1. Lineage (GTDB taxonomy): Bacteria > Cyanobacteriota > Cyanobacteriia > Leptolyngbyales > Leptolyngbyaceae > JSC-12. The sequence continues at coordinate 11,441 of JANRIS010000054.1, forward strand.
TGCCGTGGAAGATCGGGCGGCGTGTCTGGAGGCAGGCGCTGATGATTACTTCTTGAAACCCTATCGCAGTGATGAATTCTTGCGGTTGGTGCGGATGTATTTGCAACCGGAGGCCCAAACCTCCGAAAAATTACGCTTTGGTGATCTGGTGCTGGATCTGGCGACGCGACAGGCGCTCCGCAATGGGCGGGCGATCGACCTGACGATGAAAGAATTTGAACTGCTCAAATATCTCATGGAGCATCCCCGTGAAGTGCTGACCCGTGAACAAATTTTAGAAAATGTGTGGGGGTACGATTTTGTGGGCGAGTCGAATGTGATTGAAGTTTATATTCGCTACCTCCGGCTCAAAATTGAGGATGAAGGTGAGAAACGCCTGATTCAAACGGTACGCGGCGTGGGCTATGTGCTACGAGAGGCTTGAAATTAAAAGCTCGAAATTAAAAGCGAAGAATTACTGTAGGGAGATGAGCATGAAGGGGTTCGCGCAAACGCGGCAAACAAGACAGAGACGGTATGCTGCGGGGATGGTAGGAGTTGCGATCGCGCTGGGAGTGGGAATTATGGGATGTTCGTCGTCAGGGCCATCAGCAGTTCAACCGGAAACTGTATCGCCTGATCCCTCGACCACGAGCGACGTAATGCAGGTCAAGAATGTGGGACAATCTCTGCCGCTCTCGGCCAGCGTCAAAGTAGGGGAACAGGTGATTCAGTTGGAAGTTGCTACCACACCAGAGCAGCAGGCAATGGGGCTGATGTATCGCCCCCAACTGGAGCCGAATCGGGGGATGTTATTTCCGTTCAATCCACCCCGTCCGGTGAACTTTTGGATGAAAAATGTGTTGATTAATCTGGATATGGTTTTTTTACGGGATGGAAAAGTGATTGCGATCGCCAACAACGTTCCCCCCTGCAAAACCGAACCCTGCCCCTTTTATGGGCCGGAGGGCATGGTGGATCAGGTGATTGAATTACGGGGCGGGCGGGCCAAGGAATTAGGCATCAAATCTGGCGATCGCTTGATTGTGCAATCCATCAACTAAATTACATCTTCAACGCCCATCATGCTCTTACTGGCACGGGTTGAATCGGATCATCAAAGCGGCCCCCAATCAATTGGCCCAATTTTTCCACGGTGAGATCGGTGGCTGGAATCGGGTCCGACAATTTGCCGCCACTGAAAACAATCACGCGATCGCTATATTGCATGATCTCATCCAGATCAGACGACATAAACAAAATGGCCGTTCCACCTTCACAGCGGGCGATCAACTGCTGCCAGACCCACAGCGTCGATTCGATATCTAGGCCACGGGTGGGATGCTCCATCAGTAACAGATGGAGCGGCACTGGTAACAGGGCTAACTGCGTTCGTTGTTGGTTCCCGCCGGACAGTCGTTCCACGGGTGAATGAGCCTTGCCACGAATGTTGAACAGAGCGATCGCCTGCTGCGTGCGGTGGGCCACATCCCGCCAATCAATCAACCAACCTCGGGGTGGCGTGCGGAGGGCGACGTGATCCTGGATGGTGAGACCGGGCACTAACCCATCTTTGAGGCGATCGGCTGGAGAATAGCCAATCCCCGCCTGCAAGAAAGCGTTGTAGGGCTTGTCGGTCATGTCTATGCCGTCAATCTCCAGCCGCCCCGCCGCCGCCTTGAGCAGGCCCGCGCACAGCCGCAACAACAATTGTTGGCCACTGCCTTCCAGTCCTGCCAGCCCAATCACTTCCCCCTGATGAATCGTCAGCTTGTCGATCGCTAGCGTCAGGCGATCGTCCGTAACCTGAACATGCGTTAGCTCAACCGCGACATCGGTTCGCCGGGTCTGGGGCTTCAATGGTTGGGCCAGTTCCCGTCCAAACATCAGATCAATGAGCACCTGATCCGGGGCCGGGGTGGGCAAGTTGCCAACGACCTTCCCCTGCCGCATCACCGTCACTTCATCGCACAACGCCTCCACGTCTTCCAGCTTGTGGGATACAAAAATGACAGATTTACCTTCTGCTGCCAGTTGTTTCGCGGCTGAGAACAGCGCCGTTTTTTGAGAAGCCGAAATGCCAGTTGTGGGTTCGTCCAGAATCAGGGTTTGCACCCCCAGAGATAGCAGGCGTAAGATTTCAAGCTGTTGCCGCTCACCTACTGTTAGGTCTGTCACTTTGCGGTGAATATCCAGATTAAAGTTAAAGTGAGCGGCCAAATTTTTGAACTGGTTTACTGCCTGCTGACGATTCAGGAAAAAGTTCCCCGATCGCCCAGTCATAAAATTATCCAACACGGACAGCGGCGGAAAATCTAGCGGATCTTGATGCAACATTCCCACCCCTAAGTGAATCGCATCGGCAGGTGTGCGGACCGCGATCGCCACTCCATCCAGCAAAATCTCACCGCGATCGCGGGAAATAAACCCACTCAGCACCTTCACCAGCGTACTTTTACCGGCTCCATTTTCCCCCAACAGACCATGAATGGTGCCCGCGTTCACGGTCAACGTCACATCATCATTGGCCTGAACTAAACCAAAGTATTTGGTGATGTGGAGCAACTCAACTTTCATGACGGTAGAAATCCTTTCAAGTCTTGCTTGCAGACGGCAGCATAAATCAGGAGTGCATCCCAATTTTGCAGAATTGCCCTCATCCCCCAACCCCTTCTCCCAAAATAGGAGAAGGGGAGCCAGATTGGAAGTCTCTCTCCCGCTTTGGGAGAGGGATGTAGGGTGAGGGTTACAAAAGTGGGATGCTCCCTAAATCAGTCTATTTCTGATCTAAAAGTTGCTGTCGGAGTTGATACATTTGCCTGTAAGTTTGCCAGTTATTTGCCTTGCGTTTGAGTTGTTCCTTTAACGGTTTCGCCGCCAGCGCATACCCCCCCTCAGCTCCATCTACAAAATGCACCTGGGAGCCATTTCGTTCAAATACCAAACACGTCATCAGGGCGGAGGTGGCTACATGCAGTCCATAAACCAATTCACCATGCTTGAAGCGATCGCTCAAGTAGGCGGTTAATTGTTGTCGTTGCTGGAGTGTACCTGAGATCACCATCCGCAGCATATCATCGAATTTTTTATAATCGCTGGTGGTTGTCACAATAGTTTTGTAATTGCCCCAATTCATCATTCCAATTTTCAGCTTAAAACGCATAAAAACCAGACCCAAAATATTTTCAAATTGAATTTGGGAAAGGTAAAGCCATTGTTGAAACCAGCCCGCCGAACTTGATCGAACTTTCGTTTCAGACAGTAAATCCTGGCTGTTTAACGAAAGTTTAAGTTGTTGTAAGGCGACAGGATGAAAATCTTCATCTGTGCCATAAATGGCATAGATTTTTTCAACGACCTGACGATAAATCGCATGATTTTGCTCTGACGAATGCGCTGTTGCTAATACCAGTAAACTAATGATTTCTCCATGCTGACTGGGAATCGCTTGCCAGCGACATTCCAACCCAGAAAAATCTGCTTCCGGTTGGATGGTTTGATCCAATTGATAGAGCGTTGCCGTCGCTGAATTCTTAATCAAATCGGTGGCGTAGTTCAATCCACCGCCGGCAAACATGGCCTGGTTATAGTGCTCAGAAATCTTGAGCTTGGCAATTTTGACGGTGTAACCGGCAGTCGTAATCACGGACATGGGCACGCACCCCACCCGCAACTCCAGCCCAAATTCAGATTGGGCGATCTGTTGAACGGCCCGTAGTGCGGGTTTCACTGACTCGACGAAGCCCGGTGGAATTACGATCGAGGCTCCATCACCGCCAAACACGTATGGGACTTCAATATCCTTGGTTTGGTTCAAAACAGCGGCGATCGAACTGGCACCCAGTAAATTCACATCCTTGTATCGGCCTGCCTCGATTGCCTGTGTAGAGCCAGCAATATCGGTAATTACAACAAACCAATCATCGGGAACCGACACAAAATTCTCAACATTGGTCGCATCAATAAAATGATCCAGCAGGGGCAGTTCCGCATAGAACCGTTCAGTCGGCATCATCTGGAGGTGCCTCAATAGGATGAATTCAGCAACTAAGTACAACACCCTGAGATGAATGCGTTGATATCAACGTTTTAATATCAACGTTTTAATATCAACGTTCTGATATCAACGTTCTGATATCAGAACGTTGATATCAACTTGGAATTAAATGATAGAAATGTGAATTTTTGTATAGTTCTATTCTAGTCTTAATTCAAAGCGGTTTGGAAAAGCTCCCTCTGAAGATAGACAAACTTGAGTGGTGCTGATCAATCGGTATGGTCATCGAGGCAGGCGTAAAGGCTGCGATCGCAGCCTGGAAACTCCATCAAGAACCCATTAAGAAGCCTGGAGAAAAGACATGCACGCGCAAGGGCAAAAATTACTCCATTCCCCTCACGTCCTTCCTTCCAGGCATCCTCTAGTCCTTGTTTTTGGCTCTCTTTTCTCTTTTTTTCCCCCTTCCTCTCGGCCTCTTTCTTCTCCGTCTCTACTTACTTGGCCCTGTCATCCCCGCCAGGAGTTGCGGGAGGTACCAGATTTGTTGATCTGTCGCGGTTTCCCCAGCTTTTACATAAGCTGTACCGTCCTGTAAGTTGATTGGTCCTTTAAAGAGGTTGATGCTGCCAGCGTCCAATCCCTGAATGAATTCATCCATAAATTTCTCATTTCCTCCCAGGGCTTTGCCTTTTAAGAAGCCAATCATGTCTGTTTGGGGATCGCTGATATTGGCAAAGTCTGGTCCCGACCACACAAATTCATTCGGCATTTTGCCACTCATGGCGGTGTCTACTGCGGCTCCATAGGTCAGTGCCCAGTTGTAGAAGGGTACCCCTAAACAAATGTCAGGCGCGAGTTCGCAGCCTTTCTCGTAGTCGTAGTGCACATACTTCACGGGTTTACCGGCACTGGCAGCTTTTTTACCCTGAACGGCGGCTTCTGGGGTGTCAATGCCCGACATGACTACATCGTAACCACCGTTGTAAAAATCATCGGCTACTTTCGTCGGGTCGAGGGTTTTGCCGGGAATGTTGAACCAGAAACCAATCCAGGTCACTTTAAATTCCAAATCTTTCGGGTCTTGTTTGCGGTAGTTCTCCCAGCAATACTTCGCACCCAGGTAGGCAGATGAGGCATAACGCCGAGTTTCATCGTTGATCAACGCCCCCAAATAACCAATTTTGCCTGTTTCCGAACCGAGCGCTGCGGCACAACCGGCCATCATCTTGCCATATTCCATTCTGCCCATGATATTTCCCAGGTTCGGCTGGTTCTTGAAATTCTTGCCTTCCTTCCAGGCGTAATCTCCAGAGGCATGAATGATTGGAATTTCAGGATGTTTTTTGGCGGTTTCCAGGGCATCATCTTTGAAATCATCTGAGTTGAAGATGACCATTTTGGCCCCCTTAGCAATCAACTCATCGGCCACTTGAGAACCGGTCACATTTGGGCGATCGGCAGGGTTAACCTTGTCGGCAAATTCCAGTTTGATGCCCTTATCCTTGGTTACGGTCTCAATTCCTTCAAAATGCGCCTGGTTCCAACCGGCATCGTTTCTGGGGCCAACCAAAATCATGCCGACCGTGAAGTCCTTGGTGGCACCCCCTGTGGCTGCCGGAGATGATCCAGCACCAGGCGTATTCTGAGGCGTTGGACTACCACACGCCCCCAGCAGGGCCGCCAAAACTGCAAATTGCCAGAACCGATTCAATTTCATGGTTTCCTCACACAACATTGCCAGTGATTTTACGCTGAAAGCTTTTTCTCCCGCCTATTGATACAAAATTACAGCCGTTGAAATTTTGCAATAAACATTTGCTGAAGGGCTTTGCTGCTTTCAATTAAGGCGATCGCATCCCAGAGAGATGTATCGAAAAATACAGATGATCATCGGGTGTCGGTGAGCGGGTCGATGAAGGTGGCGGGGAGTGGCCTGCACCCCTCACCTCTAGCTTTCCGCCCTTTTTCGCTAGAGTAGAGATCGTCGCGATCGCGATCGCACCTTGCGAGAAAGTAACCATTCCAACTACAAATAAAGTTTGTGAAGCGATACGCTATTTTGTTGACACATTAAATGTTGACACGCTAGACCCAGCGGCAAGAAACCCGTAAACAGCTTTTCTTTACTACGCTCTAGAATCCCACCATGCTTGAATCCTACCGCCATCATGTTGCTGAACGCGCTGCTCTCGGTATTCCGCCGTTACCGTTGAGTGCTCCACAAATGTCTGAATTGGGTGAGTTGTTGAAACATCCCCCGGCTGGAGCCGAAGCCTTTTTGCTGGAGTTGTTGCGCGATCGCGTTCCCCCCGGTGTAGATCAGGCGGCGTATGTGAAAGCAGGCTTTTTAACGGGCATTGCCAAAGGCGAGATTACCAGTCCCCTGGTTTCCCCCCAGGAAGCAGTGGAACTGTTGGGCACGATGATGGGCGGTTACAACGTCCATGCTCTGATCGAGATGTTGTCTTCCCCGGTAGCAGAGTTGGCCGCAACCGCTGTCGTCGCTCTCAGCAAAACGCTCCTCGTCTACGATGCTTTTCACGATGTGGAGGAACTGGCGAATCAGGGGAATGCCTACGCTCAACAAGTGCTCAACTCCTGGGCCAATGCTGAGTGGTTTACCAACCGTCCGGTTTTACCAGAAGCGATTACCGTCACGGTGTTCAAAGTTCCGGGCGAAACCAACACCGATGATCTGTCTCCCGCCCCCCATGCCACCACCCGCCCCGACATTCCCCTCCACGCCACGGTGATGTTGGAAACCCGGCTGCCAGGAAGCATAAACACGATCGCTGAACTCAAACAAAAAGGCCATCCTGTTGCCTATGTGGGGGATGTCGTCGGCACTGGATCATCCCGCAAGTCTGCGATTAACTCGGTGTTATGGCACATTGGCGATGATATTCCGTTCGTGCCGAATAAGCGATCGGGCGGTTACATTTTGGGCGGTAAAATTGCACCGATTTTCTTCAACACCGCCGAAGATTCCGGTGCCCTGCCGATTGAGTGCGATGTCACCCAGCTCAACACTGGCGATGTGATTACGATCTATCCCTACAAAGGCGAAATTACCAACGAGGCTGGTGTCGTCATTTCTAGCTTTAGCCTCAAGCCCGACACAATTTTGGATGAAGTCCGGGCTGGCGGGCGCATTCCCCTCCTGATCGGGCGTACCCTAACCGATAAAACCCGTTCTATCATGGGGTTATCGCCCAGTCCGATCTTTGTGCGGCCCTCCGTGCCTGCCGACTCTGGGAAAGGCTTTACCTTAGCGCAAAAAATGGTGGGTAACGCTTGCGGTCTGCCTGGAGTGCGTCCGGGAACCTACTGCGAACCCGTGATGACCACGGTTGGGTCTCAAGACACCACCGGCCCCATGACCCGCGACGAATTGACCGAGTTGGCCTGTCTTGGGTTTGGTGCCGATCTGGTGATGCAGAGCTTTTGCCACACCGCCGCCTACCCCAAACCGGTAGACATCAAAACCCATCACGAACTGCCCGACTTCATCAACTCCCGGGGTGGCGTATCGCTGCGTCCGGGGGATGGCATCATTCATTCCTGGCTGAATCGGATGTTGCTTCCCGATACGGTGGGCACCGGGGGGGATTCCCATACCCGCTTTCCGTTGGGCATCTCCTTCCCGGCGGGGTCGGGTCTGGTGGCCTTTGCGGCGGCGCTGGGAGTCATGCCGTTGGATATGCCGGAATCGGTGCTGGTGCGGTTTAAGGGCAAATTGCAACCGGGGGTCACGCTACGGGATATTGTCAATGCGATTCCCTATGTGGCGATTCAGTCTGGCAAACTGACGGTGGAGAAGCAGAACAAACAGAATGTGTTTTCTGGCCGGATTATGGAGATGGAAGGGTTGCCCGACTTGAAACTGGAGCAAGCCTTTGAACTGACGGATGCCACGGCGGAACGGTCATGTGCCGGATCGACGATCAAACTGAGTGCCGATACGGTGGCGGAATATCTGCGATCGAATGTGGCGCTGCTGAAAAACATGGTGGCGCGGGGCTATGGCGATGCCCGGACGATTCTTCGGCGCGTTGCCAGGATGGAACAATGGCTGGCGCATCCCAGTTTGATGGCGGGCGATGCCGATGCCGAATACGCCGACATCATTGAAGTGGATCTGGATCAGATTCGAGAACCGATCGTGGCCGCCCCCAACGATCCTGACAACATCAAACTCATGTCGGAGTGTGCCGGAGATCCCATCCATGAAGTCTTCATTGGTTCCTGCATGACCAACATTGGACACTATCGCGCTGCGGCCAAAGTGCTGGAAGGGGCCGGACCCGTTAAAGTTCGCCTGTGGATTTGCCCGCCGACTCGGATGGATGAAAAACAACTGCGGGAAGAAGGCTACTACGGCATTTTTGCCGCATCCGGCGCGAGAACGGAAATGCCAGGTTGCTCGCTGTGTATGGGGAATCAGGCCCGCGTTGCCGATGGCGTAACGGTCTTTTCGACCTCCACCCGTAACTTCAACAACCGCATGGGCAAAGATGCCAAGGTGTATCTCGGTTCAGCAGAACTGGCGGCGGTATGTGCCCTTCTGGGTCGCATTCCGGCAGTAGACGAGTATATGGAGATCGTCACGAAGAAAATTGATCCCTTTGCTGCGGACCTCTATCGCTACCTCAACTTCGACCAGCTCGCCGGATTTGCCGACGAAGGTCGGGTGATTCCCCTGGAAGAAATGCCCCGAATTGAGGACATTTTAGGGATGCCAGCCCCAGCAGGACGATAACCCCAGGGCGATCGCGCTACTGCAACCGTGATATGGTAGCGTGGTTGCCGACCGTGTACTTTTTGGCTCTGATCAATGACTGAAACCGCCCTGCCTGCCCTGATTCAACAGATGTTGCAACCGGGGTTTTACCCCCATCCGGTGATTGAACCGATTCAACTGGTACAAACCCATGTCTCGTACATTCTGTTGACGGGTGAGTTTGCCTACAAGGTGAAAAAGTCGGTCAACTTTGGCTTTTTAGATTTCTCGACGCTGGAAAAACGCGAACATTTTTGTCATGAAGAAATCCGGTTAAATCAACGGGGCGCGGCAGAATTATATCTGGACGTATTGCCGATTATGCAAACGGGCGATCGCTACCAGCTTAACGGGACTGGCGATCCGGTGGAATTTGCCGTCAAAATGCAGCAATTTCCTGCCGGCACCCTCTTCAGTGATTTGTTTGAGCAGGGCCAATTGACTGAAAACTTGCTGCTGCGGCTGGCAAAAGAACTGGCTGCCTTCCACCGCAAAGGGGCAATCAACGATTACATTCGCAGTTTTGGCGAAGTTGAGCAAATTCGGCAAGCGTTTGACGAAAACTATGACCAAACGCTGGGTTACATCGGTGGGCCGCAAACTCAAACTCAGTTTGATGAAACCCGACAGTACAGCGATCGCCTGTTTGCCGAGAAAGCCGACCTCTTCACTCAGCGCATCCAGCACGATTGGATTCGGGAATGTCATGGGGATGTGCATCTCCGCAACATTGCCCTGTGGAATGACAAAATTTTGCTGTTTGACTGTATCGAGTTTAATGAGCCATTCCGCTTTGTCGATACCATGTTCGACATTGCCTACATCATCATGGATCTGGATGCCCGCAACCGACCTGACCTGAGCAATGTGTTTTTGAATGCTTACATCGAGCAAATGGGCGATTGGGAAGGCTTGCAGGTGTTGCCGCTCTACCTCAGTCGCCAATCCTACGTGCGGGCCAAAGTCACTTCATTTCTGCTGGGTGATCCGTCGATTCCGGCTGCCGTAAAGCAAGAATGTCAGGAAACGGCTGCTCGATACTACCGTCTGGCCTGGGAATATACGCGATCGCCTCTGGGTACTGCCAGTGAAGCTCATGCGGGTACTGTGTACATGATGGCCGGACTGTCTGGCTCTGGCAAAAGCACCATCGCTCGAACTTTAGCCCGTCACATTGGAGCCGTTCACCTGCGGTCTGATGCGGTGCGGAAGCATCTGGCAGGCATTCCTTTAGATCAACCCGGTAACGAAGAACTGTACACCCCAGAGATGAGTCAGAAAACCTACGATCGCCTGTTGCAACTGGGTTTAACCCTGGCCACACAGGGCTATCCCGTGATTCTGGATGCCAAATACGATCGCCAATCGCTGCGGCAGTCCGTGATTGAGGCAGTAACTGAGACTCATCCATCCTTGAAGTTGCAAATTCTACACTGCGATGCGCCGCTAGAGGTGCGCCAGGAATGGATTACCCAACGGCAGGGCGACATTTCCGATGCCACGGTGGAATTGTTGCCGAAGCAGGCAATGGAACCGTTGACAGAGGCAGAACGGCCCTACGTCACAACGATCGACTCAACTCAGGATTTAGAGGCACAATTAAGGGAGTTGATCAGCCCCTAATTTTTAACCTGTTATGGCCGTCAGACCCGACTCAACCATGGGCTATCGCACAGGCGCAAAGATGCTGATCCTGTTTATGTTCGCCTTTTTTTTGCTGGGTTATCAACCCTTTTTGAGCATTTGTCTGGGGGCGATCGCCGGTTTAACCAGCGGCTTCATTGCCTCGTGGTGGCACGCCAAGGAAGACTACCTGACGGATGAAGTCACGGGAGCCGAACTTGGAGATGGGGATGAGACGAATTTAGAAGCGGCTCAGCGTCGTCCCGTGCGGTATGGCTTCGGCGTGCGGACGGCAAGAAAAACCAGAGCAACCAGAGACCCAGGAGAGTCGCGGGGTGCCCGTCCATCCCGTGGGGTGGGGTGGTTATTTCGCCGGAATCGCTCATGAAGGCATCGCCTATGAATCAATTTATTCGTCCAGCCATTCAACAAATGACGGGTTATACCCCCGGTGAGCAACCGCGACCGGGAACCCCCGTCATCAAGCTCAACACCAACGAAAATCCCTATCCGCCCTCACCTGCGGCCCTGGAGGTGTTGCGATCGCTCGATAGTGAGTGGTTACGCCGCTATCCCACCCCCTACGCTAACGATTTTCGGCAAGCGGTGAGTGAGGTGCTTCCGGTGCCGCTGGATTGGATAATGGTGGGCAATGGCAGTGATGAATTGTTGAATGTGATTGTGCGGGCCTGTGTCGAACCGGGACGCAGGGTGGTTTATCCCACGCCGACTTACGTGTTATATCCCACTCTGGCGGCAATGCAAGCGGCAGTTGTGGTGGCAGTTCCCTATCCGGCAGATTATTGTTTACCGGTGCAGGCCTTGGTCGCGGCGGCAGGTGCGGTGACGCTGATTGCGTCTCCCAATAGTCCCACGGCTCATCGTGTGCAGTTGGCAGCGTTACGCCAATTAGCGGCTCAATTGAGTGGGTTATTAGTCATTGATGAAGCCTATGTTGATTTTGCTGATGAAACCGCGTTGTCATTAGTGAATGAGTTTCCCAATGTGATTGTGGTCCGCACCTTATCTAAAGGCTATTCCCTCGCCGGTCTGCGGTTAGGCTTTGCGATCGCCCATCCCAATGTCTTGAACGAGCTATTCAAAGTTAAAGATAGCTATAACGTGGATGCGATCGCTTGCCTGGTGGGTGCTGCCGCCATGCGCGACCAGGCTTACAAAAATGATTGCATTGCTAAAGTCAAAATTTCTCGCCAAAAACTAGCAGATGCTCTGAAGCAACTGGGATTTCAGGTGTGGGAGTCCCAAACCAATTTTTTGTTGACCCAACCCCCGAAGCGATCGGCAGAATACCTGTATCAAGCACTCAAAACACGAGGAATTTTAGTGCGATATTTCAACCAGGTGGGTCTGGATGATAAATTGCGGATCACTATTGGCACCGATGAGCAAAACCAAATTCTGATCGAAGCATTGATAGCTTTACTAAACCAATAAATTTTATCTTTATAGGGAAATATCAATAAAAAGACATACAAAAAACAATTTTATTGAGAGTTTGCTAACTTAGAAACGTTTGAATTGTTATGGGGTGGGTTTGAGGATTGGCAGAAAAAAATACTCAATTAAACAGCCACAGCCAGTAATTTACAAGCCAGGATTTGTTGACAGGAATCCTGCGTGAAAATTCGTTTTTCATGAATAGAATTCAGGCATGACCCACAGTAATAAGGTGCTTCGAGAAGCCTATGGATTCACCATTGGCTGGAGTGTGTTGACAATTACAACGCTGCTATTGATCAGTTGTCCAGAGTTTGTGGAATCGACATTACGGGGAGAATTTGAACCGGCTTTGATGGTCCGAGGGATCCAACGCCAGTTGGCGACGCTGCAAGCCTTGTTAGGCAAATCCAGGGAATCGACAGCTCCGGGTCAATCGTCAACACATAACCTGTTTGGTGAGGTTGGGAATCTGGGGCCAGGGGCGATCGCGATCGGCAATGCCGAAGGCACCTTGCGACCGAATGGCACCCCCACCTGGGCCTACTACGGACATTCTGATCCGGCCAATCAGGTGACGAATAAAGGGTTTGCCAGTTGGCAGGCCACCCGAGTCAAAACGGCTAAAGAAGGAGACCGACAGGCGCTCCGCCGCATCAACACGCAATGTATTCCCTACACCGTTAAATCGTTTCAGGCGCAGGGGTTGGATCTGACCCCGCGACTATTGGTTGAAAGTTGCGACATCTGGATTCAGGCACCCAGAGCCGCCGTGGACTTTGCCTGGAATTATAAACAGTGTCAGTTGGACGGTAAAACCGGGGAACGTGCGTTACTCTGTGCCCGCATTAATAATTATATTGATCCGGCGACAGGCCGCTTTGATGTCGCCTCGATTTTCAAGAAGCCGGGAGCACTGGCCGCCGACCAACAGCGCCGCATGACCGCGATCGCCCAAACCCTCAAACGGTTCCAGATTTCTCCCACGATTTGACAAACGAGCCGGACTACCGGAGAAAATAAGGGCAGTTTTACCAGAGCGATCGCATGACGAACTCCAGCGCCGATGCCCGCCAATTTGCCCCCGCTACCCAGCGCAATCGGGAATTTATTCTGAAGGTGTTGCAACAGGTATTGCCCCCCATCGGCACCGTGTTAGAAGTATCGAGTGGCACTGGCGAACACGCAATTTTCTGCGCGCCCCAACTGGCTCCCCGGTGCTGGCTGCCATCGGACCCCAACCCGATCGCCCGTCAAAGCATCGCCGCATGGCAGGAACACGCTCCGGCGGTGAATTTGTATCCACCCATTCATCTAGATGCAACTGAACCGATCTGGCCTGTGGAACAAAGCTCACTACCGGATGAATGGTTAGCGACTGGTTTGCAAACTCAAGCCCTGTCTGTGATCGCCAACATTAATGCGATCGTCAACATTAATATGATTCACATTGCGCCCTGGTCGGCCTGCCTGGGATTGATGGCCGGAGCTGGACGCATTCTCCCAACCGACGGGATTTTGTATCTCTACGGTCCTTACAAGCAAAATGGGCAGCATACGGCATCCAGTAATGCCATGTTCGACGAGAATCTGCGATCGCAAAATCCGGAGTGGGGGGTCCGCGATTTAGAAGCCGTCATCGCCGCCGCCGCCGCTCAAAAGCTCTCCTGGGTGAAAACCGTCGCCATGCCCGCCAATAACTTATCAGTCGTGTTCATCAAGCAATGAAAAGAAATAGGCAAAAGGTACACCTAGCTTCTAGCCCCTAATCGGCGACTCCCTAACCTCACCCAAATCATCAAGCCCACCAAAATGGCTGAGAGGCTAATGGCCGTCAGGGCGATCAGGGGAATCGTGGCGCGTTTCACCGCGATCGCCAGCAAAGCCCAGACCAACACCAGCCCAAAAGCAATGTCCTGCCGTTGAAGCAGGAGAACGATTCCCAGTCCCGTCGCGACGATTAACAGCAACACAGTCCACACTTCCGGCGCAAGACCCCAACCAGTCCACCCGGCGCTATAAAGTGCCAGCGCCACATTGACGATGGTGGCAACAGCGATCCACCCTAAATAAACGCTAAAAGGAATCCGCAGGAGCCAGCGATCCTGGGGGGAAGGGGTGCGATCGCGGCCAAAGGGGCGGGCGGGGCCACGATCAAGCGCTTGATAGATGCCGATTAAACACAACAAGATCACAACCATTGCCACCACCGAGAGGGCAAACAGCCGCGCCAGAAACAAATAAACCCAGGCCGCCTGCGCCACACAGGCTAGAACCAATAAATAACTGATTCGCTTCAACTCAGAATGCTGTTGGCGGGGGGGCAAAAATTGGTAGGCGGCAAACCCGATCAACCCCAGATAAATCACACCCCAAATGGCAAAGGCATAATTGGCCGGTGTAATTAAGACATTGGCAAACTGAGTATTGGAAATTTGCCCAATGGACTCACCATTGAGGGGTCGAATGTTAGAAATCGCATTGACGACAAATGATCCCAGGATGGCGAAAACGGTGATGAATTGACGGGGGCGATCGCGGCTGGGGGCATTTAAGGAGTTCATAGATTCCCTGTGCAAGCAATGATCAATATTTCTGATTGTAGAGGGTTTCCTTGCATTTCGTAGAAATCTATCTTTCGACGCTGGTGAATGAGTCTGTACTTCAATCACAATCCTCCATAGATAAAGTTTGAAATTTTTTCGCAATCAGTTTTGCATCACGGATTGTGATCTTCACAACTCTTTCAACCCTAACCATCGGGAGGCTTCAACGTGAGAATCGGCGCTCACTATTTAGGTAACGGCGAGTGCGAATTTACCCTATGGGCACCAATCCCTGAGCAGGTAGCAGTTCAAATTTTGTCGCCCAACCCCCAAACAATAGCCATGAAACCCCTGGATGATGGGTATTGGCAAGCGATCGCGCAGGATCTGTATCCCGATACGCGCTACCGCTTTTTGCTCAACCATCAGGAAGCACATCCCGATCCGGCTTCTCACTTTCAGCCCGATGGTGTGCATGGCGATTCGCAAGTGGTCGAGTTGACCTACAACTGGACGGATCAAGAGTGGCAGGGCGTGCCGCTGGAATCCATGATCATCTACGAGTTGCATGTGGGCACTTTCACCCCTGAAGGGACGTTTACCGCGATCATTCCGCGCTTAAAGGACTTACAAGAAATCGGCATTAACGCGATCGAAATCATGCCGATCGCCCAATTTCCGGGTGATGATTGCGCCACGCCCGAACTGGCCTACCGCAACTGGGGTTACGATGGCGTGTTTCCCTATGCCGTCCAAAATTCCTACGGCACACCGCAAGAGTTGATGCAACTGGTGGATGCCTGTCATCAACATGGGATTGCCGTTGTCCTGGATGTGGTCTACAACCACTTTGGGCCAGAAGGCAATTACATGAGCCATTTCGCGCCCTACTTCACCCAGACTTATCAAACTCCCTGGGGCAGCGCGATCAATTTTGATGCGGCGGCTAGTCATCATGTCCGCCATTATTTTCTCGAAAATGCCCTGTATTGGTTACGCGACTTCCACATCGATGCCCTGCGGTTAGATGCTGTGCAAGCCATCTATGATTTAGGTGCTAAACACTTTTTATGGGAATTATCAGAAACGGTTGATGAACTTGCTCAAACACTGGGTAAGAAACTGTACTTAATTGCTGAAAGCGATTTGAATAATCCCATTTTAATTCGTCCTGTGGCAATGGGCGGATACAATCTGGATGCGCAATGGAGTGATGATTTTCACCACAGTTTGCACACTTTGCTCACTGGCGATCAACAGGGGTATTACCAGGATTTTGGGCAATGTACTCAACTGGCAAAAGCTTACGAAGATACCTTTGTCTACGACTGGAAATATGCTCCCCATCGGCATCGGTTTCATGGTGCGCCCTGTCGCGATCGCTCCCCTGATCAGTTTGTGGTGTGTATCCAGAACCACGACCAAATTGGGAATCAGATGATTGGACAACGGCTGCCGGAGCGGGTCTCGTTTGCAGGGTTAAAATTAGCGGCTGGAGCCGTTCTGCTATCTCCCTCTATTCCCTTGCTATTTATGGGTGAGGAGTACGGTGAAACCGCGCCCTTCACTTACTTTGTCAGCCATTCTGATCCGGAGCTAATTCAGGCGGTGCGGCGGGGACGCAAGCAAGAATTTGAAGCCTTTCATTATGACGGTGAACCACCCGATCCAGAGGGCATTGACACCTATTGTATGTGCAAGCTGCACTGGGAATTGCGGCAGCAGGGTCAGCATCAGGTTTTACTGCATTGGTACCGCCATCTCATCCATCTGCGTCAGACGCATCCGGCGCTCTTGCAACGCGATCGCAATTTCATTCAGGCGATCGGTGACGACGAAAAACACACCGTCATCCTGCGGCGCTGGTGCGAATCTACGGAACTCCTGATTGCGATGAATTTCGGTTCGGCTCCAGTGCCAATTACCCTTCCGACCCACACCAACGCACAAAAAATTCTGGACTCTGCCGCGCCCGAATGGTCCGGTTCCGGGACGGAAGCTCCCACCGAACTCACCCCCGACCAGGCGATTGTCATCGAGCAGCAAAGTCTGTTGATTTACGAACAAGTGAATACGCACAAGTGAATGCGCACAAATGCAATAGAAACAATTATGCGAATCCCTACAGCCACCTACCGACTTCAATTCACGCCCGACTTTGGCTTTAAAGCTGCCAATGCGATCGCGCCCTATCTGGCCGATCTGGGCATTTCTGATGTTTATGCTTCGCCCATTTTCAAAGCGCGAACGGGCAGTACCCACGGCTATGATGTCGTCGATGCCAATCAACTCAATCCACAATTGGGAACACCAGAGGAGTTTGAAGCATTAATCCAAACGGTGCAAGTTCGCGGCATGGGTTGGGTGCAGGACATTGTCCCCAATCACATGGCCTATTCCAGCGAGAATCCGTATTTAATGGATTTATTGGAACATGGCCCCGATTCTGAGTATTGTGATTATTTTGATGTGTGCTGGAATTCGCCTTTTGCCAATAGTCAGGAGCGAATTTTAGCTCCCTTGTTGGGAGATTTTTATGGCACCTCCCTGGAGAATGGCGAAATTCAACTCAAGTACGACCAGGATGGGTTGAAGGTTACTTACTACGCGCTGGAGTTGCCCCTGCGTCTGGAAAGCTACACCCAAGTATTCTCCTACAATTTGGGTAAAGTGGCCCGCACTTTGGGCCGCAACCATCCCGATTTCATCAAATTATTGGGAATTTTGTACATTCTCAAGCATGTGCCATCAGAGGTGGCAGGCAAACAACGAAAAGATCAAATTGCCTTTGTGAAGGGCCTAATTTGGGAGTTATACACAACCAATGATGAAATTCATGCCTTCATTGATGAAAACATTCAAACATTCAATGGTGAAAAGGGAAAGTCGGAAAGTTTTAACCTGCTGGATAGTGTATTAAATGAGCAGTTCTATCGACTAGCTTACTGGAAGGTGGGTGCGGAAGAAATGAACTACCGCCGCTTTTTCACAGTCAATGAATTGATTTGTGTCAAAGTTGAGGAATTACGAGTTTTTAATAATACTCATTCACTGATTCAACAACTGGTTGAAAGTGGTAAGTTTACAGGTTTAAGAATTGATCATATTGATGGTTTATACAATCCGGCTCAATATCTGGAACGCCTGCGCGAAAAAGTTGGTGATACCTACATCACCGTCGAAAAAATTCTAGAACTTTCCGAAGATTTACCTGATGATTGGCAGATTCAAGGCACTTCAGGCTACGACTTCATGAATTATGTGAATGGCCTGTTTTGCCAACCCGATAGCCGCGATCGCTTTGATCAACTTTACTTTGCCTTCACGGGCACACGGATGGCTTACGCGCAACTGGTGAAGGAGAAGAAACATCTAATTCTCGATCGCAATCTGGCAGGGGATTTAGATAATCTGGCGATGTTGTTGAAAAATATTTCCAGTCATTATCGCTACGGCAATGATTTCACCCTGAATGGCTTGAAGCGGGCGATCGCAGAAGTGCTGGTGCTATTCCCCATTTACCGCACTTACATCACGCCAGCAGGCATTACGGAGGAAGACAAGACTCGGATTCAAACAGTCATTCAATCGGCAAGAGAACAGGCTCCTCTACTACAACATGAGTTGACATTTATTGAAAAACTGATGTTGTTAGAATTCGATGAGTCACTGAGCCAGACTGAGCGAGAACAATGGCTGTACTTTGTGATGCGAATGCAGCAATACAGCGGTCCCTTGATGGCAAAAGGGGTAGAAGACACCACGCTGTACGTATTCAATCGTTTGATTTCTTTGAATGAGGTGGGTAGTAATCCCGATCATTTTGGCATTACTCCAGCGGAATTTCATGCGTACAATCAGCGTCATGCCGAATGCTGGCGGCATACCATGAACGGCACCGCCACCCACGACACCAAACGGGGGGAAGATACCCGCGCCCGAATTAACGTGCTATCCGAAATTCCCGACGAGTGGGATCAGCAAATCAATACCTGGAGCGCGATGAATCGAGGTCTGCGGCGCGATCGCAATGGGTTAGCCATGCCCGATCGCAACGACGAATATTTGCTGTATCAAACTCTGGTGGGCGCATTCCCCTTCGATGACCGCGAACACGAGTTTTTCGTTGAACGGGTGAAAGATTATCTGATCAAAGCGATTCGTGAGTCGAAGGCTCATACAGCCTGGTTGCGGCCCGATAGCGAATATGAGGAAGCATGTAGCGCTTTTGTCGAACAAGTGCTTGACCCAAATGTATCAAGCCAATTTCTGGAAGCGTTCGTTCCCTTTCAGCAACGAGTCGCCTACTACGGCATCTTCAATTCGCTGTCCCAAACCTTGCTGAAACTGGCTGCTCCGGGTGTACCTGACTTTTATCAGGGCACCGAATTATGGGATTTGAGCCTGGTCGATCCGGATAATCGTCGTCCGGTGAACTACGAAGAACGGTGCGGCTATTTGCACCGGATGATGACTCAGGCCAAAACCAATCTTTCAGGCTTGATTGAGTCTTTATTGAAAGAGAAGTCAGATGGACGCATTAAGTTTTTCCTGACTATGCAAGGATTAAAAGCGCGTAACATTTATCAAGATTTGTTTCTGCATGGCGATTACATCCCATTGGACGTGCAGGGGAGTCTGGCAAACCACATTGTTGCTTTTGCGCGGCACTATCACAACCAGTGGGCGATCGCGATCGCGCCGCGCTTCCTGACAGCCCTCATCCAACCGGGTGAAGATCCGTTAGGGGAGCCAGTCTGGCAGGATACTCAAATTATGCTGCCCCCGGATGCGCCCGCTCAATGGCACAACACCTTCACCGAGCAACCGCTAAATTCCAGCAGTTCCATTCCTATTCGTTCCGCCCTATCCCAATTTCCGGTCGCCCTTCTAGTCGGATAATAGTCGCCATTCAATAGGTGGTCGCCATTCAATAGGTGGTTGTCATTGGATAGGTGGTTGTCATTGGATAGGTGAAGAGACGTTCCGCCGGAACGTCTCCACCCCACCACCCCACCCCATCCGATAGGCCAGGAAAATGCCCATCACCGAACAACAGCAAGGCGAATTAACCGATGAAAAATGGCATCAGGTAGCAGTTTTCGCAGAAACAGGATCGCGCTGGCATTTCCGCCTGCCGGATAGCGCAGGCGTGGATTATCCGCGATCGCCGCCTGGTAGATAATATCAGCCGTCACAGAGGGAGGAGAACCTGCGGTGTCAGCTTGGTCAAACGCAGGCTTGACCCTGGCAATGAATTCATCGTAAGCCGTCAGACCGGGTTGGCTGGCAAACACCTTCGAGCGCGAGTAAAAATCCGTTTTAATAGGTCCCGGTTCAATCAGTTTGACCCGAATATTGAACGGTTCCAGCTCATATTGCAACGATTCGCTAAACCCTTCTACTGCCCATTTTGTAGCGTGATAAGGACTATACAGCGGAATCGTTATATGCCCCCCAACCGAAGCCACATTAATAATCACGCCCGATCGCTGTTCTCGAAAGTGGGGCAACAGGGCGCGAGTCACATCCATCAAGCCAAACACATTGGTATCAAATTGGCGTTGCAATTCTTCCCGCGAACAGGCTTCAAACGGACCAATCAAGCCATAGCCCGCATTATTGACCAGCACATCAATGGTTTGAAAGTGCTGTAATGCGGCAGCAACCCCCGCTTGAATTGAAGCTAAGTCTGTAACATCCAGCTTGAGACAAACTACATTGGCAAGAGTCGCCAGTTCTGGCACTTTTTCCGGCGATCGCATCGTGGCCACCACATTCCAGCCCTGCTGCTGAAAGCGTTTAGCGGTTTCGTAGCCGATACCTGTCGAAGCGCCCGTGATCAAGACTGTTTTCGGCATAGATCCCCAAATTTAGCAATTAATGAATCCCACACTCCGTTTTGCCATCCAGATCGCGCCAACGTCCGGCCCGTTCGTCTTCGCCTTCGCGAATGGCGGTGGTAATCGGTTCGTCGCCAATACTGGGATAACCCTGGTCATGTAAGGAATTGTAAATGACATCATGCTCAAACACATAGGCCCAGGTTTCCTTGCGGGTCCAGTTGGCCAGCGGGTTTACCTTCAACCGTTTCTGGTCATCCAGTTCAAAGATCGGCATGTCTGCACGAGTATTGGCCTGGTCGCGTCGCCGTCCTGTAATCCAGGCGATCGTGTTCAACTCCTGCAACCCCCGTTGTAGCGGTTCGATTTTCGTGAGCCGAGAAAATTTCTCAATGTCCTTGTCCCACAGCGCTTCACCATACTTTTTAGCAAAGGCTTCTCGCGTCTTCGGGCCAGAAATTTTGTAAACCTTAAGATTCAGATTGTAAAGGGCTGTGGCTCTGGCCACCAGTTCTAAAGTTTGGGGAAAGTGATGCAATGTATCGAGAAACAACACAGGTACTGGGTGAACGGGTCGTAAATCTTGATAGAGCAAATCCGTAATCAGCATGTCATCCACATTGAAGGCACTGGTTTGGACCAGGCCCGTTGGGATATTGAACGTACACCAGGCCAAAATATCTTTGGGATGCGCCTTTTCAAACTTCTGATTTAGTTTCCTCAGATCAAGGCGAGCAGGTTGAGTCAGGGGTTCAATGGATTGAGTCATTGTTGACTTCGAGAAAGCTCCAATCGTCTCCTAACTACCATACCGAAATCAGGTCACGAACTGTATGATTCCAGCGAAATGGAGTGTAGGGTGAAAGAAGGATGAATTTTGTTTACCTTACGGTTGCCTTATGCGCCTGATTCTCTACAGCAAACCGGGGTGTCACCTTTGTGAAGGGTTACAAGAAAAACTAGAGCAGATTCACAGCCTAACGTTTGATCTGGAAATCCGCGACATCACGACCCGCGACGATTGGTTTCAGCAGTATCAGTATGAAATTCCGGTATTGATGCTGGAGCATATCCCGCTCCCTCGCCCCTCTCCTCGCGCCTCGGTTTACCAGTTGGAGCAGATGTTACAGAAATACTGGAATGATCCCGCACAATAGAGGTGCATTTGTGAGGACATGCTGACATGCAACTGAGAGAATTGTTAGCGGCGATCGCTGAGATAGCGCATTGGTCAGAGCATCCAGCCTTAGCCGCGGATGTCAAAGGACTTTCGACCAATTCACTCGCCTGTCAACCGGGCGATCTATTTGTTGGGATGCCGGGAACGCGAGTGGATGGGGGCGAATTTTGGTCAGGCGCGATCGCTGCCGGAGCCATTGCCGCGATCGTGTCCCAGTCGGCTTATGCGAAGGCCCAAAGCAGCTTGGCGACGCTTTCCCCGGTGCCCCTCGTAATTCCGGCGGATGATATGGCGATCGCCTGCGCCAAACTGGCAACCGCATTTTATGGGCATCCGGCTCAAACCCTGAAACTAGTGGGCGTAACCGGAACCAACGGCAAAACTACTACCACACATCTGATCGAGTTTCTGCTCAACCAGGCCCAAAACCCAACCGCCCTACTGGGAACGCTCTACACCCGCTGGCCCGGTTTCCAGCAAACGGCAGTCCACACGACCCCTTTTGCGGTGGAGTTACAACGGCAATTCGCAGACGCGATCGCGGCGGGTTGTGAGTATGGCGTGATGGAAGTCAGTTCCCATGCGCTGGCCCAGGGGCGAGTGCTGGGTTGCACCTTTGAAGTGGGCGTATTCACTAATCTGACTCAGGATCATCTCGACTTCCACCGCGATATGGAAGATTACTTTGCCGCCAAAGCCCTACTGTTTAATGACGATTATTTACAGGGTCGGGCCATTATCAACCTGGATGACCCCTACGGCCAGCGGTTAGCTGCTGCTTTGCCTCAGGAACGCCGCTGGACTTATAGCACCCAGGCCACCAGCGCCGACCTGTGGACGGGGAATTTGACCTATGGCGCGGCCAGTGTGCAGGGCACTATCCACACCCCCAGAGGAGAGGCAGAATTTGTCTCGCCCCTGGTGGGACAGTTTAACCTGGCGAATTTGCTGGCGGCGGTCGGGGCGGTGCTGCATCTGGGTCTGGACTTAGACGCGATCGTGGCGGCGCTGCCCAACTTTGCCGGGGTGCCGGGCCGGATGGAACAGGTGAAACTGTCGCCCCAGCAAGACATTAGCGTAATTGTGGATTACGCCCACACCCCCGACAGTCTAGAGAATTTGCTGAAAGCAGCCCGTCCCTTTATTCCAGGGCAAATGATTTGTGTCTTCGGCTGTGGGGGCGATCGCGATCGCACCAAACGCCCCCAAATGGGACACATTGCGGCAACCCTGGCCGATGTGGTCTACGTCACCTCCGACAACCCCCGCACTGAAGACCCCCAGCGCATTTTGAATGACATTCTGGAGGGCATTCCAGCCTCCGTGTCACCGATTGTCATGGGCGATCGCGCGGCAGCCATTCAGGCGGCAATTCAGGCGGCAAAGCCTGGAGACGGGGTGTTGATTGCCGGGAAAGGCCACGAAGATTACCAGATCTTAGGCACAGAAAAAATTCATTTTGACGATCGCGAACAGGCCCGCGCAGCGCTGACCGCAAGAGGTTAATAGCCTGGAGGATGGGTGGAACCCGTGCTTACCTCAACTCACAGCTCGCCTCATCGACCTCACTTCAAAGCAAGACTTCTTGTTAAAATCAGCCCAACCCCCCGGGCTGTTTTTCTCCGCATGAGACTGTTTTCGTATCGCCCCCTAAACCCATGAATGCAAACCCGTCCTCAGACTTTTCGCTGTATGAGCTGGTTCTACACTCAGATTCGCCACTTACCGCCTTGCAGGTTAGCCCGTCAACGCTCAAATCGTTGAATGATTCCTTGCTGAATCTCTTGATTGATCAAAAAATTCCGGCTGTAGTGTGGGCCAAACTTCCCAGAGGCGATGTCTGGTGGACAGGAATTGAACAATATGTCAACCTGCCGGGGGTGGCGCAAGCCGTTTATCTGTTCACCCAACAGCGCGACGAATCAGACGAAACCGGCGGGTCTGCGACTAGCGCCACTCACCCATCTGATGCTCACAGCCCCAAAGCGATCGCGGCCACGGCTCGAGTTCCTGTCGTAAATCTCCAACTCCCAACCGATAGTTCCCTGCGACGGGAATACTTTTTGTTCATCTGGTCTCCTCAATTCCGGGGCGGGATGTTTGCCCATCGGCCCCGCTCAGTTCAGCTCAACCCCATCCCCAACTCGATTCCCCTGTCGTTTGATTTACTGGCAGATAGTTACGGGCAAACCTCCCAATTACTGGAGTCTACCCAGGAACGCAAACAACTTTTGTTAGCCCTGTGCTCCCTCAAGTCCCATGTGGTGCAAGCCGCGATCGCTGGCTTATCCACCGCCATGAGCACCCTCTCTCTGCAACTGGTGGAACAATCCGCCAGCGTGCCCGCTCTGGACCCTGCCGCGATCGCTACCGAAGTTGTGCAACACTGGCAATCTTTATTCACAGCATTAACAGCGTCAGCCAAAACCGCCGACCTTTCCACGGCTGCGGTTGATTGTCTGGAATATTTACTGAATCGTCATCTTCAGCATCAAGAGGAGTTATGGCAACGCAACTCCTCCTATCGCAAACAGGCTGAGAATGCCGAAACCCTGCGCCTGCAAAATGAAGAACTCACCACGACACTGCGCTTAAAGGATGACTTTTTAAACAATGTCGGCCAGGAACTCCGCACCCCTCTGACCACCATCAAAACCGCCCTCTCATTGCTCAATTCTCCCAGTATCAAACCCCCCCAACGTCAGCGCTACATGGACTTGATCGCCAAAGAGTGCGATCGCCAAAATTCTCTCATCACCAGTCTGCTCGACCTCACCCACCTGGATCAGGAAGCAGAACAGGCTGCCTTGCCTCCTGTGCGCCTGGTGGATGTGGTGCCCAGTGTGGTCAGCACCTATCAGCCGATCGCGGAGGAAAAGGGGGTGCGCCTGTCATACACGGTCCCGGAAGACTTACCACCAGTGGTTTGCATGACCAACTGGCTCAAGCAAATTGTGATTAACCTGGTCCACAACGGTATTAAATACACGCCCAGCGAAGGGAATGTCTGGGTGCGGGCTAAGCAGCAGGGGGATTATGTTCAACTAGAGGTGCGCGACACCGGAATTGGCATTGCGCCCAGTGAAATTCCCAAAATTTTCGATCGCTTCTATCGTGTCCGCCAATCTGCGGATGATTCCAGTGGGGCGGGTTTAGGGTTGACGATCGTGCAACAATTGCTACTGCACTGCGGCGGGTCAATTTCGGTCAAAAGCAAAGTGGCAGAAGGTTCGACCTTCAATGTGCTACTGCCCATTTACAGAAGTCCTGCCGAAGGAAATACATGAACTGGATTTCTGGAAAAATTGCCAAATTCCGAAAAAAATTGAAAAATATTTACAATTTCTCGCAAAAATGACCTATTTTCTGAGCAGTCCAATCGGTGACTGGTTTTTGTGATTGTGCTAGTTCATGTGCTAATTCATTCGGCGATCGCAAATCCAATGGAACAATCCGCCCCGTAAACTCTCAAGTAATATTTACCTCATCTTCGCATTGACAGGATTTACACACGCCCCATGAAGCCACTGTTCGATTTTTCCCTCCAGCGCCAGATTTCCCGCAGAACATTACTCAAACTGGCCGGTGCAAGTACGTTTGGAGGGGTGGTTGGGTACACGCGCATCGCCAAACCACAACCCAGTGTTTACCAACAAGATGCTCTCACGCTGCCATTCCAGGTGAATCGACCTCAAACCGTTGCCGTGGTCGGTGGCGGTTTGGCCGGATTAGCCTGTGCTTATGAGCTGAGTCGGCGGGGGTTTCAGGTGACATTGCTGGAGCGATCGCCCCAATTAGGCGGTAAAATCGCCAGTTGGGATATTCAGGTAAACGGGCAACCCCTCCGGATGGAACATGGCTTTCATGGCTTCTTCCCGCAGTACTACAACTTATGGAGCCTCGTGGATGAGCTGAAAATTCAGCAAAATTTCAAATCGCTCAATTACTATTCCGTCGTGTATAAGGGCAACCAGTACCAGCCCGAAGTGTTTCGGCCCAGCCATTCCGCCTTTCCCTGGAACATTGTTGATCTGGCTATTTCCTCCACCAATCGCCTGCAATGGGGTTTAAACCTGACGAAATACGCTCACTGGCAAGTGTTTCGAGAAATCACCGGATTCAACCCCCTCAGCAGCTACGAACGGCTGGATAACATCTCCGTAGCAGAATGGGTGAAGAATGATTTTCCTCAAGGTCTGTACGATCTGTACTTCCTGCCCTTCGCCAAATCCAGCCTGAATGCGCCGGATGTATTGAGTGCCGGGGAGTTGATGCAGTTTTTTCACTTTTACTTCTTTGGCAACCCGGAGGGCTTGGCCTTTAATGGCACCCGGCAGGATATGGGCCGTAGCCTAGTCGATCCGATCGCCGCCTACATCACAGCGCAAGGCGGCCAGATCCTCACGGAAGTCTCAGTCACCAATCTAGACTGGCAGGACGGCAAAATTCAATCCCTCACGTACCAGAAGGGCACCGTGGAAAGTACTGTTCCTTTCTGGGTAGAGGCCAACCCCACCATTGATGCAGCCGCTACAACTCCAGTGAAATTTTATGGCGGGGGCGATCGTGTTTTTGCCGTCAAACCCAACCAAACGGAAGCTCTTTCCCTCACCTGCACTCACCAGGGTTGTACGGTCCATCCCAATGAGCACGGAGAATTCCACTGCCCCTGTCATGGTGCCGTGTACGACAAGGATGGCAAAGTCCTCAGTGGTCCGGCCAAGCGAGACTTACCCCGATTTAAAGTGACTGGCAAAGACAACAACCGCGTTCGGCTCGTCTCCACTCAACCCGCCACAGCCCAACCAGATGCCGCCCAAACCATCCAGGCTGATTATTATGTGATTGCCACAGACGTATTGGGCGTACAGCACTTGTTTTCCACCATGACGGGCGATGTAAATCCCACATTGCAGCAGCAAGTTGCCAAATTAGCCGTTGCCGATCCGTTTGCGGTCTGTCGCTTCTGGTTCGATCGCGATTTTGAGTGGGACCAAAGCTGGTTCACCTCCCTCTCCGGCTACAACCTGACCGACAGCATCACCCTCTATCACCGCATCCAGGATGATTACATCGCCTGGGCCAACGCCACGGGGGGCAGCGTCGTCGAGCTACATGCTTACTGCTACAAGGAAAAAGAATTTCCCACTCAAGCCGCGCTACTGACGACCTTTGAACAGGAACTGTATGAAATCGTCCCCACGCTGAAAGAAGCCACCCTCCTCCATCGGGAGTTGGTCAATCAGAAAAACTTTTCCGGTTTTCCACCCGGCAGTTACCCCGATCGCCCCGCCACTCAAACGGGCACCAATCTCATCTTTGCCGGGGATTGGGTCAAAATGCCCTTCCCCTGTGGCCTGATGGAACGGGCCATTAGTAGCGGGTTACTGGCCAGCAACGCGATTTTGGAGCAGGAAGGCTTACAACGCCGGACGTTGCTGACCGTCAAACCCAAAGGGATGTTGTCGATTTTGACCTAAGCGAATTTGACCTAAAGAATGGGAATTAAATACGCTGTAATTTTTGTAGGATGGGCATCTTGCCCGTCCGGGCGGGTGAGACACCCACCCCACAGGTGATTAAATTCAGGATCCTAAGCGAAGCGGCTATCGCCAGCCTGTTGCATTGGGCGTAGCCGCTAAGTGTGCCCTTCCATCCTATGATGAAGAATCATTGCAGTTGGGATGGTATCGCTATGCGGATTTTGATCATGGGCGGAACCCGATTTATTGGGGTTTACCTGACGCGGTTGTTGTACGAGCAGGAACATGAAGTGGTGCTGTTCAATCGGGGCAACAAGCCTGCACCCATAGAGGGCATTGCGCAAATTCAGGGCGATCGCACCAATCCCGCCGACTTGAAAGAAAAGCTAGATGGGCAAGAATTTGATGCCGTTTTCGACAATAACGGACGCGAACTAAGCGACACCCAACCCCTGGCCGAAATCTTCCAGGATCGGGTGAAGCACTTTGTGTATATGAGTTCCGCCGGGGTGTATCTCAAGTCGGACCAAATGCCCCATGTGGAAGGCGATGCGGTTGATCCGAAGAGTCGCCACAAGGGGAAGCACGACACCGAAACGTACCTGGCTTCACAGGGCTTGCCGTTCACCTCGATCCGGCCCACCTATATTTATGGACCACAAAACTACAACGACCTGGAAGCCTGGTTTTTCGATCGCATCGTCCGCGATCGCCCCATCCCAATTCCCGGCAACGGCATGGCCATCACCCAGTTTGGGCACGTCAAAGATCTGGCCCAGGCAATGGTGCAGGTGTTGGGCAATCGGCGGGCGGTTGGCCAAATTTATAACGTATCGGGCGATCGCTACGTCACCTTTGATGGGTTAGCGCGGGCCTGTGCCGTAGCCGCCGGAAAGTCTCCCGATGCGCTCAAAATTGTCCACTACGACCCCAAACAATTCGACTTTGGCAAACGCAAAGCCTTCCCCATGCGTCCGCAGCACTTCTTCGCGTCGGTCCAAAAGGCAATGACCGACCTTTACTGGAAACCCGAATTTGATCTGATTTCCGGCTTGAAAGACTCCTACGAAAACGATTTTCTTGCAAGCGGAAGAGACAAAGCCGAGGTAGACTTCTCTGTTGATGATGAGATTTTGTCCTGAGGTTGCCCGTGTTGCTCCAATTTCTCGCGATCGCCGCGTCTATCACCGTTCTTGTGATTGGGTTGTACCTGCTCCTGCTGGAGGTGCAATTCCGTCGTCGGCCAGGAAACAAGCTAGAAGCAACCGTGGGCACCTGGGAATTGAAGGTCAAGCAGCGCGATCGCTACGTGCTGGTGGGTCAGATGGAATTGATCAACCGCACACAGCGCCTGGAGATTATGGTGCCAGAGGTGAAGGTAGAGGTTTCTCTGTTTTCGGGAGCCAGCCTTCAGGGTGTGACGACTCAAACTCGGATCATACCGCACCATCCTGATGCCGAATCGCGCCCAGATGACTACTGGTTTGCCTACATTGTCAAAGTTGGTCAACGCACCACCATTGAAATTGAGATCGACATGCAGGGCGAAAATCTAGAGCCGCTCAAACTGGCCTGGGTGCGGTTGCATTACCTGACCTACGGGCCACAGGGGCGCATTCCTAAAGTGCGGCATGTGGTGGTGCCATTTCAGTTTCCCACTGTGGAGGCATCGCCAAATTGGCGCACGACTCCCAGTGCCGCAGTCCTACCCATTCGGACTCATATTTTGACGGAGTTGGATAATCCCGTAGAAACGGTGCGGCGGTATGTCGTGCCCCATGCCAAACCGGGCGATATTGTCACCATTGGGGAAACCCCGATCGCCATTATGCAGGGGCGTTTCCGGCATCCCAGCGAGATCAAACCGGGCTGGGTCGCTAAACGCATCTGCTATCTGTTTTTACCCACCTCCAGTCTGGCCACGGCCTGTGGGATGCAATCTCTGATCGATGTAGTGGGGGCGAGGCGAGTCTTGTGGGCCTTTTTTGTGGGCGCGATCGCCAAACTGTTCAAACGACCCGGTGTGTTTTACCAACTGGCCGGAGACCAGGCCCGTCTGATTGATGATGTCACAGGCACCTTGCCCCCCTATGATCAATTTATTGTGTTGGGTCCAGACCAGCCCCAGACTGTCGTGAACCAGATTCAGCAGGAAACAGGGCTGGCCGCTGCGATCGTCGATGTGAATGATTTGGGGGCAGTCAAAATTCTGGCGGCAACGGCGGGAGTCTCACAGACCGTGCTAGAGCAAGCATTACGCAAAAATCCGGCAGGAAATGCTGATGAACAAACTCCGGTTGTGCTGATCCGCCCTTTATGATTACCAACGCCGGATCCTGGCCGCGTCCTGGCGCAATCTCTACCCTACGGAATATTTCTCAATGTTTGGCTGTTTGGGGAAACCGTCTAGAATATTAGGGTATCTGTTCACATGCATATAACAGGCGGCGACTCGCTGTTTAACCATGACTCAAGCTTTCCCACCCAATTCTGACCTGTCCATTCGCCCGGTCTACTATTCCGACTTCGAGGCGATCGAGCGGTTTTGCACTTCGGATGACAAAGACTTGAGTTATTCGATCAATCCGGAGCACTCCAGCAAACCCGTTCATGCCTATGGTCCGTTGCGGTTGCTGGGAATGCTGCTGAATCGGCCTCAGATGTTTGGGGCCTACCCCAGCGATCGCGACAGCAAATTGCAAGGGGTGATTCAGGTTTCCCCCTTCAACCGGACTCGTAGTACCTGGCGAGTGGATCAGGTGGCTGTGGTGCCAATCGCAGTGGCCAATCAGGCTCTGGAGTCAATGAATCAGGACTTAGATGCGTCGAGTCAGGTTGCGACGGTGACGAATAGTTCTCCGCCCACCATGACCCTCACATCCACATTAAATGAAGTTGGTTCTCTGCTGTTGCGGCACTGTTTTGAAACCATCTGGGAAGCTCGTACCTGGCTTCTGGAAATTGACATCAACAACAAAGAACTGTTAGCGCTCTATCGGCAGAACGGTTTTCAACCACTGGCCCATATGACCCATTGGGAAATTGACCCTGAGCAGTTACAAGAACTGGCCGAACGGGAACCCGATTTACCCAACTTATTACCAGTCAGTAATGCTGATGCCCAGTTGCTCTACCAGTTGGATACGATGTCGATGCCAGCTAACATTCGGCAGGTATTCGATCGCCATATCGCCGATTTTAAGACCAGCCTGGTCGGGTCTCTCCTGCGCGGCATGAAAAATTGGTTAAGCCATGTGGAGGTTGTCAGTGGGTATGTATTCGAGCCACAACGGAAAGCCGCGATCGGCTATTTTCAGGTTCAGCTTTGTCGGGATGGTTCCACCCCTCACCAGGCCCAACTTACCGTGAATCCGGCTTACACCTGGTTGTACCCAGAACTGATGTCCCAAATGGCCCGCATTACTCGTGAGCTTCCAGCCCAATCTTTGCGGTTGGCCTCCTCCGACTACCAACCGGAGCGCGAAGAATATCTGGAGCGGATGGGGGCCAGTCGGTTTGCCCATACTTTGATGATGTCCCGCTCGGTGTGGCACAAAGTCCGAGAATCGAAATTGGGGGCACTGGAGAATTTGCAGCTACCGGAAGTATTGCAAGGCTTGAAACCCTCCCGCAAAGCAATTCCCAGTCGCATTGTGGCCATTCCTCCCACCCCAGACAATCGCCCCACGACCCCAACGTCTGGCTCATTTTCCAAACTTGGGAAACCGGGGAACACGATGCTGAATTTGCCTGCTCCAACGGACCCACCGCAGGAAGGGCCTTGTTGTTAATGGGGATAGGTGAATGGCGATCGCAGCACTGGGACTAGATGTTGGACGGAAACGAATTGGTGTCGCCGGATGCGATGGGACGGGCTTGATTGCCTTTGGCATTACCACAATTCATCGTAAAACGTTTAACGATGACGTGGCCCAACTGCGGCAACTGGTGCAGGAACGCCAGATCGACACGCTGATTGTCGGCTTACCTTACTCAATGGATGGCAGTTTGGGAACACAGGCCCGTCAGGTACAGAAATTTGCCAAAGCGATCGCGGCGGAACTGAGCCTGCCACTGATTTACGTGGATGAACGCCTCACCTCATTCCAGGCCGAGCAACTGCTGCAAGCCGAAGGTATTGCTCCCTCCCGCCGCAAGGAATTGATCGATCGCAAAGCTGCCGCCATCATCCTCCAGCAATGGCTTGACGATCAACGCGGGAAACTAGCGATCGCGCCTCCCAGCGACCCTGCCACCCACCATGAAAATCTTGAGTTTATCTAGAAAACCGTTGGAAAAATGACAAACTGGCAACAGACTTTGGCAGAATGCTTGTGAGCGCTAAACGATGAGGAGACTCCATGATGAGTAGTGACGACGAAATTCGGATCAGTGGTGAACCTGAAGAAGACGAAACCATTGTTCTGACTGATGAAATTGGACGTACCATAACCTGCTCCGTGGAGCGTTATCTCGAAGTAGAGAATCAAGATTATGTGTTGTTACTTCCTATTGATTCCCCAGTCGAAATTTTCGTGTGGGAGGGGGAAAATGACGACGATGAAGAGGCCATCCCGGTCGAAAATGATGACGACATCGACACCTTATTTGACACGGCAAAAGCAGTTTTAGAAGAACAAAATCTCACCCTGAAACGCACCGCCATCATGCTAACGGTTGAGGGTGAGTTACCCGAAGTGGACAGTGAAGACGAATTTGCTGAAGTCGCTTCCACACAGGCGGAAGATGAAATTGAAGAATTGCAATATCTGGCCAGCTTCTACTACGAAGAACAGGAGTTTGCCATTTATGCTCCCCTTGATCCTTGCTTTATTCTGGCGCGGCTAGATGAGAACAACCAACCCCATCTCCTTTCCGCCGAGGAATTACAAAAACTGGAACCCATGCTGGAAATGATTGAGGATCAACTGTTCGATGAGCTTTAGCCATTAAAGCCTGCTTCTAGGCCCCAGAAGGACTCATGGCAAAACAATTTCCTACCCGATTACTGTTGTCTGGTCTGGTTCTCGCTGGACTTGGTTTTGCCCTGTGGCAAAGCTGGAATTGGTGGTCCTGGGTCTCTTCACCGCCCCTTCAAGTTGCAGAAACTGCAAATGCTAAACCCATCAATCTCAAGATTCCTCCGGGTAGTTCGGCTCAAGCAATTGGGCAAGATCTAGAAACGTTGGGTTTAATTCGTTCGGCTCAAGCCTGGAATTTGTGGTCACGTTGGCTCATGTTCAAACATTCTGAGGGAGGATATCAAGCGGGCACGTACCAGCTATCCAAATCTCAGCCCATGCAGGACATTGCAGCGAAGATTTGGGCGGGTGATGTCGCCCAAACCAGTTTTACCATTCCTGAAGGGTGGTCCATCCAAGAAATGGCCGCATATTTTGAGCAGCAGGGGTACTTTTCAGCCCAGGAATTTATTGATGCCACCAATCGAATTTCAACAGCGGCCCATCCCTGGCTCCCTCAAAATTCAGCAGTGGCAGGATTTCCGCGGCTAGAAGGTTATCTTTTTCCAGATACCTATCAAATGCCTGTAGGAGCCTCTATTCAGCCAGAGTTTGTGATTCAACAAATGCTCGATCGCTTCGAGCAAGTTGCCCTCCCCATCTACGAACAACACAAAGGAAAAACATCACTCACTTTGGCGGAGTGGGTTACTCTGGCCAGCCTGGTGGAAAAGGAATCTGTCGTCCCAGGGGAGCGATCGCGAATTTCTGGCGTATTTCACAACCGCTTACGCCAACAAATGCCACTGGCCTCAGACCCAACTGTGGAATATGCCTTTGGCATCAAGCAAACCCCCGATCGCCCCCTGACCTACCGCCAGGTGGAAATGCCTTCCCCTTACAACACGTATGTGAATGTGGGGCTGCCGCCCGCCGCGATCGCCAGTCCCGGCAAAGCCAGTCTAGAAGCAACCTTAATGCCCGAAGCGACTGATTATCTGTACTTTGTGGCCCGATATGACGGTACGCACGTATTCAGCCGCACCCTGGCAGAGCATCAGGCCGCTCAAAACGCGATTCACGATCAACGAGAGGCCAGTCAACCCACCACCCGGTAAGGAGATGGCATTTCATTGCATCTAGCGACTGATCAGCTTGCAAGCAAGATGAATCATCCACCACCATTGGATGGGTTTCATCATTCGTACCAGCGTTCAACCATTGTTTCATTCCTTTTTTTCTTATGTCCTGGGGTAACCTTCTACAACCCAATCTGATTCTGCAAGGAACCATCCTGCACCTCACAACCGATGTTCTCAAACACTATGGCCTGAAAGGGTTAGTACTGGATGTTGATGAAACGTTAGTGCCCTTTCGCACCGCTCAAGTGTCGGAAGAATTACTACCCTGGGTGCAGGAGGTGCGGCAAGTCGCCTCGCTGTGGCTGGTCAGTAATAACATCAGTGAAGCGCGCATTCGTCGAATTGGTAAAGCATTGGATTTACCTTACATCTCTGGGGCCGGGAAACCATCCCGCCGAAAAGTGCGAAAAGCCGTCGAGGCGATGCAATTGCCAGTGGAGCAAGTCGGCATGGTTGGCGATCGCTTGTTTACAGATGTGCTGGCGGGCAATCGGCTTGGCCTATTCACCGTGTTAGTAGAACCAATGGTTGCCCCTGATCAGGTCATCCGGCGATCGTCGTTACACTCCCTTGAGGTGTGGATTTCTCAAGTTCTGGGAGCATCACTCCCCCCGCAAAATAGCAAACTCAAATAGATCAGACGGCAAATAGATCAGACGGCAACGCTATAAGTCACTGAGTGCAATCCTTGGTAAGATGCATTTCGACCATCCTGACAGCGATTTTTAGCTTGGATCAACCACAATAGAGCGTGAATGGGTGGATGAGTCGATGGGTGACTGTGGCTCAAGTAAATGCCAACGGCTGTAATGCTCAATGTATTGAGGGACGAGGGTTGAGCGCAGCCAAAACTCGATCGCCACGTGAAACTGAATGCACTCCACCTATTTAGCAATCCTTTATAATTCTTTATAGAAACTTCATGAGTAGTGCATCTTCATCCTGCAAGATAAGTGTTAAGCATAACGATTTGAGTACGACTAAAACCATATAAAAATTTACAATTTGAGAGAACAGGAAATATAAAGAAAACATTACGTATTACTTGTTTTTGAATTTTTCCTGTCATTCTAGTTACAGATAAATCGGGTCGAGCTTATATAAAGACCCAGTCCTTGAATCTCTGTGAATACTTTGTAAGGCGCTGACCCTCTAAATAAGGGTTGGCGCTTTGCAATTGCGGCCAATTTGAGAAAAAATTGAACTGGCTGATTGGGTTTTGGGTTCCAGGTTCTAGAAATTGAAGCGCCTCCCATCCCCTGGCTGCTGCCCCCTAATTTCCCTGCCTTCATGTCTCAAACCCTGGTGATCAAAATCGGTACATCGAGCTTAACTCAACCCGAAACGGGCCGTTTAGCCTTATCCACGATCGCCAGCGTAGTCGAAACCTTGAGTCAGTTGCGGCGCCAGGGACATCGCATCGTTTTGGTTTCGTCGGGCGCGGTTGGTGTCGGCTGTGCGCGGTTGGGGTTAACGGAGCGGCCTAAAGGTATTGCCTTAAAGCAAGCCGTCGCAGCCGTTGGGCAGGGGCGGCTGATTCGGGTCTATGACGACATGTTTACCACCCTCCAGCAACCGATCGCCCAGGTGTTGCTGACTCGCGGTGATCTGGTCCAACGGAACAGTTATTTAAACGTGGAACGGACCTTCCAGGAATTGCTGGGGTTGGGCGTGATTCCCATCGTGAATGAAAACGACACCGTAGCCGTGGATGAACTCAAGTTTGGCGATAATGACACCCTTTCTGCCCTGGTCGCCAGTCTGGTAAATGCCGATTGGTTGTTTTTGCTGACCGATGTGGATCGCCTCTATTCTGCTGATCCACGCCGGAATCCAGAGGCCCAACCCATTACCCTGGTAAATCGGCTGGAGGAACTGAAGGAACTTCAGGTGCAGGTGGGCGATCGCGGGTCCAACTGGGGCACAGGCGGCATGATGACCAAAATTGCGGCGGCCCAAATTGCCACTGGCGCAGGCGTGCGGACGGTAATTACTCAGGGGCGATCGCCACAAAATATCGAAAAAATTCTTCAGGGGGAAGCCTTGGGCACCCAGTTTGAACCGCAACCTCGACCTGTGAGTGCCCGCAAACGCTGGATTGCACATGGGTTAATTCCGGCAGGTACCCTATATCTGGATGATGGGGCGGTGCAGGCGATCTGCCATGCCGGAAAGTCTTTAT
The DNA here is from genome assembly GCA_033764685.1 of Leptolyngbyaceae cyanobacterium bins.349. Lineage (GTDB taxonomy): Bacteria > Cyanobacteriota > Cyanobacteriia > Leptolyngbyales > Leptolyngbyaceae > JSC-12. Next base: position 46,615 of record JANRIS010000054.1, read on the forward strand.
TAGCGGCGGGGATTGTGGCCGTTGAGGGTGACTTTGAGAGCCAGGATGCCGTAGTGGTGTGCGATCGCGCGGGTAATGAAATTGCTCGGGGCGTGGTGAACTATAGCCATGCCGAATTGGCCAAAGTCAAGGGGCAACAATCGGATGCGATCGCGGCTATCCTGGGCTACCCCAGCCCAGAAACGGTGATTCATCGAGACAACCTGGTCCTCACCGTTAGTTAGCCGCGATCGCATCTACCGGGCAGGAGTCAACCAGTGCGCCAAATTACGGATGTAGGCTTGCAAATCGGCGATCGCCTGAGGTTCGGTTTGCATGGAGTTGCCGGGGGGTTCATCGACAAAACTGGGGCAGCCCAGGGCCACATTCCAGTTGTAGTCGCAGAAATGGTGAAAGGTCGATTCGGCGACAGCTCGCCCCCACCCATTGCCCTCTTCATCGCGATCACGCTCAAAAGCAACGGCTAAGTTGAAATCACGTTGCGTAACCAAACTGGTTCCGGTTGCAATCACCCGCGCACGTTTGGCGGTTGCTGGTATGCCGACTGCGCCTTCGTGAGGATGAGCAGGCAGAAATTGAATGGTGCCTGTAGGGGAGTCTGGATTTTTGAGCAGATCGTGGATCGGCTCAACCGGAGTAATGCGTTGATAATCTCCATTCCGGCCAGAGTGATAGTTGGGCCACAAAATATCGGTGGTATAGGGATCATCAAGGCAATGCCGAGAGGAGTCTGGGTCAAGATTTTTGGTGTGGAAGTAGTGTGCGTCGCCGACTCCCGCCAGCGAACAGACCGAACAACCCAAATCCATGTGATCGCGGGTCACCATCATGCCACCGCCGCGTCGCCGAAACTCGCTGATGCCGTGGCAATCGTTTTTACTGAGGCCATCACCGATGTCAACCGCAAATAACCAGAGTTGGTCAAAGTCAGATTCGTGCAGGTGGCTGAGAATCGGATCATCTCCGTTCTCGTTGGCTTCGCGATCGCGGGCAACAACCTCGTAGCAAGCATTACCCGCAGCATCTCGCCAGTTTGAGAGGTAATTCCGTAGAAGGGTAAATCGGGCAATGCTCCAGTCATCCTCAGTGGTGGGAATGGTCGTTTGCAACAAAATTCGTATCGGCTTCGTCACGGGGGGCATCTCCTTCACCTGAATTCAGCAGCTTTGAGTTAGGGCTATTGTCCTACAAAGTCCGGCTTGCAGGATTGCAGGCACTCAAATTTTACAAGCCAAATCATCCTGTGAGATGGATCACCGCTTTTACCATTTCCTATCACACATGTCTGGGAACTGGGTCACTTAATGACAAAAGCGAAATCACGCGATCGCCTTGTTGTAATCACGTCTGCCACCCAGCAAACAGGCGATAGTAAACTTACAGATTTTATACTTTCGCCCCCTTACCCTGCCCCCCACGCCATGAACTCCTCCCTCCTTGCTCGGTTAATCCACTTTCTACAAGAAGAGCTATTAATTCCCGCAGAGGCGATTCAAATCGCCCTGCGACAGGGAGAGATGCCACCGAATCTCCTACCTATCGTGTTATGGCAATATGGGTTAGTCACGCTGGAGCATCTGGACAAAATTTTTGACTGGTTAGAAACGGTTTAAGCCACTAAGAAAAAACGCCCCCTTTAAGTAAGGTGAGCGTAGATTTCGCGAGAGTTTTGGCTATTCGCCGCTAATTTTTTGCTAACCCTGCCCATACGGGTATTTTGTTTTCTAGAAGTCTTCTAAATAAGTTCGTTAGACCGCTCAAGCCTTTGGTGGGGGTACTACAGTAATGTTGTTTGTTAGAGTTGAGCGTCCAAGGGAGTTATCGGTGCCTATATCTGACAAAACCAGAAAGATTTTGTGGGGACGCTCAGGCAATCGATGTGCTATTTGCAAACATGAATTGATTATTGACGCAACACCTACTGATGATGAGTCGGTTATCGGTGATGAATGTCATATTATTTCGCGCCAGATCCAAGGACCAAGGCACAATCCTGCTTTCCCGGAGGGAAAGTTAGATGCCTACGAGAATTTAATTTTGCTTTGTCGTGTTCATCACAAGATGATTGATGATCAGGATGAGACTTATACTGCCGATATTCTTCAGCAAATGAAATCCAATCATGAAACCTGGGTTTCACAAAAACTATCAGACACACCACAATCGAAACCCATAAGGTTGAGACGGATAAAGCAGAATATTCCTGCAATTTTAATTCGGCTAAGAACTGGTCTAGAGGTGTTGACCATCATAGAGAATGCTTATGCTAGTTCATTGGATCACGAAGAGTTGGAGTCAGAAGAGGAGGTTGAGGCTATTGCCCAATTCTTTCAAACAGTGCGAGATTGGGGTGATGTTGGTATGGATGCTGAACCTAGCGACCGCGTTCAACTTGCCTATGAATTGTCCAACTTGTTGAATGATTTAGAGGATCTTGGTTTGCTTGTCTTTGGTGGAAGGGAAATACAGGTACTTGAGGGTGGCTTAAGCGAACCTACTAACTGGACAATATCGATCCTTCGTGTTGCTAGAAAAGACAGTCAAGCGATTAAAACAATAGATGACAAAGAAACTGCTTCACTAGAGGATGCAGTCTAACATCACGTAAGCACGCGGTCTAACCGTGGTGCAGCGGGCTGACCGAAGCTGCTGGAGGAGTTGCAAAGGTTACTGGCAGCCGCTGACCACGAACGCTAGTGGGTAGGGGCGGGTTCTGCCATTAAATTCGTTATGGAATGCAGATTTATCAGGGAATGGGAATCAACAAAAAAGCCCTAGAAGGTTTGCCTCTAGAGCTTTTTTGTTCGCAACTTGTTTGCAATTAAGCGTTGTAAGGAGCTACACCACTAAATTTGAGCTTGGCTGGATCGGGATTCTTGCCGATGTTGCGGGGAACACTGTTCACTGCAACACGACCAGGATTCACCTTCTCTGGGTAAACGCCATCTGCCGGATGGAGATATTGAATTTCTCCGTTGGGGAAGACTCGGTAAATCTTGTAATCGATTTTGAATTTGGTCTTCAATTGGGTTCCCAGCGCTAAACACTGTTCTTTGCGAGCCAGGTACAACAAGTTGTCACCTTGACGCATCACAGCCGCGCCAGCCGTCGGCATTTCAAACACCTGCTCTTTAGGACTTGACCAGGTAATTGCGTATTTTTCTTCAACAAGTGCTTTAGTCAGTAGACCACCGGTGCTACCACCGAAAATTGGTGCTTGTCCAGTAAGAGTATCTGCCATTGGAGTTCTCTTCTTAGGGTTTAACGGAATCCTATCACTCCGTCTGAGCCTTGCTACTGACTTCTTTGAGATCTGTAACAGTTCTTTAGCTTTCCCTCAGCCGCGTTTGCTTTTTGCCGAACGGCCCTTTTCCCGGACTGGTTTTGCTGGTTTGTCCTCCTCCTCCATTTGAAAAATTGGTAGTGTCAGATGAAATTTACTGCCTCGATCTTTGCCTTCGGATTCGGCCCAGATGGTTCCCCCCAAGCCCAGGATAATTTGCCGACAGATCGCTAAGCCCAGGCCGGTGCCGCCCGCCGATCGCCGTAGGGCACCCTCTTCTTGATAGAAGCGATCGAAAACGACTTCCAAACGATTGGGTTCGATGCCACGCCCTGTATCGGCGACCGTGACTTCCAACATTTTGCCACCGTTGGGATGGGCCTGAATCAGGACGCTGCCGTTGGGATCGGTGAATTTACAGGCGTTGTCCAGAAGTTTGGACAGTACTTCCACCAGCCATTCGCCATCGGCTTTTACCAGGGGTAGTTCCGGGGGCACCTGAGTGGTGATTTCAGGTAAGTCCATTGTGGTTTGGCGAGTGCGTAGGCTACTGAGGGCCAAATCAACGCACTCCTGAATCGGTAGCGGTTCCAGGTGCCACTTCACCCGGCCACTTTCCAGTTGGGAGAGGGTGAGAAAGTCTTGAATGAGCTTTCGCATGCGATCGGCATCGGAGAGGGCAGAACTCAGCATGACTTGCCGCAGTTCAAGCGGCATATCCGGTTCGCTGGCCAAACTTTCTAGGCAAACCTGAATGGTAGAAAGCGGGGTTCGCAGTTCGTGTCCGGTGATGGCGATCAGGTTGCTACGGGTGCGATCGAGGGCTTCTAGCTGTTGATTAAAGTCTTCCAGGTGGGCGTAGGCTTCCGCCTGAATCAGGGCGACCCCAATTTGCACCGCGATCGCTTCAATCAGGTCTAAACTATCCTCGCTCCAGCTACAGGGCAGGCCACAGTGATGCACCTCGACCATACCCAGCAAGCGATTTTGATGCACCACGGGCACCATTAACCAGGAGCCAATCTGCCATTCCTGCACCTGCGACTGGGGAGCGGGTACCTCCTGCTCACTCAAAAGCCACACAGGGGCGTGGGCATCTTCCACAAAAAACCGTTCCTTCTGGCGCACCACAGCCTGGAAGAGGGGATTACTTGCCAGATTCCAGGTTTTGCCCACCAACGATTTCACCTCATTGGATCGGTGTTCGTGCTGAATTTGAACGGTTGCGTCTGTTTCTTTGCAGCGATAGATTAAACAACGACAGACCCGTAAGGCTTCTCCCAGTTCTCGGACGGCGACGCTGAGAATATCGTCGGTATGGAGCGATCGCCGAATCGCAGCCGTAATCGAATTCACTAACCGTTCTTTCTGCTCTTGGGAGGCAATGGATCGATACGCCTTGAGTAATTTGTATTGTCCGGCTTGCAGGTAAGTCACCAGGCGTTCGGCAAAGGGACCCGGATCGACATTGTTGAAGCCGCTGGGGACCTGTTGCAGCACAGTTTCCTTCGCAAGCGCAATTTTTTCTGCCAGTTCGGGACGGTAGACCAGGATGCGGTTGAGCAGCAATTCTGTGGCCGTACACACCACCTGGCGATCAAAGGTCCAAACTCCTTCAAATCGACGGGCCTGATCCAACCCCAACAGCATCGGCGGTTCGTCTTCTGTCGGAGCCTGGCGTTCTTTACAGATCAAGCAGGAGGCATAATCGGGACCCAGCACCACAAGATGCCACTCCTGGGCCAGATTATCGGCTGGATCAAAGGCGATCGTCTCATACTGGGCAGATTGATTCTTGAAGTCGGTTTCGGGGGCGGCGAGGATGTAGACCTGGTCGGTCCGCTCTGAAATCCGAAGATAGCGGGAAGCTTCCTGGCGATAAAAGCGTTCTCGCTGAAAGTTGGCGATTACCAATGGGCGATCGCGACCTGCCAGAACTTGATCCTCCATCGCATGGGACAGTGCGGTTAAGGAAGGCTTGAAGTAAATCTGGGATCTGAGTTCTGGTAAGGCGTTTAGCAAGTCTTCCAGAATGGAAGTGGAGTTGCTCATCAACGGGAACTCTACTCGATACTCCAAAATGCGGTGGCTTCAATTTATATTGTGAAACAGCTTGCCACGATTCGCTGATCCAAATTTGCCGCGACAATCGTTAAGCTCACTATAAATCGTTTCCCTTTTGTTTGAGCATTATTATGTCGTGGACATCCTTCTGGTCAGTATTACCGTTCTCCAGTGATTGGATGCGCTGGAATCTCTTTTTAGCACTGCTACCGCTAGGATTTAGCTTTGGCCTATTTCGGCTGGCTCGCGAGCGATCGCTGCTCTGGTGGGTAGGCGTTCTGGTGTTTATCGCCTTCCTGCCCAATGCCCCCTACACAGTGACCGACATTATCCATATGGTGGAAGAAATTAAGTACACCGAATCCCTGTTGGTGAATACGCTGGTGATTCTGCCCAAATACATCCTATTTCTGCTGTTGGGTTTTGGGGCTTACGTCCTATCGTTGATCAATCTGGAGCGCTATCTCAAAACTCAAGACCTGTCTCAGTGGATCCTCCCAGCCGAACTGGCATTACATGGCTTGAGTGCTGTTGGCGTGGCCTTGGGACGGTTGAATCGCTTCAACAGTTGGGATCTGATCACGCAACCGCAACAGGTGATATTCGGCGTGATTCAAAATCTGGTCGAGGGGCGATCGCTCCTGTTCATTGCGGTCAGTACTTTGCTGATCGCGTGTTTGTACTGGATCACCAAGCAAATTGTTTTAGGATTAAGCCTGCGTTATCAATCCCTCTCTTCAGAAGCGTCTAAGATGGGAAAAGACCAAAAATCAGCTTCCAACATCGGCGCGTGATATGAACCAGACCATTACTCAAACTGTAGAAATCGACCAGGAATTATCAAAGCGACACATTGATCTCGATCCGGGTGGATACTTCATCATTTTTATTGATGGGAACGAAAAATTGATTCGGGCCAAGCACTTCAATAACTTCATTGACGATCGCGGTCTGGCCTGCGACCCAGAGACGGGTAAACCCATTCCCTGCGATGGCAAAGTTGAACGCTTGCCGACTCAAATTTTCAGCGGTAGGACGGCTAAAGAAATTTGTGTACAAATCTTTGAGCAAACTACACCCTGCCCTGTTACCCGGTTAGACCATGCCTCTTACCTGGGCCGCGAATTTCAAAAGGCAGAAGCGGCAATGCTCACCCATCAAGATTACATCCAGGATTGAGGATATAGCTGTAGCGATGTAATCAGTAGCGATGTAATCAGTAGCGATGTAAAACGGAGCAAAGCTGAGTCAGAAAAGTTACCCAGGCTGGTCAATGCTTTGCCCCATAAACAATCTCAGCCCTGCACCCCGATCACTTCAACCACGACAGGTTGGTTGGGGGCTGGGGGCTTTCCCGTTTCGACAAATTCCTTCTGAAACTGGGGATACCACTCTGCCAGTTCATCAACTGACAACTTGAAGATGATTGGGGCATACCGGAAGGCGGTCAGCACACCTCGCACTTGAGGAAATGTCCAGCGGCGACTGAGGGCATCTTTGAACAACTCAGCCAGGACCCGACGAGTATTGAGAATATAAAACCGGGCGCGATCTCGTTTTAGATTATTGGAATACTTCTGAACACACACCGCCTGGTTGAGGGATGCCAGCGTGGCCACAATAAAACGAGACAATCTGCCACTATTACTTTGGAAATGGTGCAGTTTGGCACTGTTGGCCTGCAATAACATGCCATGTCGAGAAACCCGATAACTGGCATCCATATCTTCATTCAGAGCGTAATACAGTAGCAGTGGCTCAAATCGTTCTTTGGCGATCGTCTCACGGCGAAAGGTCATGCGGCAACCATGAAAAATTCGCATAAATTGAGCATTCAGATCAACTAGATGCTGCGGCACCTCATAGTGCGGAAAATCGCCGTAATAGGTAACGCAGGTGACTTCGTTATTCATCAAGAAGATATGTTTCCAGATGAAGCGCTGAAACCTCGCAATTCCAGGAATCCACTGGTCCCACTTCCAGCCCACGGGTTTTGTGTCATCCTGCACCACCACATCCGACGGTAAGCCATCCATCAGCGTTGCTTGCACGCCCTTCACCTGCCTGTCTGGATCGGCCTCGTAAATTTTCATAATCTGCTCGGCGCAGTCTGGATACATCAGAGAGTCATCATCCAGCAAAAACACCACATCTGCTGTTGCCAGGTCGATCCCTTGATTCCGCTGCAGCGGTAACCCCCGTTGTTTGGCCTGGACATACTCCCAGCGAATATGAGGCGCGATCGCCGCAACTTCCGTCATGACATGGCTACGAGTGCTTTCCCAGTTTTCGCTGGCATCAATCACAATCACTTCTGATGGTTGACGAGTTTGCTCCACTGCCAGTTTCAAACATTGAGGCAAAATTTTTTCACGCTGGTAAGTCGCTACAACCAGTGCCCAGGAAAGAGGTTGGTTCATAATTCTATCGCTCAACCACAGATAGGATAAAAGGCAAGAGTGCTGTCTGAGCTTAGAGTAGACAAGATCAGGTCAAGAATTAACCGCAATTGTCATCGTTAGCAAATTTTTATAGAAGTGGCCTGGAAGCATTAGCACAGACTCTCTTCATACAATCCACTCGCCGAGTACCTTAGAACATCCGACAAGCTACATCATCCTCCCTTGGGCAAGATGATGAACTGTCACGATTCAAGTTCCTGAGCTTCAGACCATACCCCTTCATCCAGGAGCGTGGGATCAGATGAGGACTAAAATGCGGTTATCATACCATCGGCTGCGGCAGTGGGAAAGCGAGGGGTACAAAAATGGTGCAAAACTGAGGAAATGGCAAAGACTGCGATCGCTTACCGCTTGCGTCCAGTGACCTGGTTAAAATGACGACGCTCTAATTCTTGCCGGAGCAACCGATAACTAAACTGGAATGGACGGTCAAGCCGGAGCCAGGGGGTCAATCCATGCCGCCACTGCTCATACCCCTGAGCGATCGGACCAGCTAACAGATCGCGCCATTGTTGCGCCAGATGATCCGGGGTAAATTCCTTAGCTCGCTGCCAACCGTTTTCGATCATGGCCCGGTAGCGTTTAGGTTCAGCCTGGAGTTGCTGAAGCGCCTGGATCACATCTTCTGGGCTATGGACTTCCAGGTAGTCTAACTCGGAGCGGCGCAGTTCCTGATAGGCAGGTTCTGGTCCTAATAAGGCCGGACAACCCGCCATCCAGGCATTAATCAATTTGGTGGGCGGTTTAGATTCGAGATATTGATCTGAACGCTGCCGCACCGCCAACAACCCATCTGCGGTGGCGTAATCGGTCCACGCTTGCAGGTCTACGTGGTAGTCGGCATCGGTCGAAAATTGAATCCCGATCGCCTGGAGTTGAGCGATGAAGGCTTCGCTTTTGTAAGCTTCGGGCAAATAATACCAGCGTCCTTTAAAGACGAGGTTTTGGAGGCGATCGCCCCGTTCCGGTTGCCGCACCTGCAAATCCGGTTGACTCCAGTGGGGCATGTAGTGATCCCGCTCTGTCAACACATTTAACCGATTCTGCACAATCCGATGTTCGCAAATTGCCGGACGGGGCCGATCTTGCTGGCACACCACCAGATAACTTTGAAACGGCAAGCTTTTCCATAGGTGCCGTTTCATCAACTCTTCCCGTGAAACGACACAAATTGCCCCCGGTATGAAGCGGGGCACCAGATGCACATCCAGTCCCCGACACTTGAGTTGCAGATAAGTTTGCACAATCCAGGAACTGCTACCCCCCCGTTCCGCCCGGTAAAACTGCTCGAAAGGTGGCATCGTCGTCACCCTTGCAAGCTGTTGGCAAAGTTCGGCATCATCCCGAACAAAGTAAACCGAGTAGGGCAGGGGCAGTAACGAGTTCTCCATACACCTTATGCATACACTTTGCGGTAATACGCCTGATATTCCTCCGACAGCAGGGGCTTCCACCAGGCTTCATGTGCCAGATACCATTCCACCGTCTGGCGTAAGCCCTCCTGCACCGTGACCGATGGAGTCCAGCCCAGTTCGGTTTGGAGTTTGCTGGAGTTGATGGCATAGCGGCGATCGTGCCCCGGACGATCTTTCACAAAGGTGATCAATTCTTGAGCTGGTTGAATGGGTAAGGCGGGTGCCATTTGATTCATGAGTTCACACAACATATGCACCAGATCAATATTTCTCACCTCGTTGTTGCCGCCTACGTTGTAGGTTTCACCCACTTTGCCCCGTTCCAGCACGGCATCGATCGCGCTGCAATGATCCTTCACGTATAGCCAATCCCGGACATTTTGCCCATCTCCGTACACAGGCAACGGTTTGCCCATCAAAATATTGATGCACATTAGAGGGATCAGTTTTTCGGGAAAGTGATAAGGACCGTAATTGTTGGAACAATTGGTCATGGTAGTGGGCATCCCGTAGGTGTGGAAATAGGCCCGGACCAGATGGTCACTCCCGGCTTTGGATGCCGAGTAAGGGCTATTAGGGGCATAGGGAGTCGTTTCTGAGAAGGCTGGAGCGTCTGGTTCTAAACTGCCGTACACTTCGTCGGTAGAAACATGGTGAAACCGATAATCGTCTGGGCGATCGCTGGCCATCCAGTGCTGTCGGAAGGCTTCCAGCAACGTAAACGTGCCAACCACATTGGTTTGGACAAAGGCAGCCGGTCCTAAAATCGAACGATCCACATGGGATTCGGCAGCAAAGTGAACAATGGTATCAACCGCTTCTTCCTGCAACAGCGCATCGATCAAAGGGCGATCGCAAATGTCGCCTTCGACAAACCGAAAGTTGGGATGAGTATCTAGCGGCGCTAAAGTGTGACGATTGCCAGCGTAGGTCAAAGCGTCTAACACAATTACGCGGTCGTTAGGATACTTCGCACACCAGTAGTGAACAAAATTAGCGCCGATAAAACCAGCGCCGCCAGTAATAATCAGTCGTCGTTGCTGGTTGACAGATTGATTTTGCATGGAAAAAGTCATTGTTTTACTCGCTCTATCTCAACAATCCAATCATCACGAAACGTTCAATTCACCCTTAAACTCTCACACTGGTAAACCACCTGTTGCATCGTTTGTTGCCACCACAACAGTCGGGTGGGTTTGAGCGTTTTTCTGCCTCACCAGTTCCGTGTAAATCTCAACAATATGTTTTGCTTTCTGGCTCCATTCAAACTCCTGCGCGCGCGCGATCGCCTGGTCTGCCATCTGTTGCCGCAATGCATCATTCTCGACTAACAGTCGAATGTGTTTCGCCAGTTCTTGAATGACATAACTGCGGGAAGTTGGCTCAATTTTGAAGCCTGTGCCCTCGGTTACATACTCTGCAATTCCCCCATTATTGACCACAATACAGGGCAATCCGCAGGCCATAGCCTCCATCACTACGGCCCCACCAAACTCTCGCACCGAGGGGAAACAGAAAATATCGGATTGGCTGTAGTAGGTCTGAGTTTGATACTGTTTGACCCAACCTGTAAACGTGACAATATTCTGTAAGTTCAGTTCACAAACGCGATTTTCTAACGCCTGCCGTTCAGAACCATCACCCACAATTGTTAGCGCCAGTTTATTGCGTAAAGCTGGTTCAAATTCTCCCAGCGCTTCAATCACTAGATCTGCCCCTTTATAGGGAACTAACCGCCCCACAAATAAAAGTTCAACCTTACCAGCCCCTTTTGTGGGTTTTGATGCTTTCAAAAAGTCTTCTGTAATCCCATTTTCAAAAAAAAGCTCGATACGGTCATCCTCAATCCCAAATAGCTGCTTGAGCATATTTAAGGTGTAGGTTGAACCAGACAAAATGCGATCGGCTTTCTTGTACGTTTCGATATAGCCAGGAACCAAATACCGGCCAAAAGGTTTCAAGACATTCCAAAACGTTTTCTCTTTCTTTGCAGTTTCTCGAAATCCTGGCGGAAATGGGACCCCCCCATTCACTGGACCTAGTAACAGCGGAGTTTTCTGGCAGGCTCTAATTAACGAAACCGGATAGCGGGGCATCATGGGAGTAATGGAGTGAACCAGGTCATACTGACCCTGCTTCACTTCATCGGCAAACAAGCGATAAACGCTGCGATTAAACTCTGCAAAAATTGGATAGGAGAGGGCTAAATAAAGCGGCCAATTCCCCTCACCAATTAATTTCACAATAAATTGGTAATAACGCTTCGCAAAATCACTTTCATCAATATAAGTAATTTTAGAATGATACCCATGCTGTTCAAATCCCTCACGGTTACGGCTATGGGTAACCAGGGTGACATTAACAATTTGGCTAATTTCTTTATAGAAGTTGTAGGCCACTAATGGTACAGAAGCCCATTCAGGGTTACATTGTTCAGCAACCATCAATACGTTTAACTTAGCTGTACTCATTAAGGCGCTCCTGTAGTTCTCTCCAATACATCATGCGTTAAATTAAAACGAAAGTGCGATTGATCGGTTTGATCTGTACCTAGAACCCATCATGCAACATGGAGTGTGAATGTGACCGTTCATGCTGTCTAATTCCTTAAGGGCTGAAAACTGGGCTTAGTTTCAAAAGAATCTGCAATCTGATTGAGAATTTTGCCCATTGCCCGACCAGACGCTTCATCAGAAAAATGCTCAGTTGCATAGGATTTGGCCGCTTGTCCTAAGCGATTTCTGAGTGCGGCATCGTTCCACAGCAGTTCTATCGCGTCCGATAAATCGGCCACTGATCCCGGTTCAACTAAAAAGCCAGTTTCACCGTGAATAATATAGTCTTCGGCACCATTACAACGGGAGGCAATGATTGCTCGGCCCATTCGCATCGATTCCACAATAGTGACTTGCCCCGCCGCCGTGACTAAAGGATCGGTGCGGAGAGGGATGATATTAATTCGGGCTTCTTGAGCCAGACGCAGGCAATCTTTTTTATGAATATCAAAGGGCGTTTTAACTGATGCGGGAATATCCAGGCCTGCTAATGCGACTTTGCCCGATGCCACGACAGTCGGAAGTTTGAGCCGTTCGATCGCAGCAAAAAACGTCGGAAAATCTCGATGGGCAGACCCAATAGAAGCGATAAAGGGTTCTGTTGTATTTTCCTCATAAAGAATCGGGATTTCGGCTGACTGAAACGGCACAAACTCAAATTTTTCTTTGGGTAAATTTAACCAGCGACTATAAATTTCGCATTCTCGACGAGTATGAACAATAAATTGAGTGACATTTTTCAGGCTAGATTGGGCTAAGTAACGGCGGATGCCGGGGTAGCATTTGCCCACATTAAACAACCAGGCGACGATGGGAATGGGTTGCCGATAAAGTTGCTGATAAATTCCAACGGTAGAAGCCAGTTGAGGAAAAACCGTAATGACACCTCCCTGCGTTTGTTTGACAGCTTCTTTTCCCTGCTCTAAGTAGCGTAGCCATCGCCGATAGCTTGTCATGGGTGAGGACTGGTTATGCCAACTTGGTAACGGTTCGCTGTGGGGAATAATCGTGAATTGATGGCGATCGCCAGGAACGTAAGGTAGCAACCAATTGCCATCGGTTACAGGGTTATGGATGAAGGAGGCAGCAACAGTCCAATGCATGAGAGGTTGAATCCGAGGCTATGAGGAACAGAATAAATTCAAAGTTAACTCAAATCTAAAGTTCCCTAACGTGAGCAGGAACCCTCATTCGTAGATTGTATGCCTGAATTCATCACTACAAAACGCACAAAGCAACAAGTCACGACGCTTTGCCAGGAGAATCGGTAATCAGTCGGTAGGTTAAAATCAATCCCTGATTACCGATTTTGGATCTCAAGCAATGCCTGTTGACTAAGGAATGAGAGCTAAATAACCTGATAATTTGCGTAAATGGGCCTCTTGCCCGTCCAGCAGGTGATTAAATCCACAATCCTAAGCCAATTCAATCTGGGAATCATCTCCAATCATGAAGCGCAGTGCTTTTGGCCGTTGAGGCGCAACTTTAAGCTGCGCCCGTTGACCAACCACGCTATCGACAATGCGCTGATGGATCCCAATGACTTTGGCACCCTTCAAAATCACGCTATGTTCCAGATCGGCATCAATTAATGTCACTTCGTCAGCGATGCTGCTGAATGGCCCAATAAAGGAATTTTCCAGATGGCAATTTTCCCCAATCATGACGGGACCCCGAACTGTACAGTTAATCAATCGAGATCCGCTCCCAATCTGGACTCGTCCAGAAATTTGGCTTTGGGCATCTACTTCGCCCGCGATCGCAGGCTGTAAGCAACAGGTATCCAGCACAATCTGGTTGGCTTCCAGCAGGTCATCTTTTTTCCCGGTATCCAGCCACCAGCCCTCAATCTGGCGAGCCTCAACATGTTGCTTGTGATCGATCAGATTTTGAATGGCATCGGTAATTTCCAGTTCTCCCCGGGCGGAGGGTTGAATTCGATCAATGGCCGCATGAATCGTATTGGCAAAGAAATAAATCCCGACCAGCGCGAGGTTAGACGCTGGCACTTTGGGTTTTTCGACTAAGTGCAACACCCGCCCCCGTGAATCCACTTCGGCAACGCCAAACGCAGTTGGGTTGGGTACTGGACGCAACATAATCAGCGCATCCATCTGTTGTTCTTTAAAGTTGGTCATGAACTGTCCCAACTCGTTTTGAATCAAGTTGTCGCCCAGATACATGACAAAAGGAGAATCCCCCAGAAACGGACGGGAAATTTTCACTGCATGAGCCAGTCCGGCGGGTTTGTCTTGCAGGATGTAGGTGATATTCGCCCCAAAGCGATCGCCATCCCCCGTCTTCGCTTTGACTTCTTCCCCGGTTTCTGGGCTGATGACAATGCCGATATCCGTTACGCCGGCGCGAACAATGGATTCAATGCCATACCAAAGGATGGGTTTATTCGCCACCGGCACCAGTTGTTTAGCTCCGGTATAAGTAAGGGGCCGAAGGCGAGTGCCTTTACCACCACTAAGAATGAGTGCTTTCATACATGAGTGCTCTTGAGAGGTTTACGTTACGAATACACATCGGCCAACTTGAGCGGTTTACCAGCCTGATCTTTTGCAGAGAGGATAGGTTCAGCGGGTAAATTCCAGGCGATCGCCAGGTCAGGATCGTTCCAGAGAATGCAGCGTTCATGCTGAGGCGCGTAGTAGTCAGTCGCCTTGTAAAGCACTTCTGCCACATCCGAAATCACTAAAAACCCATGAGCAAATCCAGGTGGCACCCACAACATGCGCTTGTTCTCAGCCGTCAGGACGCAACTCACCCACTGTCCAAAGGTTGGAGATTGTTTACGAATATCAACCGCTACATCCAGAATTGCTCCCACAACCGCACGCACTAATTTGCCCTGAACCTGCTCAATCTGATAATGCAAACCCCTTAATACATTTTGGGTGGAGCGGGAATGATTATCTTGAACGAATTCAGCATGAATACCGGCTTTGTCAGCAAAGGCTTTTGTGTTGTAGCTCTCCAGAAAAAAACCACGGTCATCTTGAAAAACTCGTGGCTCGATGATCAATACATCTGGAATCTCGGTCGGTAAGACATTCATGCTTAAGATCCTTCAACTTTAGAGTCACACTTTACTAACATCTTGTGGTCCGTTTGAGCTTGTGAGGCACGGCGATGTAGCCCCCCTGTAAGGTTTATAGCCTGAAACTTGATATTTCCTCTCCAGAAATCCGAAACTTTATGAAAAAATGAAGTTTTTCAAGAAACAACAATCTAGTCAAAAAAAGCACATTGAACTGAATAGTCAGCGATTTCTAGCAAACCCTGAGAGCTGGAAATTCACAGCATGGGCAAGAAAACAGTCCGTACAAGGATGCAATAAATACAACCAGATTGACTCGAGAAAATGGTACAAATCAGCAGGTTTACAACTTTTTAATAATGAAGATTTGCCCTGGCATTGTTGGGGATGAATTGCATCCATCAGGCTGTAAACCATTCCTAACTTGTCTTAGAATGCCCACCCAAATGACGAACTAACATCTTTTCACGAAGGCTGCCATCACTTGCTGGTTGATTGCAGCGGCTAAAGAATTGGGTGAATCAGTAGACCACCGACTCACCCAATGGAGACCTTAACTGAATGCGATCGCACAGTTAAATTCTATTGTCGTTCTAAGGCAAACTGAATCAATTGGTGAACCAGTTCGGGAAACGGTACGCCACTCGCAGCCCAGAGTTGAGGATACATGCTGGTAGCCGTAAAACCTGGGAGCGTATTAATTTCGTTAATAAAAATTGCTTGAGTTGATTCTACATAAAAGAAATCAACCCGGGCCAACCCCGCAGCATCCACCGCCAAAAACGCTTGAATCGCCATTTCTTGCATTTGCTGCGCGATCGCCGCTGGCAAGAGGGCCGGAATGATCAAGTCGGCTTTGCCTGCTGTATATTTCGTTTCATAGTCATAAAAGTCACTGTCATAGGTAATCTCTCCAATGACTGAAGCTTTGGGTTGGTCGTTACCGAGAACTGCACATTCCACTTCTCTGGCCGTTACCCCCGCTTCTACAATAATCCGCCGATCATAACTGGCTGCATTATCCAGTGCGGCTTCTAACTGGGCACGATTACGCACCTTAGAAATCCCAACGGAAGATCCTAAATTGGCGGGTTTCACAAAGCAGGGATAGCCCAGGGCCGTATCGATTTCATCACACAATTTAGGATACACACAGGAATTTGACCAAATTTGCGATCGCGTGATGGTGCGATAGTTTACTTGAGGTAAGCCAGCCTGGGCAAAGACTTGTTTCATGGCAATTTTATCCATACCGATGGCCGACCCCAACACCCCCGATCCCACAAAAGGCACCTGCATCAGCTTGAGCAACCCCTGGATGGTACCATCCTCCCCATTGGGACCATGCAAAATGGGAAACCACACATCCACCTCCTGAGTCGCAGGTGGAAACTGCCAGTGGGGTTTCTGTGAAGAAGTAGAATCAGCCGCAACTTGGCGACAAGTACCTGATTGCAGCACGTGTTGAGCGATCGCCGGTTCACACCAGGTGCCATCCTTTTGAATGTAGAACGGCAACAGATGATAGCGCGATTGATTGTCTTCAGTGGTTAAAGCATTGGCGATCGCCTGAGCCGACGCGATCGACACTTCGTGCTCCCCCGAACAGCCACCAAACAATAGCCCAATGTTTTTGCTCATACCATTTGCCTACTTCTGTTCGCTACCACCAATCAGAAAGCCAAATAGCCTCTAATTTGACGTAAGTTTACAATCTTATGAGGCCAATTGAGCAAGCTGTTAGAATTGGTAGGCTTTGCAGCTCAAGAATATTGAGAATTTTGCAAATCGCTGAAACTTAGCCCCACCACATCAGCATCAGATCCGGCTTTGCATTTACAAGGTCGTCCTGATTGAGTGGTTGGTTGCTGAATGAGGAGATGATCACTGCCGATGAAACTATGGATAGTTCCTCCCATTGCGGAAAGACCGTGGCACAATTTGGGGTAGAAGTTCAAAATTTGATTTACCAGGGTCAGAATCTGGCGGAAGATGGTTTTTATGACAAGGCATTATTGGCCTATGAAAGGGCAAGTTGTCTTGAGCCTGAGAATTACTGGGTATGGTACTGTCGAGGTGATGCCTTGGCCAATCTGGGACAGTACGAGCAAGCCCTGGAAAGCTTTGATCAATCGCTCGAATTGCAGCCTGATCATGCTCCGAGTTGGGTTTTTCGGGGGGTTGTTTTGATTCATCTAGAACAATATTCCGATGCATTAGCCAGTTGCGATCGCGCGATCGCCTTAGACCCCACTAACCGTGAAGCATGGCTATTCCGAGGAGTGTCATTACAACGGTTAGGCAATTACAAGCAGGCTTATATCAGTTTTGATCAAGCAACCAGGTTGGCTAATCTCTGATGACCCATCCCAGGCAACTCTAAATTTTGGGGTATTGCGCTCTACTTCATCAGATGAAGGTCCTGCATAGAGCCAAAAATGGGCGGGCGATATTGGCCAAATTTCTGTTTCAGAAGTAGCCAGAAAAATGGTAGGTCCTCAATCAAGTAGCGTTTCCACAGACGTTTTGGATCTGAATAAATCCGATAAAGCCATTCCATTCCTAACTTACTCATCCAGACAGGAGACCGTTTTACAGCGCCTGCCTCAAAATCGATCGTGGCACCCACGGCCAGAAAGATTTTGACATGGGTGAATTTGTGCCGATACTTACTAATCCACTTTTCTTGCTTGGGTGCGCCCACCCCTACAGCTAATACCGTTGCCTTGGAACGATTGACAAACTCGATTAGCTCCAAGCATTCCTGTTCGTTCCTTTCAAATCCAAATGAGGGAGAATGGGCACCAATAATAATTTCTCGACCGATTTTACTGTTAATCTTAGCTTTTGCCCGGTCGGCCACACCTGCTGCACCCCCTAACAAAAAAATCGTTATTTTCTCATTATTACGATGAAACCGACAAAAACTTGGAAAGAAATCAGACCCAGAAATTTTCTCCTTTAGGGGAGTACCTAAAAAGCGAGAAGCATACATCAGAATCTGGCTATCACACACACGATAATCGGCAGTTAAGTAGGTTTTGAAGAACTCAGGGTCTTTCTGAAGCTTCATCAGGTGATCAACATTGGGTGTAAACACAACCCCCTCTTGCAGAGTCTCCAGCAACTCCATCACAGATATATTGTCGAGTGAAACATTGAGAATCCCAACTTGGTTGTTTCGCAAGGATGAGACTGATGGTTTTTTGAGTGTACGCATGGGGCTAAGCAAGACGTGAAGAACAGTTTTAATCAGGAGTTTGAGATCTAGAAGATGTCGCCAACCGTCAATGTAGGAAAAGTCTAGATCTAAAACTTCCTCAAAGCTCATCCAGTACTTTCCTTTACTGATTTGCCAGATGCCTGTAATTCCTGGTTTTACTACCAGTCGTTGCCAGTCACTTCTGGAGTAAAGCTGAATTTCATCCAGGGTTGGAGGCCGAGTTCCCACCAGGCTCATTTCCCCCAGAAGGACATTCAAGAACTGCGGCATTTCATCCAGATATAAGTGTCGCAAAATTCTGCCCACAAAGGTAAGACCAGGTTCTTGCGTGGGGTTGAACAGCTTGTAACCCTTTTCATGAGCAATTTTGAGACGAAAGTTTTCAGAGTTGGGAAGGGTGGTCCGGAAGCGCCAGAGAAGAAAGTGTTTTCCGCGTAACCCAACGCGGGGCTGAGCTGTAAAGATAGGACCAGGAGAATCAATATAGATCGCGATCGCAATCAAGGGCAGCAAGACGATAAGCAGTACCAGACCAACGATCGCCCCCAAAATATCACCAAACCGTTTTAGTAAGCTGTAAGTTGAAGGGTGGGGTGAAATATTAAAAAATTCTAAATTATAGAGTTGTGCTTGCCGATCCAGCGCACTTTCCAGGTCTGGTCGTGTGATCAAACCCATATCAATCAAAATTTCGCCCAGGAGTTGCCAACCAACCGTTTCAACCTGTTGCATCTGCCGCTCTAGAGCAGCTTGTAGCTGTCTCTCAGTAATGAGGCCCTCCTGCAACAGAATTGAACCTAAGGAATACATCGCCATGTCTGTCAAACTTTCCAGTACAAAATCGTCGGATATTTCCATCTCTGCTTAGAGTGCCCAAACATGGGATTAAACGCTCAGTTGAGTCATTCAACCCAAGGATAGAAAACAAAGATGTTAACCACAATGTTGAGCAATACTTTTGAGCCATTTGTTACTTTTGAATTAGCTGAATTTGCCTCTGTGCATAAATAATCACCACTCTCAGGGAACCACTCCGAAACATCGTAAAAACTTCTGAGAAGCACAGTAGATTCTTCATAGAAGATTCACTAAATCGTGGCTGTTAATGAATTTTCGGCCCTGAGGCGAAGCGTATAGGTTGTGTATTCTCTGGGAGAAATCATTAAAAATCGGATTAATCCAAAGGACTAATCCGATGACAATACTACTGATGTGAAGTAGCTACTGAGATGAAATGAAGTGTATCGCCTTGCTATCGACAGCGATGGCTACCCAAAACTAACGAATGGCTGGGGATGGAGTGTTGTATTCGATCAAGCGGGAAGGTTGTTTGAATAATTTTCCCCAGTAGAATCGCAGTTGACCTTGAGCTTGAGGAAATTTTGCCAGCATACAGGCGACACCAAATAAGCGTGCATCCTGTGGCGATCGCCCGGAGCGATGAGCGTATTGGTAAATTCGGTAGGTCATCAACGGGTAACCCGCCAGCAAGAGAAAACTTAAACCATGAGTAGGTACGGCTGTGAGGAGGATGAGAGTTGGAATCAGAATACCCCACAACCGAATACTCCGAGTTTCCTTAACCCAATGCCGTTCTGGAGGAGCGCCATGCAGTGCGGCCCCTTCGGCGTAGGCATACCCTGCGCGTACAGATCGTTTCCACCATTGGCTAAAACGAGTCATTTGAGCATCATGCAAAGTCATTTCCGCATCGAGTCGCCAAATTTTGCCGCCATGCTGCCGTAAACGCACACACAGTTCTGGTTCTTCTCCAGCGATCAGGGTGGGGTTATATCCACTTACTGCTTGCAGGGCACTTACCCGCATCATGGCATCTCCGCCACACGCTTTCGCTTCACCGACGGGGGTAGCCCATTCCAGATCGCATAGGCGATTGTAGAGGGTCGCATCTGGAAAACGCTCTCGTCGCCGCCCACATACTACAACTACATCCGGGTGGGTATCTAGTTCGTGTTGTGCTTGTGGTAACCAACCCGCTACAACTTCACAGTCGCCATCCACAAATTGCACGTAATCCAATTGCGGTTCCAGTTCTAAAAGTCTGGCAAATCCAGCGTTACGAGCACGCGCGGCAGTAAATGGAATGGCGAGATTTAGTTCAACCACATCAACGCCGAGCGATCGCGCCAGTGCCACACTCTGGTCGGTTGAGCCAGAATCCACGTAAACTACCTGAGCAACTTGATGAACCACTGATTCCAGGCAAAGGCGTAACCGTTCTCCTTCATTGCGCCCGATGGCGACTAACCCGATTCGACTCAAGCACACCTCCCGTAGGTCAACGCTGACATTAGTGTTCCCTCGCCTTCTAGTAGAGCACAGCTCATTTCTGAAATTAGCTTTTGTCTCTGGTTAAACGTGTGAAGTTTATATCAAGTTGAGCCACAGCCAGATCAAAGAAATTCAATCAAAAAAGAGACCGCGATCGCGGTCTCCTTTTTGATTGGTCTATTGACTGGATTATTGAATTGATAGAACTAATCCAATCAGCAATAGGGTCAATAACTGAAGCGTTGATTAGATCATCTTCAAGTTAGAGTATTCCACAAGCAAATCATCACGGGTCAAAACATCGTCTTCGGCTTGAGGAGTCCAGAGGATTTCCAGAGCCAACAAGCGATCGCTGGAGATACCACCCAAAATGCCCAAAGCTTGACGTAGATCTTCAGAACTGTTCACCTTCGGCAGATTCAAATTACCCTGAGTCGCCGCCAGCAACGTTACCACAATGTACTCACCTGGATCGGATTGAGTGCTCAACGCGCCACCCTCATCATTGCCCACTAGCAGGGCATCAATGGGAGCCTGTCGCAGTTGATTGTTGACATTGGACAAGGTCTCCCGGCTAAATTTACTCCGTTCCGCCAGAACCAGACGGTTGAATTCGGCTTCAGCACTGGTCAAACGAGCCTGCTCCACTCCAGCACTGGCATGGGTCCAGTATTCGGGGTGACGCAGCAAGGCCAGAGTAGATTCTTGCAGTACTTGAGCCAAACCTGTTGGAGAAGCGGTATTTGCCGACATAGCCAATTTATTCAGGTCAGCCTGGAGTTCGCGGGCATTGGCGAGTAAACCCACCTGTAACCGAGCCACACTAATCGTTGAACTCGCCGCAGAGTCATAACCCAGTTCACTGTCATCGCGAGTGCGCCGGAAGGCTTGCACCAGGAAACTGGCGACTGCAAAGAAAATCAAGATTGTGAACAAGCTACCACCGCCACCCCACACGAAAAAGGGCGGGAACACGAAGGGCAACCCAATGCCACCACCTGGGTAGTAACCACCGCCGGGAGGAGCATAGGTGCGAGGTGCTGTGTAGGTGCGGCTAGGCATCGGGGTGCGGAACGAGCCACCTCCAATCCGCCCACCACCAGCACGAGCAGCGAAGGCATCGCTGGTTTGACCCAGAGTCAGAACCAGAACCAACGCTAAAACAATGAGTGGTTTTAGCAGGGATTTAATATGAGAAATCAAGGTTTTGTGCATAAGACAGTGCCTACCCAGACGTTTCAACCAAGCTTTACTGTACAAGCTTGAGTTGGGTGTTCAGGAATCATTAACCCTTTATTAAGAGTTATAAATTTAGACTCCTCTATTAATCTATCGTCTCCGAAAAGAGTTGGAAGCTGTCATAGGAGTGAATTTGGGGCAGGATGTCCGTACTAATTCGGACGGGTATCCTACTGAAATTGATGATTGACGGATCAGCATTTCTCTTTACAATAAAAGGGCAGATGAAGAAATGTAACGAATTGCTGATCCCCATTTATGGCGATCGCTTGCTTCTGCTATCAGATTCGTCAAAAAGTTTGCACCTACGAGGTAAAAGAAATGACTCAACAACCAACCGTTTCGCCTAAAGTATCTGAACCCAAATTCGGATTTAATGAATATGCTGAACGCTTGAATGGCCGTGCTGCAATGATTGGTTTTGCTCTAGCGCTAGCGATCGAGTATGTAACCGGTCAAGGTTTATTATCCTGGTTGGGCTTGGGTTAGAGGCATTGTTCTGCCAGATTTCCAAGGCGATTAACTTGGCAATTAAAGTTCTAACCTTTTGCGTAGGCTGCTGTTAGCGTTTGCATGATGCATCGGCAGCAAGCCAATGGTGTGTTGTGGCACTGCCTAGCACACCTTAATTTATTTAAGGTCACAATCTAAGGTCACAATCTAAGGTCGCAATCTTTAGGGCTTGAATGAAAATAAAGTACCCGTGATACGTTATAGCGATCGCCTCATCCATCCTACGACTGAGATATTATTTAATCGCAAGTCCCTCAGGGTAACGCCTCTAAGTTTTTGAATCAACGTGATCAAAGTAATCTTGAAGACGGCTCTAAGTGTTATCTGGGAGTACCCGCACCCGGACAAACTTGAGGCCAGTTACGCCCTGGAGGGGTTCGACGGTGCCGCGATCGATCTCACGGTCTACCAAGCCTTCCCGCATTAAGTAATGCAGATATTGTTCATACTCTTCTAATTCTTCAGTAGTGGAATAAACTAGCGTTAGCATTCCCGGTTGCGTGATCCGAGTGTGGGTTTGTTCGTCGATCGCTTTATCAATGCGCTTTTTGACAATTTCGTAGCGAGTATCGCGGGTGCCTCGCACATCAAACAGTTTTTCGGTCGTCTCGTCGTGAAAGATGTCTACCGTGGCGTCTTGTACCAGGACGAGATGCGTCACCTGCATCTTATTTGGAGTCTCTGTCTGAATCCGAAAGGCAACCCTGGCACAGTCGCACAGGGCGCGTAGTTGTTCGTATCGTAAGCTACGCAGTTGAAATTTGCCAAATTTTGGATCGATGGAATGTCCCGCATAGATCATGTGGTCAATGCCGTCGGTAGTTTCAATGTCGCAGTAGTGAGGCGTAATTTGCTGCATTCGTTGTTGCCATCGTTCCCAGGTGTCTCGCAATTGCGCGTTGATTTGACTGATCGCGCGGTCATACTCAGCCCGCGCAACATAAATGCATTCGTGTTCGTTATTGCAGGCCGCTTGATAAACGTCAATCGCGGCGATCGCTTGCTTACCACATTGAGCAAAGTAATCGAAATAAGCCTCCAGATGGTTTCGGAGGTAGCGAATTTCAGTCACTTCTGCATCAACCGTGATTTTTTTCTGTAATTGTTCCATCCGTTCCAATAAATCTAACCGTAATTGCTGACTGATGGCGTGGTTGTCGGTTTCGCACACAGCATCTACAACCGCTAACCCTAACTGAAACTGGGCCAGCAGATCGGCTTGAATGGCGCTGTTGCGAGCTTCTGAAGAGCCACGAATATCGGAAATGCCATACAGTGGATAAACCTGCTCAAACACAATTGGTTCTGCGGGTAAGCCCAAACTCCGCCGTTCGGCCTCCTGCAAAAATCGCCATTCTACAGCAGGGTGAATATTGGTAATAAATCGTTGTTGCACCAGTTGCCGCTGGGCAGATGTGAGGGCGCGAGTGAAGGCTGGAATTAGTTGTTCCGCGTGGCAACAATCCAATCGATCAAAATGATAAGGGCGATCGCTCATCAACCCGACCAACCCGACGACAGACGGATGCGTTGATGGGTCTGGTAGAACTGTGTCTACCGAAGCCAGCGTCGATTGAGCGACCAGCGGAATCAATAGCAGCGATCGCACGCCCTGTTGCAGCAGGTGTTGCCCCAATTCGGTCCGGCAATCTTGCGCCAAATCCTGCACAGCCAAAACTTGATTCGACTGAATCGCTTTGAGGGTGTGGGAGTTTTGCAGCAATTCGAGCGGATAAGTGATGGCTGCAATGTCCTGCCCGACATACCCCATGAATACCCGAATCTGATCTTTTTCGACGGTGAGGATCACGGTGTTATCGGTGCGAAACAGCGATCGCAATTGCTGATTCACCTGGCGAAATTTGTGCGGCAACAAAATCGAATCTCGATCAATCAGGAGTTGGGTAATCCGGTGAATGGTTTCTCGCACCGTCACATCCAACCCTTCCAGCACTAAGCACCCTTCAAATCGGTAATTCGTCAAACAAAATCGCTGCTCCAGTTCATCGAGTTGCCCTGGGTCGGTCAATTTTATTTGCCATTGCTCAGAGGAGAGATCAGCCAAATGCAGATCGGCAAATTCATCGACGTCTGAGTTCAAGCGGGTAATTTGCAAATTTTGCGATCGCAACCAGAATTCGACATATCGAGGTTCTGCATGATGTGGACTGGGTAATGCCACCATTGCCGGTGTTTCTAACAAACGGCCAACACTGGCATCAACCTGGTACAACTGCCGCAACATAAAATGGAACAAATGCCGACGATACAATCGCAACACTGCCGCATAATCACTGTCCGAAAGTCGTTGTTTCAGGATGGTTCTTAAATGATGAGAACGGCCCTGCGCGGGGGGCATTGTTGCAGCATCAATATTTAACAGTTGGCAACAGTAATGATTGGCGTATTGCAGCGTCGAGTTGAGGGGATTGATCACTGCAATCAGTAGTTGACTGGTTTGATGAAAAGTTTGCAACCACTCTAACTGTGCCAGCCCTGCTTGCAGTTGCTCTAACTCCGGCGAAGGGGGCAGTTGTGCTTGTAAGGACTGCAAACACTGGTGTAGCTCAAGCAAGCTGGGTGAACCAGATGGTGCATTTAAAAGTGTTTCACCACAGTTCTCTGAGAGGGAGACAGAGTTGGAGAGAGTCATAGCAGGCAAGAGGGCTGGAGGATGTTGGCGATCGTGAGCGCAGCCTGATTTTGGTAGAGTAACACCCATGACTTAATAGTTCCTCTTTTAGGAGATGAAATTAACGTCAAGTCACGAGTGAATTCACACAGTAGCCCAACCAGTCCGGACTGGCGCCAGAAGAATCACTCAAATGAGGGGCAGGTGCGATCGCGAGTGCTACCCTGTCCGGCGATCGAACACGCTAATCTGGTAATGAAGTCACTGTAAACTAATACATTACTGACTGTGCTGTTTACTGGCATTCCCAGAACAGTGTGCCTTCCCCGTCTCCACTCAATCGAGTAAACACAGAGTAACCGACTATGTTTGAAGCGCTTTCTGACCGTCTTGAATCTGCCTGGAAAACTCTCCGTGGTCAGGACAAAATTTCTGAATCCAACATCAAAGAGGCGGTGCGAGAAGTTCGCCGGGCTTTGTTGGAGGCGGATGTGAACCTCCAGGTGGTGAAAGACTTTGTTGTGGGAGTTGAAACCACAGCACAGGGCGCGGAGGTGGTGAAAGGGGTTCGTCCGGATCAACAGTTTGTCGAGATTGTTTATAACGAACTGGTGCAGGTCATGGGCGAAACCAATGCGCCCTTGGCGGAGGTGGAACCAGCACCCACGATTGTGTTGATGGCAGGGTTACAGGGGACGGGGAAAACCACGGCAACGGCTAAGCTGGCCCTGCACCTGCGAAAGGAAAATCGCAGTACGTTGTTGGTCGCAACGGACGTATACCGACCCGCCGCGATCGATCAGTTGATGACACTCGGCAAACAAATTGATGTGCCCGTGTTTGAATTGGGCAAAGATGCGAACCCCGTGGAAATTGCGCGTCAAGGTGTGGAAAAAGCCAGAGCTGAAGGCATCAACACCGTCATCATTGACACAGCCGGACGACTGCAAATTGACCAGGACATGATGGCAGAACTGGCGCAAATCAAGCAAACCGTTCAACCTCACGAAGTCCTACTTGTGGTAGATGCCATGACGGGGCAAGAGGCCGCCAACCTGACCCGCACCTTTCACGAACAAATCGGCATTACGGGGGCGATTCTCACCAAAATGGATGGCGACACGCGAGGGGGGGCAGCCCTCTCAGTGCGGCAAATTTCTGGCCAACCCATTAAGTTTATTGGCACCGGGGAAAAGGTGGAAGCGTTACAACCGTTCTACCCCGATCGCATGGCATCTCGTATTCTGGGCATGGGTGACGTGCTGACCCTGGTAGAAAAAGCCCGCGAAGAGGTAGACCTGGTAGAAGCCGAAAAAATGCAGGAGAAAATCCTCACGGCCAAATTCGACTTTACCGACTTTCTGAAGCAAACTCGAATCCTCAAAACGATGGGGTCCCTGGGTGGCATCATGAAGTTAATCCCAGGAATGAACAAAATTAGTGGGGATCAACTGGAGAAGGGCGAATCGGAGTTGAAGAAGGCAGAGTCCATGATCAACTCAATGACGATTGAAGAACGCAAGAATCCTGATTTGCTGGCCGGTTCTCCTAGTCGTCGTCGCCGAATTGCTAAAGGCTCCGGCTTTAGTGAGGCGGATGTGAGCGATCTGGTCAACAAGTTCCAGAAAATGCGAAATATGATGCAAATGATGGGCAAAGGACAGTTTCCTGGGATGCCCGGAATGCCTGGAATGGCTGGAGCGGGTGGGATGAACCCAATGGGCAACCCCTACGGTGGTGGACAGCCTGGCTGGCGGGGTCAACCGGGTGGTACGCCTAAAAAGAAAAAAAAAGAGAAGAAGAAAAAAGGATTTGGCACGTTGTAGAACTCAACTGCCGATCTCACAAAATACCTTTAACAAAATGCGATCGCCCCAACCTGCGACTCGAAATGCGGCCCTTAGTCATTCACCGGAAGCACTAGAGTGGTGCTGGGGCATTGTCGTGTTCGACCTGTGAAGCGATCGTTTCATGCACACCACAAACGACTCAAGCACCCGCCTTTTTCCGGCCTCTGGGAGTGGCAGGCTTGGTGGTAGTGGTCGAAGTGGCTGCACGTCCCCGCTTCGCCGGTTGCTTCACCGTTGCTTCACTACCACTTTTCGCTTTAGCGGCGGTTGTTGCTTTAGCACGTCCACGGGGTGCTTTAGTCGGTGTTTTAGCAGGTTCTTCATCGAGTGTTGGCGCTGCCGCGATCGCAACCGGCTTGGTGTCACTGGGTGCTTTTTCAGGGGTTGCCGTCGCAAATTCATCCATTTCTGCTTTTGATTTCCGACCTCTGCGAGGCGCTGCTTTGGGGGGTTGCTCTTTCGTACTGCGTCTACGCCCCGAAGGCACATAATTCTTCAGTGTAAATGCACTGATTTTGATGCCCTTTTCCGTGAGCATTGCGGCTAATTCTTGGTAGGTATAACCTTTCGCCAATGCTCCCCTGACCGAATCCCGCATTTGCTCAACGGCTTCTCTCAGAGATAAGTCTTCTTTGGGTTTCTCTGGCAGGGATTGAAGGAAGGCGTTTGTGTCTTGGATGGATGCTTGTTTGACTGCTGAAGCTTTGGATCGTTTGGTCGTTACTGCCGCCATTTTAGGGTCACCTTAGAGTGAGTTGTATCTAAATAATTCTATGCTCAAACTCTTGACTTGGATACAACTTTCTTACGCATTGGCACAAACGATACAAAACATAGCTTGAGGCACTGGTACAGGAGGAGTATTGACTTGATCATAGCCTGGTTTAAACGTGCCACTTACCCACCAATACAAAGCATCAGCGAAAGGCATTTGACTCATTCAAGAATAAAGGGCTGTATCGAGTTAAAGCCTTGATGAACAAGGAGTTTTTTGCAGGTGTAACTGGCTCAAATCCTTCCCCGAAAAGTGATTGGTAACTGAAAAATTCATCGACTTAATAAATACAAAAGTACTAAATTTGTCTAATTTTCGGTTCCAGCGCACTCCAATGTTTGCGATATTCACGCTCGTTCAAACTGGAGTTCGACTTTAGGAAATTCGACTTTCAATAGCCCGATAGCAATTAACCTTAATGGGTGCATTCAGCAGTGGATGAGTTGGCGAGGAGTCGAGTGATGACTTTGTAGGAACTTATGGGAAGAACTACGTCGATGGGGTCTGGAACACTGAATTATTTGGTTCAAAATTTAAGCGGCCTTGCCCCTGCAAGCCACCTTACCCATCCAGGAAGGACACTGACATGGAGCGAAGCTTGCTATTCTGAAGAAGTCGCGATCGCTCAACCTATCTGTTCCGTGTCTCAAACTTCCCGACAACTCGCATTTCTGGCTCTGCGTGCGGTGCATCGAGGCGCGTTTGCCGATGTTGCAGTAGACAAAGCTTTGCAACATTCTGATTTGATGACGGCAGACAAACGGCTGTTTACGGAACTGGTTTATGGCTCAATCCGCCGACAACGCACCCTCGATACCCTGATTGACCAGCTTGGCAAGAAAAAGAGTCACCAACAACCACCCGATTTACGATTGATTCTCCATCTAGGTTTTTATCAATTGGCTTACTTAAGTCAGATTCCAGTTTCCGCAGCCGTCAACACCACCGTAGAATTAGCCAAACAAAACGGTTTTGCCGGACTATCCGGAGTGGTCAATGGATTACTGCGACAATACCTGCGCTTAACGGAGACAGACTCTACGGAGACAGACTCCACGGAGACAGACTCCAACAGAGCAAACCTGACTATTCCCCTGACACTACCAACCAATCCCATTCAACATTTCGGAATCTTGCACAGTTATCCGGACTGGATCATTGCAATTTGGTTAGAACAATTTGGGCACACCGATACTGAACAACTTTGTCAGTGGATGAATCAACCACCTACCATTGATTTGCGCGTGAATCGGTTGCAAGCCACGATTGAGCAAGTTGAAGTAGCTTTCCAGCAAGCGGAAATTCAAACGCAACGAGTGCCTCCCCTCCCCGATGCCCTGCGACTGTTGACCCATCCGGGGAGTATTCAAGCCTTACCTGGATTTCGGGAAGGCTGGTGGATGGTGCAGGATAGTAGCGCCCAACTGGTGAGTTATTTGCTTGACCCTCAGCCGGGAGAAACCGTGATTGATGCCTGTGCCGCTCCCGGTGGCAAAACGGCCCATTTAGCGGAAATGATGGCAGATCAAGGCATTGTTTGGGCCTGTGACAAAACACCGTCGCGGCTGAAGAAGCTAGAACAAAACCGCGATCGCCTCCAGCTTCACTCAATTCGGCTGCACACGGGCGACAGTCGCACCTTTACTCACTTCCAAAACCAGGCCGATCGCGTGTTGCTGGATGCACCCTGTTCTGGCTTGGGCACTCTGCACCGTCATGCCGATGCCCGCTGGCGACAAACTCCCGATAGCGTGGCTCAACTTGCCCAACTGCAAACTGAGTTATTCCATCGCGCTGCCACCTGGGTTAAACCTGACGGCTCACTCGTCTATGCCACCTGCACATTGCATCCTGCGGAAAACGAACAGCAGATCGATCGCTTTCTTCAGACTCATCCCAATTGGCAACTGATCCCACCCGCCCCCGACTCTCCCGTTGCCACCTTCGCCACCGCAAACGGCTGGTGCAAAGTCCTTCCCCACCAGCATCAAATGGATGGCTTTTTTATGGCACTACTAAAACGCCGGTCATAAACTGCTGTTGCGATGTTAATCTCCAACCAGTTTCCCTACCCCAAACCCTAAAACTTATTGCTATTTTTGAGCAATTTGGCTGGACTGTTTTATGTTAACGGTAGCAGAGTGTTGAACTGTGGAGGGAGAGACCATGACGACAGCCAGCCCGGATACAAAAAAACTGGTCAAGATTTTAATTGGCACTGCCTGGATCGATGGCAAAATTCAACCGGAGGAACGGGAATATTTGCATCGCATTGCTAAAGAGAAGGGCGTTGCCGATGAGCCAGATATCCAACCGTTACTGTATGAGTTTAGACCTGTTCCTTCAGCCGAGTGTTATGAGTGGGTGAACCAATATTTAGGCGATCGCCCTACGTCCGAAGCCTGTCAGCAATTGCTAGAAGCGATCAGTGGCTTGATTTATAGCGATGGCACTGTAGCCACAGAAGAAGCCAAACTGTTAACAGAATTACAAATGCTTGATCCGACTAACGACAGTGGAGAGCAACCCAACAACGCAGTCATCAAAGCGATTCGTAATCTTTACCAACGCTGGATTGCCAAACTGGAATAAACAAAATCAGGTGTCAGTCAACCCGTTCAGGATCTTTCTGACACCCGATCGCTAATTTTGTAAATTTGAAAGCGTGGCGCGATCAGTTACACGCCTGGGTTTTCTGTATCGGATACTTCCGGGACAATGTCAGGGCGAGCTTTGTCCTCCCAACCCACCGGACGCTTGGAGTTATACCAGGCGATCGACCCAATCGACACTGCTGCCACAAATCCTACAACATACACGGCTGTAAACCAGGTGGGAAATTGCCCACCCGATTTTGCAGGAACTTCCATTAAAAGATTCAGTAATAAGTACATGGGGAGGACTCCTTTCCTTCTAAAAATTCTGTTGAATTCTTAACAGAATACAAAAACGAGTATACCAAGCTATCCCCTAAGAGTCTGATTCTTCCCTCCATCTGGAGAAATAAAAGAGGGAGAAGAAAGAAGAAAGAGGAAAGAAGCCAAGGGAGGTGAGAATTGCATTCTGCTCTCTTCTCTTCTTTCTTCATCTCTTTCTTCATCACCTGCCTTAAACGGTGATCCCACTTCGGGTTGCTGTTCTGGCCAACACCTCCGCTACCTGCGCTGGAGTCAGCGTGGGATTGGCGCTGAGCACTAAAGCGGCGACTCCAGCGACATGGGGCGTGGCCATTGAGGTGCCATTGAAGAATTGGTAGGTGTTGTTGGGCGTTGTGGAATAAATGCTCACTCCCGGCGCTACCACATAGCTTAATGGCCGAACGCCCGCATCATTGGAGAAGCTCGCCAGACGACTATTCCGATCAACCGCACCCACCGCGATCCCCTGTGCGGTGGCTAAGTTCGCAGGGAAACTGGGTTCTCGCGCCCCTTCGTTCCCAGATGCCATCACGACGAATGCCCCCCGGCTAGTGGCATACTGCACCGCAGCGGCCACTTCCGCAGAATACGCATTCCCGCCCAAGCTTAAATTAATCACATTGGCACCATTGTTAGCCGCGTAGTAGATGCCAGCAGCGACGCTCTGCCAGGTGCCAGAACCCGTTTGGTCCAGCACACGCACTGGCATGATTCTGGCGTTATAAGCAACTCCCAGCGCCCCAAATCCGTTGTCTTCTGCGGCGATCGTGCCTGCGACGTGGGTGCCGTGACCATCCGGGTCGGTGGGGGTGTTGTCGTTATCAATGAAATCCCAACCGCGCACATCATCAACGAAACCGTTGCGATCGTCGTCTACACCGTTACCCGGAATTTCATTTCGATTAATCCAGATATTGGCATCCAGGTCGGGATGGGTGTAGTCCACGCCAGAGTCTACCACGGCCACGGTCATGTTTTGGCCGCTGTACCCCTGTGCCCACACGTCTCGCGCATTCACCAAATCCACATTCCAGAAGTTGCCACCCAGATCAGGAACCGGAGTCAATGAGGGTTGACCCAGAGTTGCCGCCACTGCCGCCGCCGCATTAACTAAGCCATAGCCATAGTTAATGTCATAGCCGGTGGGCAGTGTAATGGCTGTGGCAGCAGCGGTGAGGGTGTAGTTTGTACTGCCACTGTAAGGATAGACACGGATGTGATAGGTTCCAGGGTCCAGTCGGATACTAATCCGTTCCGGACTGATGCCTGCCGCCAAGGATGAAGCCAGCACTTCACCAACATTCACAATGCCGTTGGTATTGCGGTCTTGAATCAGCAGCAGGTCGGCATCAGTGCTTAAGCCAGTCAAATTTAAAGTAACCTGGCTCACCTGAGACAGTGAGAATCGGTAAAAGTCATTGGTGTCACTCGTTCCCACAAAATCATTAAAGGTTTGGATGTTGGTGAGTTCGCCAATGTTGCGGGCTGTCGTCAGGGAATTCCCCGCCAAATCAGCGGTGGCAGTAACCCGACGACCCGGAACGGTTGCAACTGGCATCACCACCGACCATCCAGGGAGAGTGTTGTCTATGTGGTCTATTTCGATGTCATCGGCGGGAAGTGATTCCCCATGAGTTAACCAGGCTGATGCGGTGATTGGGTCGAAGGATGCACCATGACTTAAGCCGAGATGATGCTGGCCCCAAGCGGCGATCGCCGTTTCTTGCAAACCATAGGCAAGTTGGGCGGAGTGCGTCGAGGCATTCAGATCTAAACAGTTCGCACTGGAAAATGGCGCAGGTTGCAAAGTTTCGTGCAGCATAAAAAATGAGATGAGTGAAGGTCAATACAGCTAAACGTTCACAGGAAGCACCGACCTATCAGGCAAGTTCTAGAGATTTATGCGGAACTAGTGGGTGCAAATTGAAGTCGCTGCGATCGCGATCGTCACTTGACCACGACACTCCTCACAATTAGGATAAGAGATGACAGTTTAGCGAGAAATTGTGTGATTCAGCAGCACTCACTCCAGATCATCTCTAGCACTCTGCTAGGGCTGCTGCTGCGCCTTGCGCGCAGATAATTTTCACACACCCCATTAAAGTTTAACCTGTATCAGACCCGTATCAATTGACGACTCCACATCGCTGTCGTTAGATGTTTCGATTGAATCATCTGAAATGCCTGGATAGACTCGTTTCTGTCGCATTGCGATGCGCTGGCTGACGGCTGCAAATAACGTGTTGGCAGACACTACTAGTGTTCCGTCAGGAAAATTTTGACGGGTCGAAGACCCGCAAAATTTAACCCTAATCAACAACCTGGATTTTGGCTACCCGTCAATGATTGATTGACTTACCACTAGTTTTTAGTTTGGAGATTTTTTATGCAACTGCAATTTGGGATCTGGCTACGACTGTGGATGGGTTGTCAGTGTGCAATCCTGTGGCAACCTGGCAACCCGATCGCACCGAACATTACAGCCACACGCCCGAACAATCACCGAATTAAAAGGAAACTCCGATCATGTTGAATCATCCGGCGACGAAGTACCATGCATTTACACCTGTAGTCCCAAATGCTACTCCTGACAATCCATTCGGCGATCGCGCCTGGGTCCATCAAACCCTGACCCGTCCGCCCCTCTGGTTGAGTACCGATTTGCGCGATGGCAATCAGGCATTGATTGAGCCGATGAGTGTGCAGCGGAAGCTGAAACTGTTTCAGATGTTAGTCAGGCTGGGCTTCAAAGAAATTGAAGTGGCATTTCCGGCTGCCTCTCAGACTGATTTTGATTTTGTGCGGCATTTAATTGAGCACGATTTAATTCCACCAGATGTCACAATTCAAGTGCTCACTCAGGCACGGGAAGATTTAATTCGGCGCACGTTTGAGTCATTAATTGGTGTAAAACAAGCGATCGTTCATGTGTACAATGCCACTTCTCCCGTGTTTCGGCAGGTTGTCTTTGGCTTAGATCGGCTGGGCACGATCAATCTTGCAGTATCGGCAGCTCAATTGATGAAAGATTTGGCCGCCGCCCAACCCTCCACCCATTGGCGCTTTCAATATTCCCCCGAAACCTTTACAGCAACCGAATTGGACTTTGCCAAAGAGATTAGCGATGCGGTGATGGACGTATGGCAACCCACACCGGACCACAAAGCAATTCTCAATTTACCCGCCACGGTAGAAGTAGCAATGCCCAATGTGTTTGCCGATCAGGTGGAATGGATGCATCGCCATTTAGCCCGACG
Source organism: Leptolyngbyaceae cyanobacterium bins.349 (assembly GCA_033764685.1). GTDB lineage: Bacteria > Cyanobacteriota > Cyanobacteriia > Leptolyngbyales > Leptolyngbyaceae > JSC-12. The sequence goes on from JANRIS010000054.1 coordinate 80,139, forward strand.
AGACAGCATCATTCTCAGTGTGCATCCCCACAACGATCGCGGCTGTGCGATCGCCGCTGCCGAACTGGCCCAACTGGCCGGAGCCGAACGAGTCGAAGGCTGTTTATTTGGCAATGGCGAACGTACGGGCAATGTCGATTTAGTCACGCTGGCACTGAATTTGTATACGCAGGGTATTCACCCCGGACTTGATTTCTCCCAGATTAATGAGGTCGCCAGGACTGTTGAAGACTGCACCCAACTGCCGATTCATCCCCGTCATCCCTATGTCGGCGATCTGGTGTTTACGGCTTTTTCGGGTTCCCACCAGGACGCGATCAAAAAAGGATTTGCCGCCCAAAAAGCTGATGCCGTGTGGGCAGTGCCCTATTTGCCCCTTGATCCGGCTGATGTGGGGCGCAATTATGAATCGGTGGTACGAGTTAACAGTCAATCGGGTAAGGGCGGTATTGCCTTTTTGCTGGAACGGGAATGGGGTTTAGTGTTGCCGCGCCGCTTGCAAATTGAATTTAGTCAGGTGGTGCAGCATGTCATGGATACCTCTGGTCAAGAAATGACTGCCGCTGAATTATGGCAACTCTTTGCCCAGGAGTATTTGCAAGCCACAACTCCAGTGAAATACCTGGAGCATCAAAGTTTGGAGCATTCTGGGGGAGAGGCGATCGCCGTTAAATTGCAACTGCATGACCAGATCATTACCTTACAAGGACAGGGGAACGGACCGATTGATGCCTTCGTTCATGCACTCAATTTGAATTTGCGAATACATCATTACGAGGAGCGATCGCTGGAGCAGGGCAGTCAGGCGCAAGCTGTGGCGTTTGTGGAATTGGCCGCCGATTTTATGCCCCATCCGTTATACGGTGTGGGCCTGCACACCAACATCGTGACGGCTTCTATCCTGGCGGTTATGAGTGCCATCAATCGCGGGTTGCAGCCAGTTTCGCGCCCTCAGCAAATGGAACTGTTGCAGCCTCTACACTCAGTCGAGTCGAGGCATCCAATCGCTCAGGCGTAATGGATTGACCATCTAAGGAATGAGAATTCAATAACCTGTAATTTTCGTAGAATGGGCATCTTGCTCGTCCGGGCGGGCGAGACACCCGCCCCACAGGTGATTAAATCCACAATCCTAAGTTCCTTCTCTTCCCGGTTGTCGCTGTTTCTGGTTGCAGGGAAACCGGGGGAGTTGTTTGATTGGGTATGATGGATAGCGCCCATCCATTGGTAAGTTCATTCATGGGGTTTCAGGTTCCTTCCTCCATCCGGCAACTGGCATCGAGACGACGCTTTCTTCAGGGCAGTTTGGCGGCGGCGGTGCCGATCGCCCTCAGTCAGCAACCCCAAGCGATCGCCCAAGCGCCAAAACCCACCGTCCTCAAACCTCCCGTCCTGCGACCGGGCGACACCGTGGGCATGGTGGCACCGGCCAGCAATGCCTATGAACCGGAAGAAATTCAAATTGCCAAAGAAACAATGGAGCTTTACGGTTTCAACGTCGTGCTGGGCAAAAATATTAACGCTCAGAATGGCTATCTGGCTGGTAGCGATGCCCAACGGGCGGCAGACCTCAACGAAATGTTTCGCCGCCCGGATATTCGCGGCATTGTGACCTTTTCCGGCGGGTACGGGTGCAGTCGCATTTTGCCGCTGCTGGATTATGCCCAAATGCAGCGATCGCCTAAAGTTGTTGTTGGCCATAGCGATATCACCGCCCTCCTGATTGGGATTTACCAGAAAACTGGCTTAATCACCTTTCATGGCTCCTCTGGCCTGACCGGCGTGGGCGAATACGCGATGGCACACTTCCGCCGCACCATCATGACGACTCAAACCATTGGTGGCATTGCCAAGCCGCCCCAACCCACTCCCGGCACCATTGAACGGAATCATCGGCTGATCACGATCGTGCCGGGACGTGCCACAGGTCAACTGATCGGTGGCAACCTCACCCTCGTTACCAATTTGATTGGCACGCCCTACGAACCCGATACCCGTGGCAAAATTCTGTTTCTAGAAGACATTGGCGAAGAACCCTACCGCATCGATCGCATGTTGACCCAACTCTGGCTCGCCGGAAAACTCCAGGACGCTGCCGGCATTGCCCTCGGTCGCTTTGTGGATTGCTACCCCAAAGAGTTCCGCGCCTCCTTTTTCCAAACCATTAGTCTGGAGAATGTGTTGCGCGATCGCCTGGAACCCCTCGGCAAACCCACCCTTTACAACTTAATGTTTGGGCACGTCCGCGAAAATGCAGTGCTGCCCATTGGCGCAACCGCCACCCTGGATGCCACCGCGAAAACATTGGTGGTGAATGAAAGTGCCGTGGTGTGAGTTCACGCCCGACTTCCACGCCTTAACCACCACTCGCCTCCAAGCGTTTCTGCAAAACGGCCCGATTTTGTTGGGCTTTGGCATCTTCAGGGTTGAGTTCCAGCACTTTGTCGAAACAGGCGATCGCATCGGCCAATCGCCCCATACTCACCAACGTGCCGCCGCGATTATTCCAGGCGCGGTGATCGTCGGGCCGGAGTTCTAAGGCTTTGTCGTAGCTGGCGATCGCCTCCGGTAAACGATTCAGGTTTTTGAGCGCCACTCCCCGGTTAAACCAGGACTCATAGGACTGAGGATGCAGGTCTAGAGTCTTCTCGTAGCTGGCGATCGCCGCCTCAAAATTGCCCAATTTCAGTTGAATTCCGGCCAGTCCATACCAACCTTCCCAGTAAGAGGCATTTTCCCCAGTCACCTGTTGATAAATCAGAGCAGCCTCCTGCAATCGGCCTGCTTGCTTCAAACACGCCGCCTTGCGGAGCAGGACTTCTCCACTGTCAGAATTCAAACTTAAAGCCTTGTTGTAGCTAGCGATCGCCGCTTCATAATCCCCCAATTCCTTCAACGCATCCCCTCGCCCCAGCAACGCCTCCTGATCAGCAGGTTGCAATTCCAGCGCGTGGGTAAAGTGCTGCACTGCCCCCTCGTAGCGATGGGTCGCATACAAACAAAAGCCCTGGCAGTACCAGAGATCGGCACAGGTGCTTTGCCCCTCCAATGCCCGACGAAAATACCCGATCGCCTCCTCATACTGCCCCAAGGCATAGATCGCCAGACCTGTACTATAGTAACCATCCGGAAACTCTGGCTCCAGGGTGAGTACCGTCCGAAAATTGACGAGAGCCTCCTCATAGTTGCCGAGGGAATACGCCGCCCAACCCAGACTATAGTGCGGCAGCGCCATATGGGGTTGGAGTTGTACAGCTTGAGCAAAACAGGCGATCGCATCCGTGGAGCAACCCAGATTGGTCAGGGCTTTACCCTTCTCGACCCAAACTTCCCACCAGTCGGGTTGGTGAGCGAGTACAGCATCAAATGCCGCGATCGCACTCGCATGATCCCCTTCCAGGATCAACTCCAACCCCTGTTGAAGCCTTTCGTCTAACCCAATTGCTTCAATATCAATGGTTTGACTCACAGGACCGCTCCTACGACATAACTGTATTGACCAGACTAATAAGGTTAATATTCCCAATCCTTCTGTCTGAAGAAACGCATTCCCACCGATGCAGCAAACTTTTTATGAACGTTCTGACAAGACTCAGTAAATCCCGCAATTTCACGCAACAACCGAGATAGTACTGATCGCTTTCTCTGAAGCAGGGGTAGATTATACTATTTCATCGGTTGAATTACCCAGGGAGTTTACAGAATCCCTAAAAAGGTGAGTTCCATTTTAAAATTTTATGTAACTATACGGATATGTGAAAAGACCCCATTTCTGGGGAATTGCTGATACTTCTTGCAATGTTGTCATTTCATCATTCCTGATTGATTATCTTCAGGTCATTTGTGCATCTTCTACGTGTTTACACAGCCATCCCGATTGATTGACCCAACCACCGTGGCAGATTGAGTTATGGAGATCCTTGTAAATCGCACGACTAAATTCACCAGCAACCCAGGTAACAAGGCCAAAAGGTTACTGATTGTTCAGTATGCAGGAGATTACCGGGAAGCCTATTATCGGCTACGTCAGGGTGGGGAAGAAACCTACTATGCTCAGCGATACTCCGTCAATTTGACCCTTGAATATAAAAACCATTGCCAGGAGGTGGGGGTGCTCGTCCTGCACACCGATGAGGTTTACGACGAAGTATTACCTGATGCCATCCGGGCGATCGGGGCTGGGTTCAAAAATAACCAGATTGATAACAGGCAATTATTGAACCTTGTCAGCAGGTTTCGCCCTACTCATTTAGTGGTTTGTACGCCTTATCCTCCATTGCTACAATGGGCCATTCGCCATCGAGTCAGAACATTAGTCGTCCTAGCGGATTCGTTTGAGCAGGGTGGCTTCAAACAACAAATTAAGAAATATTGGCTGAGCCGATTGTTAAATAATCCTTGGATTGATTGGGTGGCAAATCACGGCATTAACTCCGCCAAATCCTTACAAGCGATAGGAGTCGATCCGAATCGGATTATTCCGTGGGATTGGCCTGCTGTCGTCACGCCCTTTGCCTTTGAGCCAAAATCACATATCGCGACCCCTGACCAGATCAATTTATTGTTTGCTGGTGCGGTGCAGCAATCTAAAGGAATTGGGGATGTTTTTAAAGCGATCTCGCTGTTAAAGCGACGGGGTTCTCAAGTTTGGCTCAAGGTTGCCGGGGAAGGCCAGATTGAGGAGTTCAAACGAGAAAGTCAGCGTTTAGGCATTCACGAAAATGTGGAATTTTTGGGTCTGGTGCCGCATCAGCAGGTTGTGCATCTCATGCGGGAAGCCGATGTTGTGCTGGTTCCCAGCCGCCACGATTACGCGGAAGGATTGCCGATGACGATTTATGAAGGGTTGTGTTCGCGATCGCCGATTGTGGCATCCGATCATCGCATGTTTGATGAAAGACTTCAGCATGAGGTGAATGCCCTCATCTTTCCAGCGGGAGATGTGGTTGCCCTGGCAGATTGTATCGATCGCCTTTATTTTAGTCCTACCCTTTATCATCAGTTGTCCGTTGCTTCGGCGGCAGCCTGGGAAAATTTGCAGATCACCGTCAAGCGCGGCGAATTAATTGAACACTGGCTATCGGATTTACCGGACGATCGCCGCTGGTTATTTGAACATCGACTTAGTTCGACTCATTACACCAAAGTTCCTGAAGCTTCGCCAAATCCGCCATTGCTCCCTGTGCCGACCCAGTCAATTTCAGTCTCCATGAGTCGATAAGGGTGCATTGATAAAGGTCAAGGACAAGATGATGACATCGCGATCGCTACCGTATCCTGTTTATTTTGTGAATTCGACTTGGGATCGCTGGCACGACCTCTACCACCTTGATTACCTGCCAACCCAGATTGATGTATTTTATGAGCGCTGTGCAGCCAGTGTCGATACCTGGAGCGCCCAGGCTTACCTGATTCTCAAGCAACAGGGGCTTAACGTTCATTTTGTGCCGCGTGAGGTACCCGGTCAGATTTCCATTGTGCCTTATCACCAGTTGAAGTTAAGGAACTTGCCGTTTCATAGCTATACAGTTGGTGTGCAGTACGACTGTGCACGACCAGAAATTTGCGAACAGCGGATTGTGCTCAATCAACGAGTTGTGCTGGGGCAGACCGATCATTTTGTCCATCACTGGCCTCATCCATTGCTCCAAGTGCGCGATCGCGATCGCGGCTTAAACCTGGAAAACGTGGTCTTCAAAGGTCGCACTCGGAACCTGGCCGCACCGTTTCGCGATCCGGCCTTTGCGCTGGAATTGCAGCAGCATGGCATTCATTTTTGCCTCGATGCAGACGCTCAGGATGACGATGCACCAGCCCGGTTTCGGCTGTGGGGAGACTACAGCCAGGCCGATGCCAATCTAGCCGTCCGGGATGCCACCGAAAAAGACCTGCTCATGAAACCCGCCGTGAAACTAATCAACGGTTGGCATGCCGGTTGCCCTACGATTGTGAGTCCAGAACCAGCCTATCAAGCACTTTATCGGTCAGAACTGGATTACATCGAAGCCCGCAGCGCCAAAGAAGTGATTGCCGCCCTCAAACAACTCAAAGCCGAACCGGGCCGCTATGCCGCCATGATTGAAAATGGCTTTGAACGAGCCAAGGATTTTACCCATGAGCGACTGGCAACACAATGGTCTGAGTTACTCGCAAACCCGATTGCGACTGGATATCGGCAGTGGCGGCAACAGTCAGTAATTCAGAAGGTCGTCGGACGGCCCTGGCAATTCATCCAACGGGCAAGGCAACATAAACGGGAATTTAAGCAATACATTGACAACATCCACAACGGCCCGCGCCTCTTCTGCCACAGCGATCGCGATCCAGCACTGAGCGATCGGCCATTAAATTTTGACACTGGCCCTATTTGACACTTGGCCCATTTGACACTGACTCCATTTGACACTGAGCTATGTTTAACCGGGATTACGTCACAATGCCCATGCTTTAGAACAGAGCTTGAGCGGGATCAGGACATATTCCGTTAAGTTACGTAGAAGAAGTTATAAAGCACACATGAAGATGAAATCAGACCCGTAGTCCTATGTAATCATTTCCTTAATCAATACTTCAGCAATTCAGTAATTTTACTCGTTCCTCTAAAAAACCCCAACCGTGCATTTCTAGTGTTGTGGCTCCTCAGAGGGCGCAGTTAGTTTATGTGAATCAGGGTGTCACACCACTGAGGTCGATTGATAGTTGCATAAATAATTTCGGTGATTCTACTTAGCTAGTGAACAACCTCTATGAAGTCACTCCTCATTGGTAATGCCAACAAAAAGATTGATAACATCGCTGCGGCTCAGCTTGATCCCTTTTTCCGAAATCGCCAACTGTTGCATCGCCAGCTTGGGTTAACCTTCAAACATATTCAGGCCGTGTCGATCGCCGAGATTCAACAGGCGTGCCAAACCATTGCCGCAGACATCGAAGTTCTGTTTATTCGCCCCCACTGGAATGAAGTTCCAGAAGAAGTTGTTCAAACCATTAAAACGATCCATCAGGCCCATCCAGCTCGAAAAATCATTTTTATTGACCCCTGGGATCAGGTCAGCAGTCGTTTTTTTGGCGTTTTACCCTACGTCAACCAACTATTGAAATATCAGCGCCTTAAAGATGTGCAACAGTACCAAAACCCGCTAGTAGGCGGCACTGTCATTACAGACTATTTAGTGCGCGAAGCCGGGTATGACATTGGCGATTGGCATGTCGGGTCTGCTGTGCCAGCAGGCTACGAACATCGCATTGCTACCGGCTGGAACGTCGTGACGCTCAAACGGTTTGAAGGGCTGTTGTTCCGGCCATTGTCGTGGAAGCTGCTGAATCAACAGTGGCAACGCAAACCCAAAAATCTTGATATCTTTTGTCACTTGTCCTACGGATCAATCCACAAGATGGATTGGTACACCCAGTATCGGATGTCTGCCGTCGATGCAGTGCGGCGGTTGAACTCGAAGTACCGTTTAGCCGTCAGTGGAGAATTTCCAGAAGCGCGTACCGTCACAAAAGAGCAGTATCAGGATGACATCGAGCGCAGTCGCATTGTGTTCAGTCCGTTTGGGTGGGGTGAAACCACCTGGCGTGATTATGAAGCCATTTGTTACGACTGTCTGTTGCTCAAACCAGCGATGGATCACATTGATACCGCCCCCAACATTTATTATCCCCATGAAACTTACGTGCCGTTGAAATGGGATTTTTCCGACCTGGAGGAGAAGTGCGACTATTATCTGCAAAACCCGGATGAAGCCGCCCGGATTGTGACGAATGCCCGTCGCGTCTTGCAAACTTACTTCAAACAGGGTGGCTTTGTGAAAACCATCGCCGAGCTAGTCACCGAACGGAGTACCCCCATCCCTGTTGGCACCCCGGCGGCAATGCCCGAACCCGTTACATCCCTAGTTGCTTAACCTGGTCTAGCATCTGCAATCCGTGAATCAAGGATGCTCCGCCTCGGATGGCCGTCGCCACATGAATGGCTTCGGTCATTTGCTCCAAGTCTGCCCCTTGCTGTAACGATTCCTTACTATAGGCATCAATACAGTAGGGGCATTGGACTGTATGAGCCACAGCCAGAGCGATTAATGCTTTTTCCCGACTAGATAACGCGCCTTCGGTAAACACAGCCCCATAGTAAGCAAAAAACTTTTCGGCCAACTCAGGACTGCCTTCACCAATGGCACTGAAATTGGGCAGATGTTCGGGTTTGTAATAGGTATCCATAAAGGTGTTGGAGGATCGAGAGTTGGCAGATGGAAATGGGAGGACCGAGAAGCAGATCACGTACACTGAAGACATCTGCTTATTGTCCAGTTTGTTATTGTCCAGTTTGATCCAGTCTATGACGCTTTCACCGATCGCACCGTCCAATCTCACGACTTCCCTGGTTGATTTGGCTCAACGAACCAGAGCCAGCGCCCGCCATCTGGGCACTCAGCCCACGGCGATCAAAAATCAGGCTTTAGACGCGATCGCCCTGGCTCTGGAAGCGGCGACTCCGGAAATTTTGGCGGCTAACCAGGCCGATTGTGTCGCCGCACAGGCCGATGGTATTTCCAAGGCGCTCTATGCTCGCCTCAAACTGGATGACACGAAACTGAAGGACGCGATCGCGGGTGTGCGAGATGTGGCGAAATTGCCAGACCCGGTGGGAACCGTGCAACTTAAACGAGAACTGGATACTGGCCTGGTGTTGCAGCGTGTTACCTGTCCGTTGGGGGTGTTGGGGGTGATTTTTGAAGCCCGCCCAGATGCCGTGGTGCAAATTTCTAGTTTGGCGGTGAAGTCGGGCAATGCAGTCATTTTGAAAGGGGGCAAAGAGGCGATTCGGTCCTGCGAGGCGCTGGTGCAAGCAATTCAACAGGGGTTACAACAGGCCGGACTTGATCCAGCCGTGGTTCAATTGTTGACCACCCGCGAACAAACCCTGGAACTGCTGCAACTGGATCAGTATGTCGATTTGATCATTCCCCGTGGGTCTAATGCCTTTGTGCGCTTCGTGCAAGACAACACCCGCATTCCGGTTTTGGGGCACGCTGATGGTATTTGTCATCTTTATATTGATCAGGCGGCAGAGTTGGCCCAGGCGATCGCGATTACGGTGGATGCTAAAACCCACTATCCGGCAGCCTGCAACGCCATTGAAACCTTGCTGGTTCACCAGGCGATCGCACCTGACTTTTTGTTGGCAGCCGTCACCGCTTTGCAAGCAAAGAATGTGGAATTGCGCGGCGATGCCCGCACGCTGGAGTTGCTCAAGACTACCCCCGGCACCATTACCCTGGCTACAGAGGCAGACTGGTCTACAGAGTATAGTGATCTGATTTTGGCGATCAAAATTGTGGATTCCCTGGAGCAGGCGATCGCCCACATCAATACCTACGGCTCCCGCCACACCGAGGCGATCGTGACGCAAAACGCCAATACCGCCGCTCAGTTTATGGCTCAGGTTGATGCCGCCGGGGTCTACCACAACTGCTCAACTCGATTTGCCGATGGCTTCCGGTATGGCTTTGGGGCAGAGGTGGGGATCAGCACCCAAAAGATGCCGCCCCGTGGGCCAGTCGGGTTAGAAGGGTTGGTCACTTACAAATATCAGTTGGAGGGCAATGGTCAGATTGCGGCAACCTATACGGGAGACAACGCTAAAGCCTTTACGCATCGGAATTTGGAGATTTAGCCCCATTTTTTACCGCAACCACCGCTGCTGTTAACCGCGCTGGTTCAATCGGTTTGGAGAGGTGCTGTTGATATCCGGCGGCCCGCGATCGCTGCCGATCATCCTCGCTGGCATAGGCCGTTAGCGCGATCGCCGGAATTGAGCGCCAGGGTGCTGAGGCCGCCCGAATTTGTTGCAGCAGGGTGTAGCCATTCATGTCGGGCATCCCAATATCACTGATCAACACATCAAAGGGCGATCGGGCTAATGCTGCCAGCACCTCAGCCCCACTGGCAACCGCCGTCACCTGTGCCCCTTCCACCAGCAGGATACTCTCCAATAATTGCCGCGAATCCAGCTCATCATCCACAATCAACACGCGCAGCCCCGACAGGTCAACGGTTGACGGGTTAGTTGTGGTTGGTATTTCCGGCACCATTGGCGAAATGGGGAGGCGCACAATGAAGGTGGCCCCTTGCCCAGGGACCGAATCCGCCGCCGCGATCGTGCCACCGTGCGCTTCTACCAGTTGCCGCGAGATGGCCAGTCCTAACCCCAATCCCCCAAATTGCCGGGTGGTGGAACTGTCTTCCTGGCGGAAATATTCAAAAATGTACGGTAGGAAGTCCGGATTGATGCCCCTACCCGTATCGCTGACTGTGATCTGGGCGTTTGTGTCCACTGCCTCTAAGCGCACCGTTACCTGGCCACCCTGCGGCGTAAATTTAATCGCATTGGTGAGCAAGTTCCACACCACCTGTTGCAATCGGCCCGCATCTCCTCGCACCAAACCCACTTGCGGCTCCAGGTCGGCCTCCAGCCGAATTTGTTTGGTTTCAGCCGCCAGACGAACCGTTTCCAGCGCGGCACTGATGACGGAAAACAAACTGACAGGGTCGAGGGTGAGGCTTAATTTGCCCCGCAAAATTCGGGAAATGTCCAATAAATCATCAATTAATTGCACCTGTAATTTGGCGTTCCGCTCAATGGTGGCTAAAGCTTGTCGCGTTTTCTCCTCATTAAATTGGCTGGTTTGCAAGAGCTTTGACCAGCCCAAAATGGGATTCAACGGGGTCCGCAATTCATGGGATAGAACCGCCAGAAACTCGTCTTTGACGCGGTTTGCCTGTTCGGCCTGTTCGCGGGCGTGACGTTCCCGCTCAAGCAATTCTTCTCGTTCCAGTTCGGCTTGTTTGCGTTCCGTGACATCCAGGGTGATGCCCGTCATGCGGATGGGTTGGCCTGCCGCATCCCGAAAAATTTGACCGACCGCATTGAACCACCGCAACCCCGTGGGATGCAACACTCGAAACACGATACTGATGTCGGTGTCGTGCTCCAGGGCGGCCAGGGTTTTTTGTTCGAGGAGGGGGCGATCGCTGGGATACACACAGTCCAGCCAGACGTTAAATCCGGGTTCCACCTGAGGCTCTAGGCCATACAAGGCATAGTATTCTTCTGACCAAATGACCGTATTGCTGCCGATATCCCAATCCCAGGTGCCCGCTCGGGCGGCTTGTTGCGCCAGACGGAGCCGTTCTTCGCTGTGCCGGAGTGCTTCTTCGGCCTGTCGTTGTTCGGTGACTTCCTCACACACGACACTGAGACCAATGACGCGATCGCGATCGTCTTTCAAGGGCAGGAAATGTTCTAACCAGATGCGCTGAACACCGGGCTGGGCTGGAGTTTCCCCCCGGATTTCCACATTCAAGAGCGGCTCTCCGGTTTGCAGAACCGACTGGACAATTTGCTCTGCGGTGTCTGCCAGTTCCGGTAATACTTCCCGGACAGTTTGCCCCAGGTGCGCTTCCACTGGGACACCATTAATCTCAGCTAATCGCTGGTTGATGCGAAGGAAGCGAAAATCAGGAGACAAAATGGCTAACCCAATGGGCGCGGATTGATAGATCGCTTCAATTTCTGCCAGTTGTTGCTGCAATTCCGCCCGATGCGCTTTGAGTAAGGCTTCTGTTTGTTTGCGATCGGTGATTTCAGTGGAAATACCGATCAGCCCAATCACCTGACCCTGCTCATCCCGGTAAGGCGATTTCACAGACAAAAAGCAACATTGGCCTTCGGGCGTATCCAATATTTCTTCAAACTGGTGAGTTTGGCCAGTCTCCATCACCAGGCGATCGTTGGCCATAATCTGTTCGGCAGCTTCGCGCGGCTGATGAAATTCCAGGGAGGTGTGACCAATCACAGCCGCTTCGGGCCGGTTGACGAGGGTCAAGAGAGCCGGGTTCACCATAACCATGCAGCCCTGCCGATCTTTGACGTAAATGAGCGTCGGGGTGAATTGATTAATTGCATTGAGAATGGCGTTGCTTTGATACAATGCTTCCTCAATCTGTTTGAGTTGGGTAATTTCAACAGCCGCACCCGTAACCCCAATCACCTCGTTTTCATCATTTCGTAATGGCTCGACGGTCAAATCGTAGTCGTAAGTTTGCTCACCAATACTGATTTTGATTTCCTGGCGCACGCCCTGAGCTTGTTGAATCACCTGACGCTTCAATTGGGTCAGTATTGCCGCACTGTCTGCATTGACTAAGTCCTCATCCCGTCGCCCCATAATCTGCTCAATGTCATAAGCATGACGAGGATTGTACATCCACGTATAGCGCAGGTCGAGGTCCTGATTGTAGAGCGTGATGGGGGCGCTGCTTAAGGCAAAGTTGAGATGGGTTGCGGTTTGTTGGAGTTCGGCTTCGGCGCGTTGGCGATCGCGAATTTCTGCCAGTAGCTGGGCATTGACAACATTGAGTTCCGCAGTACGTTGTAACACACGCCGTTCTAAATCTTCATTCAATTGATGCAGATCCCCTTCCACCCTGCGCCGTTGACTGACATCTCGCACAATATGAGATGCCCCAATCAAGTTCTGGTCCTTATCCCGAATGGAACTATAGGTAATTTCGTAATAACTCCGGTTGCGCGTCTCATCGCCAAATTCTCGTTCAACCGTAAATTCTTCGCCCCGTAACGCGCGTTCCCAAATTTCCCGGGCCTTCGCTTGCTCGTCTGGCAACTGAGCTAACGCCTCTACCAGGCTCATGCCCAGCTTAATTTCTACCCCAAAAATACGTTGAAATTCCTGTTGGTAAGCCTGGTTGAACGCGATGAAGTGAAACTCCAGATCCAACGCCGCAATAAAATCGGTACTCCCTTCAATAATGCTGACCAGGCGATCGCTCACCAGTTGCACATCTCGATAAGCATCCACCAGTTCCTGAGTCCGCTCCCTGACCCGTTGTTCGAGTTGGTCGTTCAGGATCCGCATCTGGTCTTCAATTTGTTTGCGCTCCGTGATGTCCAACGTGAAAGCCAGAATTTGATTAAGATTCTGATGCTCGTCCAGGAGGGGAATATATTTGATGAGCAACGTAAACTCACCCGTTTCGGGTCGCCCAAAGGTATGCTCAACCGCTTGAGGCGTGAGAGTTTCAATAGTTTTCAGTAAGGTTGGTAAATAGCCCTGGGTAATTTCGGCAGGCCAAACGTCTTCATCCCGTCGTCCGCGCAATTCGTCGAGCGATCGCCCACAACGAGCAACTCCCGCCGGATTTATCAGTTGGAATCGTCGTTCCGCATCATACAAAATCACAGTGTCCGGGATTGCATCAAACACCAAGCGAAATAGGGCTTCACGCGGTGGGAATGCGGTCTCCTTGGCCCATTGCCCAGGGTCCCAGGCTAATTGTTGCGGGGAGGATAGCTCAGTTGCCACCTCGGCTGTAACGTCGGCAAAGGTGGTCACGACGGCATAAGGCGTGGACTGACCCACGAGAAACAACGGTTGAGTGTCAACGAGCAACCAGATCGAGTTTCCATCCGGTTGGCTGAACCTTAATACGCGATCGCAACAGGGTTGCCCAGTTTGGAGCGTCACCCTGGCCGGATAGGTTTCCCTAGAAACAGCAGCGCCATCTGCTTGCAACATGGACCCAAGCCACTGATCCAACGTCCAGGCTTGCATTCGATTCAGATTTAAACCAAGGATCTTTTCAGCATCGGGGTTGCAAGCTTGGATCGTTCCATCCGCCAGTTGCAAGATCATCCCCAATTTTGAAATATCGGTGCGCAAACAACTCAACTGCGAAATTCCGGGCAAATTATCTGAAGCGTTATCATTTGCCAGTTGATGATCAGATGGAGTTGAACACATCTTTGCCCTATCTTCTATTCACAACAGACTCATCAGCCTGAATCTAATGCCCATATACTACACCAAAGAAAATATACAGGCATTTCTTCAGACTCTTAGTTCAGATTACCTCTACTGATAGAGCAGCTATTCTTTCTAAAGGTAGAGATCAACGGTGAAGACTTGTGGGTTTTCAAGAAAAATCATTCCATCTTAAGCGTCGCCAACGCATAATAGCCAAGAATCTGATCAAACCTACCAGATTCTTGGCTATTGTTGACTATTCAGAACAAAGCGCCAGTTAGCGAATATATTCTTTCAGCACGCTGTTGCGGTTGGGGTGACGCAACTTCCGCAATGCTTTCGCCTCAATCTGCCGAATCCGCTCACGAGTAACGTTGAAGATTTGGCCAATTTCTTCCAGAGTCTTCATCCGACCATCATCTAAGCCGTAACGTAAACGGAGCACATCGCGTTCGCGAGGGCTGAGAGTGTCTAACACATTCTCAAGGTCTTCCCGCAACAAATTTTTAGCGACTTGATCTTCTGGCATTTCACCATCCGATTCAATAAAGTCACCCAGGCGCGAATCTTCCTCTTTACCGATGGGAGTTTCGAGCGAGATCGGCAGTTGGGCTGACTTGGCAATAAACCGCAGCTTCTCAATCGTCATCTCCATGCGGGTTGCAATTTCTTCTTCGGTTGGCTTGCGACCCATCTCCTGAGAGAGCAATTTGGTTGTCTTTTTAATCCGTGAGATGGTTTCGTACAGGTGAACTGGCAGGCGAATCGTCCGAGATTGATCGGCGATCGCCCGCGTAATGGCCTGACGAATCCACCAGGTAGCGTAAGTTGAGAACTTATAACCTTTTTCGTGGTCAAACTTTTCTGCCGCCCGAATCAGCCCCAGACTTCCTTCCTGAATCAAATCCTGGAACGACAAGCCCCGGTTCATGTACTTCTTCGCAATGGACACCACCAGCCGCAAGTTCGATTGGACCATCTTGTCCTTGGCTCGCCGCCCCAGATGTAACCGATGCCGAAACGCAGGCAAGCTCATATTCACTGCATTAGCCCATTCTGCATCTTGAGGGATGCGATCGAGCTGAGTCTGCAAACCTTCCCGAATTCGCTCTAGCTCCAGGAGATCAGCAATTTTACGAGCCAGCTCAATTTCTTCATCGGCTCTCAGCAACCTAATCCGACCAATTTCTTGGAGATAGAGACGAATTGAGTCTTCGGTGTAATGCTTCTTCTTCGTTTGCGCCCGACGACGACCGGGTCTTGCTTTACCAGCTTTGCCGTCTTCATCAGCAGCTAGATCGACATCCTCTTCTTGATCGTCATCTTCTTCCATCCCGAAGAGATCCACCTCAGCATCCGCTAAGTCATCCGAAGCGGTACCGATCAACTCAAGTTCGAGTACGTTATTGGCCTGGGTCATGCCGCGTTCCTCATGCTCCTTAACTAACAAACTGGTCATTGCGATGAACATGAACATAGTCAGCCAAAACCGGAGTATACAAACTCCTGATATCAGCAGACCGACGTAGGCTGGATACTAAAGTATACTCTTGGGCCTACAATCACTACCTTCATGTTTGAAAAAAATTGCGTACAAAATCCCGAGGGCTAGGCCACTGAAAACCTTTTGATTGTAGCCTCTCTAGCAAATGCTAGTCACTAGCAAATGGTAATCACTTTCTTCAAGTTTTGCCACTAAATGACTAAATTTGCACAGCACATCGGGCGAACCAAACACGTAAGAGCACTCAACAAGGGTATCTTTGGCAACGAAAAAAGCTCTTGCTTCTAAACCGACTTTCATTCAAGTCCTTATCTTTCTGGATGCCAGCTACTCTGTCTCGCGATCTACTTAAGTGCATACGGAAGAACCGTCTACTCAATCACTATGATATGAATATTCAGCTCTCCTAGCTACGTTAACTTAGATTCCTCAAGTTTAGACTTCTATTTGAAAATTTGAAGATTAAGTTACATCGCAATTCTAAGATAGTTGACGTTCAAATCTTTTAACCTTCGCTTATGGCTGAAAAGCCCCCGCCATTTGCCTGATCCCTCATCAGAGTTAGGCCGAAATAGGAACGTCTTTCCCATATAAAACCCACTTTCCTTATAGAAAAGTGAATCAAGTTTAGAAAAATCTATAAATCAATCTCATAACGCTAAAGTTGAGCGGGTTGCCTCAATCGGGGTTCTGGCTCACAAAATTTTCTTTGGACTGCACTGCGGTAGATAGGCTGGTGAGAGAGACTTGATCAGGATTGATGAGAAGTTGTTTGACGGTTTCGTCTCGCAGGCTGCCCCAAACTCGGCAATGTTTTGGGGAACAGGTTAGGACCAGAGTAATGCCGTGCTGTGAGAGTTTGCAGGCGTATTGATACATTTGCGATCGCTGACTTGGGTCAACTATCCCAATCTGACAAAATAATTCGTTTTGAAAATGCATCCCATTTTGAATCTGATTACCAAACCAGAACTTAAAAGTAAAAACTTGTTGCTCATCAATCACTAAAGGCAGCACTGAAGTACCCCATCGCTGTAAAGGAAGCAGAAGGAAAACCAACCATCGATGCACCTGAGGATGAACGAAAACTGCAAAAGACGATCGCGCTAACAACCTTGTTGCCAGAGTTGATCAATCGAAACAAAGGTATACCCCTGATCTTGCAGGATGGGAATGAGCTGGTTTGCGACCTGAGCCACATCCTTCCCACCACAATAACCATCGTGTAATACAATAATCGAGCCATTCTTAACCTGTTGTACAACTCGATTGACTACAGTCGTCACCCCGGGTGTAACCCAATCCTCCGGCACAACACTCCACATAACAGGACGATAATTCCATTGAGCCAATAGATTCAACGTTCTGGGAGTAAATAAGCCATTTGGCGGACGAACATCCAAAACAGCCGCAGGGGAAAGATCGCAGGCTGCCGCGATCGCAGTCTGAGTTCGTTGCAGGTCACTCCTCAACTCCAGATCCGGTAGGGTCGGAAACGAGCGATGGTGGTAGCCATGCAGCCCCAGCCAATGGCCACGCTCATGAATGGCTCTGGTCACATCGGGTGCTCGGTCTACACATGCCCCCAACAAAAAAAAATTTGCTCGCACCTGGTGACGCTCCAAAATGTCTAGCAATTTGGGGGTGTACTCAGGATGGGGGCCATCATCAAAAGTGAGCGCCACAACGGGATGGCGATCGCTGCCAGCCCATAAGCAGGCTGGAAATAGCGGCTTAAGCACTCGATGCACAACAGGATAGATCGGGGCAAGCTGAAACGATGAAACCATGGGCAAGGTGTGAGAAATAAATTGCTCGATATTTTCATCCAGCTTAACGAAAAGAAAAGCAAGCTTGTCGAGTGTAAGCCGATTGCACCAGAGAAGAAAGCACCTCACTACTAATAGGACTCACTAAAAATCCATCAAAACCTGGGTTTTCTTCCTGGTGCACCCAACTGGGATCATGAAAATCTGTAAGGGCAACAAGCATGATGGGATTGGCCGTGGCGCGGGTTCGCAAATCACGCAACAGTCCTTGAGACCAGGAAAGATGATCCCCCGCTAAAATCACGAGGAAAGGTGGTCGCTCAGTTGCCTGCACAACGGCTTGCTCCTCAGAACAGGCAATTTGCACTGCAAAACTAGAGCACCCCAGTAAGGTCGATAAAAACCGAACCTGGCGGGGGTGTTTGGCAAGTAACAAAATGTAGCCTGCTGCCGCATCCATATTAGAGCTGAAGGACTTTTTCATGCTCGTCACTATACTCGTTATGGTACGGGTAAATGTTCAGAGGAAAACTCTGAAAGCCAGTACTGACAGGCAATTTCGCACTTAATCGCGCAATAAAACGCTTCAAAATTTCTTAGGTTTCACTGAACTAATAAACATATTTTGCGACGTTTCTTAAGACCTTTCTTAAATTGAGCTGGCAATCTCTTTAAGGGAGACTTCTCATACCTAACCCAATGGGTAGATGCAGCGGCTTAAGGGGCGAGGCGTGCTTTCTTTAACCGATTGTCCTCATACCAGTCGGCGATCGCCGGGACCCAGATCTGGAAGTGCGGCCAAATTTGTTCACAAAGTTTCTGAGCCTCTAGCTGCGCGTCTGCCTTCCAGCGCAAATCTAGCAGGTGCATCAGCGATCGCACATTGGCCGACATGACCCAGTGCTGTCTAACATCAAACGGAATTAACCCCCTAGCGTGTTCTTCGGAAAAACCTTGTTGTACCCGTTCGGCATAGCGGCGACATGCTTCCAAACACCATTCCACATCTTGCTGTCGTTGTTCGGTGGTATAGTCGTACCGTTTTCCCTGGCGATCGCTATAAGCACCCAGTGGCCGCAAGTAAAACACCTCCTCGACATCCCGCTGACCCGCTGCGACATCAGCAATGCGGCTACCCGTGTAGCGAAACGACTGCACATCAAAACTTATTCCGACTCGGTGCGTCCGAATTTGTTGCATCGTGCTATGGGGAAACCAGCCACAGTTGAGCACAATTTGGGGATGCTCTAGCGGTCCATAATGCCCCCGATTCCCGGCCAGGAGGTTTTTGACAATGATTTCACCGCATTTCTCCTCCGATGGAAATTGGTCGCGATCGGCCCACACAAATCCTTCCGCATAATCCTGATGCATGGCAGCATAAATTGTTTGTTGGGGGTTCGGCGTTTGAGCAATCACTTGAACGGTGAAACGGTCCATAAGTTAAATCCATACATCTAAATGAAAGAAGACTCAATGAAAGAAAACTGGTTGACTGACAAATCTTGCTAACCTACCTAGAACTAAAGTTCCAGGCTCATCGTGGAAGTCAGTTAAAACTGACTAAACTTCCCACTGGAGTCCGTTTGAACGGACTTGAGGCATGAGCCAGGAAATTGATTTCCTGGGGAGATGACAACGCAGCAATCGGCCTTTGGGAACTTTTGTCAGTCAATCAATGAAAGAACACTGATTGGCAGCTTTACAGCATAAAGGCTATATGCATAGGTTGCCTACGGATTTTTAATTTCTTAAACCATGATTTTCCTTATTCAGAGAGTTACAAGTTTTATGCCATGATGGGCGCAAATCGACTAAGCTATCAGTCAAAATGTGTTGAGTGAAAAGCGGATTATTGTGCTGAAGCGTACTCTATTTTTCCCAGTCCTGGTTTTGATAAGTAGCTGGGGATTTGTCTCTCCATCCCAGGCTCAGGCATTACTACCTCACACCCTGCGGCTAGACTCCACAAAACTGGAGCAACAGGGGGTGGGTTTAGCACAGGAAGCCTCACAGCTAGCACAGTTTCAGCAATTTGAACTTGCTCTCCAGCGAGCTAAACTTGCCACCCAACTTGCTCCTAAAAGTGCAGAAGTTTGGGCCTTGCTGGGAGGGTTGTACTTGCAGACCAATAGCCTGGATGAGGGCATTACCGCCCTTAGAACAGCCCAATCGCTAGACGGAAAAAATTCGGCGGTGTTGTTTGCGCTGGGGTCTGCCCATTTTCAGCAAGGAAAGTACAATCAGGCCGTTGAGTATATTTCTGCTGGGCTGAAGGTCAGGCCCAATGTCCCCGGTGCTTTGTTCGATTTGGGGAATGCCTACTTAATGTTGCGTAAGTACCCAGATGCCATTACGCAGTACGAGAAAGCGATCGCTCAGGATAAGAACTTTTGGCCCGCTATCAATAACATCGGGCTGATTAAGTATGAGTCGGGTGATAAAGAGGAGGCTATCCGGCGTTGGCGATCTGCTGCTGATGTAGATGCTAAAGCCGCAGAACCTCGACTCGCGATCGCGGTTGCTCTATTCACCCAGGGAGATAGGGAGCAGGGTTTATCTCTAGGGGAGACTGCTCTCCGCTTGGATAGTCGTTATGCTGATATGAAATTTCTGAAGGAGAATCTGTGGGGCGATCGCTTGCTAGAAGACACCAAAAAACTGTTGGACGCGCCAAAAATTCGCGCCACCATCGTGCAGCTTCAGGAGCGCCCACCCAGAACTCAGCGTCCCACCAATCGCTAACTCCTAAGTCCTCCGCTCGTAAAGTAGGAACCTTTACCGTTAAAGTTCTAGCCGGATGCCTCGCACTCCTGCCCTTTTTCTGGATAGGATACCGGGGCTTGCGGAGTTATTTTGTGCAACCTACAGCCATTTTGGTTTTAGGAGGAGACCCAGCACGGGAGGATTTTGCCGCAGAATTTGCCCGTCAACATCCCAGTCTTCCAATCTGGATTTCGAGCGGCAGTAACCAGGAATATACCGAAGGAGTTTTCTCTGATGCGGGGATTGATTTCCATCGTTTGCATATTGATCGCACCGCTCAAGATACCGTCTCCAACTTCACAACCCTGGTCGATGAGTTGCAACAACGCGGGATTTCCAGCGTTTACCTGATCACCTCGGACTACCACATGCGACGAGCACAGGTGATTGGTGAAATTGTTTTTGGCAGTCGAGATATTTCCCTGAAACCAATCTCGGTACCCTCTAGCGAAGATGCGGAATCAGTCTTAAAGGCCGTTCGAGATGGTGCCCGTGCCGTTCTTTGGGTCACAACAGGGCATACAGGTGCAACGTTTAGCCCCCAGTCTCGTAGACGTTAAGCAAATTCCTGAATGAGCACGTAAGGCTGGACGATCAATGCACTGAAGCGTTTATCTTGATGTTGCATCCAGTCGCTCAACTGGGCCGGAGAAGGTTTTTGAATCAACGCTTCCTCAATCAACCGCCGCACATGCAATGTGTTATCACTTGCGATCGCAATCCCAACATCCACTAAGTCCAGATCAGGAGCCACCACGATTAATGAATCCCGGCGAGCATGAGGCTCTAGCCAGTTCCACTCGGCTTCATCAATGGATTGTTCCAACTCTGCTCTTAGATCTTGCATATTAGAAAAAAGGATACCTCAAATTTTATTTAGGCTATCACAAGTTGCCTGACTGACTAAAATTTCTGCTGATAAATAGATGCAGAAAAGGTAGACCCAGTAAGAATCATGAGTCACAAGATATAATAATTTCCCAGGGAAAAAGTTGGTGAATCCACGGGATTTTAGGCTAATTTACGTGAACCCTCCTGGATCAAACTCCTCTGACTTCGGTGATTTAACGCTGGTGTCTCTCCCCTCAAACTTGACATCCTGTTAGATGTAAAGCGTTAGTTTAAGCATCTGCCATGCGTCATATCACGATTGGTTTTTCAATTCTGGCTTTGTTCTTCTCAATGGTTGAACCAGCATTTGCAGGTCGAGATGGTGTTCCTGGCCGTCGAGTAGGAGGCGGAAGCCGTTGGACACAGCCGCGAGTCAAGCAGTCCGCGTCTGCTCAAACTCGCTTGACGGCAATGGCATTCGCTTCTAGAACTCATTTGCCAGTCGCCCTAAAGCTTAAAGCAATTTACGGTTAGCACCAAACCAGGCTCAAGTGATAGGCTCATCACTATTTTTGATTTAACCGTGAAAATCATTGAATAACCTGGTTTGTTGATCATTTTCACAACCATCAATTTTCACTTGAAGCCTGAGATCACCACTCAACATGGTTTTTCAGTTTCTCCAGTAGTTTCGGTCCCACCCCAGACACCTGATCCAAATCCGCTAGAGACTGGAACCGTTTTTTCTGCCGAGCTGCCACAATTCGTTTTGCTAAGCTTGGCCCCACCCCGGGCAATTGCTCAAGCTCCGATATTGTGGCTGTATTCAGGTTAATGCGTTGAGCAAGAGTTGATTCATTTACTGGTTTTGCTGTTCCCTGCGGGCGATCGCCTGTTCTTTGGCGTGACAGAGTAACCGTTGGTTGAACTTGTCCCTGAACCTGTTCCCCTATTGATGGAACACTGGGCGTACCCGATGGAAGCGTCCTTACTTGAGCCGTCTGACATTGTTGAGTTTGGGCGCTGGCTTTTTTCTGGATTGCGGGTGGAGCACCCAAAATAGCATTCACGTAAAGACGTTCAAACTCCCGGTGGTAATGCGCCGCCACGATGGGGTTATGAATCACGAGGACGGTTTCGTCATTGCCAGTATTGGCGGCGGCGGTCCAGTTATGCGACCCTGTAACGACTGTTTGCTGGTCTACAACACCAAATTTGTGGTGCAGTAGATCGCCCGGTGTCAGGCGGGGCACCCCAACTGTCGCGATCGCAGGTTTCCACGGACGATTGCTTGTCTCAAGGCGGCAATCATCCATTAAGGAAATACCCATCATGTCCAGAGCTTCACTATAGGAGCGGTAGGCAAAGCCAGGATCAATCAAAGCTTTGATCTCAACTCCTCGCAGTCGGACCCGATCCAACCGATCTACCAGGGGCTGGTCCGAGAACACAAACAAGGCCATTTGAATTGATCGAGTGGCACTAACGAGAGTCTTGCTGATCAACCCATTGCTACTCTGGTCCCAGGCGATCGCTTGACTGGTCGGTGAAAACTGGACCTCCACCAGAGTTGAGCCGACTCGTACCGATTGAGCCGGACGAAAAGGCTTCTTCACGCCAAATCGACTATCTGGCTTGCCAGCAGGACCATCCCCCCACATGTAGTTAAATTCTTGCGTAAACAGCCCCGCCAATTCTGGACTGGCCAGTTTTAGCAAGTTATTTGCATTTCCCCGACTGTGCTGAGATTGAAAGTCCCCATGCACATCACTTGTGGTCAGGTTCGCCGAAGTCACCACCACCGTCTGACCATCAACCACCAAAAACTTGTGATGCATCAGGTTGCTGCCGGCAGAACCATCGGCTGTATCGTCGATGCGGGGAACCTGAGCTTTGTCCAAAATCACCAAAGCATCCCGTTGATGCGCCTCATCCTGGCTGATCTGCCCATCTTGATTGAGATCAAACAACCGTCGGGCTTCCTGATACCGATTTTGTTCCCGTTCGGGTAATTGGGCAACTTCTGCTGGTGTGAATTGGCTGTAGGGTTTGGAGTAGGTGTTTTCCAGGATGACGCGCACGCGCACACCTGCTCGATGGCGCTCCACCAGAGCCTGAGCAATTCCGGGCAACCGCAATTCTTGAACAGCAATATCGACTGTGGACCGAGCGGCAGCGATCGCGTCGATTAGCACTTGTTCCAGATTGGAGCCATCGCGGGTGTAGTGCCGGTAAGGCTCGGTGTAACTGACCGCAACACCCCGATTCAGGTAGACCTGGATCAGGGGATCTTGTGGCAAGGGCGTTGGGCGTATGACTTGGGGCGGTTCTGGAGTGGTGCATCCCATTAGCCCGACTGTGAGAGCCAGGGTGAAGAGTCCTGTTAGATCCACACTGGATGAGTAGGATTGAAGTAGTTGCACGATGAGTTGAGAAAATGCATCATCTCCAAAATGCCCAATTTCGAGGTCTAACTCTCAATATATCGCTTGAGCAAAATATTAATTCTGCTCAAGCGCTTGAAGGGCATCCTTAAAAAAATTCTAGGGACAGACTAGGCAGGGAACCCCTTGTACGTAAGAATGGTTGAAGCGATGCGATCGCAACCTGTTTATTTGTAAGACTCTTAACAACGCTAACTGATGGGATCAACGCGGGCACGAATTGCAATTGATGCCATGGGCGGAGACCACGCCCCTGGCGAAATCGTCACTGGAGCAGTGAGGGCGCGAGAGGAACTGGGTGTTGAGGTTCTGCTGGTTGGTGATCCGGAGCGGATTGAAGCTTCCATGCGACATCATTCCACCTCTGCCCCTTTAGAAGTCGTTCCGGCTGAAGGCACGATCGAGATGGGTGAGGAGCCACTCAGCGCTCTTCGTCGCAAGCCCAAAGCATCGATTAATGTGGCAATGGATTTGGTCAAAAACGGACGCGCTGATGCTGTCGTCTCAGCGGGACACTCTGGCGCAGCGATGGCCGCCGCACTCCTGCGATTAGGACGTTTACCAGGAATTGATCGGCCAGCGATCGGGGCTGTTTTTCCCACAATGATTGCCGGCAAGCCAGTGATCGTGCTGGATGTGGGAGCCAATGTAGACTGTAAACCGAAATTTTTGGAGCAGTTTGCTGTCATGGGTTCCATTTATTCCCAATATGTGCTAAGTGTCGCTGAACCGAAAGTTGGTTTACTCAACATTGGCGAAGAAGAATGTAAAGGGAATGATTTAGCCCTCCGGACGCATCAACTACTGAAAGAAAGTAACCGCATGGCCTTCATTGGTAATGCCGAAGGGCGAGACGTGCTTTCTGGGCAATTTGATGTGATTGTTTGTGATGGCTTTGTGGGCAATGTGCTGTTGAAGTTTGCCGAGGCAGTGGGTGAAGTGGTTCTGCAAATTCTCCGAGAAGAACTGCCCCAGGGGATGCATGGCAAGTTGGGCGTTTCGATTTTGAAGCCTAACCTGAAGCGCATCAAGCAACGGATTGACCATGCCGAACATGGAGGCGGACTCTTACTGGGTGTGAATGGCGTTTGCATTATCAGTCATGGCAGTTCTCAGGCTCCTTCTATCTTTAATGCCGTGCGATTGGCGAGAGAAGCTGTAGACAATCAAGTTTCTGATCGGATTCGTGCGAATTACGGAGAGGTGAATCAAGAGTCCGCCGTGGGAAGTCCAACGACAGACAGTTGATGTCTTGCGGTGGGTTCTCAAATCATCGCTGCTTTAAGGTAGCCCCAACAGTGTACGGAGAACAGCTTTGAAACAATCAGGGGTAGGAGTGGCAGTCACAGGGTGCGGTTCTGCGGCACCCGATACTACACTCGACAACGAGCAATTGAGCCAAATTGTAGACACTTCTAATGAGTGGATTACGGCTCGCACTGGGATACAACAACGACGACTAGCAACCCCAACCGAGTCGTTAACGACCCTGGCTGCTACAGCCGCGCAACAGGCGATCGCCATGGCAGGATTGGCCCCCACTGATATTGACCTGATCCTGCTGGCCACCTCCACGCCAGACGACCTGTTCGGGACAGCCTGTCGGGTGCAAGCGCTGCTGGGGGCAACTCGTGCTGTCGCATTTGATCTGACAGCCGCCTGTTCTGGATTTGTCTTTGGATTGGTGACAGCAGCCCAATACATCCGCACTGGCACTTATCAAAATGTGGTACTGATTGGGGCTGATGTATTGTCTCGTTGGGTCGATTGGAGCGATCGCCGGACCTGTATTCTCTTTGGGGATGGGGCCGGAGCGGTCGTATTGCAGGCTAGTGATCGCGATCGGCTCCTGGGCTTCGAGCTTCGCAGCGATGGCAGCCAAAATCATTACTTGAACCTGGATTATCAATCTGAACCAACAACTTTAGTCGAAGGCGTTGAAATTGGACAGGGAACCTTCCACCCCATCACCATGAATGGACAGGAAGTGTATCGGTTTGCGGTGCGGCGAGTACCAGAAGTGCTGGAAAAAGCACTCTTTCGGGCTGACCTGACCACGGCTGACGTGGATTGGCTCCTGCTGCACCAGGCGAATCAGCGAATTCTGGATGCCGTAGCCGATCGACTCAAAATTCCCACCGAAAAGGTGATCAGTAATTTAGCTAATTACGGCAACACCTCTGCGGCATCCATTCCCCTGGCCTTAGATGAGGCCGTGCGTCAGGGACAGGTGCAAGCTGGTCACAGAATCGCGATCGCGGGCTTTGGGGCAGGGCTAACCTGGGGGGCTGCAATTTTTGAATGGGGCTAGTCAGTGAACGCGATCGTGCAGATGTTGCAAGGGATAGCCCTTGAGACGGTAAAATGAGCAACTGCACAAAAGCTGAAAATAAAGACGCAATGATAAAGACTGCATGGGTGTTTCCGGGGCAAGGTTCACAAGTTGTAGGCATGGGATCCGATGTGTTTCATTGGCCCGCCGCCGCCGCCAAATTAGAACAGGCCAATGAAATTTTAGGTTGGTCTGTATTGGAAATATGCCAGGACGATGTCCAACTCTCACGGACGCTTTATACTCAGCCCTGCCTTTATGTGATGGAGAGTATTCTGGCCGATGAGATGAAAGCCCGGGGGCACCAGCCTCATGTGATGGCGGGTCATAGTTTAGGTGAATATGTCGCCCTCTACGCTGCTGAAGTCTTTGACTTTGCAACCGGATTGGCATTGGTCAGACGCCGTTCCCAACTGATGGATCATGCCTCCGATGGCATGATGGCCGCATTGATCGGCTTTGATGCGGACCAGCTTCATCAACACCTTGAGCAAACCCCTGGAGTTGTCCTGGCCAACGATAACAACGCTGCCCAAGTTGTGATTTCAGGAACTCCCACCGCCGTAGAGCAGATGATGAATTCTGTGAAAGCCAAACGAGCGGTGAAGCTGAATGTGAGTGGAGCTTTTCACTCACCACTGATGCAAGATGCTGCGGCTGAGTTTCAGACCCTCCTGGATGAGATAGCATTTGCGACGGCCCAAGTTCCGGTTCTGTCCAACGTCGATCCCACTCCAACAATTAATGCAGAGAGTCTCAAACAACGTCTTAGCCAACAGATGACAGGATCAGTGCGCTGGCGTGAGATTTCGCTTCAGTTATCGAAATTGGGCATGGAACAGGCGATCGAGATCGGTCCTGGTAAAGTATTGACAGGCTTGATCAAACGTACGGCTCCAGATTTAGCACTCATGAATATCAGTGCGTTGGCTGACATACCTGAATAAAAACGGCAGGAGGCAACAGAACTTCATCCCTCCATGCTTCCGCCCACCCACCTGTCCCCAATCCTCCTACCCTCCATTTTTGCTCCTTATCTTTAATGTTGCTGTAGCGTTTCTGCATCCAGTGAGGTACGCGGAAGGCAGGAAACTTTGACGCAGACCGATGAGCTATACCTCACCCAGAAAGGAAACGCTGTATGGGCAAAGAACGCGAACCTGTTACCAGTCTTTTTCTCTATCACTTGTTTAAATGGTCGGTGGTGAGTCCGATGTTGCACACCTATTTTCGAGGGCGCATTATTGGGGCAGAAAAAGTTCCTCAGCAAGGTCCGTTAATTGTTGTGAGTAATCATGCCAGTGACTTTGATCCACCGATGTTGTCGAATTGTATCGGTCGTCCGGTCGCTTACATGGCAAAAGAGGAACTGTTTCGGGTGCCGGTGTTAAAACAGGTGATCACGCTGTATGGGGCTTATCCTGTAAAACGAGGTTCACCCGATCGCAGTGCAATTCGTGCTGCCATGAACTCCTTAGAAAATGGGTGGGCTGTGGGAATTTTCATCACTGGTACGCGCACCCCCGACGGGCGTGTTACGGACCCCAAATTGGGTGCTGCCATGATTGCGGCCAAAGCTCAAGTGCCGTTACTACCCGTTAGCCTATGGGGCAGCGATCGCATTTTTCGGAAGGGTTCCTCGGTGCCTCGCGCTGTCCCGATTACGGTGCGGGTTGGCGACCTGATCCCTCCCCCGCCCTCGTCCAAACGGGAGGAGTTAGAAACCGTGACTCAACACTGTGCAGAAGTGATTAATGGCCTGTTGGATTTAGGCCGATGAGGGTAAACAATTCTCACCCGCTTTTGCGGCCTCACCCCCAACCTCCCACCTCAAAATTCCGTTATCCTGAAAGGTGTCACCCGCCAGGAAGAGTTTTGAGTTATGAATGAGCAGCCAGCACGCATTTGTATTTTGGGTGGTGGTTTTGGTGGACTGTATACCGCCTTAAGATTGAGTCAGTTACCCTGGACCCCGCACCAAAAACCGGAAATCGTGCTGGTCGATCGCAGCGATCGCTTCGTGTTCTCTCCGTTGTTATATGAGTTGATGACGGGAGAATTGCAGTCGTGGGAAGTCGCACCGCTGTATCAGGAATTATTAGCCGGGACGGATGTACGTTTCTATCAAAGCACTGTCGCTGGCATTGATATGCAGGCACAGCGAGTCCAGCTTCATGATGGCCCCGAACTCCCTTATGACAAGCTTGTGCTGGCTCTGGGAGGAGAAACCCCGCTGGATAAAGTCTCTGGAGCCACGGAGTATGCCCTGCCATTTCGGACCATTGCCGATGCTTACCGCCTGGAAGAACGACTGCGATCGCTGGAAACTTCAGACCGTGACCGAATTCGAGTGGCGATCGTGGGCGGTGGTTATGCCGGGGTAGAACTGGCCTGCAAACTGGCTGATCGGTTAGGTGAACGAGGGCGCATTCGGATTGTGGAACTGGCCGATCAAATTCTCAGAACCGCCACTGAATTTAATCGTCAAACTGCTGACAAGGCATTGCAGGAGCGCGGCATCTGGCTGGATTTAGAGACCAGCGTTGAAGCGATCACCGCAGACACGATTGCCCTGAATTACAAAAATACAGTCGATACAATTCCGGTTGAAGTGGTGTTATGGACGATTGGCACTCGCATTGTTGATACCATCGCCGCTTTACCCTTAAAGAAAAATCAGCGGGGTCAGGTGACAATTACCCCAACCCTGCAAGCGATCGACCATCCCGAAATTTTTGCGATCGGGGATCTGGCGGATTGTAAAGATGCTGATGGGCAACAAGTTCCTACAACTGCCCAAGTTGCCATTCAACAATCTGACTATGTGGGCTGGAATGTGTGGGCTGCCCTCACCCATCGCCCCCTACTGCCCTTCCGCTACCAGCATCTCGGCGAAATCATGAGTCTGGGGATTGACAACGCTGCCCTTACAGGGATGGGCCTTAAATTGGAGGGGCTACCCGCCGTTCTCGCCCGTCGCCTCACCTACCTGTATCGAATGCCGACTCTGGATCATCAAATTCGGGTGGGTTTGAACTGGATCACGCAACCGATCGCCTCCCTCCTCTCCCGCCTCACCCACGAGTGAACCCCGGTGTTGTCATTCAGTTTAGAACCAGTTTGCTGAGCAGGCCATATCGGGTAAGTTGGTGACAGGCTCTTTTGGTATCACCGAGTATGTCTAACCTCATCACCGATTTACCAACCCTTTCCACGACCACCATTTGGGGTATCATCAACGACGAGATTGATGATGCGACTGTCAATCACTTGATCTGGCAATGTTTGGGTTATCGCTACGATGCCACCCACCAAACCTGGGATGTTTCGCAGGTTGCGCCCGACTGGCGAGACGCATATCCGACTCCGCCCGACTTTATTGGCGATCGCCCCCCCAACGTTAAACTGGTGCGCTCCACCCCTGCCGAAAATAAACAATTGTTAAAAGAGCAACTCGGCTTTCAAGGGTACAAAATCAATGAACTCGTACCGCGTAAAACCCGTCGTGCCCAGATTTCCAACTGGTTATTGAGCTATATGAAGATAAATGGAATTGAGACGTAGGGACGGGAAAACATCATTGCCCCCTGTCTCGCTCCATCCCTCAACTTCATCCCTCAACTTCCTCCTCATCCCTGCGTTTTATGTTCCCTGAACAGCGTCATTTTCAAGGATTGTTTGCCCCGACGGAGTTAGTCACGCTACGGCAATATTGCTTTACACCGAGCCGCATGTTTGAACCAGGCGTATACTTTGCGGGACAATTGCCAGGAATTGCGTTTGAAATGGGACTGGTGGATAAATTGCCCCCGGTGCGCGGTAAAAATGCTGAAATTCGTCCTGCACATCCAGAGCCACCCGATTCCTCTGAGCGATGACCGATCCCTACGCCTGGATTGCGCGATCGCTGGACAGCATTCATCGGGCACATTGGCATCGTTCCGTCAAAACCGTATCGGGTCGTCCGGGTGCGGTGGTCAACCTGAATGGACAAACGGTCATTAACTTTGCCAGCAATGATTATCTCGGGTTGGCGGGAGATGAACGAACGATTCAAGCCGCGATCGCGGCCACCCAGGAATATGGCACGGGTAGCACGGGTTCCCGGTTAATTAGTGGACACCGAGATCTACACACTCAATTGGAACGCGCGATCGCACACCTGAAGCAAACCGAAGCGGCGATCGTCTTTAGTTCTGGGTACTTAGCCAACCTCGGCACGATTGTGGCATTAGTCGGCAAACGCGACCTAATTTTGGCCGATCAATACAATCACTCCAGCCTCAAAAATGGCGCAATTTTGAGCGGTGCCACCCAGTTCGATTATCGCCATTGCGACATGATGCATCTCCGCCAACTGTTAGAACACCAGCGATCGGCCTATCGCCGTTGCTTGATTCTGACAGATAGCGTTTTTAGCATGGATGGTGATCTCTGCCCCCTGCCCGAAATCCTCGCTCTGGCCGACCACTTTGGCTGCATGGTGCTCCTGGATGAAGCCCACAGTACTGGCGTTTTAGGCGCTACCGGGGCAGGATGTGTGGAACATTACGAGTGTCGCGATCGCCCGTTGATTCAAATGGGCACCCTCAGCAAAGCGATCGGCAGTCTGGGCGGCTACGTAGCCGGACCTGCAACCCTGATTGACTACCTGCGAAATCGTGCCCCCAGTTGGATCTACACCACTGGTCTCTCTCCCGCAGATACGGCTGCGGCCCTACAGGCTCTCCACATCATCCAAACGGAACCGCACCATCGGCAGCAACTCTGGCGTAATATCACCCAGCTCAAACAAGCTTTCACCCATTTGTTTGGCCCATCCCCCATTGGCCAATGGGAGGACGCACAACCTTTGGAATTTAAGGCAACTCCGGCACTAAAACCCCTAACAACGCCATGCCCCTACGAGCCGTCCACCGCTAGTCAATCCCGATCCCCGCTCTCTCCGCCATTCCCCATCCCCTGCTCCCTGCTCCCGTCTGCTTCCCCCATTTTTTGTATCGAAGTTGATTCTCCGGCAGCCGTTTTGCAACTGGGCGATCGCCTATTGGCGGCGGGCCTGTTTGTCTCTACTGTCCGTCCTCCCACTGTTCCCACCAGTCGCCTTCGCATTACAGTCATGGCGACTCACTCCCCCACCCACCTGCATCACCTCATCACCACGCTCCAATCTGTCCTCTCGAAGCCCCTCCCCTAAGGCCACTTACCGACCGACCTAGCCGCCTCCGCTCCCCTTCCCAGGTTCAAATTCTTCTAGTAAGGCAAATCTTGACATCGCGATCGCCCTGAGAAATTTGATACCCTAGCTTAAATAGTTTGGGAACAGGTAAAGAGAGCGTGGACATTCAAATTGGGCGCGGCAAAGTTGCTCGCAGAGCTTACGGGATCGACGAAATTGCACTAGCTCCGGGGCCAAGAACCCTAGACCCGGTTTTGGCCGATACTCGCTGGACAATTGGGGGCATCGAACGAGAAATTCCCATCATCGCCAGCGCTATGGATGGCGTGGTGGATGTCAAGATGGCAGTCTTGCTATCCCAACTGGGTGCCTTAGGCGTGATCAACCTGGAAGGCATTCAAACTCGTTATGCCGATCCTGATCCCATCCTCGATCGCATCGCCTCCGTAGGCAAACAAGAATTTGTCACCCTGATGCAAGAACTGTACGCCGAGCCAATTAAACCAGAACTGATCGAACGCCGCATTCAAGAAATCAAATCTCAAGGTGGCATTGCCGCCGTCAGTGCTACCCCAGTGGCTGCCATGAAGTATGGTGATATAGTCGCCAAAGCCGGAGCCGACCTCTTCTTTGTGCAGGCCACCGTCGTTTCCACGGCTCATCTATCGCCTGAAACAATTACGCCACTGGATCTGGCTTACTTCTGTCAGGAAATGCCGATTCCCGTTGCCCTGGGGAACTGCGTCACCTATGAGGTTGCCCTCAATTTGATGAAAGCGGGAGCCGCTGCGGTGCTGGTAGGCATCGGACCCGGTGCAGCCTGTACGTCACGGGGGGTATTGGGAGTCGGGGTGCCTCAGGCCACCGCGATCGCTGATTGTGCTGCGGCCCGCGACGATTACTACAACGAAACTGGGAATTACGTTTCGATCATTGCTGATGGTGGATTAATTACCGGCGGCGACATTTGCAAATGCATCGCCTGTGGGGCTGACGGGGTGATGATCGGATCTCCCTTTGCCAGAGCGCAAGAAGCGCCTGGTCGCGGATTTCATTGGGGCATGGCCACGCCCAGTCCTGTTCTACCTCGTGGCACACGCATTCAAGTTGGTACCACTGGCACGTTAGAACAGATTTTGCGCGGACCCGCACAACTGGATGACGGCACTCATAATTTACTAGGTGCTTTAAAAACCAGCATGGGAACTCTGGGCGCAAAGGATATTAAAGAAATGCAACAAGTGGAAGTGGTCATTGCCCCTTCGCTGTTGACCGAAGGAAAAGTCTACCAAAAGGCCCAACAATTAGGGATGGGGAAATAGCTCTATCGCTGGTAAGGAGGTCCTAATCCTCTTTTTGAATGAGCTATGTGACTAATAAGGCACACTTTTGGCTGAAATTCTTAAAACTTTGTTTGGTCTTTGGAAGAACATCTGGAAATCCATTGTCAGTCGTCTACAATGAAGGAAGCGGAGACGCATGTTTCCGTTCACTCCTCACACCACACTCCGCCTGAACTTTGTTCGGGCGGTTCCTTTTTTAAAGCAATTTGGATAGAGGAATTGTGACTATATATGTAGATAGAGTTGGAGAAGGCGAATCGACCCGCTATGGTAGAATCTTGTGAAATATGTATAGGCAAGGATTTTGAGCATGTCTGCAGCCGCACAAGTTACGGACGCAACCTTTAAACAAGAGGTTCTAGAAAGCGACGTACCCGTTTTAGTCGATTTTTGGGCACCCTGGTGTGGACCCTGTCGGATGGTCGCTCCAATTGTGGACGAAATTTCAGCCCAATACGAAGGGCAGATAAAAGTCGTAAAAGTGAACACTGATGAGAATCCAACGGTAGCAAGTCAGTATGGGATTCGCAGTATTCCGACGCTGATGATCTTTAAGGGGGGTCAGCGAGTGGATATGGTTGTGGGTGCTGTACCCAAAACAACCCTGTCTACCACTTTAGAAAAATATCTGTAGAATCCGGGCGCGATCGCCGATGCTAAACCAGAATTTACGCCCCTGGCGATCGCTTTAATTCCCCACATCATCGGTAGAAAGTTTTTTATCAAACAAAAAATGCCTTAGTCTGTGCGTCTGGGGCATTTTTTATTGAAATGAAATCGCAATTTTGATGTGAGTAGGCCAGTTTCATCAAACCAGCTTACTCACATAGAAACCTAACCAATCTGCAACCTTGAAACGTTGAGAATTTGAAGCGTCGGGAGCGTTGAATCTACTGTGCTGTCCCCGGTGTGACAGGCTCGGTATAGCCAGATTTAATCCAGCCTTCTATCCCCGATCCTGCAATCCGAACTTTAAGCCATTCCTGATCAGGACTTTCCTCTAGAATCGTCACCGTATCGTTGTAATCCACCCCATCAACTCGTTCGGCATCAGCACTGGGAGCCTGACGCACATTTAAGCCCTCACCTAACGTAATCCGGGCTTGTTTATTCGTCGGACTGGGGCTGGGGGTTGGCGTGGGGCTGGGCTTGGGCGACGCTGCTACTGGAACAGATGTAGGTGCAGGTGTCTTAGCGGCAGCAGGTTTGGCAACGGGAGTAGCCGCTTTGTCATTGGGAAAGGTCGGTCGTGGTGGCGGTGCCGTGAATTGGGAGACCACAAATTGGAAGGCGACAAAGCCCCCACCCAGGAGCAGCGCGATCGCCACGACAACGGCACTAAATCCCCTAAAAAATCCGGACCAACCCATAACGACGACTCAATAACAGGATGTTGGAAATTCTATAGCGATCGCGCCCAAATGGGGCGATCGAGATTGTTACGAATCTGGTTGTTGAAATTGACGTTGAATTCGGCTACTGAGAGGCGTGTATTTGGATGCAAGTCTGGCCTTGCCGGATGCTGCCCATTCTTGCAGTTGCTCAATCTGCCCTTGGGCGGTGCGGGCTAAGGGAATTAACTGACTGGCGGCTTCTAAAATATCATCGGTGGTAAAGTCCCGATTTTGACTGAATCCGGTGTGCATCGCTTCTACTAGCATCTGTTCAATTTCCGCACCAGAAAAATCAGGCGTTTCATAGGCCAGTCGTTCTAGATCAAAGTTTTTCAGCGAGTGAGGCCGCAGTCGCTCTAAATGCACCCCAAAAATCGCTTTGCGCTCCTCCTGGGTTGGTAATCCCACAAAAAAGATTTCATCAAATCGTCCCTTCCGCAACATCTCCGGCGGCAAAGCCTGGATGTTGTTGGCCGTTGCGACGACAAACACCGGACTGGTTTTCTCGGCCATCCAGGTGATGAATGTGCCAAAGACACGGCTGGTCGTTCCGGCATCACCCCGACTATCCACGCCTGCAAAGGCTTTGTCGATTTCGTCAATCCATAGGATGCAGGGGGCAAGGGCTTCCGCCAGTTGAATCATTTGGCGGGTACGAGACTCAGACTCGCCCACTAATCCGGCAAATAATCGGCCCACATCCAACCGCAGTAAAGGTAAATGCCAGTGATGGGCGATCGCTTTAGCCGTGAGGGATTTGCCAGTGCCCTGAATGCCCACTAACAAGAGACCCCGTGGATGGGGTAAGCCGTATTGTCGTGCTCGTTCTGAGAAAGAACCGCCGCGCCGCAGCAACCACTCTTTGAGATTATCCAGGCCACCAATATCGGTAATGTTGGCGTTGGTAGGGTAAAAATCTAAAATTTGGGTCTGGCGAATTGTTTGGCGCTTCTCTTCCAAAATTAAATCCACATCTTGCGGACGCAGTTCACCGTGGGTGGCGATCGCTCGGGTTAAAACGCGACGAATCCGCTCCATTGACAATCCCTGGCAGGAACGGACCAATTCATCTAACATGCGCGACTCTAATGTTTGCCCTGTTGCACCCAGGAGACGCTCGATTTCACTGCGAATTTCGGGCGGACCTGGTAAAGGAAATTCAACAACTGTCAAAACTTCGCTTAAATCATCTGGGATCGTTAACTGAGGTGACAGAATGACAATATTTTTAGGTTGCGACTTGAGCGATCGCATTAAGTTTTTTAGCTTGCGGGAGACAGACACATCTTCTAGAAACCGATGGTAGTCGCGCAAGATGAATACTGCTGGGACGGTAGCCGGAATTTTTTCAATAAATTCCAGCGCCTGGAGCGGATTGCGTTTACCAAATCCGGCATCATTGGGATTCCCCTGATAACCATCCACAAAATCCCAAATATAAACTGAGCGGTTGCCCTGTTGCTTGGCACTATGGGCGATCGCACCCTCTACTCGTTCCTCTTCTTGCGTTGGAATGTAGATCAGGGGATAGCGTGCCCGCAGTAATAACTCAAATTCTTCGCTGAATTTCATAGCGGAGATCTTAAAGCCGTAGATAAGAGATTTCTTTAAACTACCTCTTATTCTGGCTGGAATGATGCTCCTGGGAATGATTGGGCAGGTTGAACCCAATAAAAATCATCCCACAACCTCAAATTCTGTTAGGGGCAGGCGAACATTCACCTTGACCAAACGCAATTCGTCACAGCGTAGTAGCCCATCAGGGCAGATTTAGCGATCGCGCAAATCTACAACATTCATTTTTCAGGTGTTTTATTGAAAATCCCTTAAAACAGTCTCAATGATCACTAGTGGTAAGTCAATCAATCATTGACGGGCAGCCAAAATACAGGTTGTTGATTAGGGTTAAATTTTGCGGGTCTTCGACCCGTCAAAATTTTCCTGACGGAACACTAGTAGTCGATCAGGATAGATTTGAGGGCTAACTCAAATCTACAAAACCCAACTATCAAGTGTTTTGAGGGTTTTCAACCCAGCAAAACAGTCTTGACAGACCACTAGTGGGTCATGTGGCATGAACATCGCCATTGCCCTCATCCCCCAACCTCTTCTCCTTAGGGAGAAGAGGTGCCGGATCGGAAGTCCCTCTCCTGGTGGGAGAGGGATTTAGGGTGAGGGCGAAAATGGCTACCAGCAT
>JANRIS010000066.1:0-46909 GCA_033764685.1 Leptolyngbyaceae cyanobacterium bins.349
CAATCAATAAAGTCTCTTATTGGTGCATTCATGGTGATCCTGACAAGCTCGAAAGTCTCAAAGATGAGAGGATGAAGGGAAATCATACAAAAGTTACAGATAAATATATAGAAATACTTCTAGAAACAATCGAGAAAGAACTAGAAGAATTAGGATACGAATTTGGTCGATGGACAGCTCAAAGATAGTCAAAATCTGGAAGTACACTACTTGGGTTTTTGCTTAATCGATTCGGCACTACGGAAAATCTTCTGGAACAACGAGCCGTTATTCACTTGCTTAAGAATGACCTTACTGTTAGTAAACAAGACAAAGATTCACAAATTTTGACCCAACAACTTGAGAGTAAAAAGATTGAAATTGAGCGTCTTGAAAAACAACTTCAAAGCCAATTGCCCAAAGGAAGAGACCCCACAGGTGAAAGGTTTCTAGAAAGCCTTCTAACTGCTATTGCTTTGCCTAATTTAGATGAGACGGCTCAGGCGAATGAGCATCTAATCAGTCTCAAAGAGCAGAAGCAGGTTGAGCTATTTAATAGCTTGCCCTATCCAATCATCCTTGGTAGTGCTGATGATTTGATCTGGTCAACTGAGATCCCTAACTCTGCCTCGCAAACTGTTGAATCCATGCCCAAGCAGGAACCAGCAGCAGCAAAGAAACGGAAGAAAAAGAAGAAGATAAAAAGCGCTTCAGATAGGCTCTGTGTTCGCTTCAAAGGATTAAAGAATGCAGTTTTCAAGATTCAGTGCGATCGCCGTCAGTTACCGATTTTCCGCTAATTTCTAACTGACTACCAACTTCACTTCCAAACTCCTGAAAAAGAACGCTTCTCCCAAGCCTTGTTTGTCTTGAGATCTGCTCAACTAATTTGGCGTCCTGATATTCAAAGTCGTCATCATAAATCAGATTCAAAAAATCACTCTCAGTCTTTTGAGTCCAAGCCTTGGCAAACCCATCGCCTTTACTTACACTGCAACATTGATACCCACTTATTAACAGTTGAAGGGACTGAGGAAGTAAGACAACAAACGAAGCAGGAAACGCTCAAAAAGCTCAAAGGGCGAGAGTCACTCACTGAGGAGCAACTTCAAGAACTAGACTTGACGGACAACCAGCGATCGTATGTCAAACGTTTGCAATCAACTCTTTCTCGGTTAGATAACCCTGCACCTCCTCGTCCCAGTGCTAACCGTTACCAAGGAAATCCCTTGATAACAGTGAAGCTCAGCTTTAACCCTCAAACTGCCCTTACGGCTTGTATTGTTGATCTTCAGACGGGAAACACGCTCAATTGCCAAGACGCTAAGCAACTTTTAACAGTGAAAAATATAAAAACAAAATGTGGCAATCGTAGTATCCTTCAACTCAAGCTCGAACGTTGGCGATTAGTCAACAAATTGCATTTCCGGCAACAACGGAACTTACTCAAGCAACCAGAAGAATACAAAAAGGGGTATTACAAAGAAAGTGATTCAGAGTCAAATCTAGGACTTCATGTTGAACGTCTGTTGGCATCTAGGCTAGTTCAACTTGCTATCAAGTGGCGTGCAGGAAGCATTGCTGTCCCTGACCTAAAACACATTCGAGAAATACTTGAGAGTGATATTCAGGCAAGAGCCAAACGTAAATATCCAGCCCAAAAAAAATTGCAGGATCAATATACTAAGCAATTGCGTAACACCATTTATATTAATACTTCACGTAAGGAGGAAGACTGTTGTCCGTGGGATCAATATGCCAAACAATTTCGTAACAGCATTCACCGTTGGAGCTACAGTCGCTTAGTTCAATGCATCCGAGATCGAGCTTCTAGAGAAGGAATTATAGTCATAACTGGGCGACAACCTCTTCAAGAAGAACCGCAGCAAAAAGCTACACAAGTTGCCACATCAGCCCATGCCACTTGAATGTTATGAGCGTTACCAAGTTTTGTACCTCGATAAGATAATATCATCTCAATAGTGCACCGATCTCCTCGGAGAGTAGATGTAAAGTGCAGGGCAGTTTAATTACTTTCCGCCCCTGTTGGTTGTCCCCTTCTTCTGTGAAGCTTGCTTTACAGATACGGTGTAGAGTCGCACCTAACACCAGGAAGTCATGTTTTCGTAATTGTGGTTGCACTGCCACTAATTACGAGGATACAGGAGTACGTGTACGGGCAGCTACTAAATGGCCTCCGAGCAAGGAGGAACCCTATCTATGATTTTTGGCAAACTGAAGCAAGGGCAAAAACTCTAGGACGGTTGCCAAAAGTAAAACTCCTGCTACTTATTGCCTTCAAGGATTCTTGAATTAATTATTTATTTCTTTCTCCCAAAAGAATAAAAAGTTAGCAATGTTTGGCAAAGTAGCTGTGAAGAGATTGGCTGTGTAAGGACTTAAGCCGCCAGAGGCGCAAACGCCTTTTCAGCTTCAGATGGGTTGAAAGTTGGCGCGTCTCACCCACACGACCGTATTCGACGTAAGGCGCAAACGCCTTTTCAGCTTCAGATGGGTTGAAAGTTGGCGCGTCTCACCCACACGACCGTATTCGACGTAAGGCGCAAACGCCTTTTCAGCTTCAGATGGGTTGAAAGCATCTCAACACAGGCACCGGGATCGAAGAGACGCGCCAGGCGCAAATGCCTTTTCAGCTTCAGATGGGTTGAAAGGACCAGAAGGGTCGAAAACTGGAAACAGAGAAAATCAGGGCGCAAACGCTTTTTCAGCTTCAGATGGGTTGAAAGGGCGCAGACTCTAAATATAATGATCAATATTTGACAGGGCGCAAACGCCTTTTCAGCTTCAGATGGGTTGAAAGAACTGTCCCAAACAAGGTTTGGGCTACTTCAAGGCGGCGCAAACGCCTTTTCAGCTTCAGATGGGTTGAAAGAGCCTGTTTGCGGCTGGCAATAAACCGAAGCTTAGGGCGTTTGCGCCCTTTCAGCTTCAGATGAAAGTTGGCATTATCAAGTCTTTGTTTAGCTAATCTCTATGCATTAATCAAAGGGTTGAAAGAAACGAAAGCTTTCCAAGAAGACCAAAGACGGAATTGGACATTAAATGTTTAAAACTGTGTTGGTCACACAAGAAATAGGTGCGGCAAGCTGAAAAAGGCTGAAAAGCCCTATTTATTCGTCAGAACTGGTCACTAAATGTTTAAAACTGACAAATAAATGTTTAAAGGATATGGCTTGAAGCGGGTAGCGAGAATCGAACTCGCAACTAAAGCTTGGGAAGCTTTTCACTATTCTTATTTCATGGGATCTGTAGCATTTTTGAAAAATGATTACACCCAAATCACACCCAAAAAAGCGCTAAATCATCCCGGAAAATCCCCCATTCCTTTTGCTCCTATTGAACTTACTGTTCATCGGGGGGATGTAACCCAACTTGAACCAGCACATTACGCAAGTTGACCAGCCCAGCTCGGTTTAACTTCAATGCGTCTACCGTTGCACGCCCACAAGCTGTCATGCCAATTATCAGTGTGTTATCTTCGCTCCACTGAAAATGATCCTGCCATCGCTGCTGTCGAGGATGAAATAATGGCACCTGCTCACCAGTATCCGGATCAGTTCCTTGAGTTTTGGTGTGCTTAAAGCTATTACAACCAAAACAACTCCAGGCAAGATTTTCTAAGGTATTGTCACCGCTCAGGGCACGAGGTGTGATGTGTTCTACCGTGAAGCTTTCCGTTGCCAGTTGTTCGGGACATCGGCAGTATTCGCAATACCCGGCGGCTCTGGCAGCAACAACCCGTCGAGTACTTGCCGAAATTTTATCAGGAGGCATTCGGCAATCTGGACGGTAGAAATTCGGCAATCACCGTTTTTAGGTCAACCTGGCGCAGTTTTGCTAATTGCACTAATGCGGCTGCTCGCTCCGCGTCTTGCTGTTCGATTCGTTCTACAAAGGTGAGTAACTCCTGGTGTTCCTCATCGGTCAGGGTTTCCTCGTCCTGCTTCTGCCTTAGATTAGTGAGTCGAACTTGCTCTTCTCTGGATAATCGGCGTTGAATGATCTCAAGCAGCGATCGCTCTTGGCTGGTTTCTTCACTATTTAAGGTTTCTAATGAAGGGTTTCTGAGTCGTTCCATAAACTCGACTGCTTGAGTTAATGAATCACCCGATAACTGGTCAACCAGTTCCTTTGCTCGCTGTCGAATGTTGGAAGAAGTCGTCATGGTGCCATTGCGTTAACTCTGCTCCCTATTGTATCTGGATGTCATTGTGAGCATATCTGGGGAACTCTAAATCAGGCTAACGAGTTTAGCAATTTCTGGAGTGGACAAAGAAACAGGTTGATGAATGATAGTTTTCTCCGGTTTGGGTAAATCCTAAAGATAAGGCATCGCGTTTACCGGGAGAGTGTATCTTGACATCCGAACAGCCCAACTGCAAGCAGCCGAAGAAAAAGAGCTGCTGGGAACGACAGGAAGAGAAAGCGGAGCAACGCCAAACAGAATGGCAAGAAAAGACCGCTCGCGCGATTGACCTGACTCAAACGAACCTCGGTAAGCCAGAGCATCAAGTGACTGGGGTGACTGGGGTAAATGAGGAAGAAGCTCAGAAATCTTACCAAGAGTATCGAAGAAAGCGCGATCGCTCTATTCGAAAACCTTGCCAAGGTTGACCAAGTGCAATCATCCCAAAGGTATTAATTACTAACTATCTTGAACTTTTCTGACTTGGACTCCAAAAGCTACCCGCAAAGACATGAGAGACTTTGACAACTAACATCTGATGAGATTGATAGTTACGCCCATCAAGATCGGAATAGGTAATTGATACAGGTATTTTAGACCCATAAATTAATCCTTGTTGTCCTTCGCGATCGCTAGTTCCGCCAAATCCATTGCTAACAGCATCCCCATTCAACAGCAAAGGAATTACACCCTGTTCGGAAAAGCAGTCATAGACCATCGAGATAATTGACTGTTTTGCATCAGGATGCATAATCGCATTTAGGGCATCCTTAGATGCGAAGAGTCGAACGTTCAAGGCTGGTCGATTTCCAGAATTGTGGACGACTAAATTAAACGTAGTCATAACATTTCCCGGTTCATCCGTGACTACAGCCACAGATACGATTGGTCGATTACTGGCTAACCAAAACTTGACTGTTAATCCTACTGATGTTGCTGAAATGAGTGCCGCAAGAAGGCTGATCAGAGTACGCGGGTCAAATACGGTACTCAGTATTCCTCTGTTGTTTTCTAAATTTGGATATTCCTGAGTGTTCATAGCAACAAGCTGAAGCAAAAAGCTAATGACCAGTAATCCAAAACCGATTTGTCCACAATAACGCCAAAACCAGGTGTTCAACGATTGCTCATATCCAAGTTTGACTCCCCGACTACTGAATCTTGAACCAGTGCGCCAACTATCAAGAAAGGCAAAGACTGCGCCTGCAAAACCGAGCAACAATCCGGCAAGACTGAAAAACGTATTCATTGCTGTGAGGAAATATCATTAGTTGAACATCTTGAAAGATTCAGTAGATTTGTACTGCTTTCTTGAATGGAAGTTTAAGAATTTTAGATTGAGCGTTCAACTACAAATTATCAATCCACCACCACAAAGATCAGTTCAGCCTTTGCCCTGGTCAGTGCTACGTACTTCAGGTTCATTTCCTGTTTCAGTTCCCAGGGCTGTTGATTCTCCCAAATTAGGGGCAACTTGTCGGGGTAGAGGATGAAGACTCGCTCTTCCTCTAATCCCTTGGCGCGGTGGACGGTGGAGAGAATGACTGATGGGCGATCGTCACTGAATAACCCCTCAATTTCCATACAAAAAGCTTCTAAGGTTTTGCAGTGGAAGGCTTCGTAGCAGGCTTTTACGCCATCCACGCGATCGCTGAAGCTCTCGATCTGCGATTCTGAATTGGATCGTTGTTTCAGCTTAACGATGCGGTTGGTCCGGTACTCTTCCAGGAACTCGCCAAACTGACGGAAGGTGAAGCCGGGAAGTTGTGCCACCTCACGGGCAATTGCCGTCAACATTCTGCCAATATCGCGCCCACGGACTCGGGCTGGGATGCGTTGGGTGATCAGGTCAATGCACAGGCTGATCAGGGGAGCCGTTAAGCGACAGAGAATTAGATCCCCTTCCTTGACGACTTCCGGCAGTTTCGATTCTTTAATCGTTTCTACCTTGCCATTAGGGGCATCCGGTGCTGCTTCAATTTGGGGCACGATCTTCTTTGCCAGTTCCAACACCTTCACCGGGCAGCGGTAGCAGATGGAGAGGGGCAATTCTTGAGCCTGCAATGTCTCTTTGATCCGGTTGAATGATTCACAATCCGCCCCAGCAAAACCGTAAATCGCTTGCAGTGGATCACCGACTAACAACATTCGTCCACCCCTCGCCCGCGCTTTGAGGATGAGATGCAATTGGGCGGCTGAGAGATCTTGAGCTTCATCGACAAACACCCACTCAAAGGTCTGAGGTTTGAGATCCCAGACGTAGGGCAGGTAGAGCATATCGGCATAGTCGATAATTTTGTCGTTCCGGGCCAGGTCTTGTCCCTGTTCCAGAATGGTCGTGATCGCGGGAATGATCACATTTGGATAAGGCACCTCTAACCCAAAGTGCTCAGACATGTTCAGCACTGCATTTCTATCACCCGGATCAGTCAGGGTGCATTGTGTGAAGTGAACCAGTTGCGCGATCGCTCCTTGCACATCGTCCTGTTTCGGGACGGGTTCCGGTTCTTCATCAGGATCTGCCCCGGCTTTTGCCCACTCCTGTAACTGTTGGGCATAATGGGATACCAATTGAGCATGGAGCGATAACGTCGTATCCCGACATAAATGACGGTATTTGCTGTCATCCAACACCGTTCGCCCCAGGTAGCGAGATACACAGCGATTGCCGAGGCTGTGAATCGTGCGACAGGTCATGGTGGGAATGCGATCGCTTAAGGTTCTGGCAATGTGGGTATTGAATGCTGCAAATAAGGCGCGAGAGGTTTTGAGTCGTTGGGAAGCCTGGATCAGCGTCGTGGTTTTACCGGAGCCAGCAACAGCATTGACGATCGCATCGCCGCGACCATTCGTAATCCAATCAAAAATAGCTTGCTGATAGTGAGACGGTGTGAAATTCGGCATGGGTCGGCTAGGATGAAAGTGTGATTTTTGTTTGTGAAGGGGCTGGGGAGTGATTCCTTGCCCCTCTTTTATTGGGACTGCCAAAGTTTGCGGCAGTTCATGACTTTGGTGTTGTTCTTCCAACGTTTGTACTTCGCTTCAAGCCGTCTGGCATCCTGACTGGTGGGAACCTCCAGCACCCGGCAGAGGTGATAAGAGATGCCTTGCTCACCCGCTGCCTTCAGCATCTTCGCCCCGATCCCGGCATTGTGTTCGCGCATCCGTTGGTTAATGTCGATACAACTCCCCAGGTAAAGTGAGGCTTGGTGGCGGGAGGTTCCGAGCGGACGGGACAGCTTGACCATGTAGAGGTAAGCCATCCCTGCTCCTCAGAACTCGTCCACCCAGGCAGTTTCGGCTTGAAATTCTGCCAGCAGTTTGTTGACCCGTTCAAATGCCATGCGGCACCCATCGGCATACCCTTGCAGGTATTCCAAACTACCTCGATGTTTGGGAGGAGTGCCATCGCTGCCGTCGGTTACGCCATCGTCATACAGGTCTTGCGACAGCAGTTGGGATTCAACGGCATACCGTTCAGACGGTTCGCAGTTAATTAGCATGGTGTGATTCCTTGTTTGTGAAGGGAGATGGAAAGTTAGTACTCAGAAGAGTGCATTAGGGTTAAGACTCGCCGAGTGGCGTTAGGACTGGATGGGTCAATGGAGTGGGCACCCATCTGAGCATCGGGATAGTCAATTTTCCAGAAGTACCGCTCTCCATCGAGTTCAACGCTGCCAAAGTCATGTTCACTATGGGGGTCGTTCTCTGGGGTAAAGTTGTCAAACTTCTGCACCTGTTGGATTAGAGCGGCTTTTTGATCAGCAGGCAAAGAACTAACCCGCATGGTCAACACCCATTTACCGAGGCGTGAATCTCCCTGACGGAGTTGGTCATTCAGTTGAGCGATCGCGTTCATAATGTGATTTTTGTGTGTGAAAGGACGGCTACCAGGCAGTTTAAGGACATACCCAGGTCTGCAAACTACTCGATAGAGATGTGCCCGTACTTCCCGGTGTAAGGAGTTCCGGTGGTGCGTTGATGGAATTGCGCCAGGGTTTCAGGACGGGAACGATGAGGATTCACCGTCAGGTATTCCAGATCCCGCACATCTAAACCTGCTTTGAGGTGAGCGATTGCACTACCGGGAACGGCTTGCTGAAAGGGTTTGATGAAGACAGCAAAAGAGGTATTTTTCATGGTGTGATTTTTGTTGGTGAAGAGGTGGACAAATTAGAGAATCTGCTTCCGGGGCTTTACCTACCTTGCGGCTTGTGCTCTACCCGTTTCGTATCTCACATCTTCAATATATCCCGTGCATTATGAAAAGTCAATTAATACGGGGTAAAAAGAAGAAAGCCAGCCCTGGTTGGGACTGACTTTCACGGTTTTTAGTAAGATTTACAGCGCTATTTTTCTTGTAGCTCAATCATGCGACGACCAAGCTTTTCGATCAGGTCGGACAGGCTCGAACATCCCATCTCTTTCGCGACTTGCTTCGCCCCTTCCCAGCCTTCATCAGTCACCGTTAACTCTCGTCGCTTTTTCTTCTCACCATAAATTGGCTCTCGCTTTGAGAGATTTTCTAGGGAGTGAGGATGCTCTCCTGGCTTGTACTCGCTCTTTTTCCTGGGCACGGCTAACACCATATCGGCATCCTCCAATCTACCCCGGATTCTCTATTTCGTTTACCGTCTCAGATTAATATATCAATCTACGTGTGGCTAATTGATATTTCAATATATACGTGGTATATTGAGGGTAACAAGGAAAGAGATGAGCCTTAAAGACATCCAGGCTATCCCCAGAGTCGGAGTAACTGGGGAACCCTTCACAAACAAAATCACGAGGATCGAGACTATGAGTCGGACATTGATTGATATTTCCCAAGATTTGCTGGAACTGGAAGCAGATTTGGAGAACCTAGAAGGCTTGCCGCAGGAGCAGGCGGAGGAATTAAAACTCTGGTTTGAGGAGTTGAAGGAGGAGCATCGAGAGGAGCGCGATCGCAAGCTGGACAATTATGCTGCCTTGATCTCGGATCTCAGTGCCCGTGCTGAAGCTCGTCGTAATGAAGCAAAACGGTTGATCAATCGTACCCAAACTGATGAGGGGAAGATGCGATCGCTTAAGGCGATGCTGCAATGGTTCTTTGCCCAACATGGCTACACGACCATTGAAACGGCTCGGTATCGGTTAACGCTGGCAAACAACGGCGGCAAAGCTCCCCTCTTACTGGATGA
Organism: Leptolyngbyaceae cyanobacterium bins.349; assembly: GCA_033764685.1. Taxonomy (GTDB): domain Bacteria; phylum Cyanobacteriota; class Cyanobacteriia; order Leptolyngbyales; family Leptolyngbyaceae; genus JSC-12. The sequence goes on from JANRIS010000066.1 coordinate 9,370, forward strand.
GATGCCTATTGATGACTTTCCTCCTCAGTACGTCAAAGTGATTCGGGAGCCGGATAAGGATGCCATTCGCGAGGCGTTGGAAACAGGGCAAGAATTAGACTTTGCTCGCTTGGGTGAGCGACAGCAATCCATTCGCATCAAGTAATTCCATGAGTGAGGGGCTAAACCCCTCACCACCCTTAATCCTTCTCCTTCCCCATCGTCATCATGAACCAAGCTACTTTGACCCGACCGAGTTCTGAATCTGCGATCGACAAGCCATTGTTCAAACCTTTCAAACGGGCGATCGCAGACATCCTCGCTGATCTTGCTAAACCTGTCCCCGATCGCTTTCTCGATACTCGTCAACAGGGCGGTGCAACACTGACTTACATTCCCTGGTACACCGTAGCTAAGTTACTCGATTACTATGCTCCCGGTTGGGAAGGAACGGTTACGCAGATGCACACCACCCGCGATCGCCTCTTTGTTACCTACCGTCTGACCCTCCACGCTCAAGAGGGTACTTTTACCCGCGAGGCAACGGGAACGGAGTTATTGAAGGAGGACAAACCAATGAAGCAGAATGGCAAAGTTGTGAAGGATGAGCAGGGCAATCCCATCACCAAGCGAGTTGAGTTGGCTTATGGTGATCCCTCTTCCAACGCTGAGAGTATGGCATTCCGCCGCGCTGCTGCCAAGTTTGGGTTAGGACTGCACCTGTATGAAAAGGACGATCGCTGAGGATTCATGATTCCTCTAAAGGATCGGGTCGTCCGATCCCTAATTCCTGTAAGGTACTTCGGACATCGCTCCACTCTTGGCCACAGAAGTAATAGTATTTATCTCTCAAGTTCACCAGGTAATAGCTCGGTTTCCCAAGCTGTAACCGAAAGAGTGCGATCGCTACTTTTGCAGCAGTTACACCGTACCGCTCCAACCGATTCGTCAAATCCAGGGAAACAGGAATGTTAAGCGGATTGTAGAAGACTTTGCCCCCGGCTTTGAAAAACCAGGTGTTGCCCTCACGTCGAACAATCAAGTAATAGGATGGATGAACAATGCTGGTGGAGGACATGAGCAATCGCCCTAAAATCCCTTCGCTAAAATACTATCACCCACCTATCAAGCCATCCCTCTTGCTCATGACTGACCTAACCGCAGGTATTGCTGCCTTTGAGAATCAGAATTATCACAATGCGCTGACTATCCTGACACCCCTGGCAAACCAGGGCAGCGATGAGGCTCAGTGTATCCTGGGCTGTATGTATCAGCTTGGGTTAGGCGTTCAAGCAAATAGTGCGATCGCGGCTGACTGGTATCAGCGATCGGCAGAACAAGGAAATGGGCTGGCTGCCAATAACTTAGCGGGTCTGATATTGATGGGCTACGAGGGAAAAGCGCCCAATCGAAATGAAGCAAGCCAATGGTATGACTGGGCGACGAGGCAAGGCTTTTTACACAGTCCAACTGCTATGAATGTATTCAATAGCGATCGTCATGGATGAAATCACCACGAATCCAACCTTTGGCACCAGATTTGCGAAACTGCACACGATACCAGTTGTAGCCTTCCTCATCGCAAACTTTCGCTAAAATGACAATTGGATCGCCTGAGTAACCAATATGACGGGCATAGGCATTACGACTAGCACTATCTCTCACATTAATGGGACTACCAGGCTCTCGACTGATCAAAAAGCCAGTGTCTCCTATTCCCATTCCGGTAAACCGACACATTTCAGTGAATCCAGGAGTAGCAATAATTATTGTGCTAATCAAAGACAAGCTAACAAAGCCAAACTGTTTGAGTAATTGCATTTTTGCTTCCTACTGTGCTGGACGAAAATTACGAGTAAAGCCCATCCATCGGTCTACTTTGGCTCCAGTCAGGTTCAGAATCGGAATTCCACCTGTTCTGCTGCTTGAGTTTTGCCCTTCTTCTCCACTGAAGAAGATTGTGGTGCTTTCCATTTTTCCAAGTCCATAGGATGCAGCGATTTCAGACGCAAGGCGGCAACTGATCCGAAATCGCCCCATATTCGCTGCGCCATTGTCAGCCATGTAAGACCAGGTTGTTTCTCCACTAATTCGCCCCATCTGACACATATGATGAGTCACTTCAAACATCTTGGCGATATGAACATCGTATATTCGCAACTTGCCGCCGTAAGCAGACCGAGTTGTATTCGTATCAGGAACCGTGAGGTTGTAGGTTTCCTCAGCCGTCGAGATTCTCATCGGGAGGGCGGTATTTTGTGCAAAAGCAGGTTGTAAGGCTGTAAGTGCAGTGCAAATAGTGGCGGTAAGCAATGCACTCGATCGCATGGATAAACCCATAAATAAAGTCCTTTCTGATTGAACCTATTGGTAGAATTCCCTGATTACGGAATAGATGAACGGCGAAAACCAATTTGTTCTACAGTGTGTTATTCGACAATTTGAAGGGTAAAGAACGGTGGCAAGTGACGTGCAGCAGTGGATTGAATCTGTCCTCTGATTCGATCCCGGTAGTTGCCCAAATCCATGTATGTGTCGATGAAGTGACGGAAACGGGGCGATCGCGCGTACAGCAGGTGGGATAGTGAGTAATTCTCGATGATTTGCACCATCGTTGCTGTCTTCTGCCACTGGCGCAGTTGACGTAACTCCTCACGGATTTCAGGACAGTGCTTCAACACAAACTTATCGCCCTTAAACTGGTGCATCGCTTCTAGCATGAACACCATTGCCGGGTCTGCGGCGGCTGGGTCGTGGGTGGTCAGATAACGGGGATGGACGCAATAGGATTTACCGGGCACCGGAACATTCTGAATCTCATGAAGATGGGCATTTTCCAGCCTAATGTAATTACCCTGCACCGTCTTCAACCCACACTTAAACCGGATGCCCTTGAGCTGTTCCTCATCCAACACAGCGTGTTCCTGTTTGATCTCCTTCCAGTAGGGCTGCCAGGTTTCAGCTTGCCATTTCTTAAAGTCATCGAAAATGGTCGGTTCAAACTGCTGGTCAGCCTTCTCCCGCAGCATCTGATCCGCCAATCGTGTCATCGTCCGCCAGTTTGCCATCTCGCACCTCCCGTAGCGATCGCTGCATCCATTCCACACCCATCTTGATAATTGCCGCCTGTTCCGGTGTTGCCATGCCTGCCTGCATCAAGGTTTGCATGGCATCAAAAAGCTGAGTTTGGCTGATGTTGGCAGATTCTTTGACAAACGCATTCGCCAGGTTGAGGTAAGCGATCGCATCTCGTTGAGACCAGCGAGTCGGTTCAATAATGGCGGGCTGATCCCCCTCTTGCACCGTTTTACGAGAGAGTGGAAAACTCATCATTCGTTCTGCTCGTTCCTTCATCCGTTGTGCCAGATCCCACTGTTGTTCGCGCCACTGCTTGCGGCGTTCTTGCCAAATCACTTCCTCCTGCTGCCACTGCCAAGCGTCCCATTCCTGCACCCGATAAATCCATTGCCACTGCTCAGCCGCCACTTTCCACGCACCCGGCACCGTTTTAGAAGGCTTTTTTGGGCTTTTTGCGGCTTTTTCTTCAGCATGAACACAACCCAACAAAGAGCGCCCACTCCCCATCAACAGGTAGCGATGGAACCTGCCATACCACCGATCCGGCTCCTCCGGTTGTTGTGCCCACACAGGTTCAATCATGAATCAATTCCTCCGCAACCAGGGCATTGTGAATCACGTTGCGTAACCACTCTGACCGATTGGGCAGCGATCGCACCACTTCATCATCAGCCTTTTCCAAATACACACTAATCGGTTTTGCTGCCAATGAATCTGGCTTGGGCTTAAACCGAGTCGCAATATCCCCTCTGGGCTTCTGGCTCATAGGTCACTCTGAGTGAATACAGCCCATTATATATCATGGGTTTCTTTACTTAAATTTCATTCGACCGCCTTAAAAATAGTATAACCCTTTATATATGACGGGTTAGAATGGATTTAACAAGCAACCAGGAGAAAGTTATGAAAGGGAATCAAGTTAAAATCGGAAACACCTACAACACGAAAGTTGCAAATCAGTTAGTTCAAGTTTTGATTCTTCGTAGACATCGTTCTGGTGGGTGGGAAGCTAAAAATCTAAGTACGAATAAGATCATTCATATCAAATCTGCGGAGCGGTTAAGTCAAATAGAAGTGGTGAATGAACTGATTCAAGACTTAGTAGAGGACATTGAAATAATTCCTGCTGTCGTTGAGGAAGTGCAAGGGGATGAAACCACTACTCAGCCTTCAACGAAGCGTTCTAAAGAGATTTATATTGCGCCCCAACCTGCGATCGCATCCTACAAACCGGGTGACGACATTGTGAAACTGGCTCAACTGCTGAGTCAGGGCATCACTAAGGCTGAGATCTGTCAGCAGTTTGGTTGGAAGTCCTGGAATCCCCACAAGTCTGCCGTCCTCAAACTGGGCTATGGCATTCGCTCCGATGTGGATGGTAAGTTTTGGTTAATTCGCTCCGAAGCAACAGCAGCCTAAAAAATGTTCCTTGATGGAACACAGTGTCCGTGTTCTACCAAATGTGCTTCAATTCCAGAATTGGTATTGCCCACGTTGAGGAACTAGACCCATGCCACGCGGGAAGCGGAAGAAAGATGAATCTCAATTGGTTGTAGGAGAACCTGATGGGCAGTTGTCCGAGACTCCATCCAAGTTAGATATTTCGACTTTAGAAACGTGGCTCTGGGATGCGGCTTGTGCCATTCGAGGAGCAACGGACGCACCCAAATTCAAAGATTTCATTCTGCCGCTCATCTTCTACAAACGGCTCTCAGATGTGTTTGATGATGAGTTGGCGGAGAAGGTAGAGGAGTTTGGCGATGAGGAAATTGCCCGTGAGGTCATTCGGGAGGATCATCAAGATGCGTTGCAAAACGGGCGTAAAGGTATTGTGCGGTTTTATATTCCTCATGAGTATCGGTGGGATGCGATTCGGAATCATCCAGCCGATGGGACATTAGGACAGTTTTTAACGGCGGTGATGCGCGGAGATGTGCAGCAGGAAAAACCGGGGATTACCGGACTGAACCCCGATCTTCAGGGTGTGCTAGATGTGCGGGACTTTAATGAGCGGCAGAGTGGTCAGCGGGTGCTAGATGACGATCGCTTGAGTGCGTTGATCGAGGTGATCAGTCGGCATCGGCTGGGTTTAAAGGATGTGGAGCCGGATGTGTTGGGGCAGGCGTATGAATATTTGCTCCGCAAGTTTGCGGAAGGGCAGGGGCAAAGTGCGGGTGAGTTTTTGACTCCGCCGGAGGTGGGTTGGTTAATTGCAGGGCTGATTGATGCTGAACCTTACTCCGAAGCTTACGATCCCACCTGTGGTTCGGCGCGGCTCTTGATCAAAATTCGACTCCGGTTTGAGCGGGAGCATCCTGACCAGTTAAGCAGGCGACCACGATTGTTTGGGCAGGAGTTAAACCCCACCACCTACGCGATCGCCAAAATGAACATGATCTTGCACGACTATGCAGATGCAAGGCTGGCGATCGGGGATACGTTCCTGAATCCAGGACTGGGAGCATATTCTGGCTTGCGGCGGTTTGATTATGTGGTAGCCAATCCAATGTGGAACCAGGATAATTACACGCCGACTTTTTATGAAAATGATGCCTGGAAGCGGTTTGAAGCCGGGGCACCCCCCAAATCTTCAGCCGATTGGGGTTGGGTACAGCATATCTTTGCCGCACTGAAGGAAGGGGGACGAGCCGCGATCGTGTTGGATACGGGCGCAGTTTCGCGAGGATCGGGGAGCAAGTCCTCCAATAAAGAGAAGACTATTCGGCAGGCGTTTATCGACCATGATTGGATTGAGGGCGTGATTCTGCTGCCGGAGAACCTGTTTTATAACACGACAGCACCGGGCATTATTCTGTTGCTGCATCGAGATAAGCCAGAGAGCCGGAAGCAGCAGTTTTTGTTGGTGAATGCGTCGAATTACTTTGTGAAGGAGAAGCCGAAGAATCGACTGACGGATGAGGGCATTGCAATCGCCAGTGAGGTGTACCATGCCTGGGAAACGCGAGATAAACTCAGCCGTGTGGTGACGCTGGATGAGGCGAAAGAGGCAGACTATAACCTCAGTCCTTCACAGTTTGTTGATGTGAGCGAAAAAACAGTGCATCGCCCGATCGCTGAAATTCTACAAGATTTAGAGCAGGCAAAGCAGACGCGGGAAAAGGCAGATGAAGAACTGGCAGCAGTTTTGGCGAAACTGGGGTTAAAGTAGCCTTTTCTACAACATTCCCATTTGGAATTGGTCTACAAAAGGTCTTTGGATGATGACGGGCTTTGGGTAGCGGGGCGGATAACTCACAGATTTTGGAAGACGCTTAATCAACTCATCATCAATGGTGTCAAAATAGTCAACCTTCATACGGATTGCAGTTGCTAGATGTATGGAGTCCAGAGGCTTTAAAGCGCGTTTGCCCTTACCTTCTCCGTATGTTCTTAGCAAATAACGATTAATCTCAGCCATATCAGGCTCAAAACTGACGCGCTCTAACCAAACACTATTAAGCAGGTCAGAAATAATTTGTTCTTGAAGTTCGATCTCAAATGCTTCTTTACCGGGAGCGGGTTTGATATAAATGACCTCACCCATTGTCAATGCAGAGGTAAAAGCGCGGATTAGCCCTTGTTCAGCAGCACGAATGACGATTTCACACTCAGTAAAGTTTTCTGGTTCAGCTTCGCCGTTTAAAAAGCCAGAGAAAACGCCAGAATCAATGTAATGAAGAGGAATATCGGTCACCCTGCACCTCTCAACCTGGCTAAAATCTCGCTCACTGACGGCATTTGCTCTTTAGGTGGAATGATTCTTAGCTCGTCAACTTGAATGTTAATTTTAGGTCCATGAGATCGCTGCCGAATTAAGCCGAACACATAAACTCGTTGTCCCAAAGCCTCTTTTGCCGTCTCAAACATATCGTCTTTGAAGTAGCAGCGGATGGTCTTACCTTCGATAGTGCTGCGAATGCCCAGCGTTTGCCGTCCAGATAAGCTGATAGAAACTAGTGTTCCTTCCAAAGAACCGTAATATTTTTGAGTCGTCTTAGTGATTTCGTCAACGTTTCCCGCAAGTCGAGGGGCAATATTCCTTGCCCACCCATTGCTACCAAACCGAATTTCTGCAAAATCGTCTGGGTTAATCAACTCGCCAAACGTTTTCGTAAATTTAAGAGCAGCCTCGCTAAAACCTTCTGGAATAACAGGGGCTTCTTGCAGTTGGTCAATGCCCTGCGATACGACTTCGATGACCTGGCTAGGTCTTTCTTGGTAAAGTTCCTCGTTGACAGGTGTAGCAACGGCTGTAATGTGAATACTCCCGGAGCGGATTGATTCAATTGCCCACTCGATTGTGATACTGCCGTTATCTGAAGTTTCTCGATCAATCTCTGTCAGCAAGTCAATGAAGCTATCTAACGCTTTACGAAATTTAACAAGTGGAAAGTAAGGACCATCAATATTCAAGGTCAAGCTAGCGTGTTCACCACGCCGTGTAACGCTAGATGTTGTGTCCTCTCTCCCTTGCATGAATAACCAGACTAGTATAACTGCATCGTTACATCAGTAATTCAGATGCAATTGTAGCTAAAGCTACCGTTCCATGAAAGCTAGAGAGAATCCTAATTTGTAGGTTTAACTGAGTACGAATTCTGAATCAGGGTTTTTGAGGAAGGTTTATTTGGGGCTATTGGGAATTTTGCCCGTTTTTTCCCAATAGGGGGTTTGATTTGGGAGAAGTATCAATAAGTTTTTCCGGTCATTGCCGTTTCCTGCTTGAATGGATACTTTAGGAACGGAAAAATGAGATAGCCCTTTGGACACAGAGCGGATACAGCCGGAGACCTTTGACGAAACTCCATCAGAGGATGGGGTGAATGTGTCTTACAGATTGCAGGGGGGTGACAGTGCCCCCAACGAATGCACCCCACATCCGCAACCAGAACAGCAACCGAAACACCGCGATCGCCTTCCTCTCGGCTGGCAAATCGCCCGATTAGGTGACGTATGCAAGTCTACAAAACAGAGAAATCCAGCTAAACAGCCAGAGCAACTTTTTGAGTATGTAGATGTTTCGAGTGTTTCTAATCAGACCTACAAAATTACAGAAACCCAAGAGCTTTCTGGAGAGTTTGCACCAAGCCGAGCCAGAAAGATCATTCAGACCAATGATGTTATTTTTGCAACTGTTCGACCAACGCTTAAACGAGTTGCTTTAGTTCCAGCAGAGCTTAATGATCAAATATGCTCAACTGGCTACTGTGTTTTGAAAGCGGATGCAGAATTTCTCGATCCAAGCTATCTGTATTTCTATTTATTGACGGAAACAGTACATCAGCGAGTCGAGGCAATTCAAAGCGGCGCAACTTATCCCGCTATTAATGACTCAGATTTATTCAACCTAACTATTCCACTCCCACCGATCGCAGAACAAAAAGAAATCGCCCACACCCTCCGCACCCTGCAAACTGCCAAAGCAGCCCGTCAGCGAGAGCTTGCCCTGGCGCAAGAACACAAAGCCGCCCTCATGCAGCACCTCTTCACCCACGGCATTGGTTCGCTTTCTAGCCAGGAAACTCAGTTTGGTTCTATTCCTGCTGATTGGCAAATTTTGCCTCTCAAGAAATCAGCTATTGTTCAAACTGGAATTGCCAAGGGGCGTAAGCTGGAGGGGGATGACATTGTTACTTTCCCCTACTTGCGAGTTGCCAATGTTAAAGATGGTTACTTAGATTTGAAGGAAATTAAGGATATTCAGCTACGCAAGTCTGAGGTGGACCGCTACTTGTTAAAGTATGGCGATATTTTAATGACTGAAGGTGGGGATGCGGACAAATTGGGGCGCGGTTTTATATGGCATGAGCAAGTTCCTAATTGTGTTCATCAAAATCATGTTTTTGCTGTTAGGGTAAATCGTGAAATTTTACTTCCCGCATATTTTGCCTATCTGATTCAAAGCGATTACGGGAAGGGATATTTTTTTTCAGTCGCTCATAGAACTACCAATCTTGCCTCAATCAATAGCTCAAAACTGAAAGCCTTTCCTGTTCCTGTTCCCCGTTTGCATGAACAAAAACTTATCGTAGAAACGCTAGACAAATGCGACTCAAAAATCTCTGCCCTTCAACGAGAAATCACCCTGTTGGATGAACTTTTCCATGCCCTGCTGGAGCAACTGATGACCGGAGAGCTTTCTACCGTCTCCCCAAAGCATCCAGTCGCTTCCTGCTTGAGACAAGCCCCTGCTTCGATTGGCTGATTCTCCTGCCATCGCTCAAGCTGTTTCGATTTGCTTTTAAGCACTTTTGTCCCCTCTCTGCAAGGGTTTCAGGCTTCTACGCGGCGAAATATCGATTTGCTTTTAAGCACTTTCACGCCCAATAGGGTAGGTAGCGGGCATACCGAGTAGAGGTCGAAGCAGAAGCAGAGTCATCTGCCTTAATTAGCCCTGCCTCCTTCGTCCCCCGAATCACCTGCGAGACGAGCGCATTTTTTGATTCGTCGAAGCCAAATCGTTCTCGTAGGGTTTGGTTCGACATTCTCTGATTGCTGACATACAACAGGCAGCAATGTTGATAACAGGCTCGCACTCGATCCGATTTGCTCATATCAGCAAAATCTTGATAGGCAAATAAGACAGAGGTTGTGCGCGTCTCCCCGACCCGAAAATCCGGCGCAGGGAGTTGATAAATTTCTGCGGCACTCACCACCTTATCAATGCCACTCCCCTTCTCCTCACAGATCCCAAATCGCCGCATCAGGTCAGCCAGATACTCGTTACGTGAACGGTATTCGTCAATAAACCGCTCTACTTGAATCGGCGGAATACCAGGATTCGAGATCTCAACGCGATCGCCATACATTTCAATCATCACTGAAGCTCCCGTTGCCAGGAAATCTTGATGTACCAAAGCATTGGCAATCAATTCCCGCAATGCCTGCTTAGGAAACATCTTCACCTCTTCCCGCATGACCTCCTCAATAAAGCGATTTTGAGGAGCAGCCGAATGGACGAAATCTACCAACCCTTCAAATCCAACAGCATAGCCACGATTACCTGTTGTGTCATTGCGAGTTTTTAGCTTGTTGACCCCCTCATAAATTACAACACGAGGAGCTTTACGAGCTAGAGCCGCAGAAAATGCATTGAGCTTTTTGGCAAGTAGGACGGCGGCGAGATTCGTAATGATCCATCCACGACTGTTGGGTCGAATTAGATCTTGTCCCTCTAATCGCTCCAAAACGGCAGCGCGATTCGTTGGATATGGAATTTCCAGCAGGTCAAAATAAGCTTGGGTATCCAGCAAGGCGATCACATCCTCTGAACTTGCTTCAGAGCGAGCTGCTTGAGAAACCCAATCTTGCTGATCCTCCGCAAAAATGCGCTTCAGCATATCTGGAGTCATAGGCACCAAATCCTCGCCTGCCCGCATAAGATAGGCTCCCTCATAGGTATAAGCCTGCCCTACAGGACGAGTAGGTACTTCAAACACCAACACTCGACCGTTTGGATGCTCTAATTCAGTGACATCTACCCGAAACCTTAATTTCTCAACGATTAGAGCCTTGATGTCATTTAATGCGGTTGCCGACGGAAAAGCCTTTGTGCCCACAACTGTTCGAGGCGGTTTATTGCTGACACCCAAAATCATATGTCCACCGCCTTCATTCGCTAGAGCAACACAATACCGCAACAGCTTAGTCGTGTCATACTGCTGTTTAGCTTCCTTGAATTCAAGCTGCTCTGTTTCTGCCGGGGCAAGCAGCCATTGTTCTAGCTGTTCAAGGGTGATCATGGCTGTCCCTGCAACAATGGTCAGATACGAATCATCGCGTCAAGTAATTTTTAGAATCCAACAGGAATAAAAACTTCCTCCTCCTGGTATGCACACCCAAAGCGATCGCCGACAATAGCTGTTAGCTATCGCCTACTTTACATGAGGAAGGAAGCCCATGAGCGAACGGTCTGCGGTTCAAAACCCCCTACTCCAGTATGCCGATGAAATTGGCTGGGACTACATCAGCCCTGGGGAAGCATTGTATCGACGGGGTGGACAGACCAGTAGCCTGTACTTTGCCGACATCCTCCAAGCACAACTGATCAAACTCAACCCCGGCATTATCACCCCCGATCGCGCGATCGAAATCCTCCGCCGACTCAACTTGCTCACTCCCGGCATTGAAGGCAACTGGGAAGCCCTCAAATGGATGCGTGGTGAACAATCCATCTTCGTCTCCGAAGCCAACCGAGAACTGAACATCACCCTGATTGATTTTGAGCATCCCGATCGCAATTTGTTCCACGTCACCGACGAATGGACGTACAAAGGACCCGCCTTCACGAATCGGGCAGACGTAATGTTTTTGATCAACGGCATTCCTGTCGCCATTACCGAAACCAAAAGCCTCACCCTGCCCAACGCCATCAATCAAGGCTTTGACCAAATCCGTCGCTATCACAAAGAAACGCCCCAAATGCTGGTGCCTACTCAGGTCTTTGAAGTCACCCAAATGCTCGACTTCTACTACGGAGTTACCTGGAACACCACTTTCAAAAACCTGTTCAACTGGAAAGAGGAACAGGATGGCGATTTTGAAACCAAAGTCAAAGCCTTTTTTCAGCGCGATCGCTTCCTGAAAATCCTCAAAGACTACATCATCTTCCTCAACAAAGACGACACCCTCAGCAAAGTCATCTTGCGCCAGCATCAAACCCGCGCCGTCGAAAAAGTGATTGAACGGGTTCACGATCCGCGTAAACGCCGTGGCTTAGTCTGGCACACTCAGGGCAGTGGCAAAACTCTGACCATGATCACGATCGCCGCCAACCTGCTACGCGGCACCCAAGATCATGAAAAGCCAACTATCCTCATGCTGGTCGATCGCAACGAACTGGAAGCCCAACTGTTCAAAAACATTGCCAGCTACGGCATCCAACCCAAAGAAGCTAAAAGTAAGAAGGACCTGCGGGACATCCTGGCATCCGACTACCGGGGGCTTGTTCTGTCCATGATCCACAAATTCGATGACATCCCCGCCCAACTCAACACCCGTCAGAGCATTGTCGTTTTAGTGGACGAAGCCCATCGCACCACAGGTGGAGACCTGGGAAATTATTTGATGGCAGCCCTCCCCAATGCCACTTACATCGGTTTTACAGGCACCCCCATCGATAAACTCTCGAAAGGACAGGGCACCTTCAAAGTCTTCGGTGCTGACGATGAGCGGGGCTACCTCGATAAATACTCCATTCGCGAGTCGATCGCCGACGGCACCACCGTTCAACTCAACTACGCCCTCGCGCCCTCTAACCTCAAACTGCCACGGGAAATTTTAGAGAAGGAATTTTTGAATCTCCAGGAAACCGAGGGAGTCAGCGATGTCGAAGAGTTAAATACCATCCTGGATAAAGCGGTCAACTTGAAGGAAGCCCTCAAATCTGACAAGCGGATTGATCAAGTTGCAGCTTACGTTGCCCAGCATTTCCGGGAAAATGTCGAGCCAATGGGATTCAAAGCATTCCTGGTGGCAGTCGATCGCGAGGCGTGTATGCTCTACAAACGGGCGATCGATCAATACCTACCACCGGAATATTCCAGAGTGGTGTACTCTTCTGCTCCCAAAGATCCACCAGAGATGAAGGCGTACCATCTCTCTGCCGCCGAAGAGAAACAACTCCGCAAAGACTTTATCGACAAAACCAAACAGCCCAAAATCTTCATCGTGACGGAAAAGCTGCTGACAGGTTTTGATGCTCCGATCCTGTATTGCCTCTACCTCGATAAACCGATGCGCGATCATGTGCTGCTGCAAACGATCGCCCGTGTAAATCGCCCTTATGAAGACAACGACGGGTTAACTAAACCCTATGGCTTTGTCTTGGACTTCATTGGCATCTTTGAGAAATTGGAGAAAGCCCTTGCCTTCGATCCGGATGAGGTCACAGCGGCGATTGAGAATATTGATGTGCTAAAAGCGTTGTTCATCAAGCAGATGCAGGAAGATGCCCCACAGTATCTATCCTTCACCATCGGATGGGATGATAAAGCGAAGGAAAAAACGATTACCGCATTTCAGGAACGCAGCGATCGTGAACGATTTCTGACCCTATTCAAACGGTTGCAAAATCTCTACGAAATCTTGTCTCCTGATCCCGATTTGCGTCCCTACATGGATGATTATCAGGCACTCAGCCAACTCTATACCCTGCTCCAAAACGCCTACAGCGATCGCACTCCCCTCAACACGGATCTGACTAGCAAAACGAAAGAGTTATTGCGTCAACACGCTGACCTCAGCAACCTGGAACCGCCCGGAGCCATTCACGAATTAGGCGCAGCTCAACTTGCTGCCCTGAAACAAGGCGACTACTCAGATGTGGTCAAAGTCCTCAACTTGCGTAAAATTCTCACCGTCACCGTCAACACCGAAACATCATCAAAACCCTATCTTCTACCAATTGGAGAACGCGCTGACGAACTCGCAAAACGTTATGAAGAACGCCAGATTAGCACCCAGGAAGCGCTGGCAGAGTTTGAGAAGCTGGCACAGGAGAGCGCCAATGCTGATGCCCAACGGCAGACTTTAGACGTGGATGAAAATACATTTGCGATTTACACGGTCATCCAACTAATTGTGGATGATTTCTCAGTCACTCAAGCCGCTAATATAAATGAACTGTTCCTTAAATTTCCGGATCATGGTTGGGACGAGCAGCAACAAAGTAAACTTCGCACAGAACTATACAAAGTCTTGCGGGGAATCGTCGGACCCGGCAAAATGGTCAACACTGCAAATGCCCTGTTGAAGCTGAAACGAGTATGAGTCCGCAAGCTGTTCTTTCCTCTCCCCCATCTACCCCAGCAAAATGGCATGATGCCGACGATCTGAAGTGGGCTGTTCGCCACTGGGCAACTCGCATCGGCGTGAATGTGCGTCAGATTCACCTGCGCCCCATGAGCACTAAATGGGCTTCCATGTCTACCGCTGGACGCATTACACTGAATCCAGAACTGCTCGATCTTCCAAAAGAGTTGGGTGAATTTGTGATTGTGCATGAACTGGTACATCTTCTAGTCCCAAATCATGGGCGAGTTTTTCAATGTTTCATGGATGCGTATCTTCCAGACTGGCGGCAACGGGAGAACAAGCTCCAATCAGGACAGAGTTAATCATCTTTCTTGCCAAAAGCCAGTAGGATGAGCTTTTTCCCATCCAACCTGACTTTGTGCTTTTTTAACTGCGCCTCACAATAGGCTCTCTGCGCCTCAGCTTCATCTGGTGCTACGAATACCAGTCCTTCATCAGTAAAATAACAATCATCCGCTTTGAAAGACGGTGGAACCTGGTCATCTTGATCCATGAACTAATCCCCCTTCACTGCTACCCATCCTGCAAAATTCATCCAGCGCCAGAAACAATCAACCTGCCGGAACCCTGCACCACTCAATAACTCTTCATTCCATCGCGCCGTGACAGGCACCAACACCCCTTCTAAACTGAGTCGCTTGCGCTGAATTTCATCTTGGCTATACCCATTTTGCCCTTTCAAGGCATAGTACAGGTTCACCATACAATCATCCAGGTCTGCCGTTGCCCCTATTACTTTCTCAACCAGGATCAAGCATCCACCAAGACGAGTGGACTTATAGATATTGCGAACGATTTGCTGACGATACTCGATCGGCGTGAATTGCAGCGTCAAAATTGCCAGAGTCACCCCCACATCCTTCACGACCGGATATCCATGCCGTAAATCGAAGTTCTCGATCCTCACCTGCTTTGAGTTAAGTTTGTGAGTGAACCGCTCTCTTGCAGCTTGAAGCATCGGTTCACTCACGTCAATACCCAGAAAGCGAATGTCATTTGGTAGAAGATTCAATAGTCGAGCGATGTTCTCGCCTCTGGAGCAACCGAGATCAACGATCGCCCCATCTGCGATCGCATACTTCACTGCCAAATCAATCACTGCCTGCCGCATCGTCTCGTAGTCAGGGATCGACCGTTGCAGCATGTCGTCAAACACTTGAGTTACATCACCATCGAATTGCCATTTGCCATTGGGAACGTGTCCAAGAGAGGTAGGGTTGTCCATTGGGTATTAGCCTCCACGAAAATGCTCTGAATGCCATATTTGCGATACATCGTGCGCGTTCTGGGGTTACTCTCAATGCCCAAATAAGCGGTGTCTCTGCCGTAGCGGGGAAAGATGCTGTCTAGTAAAATTTTCTCCTTCGCCTGGGGCGGACGCAGGTTGTAGGCGTTGAAATAACTATCCTGGGGTTGCCAGCCTGTCTTAGAAATAATGCTTTCTAAAGTCTGAGCCTGATATTTTTGAGGTCGAGCCGTAATCAAAATCGTTGGAAAAGGTTTCACCAATTCGATCAACCAATCTCGGTAAGTTTCACCTTCAATCTGCTTGCTAAACGGGCTTTTCTTCACCGTAGAGTTTGCTACCAGCGTGTAATTGAGGTCAAGCAGGATGATCATAGGGCAACTCCTAACCGAGTACTGAAAGCTTCTAGTGCCACATCCACCATGTCCATGCAAGAACCATCGGGATAGGGGAGGTCAAATTCAAACGCGATCGCATCCTTCAAAGCGGTAGGATCAATCGGACGTGGATTGCGACAAATTGCCTGCACGTTCTCAACGGCGAGATTCACTTTCACCTCCTGCCAGCGCATCAGAAACAACTCCCGAAACTCAGAAGGGGTATGGTATTTCTGCACCTTGGGCAACTTGGAAATATCCCCTAACCCGATCCCAGGCTCATAATCCAACTTGAACGTGATTTGAGATGAGTCAGATTTATTCAGGGGATTTGCACCATTGAGATTGCGCCATCCGGTTTGCTGCGTACTGCTGGCAACCGCGAATAACCGAGTTTTGTCATCCGCAAGGGCAGCCGTGAGGGTGACAATATGGCAGCGATCGCCCTCAAATGGGACCGAGTTTAGGACAGAGGAAATGAAAATACTGCTGAAGCGTTTGCCACTTCGCACTGTATCAAGGAAAGCTCTGACAATCTCTAGGCTGGCAACTTTATCAATCTCTTCTCCTTTGGTGATGTGGTACGGCTCAAACGGAGTGCAATCAATGCCCACCTGTTGCAGTATTTTCGTTTCGGTTAAATGTCCCGCACCAAAATCTAAAACCGTCGATCCATGCACAGCTTTCCAGCGTTTGAGATGGTCAGGGTTATCAAGATCCAGCGTGTAGCTGGGTTTAGAACCAATGACGGCAAATACAAAGCCTCTACCTAACTCATTGCGAGTGCGCCGCGATCGCCGGAACGAGTTGTAACGCAGCAAGTCATCATAACGACGATGGATATCAAAGTCCATTGAGAGCAGGTTTAGCATGGCATCAGCAAGTTGTGCCTGGGCGTGAGAGATCTGCACCACCTGAACAGTTTTCTCCCCGCTCTCTGCCAGCATTTGCAGTCGCCCGATCCCATTTACGACCTTGCCATCGGGGTCGATCACCACAGGCATGATCACCCCTTTGCCTCTGAGGGTTTTGCTAATGTTGCGGGCATAGGGCACCCAACGTCCAGAGTTTGCCAGCAGTAGCGGTTGAATCGGCATGGTCTGAACATTCAGACAGGGGTAGAACTCAGGACTATTGATGTCCAGATCTGGTAAGGTTTCAGCGATTTGATGCACATTCGATCGCTGCAATGCTTCTGTTAGCGTTTTGGGTAAGGCATCAGGAGCCAGGTCATTCGTCCCCCGGTTGAAAGCAATGTTGACGGCTTTTCGTTCTGCTAAATCCAAGGGTTTCGTAAAATCCACGGGCAATCGTTTTACTCCCATGCGACTAGCAACATGATGACGCTGGTGCCCACTCAAAATCTCGCCATTTTGGTCAGCGTAGATGGGCAGCAGGAACCCTAACTTTTTGAGAGAGAGTTCAATCGAGTTCAATCGCTCCGGATCAGCAATGCGCGGATTGTAAGTGGAGGGATTCACTGCATCAATCGGTAGTAATTTCATAGCTCTAACCTCCGCTCGATCTCAGCAATAATGTCATCCTCACTAAAGCCAACCGCTTGCCGGATCGATTCTTGCCACTGCAAATAGCGGTTTCGCTCAATCGTGAATCGATACTCTCCAATCGTGCAACTAGCATTTTGAGGCTGAATCTCAGAACTGCGATCGTCCACATCATCAAACTCGTCAAATGGATCTTCAGAAGTTTCCTCTAGTAGTTTTAGAATTATTTCTTCATCAAATCCAGTTAGAGTCAGATTATAGTTTTCATCTTTCAACTCTACCAGTTCTAACCGTAAGGCATCCTCTAACCAGTCGGACTCAGCCACTTTGTTGTCAGCAATCCGGCAAGCTTTCTTCTGTGTCTCGGTTAAATCGGTTCTGACAATGACCGGAACTTGCTCAAGCCCCAATCGAATGGCTGCTTCTCGCCGTCCATGCCCCTTCAAAATAACACCCAGTTCATCTATGACGATCGGCTGGTCAAATCCAAACTCAGCAATGCTGGCAGCGATTTTATCCACCTGCCCAACTGGGTGATTTTTGGCGTTGTTGAAGTAGGGCGTGATTGAATGGGGCAATCGCCATTCAATCTTGGGATTAGTCAAACTGGGACTCACTAAGAACCTCCTGCTAATTTCAAATCTTTCAGGTCAAGCCAGGTCGTATAACGCCCATCTGACAGAGTTAGTGTTGCCTGAGACCCAGCAATTTGATATACCGTCAGAACCTGGTTTTGATAGGTTGGGTAGCGCTCACTGCTATAGACCACGCGATCTCCAACTTGTAAGGGTGAATGCCAAACACTCGATACACAGTTCTTTTTGTTGTCACTGTCGTCACTATCGTCACTTTTAATGGGTAAATCAGATGTAGT
Organism: Leptolyngbyaceae cyanobacterium bins.349; assembly: GCA_033764685.1. Lineage (GTDB taxonomy): Bacteria > Cyanobacteriota > Cyanobacteriia > Leptolyngbyales > Leptolyngbyaceae > JSC-12. Next base: position 27,244 of record JANRIS010000066.1, read on the forward strand.
AGGGTTATCAGAAGTGACAGTATTGGATTGAGGAGTGACAGCATCGAAGATTATTTCGTCATCTCTAACAGCCCCGATATCCCCAGATTGTGACGGTAGTGACGATAGTGACGACTGAATTGAGTTTCGCTGTATTTCAAGAAACCGACCAGTTTTCTTCCGAATAAATTGAATCTCAATTCCCACTCCGCGCAGATCAGGAGCAAGCCGTTGTATTTTTTTGCCTAATGTCTGAGCATTTGTCACCCAACCTTTACTTTTTCTAACTAACTCATCGACTAAAGTGTTCAAAACACCCAGTAGCTCAGTTGCAGTGCCTTTCCAGTAGTCTTGAGAGTCCATCAATTTTTGAATGGCAGTTGCAATCGGGCAAGCCTCAACAACAATTTCGTGAGATTCTTGGCGAATTTGCTCAAACACCTGCATAAAACTACCTGGAGCTAGACCAAGCGCAGGTTCGGCAGCGATCGCAAATCGGGCAAAATCCGCTAAACGAGGTAGTTTTTTAGGATTAACAGTTGGTAGTACTTTGAGCGTTTGACTAAGGGCTGTTAGTAGGGCACCTAAAACGCGAGGTTTTAACTGCTCCAACTTTGCGTGTAATTCGTGCTCTGTCAGTCGCTTCTCTTCTGAAATCCGGTGTAACTTGACTAACAAGGCACGTTCCAACAGGTCACCTCGTTCAGCCAGAGAATCAATACCTGTAATAATCTGTGGACGGATATATTCAAACACAGTTTCCCCACTATCAGTACACAGGGTGCGGGTACTGAATCCTCCACCAGTGCTAATTCTGCACAATGCATCTGATTTTTCCGCGCTTAGATAAGAAAGGTTGTCGTAAACCAGCACCCAACGATTGTTAGCTTGAATAGATAAATCACGCAATTGTGATACTTGCCCCAAAAGTGGCGCTTTACCAGGATCAGTTAAAAGCTTGATTGTTTGTGCAGTCAGACTTTTTCCAGTTCCAGCTTCTCCAAATAAAATCAGAATTGGATGAGGGTAGTCTGGATAAAAGCAGAAGAGGATCCAGGGACCTACTAATATCCAAGCGGTTTCGTCAAGATTGACGACTTCCTTTAGCTCCTCGATGCTACCACCCAGTTCTGGAAGCGGCAGAGCAAACAAATGATCTGGTCGGCGGAACCTTACTGGGCACATTGCGGAAGTAATCACCCGCCATCCTTCGGCATTGATTTCAACCACTTGCCAGTCTGCTCTCCCTAAATCTAGATAAATTGTGTCTCCGAGTTTTGCAGTTCTAAGATAAACTTGCTTCTCCTCACCTTCAAAACAAGCCTCTGCATCCAACTGGTCTACAACTTGAGTCAGAGTGTCTTTGGTGATAGCTTTTTGAGTGGTTTGATAGAAGGAATATCGTAACCACTGCTTGAATGGTGTGTCTTTTACACGTAATGTTTGCCGTACCCCATCCTTGAACACATCAGCATAAGCTGTCATATCAGGAGTGTGGAAAAAAGTGGCTTCTCTCGCCATTTCCAAGAGTTGTTGAGTGATAGGAGTTCGCTCAATTTTCTCAGTATCCTGTAACGACACTTTGTTTTTTGAAATTTTTGCAAATTCCTTCTCCAATGCATGTCCATCTTCCTTCAAAAAGGTAGAAATGCAGTGTTCAATTTGCTCAGGTGGCAAGGTTGGGTTCCGTGTTTCTGACTCAGCAGACTGCCATATTTGTCGCCTTTCTGCATCAGGTAAAGGGGGATGACAGCGATCGCAATATTGATGGAATAGATCTATTGGATTCCCGTCAAATTCTTGCTTCTTGTTCTTCAGATAAGTTTCGACTCCTAGTAAATCACAAGCAAGTGCAAAACCTGTTTGATTACGCTTACCTTCAACCTCCCCTTTCTCTACTGCTAGTTGACTGCATGGGGACAAGCATAGTTGTAAAGGAACATATCGAGAAGGTTTATTTACACGAATACTTTCTTCTGATTTAGACTTAGCATCTTGGTCTTCTTTTTTAGATCTCAATTCAGGCAAAGTTCGATGAAATTCATCTAACTGAAAACAAGTACTATTATTCTGGATAATGGTGACGGGTACTGAACTCCAAATATGATCTTTCAAAAATTCTGTTCTTGCTAATTTGCGTAACTCCTCACATTGAATCTCCTCTAACTCTGTCCATTCTTTCAGAACGTCAGGTGTAACAGATTGGTGCAAAAAACCAGCGAGGCGCATTACTTGTGAAGGATCGTGTAATGAACTATCGGACTGGTGATATTGGGCAAGCCTCTTTTGAAAAAGCTTCCATTTTTGTGGCTCGATTGCTGTGGTTAATTTAAACCAGCAGTGCAAAGATTTTCGAGTCTTTAGTATAAAGCTTGCTGGTTTTCCTAATAACTCTTCAAATGCTCTAATCTCCTTTTCCTGCACATCTAAAGATTTATTGTCAGACTCATAAAATAGGCATTGACACTCAGAAATATCTTTGTCTTTCGTTCCACCTCGATTTGGAATAAAGCCTACGCCATAGCCTTTGCGATTAAACTCTTCTAGCTTTTTCCAGCCATCTCTGTATAGCTGTTTATTTTGCCCAAATAGTTGAGTAAAAGAAATATCACCCGACGAGCCAAAAATCAAGAAGCCATTTACAGTTGATAGTTGATATTGCCCTTTTTGGTCTTTATAGGCTAGTCCTAAATCTGCTGCCAAGTCTGGAGGTAGCTTTTTATCAAGCCACAGTCTAAACCAAACTTTTTCCCCTGCCTGGAAGCCAACAGCTATTAAATGAGCGATCGCATCATGCCGATTGATAGAAAAATTGTGTACCATAGTTCCTAGTAAGATAAATTTTCTAGTGTGATCGTTTCCATTACAACGATCACACTTTTTTGATTTGAGCAAGTTCAGTGACATTAACTATTCAAGAAGTTTTTCGTCCTCTCTTCTTTGGCTGATTTTCAGGTAAAGAAGCAAGGTACGAGTCAATTACAGATTGATGAATCTCTGGGTTTTGACGATTGGCAAACCAGTGAATAACAAGCCCGGGGTTATAGCGAACTACGCGACTGTTAGGGCGGATAAAGTGAATACCCTCAATCATTGCCTTTCGATAATCTTTGAGGGTGTCCGGACGTACACCTAATAGCTGTGCCATCTCACGCTTCGATAAAAAGTTGACCAAGACTCCTCCTTAAAAGCCAAAAGCCCCCGCAGCGACTTATCGCTTACGGGGGCTTCCTTACGGCTTACCCTAAAGTTATTGATTTCTTAGTTTCTAAGATAAATCAAAACTCCAAAAAGAGATCATTGATTTGAGAATTTTTAGGGAAGTTTTATAGTTTATAGGAGAATTTCCGTATTTTGGGTAGCTGTTCAAGCTAATCAATGGGTCGAATACTAAGCATTTTGAGAAAGTCGGCATAGTGCTTTTGAATCATCTCAACGCTGGTGTCACACCACTTTGCAATGACTGGTATAGGAACACCTTTTAATATCTGCGTAGTAATAAAGGTGTCACGGCATGAGTAGGGTGTTGTATCTGGTTTAATCGGATCAACCAATTTATTCCAAGCGTTGTTGCAGAAGTTGTTGTAGTTGATCGCTTTGCCCTTCGGACTTGGAAAAACTAGCGCTTCCGGATTACTTTCATCCGTCTTAAGCGATCGCAGTAAAACCTCCAACCGATTGGAGCAGGGGAACGTTCGATGTTTGTTATTCTTAGAGCTATCGGTTTTGATCTTCTTTCCATAGCAATAGGTGATAGCCCCCGCGAAATTGATGAATTGACAATCCTCACTAACTTGCTTCCATCTCAGCCCGATCGCTTCACTTGGGCGACATCCAGTCAAAAACCAAAATTCTACTATCGGGGCATAGTGAGCATAGGCAAACCCTGTATATCCACGTTTATTCCAATTCCCCTGATGCTGGCGAAATGCTTCAATCACCTGCTCTCGTTGCTCCTCAGTAAACGCATTCGGTTTAGGTTCTAACTGGTAGCGATACTTGGGCATCTCACCCACCATACCGTCATAAGGATTCTCGTCAATTAACCCATGCTTCTTCGCCCATTTGCAGGTAGCACCAAGCTGAGTCAGAATTCGCTTCGCCTGATAAACAGTTGTCACTTTCTCTAACTCCGATTTGACCACTAAAGCGTCAGTGATAGGTATGGCAGGAGTCTTGTCCAATATCCGAGCTAACGCTTCATGATGCAACCGAGTGGATTCTTTGAGAGAGGATGCCTTGTATTCTCGATACTTCTGCCATAGAACTGCCGCAGTGGGTGTAAGGGCGGGTGTAATAACTTCCCTTGGAGACTGCTGCGATCGCTTGGGTTTGTACTTCGCCAGCGTTGGATCAAAGTTACCCGATGCGATGTCCAGTTCAATCTGTGCTTTCTTCTGCTCAGCCGCTTTGCGATTGGTGGGTGTATCAGGCAAACCGAGTGAAATGTACTGTCTATCACCCGCAAAGCGAAACCGGAGTTGTAACCGTCCATTTGAGACTAAAACGGACACAGTTCCTTTGGGATTTTTACCTTCAGGAGTCTTGTTATACACCTACAGCACCCTTGTAATTGCCTAAAATTTACACCCGTTTTACACCCGAATCACACCCAAAACCCACGAAAAACCCCTAATCTCTTAATTAAGGGTAGCATAAATGTACTGTTTCTTGACTGGATACAAAAAACCGAAAGCCCTTGAAACAGCCTAGTTTCAAGGGCTTTTCTTCAGAAGCGGGTAGCGGGAATCGAACCCGCAACTAAAGCTTGGGAAGCTTTCGTTTTACCACTAAACTATACCCGCAGAAATCCGACTGATTTCGCGTAAATCTCATGGTAGCTCAAAATATGAGAATTTAACCGAGTTTTTTTAGGCAGGGTGGTAATAAAATGCGAAGCCCAGAACGATGTAGGTTGCGAGGAGGAGGGAACCATCGAGCCAATTGGATCTGCCGCTAAAGGTAATCAGGTTGGTGATGGCAACCGCGATCGCAACCGCAATCACCTGAAACGGGTTGAAGTTGAGATCAAGCGGTTGATTGATTAATTGTCCAACAAACACTAATACCGGGGCCACGAATAGGGCGACGAGTAAGCTATCGCCTGTTGCCGTTGCTACCGTTAAATCCATTTGGTTTTTGGTTGCCATGCGAACCATCAACACAAATCCGGCAACATCACTGATTAAAGGTAATAAGATAACTCCTGTAAACAATGGTGTTAGACCTAAACGAGCGGTTTCACTGTCAACTACATCAACAAATAATCCAGATTCAAAGGCAACGGCGATCGTGGAGGCAAACAAGACAACTAACCAAAATGATAAGGTTGTCTTTGATTCGACTTTAACTAAATCTTTTCTATCTTTATTTGATTCTTCGTCTGCAAGTCCAACTGCATAAAGATAGCTGTGAGTTTTTAGTGAAAATAATAGTGTTAAGCCGTATACAGTGATTAATACTGTTGCAGTGACGAGAGATAGGTTCCGAATGGCAACTTCGTCAACGACATTTGAGGTGTTAATGACTAGCGTGGGTAAGGCGATCGCGGCCACCGCCAGCGTCATTGAGGACCCGCCCACGCGCGCTAGAATCGGTTGAAATTCCTGTTCTTTATAGCGAATGCCACCCGTTAGCATGGCAATGCCCATCAGCAACAGCAAGTCACTCAACAGAGTGCCTGTGATACTGGCTTTGACGATATCAATCAGCCCCTCCTTCAACGCCACCAGGGAAATAATCAACTCGGTGGCATTGCCAAAAAAAGCCGTTACCAATCCCCCGATCGAGGGTCCCGTGACGACGGCCACCTTCTCGGTGGCGGTACTGAGCCAGATGGAGAGCGGAACAATCGCCAGAGCTGATGTGATGAAAATGGCAAATTCGCTCCATTTCAGCAAGTCTGCGGCGATAGAAATGGGTACAAAGATGAGCAGAATTAGAGGGATTAAGGTTTTTGCGGGCATGGGAAATTTGGGTCGTTGCCTCCCAACCCTACCTTACATCCCTGTGAATCACTATCTACCACCCGTGACAGTTTGCCAGATAGCTTGAAAGACCTGGTTTACCTGTTGCCATACCTGCATGGGGCCAATCCCAAAGAGGAGTTGTAGCACCAGGATGAGCACGGCGATCGCGATCGCCGTACCGATGGTCGCTTTCACCACCTTGACCAGCCAGGTAAAGACCAGAAAGGCAACGAGTATCGCCGCAATCAGCAAAATCAGGTTCATGGTCTTTTTATTTTCTCCTTGACAACCGTTTCCCCATTCTGCAACTGAATCCTATCGCGTGGTATGGTGACTTGTCAGATGACTATTCTCCACCGATTTCTATGACTCAATTCTCCTTTTTTTCCCAAAGCAACCTGCTGCTGAAGAAATATCGTGATGAATTAAAGCCAGTGGGGATTTTAGCATCAGTATTTTTTGTGCTGACAGCGATCGCCGGATTGCACCGCTACTTCACATTTTACGCATCCTATGATCAGGGCATTTTTGGGCAACTGTTCTGGAACGGGATTCATGGCCGCTTTTTCCAAAGCTCCCTCTCCTCGGCCCTATCTGGTGCTGTCGTGCATGACAAGCAAGTGCCCACCGTTTTCTATCATCGGTTAGGGCAGCATTTTGATCCGATTCAAATCCTGTGGCATCCGATCTATGCGCTGTTTCCCAATCCTGCCACCTTAGTGGTGTTGCAAGTGTCGTTTGTAACCGCCGCCGGACTGGTATTGTATGTTCTGGCACGACATTATTTGCAGCCTAGATTAGCCTGGATGATTGTGGCAGGATTTTATGGCTCAGTCGCAGTGATTGGGCCAACTCTGTCTAATTATCACGATTTGAGTCAAATTCCGCTGTTTCTGTTTACGTTGCTGTTAGCACTGGAAAAGCGATGGTGGTGGTTATTCTGGCTAATGGCCGTATTCACTGTTTTGGCACGACAGGATGCCGGTGTTACTCTGTTTGGTATTGGCCTTTACCTGATTTTGAGTCGGCGCTTTGTCGGCGCGGGGATTGGCATTTGTGCGCTTGGTTTTGGCTATGTGCTACTGGCCAGCAATGTGTTAATGCCCATGTTTTCCAAGGATATTTCTCAACGGTTCATGATTGAGCGGTTTGGCCACTTCGCGACGGGTAATGAAGCGTCATCCTTGGAAATTTTGTGGAGCATTGTGACGAATCCCGGCAAGATTTTTATGCACATCCTGTCGGATCTCGATCGCAAAATTCTTTACCTGTTGGGGCAAACCCTCTCCCTGGCCTTCGTGCCGCTGATCTCTCCCAGTGCCTGGGTGTTGATCAGTACCCCACTGGCACAGATTTTTCTACAGGGGGGAGAGTCGCGCCTGTCGATTTATATTCGCTACGCCATTACGCTGTCACCGGGATTGTTTTATGGGGCGATTTTATGGTGGTCGGTGCATCAAGATCAGTGGCGATCGCGGTTTCGCCAGATCTGGACTGGGTTCATCATCCTGTCCCTGTTGGTGATGGTGCTCTACAATCCGCATCGCGCGTTTTATTTTGTAGTGCCCGATTCCTTCCAGCCGTGGGTGCATGTGCCGCTGACTCGCCAATGGGAACACGCAGCCAATGTGCGATCGCTGATTCAACAGGTGCCGCCTGCCGCCAGTGTGACGGCCACCACTCATATCGTGCCCCATGTGGCCACTCGCCGCGCGGTCCTGCGGGTGCCCTTGATTGAGTATCGGGATGATGACAAACTGGTGAAACCCGTGGATTATATCCTGATGGATTTGTGGCAGTTGAACGAGTATCAAGTCGCCTTCCGGGAAGAACGGGACTATCTGCGTGATCTGCTGCCCCGGACTGATTTCTGGATGCAGGAGCAGAACTACGGAATTCAAGCAATTCAAGATGGGGTGGTATTGATGCAACGCGGCTTGCCTACCAGCCCCGCACTACTACAATCCTGGAAAACATTACAAGCTAAGTATCAAGCCACCCTGAAACCCTAAATTTTGATCCCACACCCCTTAAAGGATGCTGGCTAAGACCGCCTGGGACAACTGCACTTGCTCCTGGCTAAACCCAAACTCATCCAGATACCTTAAAAAATTGGCATCGGTATAGCGAGAATCAAGGGCGATCGCCTGTTGCAAGGCGGCTTGAGCCGCAGCCTGGTTGCCATTGCTCCAATGGGCGATCGCTTCAGCCACGGGTGGATGAGGATTGGTCGGTTCCAGTTTGGCGGCTGCTCTGGCCGCAGCAATGGCCCATTCGTATTGTTTGATGCGCTCAAAAGCCAAACTCAAGTTGTAGTAAGCGACTTCATTATTAGGTTTGAGCAGGGTTGCCCAACCGTGGGAAGCGATCGCGCGATCCAGTTGGCCGTCTACCAAAAACACAATCCCCAGTGCATTCAAGGTCGGCACATCAAAGGGGTTCAACGATAGGGCATTGAGTAGAGTGGCTGTGGCATCGGCTCGTTGGCCGCCTCGGTGCTGAGTCCAGCCCAACAACACAAGCCCCGATAAATGATCGGGTTCCAGTTCTACGGCTTTTTGCAGCGCAGCGATCGCCTCCGGGTAGCGTTCTTGATCTCGTAAACTCAATCCTTGCTGACGGTAATCTGCGGCTGACTGGGCCATCACCTGACTGGGAATCACGGCTGCCACCAACATCGCCACCCATACGGCCATGCCGCACTGCCCGTTCATTACAGTCGCTCCCATCATCGCTTTCATCAGTTTAAACAACTCACCCACAATCTGCACGACCACAGATTGTCCCACACATTACCCTAATAACGATTGACTGACAATAATTGATGGTTCAGAAACAGGAGTAAATCCTGTACCGTATCCAGGGTGTCTGGGTTGAATTGGGTGGTTAAATCAATCTCAAATGAGTTGAGAAAATTTTCACAAAACATCAATTCCCAGTCAAACCAGCAGATCAGCGTCAAATGGAGGTCTTCCTCCAAGCGATCGCTGGGTTGAATGCGGCCAATTTCCAGGCCGGAGTAAGTCTGCATCTGGGTGTAAACAAAATCAGAAATCGACCGGGGGATGGCGAGCGGTTGCCAGTGGGTTTGATACCATTCTGTGGCACTCAAATTGGTGCGACTCCGCAGTACTTTGTTGACCCGTCGCCGCAGTCGCATATCTGGACTCAGATCTGCATAAGTCCAGAAACTGTATAGGAAGTTTTTAAGCCATCGCCACATGCGTTAAACCGCGATCGAAACGCTCCGAACTGTCCTAAGTATTCCCTGTTCATGGGAGAGATATCAGATTCTCTAAGAGTTTCAGTTTTGTGGCAAGAGGGTCATTCCAATGCAGGGAGTAATTGCAAAATTTCGTTGGCGGCGCGATCGCAGACTCCCGGTTCTCCCAAAACTTGCCGCATGGCGTGATAATCGGCCAGAATACGACTGCGCTGGTCTGGGTTCAATAAAATTTCCAGGGATTCCTGGGCCAGGGTTGCGGGGGTGGCTTGATCCTGCATAAACTCCGGCACAATCGCTCTCATCATTACCAGGTTCGGCGGCGACATGAACGGAATCGAGAAGTGTAGAATGTGCCGCAGAATCCAGGCTGTGACTCGATTCACTTTGTATAGAACAACCTGCGGCGTATTGAGCAGGGCAATTTCTAGATTCACGGTGCCCGATTTGGTAATCGCCAGGTCAGCCGCTGCGATCGCTTGTAGGGTCACCGATTGGGCTGGGTCATCCGTCTGGGTGCCCACCTGATCCGACAGGATAATCGCCTGTAACCCGTAGTGGGCGATCGCCTGTTCAATCGGTTGACGATACTTTTCCAGCGCCAGCGGGATCAAAAAGCGTACCTGGGGCAATTTTTGTTGAATCCGTTGCGCGGTCTGGCTAATGATGGGCAGCAAATACTTAATTTCCTGTTGCCGGGAAGCAGGTAACAGCGTCACCACCAGTTGATCGGGATCTAGCCCCAACGCGGCGCGGGCCTGGTCTCGCTTCAGCGCGGTTTGCATGCGGTCAACCAGGGGATGCCCCACCCAACTCACCTTCGCTCCCTTCCGTTGCATGTACTCTGCTTCTGCCGGAAAAATCGCCAGAACCCGCTCCGTCGCTTTGACAATCAATTCCGAGCGAAACAGTTTCACACCCCACTGCCACTGATCACCCCATACCCACTCCTGGGGGCTGATGTAATACACCACAGGCGGCGAGTTGGCCTGCTTGAAAAAATACTCACATAGAGCCAGGTTTGGTCCCATGTAATCAATTAACACCACGACATCGGGAGGATGTTGCTGAAGATGAGCCTTTGCCTGATTCTGAATCTGAAGCGTAGGAACCACAAAAGGTAAGGACTCTAAAATGCCCATCGAGCCAATTTCGCTGGTGTGGGCCAGTAGAGTAGCCCCAACATTGGCCATGCGATCGCCCCCCAGAGCCAAAATTTCCAGCGTGAGGCCATGATGTTGGGCCAGCCGATTGAGTGACTGGATCAATAGGGAACCTTGAAGATCCCCAGACACCTCACCTGTACTAATAAAGATCCGAAAGGAGCGACGGGATGCGGGGATGGCTTCACTCATCATCATCCTCGTCGGCTTTGGTTCCCGGAGTCGGACCACGCCGTCCCACTTGTTGAGATTGCTGGAGAAAATGACGCAGGTGTTGCAAATATTCGTTGTCCAGCAGCGTGTCTAATTTTTCCAGTGCTTCATTGAGGGATAAGCCAGAGCGATACAACAACCGAAATGCGTGCTTCAAACTCTGGAAAATGTGGCCATCTTCCAAATCTGCGACACCAGCACGTTTTAGCCCCACTAGATTGAGCGCCCGCACTCGCGCCCCATTGCCTTCCACCAGCATATAAGGCGGGACATCTCGTGTCACTCGACTCATTCCACCCACCATGGCGAGTCGCCCAATCCGCACGCCCTGATGGATGCCACACATGCCGCCGACTCTAGCTTGTGACTCAATGTGAACATGCCCTCCCAGCGAAACGGCGTTGGTAATTACAACCTGGTCTTCGATCACACAATTATGAGCCACATGAGTATATGCCATGATCAGGTTGCGATCGCCAATCAAAGTCACCTCATCGGCGTAGGTGGCACAGTTGATCGTCACAAACTCACGGATGCGATTGTCATCCCCGATCTTTACCAGGCTATCAGTGCCATCATATTTTTTATCCTGCGAAGCTAACCCGATCGCCGCGCCTGGAAAAATTTGGTTGCGGGCACCGATCTCGGTCCACCCATCCAACACCACATGCTCCCCAATGATCGTTTCGGGGCCGATCTTGACTTTCGCACCAATCACAGCATAAGGTCTAACCTCGACCGTTGGGTGTAGTTCTGCACCAGGATGAATTACAGCAGTGGGATGAATTAGGGTTGCCATATCAGTTGTGAGTGATGAGTTATGAGTGATGAGTCGTTGCGAGTTAAGAGCTGAAGCCTCAAAACTCAAAAGTCAAAACTCAAACCTCCTTAGTCTACTAGCGAAAACATGAACTCGCCTTCCGCTGCCAGGTGCCCATCCACTTCAGCACGCCCCTGCATTTTGCCAAAACGACGACGCTTCACACTTAGAAGTTCCACTGTCATGATCAGTTGGTCTCCTGGCACGACGGGCCGCCGAAAGCGGACACCATCGATCCCAGCAAACATAAACAGCCCCCCATTCAAATCTGCCATCTGAGTCAACACGACTCCACCGACCTGCGCCATGGCTTCGATAATCAACACTCCCGGCATAATCGGGCGATCGGGAAAGTGCCCCTGGAAATGAGGCTCGTTAAAAGTGACGTTCTTAATCCCAACGGCCTTTTTACCAGGAACATAATCAATAATGCGATCTACCAGGGCAAAGGGATAACGGTGGGGCAGAAGTTTTTGGATTTCCTCAACTGAAAGGACAATCTGAGAAGTCACTGTTGAACTGGTCGCTGAATCGCCAGTTTCATGATGGTCAGGCAAGTTAACATGACTGGGCGATGCATCGGCAGTATTAACATCAGTGAGAGTGGACATGGGCAGCCTTGGGTGAACTAGAACAATAAAGCAAAAAAATCAGAACCGTTGGAACCAGCAACTACAAGCAACAAATAGAGCCACTGTCATGGTGTGAATGATTCATGAAAGGGAACTCTGCCATGAGTGCAGCGATCGCGCCAGTTGAGTATGGAGGGTGTGGCTGGCTTTGTAGGCCAAAAAATGGGCGGTAGGAATGGTGCCTAACAAACTCAAATCACCGACTAAATCTAAAAGTTTATGACGGGCTGGCTCATTTGCAAATCTCAAGGGTGGGTTGAGCCATCCCTCTGCTCCGCAAACCAGTGCGTTATCTAAACTACCACCCTTAATCAACCCCTGTGCTCTTAAATACTCAATTTGCTCGACTAAACCAAACGTTCGGGCGGGAGCGATCGCCTGTTCAAATGGTTCTCGTGCGGGTGCCCAGCTATGCCACTGATTGCCAATGGCGGGCAAATCAAAATCGATCCCGTAGCTAAAGCGCAACTCCGGGGCGGGTAAAGCGGCGACAAATGCATCCCCATCCCGCAGCCAGATCGGTTCGGCGATCGCCCAACTTGTTCGCCGTGCAGATTGCTGAGTCACTCCGGCTTGAGCGATCGCCTCTGCCCAATCCTTAGCAGATCCATCCAGCAAGGGGGCTTCGGGTCCGTCAATCTCAATTCGGGCGTTGTCTACTCCCATCCCTGCCAGGGCGGACAGCAAATGTTCCACCGTGCGGACGCGGGCCTCACCCGTCCCCAATTCCGTTGATAGGAGGGTTTGGCTCACCTGCTGCACACAAGCCGGAATCACGGGTGCCGCTGGTAAATCCACTCGCACAAACCTGCGTCCCTGGTCGGCTGCGGCTGGCCATACCCGCACCTGGACTGGCGCTCCGGTGTGCAATCCAACTCCAGAGCGGGTGAACCCGCTCTGGAGGGTCTGTTGCCAGCCCCCCGCAGCAGACGAATGGTCTACTATCTCCTGCATCACTTCCATTAGAAGCGCTCCCCAATCCCAAAGTTAATGCGAGTATCCCCCTGGTCATTGATCCCAAAGTCCACCCGGATCGGCCCCAGCGGCGACTGCACTCGGACCCCAACCCCATAGCCAAAGCCACTACCGGGCTTATTCCGAATCCCGCCCGGATTCCCCGGAACTAACCCCTGAGAGCCAAAGTTGTATGCCCCATCCACAAACAGTGCGCCCGAAAAGATGGAGAAGATCGGGAAACGGTATTCGACAGTTCCCTGGACGTAGTATCGAGCGGCGGCCAGATCGCCTTCGTCATAACCACGAACGGAGTTGGCTCCACCCAGGGCAAAGGCTTCGTAGGGGGGTAAGTCTCCAACAAACGCGCCTCCCTGGAAGTTAAACGCAAACGTTTGGGGGCAGTCTGCGGGTCTGGGACTTGCCCCTCGACAGCCACGCGTTAACCGAAGTAGTTGGGTCGGGATGTAATAGCTATAGCTGCCTCGCAAACGGTTGCCCAAAATGCTACCAGACCCGATGGGAATGAATTGCTCCGAGCCTAACCGCAGGAAACTGCCCTGAGTCGGACGGAGGGTATCGTTACGCCGATCCTGCACTACCCCAAATTGCAGGGAGAGTAAATCATCCCGTCCGGTGCCGCTAAAGCTCAAATCGTTGCCCAGTTGGTCAATGGGGCTAAGTTCACCGTCGCGATCGCGAATGGACACCCGTTGATATTGCAACCCCAATGAAGCGGTCCACTCGGCCCGCCGATACGGATTACCATTCAACGGACGGGTAAAACTAATGAAGCCACCCGTTCTCAAAATCCGGGGAGTATCGCCATTGGGCAGGTCAATATCCGGATCGCCACCATCAAAAATCAGGGAAATGGTCCGTCGCCGGAACAAGTTGACCGTGTAAGACGTGCGGAATGGATCACCACCAATCCACGGGTCCGTGAAACCCAGATCGAACAATAGTTCCCGCTGACCAACCTGGACTTCGGCGGAGAGCCGCTGGTTATTGCCGCCAAAGTTTTGTTGCTGATACCCCACCGAACCAAACAAGCCACTCGCCGAACTAATCCCGGCACTGGCAAAAATCGAGCCGGTATTCTTCTCAACAATGGTGGGTACGACCACTACTTTCCGTGGGTCATCCGGGCTGGGTTCCAGCCCCAATCGCACATCATCAAAAATGCCTAGCCCAAACACGCGACGAATGTCTTCTTCTACCTTGGCCCGATTGAAAATGTCTCCTGGCTTGGTTTCAAACTCCCGCGTCACGATGAATTCGCGAGTTCGATTACGGCAACTTGTGGGATTCCCATTTTTATCTAGAACGGGTTGCTTGGTTTCAGGATCGACCAGAGAAAAGCCGCCCTTGTCATTCCGAATACACTCGTTCCCTTCCTTATTCAGGTAACGGACTCTCAGGTTGGCAACTTCCCCTTCCGCCACTTGAAGCGTTACCACGCCACTGGGAGAGACGGCGGGTGACTCCAGCACTTGTCCTAATACGTAGCCGTTGTCCTGATACCACTTGTTAATTTGCTTGATACCTTCCTGCAAGGCGTTGAGGTTCAACACCCTGCCGTATTGCTCCTGGAAGGTGTTGGTGACAACGTCTTGGGGCAATACGCGATTCCCCTCCACCTGAACCGATTGGAGAACGGGGTTCAGCACGACTTCAAACGTGACTCGTACCCCCAATGGGGTGTCCTCTGGGACAGCGCGAACGTTGGAGAAGAAGCCCGTCGCGAAAATGGCATTAATGTCCTGTTGCAGTTGGCCCCGAGTGGTTGTCCGGCCTGGTCTGGTTTGAATGGCGTTATAAACTTCGTCTTGAAAGGCTCCTTCTGCCCCGACAACTAAAACTTCGGCCACGAGCACTCGTGGTTCAGGTTCCGCTGTTTGAGGGGGTGTCGTTGTGGGGGGAGTTGTAGGAGTGGCAGGAGATTCTGTCCCTGGAGTGGGGGATGCTTCTGGTTGAGGATTGGGTGTTGTGGGGGTTGTCGGTGTTGTGGGTTGAGGGGTGCCTGGAGACAAGGGATTCACCCGAATGCGATCGGGGGTTTCTTGCCCGGGGGTGGCCTGCGCGAAGGCCGGCGACACCATCAACAAATCGGATGGGGATAGGATGGGTGAAGAAGCTGTGTCTGGCGCGATCGCGCCTTGAGAACTCTCCACCGTTTGCCCTGCGGCAGAATTGGACAGACTAACCGTAGCAGAAGCTGTAAACAGCGCTACCAAAAGGGGAGAGAACCGCATTTTGTTCATTTGCACAATCACACACCACACTCTACTCAAGCAAATTAAAGACAAAGCCAGGTATTTTTAGCCTCAGGAAACCGTCAAATTCTACCGCATGAATGGGTACCAATACTTAGCTGGTCGGAGGAATTTGAGAATTAAAGCGTGCAGGCGGATGCGCCAGGACTCGTTCTAGTACCTGTTGATAAGCCGATTCCACATTCCCTAAATCATGCCGAAAGCGGTCTTTATCCATCACTCGTTGCTTGGGATCGGATTCTGCCTGATCCCACAGACGGCATGTATCGGGGCTAATTTCGTCGGCCAGCACCAATTTTTGGTTGCGATCGAGGCCAAATTCGAGCTTGAAATCAACTAAGGTAATGCCACACTCCTGAAAGAACTGGGTCAAAAATGCATTAATTTTGCGGGCCATACTTTCGAGTTGGTCAACCTGGGCCGGGGTTGCCAGTTGCATCAGAAACAAGCGATCGCGGGTAAGTAGGGGGTCGCCCAAATCATCATTCTTGTAGTAAAACTCGACTAATGGCGGCTGAATTGCAGTTCCTACCGGCAAACCTGTCTGTTTACACAGGCTACCAGCCGCAATATTTCGGACTACTACCTCTAGCGGTATGATTTTCACGGCTTTGACCCGCATCTCGTTGGGGCTGGGTTGGTCAATAAAATGAGTGGGAATACCGTTTGCCTCCAACTGCTGAAACAGATAGCTGGCGATCGCGCAATTGACCCGTCCTTTTCCTTCAATCGATCCTTTTTTTTGAGCATTGAATGCGGTTGCGTCATCCTTAAAGAACGTCAGCAGCACATCAGCTTCGTCCGTAGAATAAAGTATTTTTGCCTTGCCTTCGTAAAGCTTTTGCTGAACCGTCATGGAGCTATTACCTAAACAGTGGATGAGTTGCTAAAACTGAATGGGATTTAACTAAGTGTCAGGATTTTTTGGAAATTGAGGTGTAAGAACGATTGGGAGGAAATTACTATGCGATCTATGGCAGCTTCTTCAAATCAAAAAAATTCCTTGACCCTAACCTTCGTTATCCAAATCGTAAGATGAAACGTTCCTGTCTGGCGATGTTCCTACCCGTTGGCTGTGTATTGCTAGCAGGCTGCTCCCCATCGTTCTATCCATTCTCCTCCAGTCAGGGGGAACCAGTGTCTGCTCAAACCGTTTCCCCGCAGGAGAATTTGCGAGTGGCTCGTCAGTATGCCTGGGAGGCCGCCGTATTAGTACAAAATCCACCTCATTTAGATGAACGGTGGCAGGAAGCCCGCCTGAAATGGCGGCAGGCAATTCGCCTTTTGGAGGCCATCCCTACTAGTACTCCTATATCGAAACAGGTTCAACAAAAACTATCGGACTATCGCGCTAAATATGCCGCTATTACCAATCGCCTAACCAATGAAGAAACCGCAGTCAATCATTTTGAGCAAGCTCAGGCTTTTGCGTGGCAGGCTGCCGTGATGGTGCAAAATCCACCCCATGCTCGGTCAGTTTGGCAACGAGCTGCAGAACGATGGATCGAGGCGATTCGCTTACTAGAAGCGATTCCACCATTGACTACAGTTTCTGGTCGTGCCCAGGAAAAACTGGTGACATACCGCCAAAACTATCAGGTGATCAATCAGCGCCTTCAGGCCGAAAAAACAATTCTGTCTACGTTGGAGAAGTTCTCAGCGACAGTGGCTCAACTGAATGCCTTACAAACCAAAGCCCTAACCGGACAAACTGAAGATCCTATTGGGATCGAGTATGCGGATTATCGAGCAATGGTGCGATCGCTGCAAACGCTGCTTCAGGAGTTGGAATCTCTGCCCGTGGCTAAAGATCATTCGGCCTATACCGATATGAAGGCGGCCATCTCCGATTACGAATTTGCCCTGATGATCTGGCAAGCCTATTTACGCCATCGAGCCGCCAATGCCGACTGGTTGCAAAACGGAGACTTTTTCAATCGGCTGGTGCCACTTTCACTAATTGATGGCGATCGGCTCCTGCAACAATACGAAGTCAAAATTTATCAAGGCGTAAGCGAAGCGAAAGTTCCCCTCAAATCTACTATCTGGAGAATTTGGGAAAAAGCAGACCAACGGGCACGAGTTGCTGAAAAAATGGCGGCTGATTTCAAGTGAGGATTGACTGTTCCCTACTTGCTAATCCTCCGGTTTCTCAACCGTTAGCCCAAGCAGCAAAATCAATGATTCCGCATTGATAGAAGGAAGCCGATACAATCTTGCTAGTGATCGGTTTCCTTGCCTATGCTACCTTCTTCAGACCGTCCTGAACCTACCTGGATTACCATTCTTCGGTTGCTCCGGTGGGATAAACCAGCCGGACGGTTAATTCTCATGATTCCGGCCTTATGGGCAGTTGTTTTAGCGTCGGGCGGAGTACCGCCTCTATCGCTGGTGGGAGTTATTGTGTTAGGGACCCTCGCTACAAGTGCGGCGGGTTGTGTGGTCAATGATTTATGGGATCGTAATATTGACCCTAAGGTGCAGCGTACGCGCACGCGTCCCCTGGCCTCGCGGGCACTCTCTGTGCAAGTTGGCATTGGTGTGGCCGTGGTTGCTTTTGCCTGCGCCTGGGTGTTGTCTACTTATCTGAATCCACTGACATTCTGGCTTTGTGTGGCAGCCGTTCCGGTCATTGTGTTGTATCCCTTGGCAAAACGAGTATTCCCAGTGCCCCAATTAGTTCTAGCGATCGCCTGGGGTTTTGCTGTTCTCATTAGCTGGAGTGCGGTGAGTTGTGGCGCAATGCCAGCGCCAACTGCCTGTATGGGAACAGCCACCTGGCTCCTGTGGGGCGCAACGGTGTTGTGGACGCTGGGCTTTGATACTGTTTATGCTTTATCGGATCGAGAGGACGATCGCCGGATTGGGGTAAACTCCAGTGCGCTATTTTTTGGTAATGCCGCCCCCCAAGCGATCGGCCTTTTTTACCTGGGAACAGTGCTGTTATTAGGAAGTCTTGGTATCGTGCTGGCGCTCAATTGGGCTTACTGGCTATCTCTGGCTATTGCATTGGGCGGCTGGATCTGGCACTACTATCAACTCTGCCAGCGCACCATCCCCCATGTGACCTACGCGCAACAGTTTCGCCAAAATGTTTGGATTGGTTTCATTCTCTTACTGGGAATGATTTGTGGTTCCTGGTAAAGTGTGCCGACATTTGCCCGACCCGGGTTAGCCGTTAATAAAGCTGGCTCAGAAATCTGAACCAGCCTAAGAGTCTGTTGTAGAGTGAAAGGTCTACAAGCAATCAGGAGAGAAATCGGTTAGGGATCGGTTTGCAACATTTGGGGTTGCAAGCAGGAAACCATTTGTTGAATACCACGATGCAGCCGCCGGGTAACGGTCATGGGGCTGACGCCAATCCGTTCAGCTACTTCTTTACGGGATAAGTCTTTGATAAAGACATATTCAATCGCCTGACGGGTTTTATCTTCCAACTGGCTCAGTGCTCGTTGCAGTTGCTGTCTGTCTTCTTCTAAAATCTGCAAGTTCTGGTAGTGGGAATCCGGCAGCATGTCCCCTAAGGTCATGGGGGAGTCAACCTGTTGGCTAACCGTTGCATCCAGGCTTAAGGGTAAACGGTTCTTGGTTGCCATCTTGCTTTCCCGCCATTCCGTGACAGAAACTCCAAGCTGCTGTGCAATTTCTTCATCGGTCGGTTGCCGACCATAGGCTTCCGCCAACTCTTCGCGTACTTTTTGACCGGCTTTGTTGAGTTGCTGCCAGCGACGGGGAATTTTAACAGTAGAGCTGCGATCGCGCAGAAAGTGCAGCATCTCACCGCGAATATAAGGCACCGCAAAGGAGCTAAACGCACAACCCTGATTTGGATTAAACCGTTCGATTGCTCGAATCAATCCCAAATATCCAATCTGCTCCAAGTCTTCGTAGGGTTCAGCACACTGGTGGCTGACCCGATGAGCAATTTTTCTAACCAGCCCAGCATTCATTTGTACGAGTTGATTACGCAGTCTAACAGTTGGATTCTGGTGATACGCAATAAGTAGTTCCATGCCACGGGAACGTACGCTGGTTTGAGTTGCCATCATTTGCAGTTACCTTTCACATCAGAGTTGAGCCTATTCTCGTTAGTGAGAGGGGGGGGAAACCATCGTCAATCTACGGGACTTCTGAAGGGTACCTCTGAACACGTCGGCATAAATACTGAAATTGTTTCTGCAAGACCCTGAGTCCTTCGTCGAAGTGTTGGGTTGAAGGAGATAAGCAGAATAGAGGCTTGATCGGCCCTAAACTGCGATTTACCCAGGTCGCATTCAAACGAACTTGAGGAATTGAGTCGGGTATGTCAAGCAGTTTGTGTCAAGGATCGCAGTTTAGCCAGGAAAGCGATCGCCGAATTCAATGGCAAAGCGATTGAGAGCGGGTTTCCAATCGCGGATGGGCATCGTCCACTTTTTAGCAATGTTGGCGATCGCC
>JANRIS010000092.1:0-4462 GCA_033764685.1 Leptolyngbyaceae cyanobacterium bins.349
ATACTCAAGTACCGCCCAAGATGGACGAGACACAGTCGTTAGGACCGTCCTTAAGCACCGCTAAAGCAGTTCTCCTGCGGCATCAGCTGCTCCATCCAAATCTTCGATATAGGCTCCCACTTGGGCGATCGTCGCATGACCGGATCGCTTCTGAATTGTTTTGAGTGGCACCCCGGCATAATGCAATGCCGTGATCGAGCTTCGCCTGAAGCTGTGGGTGCTAACTCCTGGAAATCCGAGATAGTCACATGTCTCTCGCAGGGCATGATCGAAGGCTTGCCGTGTCATGTGCCCACCGTTCTGACCCGGGAACAAGTACCCAGACCGGGGTAACTCTGCCGACTCCAACTCGGTTTGCAGTTTAGCGGGAATCGAGACTTCCTTCGTGCGTTTGGTTTTGGTATTGGCGCGGCGGAACACGATTTTACTCCCCCGCAGATCCTCCGCCTGGAGCTGACACACCTCTCCGACCCGACTGGTGGTGTAGTAACAAATCGCCGCAATGATTCGATGGGGATAGGGGAGGTGATGGAGTAATTCAATCAACTGCTGGGGGGTCAAAATCTCCGCCTGACCATTCCGATTTACTTTCATCGAACGAATAGTTATTTGCTGTTTTGTAAATTTTAGCAAATAGCAAACCCAGTAATTCGGAGGCTGTGACCCCAGGCGCGATCGCACTTCAGTCAAACTTATAGATGGCGGCAGGGTGGAAACGGCTGAAATGCCGATTCGTTCGCGGACAAATAAGTTTTACTTAATTTTTAGCTGGAGAAACTAAGGCGAGCGAGGGTCTCAGAAACCGGGGGGAAGAACAGGTTGGAATCGCCCCAATTGCCCCTTCATATTCGTGTGATCTTTGGATAAAACCTATAGAAGTAACACGAATGCCTCTAGTCGTTTTTTTCTTTGGTCAAAGGGCTAACCGCTAATCACCCCTTGTAGTGAATCAGCGAGGATGAAAGGCGTTCAAGTTTTTCCAGTTCTTCGAACTCACGTAAAACATAAATATTAACGGTATCTTTCCAATGAATCACTAGGATCTTGTCTCTCCTCCAGAGCCGCAGCAGTCGTTACACTATGCTTGGGCGATCGCAGCTTAAAAACAGGCGCTTAAAAGATGACTAATTATACTCAGGAAGTGTTTTTTATCTATTCTGCGGATCGCAGTCAGCTTCTCTATGTCAGTCCTTCCTATGAGCAAGTGTGGAGACGCTCCTGTGAGAGTCTGTATCAAGCCCCGCTGTCCTGGATGGAAGCCGTACACGCAGAGGACCGGGAGACTATAACCCAGGCGATCGCGCCACAGCGACCAGGGGAACCCGTGCACCAGGAATACCGCATTCTCCACCCTGATGGTTCGATGCGGTGGATTTATGCCCGCACCACATTGATTTCTGGTGAAGCAGAAACCGGTGAACGAATTATTATATTAGCGGAAGATATTACCGAACGGAAGCAATCTGAACAAAAATTGCATCGACTCCATCGAGCACTACGCATCGTGAGCGAATGTAATCAGGAACTTGTGAGAGCCGTTGATGAAAACACTTTACTCCAAAATATTTGCCAAACGATGGTCGAATTTGGTGGGTATCAAGCGGCCTGGATTGGATTTGCTGAGCCGGAGCCGGCTCAGCAAATCCGACCTGTTGCGTATGCTGGGAGCGCGACTCAGTATCTACAAGCCATTCAAGTGACTTGGGCCGATGATGAACTGGGTCATAGTGCTGTGGGCACAGCCATTCGGACAGGACAGGTCTGTATTGCCGAAGACTTGCTGAATGACCCGACGGATCTCCCCTGGCAGGCAGCAGCTCGTCAGTTCAACTATGCCGCTGCCATTGCGCTTCCTCTCAGCGTCAATGGTCAAACGATTGGCGCAATCAGTCTTTACTCTGAGCAGCGGGATATTTTTGATTCGGCAGAAGTCCAGCTATTAACAGATCTAGCCAATGACCTGGCTTACGGGATTACAGCGCTGCGCACGCGAATTGAATTACAAGCACATGAGACCAAGTTTCGGACGTTTTTAGAGATGGCATCCGAAGGCGTAATTATCTCTAACAGCCAGGGGAAGGTGGTCGTTTTCAATACGAAGGCGGAAGAATTGTTTGGCTATGCTGCAAGGGAAATTGTGGGACAGCCCATTGAAAATTTGATGCCAGAGCGATTTCGTCAAGGGCATCAACAGTTCCGTTCAGAATATGGCTTGCAACCCTCTCAAAGAACGATGGGGCATGACAGAAATCTTTATGCCCTCCGCCAAGATGGTAGTGAATTTCCGATCGAGGCGGGGTTAAGCTCTGTGCAAATTGGGGCAGAACGGTTTGTCCTAACCCTGGTCACGGATATCAGCGATCGCAAGCGCATGGAGGCTGATCGCAAGCAAGCAGAAGCCCAACTGCGTGAATCCGAAGATCATCTGCGGTACATGGTGGAACTCAATCCTCAGGTGCCCTGGACCGCAGATCCTCAAGGCAGAATCACAGACTTTAATGAGCGCTGGCTTAGACTGACTGGCCTCACCCGCGAACAATCAATGGGAGAAGGCTGGGCACAAGTGCCTCATCCCGATGATCTGCCTGCAATGATGGCCGCATGGACACACTCAGTTACCACGGGTGTTCCCTACGACATTGAACATCGGATTAAACTGGCGGATGGGTCTTACCGCTGGATGCGGTCTCGTGCGTTTCCGCGTCGCGATGAGGCCGAACAGATTGTGGGCTGGTATGGCACAACCGAAGACATTCACGACACAAAATTGGCAGAAGCCCAATTGCGTGAATCGGAGCAACGATTTCGCGACATGGCAGATAATGCGCCAGTGATGATTTGGGTGACCGACCCAACCGGACATTGCACGTATCTGAGTAAAAGTTGGTATGAGTTTACGGGACAGTCAGAAGCTGTGGGATTGGGCTTAGGCTGGGTTGAGGCGGTGCATCCCGACGATCGCGAACAGGCTGCAACCCTATTTCTCCGGGCCAATGAGCACCACGAGAAGCTTTATATTGAGTACCGTCTGCGGCATCAGGATGGGACGTATCGTTGGGTGATCGATGCCGCAACGCCCTGGTTTGATACACACGGGCAATTTAAGGGTTTCATTGGTTCAGTGATTGACATTACCGATCGCAAACAGGCCGAGCAAGCCTTGCAGGAGAATGAAGCTCGCTTGCAACTGGTGCACAAAGCCACGCGATCGGGATTGTGGGACTGGGATATTGTGCAAAACTGCGCGCATGTCTCGGAAGACTATTGTGTGCTGTTTGGGATTGATCCGATTCAACTCACCGTGAGTTATGAACAGTGGTTAGGGCTTGTGCATCCCGACGATCGCCCGTCTGCGAGTGCGGCCATCGGCAGCATGATTGAGCAACGGCAAGACTACTACGAGGATGAGTATCGCGTTCTACACTCCGATGGCATTCGCTGGTTAGCCGCGCGTGGACGAATATTCTATGATGCCACCGGGAATCCAGTCAGGATGCTGGGTAATATGCAGGACATCACCGAACGCAAACAGGCTGAACTGGCCCTCTCCCAAATCAACGAAGAACTGGAACAACGAGTCTGCGATCGCACAACAGAATTATCGAACCTGAATGAGCGCTTGCAACACGAACTGCAAGAACGGGAGCAAATTCAGAAACGTCTGGCAGAACAGGCGCAATTACTCGATCTAGCGCATGACCCGATCATCACACGACACCTTGATGGCACCATTACCTTTTGGAATCGTGGGGCAGAGCGCATGTATGGTTGGACCCAAACCCAAGCCTGCGGTCAATCAATTCATACCCTCCTGCACACTCAGTTTCCCGATTCCTTGAGCCAAATTAATGCTCAATTATTAGCCCATCATTATTGGGAAGGCGAACTGACCCATCAACGCAATGATGGGTCTCCCATTGTGGTGGCTAGTCGGTGGGTGTTGCAATGCAATGAAGCCGGCCAACCCGTGAAAGTGCTGGAAATTAACAACGACATCACAAGTAGTAAACGCATCGAAGAAGTGCAATCGCGGTTGGCGGCCATCATTCAATCGTCAGATGATGCCATTGTGAGTACCACGCTCGACGGCATCATTGACAGTTGGAACTGGGGAGCAGAAAAACTCTATGGATATTGCGCCGCTGAAATCATTGGTCAGCCAGCGAAGGTACTCCTACCCGACCATCAAACTCATGAAGAATCGCACCTGCTCAAGCAATTGCAACAGGGCGATCGCATTGAGCATTACGAAACAGTCCGGCGACACAAAGATGGTCATTTAATTGATATTTCCTTGACAGTTTCTGCCTTAAAAAACGCGGCTGGCGATATTGTTGGCATCTCAAAAATTGCCCGGAATATTAGCAAACGCAAGCAGGTTGAAGAACAATTACGGATTAGTAATGAGCGAATTAGCCTGGCCAATGCCGAACTGGCCAGAGCCGCCCGCTTGAAAGATGAA
>JANRIS010000101.1:0-13694 GCA_033764685.1 Leptolyngbyaceae cyanobacterium bins.349
TACGGTCAGCCCTTTCGGTTTCCAGCCACGTTTACTTTTGTGATGCGAGCATTTTCGACGCTGGAAGGGGTGGGTAAAGGCTTGGACCCCCAATTTAACTTTATGGAGGTTGCAAAACCATTTGCAATGCAGCTTATGACGAATGGA
The DNA here is from genome assembly GCA_033764685.1 of Leptolyngbyaceae cyanobacterium bins.349. Lineage (GTDB taxonomy): Bacteria > Cyanobacteriota > Cyanobacteriia > Leptolyngbyales > Leptolyngbyaceae > JSC-12. The sequence continues at coordinate 148 of JANRIS010000101.1, forward strand.
AATCCAACATCAGAAGCCAACAGCCTACTGGGTGAACTGGGTCGTCAGGCTGCTCAGGTGAGTAGCACGGCGTTGGGCCTACCCCGCCGGATTGAGGACACGCTGGACAAGTTGGAGCGAGGCGATATTCGGGTAAGGGTGCGGTCTACGGAAACAGACCGGATTTTACGCCGCATGAATGGCGTGAATATGGGCACAAACTATACCCTGTTGCTGTGTACTTTTACGTTGTCGGCTACGATTCTATTAGTCAATGGTTATGGTTGGTTGGCAGGAGTTGCGGCCTTCATGGCGCTGGGTACTGGAATTGTATTAATTCGGCTGATGATGCGGATTGACCGGGCTGATCGTATGCCATAATCCATCTACTTCTGAAGAATCATTCATATTGTCCCAATCTATGAAACGTCTGTTCACGGGGCTAACCGATGTTGGGTTGCTGCGTTCGGTTAATCAAGATGATTATTATTTAGACCCGGAAGGGCGATTTTTCATCGTGGCGGATGGGATGGGTGGTCATGCGGGTGGGCAAGAGGCTAGTCGTTTAGCGACGGCAACTATTCAGGCTTATCTCGATGCTCATTGGCATTCTGCGGAAGCATCCAGTGTGATTTTAGAGCAGGCTTTTTTGGAGGCCAATCACGCGATTCTACTGGACCAGCGGAGCCACCCGGAGCGATCAGATATGGGAACCACTGCTGTTGTGGTGATGTTTCGGGATGCAGATCCGCTGTGTGCCCATATTGGCGATTCCCGATTGTATCGGCTACGGGGCGCAAAATTAGAGCAAATTACTGAAGACCATACCTGGGTGGCGTTGGCGATGCGGATGGGGGAAATTACCCCCGATCAGGCTCGTAATCACCCGTGGCGGCATGTCCTGGCCCAATGTTTAGGTCGGGAGGAAGTGCGGCAGATTGATATGCATACGTTTCAGGTGCAAGCTGGCGATCGCCTGTTGCTATGCAGCGACGGATTAACCGAAGAACTCTCAGACCAGATCATTGCCTCATATTTGAAGTCTATTCGAGTTTGCGAAAAAGCCGCCGAAACTCTGGTGGACGCAGCCAAAGAGCATGGCGGGCGAGACAATATCACGGTCGTTGTCGTCCTGGTCAGCTAGGATACCCAACAAACTGGGAGCACCGTTCACTGCGGTCAGGCTTCAGAGTCCTTATTTGCCACCAGTAACGTTAAGGCTTTCTTCTGCATTGTATTAAAAATGTTATAAAACCCATTGGCGCGAGAAGGGGTTAAACTTACGCCCAGACCCGTTTCTTGAATGAAATCGGGCGTAAGCTTAACAATTTCGGCGGGTGGTAAACCATTCAAACCTTCAACTAACACTGCCACCAAGCCTTTGGTGAGTTGGGCATCAGAATCAGCATGAAACTGCACCAAACCCTCGACTAATTCTGCCGTGACAAAGACTTGAGACACACAACCAGGCACTTTGTTCTCGGCCATCTTATCGGCCTCAGGCATTTCGCTCAAGCGTTTGGCGTACAGCAGCAACAATTCATACTTTTGCTTAACTTCAGTCGTCCGCTTGAAGCGCTGAACGATCTTTTCGAGGGAGGGGGGAAGAGCGGCAGACTGGAGCGTCATAACGGATGAAGGGTGAACTAGGAAAAATTACTGGTACGCAACTTATTAATTCGTTACGCCCTTCTATCCTACCAGTTTCATTCCTGGCTAATCAGACTGGTTGCCCGATTATGGAGCCATAGCAGCATGCCACCGGCAGCAACTTTCACCAAATCCAGCAGCCAGTAGCTGAGATGGAGTTGATCCATGCCAGCGGGGGTATCCGCGTGATTGCTAAACCAGTTGAGACACAACCCCAGGGCGCTCATAGTGGGAGTCAGGGCGTAGGTGTCGATCAGGGCGATCGCAACCAGGAGACTCGCTAACAACAGGGTACCCAGTCCGGGGCGATTTAAGGGGGATCGAGTGTACCGCAGCACCAGCACACTCGTTAGCACGAGGGCCGCACAAAGCAGTTCCACTCGGTTCAAAATCCAGAATAAAGCATACCCAGTCGGCGCAAATCCAGGTTCAGTCAGTATGCCACCCGCGTACAGAGATGGCATCACCAATCCGTCGATTAGAACGGTACTGCTCAACCAAAAGGCCAGCACTAAAACTAAAACAGTTTGCCAACTCGACGAGTTATGAAATTGTTTGGATGGATGAGGAAAAATAGCAGTCATAAATGCCTCGCTCAGAGCTACCTTTAGCTTAGTAATGGTTCCGAAAAGAGCGCATAAATCCTAGAAAAACTTAATTTAGACAGGGCGCGATCGCCTTTAAATACCTAAAAAGCCTGACGGAACGATGTCAGGCTTTTTAAGATTATTTGAGTCAAGTGGATCAACGACTAAGGTTTACGAAGAACATACCTGCTTCGGCTGAGTGAGGAGACAATGTCTCTTTTCCCTCCTTTATGAACTGATAGGTCTGTAATAGAAATCAGTTGTAGATCTTGATTGAGAGTCAACCAGTAGAAACTGGCTTGAAAAACGCCACAATGGAATGACGTAATTAGAACATGATGAAGAAAGTCCTGAACAACTCGCTTTCTGTTCTCACTGGCTCTAGCAGGGGCTTTTGGAAGGAGATACAGGGTCCAAAAGCTAGGGTTTGAAGAGTTTTTCTTCGCTCTTTCTGTATCTGTTCTAAGAATAGCATTCCCCTCTGAGAGATCCAGTCTCTTTAACTGTAATTAACGTCTGGTTAAATAAGGACGTATTTCGTTCACAAATAGCAACAATAGATGTCGCTTTGGTTCGGAGTGTTCAGGTTATGGCTCAACTGCTTCGTCCAGCTTAGAACTGTCTTGGAAATAGCCCTGCGCGATCGCGGCTTGAATCAATTGTTGGGTAAATTCCCACAAGGCTGGTGCGCCCGTCGCCATCGGACTGGCACGATGCCACACGCGATCGCGGGTAATGCCATGTTTTTTCCAGGTGCCGCCTTCAGTCTGGTAGTTATTCAACATGGGTTGCAGGCGATCGAGGGCCGTGGCAAATTGCGCCTCTGGTGTCGTCTGAGCCTCAAACTCATCCCATAGCGATCGCAGCTCAATGGCCTGGTCGGTCGGCAGCAACCCAAACAAGCGATCGGCGGCTTGCTGTTCGCGATCGGCTTTACTTTGATTGTGCTGATCGTCGTAACAAAAGGTGTCACCAGCATCAATTTCCACCAGATCATGGATGAGCAGCATTTTCACCACCCGCAACACCTCCACAGGTTGCGGGGCGTATTCTGCCAACAGCACAGCCATCAAAGCGATATGCCAGGAATGTTCAGCACTGTTCTCCCGCCGAGAGGCATCCGTCAATAAGGTTTGGCGCAGAATGCCCTTCAGCTTGTCGATTTCGAGGATGAACTGAATCTGTTGAGCCAGCCGCCCGGAGGCCGCCTCGGGCAACGGCTTACTCATCTTCCCCTGGGTACGGGGTCAGGATTTCATACCCATCCTTGGTGACGGCGATGGTGTGTTCGCACTGGGCCGATAGTTTGCGATCGCGGGTCAGGGCAGTCCAGCCATCCGCCATAATTTCGGCCTCGTAAGTACCTTCATTAATCATTGGCTCGATCGTGAAAACCATGCCCGCCCTCAGCTTTTTCCCGGTGCCCCGTTTGCCATAGTGCGGAATTTGAGGGGCTGTGTGAAACACATGACTGATACCATGCCCCACGAAGTCTCGGACTACGGCAAACCCTTGAGCTTCGGCATACTCCTGGATCGCGGCCCCAATATCCCCAATCCGGGCACCCTCTTTCACCGCCTTAATGCCCCGCCGCCGACATTCATCCGTCACTTCAACCAATTTTTTCGCTTTAGGAGATGGTTCGCCAACAAAAAACATTTTGGAGGTGTCGCCGTGATAGCCATCCACAATCAACGTCACATCAATATTCAGAATGTCACCATTCTTCAATACCTGTTTAACGTTTGGGATGCCGTGACAAATCACTTCATTCACACTCGTACAGATTGATTTGGGAAAGGGTTGACGCGAACTGTCGCCGCCGTAACCCAGGGGCGCACTTTTGGCCCCATGCGCTTTCGTCCAACGTTCGGCCTCGTCATCGAGTTCCAAGGTTGTGACACCCGGTTTGACGAGCGTTCCTAGATGGTGCAGTAGCGCGGCAGCGAGCCGCCCTGCCCGACGCATTTTTTCAATTTCTCGGCTCGAAAGCAGTGTGATACGTTCAGTTTCCATAGTGCCTATTTTAGCGAGAGAGGCAATCTGAGGGTAGTTCGATTCGACGAGACAAACCGATGATGATCGCCATTTAGTAGAATATTCCAAGCATGTTGTTCGTGGGAGGCGCGGCACTGAGGTGGATGAGCTAAGAACTGCATTGGAACTGGCAACCGATGAGGAGTTGCAGGATTTGACCGCAATCCTGTTTCAGCGGAAGTTTAACCCGCTGGACTATTTTCGGACTCCCGACCCGCTGGAGGTGCAAAGTCAGGACCGAGACGAATGGCTAGACACGCTGGAAGACCGCTTTCGCTTCCTGGCGGCAGATGGCATGACTGTCCTCAGTGGCAAAACGGACCGACTCACCTATCGGCAAGTGTTGATTCAGGTTTGTCATTATCTCAAGTTACCCTACAAAAAGTCGATGTCCACGGTAGACCTGGAAGCAGAAGTGTTTCTGGAGTTGGTAGGGCGCACCTGGAAGCAACTGCCTGAAGCCGCTCAAAAAGATTTTTCGGTTGAGTTGACCCATTCCCTGACGCGATCGCAACTCCTGCCCAAGTTACCCCTCGCTGTTCAGCAAGACCCCATGCGGCTCATGCTTAAAGGGGGCACGGCGCTGGCGGTGACTTCGGTGCTGCGTCCGGCCCTGTTGCAATTAATTGCCCGCCAGTTTGCGGTGCAGGTCGCGCGTTACCAACTGGCTCAACAGGCCGCAGCTCTGGGTGGGGCGATCGCGACACAATTGCAAAGTTATGCGCTGATCCAGACGGCGCGGCGTGGTATGGCCCTGTCAGCCGCGCGCTATGCGGCTGTACGCACCGTTTTTGCCTGCATTGGCCCGATGATGTGGGGGTGGTTCATTGCCGATCTGGGTTGGCGATCGATTTCAACCAATTACGGGCGGATTATTCCCATCATTTATGCCCTGGCACAAATTCGCCTAACGCGGACGGAGTGCTTTGAACTGGCTTAAATCTCTCTCCAAGCAGCTAGAAAAAATAGTTCCGCCGCCCCAATGCCATCCTGAGCCAGATCTGCGGTTTGCCTGGACTTTGACTCAGTTATCGGTGGTGTTGCTGCCGCTGAGCACGCTCTTCGGCATTGCGGGTAGTTTAATTGCAGTCATCATCGTCTGGCGATCGCGCGGGCACCACTTCATCCAACAACCCATTTATTGGGGGTTTGCGCTGCTGAGTGGGTTGATGATTCTCAGTGCGGCTGTGGCCCACTCGCCGCCCGATGCCTTCCTGGGTTTATTCAACTTTTTGCTGTTCTTTGTTGGGTTTGCCGGACTGAGTGAACTGATTCAGACCCCGGCCCAGCTCCACCGTCTGGCCTGGTTGCTGGTGCTACCCTCGGTGCCAGTGTGTCTGATCGGTCTGGGGCAAACGGCTTTGGGCTGGCTGGGTTATCGCCAGGTGTTGCATATCCAAATTTTTTGGGTTGTGGTGCAGTGGATGATTGATCCCAGTGGTACGCCTCCGGGCCGCATGTCCGCCAACTTCTTCTATGCCAATGTGCTGGCAAACTACCTGGTGATTACCTTTGTGCTGACTCTGGGGTTGGGAGTTACCGCCTTCCGCCAGCATCGGCATCGGGAACAGATTTTGCTCGGCGTGACATTGCTGCTGAATGGAGTAGCCCTGATTTTGACCCATTCCCGCAATGGCTGGGCGATCGCCGCAGGGGCATGTTTGGGGTTTGCTGTTTACCTCGGCTGGCGCTGGTTAGTCTTGAGCGTGGGGGCACTGGTGGCACTCATCCTGGGGGCTGCCTTTGCCCCACCGCCGCTCCAGGATGGGCTGCGGCAGATTGTCCCCAAATTTTTCTGGGCACGTTTGACCGATCAAATGTTTCCCAATCGACCGATTCCCACGTTGCGATCGACCCAATGGCAGTTTGCCTGGAATTTGACGCAGGAGCGCCCGTGGTTCGGCTGGGGATTGCGCAACTTTCAACCGTTATATTTGCAGCAAACGGGTTTTATCTTGGGACATCCCCATAACTTTCCCTTAATGATGTTGTGCGAAATTGGCATTCCCGCCACGTTACTCCTGTTTGGATTGGTGGGTTGGATGGTGATGCAGGGAGTCCGGCGATTAAGCTCTAACGGTTCAGAGTCTGATGAGTGCTTGGATGCGGACGATCGCCTGTTGCTGTTTACCTTCATTACCGCCTTCCTAAGCAACACGGTGTTTAATTTATTTGATGTCACGCTCTTTGACGGTCGGATCAATTTAATTGGGTGGTTGCTCCTGGCGGGGATTTGGGGGTTGGTTGCTCCCCGTGCGGCGCTCCGCGCAGGTGCCTAATTGGGCCGGGGTCAGGCTCACGTTCGCGGTGACGAAGGGCGCGATCGCCGACTCCTGCACCCATCCCAATTCTCCTGGTTCAGCGATTTCATTGCCAGAATGACCGGCGGTTGCAGAACAAACTTTGACCCCTAACCAGCGCTGGTTCAATTCATCCTGGCGCTGCTGCATGACCTCTAAGACGCTCCCTACGGGAACTTGGGAACGGGACAGGGTCGGGCTGGGGTTGGCGATCGGGCGCGGCAGGAGGGCGATCGGGGCAATTCCTGCTCCGGCAGGCGTTGCCCGATTTACTAACATGCGTGTCCCAACCGCAAAGGAGGCGGCAGGAGGGGGCTGCATACTGATGGGAGGCGTAGTCGGAACGGCTGTAGGGTCGGGTGCTGCGGGTGAGGGCACTGAAGAGAGGGGGGCGGGCTGTAGGAAGCCACTATTGGTCACAAAAAAATAGCTGATCAGGCCACCAATTCCCAGCAACAGGAGCAATCCAGGCCACCAGGGACGGTTAGCCTGCGCCGAGGATGGGGGCTTTAAGTGCTTTGTCTTGAGGGTAGACGGGGCGATCGCTGTTCCCCGCAATCCGGTATCGCCATGCGGTGAGGCGGGGTGCTTGGCGATCGCATCTGAAACGGGCAACGCCGCCGAGGCAGAGGGGCTAACACGGCATAACACTACTGCAACGGTCACGTTGTCATGGCCATTTTGCTGATTTGCCAGGGCAATCAGTTGTTGAGCCACTGTGGCAATATCAACCGAACCAGCCAATAGTGGCAGGATGTAGGTTTGCCAATACTGATCAACCCGATCCTGATCACTCAACCCATCAGAACATAACAAAAAGACACAATCTTCATCTAAAAGAAATCGCTGCACGTTGGGTCGCAACAGGGAGGAGGTATTCATCCCCAATGCCTGAACTAGAGATCCAGCACTGGGCTGACGCAGGGCCTCGCGGTATAGCGCATACCCTAACCGCACCTCACGAGCCGCGAGATCGTCATCCAGCGTGACTTGATGACAGTTTAAGGAAGTAATCCGATACGCGCGACTGTCGCCCACATGCGTAATGTACAACTCGTGTGCTCGCTCTAATGCCATGACCAGGGTTGTTCCCATGCGCTGCCGTTGGTGCCGTTGTTCGTCATCGTTGCGCTGAGTAATGGCATCGTTAGCGGCCAGTGTGGCTTCTTCCAGTTCCAGCATCAAGGTATTAGCGTCCTTCGCTGGAGCCTGAACGAACATCTGGAGATGTTGCTGCAATGTTGCGATCGCTAGATTGGAGGCAATGTTACCGCCCTCATGCCCCCCGATGCCGTCACAAACAATGGCATAGGGCAAGTCTACTGAAGCAGCGGACTTGGCCGCCGTGGACGGAAACATTTGGACACTGCCACTCACAGGGAAGCAGGCATCTTCATTCCGTTGGCGAGTTGGCCCTTGATCTGTCAGAGTGGCAATTTGGATTTGGTAGTGATAACCCTGACCCGCCACCGCGATCGCTTGATCCAGAATGTCTACCAAATGCTCTGACGTTTGAATTTGTTCACTCAACAACTGGTGACAAAGCTGGGCTAAAAAGTCTGCCACGTCTGCGTGGGCTGTGGCCACCCAGGATTGCCAGAGGTGCCCCAGGTGCGCCAGCCGGGGGGGCATTTCGCTCCGGTGCAATTCTAATAACCGCACCATTCCCCCCTCAATCCGTAACAAGGGCGGATTCACCAAACTTTGACCGACCCCCTCCTGCACACACGACTCCCAGAGCTGGGCCAGTTGCCACAACCAATTCAATTGTCTGAGGCCACTTGCAGTAGACCACACAGCCGTAATTTCAGGCATGAGAGTGCCCTCTAATACCCCTGCTGCCGCATTGCCAACCCCAAACGGGTAGATAGGAGCCTTTTCCAGGAGATAGCGCTCACCGGCACCTGGACCAGAAGGCAGAACCGCATAGACCTGGGGCACTTGGGGTTGTGCCGCAATCAGCCGCAAGTAAGGCTCAACATCCTCTGATACGTTTTCTGGAAACTCTGGTAGTAGTGCCGGTTTGGTATCGAGAAAAACGCGATCGTGTTGGCAGACGTAGCGATCGACCAGCACCGTTCCCGGTTCGTAAGACTCGTCCCTCTGACTCACCAGCCACAGGTAATGCTTGGACAGGGGAGCGCGACAGTTCTGGCAAAATCGGTGGCTTGCCGGGTTCGGAGCCTGACACAGAGGATTCCCACAATAGAGAGTGATCTCAGGACGATGCATCAAGATGATTGGCCAGATTGATGGTTTGTCATTGAAATAACCAGCAAGGTGCGATCGCAAAGCACAACGCAACTTCTATGTTAAACCCAGGATTTCAGGTGAACGATTTTAACACCAGAATTTGTCGAAGGGTTTCTAAGCAATACAACACGGCTCCCAACCCAATTTCGGCAACCTCTTAACCTTTAAATAAGGTTTTGGCCGTTAATCGTTGAAAAAGTTTAATCAAAACATAACCAAATCCTAACCTGTCATCACGACCTCTTAACGAAGAACCAGTATTCTGAGACCTGAATGTCTAACTGAACACTTAGCCTTCTGGAGCAAAATTATGGTGGTCAATAAAGTGAAGCTTGTGCCAAACCGCTTCACCACGCTTTTAAGCGCTGCCGCGGCAACTGCTGCCGTAGTTGGATTGTCTGTATCTGCGGTCAACTCTCAGGGGTCCGTGGTCAAGATTGATGGTTCCAGCACCGTCTACCCAATTACTGAAAAGGCTGCAGAAGGGTTCCAAAAGGCTGGCGGTGCCAGAGTTACCGTTGGCATCTCCGGAACCGGGGGTGGTTTCAAGAAGTTCTGCGCGGGTGAAACCGATATCTCCAATGCTTCTCGTCCTATTTTGGCGAAAGAAATGGCCGCTTGCAAAGCGAAAGGCGTCAGCTACATTGAATTGCCTGTTGCTTACGACGCACTAACGGTTGTTGTCAACAAAGGTAACACCTGGGCAACCAACCTGACCACGGCTGAACTGAAAAATATCTGGGGACCAGATAGCAAGATCAGCAACTGGAGAGATGTGCGCTCTGGCTTCCCCAACGTACCGCTGAAGTTGTATGGTCCCGGTGCAGACTCCGGTACCTTTGATTACTTTACAGAAGCGATCAACGGTAAGTCTAAAGTGAGTCGTAAAGACTTTACGGCCAGTGAAGATGACAACGTGCTGGTGCAGGGTGTCAGCCGCGATCGCGGTTCGCTGGGCTACTTTGGTTACGCCTACTACGAAGCAAACAAGGGCAGAATTAAGTCTGTTAGCGTTAATGGCGTTGCACCGGGCATAGCTACAGTTAAAAGTGGAAAATATCAGCCCCTGTCGCGGCCTATCTTCATCTACGTCAGTTCAAATGCAGCCAAGCGGCCTGAAGTGAAGCGGTTTGTGGAATATTACATGAAAAACGCTCGTAACATCGTGTCGAGTGTGAAGTATGTTCCGTTTGAACAATCCGCTTACAACGGCATTCTGGCTCGCTTTAACAGCAACAAAACCGGCACCATTTTTGGTGGTGAGGAAGCCGTTGGTTTGACCATCAACGATCTGCTGACTCGCGAACTGAAAAACTAGTTCCACAGAGGGGGGAGCTACCCCCTCCCCCTTTGCCTTTGTCGCTTTGTGTTTCACCTATTCACTGTTTTGGAAGTCAGGCAGATCTTTGCCCATGACTTCCATCTTTAATTTTTGCCTCAAGTCATGACAGACCAGTCTCCCTCCTTATCGAAAGCGGCTCAATTTACCCGGAATAAGCAAAAGCGGGAATTCAAAGAGCGAATCATCCAAACGATTCTGTTTCTTGCAGGATTTACCTGTGTTTTAACGACTCTCGCCATTATGGAAATTTTGGTGATGGAATCCTGGCAGTTCTTTCAGAAAGTTTCCATCAAGGAATTTTTAACCAGTACCGACTGGTCGCCATTGTTTGAACCACCAGGCTACGGCATTCTGCCACTGGTTTCTGGAACCCTAACCACCTCGGCGGTGGCGCTGGCAGTGGCCATTCCTTTTGGGTTAATTACGGCGGTTTATTTGAGTGAATTTGCCTCAGCTCGATTGCGCGAAATTGCCAAGCCTGTTCTAGAACTGCTGGCGGGAATTCCCACGGTGGTTTACGGTTACTTTGCCCTGTTGGGAGTCATTCCTCTCTTGCAACTGCTGTACAACCCCATTGGGCCAACTCTGTCTAATCTGGCACCAGCCATTTTCCCGCTTGAATTGTCGGGCTTCAATATGTTGGGGGCTGGTATCGTGATGGGATTGATGATTACACCCCTGATTAGCTCGATTAGCGAAGATGCGATGCGGGCCGTTCCCGTTGGGTTGCGTGAAGGTTCTTATGCGACTGGGGCCACTCGCTTACAAACGGCATTGAAGGTGGTGATGCCAGCCGCTACATCCGGGATCATTGCGGCGTTTATTCTAGGTATTTCCCGGGCGGTGGGCGAAACCATGATTGTGGCGATCGCCGCTGGCCTGCAACCTGTTGTCAGTTTCAACCCCCTGGAGCAAGCCGCAACCATCACAGCTTACATTGTGCAAGTCAGTTTAGGCGACCTGCCCCACGGTAGTATTCAGTACCAAACTATTTTTGCGGCGGGTCTGACGCTAGTACTCGTTACCCTGGTATTCAATGTCCTCGGATATTTTCTGTCCAAGCGATTGAGGGAGAAGTACTAACATGGCAGTTGACATGATGACGGGGAGAAATCTCCAGGAAGTCCGAGCCACACTCTCGCGACGGCAGTTGATCAGCGGTGCCTTCTCTATTCTGGGGTTGATGGTGTTTTTCGTGGCCACGTTGATCCTGGTCGCGTTGATCACCCAGATGACGATTCAGGGTGCCCCTCGATTAAATTGGAAGTTTCTCACCTCGTTTCCCAGCAGCGATCCATTTGAAGCCGGAATTTTGGCGGCCTGGGTCGGCTCGTTTTTGGTCATTTTGACCACCATGTTTGTCGCTGTTCCATTGGGGATCGCCGCTGGAATTTACCTGGAAGAATACGGTGGCACAAACTGGCTGGCAGCCCTGATCGAAATTAATGTGACAAATCTGGCAGGTGTGCCCTCGATTGTCTACGGTCTCCTGGCGTTGGGCTTTTTTAGTGAACAGTTAAATCTGGGTGAGAGTGTGTTGACGGCTGGCTTAACTCTGGCGTTGTTAATTTTGCCAATTGTGATTGTCACAACCCGAGAAGCTTTACGCGCCATTCCCAGTAGTTTGCGAGAAGCGGCTTATGCTCTTGGTGCCAGCAAATGGCAAATGATCTGGGATCACATTTTGCCCTATTCTTCTGGAAGTATTTTGACGGGTGTGATCATTGGCCTGTCACGGGCGATCGGGGAAACAGCGCCACTCATTACCATCGGGGCCTTAACTTTTATTGCCTTCCTGCCCCCGGCACCGATTCAACCCGAATTCCCATTCATTTCCTTTGAGTGGTTAAAGGCTCCCTTTACCGTGATGCCGATTCAAATGTTTAACTGGGTTTCGCGTCCTGATCCTGAATTTCAAGCCAATGCAGCGGCAGCAGGGGTGGTATTGATTTTCATGACTATCACTCTCAATGGTTTCGCTATTTATCTTCGTTATCGTTTCCGGAAGGGCGTCAAATGGTAGACGAATTGTCTCTCCCTAAATTGAATTTTCCTACGACTGATTTGAAGGCCGAAGTTCAAAATCTTGACTTCTACTATGGCTCATCGAAAGCGATCAAAAACGTCAATATGAGTGTGCCAGCCCGGAAGGTGACGGCACTGATCGGGCCTTCGGGCTGCGGTAAAACAACTCTCCTGCGATGTTTCAATCGGATGCACGATTTGTATCCCGGCAATCGATACGATGGGCAAATTGTGTTGGATGGAGTAAATATTTTGGATCGCAAAGTTGATCCCATCGAAGTGCGGATGCGGATCAGTATGGTGTTCCAGCGGCCTAACCCATTCCCTAAGTCAATTTACGAAAACGTTGCCTATGGGTTGCGTGTACAAGGTTTGACTAAGCGGAATGCGGTGGATGCGAAGGTGGAACAAGCCCTGAAAGGTGCGGCTCTGTGGGATGAGGTAAAGGATCGGTTGACAGAATCGGCCTATACGCTATCGGGTGGACAACAGCAGCGACTGTGTATTGCCAGAGCGATCGCGACCGAACCCGACATCGTATTGTTCGATGAACCCACGTCTGCCCTCGACCCGATCGCCACGGCCAGCATTGAGGACTTGGTGAATGAATTAAAGCAACAGGTCACTATTCTAATAGTGACCCACAGTATGCAACAGGCCGCTCGACTGTCAGACTACACGGCATTCATGTATCTGGGCGAGTTGCTGGAATTCAATCAAACCAATGTGTTGTTTAATCAACCCGCTCACAAACGCACTCAAGACTATGTGAGTGGTCGTTTTGGTTAATTCTTGCGGCGGCAATTTTTTTGCTTGCAAGTTCCCCCTACGACTTCTTCAATTGCAGCCAGCATGAGTCAAACGATGTGATAAGCCTTTTGGCTCATGCTGGTTTTGTGCTAGAGATTTCTCGCAAACCTCAGGGATGGGGCAGGTTTCGCTGGCGTTCGGGCGATCAGCCAATAATTTTTTGCTAAACCTGCCCGTACAGGTATTTTGTTTTCTAGAAATCTCTCTAGTGGTTTATCAAGTTGGAGATTGTGGGTTTCGACTACGCTCAACCCACAAAGGCCGAGGGTTGAGCGTAGTCGAAACACGGCAATAACGCACAACTTTAGGATTGACAGACCACTAGTGTTCCGTCAGGAAAATTTTGACGGGTCGAAGACCCGCAAAATTTAACCCCAATCAACAACCTGAATCTGGCTACCCGTCAATCATTAATTGACTGACCACTAGGGCGTGTCATCAATTAAGCAGAATGACACTAGCGGCTAAATAAATTCCTCCTAGGAAATTCTGCGCTCGCTTGTCATACCGTGTAGCAATCGCTCGGTACTGCTTCAACTTGGCAAAAAAGTTCTCAATCAGATG
>JANRIS010000104.1:0-5216 GCA_033764685.1 Leptolyngbyaceae cyanobacterium bins.349
AACAGGTCATTCGGGGTCTGGTAGTCTTTGAGTAGCTCATCCAAAATTTCAGGAGAAAAAGTCATAGTACGAATGTCTAGGGTTCAGTAGTTCATTAGATCTCATCTCTGACCCTTTGACACAAACTAATTTACAATCCCCGACTGATGGATGGACCATACTTGGTAATCAATCCATAGGCATGGGCAATCCGAGCGATCGTGAGTGTTCCACCTAACAACCAAATTAACCAATTCTGCACCTGCATCAATTCCAGCACAACTATAAACAACAATCCCTGCGGAACATACTCGGCAAAGTTGCTATGCGCTCGGACTTTACGTTGTAATGCCCCCACATCCACCTCGCTTTTTTCTAGTTGTCGTTGCGTCAATCGTTCGATCGTTAATACCCAAGGGCTGGGATTCGCTAGTGGATCAGCCTGCATCACAACATCGTCTTTAGATTCTCCATGCCAAACTCGTGTTTTGACTCGCTCCGATGCGGCAATGTAGGAAAGAGCAAAGGCAATCAATCCATTCAACCCAACGAAAAGGGTGGAAATCGGCACTAAATCAGTCATGATGGTTGAAGTGTAGACGTTATTGCTAAGGGATGCTATTCACCTTACGGAAGTCTCCTGTCATTGTCTTTTCAATTCTTGAGGGTAAACTTTTCATCCGTTAGGAGAGGCAAATGAGTGAGTTAGTCGAGCGTGTTTTTCCAGCAGGCGATCGCAGAATTCCCTTGGATCACACTCCTCTCAACCAGTTGCCGACTTGGGGACACTGGCTAGAAACGCCTCATTTGACTGCTGCAATGCTCACACCAGGGCAACTAGAAGTGAATCTACTGGCTCCGTTTGAATTTATTTCAACTCGGTTTCAGCCGGGTCATGGCATCGCCGCTTTTGACTCTGACAAGCTAATTCCCTATCAAGCCATTCCCGGAGGCTATGATGTTGTTCCTCAGGGCAGCACGTATCGTTCCATTGAAACGGCGGGATGCTGCATCCTTCTGGCATACAAACAGCCTCTTGCCTCGCGGATTATGGCTGAATACACCAATGAAGCAACCGTTGAGCTATTGCCAGGGCAAATACAACCCAGTACCAAAGGAACAAAGCTGGCTCAAGCTCTACACACCTTCTTTTCCGATGCTCACCATTGGGGAGGTTCCTTGTATTTGGAGTCTCTTGCCACCCTGATCATGGGACACGTCATCCAGAACCGATCTACGGTCTCTAAACAGTTGAAACGAGTTCCAGATTATTTGACAACCAAGCAGTTAAAAACAGTGCTTGAGTATATTCAGACTCATTTAGCCAGTGATTTGAGACTTTATCAGATTGCCCATCATGTTGGAGTGAGTCCCTATTACCTGGCTCATACCTTTAAGGGTACGACGGGATTATCGCCCTATCAGTATGTTTTACGCTGTCGGTTAGAGGAAGCGCAACGCTTACTGAGAAATAGCCAAATGTCGATCGTCGCGATCGCTTACGAAGTTGGCTTTGGCAGTCAAAGCCACATGACCACAGTATTTCGTAAAACCCTAAACATAACACCAGGACAGTATCGCCAACAGGTTACTCAATAAAAGCAGCTTAAATATTGAATGTGAAACAGTTCTGAATAGGTGAATGGAGGGATATGGATCAGCAATTGCCTCAATTTATCCACCAGGTTGTTGATCGCTTGCAATCGGTTGGGGGGATTGTGGCGATCGCTCTGGGTGGCTCAAGAGCAAGGGGCACCCCTACCCCTAAGTCAGATGTGGATCTGGGGCTTTATTACCAGCCAGAAAACCCGCCTGATCTCCTTGTTCTGAATCACCTTGCCTCTGAACTGGACGACAACCATCGTACAAACCTGATTACCCCAGTTGGTGAGTGGGGAAGATGGATTAATGGCGGAGGATGGCTCAAGGTGGAAGGCATTTCAGTCGATTTCCTCTATCGAGATGCGGCTCAGGTGAATCAGGTCATCAATGACTGCCATGATGGAAAAATCACGATCGACTACCAACCCGGACATCCCCACGGTTTTGTGTCTTCGATCTATATGGGTGAAGTTGCTCTTGGGCTACCACTTCACGATCCACAGGGCGTCTTAGCTGCTTTGAAGGCTAAGACAACGCCTTACCCAGCAAAGCTGAAGCAAGCAACGATTGACAAGTTTGCCTGGGAGATCAGTTTCTCGCTGGTGGTTGCTCAGAAGGCAGTTGCACGGAGTGATGTTGCCTATGCCGCAGGCTGCTGTTTTCGCAGTGTGGCGTGTATGAATCAAGTACTCTTCGCGCTGAATGAAGCGTACCTACTGAATGAGAAGGGAGCTGTGGCACTTGCTAACGATTTTACGCTTTGCCCTCTGGACTATCAACGACGGGTTGAGTCAGTGTTTGCATTGTTGGCGGCAGACGCAGAATCGATCAGAGGGGCGATCGCTGTTCTGGATGAGATTGAGCGGGAATTGAGCCAGTGGTATGGCGATCGCCGATTAGCTCTGTAGAGTTCAATGGGTCGGGTTAGTAAGGACTGGCTGTGGGTCTGACGATGATTTCACTCACATCCACATCGTCCGGTTGTGCGATCGCAAACATGATGGCACGGGCGATCGCCTCAGCGGGAATGGATACTTTGCGGAATTCCCGCATTCCGGTTTGGGCGACTTCATCTGTGATGCTGTCAGCTAACTCAGATTCTGTAACTCCTGGTGAAATGACGGTGACGCGAATATCACCCCCCACTTCTTGTCTCAACCCTTCTGAGATCGCACCAACCGCAAATTTCGTCGCACAGTAAACCGCCGCCGTGGGAGACACGGCATGTCCACCGATTGAAGAGAGATTGATAATCTGACCTGATTTCTGAGCTTTCATGATCGGAAGTGCGGCGGCAATGCCGTACAAAACTCCTTTGATATTGACATCAATCATGCGATCCCATTCTTCCACTTTCAATTGATCGAGGGCAGATAATGGCATGATGCCTGCATTGTTAATCAAAACATCGACCCGACCGAACTTTTGCTGGGCATATTGGACGATCGCCTCTAGGTGGTGCCGCTGTGTCACATCGAGCGATTGATATTCAGCGATTCCACCTGCTGCATGGATCTCTTTAGAAAGTGCTTCCAGTCGATCACTGCGACGTGCGCCCAGAACTACTTTTGCCCCATTGTTTGCCAGCAGTTTTGCGGTGGCTGCACCAATACCGCTACTCGCTCCTGTAATGACCACCACTTTGTTTTCTACGTTTAACATTTTGATTTTCCTGTTTGTTTTAGTTGGTGTGAATTAAAGAAACATACCGCCAGAGATTTCGATTCTCTGAGCATTGACCCATCGGTTGTCTTCGGAGAGTAAAGCTGCGATTGCCCCTCCAATATCGTCGGGAAGCCCAACGCGACCCAACGCTGTTTGCGAGGCGATAAACTGATTTATCTGTGGATTGTCACGCACTGCACCATCGGCAAAATCCGTTTCGATTGCACCTGGAGCTACCACACTGCCTCGTTGTTGCGATAGGTCACAATCACGTCAACTCCTTTTTTAGCCAACGCTAAAGCAGTATTTTTGCCCAATCCGCGACTCGATCCGGTCACCAAAGCGATTTTTGTAGTGTTTTGTGCCATTGCCTTATCCTTTCACTGCTGTCTTGAGCATGGGTTCATCATAGAAGTGAAAAAGCTGGCTCTAAATACACAAATCTCGCATAGTGTTGCCTAATCCTCTCAAATTGGTTATGGACAGGCGAGAATGCTCTCTATAATGAGTGCATGAGGGCGATTAAACCAATCAGAAACTAACAGAATGATTGATGTACCGAAGTCTGATAAAACCAGAAGTGCTTGCCAAGAACTGGCAGCATTAGTGACGCGACACACGGACGGTAAGGGAAACGGCGCTCACCCAACGGCGATCGCTCAGTTAGAGTTCATGCGAGAAACCGTTGTCTCTACAACAATGTGTGCAGTGTGTGAGCCGATTTTGGCGATCGTGATTCAAGGCAAAAAAGAAGCGTTGCTGGGTGAAGAAGCCTATCAGTATGGTGCGGGTCAATATCTAGTGGTTTCGGTCGATTTGCCCCTCAATGGATTTGTGCTCGAAGCCACACCCACCAAGCCATATCTAGGATTCAAGCTGAATTTAGACCCAGCCCAACTCTGCGACATTATTGCCCAAGTTCGACCCAGCACGAATAAAAAAGAAAGCTCAGTCAGAGGGTTGTTTATTAGCGATGTAGATGCCCTATTGATGGATTGCGCCATCAGACTGACACATCTTTTAGATACGCCGCAGGACATCCCTTTTCTAGCACCGATGATCATTCGTGAGATCTATTACCGCCTTCTGATGGGCGAACAAGGTGAAGCCGTCCGTCAAATCGCTACATCAGGAAGTAACATGCAGCGCATCGCCGATGTGATCAAACAAATCAAGGCTGATTTCACAAAATCGCTGCGGGTTGAGGAATTAGCTGAGCAAGCGAATATGTCTCCTGCATCATTTCATCGCCATTTCAAGGAAGTCACCTCGATGAGTCCGCTGCAATATCAGAAGCAGCTAAAACTGGTGGAGGCACGTCGGCTGATGCTTGCCGAAAATGCTGATGCGACCACTGCTGCCTACCAAGTTGGGTATGAAAGTCCCTCACAGTTTAGCCGTGAATATTCTCGAATGTTTGGTGCACCACCGATTAAAGATATTGAGCGTTTGAGAACGGCGTGAGCAGTGTTCAACGACAACTCTCTCACACTGTATCAAGCCAACCGAACGTCGTTTAGCCGTTTTTTTTAGTTCAAGACGTGCCGACTTATCCTTGCTCGCTCAATTTGATGGGAACAAGTTTACCTGCGATCGTCAGTCCTAACCACATCGGTTGTTGCGGCTCAATGAGTTGATCCGTAATTGCACACCGTTCCTTCTGTTGCGCGATTGCTCTAAACGTCGCTCGAACATCTGACATTGATAACTGTGAGGAATGGGAAGAAAATCCCCTGTCCTCAACAGAATACGACTCTCCATTTGAGAGGCTACGCCAACTCACCTCATCCGACACCGCCTGTTGCTCCACAAACTGCCAAAGGATTTCCCGAATCAGGGTTTGATAGCCCTGTTCACCAGAAATCTCCCGCAATCGCTCTTTCAGTTCCGGTTCCAGTCGGATACTCGTGACCTGCATTTCCGAAGTGCTACCTCGCTTCTGTGTATTCATAACTAACGCCCTAATTTCT
>JANRIS010000007.1:0-28801 GCA_033764685.1 Leptolyngbyaceae cyanobacterium bins.349
TCCATCACAGAGGCGCGGGCAACCGTTAAAAAAGTTAATGCGACAAGCGTAGAGTGGTCATTTGTTGATGCAATTCTTCACAATTTTGCAACAAATCGACTTGGGCGATCGCCTGCTGTTCCCCACTTGCCAACCACTTCAGTTGCACCGTTTGATTTTCTGCCTCGGCATCTCCCAAAATCAGGCAAGCCAGGGCACCGCTCCGATCTGCCCGTTTGAACTGTTTGCCAAAGGCGCTGCCACTCATGTCCAGCTCGACGGTAAAGCCACAACGTCTCAGGGTTTGAGCCACCACTAGGGCTTGCGCTTCCGCCTGTTCCCCTTTTGACACCACATAAAAATCCACCGTTGCGTCGGGAAGTTGTTGCAGTTGTTGGAGCAGGATGACAAGCCGTTCCATGCCGATCGCCCAGCCGACAGCCGGAGTTTCCGCCCCGCCCAACTCAGCCACCAATCCGTCGTACCGTCCGCCTGCACACACGGTTGCCTGGGCACCTAAGTCGCTGGACTGAATTTCAAACACGGTATGGGTGTAGTAATCCAAACCTCGGACCAGGCGAGCATTGATGGTGTAAGGAATATTTAATGCGGAGAGCAGATGTTTGACCTGGGCAAATCTCGCCTGCGAGTCAGGACTGAGGTAATCGAGAAGGCTGGGAGCTTGCTCTAAAATCTGCTGGGTGCGTTCGTGTTTGCTGTCTAAAATCCGGAGCGGGTTGCGGGTGAGGCGATCCTGAGAATCTGCGTCCAATTCGCTCTTAAAGGGGGTGAGATAGGCGATTAACGCTTCTCGAAAGCGGGCGCGATCGCCAGCATCCCCAATCGAGTTCAAATTAAGTTCTAGATTCTTCAGGCCCAGAGTCGTCAAAATATCGGTAGCAATGGCGATCGCTTCGGCATCCGCACGCGGCGAGGGGCTGCCCAACACCTCCACCCCGATCTGATGAAACTGGCGTTGTCGTCCGGCCTGAGGGCGTTCGTAACGAAACATGGGGCCACAGTACCAGAGCCGCTGCACGCCCCCCTGATTGCCCAACCCATGCTCAATGAACGATCGCACCGCTCCGGCTGTGCCTTCGGGGCGCAAGGTAATGGAGCGATCGCCCCGGTCCTTAAAGGTGTACATTTCCTTGCCCACCACATCCGTCGCTTCTCCAATCCCTCGTTCAAACAGCGAGGTTTGCTCAAAGACAGGGGTACGAATTTCCTGGTAGGCCGCTTGGCCTAAAATCTCCCGTGCGATCGCTTCTACCCGTTGCCAGTACCGCATCTCATCGGGCAGGATGTCCCGCGTCCCGCGTAGTGCTTGAATCGAACCCATGTGCTCTCTAAAAATTACTTATTTACTTACTAATTGATTGATTCTGCAATCCGGCTACGATCAATCTGTAACCTGTTCCCAGGTGCCGTAGCGATCGCCATAGTATGCCAAAATTTGTTGCACTTGTGTAGTGATGGCGGAAGTCGCATCATCCCCGTAGCAAATTTGCAGGCGATCGATCTGGCTCTGGGCATAGTCAAACTCGCGCGATCGCTGGGAGACTAACTCCGTTTCTACGCCGTCCACCTGCCGAAGATGGGCTGCAACTTCTCGATAAACCGCCAATGGCAACCCCGCACACCGAACTTGATACTTCAAAGGGACTCTCCAGACACGTTGCCTGCACCATTACTACTCCCTGCGCCATTCCCATAATTGGGTAATGGGCAACAATTGACATTATCAATACACACTTTGCCCCATTGCAACGCCCACCGTACCAGCGCGACTCGATTTTCGGTCTCTGTTTTGGTCAAAATGTTACTGATATGGTTGTCCACCGTGCGCTTGCTAATTTCCAGTTTTTCAGCAATTTCCTGGTTCGTTAAGCCAGCGGCTACGAGTTCAATCACTTGCAGTTCTCGTTCTGAAAGAGACCCCTGCACCTGAGATTCGCCACTAGCCATATCGTTTATCCGTCTGTGTATATGTACTTATTGACCCATTGTACGGGGTATTTTCCTAAAAAACGAGTCTTGAATCGTATGATTTGTAAGCCTTTGAGGTGGATATTGTAGGGTTGAAGGAGGCGTATGTCGAAACTTGTAAACGAAAAGCCTGTCAGTGTTTGGCACTATAAACCGTGGTGGTGTCAGCCGTGGTCAATTCTCCTGACTGGCGTGGGGGCGATCGCTGGCAGTTGGTTGTGGTTGCACCGATTCTGGATCACGGGCCTGGTGGCGCTCCCGCTGCTGACCTGGATGGGCTATTTTCTGCTGGTATATCCTCGGTTGTTTTTAGCGAACCTCCCCGCCTCAAAGGACACGGTCGAGTAAAATTTTCATCTCAACTTGGAGTAAAAAGACCCCATGCTGGACTCCTATCCAGATATTGACCTGGCCCCCTTGATTGACCATGCTCTGCTGGTGCCAACGGCCACGCCTCAGCAGGTCGAGCAATGGTGTGACGAGGCCGATCGCTTCAATTTTGCGGCTGTTTGCTTGCATCCCTGCTACGTCAAACAAGCGGTCAATTTACTGCACAACAAACGGCCCAAAGTTTGCACCGTCATTGGCTTTCCCTATGGTGCCACCACCTCGGCCACGAAGCTATTTGAAGCCACAGATGCCGCCGAAAATGGGGCGACTGAACTGGATGTGGTGATTAACATCGGTTGGCTCAAATCCGGCATGATGAACGAGGTGCATCGCGAAATTGCCGAAATTCGGGAAGAAACGGGGCAAACGGTGAAAGCCATTCTGGAATTGGGCCTGCTGACGGAACCAGAAAAAAAGCTGGCGGCTGAAATCTGTATGGATGCCGGAGCTGCATTTCTGAAGACCAGTACGGGCCTCTACAGTGGTGCCACTGTTGCCGATGTGCGGTTGTTGAAGGAATTGTCGCGCGATCGCGTGGAAATCAAAGCGTCTGGTGGCATTCGCACCGCAGAACAGGCGATCGAGTTGATTGTTGCGGGTGCTACCCGCATTGGTACTTCCAGAGGACCCGGTTTAGTCAAGCGGCGCGTTAGTTTAGAAGAAGAGGTAGAGAGTAGGGAGTAGGCATGTCCCGCACGTACAAAGCGACCGGAATTAACCTCAAAAGTATGCCGATGAATGAGTCGGATCGGTTACTCACGGTGCTAACGCGGGAGTATGGATTAGTGCAGGTTTTGGCGATGGGTGCCCGCAAGCATAATTCCAGTTTGTCAGGGCGGAGCAGTTTATTTGTGGTCAATCAATTACTGATTGCTAAAGGCAAATCGCTGGATAAGCTGACTCAGGCTGAAACCGTGGAGTCTTATCCGGGTCTGGCTCAGGACTTGAGAAAGCTCACGGCGGGTCAGTATTTGGCGGAATTGTGCTTATGTCAGGCTCTGAGTGACCAGCCCCAGGAAGAATTGTTTACCGCCCTGAATCAGCATCTCAAACAACTGGAGCGATCGCCTGCTCATCTGATCTTGCCCTATCTCACCTATGCGATCGTCCAACTGCTGGTCTTGGAAGGGGTGGCCCCTCAGGTCTATCGTTGTTGTATGACTCAAACAGCGCTCTTGCCAAATTTAGAGACACCCAACTGGCGCATTGGCTTCAGTGCGCCGGCGGGGGGCACCGTTACGCTGGAGGCATTACAACGGCTTCAACAACGAAAAGCCGCACCCATGCCCAAGGCTGAACCAGTGCCCGTGGCCACAGCCAATTCCGCCCGCTATCCTTCCGCCTCATTCAAACGGGGGGCACACCTGCACCGCTCCATTTCTGGCATGGAATTGGCCTTACTGCAAGCGATCGCCCAACTGGAACCCGACCCAACAGACTTAGAGGCAACTTTTACTGAGGCCATTCCCGCCCATGCCACCCTGGGAGATTGGCTGGCCGTTGAGCGGTTGTTGCGCCAGTATGCACAGTATCATTTTGATCGACCGATCCGATCGGCCACCTTGATGGATGCCTGCTTCCCGTCACCCCAGCCATCCTCGTCCCTATCCGTTGTGAGTCCTGAGTCATGATGCAATTGCCCAAGTCGAACCTGGAAGCGATGTGGATGTCATCCAATGACTCGACGGACTCTACCTATTGGCACAATTCCTCCCCCTCTGCCCCGAACCATCCTGCGGATTTCAAGCCCCCTCAATCTTTGATACAATCCGCAACAGAGACAACAGGCATAGATGGGCTAGTTAAGCCGATCTTGTCAAAAGACATTCACAGACACGATGAGGAGAACGCTCTGCCCATGTTCCGTTCCGAGGAAGAAGCGTTTGAACTAAGCGAAGAATTTTCTGGATCTGCTCTAGCAGCATCCCTCCAAGACCGTACCCCTAACTTCGATATGCAGGGGACAGGCTCCGTCCCGCGTGCTCAAGCTGCTTCCCACGCTCACGGTGGTAGTCAGGGCGGGAACCAGGGCGGGAATGGTCCAGGACCGGAACGGGGCTTTCTTCCAGTGCTCAAAAATCGCAATTTTCTCACGCTCTGGAGTGGGCAAGTTTTTTCGCAACTGGCAGATAAAGTTTATCTCGTGTTGATGATCGCCCTGATTGCCAATCGGTTTCAGTCTGGAGACCAGACGATTAGCGGTTGGGTGTCTTCGATCATGATCGCTTTTACGATTCCGGCTGTGTTATTTGGCTCGATCGCGGGAGTCTACGTCGATCGCTGGTCCAAGAAAACCGTTCTAGTGATTACCAACCTGTTGCGGGGGGGGCTGGTCTTTCTCCTGCCTTTCCTGCTCTGGTTAACCAAAAGCTGGGCACCCTGGTCCGGTTTGCCAGTTGGGTTTTATGCCCTCCTGGGGATTACCTTTCTGGTTTCTACGCTGACGCAGTTTTTTGCCCCCGCCGAACAGTCCGCCATTCCGCTAGTAGTCGAGAAGCGCCATCTGCTTTCTGCAAATTCCCTCTACACCACCACGATGATGGCTTCTGTGATCATTGGCTTTGCAGTGGGTGAACCGTTGCTGGCAGCGGCAGATGCGATCGCGGCTCGATTAGGTTTGACGGCGGTAGGGCTGGGCAAAGAAATTGTCGTAGCTAGTAGCTATGCGATCGCCGGATTGATTTTGCTGCTGCTGCAAGTCAAGGAGAAAAACACCCAAGCTGTCGTTACTGGTGTAGCGAACGGTCCAGTCAATGGTCAAATCAACGGTCCAGTCAATGGTCAAGCCAACGGTCCAGTCAATGGTCAAGCCAACGGTCAACCAATTCCTGCCCCACCCACCGAGCAGCCCCATGTGTTTGAGGATATTCGGGATGGGTTGCGGTATCTGAGCCAGCAGCATCGGGTTCGCAGCGCCATGATTCAGTTAGTCATCCTGTTTTCAGTATTTGCGGCGCTGGCAGTACTATCAGTGCGGTTGGCAGAGGTAATTCCCGAAATCAAGGCTTCCCAGTTTGGGTTTTTATTGGCGGCAGGCGGCGTGGGTATGGCGATCGGGGCTGCCTTTGTCGGTCAATTTGGGCAACGGTTTCCCCACGCTCAACTCAGCTTGTATGGTTCGTTGGGGATGGCAGGTTCCTTGTTTGGTCTGTCCCTGTTTTCCCATCATCTTTTACCCGCTTTAATTTTGATCACGCTATTGGGGAGCTTTTCGGCCATTATCGGCGTGCCCATGCAAACCACCATTCAAGAAGAAACCCCGGAAGAGATGCGTGGCAAGGTGTTTGGGTTACAAAATAATGCCATCAACATTGCCCTGAGTCTGCCTTTGGCTCTGGCTGGCGTGGCAGAAACATTTTTTGGTCTGAAGATTGTTTTTCTTGGACTGGCTGCGCTGGCTGTCTCAGGAGGGGTCTTAACCTGGTACACTTCTCGCACAGGCTTAACAAAGCGTTAGGATTCTACGACGATATTCAAAGATCCTAAAGTAGTGCTAAAGTGTTGAGCCGTTACCAGTCCTCTGTGGCAGAACCGAATGCACGTTGCTTGGCTTGGAAAAAAATCTCCCTTTTGCGGCAATGTTACCTATAGCCGGGAAGTCACATCCGCGCTGCAAGATCTGGGTCACGCGGTGAGCTTTTTCCACTTCGCTCAGGATGAACCCGCTCCTGACCATTGGCCGGAAGTGTTGGAGGGGCAGGATGCTGTACAGGAAATTTCGATTCCCTACTTCCTCAAATACCAGATCTACACCATTCCCACCTTGCAGTCTCGTAAGATCTTGACTCAAGCCCTGGAAGAACTGCGCCCTGATGTGGTCCATGCCTCCCTTACCCTTTCTCCGTTGGATTTTGCCTTACCAGAAATCTGTGGAGATTTGAACATTCCCCTGGTCGCCACCTTTCATCCCGCCTTCGATCGCGAACAGCGTAATCTCAGTTCTCGCACTCAGTATTTGAGCTATCAACTGTATGCTCCCTGTTTAGCCCGCTACGATCGCGTCATTGTTTTCTCTAAACTGCAACGCCGCCTGCTGATGCGGTTGGGCGTGCCCCCGCAGCGGGTCGTCGTGATTCCCAACGGAGTTGATATTCACAAGTACTCCCCCGGTCCTTCCAATTTCAAAGCAGAAATTGGTGCAGAGCGAGTTTTTCTTTATCAAGGTAGAATTTCGCCTGAGAAGAATGTGGAATCGCTGCTCAAAGCCTGGAAGCACGCGCGGATGGGCACAACTGCCAAGCTTGTCATTGTGGGGAATCATGGAGCCTTGGCCAACTCCTTAATGCCGTTTTATGGGAAAGAACATGGGATTGAGTGGTTAGGCTTTATTGCCGATGAGCAACGACGCATTGAGATTTTACGTGGCTCTGATGTGTTTGTGTTGCCTTCGCTGGTGGAAGGATTATCTCTATCCTTGTTGGAAGCAATGGCCTGTGGGGTTGCCTGCGTTGCGACGGATGTGGGAGCGGATGGGGAAGTGCTGGAACAGGAGGCGGGTGTAGTGTTGCTGCGAAATCAATCAGTCACCACTCAACTCAAAACCCTGCTCCCGTTGTTGCGGGATCACAGCCAATGGACAACGACTTTGGGTCAGAATGCCCGTCGGCGCGTGGAAGATCGCTACACGTTGACCGATAACATCGCCAAAGTTGTGGGCCTGTATGACGAGTTGGTGAACGAACGGAAACACCATCAACCGATGGGGCATTACTTCACCTCCCTGCGCGATCGCTTTAACGGGAGTATTTTGCGCTCAGGACGAACCTAGCGCTGAATGAAAAGTTGATGGGTAAATCAAAATGCTCTTGCGATGAGTAGAATGACTGGTTAAAATCTGGGGATCAGTTCTCCTCACGAGTTTTCACACACATGACATCTTCCCAGTCTGTTCCACAGGAAGTTGTTCAGCAGCTCGCTGAATACTTCAGTGTTTTAGGCGAACCGACGCGGTTACGAATTCTGAACCTTTTGCGCGATGGCGAGAAGTGTGTGCAGGATCTTGTAGACGCAACTGAAACCAGTCAGGCAAATGTTTCCAAGCACCTCAAAGTGATGGTGCAAGCGGGCATCTTGACCCGTCGCAGCGAGGGGACTCAAGCTTATTACAAAGTTGAAGATGAACTAATTTTTGAGCTGTGTAATCTAGTTTGCGATCGCCTAGCCCGCCGTATTGAACAACAAGCCCGTAAATTTCGAGCATTTAGCTTTCTTGGAAAGCGGTAGGCTGGTGAAGCACGGCAGATAATTTCTTTCCATGTCCCATCTCATCACCCAAGCTCAACTGTCAGCCGACCAGGCAGACTGGTCCACCGTCGTCTTGACTCTGCAACGATTGTGCTTGACCGACTCGACCATCCCGCTCGACTCGACGCAATTGGCTCAAGTGTTGCCCCTGGCAATCAATGTTCTGGCCGTGGGGGATTTTCAGGAGCAATGGGAGGTGGCTAAAGTATTTGCAACGTTGGGGCAGGCCGCGATCGCCCCTTTAACGGAGCTTTTGCAGGATGACACCGCCGAACTGGAAGCCCGCTGGTTTGCCGCACGCATTTTGGGTGACTTAAACGATCCCACCGCTATGCGAGCGCTGGTGGAGCAATTGCAAAATTCTGAGGATGAGGACTTGAGCCAGGTTGTGGCTGAGGCCCTGGCGCATCTGGGACCAGCCGCGATCGCGGCTCTCACCGAACTTCTGGCATCTGCAACCACGCGCCTGTTTGCTGCTCAGGCTTTGGCCCAAATTCGTCATTCCGATTGTGTCATCCCACTGCTCTCAATTGCCGGTGATCCAGACCCCACTATTCGCGCGATCGCCCTAGAAGCCCTCAGTAGTTTTCCTGATGACCGCATTCCCCCCGTGTTGATGGCCGCCACTCAAGACCCTGCTGTGGGAGTCCGCAAAGTGGCGATCGCTGGGTTAAGTGGCCGCACGGCCTTGCTAAACCCAGACAACCTGATGGCTGCCCTGACCCGTTGTTTATGGGATTTGAACCTGGGCGTGTGCCAGCAAGCAGCTCTAGCGCTGGGGAAACTGCAACGGGATGAGGCGGTTCCCCTGCTGCAACGCGCCTTGCTGGCCCCCAACACTCCCCTGCCGCTCCAACTCGATCTGGTCCGTGCCCTGAGTTGGATTGGAACGGAACAGGCACTCATCAGTTTGGCCGCATCTCTGCCACCCCAAACCTCCGGTCTACCCCTCGCTGTTTGTCAAGAAATCCTTACATTATTGGGACGGTGGGAAGCGCCAGACTTAAAGGCGATCGCCGCCCAGACCCTCATCACCGTCCTGCCCCAGATTGAAGCATCGACCCTGCGACGGGCGATCGCGCTGGCCCTGGGTGAACTGAAACAACCCATCGGACTGGAACCGCTGATTCACCTCCTGGCGGATCACGATGCCGGAGTGCGTCTGCATGCCATCTCCGCTCTGAAACAATTAGACTCCGCCGCTGCCTATACTCGTTTGACTGAATTACAGACCGATCCGGCGTTATCAGAAAACTTCCAAGTCGGGGTGAGGGTCGCCTTACAGGAGTGGGAAACCGAATTACCCCTCTAATGAGTGAGAGATCGTGCTACTATCCCTTTGCTGGATTTACCCAATCTCGCTACTTTTCACTACTACTAGTCGTCCATGCAACTGCAAGCTTCTCAGCGTCGAACCAAAATCGTTGCCACTATCGGCCCTGCCACCAGTAGCCCAGAAGTTTTACGAGCATTGATTGAAGCCGGAGCCACCACGCTGCGGCTCAATTTTTCCCACGGCACCCATGAGGACCATCAACGCAGCATTCGGCTGATTCGTCAAACCTCGTTTGAACTCAACCAGCCAGTGGGGATTTTGCAAGACCTCCAGGGGCCTAAAATTCGGCTGGGCCGCTTTGCCGATGGCTCCATCGTGCTGAAAAAAGGCGATCGCTTCGTTCTCACCAGCCACATAATGACCGGGACTCAGGCGATGAGTTCAGTGACTTACGAGCCACTGGCCGATGAAGTGCCGGAAGGGGCCGTGATTTTGCTGGACGATGGCCGGGTAGAAATGCGGGTGGAAGAGGTCAAATCTGCCGCCAGAGAGCTGCATTGCGAAGTAGTGGTGGGGGGGGTGCTGTCCAATAATAAAGGAGTCAATTTCCCTGGTGTTTATCTTTCCATTAAGGCATTAACAGATAAAGACCGGAAAGACCTCACCTTTGGGCTGGATCAGGGGGTAGATTGGGTGGCCCTCAGTTTTGTCCGCAACCCTAATGATGTTTTAGAAATTAAGGAACTGATTTCGGCGGCAGGGAAGCAGGTGCCCGTGATCGTCAAGATTGAGAAACACGAAGCGATCGAGGAGATGGAGGCGATTCTATCCATCAGCGATGGGGTGATGGTAGCGCGGGGGGATTTGGGCGTAGAACTACCGGCTGAAGATGTGCCGATTCTTCAAAAGCGCCTGATTGCGACGGCAAATCGCATGGGAATTCCCGTCATTACCGCTACCCAAATGCTCGATAGCATGGTGCATAGCCCCCGCCCCACCCGCGCGGAAGTATCAGATGTGGCCAATGCCATTCTAGATGGCACAGATGCGGTGATGCTGTCCAATGAAACCGCAGTGGGCAAGTACCCGATCGAGGCCGTTTCGACGATGGCCCAAATTGCGATCCGCATTGAACAGGAACGCTTGAGACGGAATCTGGAAGCCAGTGGGCGATCGATCCCCAATGCCATCAGTCAAGCGGTGGGCAACATTGCCGAACAACTGGATGCCGCTGCCATCATGACGTTAACCAAAACCGGAGCCACAGCCCGCAATGTCTCCAAATTTCGCCCCCACAAACCGATTTTGGCCGTCACGCCCCACGTCGATGTGGCCCGTCAGTTGCAACTGGTTTGGGGTGTGAAACCCTTGTTAGTCCTGGATTTACCCTCTACGGGTCAAACCTTTCAGGCGGCTGTCAATGTGGCGCAGGAAAAGGATCTGTTGCAAGAGGGTGACTTAATCGTGATGACGGCGGGAACACTGCAAGGGGTTTCGGGTTCCACCGACCTGATCAAGGTTGAAGTCGTCACGGCTGTGCGTGGCAAAGGCGTTGGGATTGGGCAGGGTTCGGTGAGTGGTCGGGCACGCATTATTCAAAACAGTTTAGAAGCCAGTCATTTCAATCCGGGTGATATTCTGGTGGCCGCTACCACGACCGCTGATATGGTAGATGCGATTCGGAAAGCGGCGGGAATTATTACGGAAGATGCCAGCCTGACTAGCCACGCCGCGGTGATTGGGTTGCGGTTGGGAGTTCCGGTCATTGTGGGGGTGCAAAATGCAACAGCCGCCATTCGGGAAGGGGAAATTGTCACCCTGGATATGCAACGGGGTGTGGTTTATGCTGGATCGACCGCCAGCCAAACCGATGCGGCCCTTTCTCCCGCGTGATCGGGTCTAATACTTTGCCGCAATTGCTAGGAAATGACAAAAGGCAGGAAGCGCAACCATGCGCGATCATTTTCAGGATTGTCGGTGAATCCAGATGGGGGCAGGCTAGGATGAAATTGTTTGCATTCATTTTTCATCGCGATCAATTCTCATTCCATCCATGTCTGACCTTGTCCCCCTGAACTCGCCAGACTTTCATGACGAAAACCGATCGCTGGAAGAGGCGATCCATAGTTTTGAGGATATTCAGGCCGAACTGAACTATCGGCAGGCCCAAAACGCCCTGCATGACCTGGTAGAGGGGCTGGACCTCACCCCCCAGGAGCGGCGCGGCCTGGAGCCAGAAATTCAAGGGTTAGAATCCATGATGAACAAGCTGGATCGGCAGATTGTTCATATTGCGGTATTTGGCATGGTGGGGCGTGGCAAGTCATCTCTGTTGAACGCGCTACTGGGTGAGCCTGTGTTTGCAACAGGGCCAATTCATGGGGTGACGCGATCGCGCCAGACGGCCAGTTGGCGGCTGACTCAAGAAGCGATTGTTGGCAGCGATCGCACCCTGACCCGCGTGGCTCTACCGGGGGCGGGCGGCTCCTGCATCGAACTGATTGACACCCCCGGCATTGATGAAGTCCACGGCGAAGAACGGGAAGCCCTGGCGCGGCAGGTGGCCCAACAAGCCGACCTGATCCTGTTTTTGATCGCCGGAGACATGACCAAAGTGGAATATCAGGCGTTGTCAGCCTTACGGCAGGCCAGTAAACCCATCATTCTGGTATTCAACAAAATTGACCAGTACCCGGATACCGATCGCCTGACGATCTACCGCAAAATTCGAGATGAGCGCGTCAAAGAACTGCTCTCCCCGGATGAGATCGTGATGGCAGCGGCCTCTCCACTGGTGGCAAAGGCCGTACGACAGCCCGATGGCCGAGTGGCGGCCAAACTCAGCGCCGGTAAGCCTCAGGTGGATGCGCTCAAGCTAAAAATTCTAGAAATTCTGGATCGGGAAGGCAAATCCCTGGTGGCGATTAATTCCATGCTGTTTGCCGATGACATCAACGAGCGGCTGGTTGAACGCAAGATGGCCATTCGCGATCGCAGTGCCAACCGCATCATCTGGAACGCCGTGATGACCAAAGCAGTCGCCGTGGCCCTCAATCCCGTCACCGTTGTGGATGTGTTGGGGAGTGCCGTCGTGGATGTGGCCATGATTCTTTCCCTATCGCGGCTATACGGGATCGCCATGACTCAACAGGGTGCCCTCAGTTTGCTGCAAAAAATTGCACTGACGATGGGTGGCATCAGTTTAAGTGAAATGCTGGCCAATCTGGGTCTCAGTTCATTAAAAGGATTGTTGGGGTTAGCGGCTCCGGCCACAGGTGGGGTCTCACTGGCGGCCTATGCCTCAGTTGCCGTCACCCAGGCTGGCGTTGCCGGAGTCTCGACCTCCGCGATCGGGCAAGTCACGAAAGCTTACCTGGCCAATGGTGCCTCCTGGGGACCCGATGGCCCCAAGGCTGTCGTCACCCGCATCCTGGCCTCCCTTGATGAAACGTCAATTTTGAGCCGGATTAAGGAAGAGTTGCGGGCCAAGTTGGAACTGCGCGATCGCGCCACCCAGTCCACTCGTTCAGGATAAATCATGGGAGCAAATCGGGGAGCAAATTGGGCGGAACATCTGTCATCCGGAAACAGATAGGTTGTCATCTCAATGGAACATTGCCCTGTTAAATCTGTAGATACAGCCTTAGTCATCCATTATTTGACGAATTGAATCCACAATTCTTAACTTCCTGGCCAAAGCCATCTCACTCACGCCGCTCCTCACCATGAAAAAACTCAAAGCTTTTATGACGGCAGCCATCAGCGCTGGATGTGTCTTAGCCGCTGCACCCGTTAAGGCAGAATTAGCGCCTGAAGCAGTCGCCAATGGTGTTTATCAAGGCATCCAGCACATTCACGGCTACAAAGCAACTCCCAAACTCGTCTTTAATGTAAGTGCTGGGCAGCGCGGGGGCTGTGGTCTGGTGCGAGGCAGCCATTATTGTGGCCGCAACCACACCGTTTACATCACTCAGCAAGATATTCGACTGGCCTATCAACATGGGGATGCGGCCCTTGCCTACATCATTGCCCATGAATATGCCCACGCGATGCAGGTCGCTTTTGGGTTTATGCCTCGAAGTGTCCCGGCTGCCGAACTACAGGCCGATTGCTTGGCGGGAGTCTACCTGGGTGCAATTCCCAATTTGACCCTGGATGAAC
Source organism: Leptolyngbyaceae cyanobacterium bins.349 (assembly GCA_033764685.1). Lineage (GTDB taxonomy): Bacteria > Cyanobacteriota > Cyanobacteriia > Leptolyngbyales > Leptolyngbyaceae > JSC-12. The sequence continues at coordinate 13,040 of JANRIS010000007.1, forward strand.
GGGATGTTCAGGAAGTCGCCACGTTTGCCTACCGAGTGGGCGACTATGCCCAATGGAGTCGGCAACATCATGGTACGCCAGCCCAACGGGTCAAAGCCGTTGCGACCGGATTACAGGCTTCCAGTAAAGGTAAGGGGGTGGCAGCGTGTCGTCTAAACTAATACGTTCATCGTTCATCATCGTTTAGTTGAATTCCGCATGAAACTGTGTCAACCTCCTCCTCCTTTACAGCCCGGTGATTTGTTGCGGGTAATTGCACCCAGCGGGACATTGCGAGAACTGGAGCGATTGCATCAGGGCATTGAGATCTGGCGATCGCGGGGCTACCGGGTCGAGTTGACTCCTGGGTTTGACGATCGCTGGGGCTACTTAGCCGGAACAGATCGCGATCGGCGGCGGCAATTGTTAGCCGCGTTAAAAGATCCGGACTGTAGAGGGATTTTGTGCGCGCGGGGGGGGTATGGCGGCGCGCGACTATTAGAAGAGTTTGACTGGCATGGCTTTGAGCCGAAATGGCTGATTGGATTCTCGGACATTACCAGTTTGTTAATGAGCCTGAGTCAGCAGGGAGTTTCTGGAGTCCACGCGCCCCTGTTAACCACGATCGCAGATGAACCAGAGTGGTCACTCCAGCGCTTATTCGACTGGGTTGCAGGGCGGCCTTTAGCGGCTTTGGCTGGAACGGGTTGGGGCAATGGAACTGGCAAAGGGTTATTACTCCCCATCAATCTCACTGTTGCCACCAACCTGTTAGGCACACCGATTCAACCCGATTTTGCCCATGTGATTTTGGCGATCGAAGATGTCGGAGAAGCTCCCTATCGCATTGATCGCATGTTAACCCAGTGGCGACTCGCTGGACATTTTCGTCCCATTCAGGGGATCGCGTTGGGTTCCTTTAGCCAGTGTGATCCCCCCTCTGGAATTCCGAGTTTTACAGTGGAGGAAGTCCTGCGCGATCGCTTGGGGGATCTTAACCTACCCATCGTAGCGGGTCTTCCGTTTGGTCACACCAGCCCCAATGCCGCCCTCCCGGTTGGCGTTCCCGTTCAACTTGACGGCGATCGGGGCATTCTCACATTTGAATAGTCTGCAATTGATCGCCTCTGTCATGGGCAACGTGGCAGACTTCGGTCTGAGATCTGCGAGTCAGCCTCAGCCGCACTCCCCCCATCGAATGAGGTCGCCCCTCTGCTTCCCCTACGCCCCGGCTCCCCCGCTTAATGAACCTCAACCTATTTCTGATTCAGCTCGTTCTCATCACCAGTGTCTTGATGCTGACTCAAGCCAGACGCTTACCACGAGGCTGGTTGATTGTGAATGTGCTGATTTTGATCGTCCTGGGGGGAAGTTTGATCCTATGGCCCGAATGGGCAGGCTGGATCAGCGGCGGCGTGTGGCTGGTGGTGTTTCTCTTGCCATTATTGGGGTCTGGCCGGGTCAATCGGCTGGTTTCCCAAGAGCGTTATCATGCAGCACGTCAACTTGCCTTCTGGGTCAAGTGGCTCCATCCAGCCGATGGCATGGTGGAGTATCCTCAGTTGTTACGCGGGTTAGCACTGGGGCAACAGGGCAAATTTGCGGCAGCAAGGCAACTGTTGAGCCGCTACCAAACAGATGTAACCTCTACAGGACGGGCGGCAACGGTAATGTTGTATCGGATGCACGCCGATTGGGCTGGGATCAGGCGTTGGGTGGAGCAACGGGTACCAGAAAAAGTTTTGGATCGGGAGATTGGGCTGGCGCTGGTGTATCTGCGATCGCTGGGCGAATTGGGAGACTTGAATGGTTTATTGCAGGGCGCTGAACGCTTAGAACAACGACTGGGACGTAGTAGCAATCCGCTCCTCTTGAACACGGTGCGGCTGTATGCGCTGGCGTTTTGTGGCCAGGTTGAATCGGTCAAACGATTGTTGGAGCAGATGTTATCGGTGTACCCCCGGCAGACTCACCAGTTCTGGATTGCGACCGCAGAATGGGCCGCAGGCCGACACGCGATCGCGCGTGAGCTGTTGACAAGCCTGAGCCAGACCGAGGATGCGGCTCTACAAAATGCCATTAATGGGCGACTCGCTGCTCCTCCCCTGGACCCGATTCAGGTATTGACGGAGCCATCTCATCGGATCTTGAATCAGATCAAGACGGCGATCGCGCAAGAATCCCGCTACAGCAGTTGGAATGCCGTTGCTGCCCGCAAGAGTTACGCCACTTATGGATTAATTGGCATCAATGTGCTGGTATTTGCCGTTTCCAGTCGGTTGGGCGGCAATGAAGACTTGTATGTGTTGTATCGGTTGGGAGCCTTAGTCCCGGAGGCGGTGGTAACGGGGGAGTGGTGGCGGTGTTTGACCGCAATCTTCCTTCATTCTGGCCTGTTGCATCTCAGTGCTAATATGCTGGGATTGTACGTGTTTGGGGCCTTAGTGGAATCGGCTCTGGGCCTGAGGCTGTTCTTAGCCTGCTATTTCTTCTGTGGCATTGGCTCGATGCTGACCGTGACCCTGATCGCGATTACTACGCCAGCCTTACCTCAAATTACTGTGGGTGCATCGGGGGCCGTGTTGGGCATGGTCGGGGCAGAAGCCGCCATCCAACTGAAGGGCTGGCGCTTAGAAAAAGCAAAAATTGCCCGTGAGCGGTTGCAACTCATCAGTTTGGTGGTTGTTTTTCAACTGGTGTCTGACCTGCTAACTCCCCAAGTCAGCATCATTGGGCATATCTCAGGTACCATTCTGGGCTTTCTGGCTGGTTTAGTATTGTTCAAGCCAAGCCGTCGGTCAGGCTGAACTACCGCTTGGCCTTGGGCGCTTTGAAGTAAGTTTTATAAACTTCATGGGCAATGGGAACCGCAGCTTCAGCCCCATAGCCCCCATTTTCCACGACAACCGCGATCGCAATTTTAGGATGATCGGCAGGAGCATACCCCGCAAAGAGGGAGTTATCGCGTTGCCCCAGCACTTCGGCGGTTCCGGTTTTGCCAGCCGTTACGGGGATGGTGCCATCATTCAAGCGGCGGGCGGTTCCTTCCTGCACCACGGCTTTCAATCCGTTCCGCACCACAGAGAGTGCCGCAGGATTCATGCTAACTTTTTGCGGTCGATATTGCAGGCTGTCTGTCGTTAACAAGTGGGGTTGAACCCGATAGCCACCATTGGCGATCGCGGCATACACCACCGCCAATTCCAAAGGTGTTGTTTGAACCAGCCCCTGCCCGATGGAGGTGCTCACCGTGTCACCGCCATACCACGGCTCATCAAACAACTGTTCTTTTTCGGCTGGAGTAGGGATCATGCCATGACTGCCGCCATCCAGGCCCAAATCCGTGATCTTGCCAATTCCTAACTGTTTCCCCCAACGAGAAATTTGCTCCGGCCCGATCTCTAACCCCAACTGATAAAAGAACGTATTGCTGCTAAAGGCCAGGGCATCCCGAAACCCAATTACACCTTGAGGTGCGCCATGCTCGTGGAACAAATGCCCGCCCAAATTGATGGCAGCATAGGTCATTAAAGTGGAATCTGGAGAAAATTTACCGGATTGCATGGCCGCCAGGGCCGTCACCACTTTGAAGGTGCTCCCAGGCGGGTAACCCTGTAGTGCCCGGTTCAAAAAAGGATTTTCCTGAGCCTGCAATTGGCGCCATTCCGATTTGGAGATTCGCCGGGTAAACAGGTTGGGATCAAAGGTTGGAGCACTCGCCAGCGCCAGAACTCCCCCAGTTTTGACATCCACCACCACCACCGCACCCCGACGATTTCCCAGTGCTCGTTCAGCCGTTGCTTGCAAAGCCACATCTAACGTTAAACGTACCGATTCGCCAGCAACAGGAGGTTTCAGGCCCAAATTATCAATTTCCTGCCCAGACGCATCTACTTCGACAATTTGCCCGCCCCAGACTCCTTGTAATGTCTTATTTGCCAGTCGTTCAATGCCCATTTGCCCCACTAGCATCCCCATTGGGTAGTTGGGGTTGGCTTTCAAGTCAGCCGCTGTGGCCTCGCTGATGTAGCCCAATACATGGGCGGCAATCTTGCCATTGGGGTAGTAGCGACTGGACTCACCCCGCACCTCAATGCCCGGAAATTGGTTACTTTTTTCGGCCAGTTTGACAAAGGCGGCGAGGCTGAGATTGCGGGTAATCCGAATGGGCATAGCGGAACGATAGCCCGCCTGATTGAGCTTATCCAAAATTTCACTGGTTGGAATATTGAGGATGGGAGCTAATCGCTCGGCGGTTGCAGCCCATTGTTCGCGGGATTGTTCGCGGGGTCGGAGGTATACCGATCGCGCCAATCGATTAGCCGCTAATAATCTGCCGTTGCGATCGAGGATGTTACCTCGGTCAGCCGGCATGGGGATCAAGGCAACTCGGTTTTTCTCAGCCCGTTCTCGATAATACTGCCCCTGCAAAATTTGCAGTTGAACGAGCCGAAACCCGAACACGCCAAGCACTAATGTGCCCAGGATAACTAACGCGATCGCCCGGTGCGATCGCTGGGTCAGTGTAGTATTGACCGCTCGACTTTTGGAGACGAAAGAAAGCCCACTAGCCATTGCTACTTCAATAGGAGGTGTGAAAGGACACAAATGCCTAGCGTATTCCAGCTAATCAATCTTCAAGATTTGCTCAACTGGGGGAGAATGCAATTGTTACAGAGTTGAGGTAGCGTGGCTTATACGAAAATCTGTAAAAGCTCTAGCGCCAGATGTTAGTGTTCCGTCAGGAAAATTTTGACGGGTCGAAGACCCGCAAAATTTAACCCCAACCAACAACCTGAATTTTGGCTACCCGTCAATCATTAATTGATTGACCACTAGCGATGCAGATGAATGTGAAAGAGATTGGGTGAACACAACTCCCATGATAGGGTGCATGATCAGGCGATCGACTCGACCAGAACCCAGGTGATGAAAAATAACGCACCGGATGGGGATTGCTTAACCACAAATTACCAGCTTTCGCTATTATCCGGCAGTCGCCTAACAATATCTATAAGAATTATCGTTACTTTTGTATAGGGCGGGCAATAGGTTGGCAGTATCGGTTGAGATGTGTTGTGATGTTTTTCAGGTGCATCGAGTGACGGATTGAGAACGAATGAAACCAGTCTGAATTTCTGAACCATCCCCTCAGGGTTTTTAGCCTGCGGTAGGATGATGCATTTTGCTTTTTTCAGATCTGGGTTAGCCAAAATACAGAACAGATTCTATCTGTTGGGTTGCTCAAGTTTTGGGGCATTCTAAATTTATCGAGAACGGGATCTCGTCAAGGAGATCTCTGTCGCAATTGATGTAAGGCAGAAGAACACTAGCAGGAAAGAGCTTGAGATCCATGAAACTCATGAACTCCGAAGTCAAAGTTATCCAGCCCTCAGGAATTCTCAACAATTCTCTGGCGATCCAACTGTGTCATGAAGTAGACGAGATGATCAGTAGTGGAACCCGGTTAATTCTGGTGAATTTAGAGAATATTTCTTTCATTGATAGTTCGGGTCTGGGTGGATTGGTAAATGCATTCAAAGCCACGCGATCGGTTGGTGGCAGAATGGTGCTTTGCTCCGTTTGTGAGCAAGCCCGAATGTTGCTTGAAATTACTGGGATGGACCAAGTTTTTGAAATCTTCCCCAATGAGTCAGAGTTTCAACGAACTGTATTAGAAGCAGTTTAGGCTGGCCGTTGTAATCTAGGCTACGGTTAAGCCACTAGCGGACGACAAAGCTGATTCTGCAAATCTAATTCTTGAGTTTCAGCCGTTTGAATGGCGTGTTGCATCACCATTTGAACGTCTGAATTTTGTCCGTACTGGTTGAGCCAGCGTTGGGCTTCGTTGCCCTCTCGCAAAATTTTCTTGAGCGGTAGCAGAAAGCAACTGAAGCCATGCTGTTTGGCCGTAGGCCAAACGTCCTGATAAAGCTGTTCTATCCAGTCGCGGGCGAGAATTGGTGCTCCTGTTTGCCAGTGGCGGAGCGTCGCCTCCAGACTGAGTTTGGCGGCGGCGATTTCGTTGTCGTCGGTTAGGGTGATCAGGTCTTGCGATCGCGTCCCACTGGGCAATTCACTTAACAACAGAGGATCAAGACCAGGATTTTCCATCATTTGCAGCATGCGAGCTTCCAACAGGGCGGTGATGGCCAGCAACGCTATGGGATCAATCACCAGATCGCAAATCCGTAGTTCTAAGCGATTGAGATTGTAGGGGCGGCGATCGCCGTTGGGCCGAACGGAACTCCAGAGGTGGCGCACATTTTGCATGGTGCCCAACACCAGTTGCTGTTCAGTCCAGCGAATAAAATCGGCATGACTTTCAAACAGCGGCACGAAGGTAGGCGTTTTGGGAAACATTTGCCACCGCGTTGAGTGATAGCCAGTCGCCTTGCCATCCAAAAAAGGTGAGGCTGCGCTCAGAGCCAGGTACAGAGGCGCTTCTACCCGAATTAAGCGACATGCTTGCAGCAGCACTTCTGGGTCATACACTCCGACATTGATGTGAATACTCGCAGTGACGACCTTAGTGCCGTAAGTCGTTTCAATGTAATCGTGATAGGGATTGCTGGGATCAGAGCGGTGAAACGTTTGGGAACCGCCCAGCGATAATGTGCTGCCTGGAATCAGGGTGTAGTTTCCCAGTTGCTTCAAGTACTGGCGTAAGCGAAAGCGCGGTTGCAGCAAATCACACAACAGCCGTTCGTAGCGATGACAGGGGGGAGTCGTGTATTCGACATTGCGGCTGTCTGGCTCCCGTACAAAGCCATCAAGCGCCGCCACAATCTTGTCTGAGAGTCCGATGATATCTCCATCCGGGGTGCTGGTGTAGATTTCGACTTCAAATCCTTTGGATAGCACTATCGTTTCTCCCTGAGCTACGAATCACCCTTATCAGTATCAAGGAAAAGGGCCGCGAAGCGAATGACCTCAGAGGGAAATCATGATTGACTTATGTGTAATTCCGCGGGATTGAGTATTCCTTTTTATAGATTTTTGTACTGGATCAGATGCCGAGAGTGGGCTAGTGTTTTGGTAGAAAATTGAAGCTGCGATCGCCTCATCATTGTTTTGCTTAATCAATCGAATCACCATCAGGAGAGTCATCCCCTATGAAGGTTGCCGTATTTAGCACTAAATCCTATGATCGCAAATTCTTGAGCGATGCCAACGCGATCGCCAACCACGAACTCATTTTTTATGACGCGCCCCTGGAACCAAATACAGCCCCTCTGGCGCTGGGTTGTCCGGCGGTTTGCCTGTTTGTGAATGACAATGCGAATGCTAGAACGTTGGAAACTTTAGCCGCCGGGGGGACGCGGTTGATTGCGCTGCGGGCTACAGGCTATAACAATGTGGATCTAGAGGCCGCTACACAATTGGGGATCAACGTTGTGCGGGTGGTGTCCTACTCTCCCTACTCAGTGGCGGAACATGCCGTTGGGTTGGTGTTGATGCTGAATCGCAAACTTTACAAAGCCTACAACCGGGTCCGAGACGACAATTTTGCGCTGGACGGATTGATGGGGTTTGACCTCCACGGTGCAACTGTTGGTGTCGTGGGAACGGGCAAAATTGGTCAATGTTTTGCCCAAATTATGAAAGGGTTTGGCTGCAATCTGCTGGGGTACGATGTTTACCACAATCCGGTCTGTTTGGAAATGGGGATGGAGTACGCCGAACTAGCGTCTGTGTTGTCTGCCTCTGATATTATTTCGTTGCATTGTCCCTTGTTGCCCAGTACGTATCACCTGATTAATGCCGAATCAATCCAACACCTGAAACCTGGTGCCATGCTGATTAACACCAGTCGGGGTGGATTGGTGGATACCAGTGCCGTGATCGAGGGGATCAAATCTGGGCAAATCGGTTACTTTGGTACGGATGTCTACGAAGAAGAGGCCAGTTTGTTTTTTGAGGATCTCTCGGATACGGTGATTCAGGATGATGTGTTCCAGTTGTTGCAATCCTTCTCCAATGTTGTGATTACGGCGCATCAAGCATTCTTTACGCGAAATGCGATCGCTACAATCTGCGAAACCACCATCAACAGCATCACCGAGTTTGAGCAGGGCCATCCCCTGACCAACGAAGTTCTACCTCCGGAGAAGGTTCCAGCCCAGGCATGACCTTGCTCTAATGATTTAGCGGTTGATTTGGCGGTAGGATACCTCAACCTTGCCCGGTTGAATGCAACAATAACTCGTAAATAGAGAAAAGTTGGGATAGCGCATGACGATTCTGCTCGCGGGTGATATTGGTGGCACAAAAACCATTTTGCGGTTAGTCCGAGCTGAGACGGGAGAACCAGGTAAATTGCCTGCCCTCACTAGCCTGTACGAAGTGACCTATCCCAGCCGCGAGTTTGTTGATTTAGTGCCGATGGTGCGGCAATTTATGAATGCGGCTCAAGCGGCTCTAGAACAAATATTTGCCCCAGTGGGTGCTTGTTTTGGCATCGCGGGGCCAGTCCTAAACAACACCTCCAAGCTCACCAATTTGGGCTGGCTGCTGGAATCTGAGGCGCTGGAAAAGCAATTAAAAATTCCCCAGGTCAACCTGATCAATGACTTCGCTGCCGTGGGCTATGGTGTGCTGTGTTTGCAGGCAAATGATGTCGTACCGTTGCGGGCAGGGGTGCGTGATCCCCAGGGAGCGATCGCCATCATTGGAGCGGGAACTGGCTTAGGCCAGGGGTATGTCATTCCTTATGCTGGCGGTGGGTACCGCGTCTTTGCCACGGAGGGCGGCCATACCGATTTTGCGCCCCGGACTGAGTTGGAGTATCAACTCTGGCGATTTTTGAAGGAACACTTGAATATCGAACGGATCTCCACAGAACGGGTCGTATCGGGAACGGGTATCCATTCAATTTATTCCTTCATGCGAAGCCGTGGGATTTGTGAGGAATCACCAGAGATGGCGCAGGCTTACGAAACCTGGCAGCAAGAAATCGGGAAGGAGGAAAAAACGGTCGATCTGGCTGCGATGATTTCCCAACACGCCATTCATGAGACAGACTACCTCTGCATTGAAACAATGAATTTATTTGTTCGGGCCTATGGCGCAGAGGCTGGGAATTTGGCCCTCAAACTACTGCCCTATGGTGGGGTTTATATTGCAGGAGGGATCGCTGGGAAGAACTTGCCTCTGCTGCAACAGGGAGATTTTGTGGAGGCATTTAACCAGAAAGGGCGGGTCAGTTCGGCGATCGAGCAAATTCCCATTTACGTAGTGCAAAATCCCAGGGTGGGGTTAATTGGTTCGGCCTTGTGTGCCTCCCAAATGCTGGCCCATCCCGCTTGAAGATCACTCGGAGGGATCACGATCATGAGGGTTCAATTCACGATCCTGTAGATGTGTTGGAGAAAATTGTGGAAATGGGAAAGACCTCCCACAATAAGGTCAGGTCATCTCCAGGTCGGTCAACCTGTGCCGCAAACTTTACAGTAACTTCACATTGCATAGAGGTCGCTTTATTTAAAGAGATGTAAATTCAGGGATTATTTTGTTGAGACATTCAAGTGAGCAGGTAGCGTAATTATGGTCGCAAGTGTAAGCAAGAATATGGACACGCAAGCACTCTGGAAACGTTACGAAGACTGGCTCTACTACCATCCGGGGTTGGGGCTGTATGTGGATATTAGCCGTGTCAGATTTGATGATGCGTTTGTGGCAGAGCTACAACCCAAATTTGAACAGGCGTTCAAGGCGATGGCCGCGTTAGAAGCTGGCGCGATCGCCAACCCTGATGAAAACCGGATGGTCGGCCATTACTGGCTGCGTGATCCCGATCTGGCTCCGGCAGACGAGAGGCAGGAGATTATAGACACTCTGGAACAAATCGAGGCGTTTACGAAGCAAGTCCATTCTGGTGACATTGCGCCCCCAGAAGCCCCCAAATTTACGGACATTTTATCGGTTGGGATTGGTGGTTCAGCCCTGGGGCCGCAATTTGTGGCGGAAGCCTTAGCCCCAGTGGATGCGGCGATGCCGATTCACTTTATTGACAACACCGATCCCGCCGGCATTGATCGCATCCTGGCAAAATTGAGCGATCGCCTCAAGAGTACCCTCGTCATTGTCACTAGCAAATCCGGGGGTACCCCCGAAACTCGCAACGGCATGTTAGAAGTCAAGCACGCCTACGAACAACAGGGATTGAACTTTCCCAAACACGCCGTTGCCATCACCATGAAAGGCAGCAAAATGGATGAGATCGGCCAGATGGAAGGCTGGGTCGCCGAATTCCCCATGTTTGACTGGGTGGGAGGTCGCACCTCTGAAATGTCTGCCGTCGGGCTATTGGCGGCTTCCTTGCAGGGCATCGATGTGCGGGGAATGCTGGCCGGAGCGAAGGAAATGGATGCGGCTACCCGCGTGGCTGACCTCAAAACTAACCCTGCTGCTCTGCTGGCCCTGGCCTGGTACTACGCCGGGAATGGCAAAGGCGAAAAAGATATGGTGATCTTGCCCTACAAAGACAGCCTGTTGCTGTTTAGCCGCTATTTACAACAACTGGTAATGGAATCTTTAGGCAAGGAACTCGACCTGGATGGCAAGGTGGTCAATCAGGGCATTGCGGTATACGGCAATAAGGGTTCCACCGATCAGCACGCCTATGTCCAGCAATTACGGGAAGGCGTGCCCAATTTCTTCGCCACCTTCATCGAAGTGCTGAAGGACCGGGAGGGCGATTCGATTGAGGTGGAACCCGGTGCTACCTCTGGTGACTTTCTTTCTGGCTTTTTGCAAGGGACACGGCAAGCGCTTTACGAGAATCAGCGAGATTCCATCACGATCACGGTTCCTGAAGTCACCCCGCTGATGGTGGGGGCATTGATTGCGCTTTATGAACGGGCGGTGGGCCTGTATGCCTCCCTGGTGAATATCAATGCCTATCACCAACCAGGGGTAGAAGCTGGCAAGAAGGCCGCAGCTAGTGTGTTGGACCTGCAACAGCGAGCGATGACGGCGTTGAAGAGTGCAGGGCAACCATTGACGCTGGTCGAACTGGCTGCGAAAGCGAATGCCCTGGGTCAGGTGGAAACTATCTACTTAATCTTGCGCCACCTGGAGGCGAACGGACGCGGGATCGTTTTTCACGGCGATCGCGCCCAGCCTTCCAGTTTACGAGTGGCGATCGCGTAATGGGTTGGGCGTGTTAGAGATTAAAACTAATGGAGGATGACCGGGACTCAGGCAAGAAACCGCTTACCATTCCCGTAGTCATGCTGTTTTGTTGTGTTATTAAGGACACTTTTCCATGACCATTCAAACCGTCTCCTCGTCCCCCTTTGCGGACCAAAAACCGGGTACCTCTGGTTTGCGGAAGTCCGTTCCCACCTTCCAGCAACCACACTACCTGGAAAACTTTGTCCAATCGATCTTCGACTCGATTGGTGAGATTGATGGCAAAACTTTAGCGTTGGGTGGAGACGGGCGCTATTACAACCGAGAAGCCATTCAAATCATCCTCAAGATGGCCGCCGCCAATGGATTTGGACGGGTAAAAGTAGGGCGTGCAGGGATTCTTTCCACGCCTGCAACCTCCTGCGTCATCCGTAAATATCAAACTCACGGCGGTATCATCCTATCGGCCAGCCATAACCCTGGTGGTCCCAATGCCGACTTTGGGATCAAATTCAACACCGAAAATGGTGGTCCTGCACCCGAAAAAGTCACAGAAGCAATTTTTGCCCGTAGCAAAATCATCGACTCCTACAAAATTTTGGAGTCGGGGGATATGGATATTGACAGCACCGGTGAGTTTTCCCTGGGTGGCATGACGGTGGAAGTGATTGATCCCGTTTCGGATTATCAAGAACTCATGGAGTCTTTGTTTGACTTCGATCGCCTGCACCAATTTCTAACAGGTAACTTTCAGATGTGTATGGATTCTCTCCATGCCGTGACTGGGCCTTATGCCTACGCCATCTTTGAGCAACGGCTCGGTGCCCCGACTGGGACGGTGCAAAACGGTATTCCTCTCGAAGACTTTGGCGGTGGGCATCCCGATCCCAACCTGGTGTACGCTCACGATCTGGTTGAGAAACTATTCGGGGCCAATGCTCCCGACTTTGGTGCAGCCTCCGATGGCGACGGCGATCGCAACATGATTTTAGGCCACAACTTCTTCGTTACCCCCAGTGATAGTCTGGCGATTCTTGCCGCCAATGCTACCCTGGCTCCCGGCTACAAGGATGGGATTGCCGGAGTTGCCCGCTCGATGCCCACCAGTCAGGCGTGCGATCGCGTTGCCGCCAAATTGGGGATTGACTGCTACGAAACGCCCACCGGCTGGAAGTTTTTTGGCAACCTGATGGATGCCGGCAAAGTCGCCCTTTGCGGGGAAGAAAGCTTTGGTACGGGATCGAATCACATCCGCGAAAAAGATGGGCTATGGGCAGTGTTGTTCTGGCTCAACATTTTGGCCGTCCGGCAACAATCCGTCGAAGCCATTGTGCGGGAACATTGGAAGACCTACGGACGCAATTACTACTCTCGCCACGACTATGAAGGCGTAGACAGCGATCGCGCCCACACCTTGATGGACACTCTGCGGCAAACCGTTCCCACGCTCAAAGGCAAAAAATACGGCGCTTACGAAGTGGAATACGGCGATGACTTTGCCTATACCGATCCCGTGGATGGCAGTATCAGCCAGAACCAGGGCGTGCGCCTGGGCTTCACCGATGGGTCCCGGGTGGTGTTCCGTCTCTCTGGAACGGGCACTCAGGGAGCAACCCTGCGGGTCTATTTTGAGAGCTACGAACCCGATCCCACCCAACAGAACCAGGAAACTCAGCAAGCCCTGGGTGATCTCATTGCGATCGCCGAAGACGTGGCCCACATCCGCACCAACACTGGCATGGATCAGCCAACGGTGATCACATAGTTTCCCAACCTTATCCCTCGACCCTTAGCTCCCCGTTCTCCGTCCCTAGTTTTCTACTAAGGAGCATCTTGCATGACAGTCAAAATTGGCATTAATGGATTCGGTCGTATCGGACGGCTATTTGCCCGCGTGGCAATGGATCACCCTGAAATCGAACTCGTTGGCATTAACGACCTCGTCCCCTCAGACAACCTGGCCTATCTGTTCAAATACGATTCGACCCACGGCATTTACAAGGGGACGGTCGAAGCGAAAGACGGCAGCATCGAGATTAACGGACAAACCATTCCCTGCTACGCCCAGCGCGACCCCGGCCAACTTCCCTGGAAGGACACTGGGGTCGATTATGTGGTGGAATCTACCGGATTTTTTACCGATTACGCCGGGGCCGAGAATCACTTGAAGGCAGGAGCCAAGCGGGTGATTCTTTCCGCCCCGACCAAAGATCCAGATAAGGTGCGGACCTTGTTAATGGGGGTGAATCAGGAAGAGTTTGAACCTTCAACGGATCTGATTGTCTCTAATGCCAGTTGCACCACGAATTGTCTGGCCCCGATCGCAAAGGTAATTCACCAAAACTTTGGTTTAGCAGAAGGCTTGATGACCACGGTGCACTCAATGACGGCAACTCAGCCCACCGTTGATGGTCCCAGTAAAAAAGATTGGCGGGGCGGTCGGGGTGCATCTCAAAATATCATCCCCTCTTCAACAGGCGCCGCGAAAGCCGTGGCCCTGGTTTTGCCGGCCCTCAAGGGCAAATTGACGGGGATGGCCTTCCGCGTGGGTACACCGGATGTATCGGTGGTGGATCTCACCTTCAAAACGGAGCAAGCGACCAGCTACAAAGATATTTGTGCGGCCATGAAGGCTGCGGCAGATGGCGAAATGAAGGGCATTTTGGGCTACACCGAAGAGGAAGTCGTGTCGATGGATTTCCGCACTGATCCCCGGTCCAGTATTTTTGATGCCAAAGCCGGAATTGAGCTAAATTCCAATTTCTTCAAGGTGGTGTCGTGGTACGACAACGAATGGGGCTACTCCTGTCGCGTGGCAGACTTAGCCTTGCACATGGCGCAGGAAGACAAGATTTTGTAGAAAGACGTTCCCTTAGCTCCACGTTAACCCCTCATCCCTATCTCCCATTCGGTCTGTGTTTCTGAGTCTGTTGTTGACGGCCATTGCAACGTTTCAGGGAACGTTACGACCCAATACCATCCACCCATCTAAAACATGACTTTCCACTCTCACCCTTTGCACCATTACTAGAGGAATTGACTCATGGCGAAGACTTTACTGGAACAACTCCGGGATATGACGGTTGTGGTTGCCGATACGGGTGACTTGCAAGCGATCGAAAAATTCACGCCCCGCGATGCCACGACAAACCCGTCGTTGATTACCGCAGCGGCCCAAATGGCAGAGTATCAGAGCATCGTCGATGAAACCTTGCTACAAGCAAAGCAGGATGCCGGTTCTGGGGCATCAGATACGGAGATTGCCACGCTGGCGTTTGATCGCCTTGCCGTCTCTTTTGGCCTCAAGATTCTGGAGATTGTACCGAAGCGGGTTTCCACCGAAGTCGATGCGCGGTTGTCGTATGACACAGAAGCCACGATCGCCAAAGCCCGTTACCTGATTGCGGAATACGAAAAAGCGGGCATTTCTCGCGATCGCGTTCTGATCAAAATCGCTTCGACCTGGGAAGGGATTAAAGCTGGAGAGGTCCTGGAAAAAGAAGGGATTCACTGCAACTTGACGCTATTGTTTGGGCTGCATCAAGCGATCGCCTGTGCCGAAGCGGGAATTACCCTGATTTCTCCCTTTGTCGGGCGGATTTTAGATTGGTACGTCAAAGAAACAGGCCAACAGTACGAAGGTGCCGCTGACCCCGGTGTGCAGTCAGTGACCCAAATTTACAACTACTACAAAAAATTTGGTTATCAAACCGAAGTCATGGGAGCCAGTTTCCGCAACATTGGTGAAATTATTGAGTTAGCAGGATGTGATCTGCTCACGATTTCTCCCAAGTTGCTGGCAGAATTGGATGCCACAGCCAGTGAACTGCCGCGCAACCTTGATCCAAGCAAGGCGGCGACTATGGCGATCGAAAAACTCTCGATGGACAAAGCCACCTTTGACGCGATGCACGCAGCAGATAAAATGGCCTCCGAGAAATTGGCTGAAGGCATTCAAGGCTTTACCAAAGCGCTGGAAACTCTGGAGCAACTGCTGGCCAACCGTCTCGCTCGTTTGGAAGCGGGTGAAACCCTGACCCATGCTACAGAAGACATCTTCCACGCCTACGACCTGGATGGTGATGGTTTCATTACCCGCGAGGAGTGGATGGGCACCGATGCCGTATTTGATGCCTTGGATAAAGATCATGACGGCAAAATTTCATCTGAAGAGATGAGTGCCGGACTGGGCGCAGTGCTGGAACTGGCAAAGGTATAAAAGTCTTACGGGCGAAGCGTTGGTACCGTCATTTTAGCCCTGCTACGAAAATGAATTGCCTAATGCTTTGTCTGTTTGGGGTCAGACGACTTCGCCCGGTGCTGAGGTAGCCGGGTGAATGGCTGATTGATCGAGCGGGAGCGTCAGGATAAAGCGAGTTTCACCATGTGAGCTTTCAACCGCGATCGCGCCTCCCAATCGCTCCACCAGTTTTTTGACCAGTGCTAACCCCAACCCCGTGCCCTCGTGTTTCCAGGGATCATTATTAGGGCGTGTCATCAATTAAGCAGAATGACACTAGCGGCTAAATAAATTCCTCCTAGGAAATTCTGCGCTCGCTTGTCATACCGTGTAGCAATCGCTCGGTACTGCTTCAACTTGGCAAAAAAGTTCTCAATCAGATGCCGTGCTTTGTATAATTCGCGGTC
>JANRIS010000015.1:0-106399 GCA_033764685.1 Leptolyngbyaceae cyanobacterium bins.349
CCTGCATTATTCATGAGAATTGAGGGAAAGTCTCGAAACCGCTTGGACATCAGCGATACCGCGATCGCTCCAAAAACCAGTCTGGATTTTCGGGTGTAGGGGCACCTCTCGTAGGTGCCCTGATCGCGGGGGGTCGGCACAAGACCGACCCCTACGGATGCATGGGTTGTGAATTATCCAGGTTAGGACAAGGAAATGCTGAAAAGCTAATGCTAAGTAGGTGGTCTGACTCGCCTTTGCCACGTTACACATGGCTACGGTTATACCTTGATCTCTTAGTCAATCCGACCTTAACAAGACCCTAACAAATAGTGAAGCGAGAGGAACTTAGCCTCTCGCTCCAGGTTGATAGAAGTGACTATTCATTTAGTGGATTCGTTTGGCAATGAGTTGTTCTTCTAAAGCGGCAATTCGACTGTAAGCTGCGGTTAGTTGAGCTGTCAGTCGTTGAATTTGAATTTCAGGTGTGAGTTGACGTTCACTATGTTGAATCGCTGGGTCCAAATTATCGCCATCCATCAACACATCTTTATGCTCCATGCTAGGGTCAACTCTAAAGGGGCTACGATGATAGCGTTCTCCTACCAATGCTTCCAATTCAGAATGATGATTCTGCTCAGAATTTAGTTTGCATTCGGTCACAATATCTGAAACTCGAAGGCCCAACTGCTCAATTAGCTGATGCAAATCATCAACCTTGGCACTTAAAGCGTTTAGCTGCTTCTGCAAGGTGTCCATGCCTATCCCAATTATCCTTAATAGTCTATTGAACTTATTCTAAAGACTACTCAAAGTCATTCCGTTTTATTCCTGAATCATTTAACGTTTGTACCAGTTCTTTAGGGCAAATCATCTATCTAAAGGGGGAGGTTGAAGTTTCACTCTGTGAAGAATAACCAGAACGCTTTGAAGCTTTGTTGTAATAGTTTGGCGATCGCAATCTAGCCCGCTTGGGTTCAATTTGTTGAGGCTTTCAGGGCGTAGAATGACCCAGGCAGGCCCAAAGATATCACTCGGTTTGTATCATCATAAAGATGACCATCGGTTTGATTGCTTGGCTCAAAAAGCCGTTTCTATCTCTTCAGGTTCTATCCCCATGTTAAGTTTTCAGGATTTTTTTGCTGCGTGTGCTGGGTTGTGGAAGACTGAGCGAATTTACCACTATCCACTCAATGGGGAGGTGGAGCGGTCGTTTACTGAGTTTCGTGTTTCTGGGTTGACTGGGGCCGTGAAGGAGAAGATCTTGTCGCCCTTTGCCAGCGATCGCACCCCTGAGTTGGCCATCGCTCCTGCGGCGTTAACCAGTTCTGAATTGGGTTGTCCCGGTTTTGCGATCGCCTTCGATACCCGCTCCGAAACGGGGGAAGCTGTCTCGATGACGCTGAATGCTCTATTCGTACCCAATGCATTCATTACAACTACGACGCTTACCTTGCCCGAACCACCGATTGCGGCCCAACTTGCCCCTAGCGATGAGGTGATTCAGGGCATTTATTTGCGGGATGAAGGGTATTCTGAAGCAGGAGCGATCGCGGGACAATTTACTTACCAGCCCACCCGCCAAACTCTGGAAATGACGACTTATTACCGACGTTCCGTCGCTGTGGATCAAATGCGGTTTATCGCACCCAACATGCGAATGCGAACGATCGTCACCTATCAACGCCCCGAAGCGAATACACCACCGACGGTTGTAACACTTTTGGGATTTGGGGTTGAATATCGACAGGCAGCATAAGATGACGGAAGATTTTTGGCACCATCCAATGAACCGACGATCGCTGCTAAAGGGGGCAGGCGGTTTAGCGATCGGTTCCCTGCTGGGGGGCTGTTCTCCCCAGGCGGCGGCAACTTTGCAACTATTACTGCTGCGGGGATCGATCCCCGCGCAATTTACCGGCGAATTTCAGCGGATCGCCAACCAGCAGGCAACGAATAAAGTTAACCTCAGAGTAGACTCTCAGCCGCAACTCCAAGGCTTATTTGCCCAGTTGCAACGCTGGCAGCAGTCGCCCCCTACCCCCACTCCTGACTCCGGTTGGGATGCAGTCCGGCAATGGATTCCGTTTTTGGGCGGAGCCAAAAATCGAGTCCCAGAATTGATGACGTTGGGCGATTTTTGGTTGGGAACTGCGATCGCGCAAAATCTGGTCAAACCCCTGGCTCCTCGCGCTCTCCAAGGTTGGGCCACCCTCGCCCAACTGCCCCAATTCAAGCAACTGGTCACTCGTAATAACCAGGGCCAACTGGATGCAAAGGGTGAGATTTGGGCCATGCCCTACCGGGTCGGTACGACGGTGTTGGCCTACCGCAAAGACATTTTTCAACAACGCAACTTACAGCCCCCCACAGATTGGGGCGACTTGTGGCGAACGGATCTGCGTCGCCGCATTGGCTTGTTAGATAATCCGCGGGAAGTGATCGGATTGACCTTGAAAAAGCTGAATCAATCCTACAACACGACCGATTTAGCCAGCCTTCCCAACCTTCCCGCCGAGTTGCAAGCCTTGAATCAACAGGCCAAATACTATAGTTCCAGGACCTATCTCCAACCGTTGCTACTGGATGATGTGTGGTTAACGGTGGCCTGGTCGATGGATGTGCTGCCCCTGTCTCAGCGCAGTCAACAAATTGGAGTCGTGGTGCCTGCCTCTGGTACCGCTCTATCCGCAGATTTGTGGGTGTTTCCGTCGATGGGACTGGCATCTCTGCCACCATCGGCCCATCAGTGGATTGATTTTTGTTGGCAGCGAGATTATGCTATGCAGCTTTCTTTGGCGACCTGGGGCGTTTCACCCACGTTAATTGGTACTCCCGTGGAACAATTGCCTCAGGGCTTTCGGGACCATCCTGCCCTGCTACCGGATGCTGCAATCTTTCAGAAGAGTGAATTTTTACTGCCAATCTCGAAGGCCACAACGCAGCAGTATGAGCAACTATGGCAGCAAATGCGAACCGGGTGAGCACCCATTGGTGGAGCTAGTGGGCGAACCCATTGGGCCAGAGCGATCGCCCGTCGGACTGTGCCTTTAGCATGACGCAGAGTTGGTCAGCACTTTGGATACTGGAGGTGTTAATGATTGCGTTCAGCTCACTGTCATGACTCAGAATCAATCCAACCAACCGCCATTTCAAACGCCCAACCCCGAAGAACTGAAAGAAGCGGCGAAAACTGATCCGATTTATGAGCGGGAAGGCGCAAAGGAAGCGGATATCGCCGGTGAATTTGCCGCTGACTCATCAGAGTCGTTAGGTCGGGAAGTTGCCGAAGATATGGCAAATAGCCAGGTGACGATCGCTAACCTGGGTGGTCACTAACGGGGAATGGCTTAAATTTCAAGATTTTTGACGAGTAATCAGCACAAAATCTTCGGCGTTCCCCAAAGTTCGTACTGAGGGCAATTTCACCTGTTTGGAGGTCTTCTCATCCAGCAGTAAGTAGGGTTGAGTATTTTCCTGCCAATAGCGGGCTACGGCCTCTGGTGTTGTCAGTGAGATTTGCCGGGAATCGTAGTAAGCCTTGACCGAGACGACCGCGCGATCGCTGTAGAAATTCAGGGAGGGGCGACTGTGGGGATAAGAGGTCATGATCGTTTGTCCGGCGGGCACCTGTTGCTGAATCAGAGCGGCCACGGGTTTGACGGCAAACGACTCCTGCAACTCCCACAGCCAATAGGGCGACATCATCACCATGCCTAGTGTCATGTAAGTGCCCCAAAACAACACCAGAATAAATTGGGAATCGTGCTGAACCAGTAATATCGTGGCAACGCTGAGGGTCAGGGCGATCGCACCAAGCAACATCGACAAATGCAGTTGGGGCATAGGACTCAACAGGCCCAGATAAAGGCTGGCGGCCCAACCGAATACTGCCATCAACCCAAATAAAATCATCCAGGCTGCCGGGTAGCGTTGGCGAGAGAGGTGCTTTACGCCATAAAAATCTCCCACATCCCACACCTGAGACAGCATGGCTCCACTGGCCAAAGCCAGCGCCGGATACAGAGGCAGAATGTACCACGGCAGTTTCGTTCCCATCAGGGAAATTACCCCAAAATAAATGCAACTCCACACCAACACCAGTTTGGCCCAACTCCAGTTGCGGTTTTCCCATGCCAATTTCAAGGCTTGCGGGAGAAATATCAGCCAGGGCAGCGTGTATTTCAGCAACTCTACCAGGTAGTACCAGATCGGCCCCTGATTGCCCTCCACGGAGACCCATAAGCGGCTAAAGGATTGATCGACGACATTCACCCCAATAAATAAAGCCCCATAGCGTTGCCATTGTGCCCAGAACCAGGCCACCACAGGCGCACTACCCAACAGCACGCCAGTCCACAGGTAGCCCGATGTCAGCAGGCGCGGGGTATCCCAGAGGGTGAAGCCCAGCGCGATCGCCGCCAGCAACAAGCCAACGGCCCCTTTGGTCAGGCAGGTGAGGCCAAAGCCAATCCCCACTCCTAACCCCCAGCGCAGATCCCGCCGCGATCGCAGCAAACAATACATCATTAACAGGAAGAAGCACACCAGAGCGCCGTCCAGCATGGCCAATCGTCCGTGTCGGATCACAGGCAGGAGGGTGAGATAAATCAGCGCAGCAAAGATGGCGGGGGTGCGGCGCAAAAAAACTTCTCGACCAATGCCATACAGCAACGGGACTGATAGCGCCGACAACAGTGCCCCCGGCAGACGGGCCATCCATTCATTCACGCCGCCAATTCCAAAGCACTGAGCGATGAGCCAATGCATTAGGGTGGGCTTGTTCAGGTAGGGCGCACCATTAAGGGTGGGATACAGCCAGGTCAGGGAATCTGGCGTTTGGCCAGTTTGCGATCGCCAAATTTCCCGCGCCACCTGCGCCACAATGCCCTCATCCCAGTCGCGCAGGGGCATATCCCCCAACCCCACCAGCACCAGCACCAGAGCGGCTAAGGAAAGTCCCAAGACCCACAGCCCATCGGTCCATTGTTCTACGGAAAACTGCCCAATTTTCAAAGTTCTACCGTCCCAACCACTCACTAGATCGCCCTCATCATGTGTTTCATTGGTCATCCCCTCTCGTTGGCAAAATTCGTTCCAACCATCTGACCACGATCAGGACCAGCAGGGTCAGCAGCGTCGCAATGACACACGTCTGCCATAAACCCAGACCCGCTAACACCCCTACCGCTGCTGTTACCCAAATCGAAGCCGCAGACGTTAAGCCCTTCACCTGCGGCTTGCCTGATGCCAAACTGCGATGGACGATCTCACCCGCACCCAAGAACCCAACCCCAGTCGCAATGCCCTGCACTCCCCGGCTGACGCTATCTTCGGAGGCCCCTGTTTGTAATGGCACCAGAATGAATAGGGCAGCCCCCAAACTCACTAACATATGAGTTCGTAACCCCCCTGCCTTCCCTGATGCCTGTCGTTCCCAGCCGATCGCACCACCCAGGAACATGGCTAACCCCAGCCTGATGGTTAACTCCACCCAATTTTCAGGACTTACTGTTAGTACGTTCGACACCGTTACCCATCACACCTTATGTCAATATACCGAAAGTTTGATTATAGAAGGTCAATAGGCGATCGGCAGTGGCTCCAATTCCGCTACAACGGGTTTAATCCGTTGGGTATTGGTGGGACCGCGACCCAACTGCCCCAGTCGTGCAAGATGGGCACTGAGTGTGGCCACTTGCGATTGCACTTTGCGAGAAGACTCAACAGATTGCTGCAACACGGATGTCTTCTGGGGAACGGAACGCGATCGCCTCCAGACTACCTGTTGCATTTTGGCCGTTGGTCCTTTGCGCCTCGCCCGACTCACTCGCCGACTCGATGTGCCAATCGCGGCCTCGATCGTCTTCAGTGATATTGGCGCTGGTTCCGTCGCTGGCACGTCTACGACCACCAGGTAGCCCGCAAAATTGCGCCCCCCCACAATCTTCAAGGCCTGCAAAATCTTGGGCATATCCGCATGAATCAACTGCCCCTTTTCGTTGTAAAGTTCCCGAGCCGACAAACAGCCAATCGTCGGGTTCCAGTTGTAACTTTCAGGGACCGTCCTGTCTTTTCCCCGGAAAAAGTCAACCGCTTCCCCAGACCCATGAATTCGGAACAGGCCGCGTCCGGCTCGCCCCGCCCAAAAGCTTTGTTGCATCGGACGATAGTTCCGCCAGGCCAGAGGCAGCAAGCCTGTGTAATCGGCTAAACTACCCGTAAAGGGGCCAGGTTGCTGCGGCAGAAAGGCTTTGGCTCCCGCCTCAAACGGCACATACAAGTTCACCAGGGGAAATTGACCATAGGCCCGAAAAAACTCATCATCCGGTTGGGGCACTACACCCTCAATTCGATAAATCCCCTGGGGGGTTTGGCCACGGGTAAAATTCCAGCCCAGGCCATGAATGGACTCCAGCAACAACGGCACTGACCACAACCCATCTCCCTGCTGCACGAATTTGCCGTCCCGATCCTTCAGCACCGCTCGACACAGCACCCGTCGATCCGGGCGACACAGAACATACAGATGCAATTGTTGCGGTGCAATTTCCCATTCCAATAAATCCTTGAGCGGTGGTGGATTTTGAGCATTGGTGGAATCGGCAATTTCCTGCATGGTGGTTTGCAGGTACACGTTCGTTGTCCAGCCAGGAAAGCGGGCTTTGACAGAGGTGCTGAGGCGCAGTAGCTCGGTTGCGGCAAATCGCCCCTTGGCCAGCCCTGACAACGCGACCGCGACCCACTCCGGGTCGGGGCTTTGCTCAATGGTTTCGACCAGACGTTGCCCAATGGAGCCGTAGAAATTGGGATCACTGAGATAAAGCTGGGTGCCTACCTTCATGGCCTGGTCAACTGTTTTTACTGCCGCCGTGGAGAGGCCAGGGCGAGTCGTCAGGGTCAGAATTTGATTTAGTGCTGCCGCGACGAAGGCTTCTCGTGGCTCCACGACCGCAGTGGTCCATAATAAATGTCGCCAATGGTCTTCATGATTCGCAGTGACCGGAAATCGCTCCAGGTCATAATTTTCAGGGCGAATTTGGCGGAGTTGCTTCTGGCGCTGTAAAACACGGGCAGTGGTGGTTGCCTGGACTTTTTTCTCCTGGGTGGGTGGGGTGTCAAGGCTGTCGGCTTGAGTTCGGGGGGAAGGCTTGATGGTTAAGCCCAGGAGTACCAGCACAGTGACGGCAGCGATCGCCTCCAGCCTGCGTTTGAACACAAATCTCGATCCGGGTGGCATCAGTCTCATGGCAGATGGCCAGTAGTTCCAAAGATAGAGGATACGAACAAGTTTTCCCTCCGTTCTAGCATCCCCTCACTCAAAATCCCAAATGTTCAAAAACTGAAAAATCCTTCTGTTGGGAACTTTTATTCAACTTTGAAATTCTTCATAAACAGAGTCGCTGTGGTACTATCTGGATGGCTAAAGTGGCTCTTTGCAACAAACTAGCCTTTTCTTGGTGGTGGAGGAGATGACAGGAGTGCAAAATAATACAGCAGCCGGATGTTCCAGTGCCTTGTCACAGCGGAACCAGCCCGAGCCGATTCGTGTAGGGGTTGTGGGTGTGGGCAACATGGGGCAGCACCACACGCGCGTCCTTAGTATGTTGAAGGATGTGGAATTGGTCGGGGTGGCCGATGTCAATGTCGATCGCGGGATCGATACGGCGAGTAAGTATCGAGTCCGGTTTTTTGAAGACTACCATGATTTATTGCCTCACGTAGATGCCGTTTGTGTTGCGGTGCCCACACGGCTCCATCACTCGGTTGGGCTAACGTGTTTGCAAGCTGGAATCCATGTGCTGATTGAAAAGCCGATCGCGGCCAGCATCGTGGAGGCCGAGTCACTGGTCAATGCGGCAGCCGAATCCCAATGTATTTTGCAAGTTGGGCACATTGAGCGGTTTAACCCAGCTTTTCAAGAACTGAGCAAAGTCCTCAAAACTGAAGAACTGCTGGCGCTGGAAGCACATCGCATGAGTCCTTATTCCCAACGGGCGAATGATGTCTCCGTTGTGCTGGATCTGATGATTCACGACATTGATCTGCTGCTGGAATTAGCCGGTGCTCCGGTGGTGAAACTTACCGCCAGTGGCAGTCGGGCTTCTGGCTCTGGCTATCTAGATTATGTGACCGCTACCCTCAACTTTGCTAATGGCATTGTGGCCACGCTCACCTCCAGTAAAGTCACCCATCGCAAAATTCGCCACATCGCCGCCCACTGCAAAAATTCCCTAACGGAAGCAGATTTTCTGAATAACGAAATTTTGATTCACCGCCAAACTACGGCCAACTGCATGACCGATTATGGCCAAGTGCTTTATCGGCAAGATGGCTTGATTGAGAAGGTTTACACCAGCAACATTGAGCCACTCCATGCCGAACTCGAACATTTTGTGGCCTGTGTGCGGGGTGGCAATCAGCCCTCAGTTGGTGGTGAACAGGCGTTGAAGGCGCTACGTTTGGCCAGCCTGATTGAACAAACCGCTCTGGATGGGCAACCGTGGCAACAGCACGATCCTGAGATGAATGCAATTTCTCATCCTGTCTTAGCGGTGTAAATGGGTTCTTTAGCCATCCGGTCACTCTGGTTCTTAATCTTGAAAGACCTGGATGCTGCCGGAATAGCTGGCGACCCAGACTTGCTTGGTATCGTTGTCGTAGGTGATGCCGATCGGGGCTGGGTTGGCGTTGATGGTTTTCACGACTTGCATATCGGTAGTGCGAACTTTGCTGACGGTGTCTGAATCGTAGTTCACGACATAAAGAAATTGGCCGTCTCCTGCGATCGCCATACTGCGGGGAGCGCTGCCCGTAGACACCTTACTCACCACACTGCGACTCGCCAGATCAATCTTGGCCACCTGCCCTTCGCCATTCAACGTAGCGTAGAGATATTTCCCAGCCGGATCAAGGTTGAGGTGCCGGGGAGCCTGCCCCACATCTCGCAGCCAGTTCACTGAGAAATCGGTGAGATTAATGAGGGCAATATCGTAAGACCCCATGACTGCTACGTAAGCAATTTTAGATTGGCGATCGACAGCGATGCCGCGTGGGTAGGGACCCAACTGAATCCGGCGAACTTCCTTGTTTTGTTGGGGATCAATCACACTGACATCCCAACTACACCAGTTACTCACCAGGACGTATTGATGGTTGGGGAGGGTCTCCACATACTTCGGTACTGCCCCCACCTGTACAACTTTTTCGATCGCCAAACTTTTGGTGCTGATGCGATAGACAAAACTGGGATCATGATTCTGGGCGGGGCTGCACTCATCATCCGCAGTGCTGCTAAAGCCTGCCCCATACATTTGATAATTGGACACCCAGGCCGTCTCACCATTGGGACTAAAGGCCGCTTCCACAGGTGCGCCCCGCTGGATGCCGGGGTACTGAGGATAGCCAAACTCCGCCAGTTTGACTTCATCCGGAATCGTTTTCACCAGATTGAACTGGCGATCGTAGACCGTGATGGTGTGGTTATACATCATGTTTTGAGCAAAGAAGAGTCCTTTGCCGGAATGCACCACCGATTTAGGAGACAAATTACCCGTAATGGTTTTGACCAAGGCCATCCCGCCTGGGCTGAGCTTCACCCGCACCACATAATCCAGATGCGCCTGATACTCGGCCAGTTTTTGTTGGGCCTGAGTAAATTGCGGGTCGGTTTTGGGGATGGAGCGCAACAGGGCGATCGCTTGTTGCCACTGCTGGGCAGCCCGTTGCCAATCTGGTCTCCCCCCTGCCGTTTTACCCGTCTGGTAGGCGGTGTACCCCTGGGTCAGGGCTTGCGCCAGCATCCGCGTTGCCGGAGTGGTTGGGGCCGTGGCGACTCTGGGGGCAGTAACGACAGACGGATTGGCGCGATCGCCCGATAAAAACCGCAGCCAGACCAGGCTGCTACTGATGAAAAAAATAATTGGCACACTCAGCAGCAACGCCAGGGTGAAAGGCGTAACCTGTTTCCACCAGGGAATGAGTGGGACGGCGGGTGTAGGGTGCGGTTCCGCTACCAGTTCCGGATGCAGCACAAAGGGATTGGTCATCAGAACTGGCGGATTTAGGGGCACCTGCTGCACCCAGATCGGCGAACTTTGCCCAATCAAGCGGCTATAGACGACTGCGGAAGACAACCAACCCAGGCCCAACCGTGTGAGACCCCGCCGAATGAACTCAATGGAGGGAGAAGGGGCCAAGAGCCGCTCTGACTCCAGCAAGACATGGAGGTTGCCGTCTCGTAAAACAGCCCTGGCCGACACCCCGATCGCTTGCAAACTGGCATTCATCAGAGCTGCGATCGCTTCCGCATCTCCCGCCTGAGCAAGCTGTAATAGATTTGACTGTGCCATCACGCGATCTCACCGACACACTGAGCCACGATAGCCGATAGTACGAAGGTTGAAGCAGAAATTTTGCCTGGAGATGAGCTTCCCTCTTGAGGAAGGTCCACTCCTTAATTGCTAGTTATGCGGCTTTTGGTTATCTGTGGGGCGTAACCAGAAGGTTACTGGTGAGAAGCTATTGCCCCAGGTACACCTGGCAATTTCGCATCAGAGGTGTGTAGCCCGCTTGGGTAAAGTGCTTGTCATAGGCAAGTGCTTCCAGGATTCCATTTTCTTCCATGATGTTGAAAGAGACACAATCGGTATGGCTCCATTGCTTGTCTTTGCGTTGGGTGTAGAGCAAGAGTGCCTGATCAAACTGCTGACTGGTTTGAGGAATGATGGTGGTATTGGGATGAGAGCGTAAATCTCGAATTAATTCAGTAGCAACATCTCGTAGATATTCACCCCGTTTTGAGAAATCATTCAAAACTTCGGTGAGTACCATTTCACTGGTGACAATATGAATAGGTTGTAGAACTTGCGCTAGATGCTGTGCCTTTTGATGCAAGTTATCACCTGGATTTAGTAATGCAACCCAATAGCCCGTGTCTGCAAAGATGAACCTCACGAATCGTCCCTTAACCCCTGGTAATAATCAAATTTCTGAGATAAATCAGAGGGTACTTTTGCCCATTCTTCATCGGGTACTTGAGCGGAAATTCGAGCCGCTAGTTCCCAAATTGGAATTGCATTTGGATCATATTGAATCTTTGTCAAATCGATCTTATTTGGGTTCGGTTCATCTTTCGCTGGAGTTGTAGGCTTATTAGCAATCAGGTTTTCAAGTTTGGTAATAGCCTCTTGTTCATTACGCCAAGCTTCATCGCGTAATTGATTGGCTTTGAGAACCAGATTACCGATTTCATTTCTAATGGTTGCTTCAGATAGTGGAATTGGAACAGAAGCAAACATCTCCTTATCAACTTCAAGAATGACTGAACCGTAGGAATGACGAGTGATTAAGCAATAGCCATAATCTGATGCTAACCAGGCATAAAGATACCCTGCATTAATATCTTCTGACGCTATAAACCTAGTTGCGTGTTGGTTCGCTGTCCATGCTGCCATGTATTTAGGAATGATCTGTACTCGTCCAATCGTGCCAGAACACGTTACAGCAATCATGTTTTCTTGTAACTGGATCTCAGGCAAATCTTTTGTGTGTGCGCCTTTAGCCAATCCCTTCACATCAATTGGATCAATTTGAAACAGTTGTTTACTGCTGAGTAAGGGAATTCCACCCTTTTCAACATAGGTTCTTTTACGAAACTTGGTAATAGGTCTGATTTCTTTAGTAACCCTTGAATCACCTACAGTAGTAACTTCAATCGACAATTCAGCGAGTTGCTTTTCAGCGGCGATCGCTACCGGATCATGAAAGCTACCCTCTAACCGTCCCATTAGCTGAGAGGCTTTGATTTTAGCGATCGCAGACACATTACTATCAGGTGCGATCGACTTCAGATAGGGCAAATTTAACCGTTCATGTAGTAGGCGATCGGCTTCATCTAATAGGTGATTTGCTTCATCGCGTAATTCACCTGCCTTACACATCAAACGCCCGATCGCAATTCGACGAATTGGAGGTAAATCAGGAATCAAAACTCGCTCTAAATGACTTGGTTCAATTTGATCAACAACTGAACCGTATGTTCCTTGAATAACTTGAGGACGACCGTATCGACTACGAAGAAAAGCTACTATATAACCTGCAATATCAGGTTCACTAGCCCTAAGTCGAATTGCGTGTTCTGATAAAGCTTTATCTAGAAAAGTCTCAGTCGCTAGGTTGACATTACCAATAGTTCCAGAACGAGAAATCAACACATCCCATTTCTGCGGAAAAAGCGATGCCGACTTTTTTGTATGTTTTCGACTTAAGAAGTTTTCAGTCTTAGGTCTTAAACTGATAATTTCTGAACTAGATAGAAATGGAATACCCTGTTTAGCACTAACATAGATCCGTTTAAAGCGCCCAGGATAATAACCTTCCTGACAAAGCCCCTCTTTGCTATAGAGCGGAATCAGTTGTAAACCACTGTTTTTCAAAGCAGTCACCGCATTATGGGCTTCGATACTAAATGCAGAGGCTTCGAGCCGATCACCTGCACTTAACACCTCATTCAGCGTGATCGTCGTTGACAGTTTCTCAGACTGATCCGGAGGTGTGGACGGTGAGTAATCCGGTTGTAAGGCATAATTTACCATCCCAGTACCACCTGTTTTTTCCAGTCGATGAACTCATTCGCAACCTGTTCGGTATCGTCATCCTCAACCTTTTGCTGGGGTATAGGTCTGGCTGTGCCCTCACCTGTTGCCGTTCTTTCAATCAACGGAATCGATTCTGGATCGGCTGGAACCAGTATCTCTTCCCCTTCTTCATTCCGTCTGTAAGTGGTGTTACCTCGCTTATCGTGTCCGATCGCTTTTACCTGTGCCATAAAGATTTCATAATCAGAAATCGTGCCCTGGTCAATCTCTTTTTCTGTTTTCTTCTGAAGAATCAGAACTGAGGTTTGAGTACCATTACGAGGCTGAAAGGTATCAGGATGGAGGTCAACCGATGCCACAATGCGGCAGTGCTTAATCATCCAATGGCGAACGTAAAGTAATCCCGGTGCGCCTAAAATTGCATCCGGTAACACAATGCCCATCCGTCCACCTGGTTTAAGGAATTGCCAGCACCGCTCAATAAACAAAATTTCGGGAGGTGCAGAGGTTTGTAATTGCTCTGTCGGTTCCCACCAACCTGATTCTGTTTTTCGCCAAACGTGACCTAATTGGTACTGCTTTAAGGTTTCTTGATCTTTAATTGGCAGCTTTGATCCAAAAGGTGGATTGGTTGCAATCAGATCAAAATGACTTAAATCTTTTTCACTGCGTAGATTTTTGGGATCAATATCAAGCGCTTTGGCAAATTGCTTACGAAAGCCATCTTCCCACTGATGAGGGTGCAATAATGAGTCCTGCCTGAAGATATTGCCAGAACCATCGTTGTTCATCACCATATTCATCTTGGTTGCTTTAACCAAATCTGGATTGATGTCAATTCCAAAAAAGTTCTCGCGGGCAGTTTCCCTGATTTTTGAGTTTAGAGCATCCTGCA
Organism: Leptolyngbyaceae cyanobacterium bins.349; assembly: GCA_033764685.1. GTDB lineage: Bacteria > Cyanobacteriota > Cyanobacteriia > Leptolyngbyales > Leptolyngbyaceae > JSC-12. Next base: position 13,474 of record JANRIS010000015.1, read on the forward strand.
TCCAGGGATCAGATTGTTCAGTTACTCCTGCTTGTTGTTTGAGTTGCTTAATGACTTCATTCATTGCAATCACCAGAAAACCACCTGTGCCACAAGATTGGTCGAGAATCTTATCCGTGACCTTCGGTGAAAGCATCCGAATTGTCATTTTTTGCACATTGCGAGGCGTGAAGAATTCACCGCGATCGCCCCTTAAATTCGCTCCAACCAGTTCTTCATAAGCCTTGCCTTTAACATCAATGTTGGTACTAAGAAAGCTATAGCGTTGAAGCTCTCCTATAATGTAGGCTAACGAGCGAGGCTGAAGCTTAATTTCATCATTAGTGTCAAAAATAGCTGGATACTGTTTTTTGACAGCATCAAAAATTTTGCTAATTCGATTAAAAACAGTTAACCGACCATCGTTACTCTTTTTCTCTTTTGCAGTTGCGTAAAATTCCAACGGATTAGGAAAATTTCGCTCATCGTGAATCTTACAAAAAATTACTTTTAAAAGCTCAAAAAAAGCAGGTTGCTTCTGTAATCCATCCGTCACATAAATATGGTCATGGCAAATCTTAAAGGAGAAAAGCAAATTATCTCCAACAGCATTTTTTAGAGAATCACGAGTCGGGCGATCGACTTCTTCAATGTCTCCATCTTTAGAGGGGATGTCATTGGGTTCTTCATATTCAATTCCTTCCTCTGTTCTAATGCGGCGCAAAACAGTTTTCTTCTTTCCGTTTGTCCACATTCCCCATTCTGAATTATCACAAGCAGCCATATAAGAGCGAAGTTGCTCAACTCCATCCTTACTGGCAGAGGGCGGTATAGAGTCTTTCTTACACTCAATAACGATCCAAACATTTTCCTGAGTATGCTGATCTCCTTCCCGGAAAATAGCCAGATCTACTCGAACCGTCTTACTACCTTGTTTAATTGGATACTCAACCTCAATTTGTTCCGGTAAGTAGCCCAGTTCCAGCACCAATCGACGCTCGATGTTTTGCCTGACGTATTCTTCAGGTGTATCGTTACGGATCTTCTGGTCTATAAAATCACAGACCTTACCATCTGGAAGTGTCGCTACAAGCTTGGACATCGCCTTACACCGCAACCCTAAGAAAAATTTACCCTCTTTAATGTTCTACCAGTAAATGATCTGCTATGATCCATAGCTTATTTTAGCTTTACAAGCTTTGAGTTACTCGTTAATAGGTCAATAGGGTTTTGAGACAGGAATACCAAGGTAAGTTAGATTAAGGTCGATTTGAGCGTCTTTTAGGTAGCGTCAGCCGCATAACAAGGCCCATGTACCCGACTGCCGAGAGGTTATCTGTTTAAGTTTCGAGGTTGTCTGCGGTAGGTGATGGACAATCTTCAAGCCTACTATAAGTTTGGCGAATTCAGGTTCGGCGAATTTCAAATCTACGGGAATCCTCATTTCCAAGTCATAAGAAGAGTTGAAGAAAAGTCAGGGTGATGAATCTAATCGCTAAAATTAATTTGACAGTCGTCTTTCCAGGGGAAACACAGTTTATGTCTGACCTCAATCGCGGCATCATGAAGTTCGATGGAGCCGATAGCCCAGCAGCGATCGCCCTTTCGGCGGTGTTGGTGTTAGGAAGTATCGGCTTTCTGGTCGTGTGGGCATTGCGTTCTGCCTACGTCTTGGGTTAATGGGTTAACAGGTTTTCAGGTTGCGGTTGTTCATTGAATAGAACGGATGGAACAGCAGGAGTGTTATTGATGCTCCTGCTGTTTGTTTAGGGAGAATGATTCAACTTGCGCCAACGGTTGAGGGCGGCGGCGAGTTCAAAGCGGCGAAAGTAAGCAAAATCACCGGGAGGGCAGACGGTAAGGGGATCGAAGCCGCCCGCCTGAATGTCAGTCATGGCATAATCCAGCAGTTCGGTGACGGTAAGCTTGCCGTTGAGGTAGTGCTCCTGAAGATAAACGAGGGTCGCCGCGATCGCCCGCAATTGAGCCGGATCAACCAATTGTGCCACTGCGGCTAGATCAATTTCTTCGCGATCGATGACGAGGGTATCTAACTCGTGGGCTTTCCACTTGATATAGTCAACAGGTTGCACCGCTGGTAGCCGCCGTGGGGTGAATGGCCCAAACTCCTGGCCGCCTTCAGCGGTACGGTGGGTGGTGTACTGTTGAGCGATCGCTTGCGCCTGTCCGGTGACATCCTGGGGTTGAAAATCCTGCATGGCAATTACGGTATCCGCCACATCGAAATAGTCGCCACTGCCGCCCATCACCAGAATCGTAGACACGCCATGTTCGGTAGACAACTGGCGCACCTTGTCGATGAATGGGGTGATCGGCTCCTTGTCCTTGCTGATCAACGCCTGCATCCGGCGATCGCGGATCATAAAGTTCGTAGCCGAGGTATCTTCATCCACCAGCAGAAGTTTCGTTCCGGCTTCCAGGGCTTCGATAATGGTAGCCGCCTGGGATGTGCTACCGCTGGCATTGGTGGTTGAAAACTGGGTGGTCGATCGCCCCAACGGTAAGCGATTGATGAACGGAGAAATATTCACATTGGCCACACTCCGCCCATCTTCGGCCCGAATTTTGACCGCTGTGGGAGCAGTGATGACAAACTCCCGCCCATCATCGGGAATGTGGTTGTACACGCCGCGTTCGATCGCGTGCAGTAGCGTCGATTTACCGTGATATCCCCCTCCCACAATTAAGGTGATCCCCGTGGGAATGCCCATTCCCGTGATCCGACCGCGATTGGGGCAGGTGAATTCTACTTGTAATGACGGGGGAGCCTGCAACGGAAGGCCATCGGGTAAGGGGCGATCGTCCACTCCACTGTGACGGGGTAACAGCGACCCATTAGCAATAAACGCCACTAAACCATGATTGGAGAGTTGCGATCGCAGCCAATCTGCATCTTCCGCCGTTTCCACATGGCGCAACACAGCATTGGCATTCAGCGACGAATACCGTAAGGAGCGGTCAATCAGTTCTGGCAAATCATCACACAGCATTTCTGCGGCTTGTCGTCCCGCTACTCGTCGCCCAAAAGCGGGCAACCCCACCACAAACCGAAGTTCCACCCAATCATCATTCACAAAAGCAGCGGTGCGTTCCAGGATGGTTTGACGCGGTTGGCTGATGGCGATTAACCCGCTACTGCCACTTCCCCGGTTTTGTCGCAGGGCATGGGCGACGCGATCGCACTGTCGCGTTAAAAAGTCTCGCAGGGCAATCTCGCGACTGGGACTGGCATACCAAACCTTCGGCAACTTCGTCTGGTGCTGGGATATCCGCACCCGCAACTGACTGGGCGCAGCGAATGGATCGCCCTGCACCCGATCAATGAAGAGCGTAAAATCAGGAAATTCGTAGGTTTTGGCCAGATCTTTGTAGGTTTTGTAGCTTTGCCCATCCATCCGGTTGAGCAACTGGCGTAAGGCAATCTGAGTCGTCATGGTACACAAACCCGAAACCGAGGGTGTAGGGTGGAATTGTCAGCAAATTGCAGTGGATGAATGACAGAAATCGGACAAATGACAGAAGTAGACATCATTAAGCTGGATCAGTTCTTGAAATTGTCTGGCATTGCCCAAACGGGAGGACAGGCGAAAATGTTGATCCAGGCGGGAGAAGTGAAGGTGAATGGCACTGTGGAAACCCGCCGAGGCCGGAAATTGGTTACTGGCGATCGCGTTTCGACAATGGGTGAAACCCTAACCGTCAACACTGACACAGAATCCTAGGAGATTTCTGGATGTTCTGTAGGGGTAGGTGTTGTGCCTACCGCCGGTGGTTAGGGTACCCACAAGCGGTGCCCCTACACCCGAAAATACAGACTGTTTTTTTGAGCGATCGCGATATCGCTGATGTCCAAGCGGTTTCGAGACTTTCCCTCAATTCTCATGCATCATGCAGGTTAGGCCACAACTTGCCGTCGGAGAAAGGGCAGTAGGGCATCATTCACTTTTTCGTGCCAGTCTTCCTGGGGATAGTGCCCCACTTCTTCCAGTTTTACCAGTTCCCCATCCGGAAGAGCCGCGACAAAGGATTCCGCGATCGCCAGCGGCAACCAGGGATCGCGATCGCCCCAGGCCACCAGTACGGGCTTTTGCCAGTCCCGAAAGCCGGTTTCAATTTCAGCGGTAATTTGTTTGAGTTTGAGATTTTTCACGGTGGCGAAGAGTGCCCGTCCCGAATCAGAAGTTTGCAAGAAGGGCCGACGGTAGATGTCTAAATCTGCATCTTCCACCCGATACCCGCCGCCGCCTTCCAGGGTGCGATCGACGAGCAGCGGGTCTTGCGTAATCATGTCGCCCATGAAGGGAACGCCCAACTGTTGCATTTTCCAGGGGAGTTTCGCGGCGGTGGTAATGGGGGCATTGAAAATGGCAATGCGATCGATCTGGTCGGGATGGTGCAGTGCATATTGCAAGCCGACAGTGCCTAAAAAGCCTTGAATCACCAAAGAACAGTGGCTAATTTCCAGGGCTTGCAAAAATTCACCCAGCGCGGCCATGAATGCCGCTGGGGTGTAGGGAAAATCCAGGCGATCGGGCCGTTCGGAAAAGCCATGCCCCAGCCAATCAGGCGCGATCGCCCAGAAACCCTGTTCCGCTAAAGCGGGTAGGACATTGCGCCAGCCGTAGCTTTGACACACCAGGCCATGCAACAGCACCACAATGCCGCGCGGTTCCCCTAAGGGTTTTGCCTCCCGATAAAACCACTCAAACTGACCCGCTTGGATTGTCCTGTCGCTGATTGCCACGGTCTTGTTTGCTCCATCACATTTCGTATTCCTCAGAATATCGTTGATTGGGTCACAGGAAGTTATGCTGCAATTTTTTCGATCAAGACTTGATAACCCTGGTGAATCAGGCGAATTTTTTTGTCGAAGATATTGAGAAACGCATCGATCGCTAGTTTGGGTGGATCTTCCGTCACCCCTTCGGGAAATTGGAAACCATAATCATCAAAAATGATCGCCCCACCCACTTTCACCAAACGCCAGGTTAACAGCGTATCTTCTAACACGTCAGCCGCCACATGGGAGGCATCAATGTAAGCGAGATGGTAAGAGTCTGGAATCAGCGATCGCAGCATAGCTTGCGAGCTACCCACCAGTTTTCTGACTTTTTCGGATGATCCTGTCTTGGCAATATTGGCATCAAATCGTTGCTCAATCGTATGGACCTGATCCTGTTCACATAACACCTCATGTTCTACACTGCCAGCAAAGGTATCCACACAGGTAATGCGGGCCGAAGGATGAGTGAGGACATGATCTAATAACCAGCACGTTGAGCGGCCTTCCCAACTACCAATTTCTAAGGCGCGCAAGTCGGGCATATCGACAAATTGAGTCAAAAAGTATTGCCAGACAGGAATGTTAATGCTGAACCAGTCTTCAGTAAATTCGTAGCCGCGTTGTGCAACTTGAGCATAATATTCCAAACGGGGTAATTCAGCGATCGCTTCCTTTAATGCTGGCTCTAACTCCAGGGTTTTTTGTAGATACTGAAGTGCCTCTGGATACTGCTGACAATCCCGTAGGGTCAGGGCCGTATTAAAGTTAATTCTAGCCAGATCACTATTTGATAAGGGTGGGTTTAAATTCACTGATTTCTTATAAAGATCTGCCGCCTGCATAATGTTACCCTGGGTCCGCAAGGCTGAACCTAGATTGTTATAAGCTGCCGCTAATAAATTCTTCGCAGTGGCATTGTTTGGATCAACTGATAAACCATATTCTAATAGGGGAATTGCGCCTGAAAAGTCATTTTGGCTCATGTAATCTGTAGCGATTTGCTGCCAGTTCAGGAGCGATAAAAACTCCTGATTTTTTTTAACGTGTTTAAGTTTTTCTAGCAGGTAAAGTACATGATTTTGTTCAATCTTGTGGCGTATTAAATGCAGTTCCCGTGTCTCAGGAGTCATTTCTTCCTGATATTGATCCGGTGGTGTTTGAAACTTTGTAAGCTGGCGATCGAAATTATTGCCGGGATAGCGGATATATTCCACCGTTTCTAGATTCACTTTGACCAGCTTGAAAAATTTTGTGATCGAAAGTTGGTAGGAAATATCTTCACATCCCGTCTCATTGTAGGGCACTTTCTCTTCTGGAAACCCCTCGACAAATTCGTGACATTCTCGTCGTATACAGATGTTTTGGGGAATGGAATTCTCGATCGCCACTTTCCAGAATGGCAGAATTTCATCGGCCATATAAACTGCCGTTCGCACAATGCCAATTGGTTGATCGGGTAAATTTACAGATTGATCGCCCTGGTCTCGTTTCAGCACAAAAGAGGTTTCTTTGGCGGTGGCCGGATCATGGCTCAACAGCCGGTAACACAAATACAAATGTTCCTTGAAATACAAATCATCTCCATCACAAAAAAAGAGTAAATCGCCTTTTGCGGCATTGGCTCCCACGTTTCTAGCAGTTCCGGCGGAGGTGTTTTTGAAGTGATGGATGACCGTGCAATGGGGATGTGCTTGACGAAAAGTTTCAATGATTTCTGGTGTGCGATCGCTCGATCCTTCGTTCACCACCACAATTTCCGCCGCAACGGGTTCGCCCTGGTGATGCTGATAAAAATAGTGAATACTCGCTTCCACACTTTCCAGCGTACGAAGAATAGCGTGTTCCTTATTCATCACCGGCACAACAACGGAAAGTGACTTAATCATGGAAACCCCTTAGCGGTTCAGTCAATATTGAGTCTGGCAATTATGCCCAATGTGCCGCAAAAAAGTAGCTTTATGTTTTGTGACAGATTGTGAGCTACTTCACTTCATTGGCAGCACCTGGACGCAGTCACCTGCCGCGATCGCGGTGTCCCCCAACGGTACAACTGCAAGGCCATTCGTTCCCGCTAAATTAATCAAATTTCCAGAAGTTTGGCTGCCTCCCGCCACCGCAAACTCGTAGCGACCGTTCACGTTTTCCAGTCGGCCCCAGATGTACGACTCCCGTTGACTGTCGGCTTTGAGGGGTTGCCGAGTTGTAGCCAGCACATAAACAGGGTGCCACGGGGCCGCAACTCCCGACAGTTTGCGTAAGGCTGGTTGCACAAACCGCCAGAACGTGACCAGCGCGGAGACGGGGTTGCCAGGGAGGCCGAAGTAGAGGAGGGGAGAGGGAGAAGTTGGGGAAGCAGGGGTGGATGAGTGAGTGGGTGGGTGGGTGGATGAGGGCTGAAACGTTGCGACGGTCAGGGGTTTGCCGGGTTTGACAGCAACAGAGCGGATGTGCAGGGTGGCTCCCAGTTCAGCCAGAATTTGATCAACGTAGTCGTAATCGCCGACGGAAACGCCCCCGGAAGACAGGATGACATCGGCGGTAGCCATTGCCTGGGCGATCGCACGCCGTAATGCCTCTGGTTGGTCGGGAATGATACCCAGGACCACCGGTTCACATCCTGCCTGCGCCACCAACGCCGCCAGTGCATAGCGATTGGAGTCTACGATTTGCCCTGGTTGCAGGGGGCGATCAATGCTGACCAATTCATCTCCGGTAGACAGGATCGCCACACGGGGCCGCCGCAACACCTGCACCTGGGCACATTGCGCCGCTGCCAGGATGGCAATTTCTGCCGCTTGCAGTTTGAGTCCTGCTGGTAGCAAGGGGGTTCCGGCTTTGGCGTAAGCACCTCGCTGCCGCACGAATTGCTGTGGAGTGGGAGCGGCCAGGATGGAGACGCGATCGCCCTCCCGTTGCGTTTGCTCCTGCATGATCACCGTATCGGCTCCCGTCGGCATCACGGCTCCGGTAAAAATGCGGGCGGCTTGCCCCGGTTGCACCTGTTTTTGAGGCTGGTATCCGGCGGGAATCTCTTCCACCAGGTCGAGGGTCAGTGGTTGTTGTGCTGAAGCCGTTTGCACATCCTCGTACCGTACGGCATAGCCATCCATAGCGGAATTGTCCCAGTGGGGAAAGTCTAGAGAACTGGTTACAGGTGCGGCCAGAATCCGGGCGATCGCGTCCGGCAAATTTACGATTTCGGTGTCCTGTGCTGCTGTCAGAGGTTGCACCAGATTGAGGATGAATTGTTCAGCCTGTTGAGCAGTCAGCATGGCGATGGCACCCAGGATGGAAAGAATTAATCATTTTTGGGCATCAACCAATCGGTGGTTTCCAGGGTGAGGCTAAATTCTGCTGTTCCTGTGTTGACGTACTGAATGTTACGAATCGTGCAGGCGTAATCCCAGCCGGTGGCCTCGGTCACGACTTTGGCGATCGCTTGTTCCAAAGCGCGCGTGTTCACTTCTTTCAGTTTATTTTCCAGTTCCATCAGGTCGTCAGTCCTTGTTGTATAGAGCGTTGGGGTGAGCCGATGCGATCGCCTCATGCTGATCAATTCAACCGCAAAACGGGTGCCTTACTGCACCTGTTGCCAAAACCAACGGCCCACGAACAGCGCCAGCAGGGTTACAGCCGTCAATAAGGCGATGACGAGCAGTACCATCAGGATGACAAAACCGCGATCGGCGGGTCGTTGCGGCAGCGGATCTTGCAGGTGAGCTTCCAACAACATCAGATTCCGATGATTGGCCTTCCAGGTGACATCAAACAAATCACCCGCCACAGGGATCGTTCCACCCGCCGCATCCAGGAATAGATTGGACATCATTTTGAGGAGAATTTGCCTGGGCAAGCCAAAGCGTAAGGATTCCAGCACGATGTAAGCAGAAATCAAGGTGCTGAGCCAATCGCCTGCCCCTGGAAACAAGCTAAGGAGGGGGTCAATCCCGACTCGAAACTTGGTGCCAGGAATGGCCAGCGCATTATCCAGCAGGTGAGCCATCGTGCGAATGCGCCGCAGGGCACCTTGTTTAAGCCGAGTCGCTGACTGAATGGTCATGGGGCAGAAGATCGGAGATAGTGAATACGGGTGATTTCACAACAATCCATGATTTCAGCAAGCTCTACCACTTCCTCACGTATGAAACTTTTGGTCACTGGAGCCAGTGGGTTTTTGGGTTGGCATCTCGGCCAATTTGCCGCTCAAACCTGGGAGGTTTACGGCACCGGGCGATCGCGTTCTGTTAACTTTCCCGGCGTTCACCCCATCCAGCTAGACCTGACAGACTTTGCCGCCGTCAAAGCGCTATTTCAAGACCTGCAACCGGATGCGGTGATTCATTTAGCGGCCCAGTCTCAGGCGAATGTATGCGAAGTGCAACCGGAGGAATCGTACCAACTCAATGTCATTGCCTCCTGTAATCTGGCCGGATTGTGTGCTGATGCCCAAATTCCCTGTGTCTTCACCTCCACCGATCTGGTGTTCGATGGGCGGAATGCGCCTTACCGCGAAACGGATCCGGTCTCTCCCTTGAATCGCTATGGGGAACAAAAAGCACAGGCAGAAATGGGCATGTTAGACCGTTACCCGCAGGCTGCCATTTGTCGAATGCCGCTCCTGTTTGGGGATGTCCCGCCCCATGCCAGCAGTTTCCTCCAACCCTTTATTCAAACCCTACGAGAGGGCAAAGAACTACGTCTGTTTGTCGATGAATTTCGCACCCCCGTCAGCGGGACCACCGCCGCCCAGGGGTTACTTTTAGCCCTGGAGCAGGTACAGGGGTTGATTCATTTGGGTGGTAAAGAACGCTTTTCGCGCTATGAGTTTGGTCGCCTTATGGTGGAAATTTTGGATTTACCCGCACATGGCATCACTGCTTGCCGTCAGCAAGATGTGAAAATGGCTGCCCCTCGCCCAGCGGATGTCTCCTTAGATAGCTCTAAAGCCTTTGCACTGGGCTACCAGCCGCCCTCAATCCGCGCAGAACTGACTGCATTGAAAGGCAACGTTTAGGTACTATTGGCGGCCTTTGTCTGCTGACATTGGGTACACAGGCCAAAAAATTCCAGCATGTGATAGTAAATTTTGAACTGGTAGGACTGATTAAGCTGAATCTCCAGATCGTGCACAGGGCACTGGTCGATCGGGATGGAATTGCCACATTGCAAGCAGGTCAGGTGATGGCGGTCTTCCTGAATCAGGCTATAGAGGGCTTCCCCATTGGCCACCGTGCGAGCTTGAATCACCCCTTCCAATTTCAAAGCTTCCAGCGATCGATACACCGTTGCCAGTCCCATACTTACGCCCTGATTGCGTAACTCGACATACAGATCCTGGGCTGAGATGGCGCGATCGAGGGCTTTGAGAATGTTGATAATGCGCTCCTGGTTGCGGGTTCGACGGGGTTTCATGGGTTTTTCCAGATGGGCTAGGGATGGCAGGATGAGAGGTAAAGACAATCCCTTTCATCGGTTGTGGCGGCGGGAAAGCGGTAGCATCAGGGATGGTAGTTTATGGGGCAGCGTGTTGTGACTCAAAAATATTTCGCTCAAATCTATGTTACTCTCCGTCCTTCGGTTCTCGATCCGCAAGGAACTGCCGTGCAATCTGGCTTGCAACACATGGGGTACAACAACGTGGAACAGGTACGGATTGGGAAGTACATTGAAGTGACGCTAAACGCAGCAGGCCCGGAGGCTGCCCAGAATCAACTGCATCAAATTTGCGATCAACTGCTTGCAAATCCAGTTATCGAGAATTATCGGTTTGAGTTGCAGGAATTGTCTACACCTATGAACATGAGTTCATAAATGGGATGGGCGTGGAGGGGGATAGTACTACAGTTTTAGATTAACAGTTGGAGATTATTGGAGTGATGGAGCGATTTACAGTACAGGTGAATTTTTTTTGATAAACTCCCGCCCTCCTTTTTGCAGCAGCCGTCGCAACGGCGATTTCTACTGAAGCGGTTCAGCAGTGGGAGAGCGAGTGGGGGAGTCATCTACAACTGTGGTACTAGACTGCCATCCCCAGAATTTTGGCGATCGCGGGTAGGATCTCCGCCAGATCTTTCGTGATCTCGGCAGTCTCCGGTAGACCCGGAATTGGCGCATTCAAAATCTTCCAGGCTGCGCCCGAAAGATTTTTGCCCTGAAAATTCTGTCCGCGCAGATCTTCACCCTGAAAGTCGCGTCTACCGGCGGCGTAGAGTTAGAGGAGTTGGGGGGCTTTCATAGGGAGTGGGGGGTGGGTAGAGGGGTGGAGGGGTGGAGGGGTAGAGGGGTAGAGGTGGGAGTGGGTGAGAGTTTGCTATAGACTTAGCATAGGGGCAGCTTAAATGGCTAGAGAGAAATCGTGAGTCGGTTTGACAAATTACTCATCAAGATCCTGAGCGGAGCAGCCGATGCGAACATTGAATTTGGAGATATTTGCAAAGTACTTCAGCGTTTGGGCTTTGAGGAGCGCATCCGAGGTATCACCACATCTATACCAAACCAAAGCGGGTGTCGAGGAGATCTTGAATTTGCAGCCTAAAGGCAGTAAGGCGAAGGCTTATCAGGTGCGGCAAGTGCGCGAGGTGATTTTGAAATATCAGTTGAGTGAATTTGAGAACGAGGATGATACTGATGAAGTATGAAATCGTTTTGTATTGGAGTGAAATCGATCAGGCATTTATTGCCGAAGTGCCAGAATTACTGGGATGTGCGGCAGACGGCACAATCTATCAAGAAGCCTTACGGAATGTGGAATTAATTATGCAGGAATGGATTGAAACGGCCCAAGCTCTGGGTCGCCCCATTCCTCAACCCAAAGGACGGTTGATGTTTGCTTGATTGAAATTGGGCAGAAGTGGAATTCTGAGAGCGGCTTCAACTAGGATTGATGGTTGAAGCATGGTACTGAATCTCCCAATGCCTGATTTTTGGACTGAAATTTTGGATTTTGCGGAAACTATCACGCATCAAGTCGGCGATCGCTTGTTGCAAGATGTCGGCACCGCGCAAGCGACCGAGAAAAATGACGGGAGTTTGGTGACGCAGTGCGATCGCTGGGCCGATGAAGCCCTGAGAACCGCAATTCAGCAAACCTTTCCGGCTCATGGGGTGCTGAGTGAAGAAGTCGAGCATATTTTTCCAGATACCGATTGGTGCTGGATTATTGACCCAATCGATGGCACCACCAACTTTGCCCGTGGGTTGCCATTGTGGGGTATTTCCCTCGGCTTACTGTACAAGGGCACTCCCGTATTTGGTTATGTCCACCTGCCGCCTTTACGCCAATCCTTCCACGGCTACTGGCAAGGTAATTCTGGCTTAGAGCTGCCAACAGGAGCCTTTCTCAACCGTCAGCCCATTCATTCCAGCCGCGAGGCTCCCAGTCCGAACCATTTCTTTAATCTTTGCGCTCGTAGTACTGCCGTCTTGCAACAGCCAATTCCCTGCAAAGTTCGGATGTTGGGGGTCGCTACATACAATTTGCTCACGATCGCGGCAGGGTGGTCGTTAGGGGGCGTGGAAAAAACACCGAAGATTTGGGATATTGCGGCAGTTTGGGTGATTACCCAAGCCGCCGGAGCCACCTGGACTCCCCTCGATGCCCAGGTAATTTTTCCGCTGCAACCGGGACAGGATTATAGCCAAATTTCCTACCCGACGCTGGTCACCAGTCAAGCTGCATGGGTGTCGGTCTTTTTACCCTTGATGCAGGCGATCGCCCCCACCCCGACAACAAATTGATTTCAGACCCACAAATTTGTACATTCCCTGACAGAAACTCGCCCCATTCGCTGGATAATTGTTCAGTTGTTTCGTTGAACTAAGAGCATCATGGGGCGCGCCAATAGAGTGGTACTGGCATATTCCGGCGGAGTTGATACGTCCGTTTGTATTCCCTACCTGAAGCACGAATGGGGCGTGCAAGATGTAATCACCCTCGCGATTGACCTGGGACAGGGCAGCGATCTGGAACCTGTGCGGCAAAAAGCATTAGATTCTGGTGCGGTTGAGTCACTGGTGGTTAACGCGACAGCAGATTTTGTCAAAGACTATGCGTTTCCAGCGATTCAAGCGAATGCGCTGTACGAAAACCGCTATCCTTTATCCACTGCCCTGGCGCGGCCATTGATTGCCAAATTGTTGGTGGAAGCAGCAACTACTCACGGAGCCGATGCCGTGGCCCACGGTTGCACAGGGAAAGGGAATGATCAGGTGCGGTTTGATGTATCGATCGCGGCGCTCAACCCTGATCTGAAAGTCCTGACTCCGGCGCGGGAGTGGGGCATGAGTCGGGAAGAAACCATCGCCTATGGGGAAAAGTTTGGGATTCCGGCTCCGGTGAAAAAATCATCGCCCTACAGTATTGATGAAAACTTGCTGGGTCGCGCGGTCGAAGCAGGGATTCTGGAAGACCCCTGGGCCGAACCCCCCGAAGATATCTATGCCATGACCACCGCGATCGCGGATACCCCCAACGAACCGGAGTATGTAGAGATAGGCTTTGAGCGGGGTGTCCCGGTGAGCTTGAACGGCAATGGCATGGAACCCATTGCATTGATTACGGAAATGAACGAGATCGCGGGTCGTAATGGCGTAGGCCGCATCGACATGATCGAAAATCGCTTAGTGGGCATTAAGTCTCGTGAAATTTACGAAACCCCCGCCATGCTGGTGCTGATTGATGCCCACCGAGACCTGGAAAGCCTCACCCTGACGGCTGATGTCACCCAGTATAAGCGTGGCATCGAGCAGACCTACACCCAGATGATTTACAACGGCTTGTGGTATAGCCCCCTGCGCGATGCGTTGGATGCTTTTGTGCAAAAGACCCAGGAGCGAGTCACGGGCACGGTGCGGATCAGATTATTTAAGGGCACGATGAGTGTGGTTGGCCGCAAATCGGCAAACTCGCTTTATAGCCACGATATGGCGACTTACGGAGCCGAGGACAAGTTTGACCATCGAGCCGCCGAAGGGTTTGTGTACGTTTGGGGTTTGCCCACTCGCGTTTGGGCCGAAACGGGTCGGCAGTAGTGCAAGCTTCCACCAGTCGTGATTCCATGAGTTTCGTTAGGATACTGGCAACATGATGAAACGTCCTCAAGTCATTTTTCTTGATGCAGTCGGCACTCTCTTTGGGGTGCAAGGGAGTGTTGGCGAACAATATGCCAGAGTTGCCCTGAATTTTGGCATTCCCCTACCCATTGAAGAAATTGATTGGGCTTTTATTAAAAGCTTTAAAGCGGCTGGAACTCCTGCCTTTGGAGACACGGATGCCTCGGAGTTAAAGGCCAAGGAATACGATTGGTGGTTTAACTTAGCAGTACAAACCTTCAAAGACGCGGGTTTTTATCATCGCTTTACTGACTTTGGTGCGTTTTTTGCAGCCTTGTATGACTACTTTGAATCGGCAGAACCCTGGTATGTGTATCCGGAGGTGCCTACCATGCTGCAACGCTGGCAGGACTTAAACATTCCCCTGGGTATCATCTCCAATTTCGACTCACGGATTTACGCGGTCTTGCGATCGCTCCAGCTCACCCCCTACTTTTCCTCCATCACGATCTCCACAGAAGCAGGGGTTGCCAAACCCGATCGCCAAATTTTTGAAATCGCCCTGCAAAAACACAAGTGTCATACAGCACAAGCGATCCACATTGGCGACAGTTTTGATGACGACTATCAGGCCGCTAATGCCGCAGGGCTACGAGGTATCTGGCTCAGACGCCAGTAGCCCCTACTCCTGATCACTCAAGTAGCTACAAACCCCCGTAGCTGGTTCAGCCGCGGGATCGTTCACGACAAAATCAACGGTTCGCTGAAATGCCTGGATTGAAATTATCTGACCTGCCTGCGTCCTGCCATGACCCAGTAGCCCGCGATCGCTGTTTTCCGTCACCCTGATTTGCACGACTTCAATCAGGCGTTGGGCATCGATCTGTGGACTCTGATAAATCGCCAATTGCAGTTGGCCGATTTGGCGATCGAGTTGCTCAATTTCGTAAGAGCGCTGCGTCGAGCCAGCCACACAACGCCATGAGCCTTGCTGATCTGGAGCGTAATCCATTATTTATTGGGTTACAGAGAAAGCTCAAGCCTACTTCACAAAAACGCTGGTTTTTGCAAAGTTTGGACAAAACTTCACTTGTGCGTTATGTCGCTGGCAAAAGTGTAGCTGAGACCACAAATAATCAACCGTGAAATTGCTTAGATCCTATTGCAAGGCTGGAGTGTCCGAACCCAGTGATTTTAACCTTAGTGGCAAACAACAGTTTAGTTCAGTCGGAATTTATAAATTAATCAGTGTGTGGTAGGAGATTTCTGTGTTGCGATCATTCGTTCAAACCGCCGCGTTTCTGGCATCTGCCATTGCTCCAGCGGCCTTTTTACCTGCCGTTGCCGAAGCCTTTACGTTAACCACATTCCGCTTACAGGATGCGACGATCGCTGACATTAACCTTGCTTTTGATTCCGGTGCATTAACGTCTGAGCAATTGGTGCAACTCTACCTGAACCGGATTGTGACCTACGATCAACAAGGCCCCGCTCTCAACTCCTTGATCACAGTCAATCCCAACGCCTTGCAGGAAGCTATCCTGCTGGATCAACAACGGTCCTTGGTGATGGATCGCAGCCCCCTCTATGGAATTCCAGTCATCGTCAAAGACAACTTCAATACATTTGATTTGCCAACCACCGGCGGAGTGCTGGCGTTTGATGGGTTTGTGCCCTCTAGTGATGCCTTTCAGGTACAAAAGTTGCGGGAGGCTGGAGCAATTATTTTAGGCAAAGCGAACCTGTCGGAGTTTGCTTTCAGCGGCTCAACGTCGATTAGTTCGCTAGGTGGCACAACGGTGAATCCCTATGATCCTCTGCGTAGCCCCGCCGGATCGAGTGGTGGGACGGGAGCCGCGATCGCCGCCAGTTTTGCCACGGTGGGCTTGGGAACGGATACAGGTGGCTCAATTCGCAATCCATCGGCCTTCAATAGCCTGGTTGGCGTGCGGCCCACCATCGGCTTATCCAGTCGTAGTGGTGTGATTCCCCTCGCCCTATCGCAAGATACCGCTGGCCCCCTCACCCGGAATGTGTTAGATGCGGCTCTGACGCTGGATGCGACCGTTGGGTTTGACGCCAAAGATCCGGTTACAGCCAGCAGTCTCGGCAATATTCCTGATAGCTACACTGATTTCCTGCGATTGGATGGTTTACAAGGAGCACGGATTGGGGTGGTGCGCGATCTGTTTGGGTCAAATGCTGACCCTGAGTTTGCCCAGGTTAATGCGGTGCTGGATCAAGCGATCGCGACTCTGCAAGCCTCAGGAGCAACCATTGTAGACAGTGTGACCATTCCTGGACTTAGTGAAATTTTGGCTTCTCCGACGCTGAGTACCTTTGAGTTTAGATACGACCTTGAAGCCTATCTGGCTTCTGAACCCAATGCACCCTTTGACACGTTGCAGCAAATTATTGACTCTGGCCTCTTCCTTCCAGCCAACCGATCCACTCTGGTCGCCCGGAATGCGGTACCGCCGCTAGAAACCAATCAGGCGTATCAGGATATTATCCAAAATCGCCCCCAACTCACTCAAGAGCGATTGCTCACCGCCCTGGATGGACTGGATGCATTGCTCTACCCCACATCCCAGGCACCACCCCGGTTGAATACTCAAGCTCAACGGATTGGTTCTAACAATCGGTTGAGTGCTTTCTCTGGGTTTCCGGCTATCACTCTGCCCGCCGGATACACTACAGACGGGTTACCTGTTGGGATGGAATTGTTGGGACGTGCCTTTGATGAGCCAACCCTGCTACGGTTAGCCTATGCTTTCGAGCAGAATAGTCAAGTTCGCCGTTTGCCCAGTTCAGTTCCAGCCTTACCGGGTGAGGAGTTTGAATATGCTGCCGTACCCGAACCGATGACGATGGCAGGGATGGCCCTAGCGGGGTTGGGGATGACGGTGTTGCGTCGTCGCCAGGGCAAAAGGGAGCCAAACTGACGAGACCCAATCTAGCCTTTCCTACTCTGGGCCACGATCGCCGCCAGAATCAAATTACCGCTCTTGATTAACTATCCTGGCGAGATTCGGGGAGTTGTTGCGGTGGTGTGGAGGTGAGATTTTGCACTGTCTGGGTGAGGTCAAGTCCGGTGGTTTGGCGAAGTTGTTCCATGAATGTGGCCAGTTTGGTCGCCGTGGTGCCACCAGTCGCATCCACCACAGTAACGTTTTGCACAGTAATGTCAGGCACCGCCGCCGTTAACGTTTTGAGCAGAGTTTCTAGCCGTTGCAGCAGGTAGATATCACGAGCATTCGGACCAGCAGCCCGCCAAGACTCGGCCAGTTGCAGGGTGCCTTCTGCTCTGGCTTTGCCGTCTTCAATAATTTTGGCGGCGTTCCCCTGGGCCTGGGCGATCGCTTGTTTACATTGGGCTTCCGCAGGCGCAATCACATCGGCTTGTAGTTGTTGTTCCACCTGTTTAATGCGTTCCTGTTGTACCGGCACTTCCGCCTGAATCCGAGCCAGTTCCGACGCAATTTCAGCGATCGCTTCAGCCACGACCGCATTCCGTTTAGTCAGGGTATCTTTGACGCGACGATCAGCATCAGCAGTAGAAATTTTGATGTCGCGATCGATGCGGCTGAGGGCGGTCACTTTTTCGTTCTCTGCCGTTTGAATGGTGGACTCCGCTTTGGCCTTGGCTTCGGCAATGCGAGCATCGCGCAACATATCTGCCTGTTGTTTACGACCAATGGAATCGAGATAGCGTACATTATCAGAAATGTTCTGGACTTGTAGCGTGTCTAACACCAGACCGAGTTTTTCCAAATCTTCCTCGGCTTCATCCAGTAAACTTCTGGCGAAGGCAATTTTATCTTCATTCACTTGTTCGGGGGTGAGGCTGGCAAGTACACCGCGTAAGTTTCCTTCCAGAGTTTCTTTGGCCATTTGTTCGATTTCGTCCCGAGTTTTACCCAGCAATCGTTCGATCGCGTTGTGAATTGCGGGTTCCTCGCCAGCAATTTTAATGTTGGCCACCCCTTCAACTGTGAGCGGAATCCCCCCTTTGGAGAAGGCATTGGAGACGCGCAAGTCAATAATCATATTGCTCAGATCCATGCGGAGTGCCCGTTCTAGCAATGGCACCCGGATACTGCTGCCGCCTTTGACCAGGCGATACCCAACCATGCGATCGTCGGCTAGTTTGCGCGAACTCCCAGCAAAGATCAGGACTTCGTTCGGTTGGCAAATGTAATACAAGTTGCGGATGACGAACATCCCGGCTCCGGCTCCGGCTCCGAGAATAGCCGCAAGGGCGATGATGGTTTCAAACATGATGGATAAGGAAATAGAGGGCGGCAAGACGGAAGAAAAGACAGGCAAGCAGACAGGCGAGAAGCAGGCGGCAGGCTGAGGCTCCGCCGACCTTAATGCGGGGCTGCTACTTGCCCTTCCCGACAGTTCTATTTTGATGACTGCGATTTAATGTGGCGGCAACATCAATTCCTAACGTTTGATCGACGCGATCGAGGAACTGACGCACCACTTCGGGATAGACATTGATCAGATTTGCCAGAGATTTGCCATCGCCATTGTCGATGACGTGGATTTGATCCAGGTGCAGGCGGCTGGGAATTTTAGCCGCTTCTTGCAATACCATCTCGATCTGTTGAATCAGGAAAACCTCGGCAGCATCCACACCCGTTTCGCGCCAGACTTTGGTTAGCATATCGTTGACCAGGGCAGCGGCCTTGGCGTTTTCGGCCAGTTCGGCAGCGGCACCTTTAGCCTGGAAGGTTTTGGCTTCCCTCTGGGCTTCGGCGGGGAGCACCTGATCAGCTTCCAGGCGCAAGCGTTCCAGTTCCGCCCGCACGGTTTGTAATTCCTGTTCCGCTCTGGCGCGAGCTTCTTTTTCGGCGGCTGTGGTGCGTTCTTCCTCCGATCGCGCTTGTTGCTCCAGTTCGGCTTTAATTTTGCGTAACTCGTTCTGCTTTTGTTGAATGACTGCGAGCGCCTGGGATTTGGCGACTTCTGCCTGTTGTTGACAGTCGGCCTCCACCTGCTCTGCCTGACTCAAAGCTTCGGCTTCGGCAATTTCCGCATCTCGCACAATTTGGGAAATGCGTTTGCGGCCAATGGAACGTAAATAGTCCACATCATCCGCCACACTTTGAATTTTGAGTGTATCTAACTGCATCCCCAACTTAGATAAATCGCGGGATACATCCTGAGCAATTCGCTCGGCAAATTCCAGGCGGTCTTCATTAATTTGTTCTGGGGTGAGCATCGCCACGACACCCCGCAAATTCCCTTCCAATGTTTCGCGGGCCACACGGGTAATTTCCGAGCGATCGCGCCCCAAAAATCGCTCGATCGCATTACCCACAATTTTCGGATCGCTGGAAATTTTGACATTGGCGATCGCCTGAATGTGCAGCGGAATGCCCCCTCTAGAGTAAGCATTGCGCACTTCCACCGGCACGGGCATCGTGGTCAAATCCATGCGCTTCACGGTTTCCAAAATTGGAATCACGATGGTGCGCCCGCCAAAAATGACGCGATAGCCAACCTCCTGCCCATCCTGCATCCGCTGTTTGCGCCCCGACAACACCAAAATCTCATTCGGGTTACAGATCTGCATAAAGCTTTTGACAAACCAGACGAAGAGAATGGCTCCCAACACGGAAATTCCCAATATGGGTAGCAGGGTTGCAAACGAACTTGATGCTTCACTTGTTTGAGGATTGGTATTAGAGTCTGCCTGAGCAATTTCAACGATGACTCCATCCGCTGTTTGACCCATAAGCAATAGTTTTTCTGAGTGAATACTTTTATGATTCATAGTAAGTTTTGCGTTTTAGCATTCAATGTGCTTGTTCTATGCTGAATGTGCTCTATCCAATGGAGTCAACCCTGTTTCTAATCTGATTTTATGCCCTACTCTCCATTGCCCATGCTCTCCTGCTCTGGCACCACCCACAGGCGATTTTGCTCAGTGCCGACCACTAAGACGCGATCGCCGGGTTGTAACACCTTCACCGCATCTGTGCTGGCGATCATGTCAAGCATTGTCCCTTTGACCAGGAGTCTGACTTTGCCGCGACGGGTCTGATCGAAGGGGACTTCGACGGTTCCGGTCAACCCCACCAAATCAGGAGATCGCACCAGGCTATCTACCTGTCGTCGTTGCAAGGTTCGCAGGCTACCCGCCACCAGACTTCCACATAGGATACCCATGCTGACGGCGATCATCGCAATCAAACTCGGCGACAACTGGATGGCAAGATGGGAGAGGACCAGCCCAGTTAAGCCAAAGAAACAAATGGCGAAGGTCCAGAATTTGAGGCTTTTGAGAATGCTGAAAAATGAGTACCAGGGGTCTCGCGATCGAGCGAAGGGCGAGGGCGATCGCTCCTTTGGTTCGGTAATCTCGACATCTTCATCCAGAGGCACCTCAAAGTCATTGTCCCCAAAATCGACGCCGTCCACTCCACTCAGAACGGCGAGGAAGACAAAGGTGCCACCAACGGCAAAACAAACCCAATAAACCGTCATCATTGCACTTGAGCAGTGAGGATCACTCCTATCCTGGCATCTATCTAAAGAAGTAGCTGGAATTTGGAATGATTGTTAACTTCCGAGGTGTTTACACCAGGGATTGATAATAAATGCATCACCATCAACGGTTTAAATTACGCAAAAAATCAGGTTGGATAGCACCAATGAGGATTGGTCAGGCTGGTCAAAATATGGTCTTCCCATTTGCCGTTAATGAGTAAGTAATCTCGCGCATAACCTTCTACAACAAAGCCTAACCGTCGCAATACATGACTACTGCGTTGATTGCGAGGCATATAGTTGGCGGCAATCCGATGATAATTTTGCTCCACAAACAAATAGGCGATCGCCGCCTTCAGTGCCTCGGTCATGTAGCCTTTGCCCTGTTCCTGTTCCGCCAGACTGTAACCCACCGTGCAGGCTTGCGAAACCCCCCGCTGCATTTGATGAAAATTGATTTTACCTAGAATGCTGGTAGGATTGTGCTTTGGAAACAAACACAGTTTCAAACTTTGTTCGTAACTAAATTCAAATAGAGCTTTTTCCACCTGTTCCTGCCAGAATTCATAGGTGTAAAAGCCTTCACTCCGGGTGGGTTCAACGGCTTCTAGAAACGCTTGATTCTCTAAATAATACTGAAGGATGGCAGGGACATCTTTACGGGTTGCCATTCTCAAGATCAATCGATCCGTTTCAATCGTTGGAGACTCTATAAACACCCGCGATCGCCACTCCAATAACACACAGCTTGCCAAAACCTCTGGAAACATACCAATCAAACGAGGCTAATCAAACTAGGCTCGAATTCGATCTAACAAATCATCAAAACCAGCCCAATCATCGGTGGTGGTAATCTGTTCCCAAACCGCTTCGATTTCAGGACGGACTGGCACGGTCAATGGATTATTGGCCTGTAACCGAGTGGGAATTGCCGCCAATTCGGACTCTGGCAAACTCAATAACAGATTGAAGTAGTGAATCTTCCACTCTTCCCAAATCAGCTTCAGGTCGTCATCGAGAATTTGCACTGCCGGCCAAATCTGCTCCACGGCATCGCGCCATTGAGGCGAGAATTGCTGGCGCAATTCGGCAAAAAAGCGGTGATAACTCACCTGAGATGCCTGCAAAAATCGGATGGTGAGCGCGAGTAATTCATCGGCGATGGGATCGGTGAGTTCACCAAAGCCCAGTTTGTACAGCATCCGTTGGCGGTAGGTGCGATCGTAGACTGGCCCAAACTGCTCCATGCCACGGTCTAAATCCATCGGGCTGATGACGCGGCTCAACGGTGCCTGCAACATCTCCAGATTCCAGCGGCACGCCCCTGGTTGATTGGCGTAGCTATAGCGCCCAAAATAATCGAAATAGGCGGCGGTGAAGCTGGGATCATAGACGGGCAGGAAGGCGTAGGGGCCGTAATCAAAGCTTTCCCCGGTAATCGACATATTGTCGGTATTTAAGACGGCATGACAAAATCCGGCGGCCATCCACTGGGCGGCCAGTTCGGCCACTCGTTCCACCAGTTCAGCATAAAATAGCGCGTAACGATTTCTGTCTGTTTGCAGGTGGGGATAGTATTGCTCGATCGCATGATCCAGCAGGATCACGATCAGGTCTTTGCGATCGAGGTGATGCAAGCGCTCGAAGGTGCCAAACCGAATGTGCGATCGCTGCATTCTGACCATGACGGAGGAGCGCGTGGGGGATGGTTCATCGCCACGCCACAGTTGCTCACCCGTTTCAATCAGGCTGAGACAGCGTGACGTGCGAACTCCCATGCGGTGTAATGCCTCTGCGGCCAGCACTTCCCGCACGCCGCCTTTGAGGGTCAAGCGCCCATCGCCGCCACGAGAATAGGGTGTGGTGCCCGATCCCTTGGTGCCAAAGTCGTAGAGTTCCCCATCGGTACCGCGCACCTGCCCATACAGAAACCCGCGACCATCCCCCAAGGCGGGGTTGTACACTCCAAACTGGTAGCCGTGATACCGCAGAGCCAGAAAGGGCCGAGGTGCCTTTTGAAAGTGGCCAAAAGCTTCAATAAAATGCTGATCTTGGACAGTTGCCGGATCAAGGCCCAACACGGGCAGCAGCGCGTCATTGCGGAACCTCAGAAGATGGGCGGGGAATTCAGCCGCCGGAACGACATCGTAATAGTCATTTCCCAACAGTTCCAGCGGTGATTCGTAGGCGCAGGAAAGCAATGGGTTAGTAGGCGCAGTGTCAGGCATTGATCAATGGGGTCAACAGTTCCTTTCATCCTATCGTCTTCTGCGGGGCTAGGTTCCAGGCCGATTCCGAATGGAGTCTGGAATGTGGTAGCGATCGCCCAACTGCTCCAGTAATGGCCCATGCACATCAAACTTGACCACGCTCACCGATGCTGTGAGGACCGCGATGCGATCGCGATAACGCCCCAAATCAATTCCTAAAAGGCTACAAAGCAAAATCCGAATCGTTGCTTTGTGGGAAACCACCAGCACATTCCCGTGGGGGTGGTCTTTTTCGATTTCGGCAATGACTAACGCCGCCCGACTGGCCAGTTGCACTGAGGATTCACCCCCCGTGGGCGGGTTCCAGGCGGGTTCCGTCAGCCAGTGAATGTAATCCTCCTCGTACTGGGCACGCACTTCATCCGGGCTGAGTCCTTCCCACTGACCGTAGGAAAGTTCCCGTAAGCCATCCCGCAATTGCATCTCCATTCCGATCGCCTCGCATAGGGGCTGGGCCGTCGCGATCGTCCGCTTCATCGGACTGACATACACCGCTGCCCACGGCACGGTTGCATAGGTCGCGGCAAACGCTTTTGCCATGTCCACCCCTTCGGGAGTCAGTTCTACGTCTAAATCACCACAGTACCCGCCCGTCTGGCTAAAGGTCGTTTCGCCATGCCGTAAAAAATAGAGTTTAAGACTCATACCACCTGCTAACTCTGTCTCCTGGTCATTTGAACTGAAAACTCCGAGTTCCTGGAGCAACTCGGAGTTTTAGCGGGTTATACTTTGGCGAGTTCCGACACCACCTTATCGGGATGCGCCTGCACGTATTCTTTCAAGTCAATGGGCACAGGTTTGACATGCCAGATCGTGTCGCAGTAATCGCGGATGGAGCGATCGCTGGAGAACTTACCCATGCGAGCCGTATTCAGAATGGACATCCGCGTCCAGCGATCGTGATCGCGGTAGGCAATACTGGCCTGCTCCTGACAATCAACGTAGGACCGATAGTCTGCAAACAGCAGGTAGGGATCGCTGTACATCAGGTTGTCAATTAGAGGGCGGAACAATTCAGTATCGCCGTGGGAGAAGAAACCGGAGGCCAAGCGATCGATCACCAGTTTCAGTTCAGGATCGTTCTCGTAGTATTCCCGGGGATTGTAGCCTGCTTTCTTCTTGGCATACACTTCTTCCGCCGTTAAGCCAAACAGGAAGAAGTTGTCTGCACCGACTTCCTCCAAAATTTCCACGTTGGCCCCATCCAATGTGCCAATGGTGAGTGCCCCGTTCATGGCAAATTTCATATTGCCGGTGCCAGAGGCTTCCTTACCCGCCGTGGAGATTTGTTCCGATAAATCTGCCGCCGGATACACTCGCTGGGCAAATTTGACGTTGTAGTCCTTCATGAACAGGACTTTTAACTGGCCGCGCACGTCCGGATCACGGTTCACCACATCGGCGATCGAGTTAATCAACTTGATGATCAATTTGGCCAAATAATACCCCGGTGCGGCCTTGCCACCAAACAGGAAGGTGCGGGGCGTAATGTCTAGATTCGGGTTCGCCTTAATCCGGTTATAGAGCGTGATAATGTGCAACGCATTCAAATGTTGCCGCTTGTATTCGTGAATCCGCTTGGACTGAATATCAAACATCGACAATGGATCAACATCGAGATCGTAGAGATGTTTGATGTAGTTGGCTAAATCTTGCTTAATCGCCTGCTTAATTTGGCGAAACTCAGTCCGGAATCCGGCATCATCAACATAGCCCTCCAACTGGCGGAGATTTGCGAGGTTGGTGACCCAATCGTGACCAATGCGATTGCTGACCAATTGGCACAACCGAGGATTGCTAAGAACCATAAAGCGCCGAGGTGTCACGCCGTTGGTCACATTTTTGAACTTCTCCGGGTACATCTCAGCGAAGTCATGTAAGACATCTTTTTTCAAGAGTTCAGTATGCAATGCGGCGACCCCGTTGATCACCGAACTGCCCACACAGGCGAGATGCGCCATCCGTACATAGCGTTCTCCACTTTCATCAATCAAAGACATCCGGCGAATCCGATCCATATCATCGGGATACTTGATCCGAATGTCATCGAGAAAGCGCTTATTAATCTCATAAATAATTTCCAGGTGACGAGGCAGCAATTTACCAAACAGGTCAATCGGCCAACGTTCCAGGGCTTCCGGCAACAGGGTGTGGTTGGTGTAGGCAAAGGTGTGGGTTGTAATGGTCCAGGCTTGCTCCCATTCCATGCCGTGTTCGTCCATCAGCAGGCGCATCAATTCGGCAACGGCGATCGAGGGATGGGTGTCGTTCAACTGAATCGTAAACTTCTCATGAAACTGATCGTAGGGCACCTGTTGCTGGTGCATGATGCGGAACATATCCTGCAATGAACAGGATACGAAGAAGAATTGTTGCTCCAGGCGCAGGATCTTGCCTTGCGTCAGGTTGTCGTTGGGATACAGCACTTTGGAGATCGTTTCCGATTCCATTTTTTTGAAGACGGCACCGGAGTAGTCGCCGGAGTTGAAGGCATCGAAGTTGAAGGATTCTGTGGCTTCTGCTGACCACAACCGCAAGGTGTTACAGGAATTGACGTGATACCCCAGGATGGGCGTATCGTGGGGGATGCCACGGACGACTTTCGCGGCATCCCACCGAGTGCGCGTACGCCCATGCTCATCAATAAAGCTGTAGGTGTGGCCGCCGAATTTGACTTCCACTTCCCATTCGGGGCGCACCACTTCCCAGGGGTTCCCATAGCGCAGCCATTTATCAGTAATCTCAACCTGCCAACCATCGCGAATGTCCTGGTCAAAGATCCCAAACTCATAACGGATGCCGTAGCCAATGGAGGGCAGTTCCAGGGTTGCCATCGAGTCGAGGTAGCAAGCCGCCAGACGGCCCAGACCACCATTGCCTAAGCCTGGTTCTTCCTCCTGTTCCAGGAGTTCGTTCAGATCTAGCCCTAATTCCTCCATTGCTTGCTTCACGGTGTCAAAAATGCCCAGGTTGAGCAGGTTATTCCCCAGGTGCGGCCCCATCAGAAATTCCGCAGAGAGATAACAAATGGTTCGGGAGGCTTGATTGCCGTAGGTTTCGGCGGTATTTAGCCAGCGCCGAAACAAACGATCGCGCACGGTGTAGGCCAGGGCCATGTAGTAGTCCTGCATGGATGCGATCGCCGGGAATTTGCCCTGAATATAGAACAAGTTATCCAGGAAGGCCCGCTTCAACGTCTCAATATCCAAGCCCGTGCGATCGTCTTCGACGCGCACCGTTGGACAGCCAGGAGGAATTTGCTCAGATTGCATGGGTTTAGATCCTTCTTTTCTCAAACATCAAACTTCATTGCTTCACCACCATAGGTAAAGCAAGCACTGAGGCAATTCCCAGTGCTTGCCAACTGAATGCGATGAATTAGTAGGGCCACTTCCAGTGAACAACCTCAGGCTTGTCAATCCCGTGTTCATAGGCGTAGTTGCGGCAGGAGATTTGCTCATCCTTCAGCATCTCCTTCACATGGGCACCTGCCACTTTCAACTTGGGCACCCGGTCAATTACATCGATCGCCAAACTGTAGCGATCGATTTGGTTCTGGATGGCCAGTTCCATCGGCGTGTTGATGTTGCCCTTTTCCTTGTAGCCTCGAACGTGCATATTGTTGTGATTATGCCGCCGATAGGCCAGACGGTGAATCAGCCAGGGGTAGCCGTGGAAGTTGAAAATGATCGGTTTATCTAGCGTGAACATACTGTCAAAGTCATTGTCGCTCATGCCATGCGGGTGTTCCGTGGCAGGTTGCAGCTTAAACAGATCGATCACATTGACAAACCGAATTTTCAGGTCAGGGAAGTTTTCCCGCAGCAAGACGGTAGCGGCCAGCGCTTCCTGGGTGGGGATATCCCCAGCGCAGGCCATCACCACATCCGGCTCCGTCCCCTGGTCGTTACTGGCCCATTCCCAAATGTCGATCCCCTTGGTGCAGTTACGAATGGCAGTGTCCATATCGTGATACTGCACATGGAGTTGCTTATCCGACACGATCACGTTGACGTAATTTGTACTCCTCAAACAGTGATCTGCCACAGACAACAACGAGTTCACATCCGGTGGCAGGTAAATTCGCACCACATCGGGACTCTTATTCACCACCACATCCAAAAAGCCGGGGTCCTGGTGGGTGAAGCCATTGTGATCCTGCCGCCACACGGTCGAGGTAATCAACAAGTTCAAAGACGCAATGTCATGTCGCCAGGAGAGCTGATTGCAAATCGACAACCATTTTGCGTGCTGGTTGAACATGGAGTCAATCACATGCACAAAGGCTTCGTAGGTGGAAAAGAAGCCATGCCGCCCTGTGAGTAGATAGCCTTCCAGCCAACCCTCCAGGGTGTGTTCGCTGAGCATTTCCATCACCCGGCCATCGGTGGATAATTCACTCCCATCCAAATCTTCCGGCAGGAATTCGGCAATCCAGAATTTCTTACTCACCTCATAGATGGCTTGCAACTTGTTTGAGGTGTTTTCATCCGGCCCAAACACCCGGAAGTTGCTCATGTTGCACTTCATCACATCCCGCAGGAAAACTCCTAAGGGTTTGGTGTTCTCGGCTTCAATCGTTCCAGGCTTGTCAACGGTGATCCCATATTCCCGGAAGTCTGGCATCTTGAGCGATCGCCGCAAAACGCCTCCATTGGCATACGGAGTCGCACTAATCCGTTTTAGCCCAGAAGGTGCCATGTCTTTGATTTCTGGCAACAATTTCCCACTGGCATCAAACAGTTCTTCTGGTTTATAGCTCCGCATCCATTCTTCCAACCGCCGCAGGTGCTCCGGATTGGATTGCATCCCACCCATCGGCACCTGATGTGCCCGCCAGAACCCTTCTACCTTATGGCCATCGACTTCGGCAGGTCCCGTCCAGCCTTTGGGTGTGCGCATGACAATCATGGGCCAACGGGGACGAGTTGCCACACCAGAACTGCGGGCTTCTTGCTGAATGCGGCGAATTTCAGTCACGCAATGATCGAGCGTTGCCGCCATTGCCTGGTGCATCGTCTCCGGATCAGACCCTTCTACAAAGTAGGGGGTATAGCCATAGCCCTGAAACAGGTCTCGCAGTTCGTCATGGCTGACGCGAGCCAGCAGGGTCGGGTTATTGATCTTGTACCCGTTTAAGTGCAGGACGGGCAACACCGCTCCATCCCGAATCGGGTTAATGAACTTGTTGGAATGCCAGGAGGTTGCCAGTGGCCCAGTTTCAGATTCGCCATCTCCCGGCATCGCCACTACAATCAAGTCGGGATTATCGAAAGCGGCACCATAGGCATGAGACAGGCTATACCCCAGTTCACCGCCTTCATGAATTGATCCGGGTGTTTCGGGTGTGCAATGACTGCCGATCCCACCGGGAAAGGAAAACTGCCGGAAGAATTTAGCCAGCCCTTCTTCGTCTTCGCTTTTATCCGGGTAGACCTCAGAGTAGGTGCCTTCCAGATAACAGGGTCCTAAAAATCCGGGTGCGCCGTGTCCTGCCCCAACCACAAACAGCATGTCTTGATCAAATTTCTTGATGATGCGGTTCATGTGGGTGTAAAGAAAGCTGATGCCAGGGCTAGACCCCCAATGGCCCAACAGGCGTTGTTTAATGTGCTCTGGCTTCAGGGGTTCTTTGAGGAGTGGGTTGCTGCGGAGATAAATCATTCCCACCGCAAGATAATTGGATGCCCGCCAGTAAGCGTGGAGTTTTCGTAATTCTTCGGGACTGAGAGGCGAACCTTGGACCGTCGATCGCGCAGTCCCGAAAGAACTAATTGAAGAGATATCGGTGCTTGGTCTTGGAGGGGTTGCTACCATAATGTGCTCTCAAAATTTGCTGAAGAACTTCAGACGACTTGAAGATGGGGTTAAACTTGCCTCTCAACAATCTGAATCAATCAGGTTAAGAGTTGTGGTTTCTTATCACAATGAAAAAACCGGCTTCTCTAAACACAATCTGTGCTTACGCTACCGATTTCCTCTCCTCTTTCCAGATTTTCACAGAGTTTTTTTAAGAAAGACTTGGAGGATAGATAGCAAGTTTCAGCCCTTTGCTGAACCCCCTTCAGGTCGGTGAACGGTTTAGACTAGGGGATTCAGCAGGCAAGTCGTAGAAGAACTGGAGGATAAGGAACAATCGCCCTCATCCTATCAGCCACTATTAATAAAGCAATGTAGCGTGGGGTACTGCAAGTTATTTTCTACAAAGAAATCGTTCCATTGATAGTTGACAGACAGAGACTATCAATGGAGTGAATTGAAACTGTGAGAGGGCGATCGCTATGCCGCCAGAGCCAACGTTAACGTGACAGTTTGTAACCCATCGGGCCGTTGCTGACAGGTAACAGTACCGTTTTGAACTTCAATTCTGCGGCAGCACAAGACAATTTCGGTTGCAAAGTCTCGATTACCAACCGGCGCAAACCGTTGAGCCGTCACAAACAAACAAATTTGCGTACTCTCCTGACGTGCTCCCAGTACCACAGGTGAATCACTATCGGAGTAGCGCAACCCTCGCGCTAGCAAGTCCGTTAAGACTGCTTCTAACAAGTCTTGATCTGCTTGGATCGGAGGTAGGTCGGGCGCAAACTCACAAATCAAGCGGGTGGAGTTAGCATCCTTTAGTAGGTGGCGGCTCACCGTTGATAGGGTGGCAAATGGTGATACGGCTTCCAGATTCACATCTACTTTACCCGCCTCTAGCTTTTGCAACAGCATGGCATCCGCCAACAAATCACATAAGGAACTGACCTCATGCTGAATGGTCCCAATGCTGGATTGCCGCTCCTGCTCGACATGTAGCCCGCTGGACAAGCGTTGAACTTGAACCCCCAGAGTGGAGAGCGATCGCCCAACCCGCCGCTCTAATGAAGCAATAACCTTTTTTTGAGCCTCTAGATAACGGCGCAATTCGTCATTCTCAGAGCGTAACTGTTGCAGAGGTAAATCAGTTTGGAGTGGAGCGCACTGTTGGAGCATCGTGTCCAGATCCGGGTGAGGGTAAGAGGGAAAGTTATGAATCTCCCTGTTAAGAGTTGTAACAAACCTAAACGCGATTCTCAATGAATTCGGTTTTTCTTAACAATTCCGTTAGATTGTTTCGTTAGATTCAGCCTCTACCGCTGCTGGCGCATGGGCCGCCGGATGCGGCAAATTGGCCTGGGCATTACGGCGGATCATCCAGGGTTTAATTCGTCGTAAGGCTGACCCCGTGAAGCGTTGCTCATATTCTGCTTCGGTTAAGGTTGCCAGTTCACTTAGACGAGGGGCAATATTCCAGGGCTGAGGAGAAAATTCTGGCACATTGGTGGGTTGGGCGAATCGCTGATTCCAGGGGCAAACATCCTGGCAAATATCACAGCCTGCTACCCACCCCTGTAAATTTGCAGCGATCGCGGTTGGCAATTCCTCTGCTCGATTTTCGATGGTGTGGTAGGCAATACACCGATTTGCATCGACCACATGGGGCCGGAGAATCGCACCCGTAGGGCAAGCCTCCAGACATCGGGTACAGGTGCCACAGTGAGAAGTGTGGGGGCGATCGCTGGGTAACTCCAAATTCGTCAACACTTCCCCAAGAAACACCCAGGAGCCGTACTTGCGAGTGATTAAGTTACCATTTTTCGCAATCCAACCCAATCCGGCCTGTTGCGCCCACACTTTATCCTGAACCGGGCCAGTGTCGGCATAATAACGAGCCTGGATCTCATCTCCCTGAGCCTGCAACCACTGGGCCAGCGCTTTCAGCCGTTTGTGTAGCACCTTGTGATAGTCGCGGCCCCAACCATAGCGGGAAATTTTGCCATGCGCTGGATCAGGTGAATGGGCCACTGGCGCATAGTAGTTTAAGGCCACGCAGATGACAGTCTTCACCTCTGGCATTACTTGAAAAATATCCTGCCGTTTGGGGTTGGTCATCCAGGCCATGTCGGCGTGTAACCCCTGCTTTAGCCAGTCCTGTAAGTGCGCGATCGCGTCATCCGGTTGCGCCTGCACTCGAGCAATTCCGACTTGATGAAACCCAAGTGCCAATGCTTGTTGCTTCACCTGGTCAGCCAGACGTTGGAGCCATAGAGAAATATCTTGAGAATCCATTTGTAAAGTTTTGTGGTCAAATTGTAAACTTATGTTGCATAATCGCAATGTGGAGGTGGATCGTTTTCGTCAAGCCAATCGGTTAGACATCCCCTTTGTGACTGAATCAACCGAATGTCTCAAGACAAGGAGAGCCTAATGACTTTCACCACAGATTCAACCTCAAACCGTTTTGCGAATCCTTATCTGTCCACTGTCGAAACTGGTAATGTTGTTGCTGCTGTAACCGCTGGAATCAAGCAGTTGTCAACGGATGACCAGCTTGCATTACTCTGGTACATTTACACCGAGATGGGCACCACTGTTACCCCCGCTGCGCCTGGTGCCGCTCGCCTGCAATTAGCTGAAGGCTTACTGGCTCAGGTTAAGTCTATGTCCTTCAATGATCAGTTGACTTTCATGCGTCACCTTGTAAACAAGGTTGGCACACCCGAAACCCGCGCCTATGGAATTTTGAGTGCAAACACTAAACTGGCCTTCTGGTACCAGTTGGCCGAATGGATGCGGCAAGGTGTGGTTGTGCCGATGCCTTACGATTATCGTGCCACCGCAGAGACCTATCAAGCCTTTGAAGTATTGAAGCAGTTGGATGCAGGTCAGCAAATTACGGTATTGCGTAACATTGTGATTGACATGGGTGTTGATCCTTTATTGGCTTAATTTGCAGCCTTCATGAGTCCTCAGTTTTTGTGATCTCCCATTCAGGATCTTTCCAGGGAAGCAGGTTTTAAACGTGCTTCCCTTTTATTGTAAGGTTCATCCTTCTACGAGTGTTTTCAACCATGTCGGTCGTTTCCGGTCCATCTGCCACCAGTCCATTGGATTTCAATCAAGACAGCCAAGCGATCGCGATCGCGGGTGTGGATGAACCCGTGATTCTGCGGTACTTCTCGATGCTGAATGCTGGAGAATTTGAGGCTGTGGGGCAGTTGTTTGCGGTTGATGGTGCGCTCCAACCTCCTTTTGAAGATTTAGTGGTGGGTCGTGCGGCGATCGCGGCTTATTTAGACCAGGAAGCAAAAGGGTTTTTGCTGGAGCCTCAAAGTGGCAGTTCAACGCTTTTAGACAACGGTTGTACGGAATTTGGGATCATGGGTAAAGTGCAAACCCCCTGGTTCTCCGTCAATGTGGGGTGGACGTTTATTCTCAGTCCGGCTCAAGAAATTTTTCTGGTAAAGGTGAAACTGTTGGCCGCCCTGCAAGATTTGCTACCCTTGCGCGATGCGGCCAGTAAAGATGCGGCCAGTAAAGATGCGGCCAATAAAAAACCGGGGCCTAGTCACACTACACCCCAGTGAGAATACAAATTATTCAGCAAAAAATTAGCATCTAGCAAACGACGCCACTCAAGCTGCGATCGCCGTTTCCCAGGATCGAACCAGCAACCGCCGCCCCAATTCCACATCGCTGGGCGCACATTGCCAATCGGGATGGCTCGTTCTGAGTAAGCTTTCCAGAGTTTCTTGATCAAACAAATGCCACACCGGGGCACCTGCGACATCGGCTTCGATCGCATAGCAGTTTTGGCTGATGCAGATCAGGGTGCAGGTGCTGGCTGCTCGTCGAATTTCTAGGTGTTCTCCAGGTTGTAATGCCCGAAACCGCAACACCTCTGCCCGAAATTCCTCAGTGGAAGCCACCACCAATCCTGGAATGGCTACAGCTAGGGATGCATCTCCATTGATCATTAACCAGTAATGGCGACTGGGATCAATACCTTCCAGCCAGGGAAGTTCATCATCTAACCGATACCGTGGAGCAAGAGGAAATAAAGGCATCATAGGAGTAGGATCGAAAATACTCTAAAACGGGAAAAGTTTAATCTTAAGCGGCAAAATCTTATAGATAAGTATTTAGGATTGTTTGCTTAAGCACAACTAAACTTAGTAAAACTTTTCGATTTCAACGGTTATTCTTATCATTCTGTTACATATCTTGAATTTCCCCAGATGAAGTTAACTACTCGTGGGCATTACAGCGTTAAAGCGCTGCTGGATTTGAGTTTGCAACCCAAACTACGGCCAGCCTCGGTTAAGGCGATCGCTCAACGGCAGGATCTTCCGGCCCCCTACCTGGAAAAGTTACTGATCGAGATGCGGCGGGCGGGCCTGGTGGCCTCAGTGCGCGGGGCACAGGGGGGCTACCAACTGGCCCGTCCCCCTGCCGAGATTTCTCTGGGGCAAATTTTAGAAGCGGTGGGAGAGGCGATCGAACCCTTGCCGCGCCACTCTCCCGACGATTCTCAGGCCGAAGATTGGGTTACTTTTACGCTCTGGAATCGGTTGCACCAAAAACTGAAGGAAGCGTTGTATAGCATTTCCCTGGAAGATCTTTATTTCGATGCCCGCAGTTGGCAAGCATCACAGGGACAGGCATCGAGTTTTGTGGTTTAGGGGTGGGGCAACCCTCCCGTCTCCCGGTTGCCGACTTCCTCTTTCGGGTAGGTGCATTTTACGGTAATCTTCAGGTTGCTTTGGGCTTTACCACTGGCAATATAAGGAATGCCCGCATCGGCGCTGAGGTTGACCCCAAATTCGAGGGTGACTTCATCAACGTTCGCGGCTCCAAAGTTTTTGAAGGCAGTCATGCAGTAGTAAGCGTAGGTGCGAATGGTGTTTTGGACCATGTGCATGGATTGGGCGGCATTGTCGCGGGTGGGATTTAAGGACGGTATGCCTTTCTGGCCGCCGCGAGTTTGTTCGCCGGTATCTGGCAGGGGCATGGGTGGGGCGATCGCAGTCGGTTCTGCGTTTTCTTGCGCCTCAATATAAATCACCATGCCGTCTTCAAGCTGAATGGGAACAAGCGTAGACACGATTTTTTCCTTCTAAATACTGTCTAATACTGTAGATGCGTATTGAGTATGCCCGATCGATGCTGTTAGAAATCAGGGGTGACACCCCCGATGAATGGGATGAAGCTTGAAATTGGGGTGTTGGCGATCGCGGCCCTGCTGGATTACTGGATTGGTGATCCGTGGGGGTGGTGGCATCCCGTCCAGGGGATGGGTTGGGTGATCTCACGTTACACCTCGCTGGCATTGGCTCGCTGGCAGCATCCTCTGGCGCTTAAATGGGCGGGAGTTGGGTTGGGTCTGGGGTTGATTCTGGGTAGTGGCTGGCTGGGTTGGGCGATCGCGGCGGCGGCTACGCGCCTGCATCCCCTGGTTGGCCTGGGGGTGCAAAGTGGGATGCTGGCGAGTTGCTTGGCGGGGCGTAGTTTGCGAGATGCGGCAATGGCGGTGTTAACGCCGTTGCAACTGGGAAATCTGGAACAGGCCCGTTCTCAGCTCAGCCGATATGTGGGCCGAGATACCCAGAATTTATCAGAACCGGAAATTTTACGGGCTGTACTGGAAACCGTCACGGAAAATGCGACTGATGGCGTTTTGGCTCCCTTGTTTTACGCGATCGCCGGAGCCTGCATCCCCGGAGTGGGAAGTGTGCCCCTGGCCTTAAGCTATAAGGCCGCCAGCACATTGGATTCGATGGTGGGTTATCGGACTGCACCTTATACCCATTTGGGCTGGTTTAGTGCTAAAGCCGATGATGCGCTGACCTGGGTACCCTGTCGCCTGGTGGTGCTAACGTTGGGGCTTCTATCGGGTAAACCCTGGCCGGTCTGGCAAATTTGTCGGCGGGACGCTCCCCAAGATCCCAGTCCCAATTCAGGTTGGAGCGAGACTATCTATGCGGCCATCGTGGGTGTGCAGGTGGGCGGTGTGAATTATTACAAAGGAGTCCCCAAAGCGAAGCCACTCCTGGGTGATCCAACTCATGCGATCGCCCCCGCCGATATTCACAAAGCACTACAACTGACGCGCTGGTGTTTTTTGCTGTGGTTGAGTGGCGCGATCGGTCTGCTGGCGTTGTGACATGAGGGGCAGGAATAAAAAAGATATACCTTGTAACGATTTGACCTATGCTCACATATTCAGAAATTTTAGGCGTAGAAAAATGATTGCCTCTTACAATTCAAGGCAATCACGCTTAATTCATCTAACTTTATGATCAAAGCCTACGCAGCCCATGAACCTGGCGGCAAGCTTCAACCCTTTGAGTACGATCCAGGTGCGTTAAGTCAGGACGAAGTCGAGATTCAGGTGGAGTATTGCGGCATTTGCCACAGTGACTTGAGCATGTTGGAGAACGAGTGGGGTATCACTCAGTATCCGTTTGTTCCTGGTCATGAAGTGGTCGGCATGATCGCCGAGGTTGGTAGCGATGTCACTACTTTGCAGGTGGGGCAACGAGTGGGCCTGGGTTGGTATTCCCATTCCTGCAATCATTGCGAGTGGTGTCTGTCGGGGAACCAAAACCTATGCCTGACTGCAGAAGCAACGATTGTCGGACGGCATGGAGGCTTTGCCGATCGCGTGCGTGCCCATCAAGAGTGGGTCACACCTTTGCCGGACAAGTTGAACCCAACCAGTTCCGGACCACTATTTTGTGGTGGCATTACTGTCTTCAATCCCATTGTGCAGTTGGACATCAAACCGACGGATCGGGTGGGAGTCATCGGCATCGGTGGTTTAGGGCACATGGCGCTGGAGTTTCTTCATGCCTGGGGGTGTGATGTGACTGCCTTTTCTTCCAGCCCTGACAAAGAAGCCGAAGCGCGGCAGTTGGGGGCCAATCACTTCGTGAATAGCCGTGATCCAGACGCGATCGCGGCTGTTGCCAATTCGTTTGATGTCATCATCTCTACCGTCAATGTGGCCCTCGATTGGGATAAATACATTGCGGCCCTCCGTCCCAAAGGGAAATTACACATGGTTGGGGCCGTGCTCAATCCCCTGGCGGCACAAGTTTTTCCCATGATCTTGGGGCAAAAATCCATTTCTGCCAGCCCCTTAGGTAGCCCAACCACAGTATCGAAAATGCTGGATTTTGCTGCCCGCCACGAAGTTGCTCCGATTGTGGAAGTATTTCCTTTTGAGCAGGTCAACGAGGCACTGGAAAAACTGCGAAATGGTCAACCACGCTATCGCCTAGTCTTGAAGCATGGGTAACAAATCGTTCAAGCAGCATCATTCAATCCAGTGCAGCAAATAATGAATAGCCGCGCCTGAAGTTTGCAATTTTGGGCACGGCTATTGATGCGGTCACTCAATCTGGTGTTGCTGAATGCAAGTATGATTTACCCTCATCCCCAACCCTTCTCCCCAAGGAGAAGGGAGCTAGAAATCTTGTTCCCTCGCCCGTTGGGAGAGGGCTAGGGTGAGGGCGAATGCTGATATTCATACCTAAATTCAGCAACGCCCTCAATCTTGCAACGCCCTCAATCTTGCAATCACTCAATCTTGCAATCACTTAGTCTTGCAAGCAGCTAGAAAAATCGTTTCCATACTGCACCTAAAGCGGCCCCAGTGCCTGCCATTATGCCCATCATGCCACCCTCGATCGCGCTGATTACGGGGGGCTTGTTTAAGCATTGCAAAGAGGGATTTTCGGCTTGCCAACAGGTGGTGCTTTCTGCCCAGGCAGCACTGCTATTCAAGATGGCACCGGAGACTGCACAAAAAATAATGATGAACAGTAAGCGATGGTCTTTTGAGGGATGAGGGTTTTTCTGCATGAAGAGAATCAAGAAATCTACCTCAAGTAGAATACCCTTTTTAAGTTATAGCTGTTACAGCCTGCTATGCTTTCTTCAAGAAATAGTTTGAGGCGAGTTTTGGGTTTATCTGTTTTCAGGTTGTACATCTAAACTTAATCGTTCCCCTACCATTTGATAGACGACTCTATTGGTCCTTTTCACTACTGTGGAGGGAATTGTTGAATGACTCAAACATTTCCTCTAACTCATGAATTTAGAGCAATCGTCTGGCCGTTTTGATGCAGAACAAGTTGCCTACCCATCAGATTTTCCCCAAGTAACGCAACAATTGTCCGAACAGATAATTTTAACTACTCTAGACGACCTGTATAACTGGGCGCGGCTCTCCAGCTTGTGGCCTTTGTTGTATGGTACTGCCTGCTGTTTTATTGAATTTGCTGGTTTAATCGGGTCTCGCTTCGATTTCGATCGCTTCGGCTTGATTCCTCGTGCCAGCCCCCGTCAGGCCGATTTAATTATCCTGGCAGGTACGCTCAATATGAAGATGTCTGCTCCAACCTTGCGCCTGTATGAGCAGATGCCCGAACCCAAGTATGTGATCGCGATGGGTGCCTGCATGATTTCGGGTGGCATGTTCAGTGCCGATTCTCCGACGGCGATTCGCGGAGCCGACAAAATTTTACCTATTGATGTGTATATTCCAGGTTGCCCACCACGACCAGAAGCAGTGATTAATGCCATCATCAAACTGCGGAAAAAGATTGCAAATGAGTCGTTGTCGGAACGGGGTATCACGCGCCAAACGCATCGGTACTACACCATCCCTCACAAGCTGAACCTGCTACCCCAAGCCCACAGCGGGGAGTACTTG
The DNA here is from genome assembly GCA_033764685.1 of Leptolyngbyaceae cyanobacterium bins.349. Taxonomy (GTDB): domain Bacteria; phylum Cyanobacteriota; class Cyanobacteriia; order Leptolyngbyales; family Leptolyngbyaceae; genus JSC-12. The sequence goes on from JANRIS010000015.1 coordinate 50,606, forward strand.
CGGAGTGAAGCGCGGGAAAAACCACCGGAGCAACTGGCGGCGGAAAAGGGCATTCCCTTACCGGAATTGTTGGCTCAGTGGCAGCCCCAAAAGACGAGCGAAGGCTCTGGCAGCTAATTGACTTTACGGAGGCGTAGGGGCGTGGCGTGTAGCGCTCCTACGTTTTTTTATCTAAACTCCAAAGGGCGTGAAGCAAGAACCAAAAAAATTAGGTTGGGAACAACAAGCAATTAGCAAGGTTGCTCAAATGGCTTTGTCTCGTGTTGTTGAGGCCGACCAGATCACCATCCAGGTTGAAACAACGTTGCGGCAAATTATTGCCGGTGAAATTGAGGCGATCGCGATTCAACTGCAACAGTTTCTGGTCCGGCAAAATTTAACGGTCGCGCGGCTGCAACTCCAGATAGGCCGAGTCACCGTTAGCCCACGGGATGCCAGACGGGGTAAGATTTTGCTGCTACAACCTGCCACTGGAGTGTTGATAATCGCGATCGCGGCACAGGCCCTCTCTCAAGCTCTATTTGAAGAGGTTCATTCACAATTTAGCTTGAGAGACCAATCTCCTCATAATTCAATTCAATCTCCGCATAATTCAATCATTGATCAAGTTTCGATTGTAGCCATTGAGTGTTCATTTACAGAAGTAAACTCTATTCTAATTCAAGTGCAGTGGCTTCCCTCTTTAGGCGGGATGCGGCAAGCAATGGTTACTCTGATTCCAGATTTATGTCCGGGTTCTGCCAGAGTTGAATTAATCACACAAAACTTTGAATTTGATCCACTACCAGATCAGGTATTGGCTGCAATTCAAACCAGTTTGGTTAATATTTTGAACTTACGAGACTTTACTAATCGTGGCACTGAGTTTGAGGTGCAATCCATTGCGATCGCGAATCAACAGTTAGTGCTGCACGCCAATGCCGAAATTTTTGAATTTCCATCCCAATAATTTTCTATCCTATTGCGATCGGTTATGACTCACTTTGGTATTATTTGCCCACCCTATCCCGGTCACATTAATCCCCAGGCGGCTTTAGGGCGAGAATTGCGATCGCGGGGGCATCGCGTCACGCTCCTGCAAATTTCGGATGTGGCATCGCAGGTCTTGGCTGAAGGGCTAGAATTTTGCCCGATTGGGGAGTCCCGCTATCAGCCTGGAACCCTGGCCAAAACTTTTATTGAATTAGCGAAATTAAGTGAAATTGCCGCCTTGCATTACTCGGTTGCATTCTGTCGTGAGATGGCGGAAATTATTTGCCATGATGCCCCAACGGCTATCTCCCGGTTAGGCATTGACGCACTCATTACTGATCAATTAGAACCTGCTGGCGAAACTGTTGCCGCCGGGTTGGGGTTGCCGTCGGTCTGTATTTCCTGTGGGCAGGCGATACATCGTCGCGCCGATGTCCCACCCTTCTTTTCACCCTGGAGTTATCGAACTGCAACCTGGGCCAAGGCACGAAATCAACTGGCATACTTCATTCTTGATCGCAGTTGTCAACCCATCTTGCGGGTGATCAATGAGTACCGCGATCGCTGGAATCTGCCGCCCTACCGCCACATCTATGCCACAGAGACATCATTGGCTCACATTTGCCAGCAACCAGAGTTATTTGATTTTCCCTATCCCAAACCTGACTGTTTACATTACGTCGGCCCTTTGCGCACTGGATCGCCCCAGCCGTCCCCCTTTCCCTACGATCGCCTGACCGGGCAACCCCTCATCTATGCCTCACTCGGAAGCCTTCAGAATACCAACTATCCAGCATTTCAAGCGATCGCGGCAGCGTGTTATGGGCTGGATGTGCAACTGGTCATTGCGCATGGCGGTGGCATGACTCCAGCAATGGCCGCCCAACTACCAGGCACACCTCTGGTGCTGGAATATGTGCCGCAATTTGAGGTCTTGGCGAGGGCCAGTTTGACGATTACCCACGGTGGCATGAACACGCTGATGGATGCTTTTAGTCATGGGGTGCCCGTTATTGCCATCCCCATTACCTTTGAGCAACCGGGGAATGCCACACGGGTGAAATGGACCAACACCGGGCAAGTCATCCCCATTTCTCAATTGACCAGCGCCCGCTTACGAACGGCGATTCAACAGGTGTTAGGCTATTCTGATTACCAGCAAAATGCCCGTCGAATGCAACGGGCAATTCACGCTGCTGGCGGAGTCAGTCGGGCGGCAGAAATTATCGAGACTGTGATTCGATCGCGCCAGCCCCAAGCGTCTCTAGCCGCATACGCCGAACCATAGGCAGTTGCCACCAGGGTGCAGATGGATACTCATGATGTTCTTCGTGATAGCCAAAGTGGTAGCAACTCAGGAAGGACAAGACGCTGGGTAAATTGTTGCTTCTAGCCCGGTGGAGGCTACCATACCCTTCTGGCAATTCTCGGTGGGGCAAAAAGGTGCCAAAGTAAAACAACTGTAATGAACTGAGAATTGATGGCAAAATCCAAAACAAAGTCAGATTCGATTCTGAAACCTGGAAGATGTATTGTGCACCATAGTAAGCGATCGTAATGCCAACGACTTGCCGCCAGCCGAAGTACCGTTTCATGAAATTGAAATACCAAAGAATCGGATGGGGATGCTTACCATCATGAAAGTCTGGATCGGCAGTTGTGGCGGGATGACGATGATGCAGCCAGTGGTTTTTTAGCAATTTCTTATAAGAAAAGAACAAGTATAAAAACACTGTCAATGAACCAATTTGATCATTGAGTCTGGGGTTTTGAACAATCAATGATCGATGCATTGCATCATGGGCTGTAATAAATAAACCTGTGTACAGAAATGCCTGAAGGAATAGGATGATGCCGATATAAAAATATGGCGTTTTTGTCAGATCTAGCGATAGCCCAATGACTAAGTTAACTGACCACAACCCAATAATCGTGAAAGCGATCGCCACTCCTTTCAATGATTTTGTGTGTTTTTCGAGCATGAGTCCGGGAAGACTACCATAATTCACTTGATCCATGAGTGGCTCCACTATTGAACCGCGAACAAAAGCATTTGCTCTATTCACGCCTGCATAATTCAGGTGATTAACTCTTCGATTCTATGAAGTGGATTTACAAGCGGATTCTATCTATAGTCCTACTTTAATCTCCTCAGTGTGATTTTTCCACCTAACTCACACGATTAATCTAGCCTGAGGCTGAAATTGTTTCTTCAAATTACCAATCTTTAGACAAATTTAAGTCGATCGAGCGGTTCGGTAGAACTTCAGAAATAGTTACCCTGTAATTCAAGTCAGTTGGCACAGCTCTTAAAAAGCGTAGCTCAAATCACCTCATAAGCTCAGACTTATTCAGCTTATGGGGGTACATCTCGCTGTCAACCAGGGCGAAAAAATCAATTGAGAATTTATTCTTAAGCCCAAGCATTCAATTTGCTGAATTACAGCATCAATTCATTTAATCTATTTTTTTACTTACAATAGTGCGAACATTTTTTCAACTTCCCTGTAAACCTCACAGGGTAAGCCCTGCCATTTCTAACGCATTTTTTCAAAGTTAGCTCTGAATGGGTGCATCCCAATTTTGCGAATTTGCCCTCATCCCCCAACCCCTTTTCCCATAAAAGGAGAAGGGGAGTCGGATTGAAAGTCCCTCTCCCGCTCTGGGAGAGGGATTTAGGGTGAGGGCTACAAAAATGAGATGCACTCGCTCTGAATTTAACCTCAAAACATAGCCCGTAACATAGTTAAGGACTATGTTACGGGCTTGCGTGAAAATAAAATATCTACGATGCGTTACGGCGATCGCCGATGCAAATGCTTTCCTACCAGCCCCAGCACTTAAATATTGATGCTGTTGGGGATGCGAGAGGGTAGCAGGTAGGGGTAGTCGATGTCGTAGCGTTCCAGGCGCTCTTGATTGCGATCGCAAATTTTGCGCTCAATGCCCTGTAATTCCATCTGAAATTGACTGAGAATGGCCAGATCGCCAGAGTCAGTAAACCCCATCAGGGCCGAACTGCCCAACTGACCCCAACGAATCCCACTTAGAGCAAAGGCCAGTTCCATCTGGCCCAAGTCCTGGTCGAGGGGGGGAAGCAGGTCATTCACGGATTTGCAGGCATCGGGTAAGCCATAGGCGGCCAGGGGGGCATTGGGCACATACCCGACGTAATCAAACTGACTGAAGTTCACGGCGGCGTGTTGTGGTCCGCAGGTAAAGATGATTTGCGTGGCAATGTCGATCAGTTGTTGCAGAGAAAGCAGTTTTGTGGGGAATCCAGGCACACGGGGATAGGTGGGCAATTCATCCAGGTTCAAGCCCAGTGGCTGGGCCACTTCAGGCGGTACCCAGGCTGGGGCCTGAGCAAATTCCTGCCCCGATCGCTCATTCAACGGTTCACCCAATTCTGCGGCCCAAGCTTGCAGATAAGGATCTTGCTGGATGGCGGCATCATCGGCATAGTAGCGATGCAGGAAGTTGGTCACGTAGTGGGCGATCGCGCGCCACAGGAGCAGGGCATCATCGCGGTAAGGAAATTCGGGCAAGCATTCAGTCGTCACGCCTCGATGTTGAAGCGTGGTAGGCAGGGCGTAGTCGGGGAAGGGGCGATCGCGGTAGGCTTTGTTAATCAGTCCGATGGAAGCTTCTCGTGTTGGGGCCATCAGGTTGTCAATCGCTGCCCCTTTCCCCAGCAAGATCTCATTGCCGCGGGTGTTGATCGCTAACAGAAACCGAAAATGAGGTTTCAGGAGCCGATATAGGGGATGATTTTTGGGCAATTGGCGTGGGGTGGCGATCGCGAAGGCTTCCATCGCCAGGTGTGTATCTCCCAGATGCGCGATCAGCTCGTGGTGGGTCAGGTCGGCAACCTGAACGTACAATTTCGCCCGCATCCAGGCATCGGCATCCGTGGCAGGGGTGACGGTGTGCCCTGGAGCCAGTTGAATCAGAATGGGTTCTAAGCCGTGATAAGACTGATGCAACACGGCGATCGGGCTGCCCACATAGCGACCGGGCTGAAGTTCGGCGGGCGTGAGATGGGCCAGAATCGGATAATCAACCACAAACAACTGATTAGCGGCAGCGGCCTGAGTCAAATGGATAGACTCACCAGATGCCAGAGAAACTGGCTCTCCGGCCCAGGCATTGAGCAATATTTGATCAGTCGCCTGAAGTCGTCGCAGGACGGTCGGGTTTTGACCAGCTAACCGCTGGCGAACAAATTCGCGATCGCTCAGTCCTCCATCCCGTTGATGAATTTTCAGGGCGGCGGGTTGGGCCTGTCCGTGGTGTTCCAGCGCTTGATAAAAGTGCGATCGCCCCTCCGCAATAGACGTTGCCGTTTTCGTTGCGTTCTGGGCAGCCCGTACCGCATTCATCATGGCGCGGCGGGCCTGAACGTAGTTGGCATCAAATTGTTCATCGGGTGGCAACTCCCAGTTAAACCAGCCAGATTGGAAGAATTGCAGATCGACTAATTGAGTAGTGACGTAAAACCACAGTTTTTCCAGGGAATCCTGGCCCTGCTCCACTTGCGCGGAGAGCAAATTCCAGGGTTGGGATAGGCGACCGTTTTCTAGTAACAATTGACTGAGCCGCGTGGCCATGTAGCGGAGTGCTCCATCGTCACCCGCATAGGGAAAAATGCGGGCCGGTCCCGCCTGCGTCAGGGTCGTTGGGTTGTAGCGATAGTGCCCTTGCTGTTTGTGGGGAGGATTGTAAAAAGCCATACCATGTCCATCAGGTAAAGAATTGGGGGAAAAAGAATTGGGGGAAGGCGCGATCGCCCATTTTGGTTTTACTTGAACTTCACCCGTGGCCCTGGAAATTCCAGACAAATTGATCTATAGCTATGGTCAGAACACTTAAGACAGATCGAATGACTGAAAAGCTGATTCTGGGTAGGTGTTCTGCCGCGCCTCTGCCACGTTTTACATGGCGACGGCTATAACTCTGGGTAGAGCGCCGGTTCGCTCAGGCGGTAGAGAGGAATTTTGCACGCATCTGCGAAGGTAGGAACAATTGAAATTTTTTGGAACGTCTCGCAAAGGGCGGTGAGTGGATATGCGCTTTGGGATTAATGAAATTAAAACAGCCGCATTATTAGGCTTGTTGAGCGGCTTGCTGGTGCTGGGGGGCTACTACCTGGTGGGCAATGAATCCGGTTTGATTTTAGGTCTGGTGTTGGCGGCATTTTCCAGTTTTGGTTCCTGGTATTACTCCGATCGCGCTGCTCTGGCTGCATTTCAGGCCCAACCTCTGAGTCGGGCAGAAGCACCAGAACTGTACGACAGGGTGGCAAAATTGAGCGATCGTGCTGAAATTCCGATGCCCAAGCTGTTCATTGTGCCCACCCAGGCTCCCAACGCTTTTGCCACGGGGCGCGACCCAGAACACGCCACGATCGCGGTTTCCAAAGGCATCCTCGAACTGCTGACCCCCGCCGAACTGGAAGGCGTGATTGCCCACGAAATGACCCACATTAAGAATCGAGATACCCTGACCCAGGCCGTGGCCGGCACCGTGGCCGGGGCGATCACCTACCTGGGGCAAATTCTCAGCTTTGGGTTGCTCTTCGGGCCGGTGAGCCGCGATTCTCGCCAGGGGCAAAACCCCTTTGGCCTGTTGTTTTTAATTGTGCTGGCGCCTTTGTCTGCGTCTTTGTTGCAACTGGCCATCTCTCGCACCCGTGAGTATGCCGCCGATTTGGGTTCGGCTCAGATCACAGGAAACCCCTCCGCCCTCGCCAGCGCGTTGCAAAAGCTGGAAACACTCAGCCATCAAATTCCCATGAATGGCAACCCGACCATGGCTCCCCTGCTGATTATGAATCCCATTCCTCGGAAAGGGTTACAAGCTCTGTTTATGACCCATCCCCCCACGGAAGAGCGGATTCAGCGGTTGCTAGAACTGGCCCAGCAACAATCCCTGACGGCAGCAGCCATTTAGCCATTGCGGATTCTCCTTCTCTGCGTAATTTTTCATTCAGCAGTGTAGTTGTTGGCGTGGACGTTGAGGCACCGCCATGCAACTGCACCGTTTTGATCATCCCCTTGAATTTTGCGATCGCGCTGAACCCTACCTGACCCAGAATGAAGTGGCTCATAACCTGCTGTTGCGGCTATGCAAGTCATTTCGGGAGGCGAATTCACGTCTGCAACCGAGTTACCTGGCTATTGTGGAGGATGGCACCCAGCCGATCGCGGTGGCAATTCGCACGCCCCCCTTCCCAATGGTGCTGTCAATGGTGGAAGATGTGGCCGCGATCGTCCTGCTGGCGGATGACATTCAAACCGCAGATCCCATGCTGCCCGGTGTAAACGCGCCGCAAGCAGAATCTGATTTGTTTGCGGAAGTGTGGGAGCAGTTAACCAAACGGTCTTACCATTTGCACATGGCGCTACGGGTGCATCAACTCACCCAGGTGCAACCTGTGACCTCACCCAGTGGAGTGTTGCGGCTGGCAGCAGCAGGCGATCGCGATCTGTTAGCCGCATGGTATATCGCCTTCCAGCAAGAAGCCCTGACCGAAGTCGTACCGTGGGACAAAGCCCAGGATTGGGCAATGCGCCAGATTGAGTATCAATCAATTTACTTCTGGCAAGTGGGCGATCGCCCCGTCTCAGCGGCCTGTGGTTATCCAGCCTCCTCACGAGTTGCAGTGATCAACTTTGTCTACACGCCACCGGAGTTCCGCAAACGTGGCTATGCCAGTGCGAATGTAGCGACCCTCAGCCAACACCTTTTAGATCGCGGCTACCCGGTCTGTGCTCTGTTTACCGACCAGGCCAACCCGACATCCAACAAGATTTATCAGGCGATCGGGTATCAGCCCGTGTGCGATTGGCATCATTACCGCTTTGCGATCGCGGCATAAGCATTGATCGGAGGCGTGGACTTACCCGTTGGGGTAGCCCAGAGCGGTTTTGATCGTTTGGACGATCGCGGCGGGAGCCTCCTTGACCTCAATGGCTAACACCCCCTCCGGTTGTTCCAACGTTTCAAATTGGCTCTTGAGCAAATCGGCAGACATAAAGTGATGTTGCCGTTGTTGCAGGCGTTGCCGAATTAACTCATAGTTGCCCTGCAAAAACACAAACCGGACATTGGTTAGATCACCTTGCAGCCGATGCCGATAAGATGCTTTCAACGCCGAGCAGGCCAGCACCGCCGATTGTTGGGCATCATTCAGAGTTTGCATCAGGTCGTGCAGGGTTTCCAGCCAGGAGCCGCGATCGCGATCGTCCAAGGGAAGGCCCTGCCGCATCTTGGCAATGTTGTCTGGCGGGTGAAAATCATCGCCATCATAAAATGGGATATTAAGATCTGCTGCCAGTAGTGTGCCGATTGTGGTTTTTCCCACCCCAGACACCCCCATCAACACAATAATCATGGTGATTAACTGGAGACTCTCAAGGAATTGGCTGGTAAGCCAACCACATCTGTTTTCAGGCAGAACAAATCACCCGAATAAAACCCCTTCTGAATCTCGGCCTGACTCAACCCCACCGAGGCCGTGGTGATGTAGAGATCGGTCAGATCGCTGCCCCCAAAGGTGCAACAGGTGGGGCAGGGCACTGGCATCGCCACTCGCATCACTTCCTGGCCCTCTGGGTCAAAGCGAATCACACACCAACCATTCCACATGGCAGACCAGATGTAGCCCTGAGCATCGATCGCCAACCCATCCGGGAAGAAGGATTCATGACTCAAATCAATGCACACGCGCCGATTTTGGATATCGCCTGTGGTCACATCATAGTCGTAGGCGTAAATGGTTTGCCGGGGAGTATCCGTTAGATAAAACACAGTTTGGTCCGGACTCCATCCCAACCCATTGGAAATGGTTAACCCCGTCTCCATGACATGCAAAGAGCCATCTGGATCATAACGATACAGGTTAGCTTCCGGTTGCTCTTCCTCGCTCATCGACCCGACCCAAAAACGGCCTCCTGGATCACATTTGCCATCATTCAAGCGAGTTTTGGGGTTGTCCGCCTCGACAGGCCGGATGGGAGTCACCCCTCCGGTTTGAATATCCAACCAGGCAAGGTGATCTCGTAAGCCCAAAATCAGGCGATCGCGGCCCTCCAGTCCTAAACAGCCCACCTCATGGCCCACTTCAAACACCACATCAGTGCCAGTGGCAGGCTCAAATTGATGCACTCGATGATTGTAGATGTCAACCCAATACAGCAGTTGATTGGTGGCATCCCACACAGTTCCCTCACCCAGACGAGCGCGGGCAGGCAGCACGTTTATTAACGGAAAACTCACATCCATCATCCCTGGTTTCCTGTCTTTTCTCAACTGATTTTCTTCGTTGCCGCCGCCGCTTTCAACCGACGCACAACGTCAAACCACCGTCAATATACAAGGTTTACTCCATCAGGGCGACTCAATGATGGAACTGGCTTGAGCAAATCCCAATGTAATTGGAATCCATGATAGGTCGAGATCCCGCTGCCCATTTACTTTGCCCTTCTACATTGAAGCTTGCCAGGTAGAAAGCACCCACTGGCCGCCACTAATTAAATAAAACATTCCCACCAGGAGCAGGGCAAGACTGGCTACTCGCGCGATCGCGTCGGCATGGGCCAGCACCCCACGGGTCTGTTTGGCCAAGCCGGTAAACACACTCGCCAGGAAAATAATCATCGTGTAGCCCAGGGCATAGCTCACCATTGCCAGCATACTTTGAAGTTGAGAACCTGTCGCCGCGCCCGCTGCCAATACTGATACCATCACAGGGCTGGTACAGGGCGAACTCACCAGGGCAAAGGTGACACCCACGCTAAAAGGACCGATCGCATGGGAACGGAGCCGCGCGGGCCAACTGCGGCTTGAGTTTTTCAGTTGAGGTGTAGTGGGGGTCAGCCAGCGGTTTTGCGGTAACGGCAGCGTGATGACTCCGGCCAGAGATAGGCCCATCAAGACAATAATGGTTCCTACAATCAGATGAAAATATCCCCGAAATTGTACAAAGACGAAGCCCGCCAGGGCGGAAAACAACCCCAGGAGACTGAGAATCGTAACAACTCCCAAGACAAACGCGCTCGCTTTAACAATGGCTGCTCGTCGAGAGGTAATTTCACGAGTGCCAATGTAGGTTAAGTTCACGGGTAATAGGGACAAAATACAGGGTGAAATACTGGCTACCAGCCCACCCACAAACGCTAACCCCATCAATAACACAGGATTGGCGATCGCTTGTTGATTGAACCAGCGCTCATAACTTTCGCCCGTCACAAACGCTAAATCCATCAGCGCCCCATATACGGGGCTTCGCAGAAATTGCTCTACCCCCCAAATCACCACCATTGATCCAACGAATAGGGCCGCCAGAAACGCTAATTTCTGCGAGACACGGGATGGGCGACTTTGCGGGTCTTGCCGGGGGCGCTTGAAGGGATTCACTCGGCTCATCGTCCTGTTACCTCTAGTTACTAAAGTCCATCGAGCCTTTGTAGTCCGACAATACGGCTAACTCGTCTAGCGATCGCATCCCTCGATACAGTTGTCCCTGAATTTCCCAGGTGGGGTAGCTGCTAATATTGGCTTTGGCGCAGGCTTGCGGCTGGGCATTTTCGCCTTGGGGGTCACACTCTACCACCTGCACCTTACTGATGGCTGTGCCAAACATTGCTTCCTGCCGATTGCAGTAGGGGCACCAGTATGTGCCGTAAAGTTTGGCTCCTGTTTGGGTCAGGTGATCGGCCAGGGCCACGGTTGCCGCATTGGCGGGGGGAGTAGTCGCTTGTTGCAACTGTTGCTTGATCTGGGCACACCCGGTCCCCACCAGGGCGATCGCCACAGTACCCCATAAAACCCTCACCGGATAGAGCTGAAACCAGTGCGAAAGACGGTGCTGAAGTGCCATGAGAAACGACCGAAAATAAGTAGGATTAAGACGAACTAAGCAGGACAAGTTGCTTCTACTATACGCTTCACCTGCCCTCTCTAGTTTCCGTGAATTTGAGGATTCCAAATCTGGGCATCAATGGGGGCGCTGGACTCAGATTAGCTGGACTCAGATTAGCTGGACCCAGACTAATGGTTAACAGATCCAACGATTGCCTGGGTGGGCTTGGTCACGGATCAACAAATTCGTTGAACCAATTGAGCGGCTCTGCAATACCATACAGGCTGTGTAGAGACGGAGGCGAATGGATAGATTTGCGCTCATGGTTGGGGTGAGTCATTGCGAGGAGCCGGAGTTACCGACCTTGCGGAGAGCACGCACCAATGTGGAGGTGCTGAAGCGATCGCTCCAGTCCACCAATTCTGGCTTTGAGGTCCATACACTGTGGGATGCGCCCCAACTGGAGATGGCCGAAACCATTGAGCAATTCTTCCGCCACCGGGATGGAGATGATCAGGTATTCTTTCTCTTTTCTGGTTACGTGTTCAAAGATGTGGATGGTCAAATTTATCTCTCTACACCGTCTACCTTGATTGATGATTGGGGCCAACTTGTTCGCGCCCGCACGATTCCGCTGCACTTTTTGCTGAATGTGATGGATGCCAGTCCGGCATGGCGACAGGTGATCATTTTCGATTGCTGCTTTCGCCTGACGCAGGGCATTGACCTGGATGATGCGGAAGTATTTTTAGAAGAATACTTTAACCAGATGGTGGGCGATCGCCGCATTGTTCTGACGGCCTCCACCTACACCCAGCATCAACCCGATCCAGAGGCATTGGATGTTTGGAGTTATACCCGCTATCTGGCTGAAGGGGCGGCAACCGGGGCCGCTGATACCGATTGTGACGGCAGCCTGACGGTAAAAGAACTGCATCACTACGCCCAACGCAAGCTGCAAATTGCTGCCCCCAACCAGCAGCCCCAATTTTACGGCTCTGAAGCAACAGCCAATCAAATGCTGCTCCAGGTGCCATCCAACACGCCCGTGATCCAATATCGTCAATTTCTGGAAAAACTAGCCGAAACCAGTGAAATTGATCAAACCGAGTTTCGCATTCTCACCGGACGGAATCGGCTGAATGCCTTTCGTCAACACTTAGGTATATCCCAAACGATGGCGGCTGAGATAGAGTTTGAGGTACTCCGACCGTTTCAAGAACACCAGCAACGCAAACAATTGTTTCAGGAATATTTTGCACAGTTGACCGAGGGGCGCTATGAATCCCAATGAACGGCTAATTTCGCAACTCCGGCAAAAACAAAAAGAATTGGGGTTAACCGAGCGTGATACTGGCTTGCAGGAAGTCGCGCCCACTCTGGCCCAAAATAGCGCCCGCCCCGAAGACCTGGAATTTTATGAGCAGATGTTTGGGGAGATGGCGCAACGCCAATTGCCCATTCGAGACAGCGATCGCCGCGAGTTGGCCTACTTTCAGCAAGTTTTTCACCTGAGCGATGAAGAGGTGTTTGAGATTGAACAACGGGTGATGGGTGAGCTGGGTGTCCCATCCGATCCGTACGACATGGAGGAACCGCCGCCTGTTTCCTTCCCGATCGCGCCCCCAGCCACGAGTCAGCCTCCCACTCCAGGGGTGACGATGCCGCCGCAAGACACCTACTCCGGCGAGGGATCAACCACCCCCACGATGCGAAATAAACCCGCACATCCCAATCAAGCCGCCGTCCAAAAAATGGTGCAACGGCTGGGGGAGCAGGAATTGGGCCATCCCATTCAATCGGCTGAGACGGCAGGACCAGCCCCGGCCAGTGCCCCCGCCGCATCTGTCAGTGCGCCTGTGGACCCTACGCCGCAGGCCCAGGCGGCTCCGGTGGCGAGTGAGCCTGCACCCGCTTCGCCCCCGGTTCCCGCCGTTGAAGTCGTTACGGTGCAACAAAATCCCCAAACATCGAATCCATCTACTCAAGTTGCCCCCGCATCCGCTGCTCCCGCCCCCGCTCCGGCTGCTGCTCAGGCCGTTGAGGCTTCCCCGCCCCGCCGCAAGTTTCCCTACCTGGAACGGCGGGTCTTACTCCCGCTCCTATTCATTTCGCTGTTTCTGTTGACCGCAGGGCTGGTCTCCTGGGCCATGCTGCGTCTCTATGCCGTTCCCAATAACCCCGTTGATCCACGGCGATCGCAACAGTACATTCAGTGGGGCACCCAAAAAAACCAACAGGGACAGCACCAGGAGGCGATTCAGGATTTTGATCAGGCGATTCGGTTAAACCCCAACGATGCTAATGCTTTCATCAATCGAGGGTATGCCAATCATCAAGCGGGCAACTTGAATGCGGCGATCGATGATTACAACAAAGCCATTGAGTTAGCGCCCAACTCGGCCCAGGCGTTTAGCAATCGTAGCCATGTGCGCTTTGAGCAGGGTCGGTGGGATGATGCCGTCAAAGATGCCACACGGGCGATCGAACTCAACAGCAATTTGCCCGAAGCCCATGTCAATCTTGGTAATGCCCTATTTGCCCAGGGCGATTTAGACCGCGCCGCTCAGGAGTTTCAAACGGCAATTCAACTCCCTGCCTCAAACCGCACCAAAGCCAGAGCGCATAACAATCGCGGCAATATCTTTCTGGCGCGCAAGCAACTTCAGGAAGCAGGGCAGGAATACGACCAGGCGACTCAACTGGACCCAGAATACGCCGATGCCTTTTTCAATCGCGGTATTGCCCATGAGCGCAACCAAAATTTCTCCGCCGCATTTCAAGATTTCACCCAGGCCGCCAATTTGTATCAGGCGCAGGGCAACACTCGCCGCAGTCAGGATGCCCAGAGCAAAGCCGAGCGAGTCAAGGAAGGCATCAACACGACGCCGCTCCCGCCGGCAACTCCGAACACTCAGGCGATTTAACGAGGCACTCCACCAGCACCGACTTTTGCCCGTTGAATAATGGTTTCAATCATGCGACGACGGGCCGTTGGCTCAATCCCCACCAGGCGCACATAATTCCCTGGATGCTCAGTTAAGCAAGATTCCAGTGCTTGTAGGGCGATCGCCCCATCCTGCTCATAGCTGCCATAACAATTCCAGGAACCCGTCCGGAAGCGCCGACTATCCACATATTCAATCCCCAGACGATAGCCCTGACCCAAAATACGATTCACCTCCGTCACCATGTCGGGTGTAAGCAGCGTAGCAGAAGGTTGCCCCACGTAAGACGCGGTGGAATTCGGCCCGTGATGCGGCAAAATTCCCGTAGAGTCGGTCCGCTGGACCGACTCCGATGCCATAACCGAATTCGCCCGCCCATTATCCGAGGGATAAGACCGGAAAAAATTGGTCGCAGAATGCCCCGATTCTGGTTTTGTATCCGTTTCGCCCAAACGACGATTGTAGAGAAATTTGTTGTATTCCTGAGCCAGCGTACTTTCTTGCACTCGCCGTTGTTCCTGCACCATTTCATTTCCGACTTCGATCAAGTGGGGCAGGCTAAAATCGGGCTTTTTGAATTCGGGTGGTGCTTCCTTACTGTTGACAATCCGTTGGGAGATCCGCTCGATGCCTACACTCTGGATCAGTTGCCGGACCTGCTCATCGTAGAGACGCGATCGCAATGCCCCATAAAAATCGATCGCCTGATCTGGGAAAGTGTCCACCAGTTGCTCGATGTCTGTCTGGGCAATGTGATCGACCTGGAAGATGCCGGCCACAATGCCGATGCGATCGTCCCGGTTCGGTTCCCAGAAAAACTTGTCCATCCGGCCATCGCGCACCAGAGGTTGATACAGGGTGGCAAAGTCGTTGCCTGTCACGATAATGGGGATGCGTTGAATCGGTTCGCTGTCGTAACTGCCGGGAAGTTGCACGTTCGTGGGGTTGTCGGCAATATTCATCAGGGTGCCGTTCACCAATTGGGTATTAACGGTGTACTGCGTATATTGATCGACCCTTCCCGCCCCGGCATCAATGTCATTGATCATCAGGACTGCCATCTTGCCGTTGACCTTCACCATTTCGGCGGCTTCCCGATAGCGCAAGCGAATCAACCGGGCCGGATCACCCGCATCGGGACTTTCCAACTCGCCAGCCGACATATGCACCACGTTAATACCCATGCGCTCAAAGGCCAGTTCACACTGAAAGGATTTGCCCTCTCCCTTGCGGCCATGAACACCCAGAATGAGCGGCACCTTAACGTTGGGCAGCGTCAGGTAATTTTTCGTAATGTGAACGGAAATTTTGTCGAGAAAGCGCGGCGAAATGTAAAAACTCATAAGTCCTGACTATGCTCCAAGTTCCATTATCGGTCAGTCCTGCCCAAAGCAATTTAATCGTCGCGGAATAGGATATAGAAGAACGCGATCGCTCCTACAGGTTTCACTTATGCAACTTGCACTCAAACAGTTGACCGATTTGGACGCAACCCGCACCGATCAAAATCATGAGGTGATGCTGACCATTCCCCCCGGCAAGTCGCTGCTGCTGGAAAACATCAGTTGGGCCGGATTTGAACAGTTGCTGACCCAATTAGGCAATTCTCGCGCTGCGCGAGTGGCTTACAGTCAAGGCATTTTGGAGATTATGGCACCTTTACCTCGACATGAATTCTATAAGGAAACCGTGAGTATTCTGGTTCAGGAGTTTGCTGATATTTTGAACATCGACTACGAAATATTTGGTTCTACTACCTGGAAACGGGAGGACTTGTTGAGTGGACTCGAACCAGATAACTGCTTCTACATTCAGAGTGAACCGGCCATTCGCGGCAAAATTGATCTTGATCTGGTCCAAGACCCACCCCCCGATTTAGCCTTAGAAATCGACATTACCAGCAAATCTCTGAACCGAATGCCGATCTATGCCCGGTTAGGCGTACCGGAAGTGTGGCGTTACAACGAGGGTGAGTTGGAAATCTATCACCTGCAAGGACAAACTTACGTAGCCGCAGAAACTAGCCTCGCTCTCCCCACTTTTCCCGTTCAAGACATCATTGCATTCATCGACGCAAATCATCCCAATGGTAAACTGGCCCTGCGTCGCGCTTTTCGAGAATGGGTACGAGCAAGATCTCTGTAAATGAGATTTGCGGCTTGATCGGAAAGAAAATTTTTAAAGCTAGACCAGGCATGGGAGCATAACGGGTGTGCTCTAAGACGTAATTGCAAGAGGATAGTAAGAAGCAACTTAATCGGGCATAGGTATGAGAGAGTTATATCCAGCGATCGCACCGTATCAAACGGGAATGCTACCAGTTTCAGAGTTGCATCAGATTTATTATGAGCAATCGGGTAATCCTGATGGTCAGCCCATAGTGGTGTTGCATGGGGGTCCCGGTGGGGGCAGTGTGCCATTTTATCGTCAATTTTTTGACCCGGCTAAATATCGGATTGTGTTGTTTGATCAGCGTGGTTGCGGCAAAAGTAAACCTCATGCAGAACTAAAAGAAAACACAACCTGGCATTTAGTTGAAGATATTGAAACCCTGAGAAAACACTTGGGAATTAACCAATGGGTGGTGTTCGGTGGGAGTTGGGGCAGCACTTTATCCCTTGCTTACAGCCAAACTCATCCAGAACAATGTTTAGCATTGATATTAAGAGGCATCTTTCTGCTCCGAAAGAAGGAAATTGATTGGTTTTATCAAACGGGGGCCAGCAATATTTTCCCGGATGCCTGGGAACACTACTTAGCACCGATTCCACCTGAGGAACGACATGATTTACTTGCTGCCTATTACAAACGCTTGACTGGCTCCGATGCCAATACTCGACTCGCCGCGGCCCGCGCCTGGTCTGTGTGGGAAGCCAGCACCAGTAAATTGCTGCAAGACCCAGACTTAATGAGCAAATTTGGTGAAGATGAGTTTGCAGCGGCCTTTGCTCGGATTGAATGCCACTACTTTGTGAATGGTGGCTTTTTCGAGCATGAAGATCAGTTGTTGCAGGGAGTCGATCGCATTCGTCACATTCCCACCGTCATCGTGCAAGGACGATACGATATTGTGTGTCCGATGATTTCCGCCTGGGAGTTGCATCAAGTTTGGCCGGAAGCCGAGTTTATCGTGATTCCCGATGCGGGACATTCCATGACGGAACCGGGAATTCAAACAGCGTTATTGGATGCGTGCGATCGCTTTGCCTAACCCTTACCACTCTGGGGCAAGCGGCATTTGGTTCTTCCAGGACGCTTTATGGCGTTTTTGCTTCGACTTCGCCCGTTTTGCTGCTGTTGCTGCCTTCTCTAACCAAACGGTCAGCAGCGCGGCATCATCCCAAACCGTTGGCGGCAACTGGCTATAGGACATTTGGATCGGCTTATCCTTCCCCTCATAGGTGAAGGGTTGCATTCCTGCCGCTACAAAATCCTCCCGGTTGCTGTCGTCTACTTTGAAATACAGCACATCATCCGCAATCAGGGCAAACATCACGCCATCTGTATATAAGCCATAGCCACCAAACATGGCCCGCGCGGTTACTGGAGCAACCTGATTCAAATGGTGCAATACCAATTCGCAAAATGTTTTACTGGACATCTCCCCACCCCGGTTGTTGTGAGTTGAACCATGATTAGTTCAATTGTCCCATAACCCAATGGTTCTATAACAAAAATGGGTGCGAAAGCCTGGAGCGACCTTCACACCCTTAAAAAGGGCTATATTAGACGGTTGCCAGCGCAGGTTCAGCAATCCAGCGGCCCATTGCATTGCCAACGACTGCTAGTTCTTGCATCAGCAGGTCGAAGCGCTCTGGGGTGAGGGATTGCGGCCCATCGGAAAGCGCTTTTTTCGGATTGGGATGAACCTCGATCATGAGGGAGTCAGTACCTGCGGCAATGGAGGCTGCCGCCATCGAGGGTACATACTCCCATTTGCCTGTTCCGTGACTGGGATCGATCATGATGGGCAGATGAGTCAGCGATCGCAACACGGGGATTGCAGCCAGATCTAATGTATTCCGAGCGTACTTGTTATCAAAGGTGCGAATTCCCCGCTCACACAAAATGACGTTTGGGTTACCAGCCGCCAGGATATATTCTGCCGCCATCAGCCATTCTTCGATCGTGGCAGACATGCCCCGCTTCAACAAAATGGGCTTATCCTGAGCGCCCACCTTCTTCAACAGAGAGAAATTTTGCATATTACGAGCACCAATCTGAATCACGTCGGCCACTTCCGCCAGAGGTTCCAGATCTGCCGCATCCATCAATTCGGTAATGATCCCTAAACCGCTGGCCTCCCGTGCCTTTGCCAGTAGACCCAAAGCACTTTCGCCATGCCCCTGAAACGCATAAGGAGATGTGCGCGGCTTAAATGCTCCCCCCCGCAGAAACTTCGCGCCAACTGCTTTGACGCGCAACGCCGTTTCCACAATCATTTCTTCGTTCTCAACGGAGCAGGGACCGGCCACAACTACAATAGGATGATGTTCGCCAAATGTGATTGGCCCGTTAGGTGTAGAAACCACCACTTCACTCGGTTCACCTTGCCGATACTCACGACTGGCCCGTTTGTAAGGTTTTTCAACCCGTAACACTTCCTCAATCCAGGGACTGGCTTCCTGAATTTGCAACGGGTCCATTTCTACCGTTTCACCCACTAACCCGATCACAACTTTGTGCTTACCAACAATTTTTTCGGGTGAGAGGCTCCAGGAGGTGAACTCATCAGTCAGGCGGGTAACCTCGGCCTCCGGAGTGCCGACTTTCAAAACCACAATCATGGCAAATGTCCTTGGTGTTTTCCTGAGTGTACGGGGAGTGTTATTAAAAGTATTGTCTATTTAGAGTTTCTTATTCAATTTTGCATTTGCCAGCTTTTGCAACCTCTACAAGGTCTTTTCGCGGGCTTCTTTCCAGGAGGCGATTGCCCGTCCCAGATTGGTTCTAAATTCACTCCAACCCAGCCATGAACCCACTCGCCCCTCGTCCCAGGAGGCCGAAAAAGCTCCATAGCTAAGACCCAATACTCCTAGCCCAAAAAAGCCCAGACTCACCAGAAACACGGCAACCGTCGGCAACTTGAGTAAGTGCTGACTTACGACGAAATAACTCACCACAAAAGTCAACATCCCAAGACCAGTTGGAACGCCACAAAAGAGGGCCATTCGTCGCGCCATTCGCTGGCTGACTTCCTTTGGCACTCCAGTAAACGCACGTTGCCTCACCGTAGGCTTCTGATCCGTTTTACTAGGGGTGTCATTTGCTGCTTTGGCTGCTGGTGCAGCAGCTTTCTTAGCTTGCTTCTTCCGATTCTGGGCTGGCTCAAAGGGTAGACGAGATTTGCCAGCATCTACCGCATCTGAGCTTGCCTTGTTGTCGTTGCTGCCTTTTTGGGGCGCAGGTTGGGGTTTGGATGACATACCGAATTCCCCGATTACCCACGAATTCCCAGTTTGGTGATCAAAGCCCGATAGCGAGCGTTGTCTTGCTTTTGGATATAAGCCAATAACCGCTTGCGGTTACCAATCATCTTCAACAGGCCGCGACGAGAAGAGTGATCCTTCTTGTTGCCTCTCAAATGTTCGCTCAAACGGTTGATGCGCTCAGTCAACATGGCGACTTGAACGTCTGCCGAACCAGTATCAGTTTCGTGAACCTGATAATCTGAAATAATTTCGTGTTTGCGCTGTTGTAGCAGTGCCATGAGTCGTGTGGATTTCCTAATTCTTAAGTCAGCAGTCTCTAATCATACCACAGCTGTTGGGTAGGGGAAGGGGGAAATTTACTTTGGTGGGCCGAATTTGAACAATGCGCTGGCGATCGCACGACTTAACCTTTTCTTGGGGAATCTCCCTTATGATCGTCTGACACGTTTGGTGAACAACGGTAGATTGCAGCAAAGATTAGGATTTATGAGTCAAGCTCAGCGGGGGCGGCACCGATTAAACGCCAATAACCGATTAAACGCCAGTAGAAATGTGTCATCTTATGACTTCCATCCAATTCGCAGTATCCGCATCGTTTGCCTCAGTTTGGTCACAGTGGGGATCACAGGCTGTGGCGGGTTAGATAACAAAAAAATTGCGAATCAAATCCAGCAGGATATCACTGGTAATGGGGGCACATCTCTCAAATCGGTCACCTGTCCAGGTGGCATCAATCCAGAAGTGGGGAAGGGTTTTGAATGTGTGGGTGAGATGGATAACGGCTACACCTTTACCATTACCGTTCAGCAACAGGATGAGCAGGGCAATCTCACCTGGGATGTGCCCCATGCCAAGGGCTTGATCAATGTACCGAAACTGGAGAGCTGGATGCAGGAGAACCTGACTACAGAAATAGGCACGAAACCCACGATCGCCTGTGGTGGAGTTTACAAAGCTATTAAACCGGGAGAAGGCTTTGAATGCCAGTTGAGCTATAAAGTCACAAAGCCTGTGGGGCGGCCCACCCAGGCAACGGCGAAGAAACCAGTCAAACCGCTCCCCACGATTGAAGTGACCCAAACCGAAAAAGTCAATGTCACGACAGATGAAAGCGGTAATGTCTCCTGGCAGCGAATTCTCCCTAAAGTCGTGGCGACCAACTCTCAAGCCACCTCCAGGGCAAAAGCTGCTGCGAACCAGCCCACCCCGACTGCCACCTCCCTAGACTGATTGCAGGGCATACCACTGCTGCATGGCGCGGCGCTGCACCTCTCGCCATGCCACCTGCCCTGTGCGGGCCAGGTGAGCGCAGTCCTCGTATTCGGGTTGCACATTGGTCGGCGGGCGATCGCGCCCAGCAGCCCAGGCGACCTTTACCCGCACCTGCCCAAACTCTGTATCCACCCACTGAATTTCCCTGGGAAGGGCCTGCCGCTCCTGTGGCAAACACCGAATGCCCAGGGTTGTTGTTTCTTGAAACAAGATCGCCTCACAAGTAGAACGTTGCTCCGGCAGACAGATTACCGTCAGTAGCGTTCCGGGCCGCGACTTCTTCATCGCGATCGCCTGCGTAAACACATCCAATGCCCCCGCCTCCAGCAAGCGTTCCAGCACATATCCAATCGCCTGCGGATTCAAGTCATCAATTTGGGTTTCCAGCACCAGCACCGTCTCAGATTGGCAGGACGATGGAGCGGTGGATAGATGCGTAGATGAGTGTAGAGATGGGGCCGGGGAGGGAGACAGGGATGATTGGCTTGCCTGCGCTCCCGTCTGCCTGCTATCGGCGGCGTGCTGCTTCTCTGGTTGGCGTTCTGCCGTTTCCCCCAGCCACAAGCGCAGCATGTTTGGTAGTGGCAGTTCACGGGAACCGGCCCCTAACCCAACTTGCTGGAGTGTCATGGATGGGGGTGCCCCGAAGTGATCGGCCAGGGTTGTCGCGATCGCGGCTCCCGTAGGCGTAACGAGTTCTCGCTCAATGCCATTGTGATAAATTGGCACCTGCCCCAGCTCAAATAACTTCAACACTGCAGGCGATGGAATCGGTAGCCGTCCGTGAGCTGCCCATATAGAACCGCCACCAACGGGTAAAGGAGAACACACCAGGCGATCAATGCCCAACCAATCCAAGCCCAAACAAGTGCCGATAATATCGACCAGGGCATCCGTCGCCCCCACTTCATGAAAATGTACCTGCTCTGGGGGAATTCCATGTACGGCTCCTTCGGCGGCGGCCAACTGACGAAACACCGCCAGGCTCCATGCCTCGGCCTGAGCAGGGAACTTCGCCTGTAAGATTAACTGTTCAATTTCGGGGAGATGCCGGAGCGGCGCGATCGCGGGGGGATGGGCATGATGTGGATGCGAATGAGCCGCAGCATGAACAGGATGACCGTGATGAGCAGGGGAACCCACCGGATCAAGATGAGGGTGAGGATGAGGATGAGGGTGTGAATGACTCTGAGGCTGAGGGTGTGAATGATGGTCTGGGCGGGGCAACTCCGGCTCAACCTGGGATTGGCTAGGATGGAAGGAATCGGCATCATGTCCTTCCCGCTGAAACGTATTGAATGTATCGGGATCTACAATTTCACCTGAGGCAAACACCAGATCCACATGAAACTTCGTCGCCCGTAAGCCATTACGGTGAACCTGTTCTGTCCATAGCTTATATTCCTGAGCAATGCCCAATCGCCCCAGTTGCTCAACTAGATACTCCAGCGGCACACCGGCATCCACCAGTGCCCCCAGGCACATATCTCCAGCAATTCCAGTTGGGCATTGTAGATACGCAATTTTCATAATCAAAGGAAATAGCAGTAATGATTGGGAAATGACATCACACAGGTTCAGTCCTCCTCTATTATTAATTGCTCTTACTCCTCCTCCCCTACTCTGCGTCTGGCGTTTTGCGAAATGCCCCTATCCCCACTTCCTCTCCCATTGATTTATGGCAACCATCTACACCGTTCATCCCAAAGACCCCCAATCTCGCACCATCGAGCAGATCGTCAAACTCTTACGGGATGGGGCAGTGGTGCTATATCCAACCGATACGATATACGCGATCGGGTGTGACCTGAACTCTAAAAGCGGGATTCAACGAGTCCGACAAATCAAACAATTATCGAACGATAAGCCGCTCACTTTCCTCTGCCCATCCTTATCGAATATTGCCCATTATGCCGTGGTGAGTGATGCGGCCTATCGCCTCCTCCGACACCTGATTCCAGGTCCCTATACGTTTTTGCTGCCTGCGACTAAATTAGTGCCGAAATTGGTGATGAATCCGAAACGGCGCACAACAGGCATTCGGGTTCCTGATCATGCGGTCTCCCAGGCGCTCCTAAATGCTCTGGGAAATCCCATTATTTCCACTTCGGCCCATGTGTTTGATGATGGTACGCCGCTGAATCACAAAGTTTCTCCCCATCCCACGAAGGTGGAGTTGTTTGATTGTTTGGATTCGATGGTGGATGTGATTGTGGATAACGGGGAAGAACCGGGTTATCAAACCTCGACGATTTTGGATATGACCGATGAGGAACCCGTCGTCGTGCGGCGAGGGTTGGGTTGGGAAGCGGTAGAGATGTGGACAGAGCGGATTCCTTGAAAAATCTTTTTTGATCGAGAACTTATTTCTGAAATTTGCCGTCTATTTATCCGGATAGCCACCCACCCACTGGCTTATGGATAGTAGGCATACAGTGTTTCTCGTTAGAGGCTGTCATCGAACAGTCAACCAGCTTCCGAACTGTCTACTGTTGGTTACAGGTTGCGGATTCGCAATTCATTCGCGATCGCGGCTGCTTAACCTCCTTCTTCCGTGCTCGTCAGGTTTTACGGCAACCGCTTGAAGGACGTTAAAACGGTATCCGCGATCGCTTGGATACAGCCACCTGAACAAGTGCCATAGGGTTGTGGGGTGCTTGCCGTAGCCACCCAATTCGCATGTGTAGTCAACTATGACAGTTGGTAAGCCACCAGTCAGGCCAGAGGCGTTCTGTCCCCTTCGGATCGCGCCTTCTCCCTGTTCAAACCATCCCTGTAACCGTGCACTACCAAATTATGAATATTAAGCCTCTACCCACCCGTTCTCGCTCTGTATCCACCCTTCCCGAACTCGACGATCAATTGGCGATCGCACCTACATCTCAATCCAAACGGCATTCGCGCCTGGACCCCAAAGCGTTAACAGCCAAACCTGTTGGCTCCGCAACCTTTTTGGATCAGCAAGTGCTAGTGCAAATGTTGGCACAGGAATTAAAAGCAGAAATTAAGAATTTGAACGGCAACGCCGAACGGTTGGCCAGTCGCATTGCGGCGGAAGTCGATCGCGTCTGTAACAAGAGTGGCCGAATTCAAGAGTCTGGGCAGGCTCAGTCCTGGCAGATCTCCCTGGCCCGCCATCGCCTACAAAAATGCCTAAACTACTATGAATTGGGTTCCCGCCGGGGGCGCGTAGAACTTCACAGTACGCTGGGTTCTATGGTCTACCGTTATGTAGCACCATCCCGGATGCAGTTAGGTTTCCAGGCGCGGTACACCTTGATTGAAGATTTTTTACAAGGATTTTATAGTGAATCGCTGAAAGCTTTTCGACGAGAAAATGACCTGCCCGGAAATTACCAGCCCAAAACCCGGTTGGAACTGGCAGAATATATGGCCTTCACCGAACAATACGCCAAACGCCGCATTTCCTTACCCGGCGGCCAAACTCAACAACTGATTGTGTTGCGATCGCAGCGATTTGGCCAGCGGCAACCCCTGGAAGTCTCGGTTGATATTGAACAAGCGCTAGAATCACCCAGAGGGGAAGAAGCCGAACAACACAACCGCGCCCCCATTGTGCAGCAACTGCGGGAGCAAATGATCACGGATATGGTCGATGCGTCGGAGGCCGTCCTGCGCGATCGCGTCATTTCCGAACTCATTCAATACCTGGAATCCGAAGGGCAGCAGGACTGTATCGATTACCTGGTGCTGAAGTTAAAAGACCTCTCAGCCCCAGAAATTGACGAAATTCTAGGATTAACTCCCCGCCAACGCGACTACCTTCAGCAACGCTTTAAGTATCACGTTGAGAAATTTACATTAGCCTCTCCAAACTGGCGACTGGTCCACCAATGGTTAGGTGCAGATCTCGATCAACATTTGGGCCTATCCACACCCCAGTGGGAAACGTTTATCAACCAACTGACACCCGAACAACAGAAAATCTTGGAATTAAAACAAGCCCATCTGGAAGACCCAGAGATTGCCCGTCAACTGAAGCTAACGGCAAAACAACTACAAAAACGGTGGGGGCATTTGCTTGATTTAGCTCGACAAATTCGCAATCAGGGATAACCAGCAGGCAATAAGCACAGGATTGGTAATGCCAGTGCTAACAAAAGACGTTTCTACATGACATGAGAGTGGGTGAGGGGCAGCGATGAACGTTCGTTGCCCTTTATTTTGGGGTTACTCTATGCGAGATCTTACGGTCGTAAAACCAATATTTTGTTGTCTAGGATACATATAGAACACCATTTATTCGTACTTATCTCCATGCCGTCCTATGGCAAATCTTTCTATGATGGAGTCAAACTCCCACCGGGGAAATTTCAGTTCGATGATTTCTGAGTCAAGCCGCACAGTATCAAATTAATTCAACGTTCTTCTCTAAATGGGGCTGAATTTGGTTGAGCAACCTTATCCCAAGTTGAAATTCGTTGATATTCGATCCATCGTTTCGCGTCCATCGTTTAGACTGAAGGGACGAAGGTCGAAGGACTAAGAAATTAACCCGGCATACTTTCAGCAACTATCAAGACGCAGAAAATATGCAATTAATCGGCTTGTCTTTTCCTCCTAGGGCTGCATCACACAGCTACAGATCAAGCAAGCAGACGGTCGTTCTGTGCACGGTTTCGTTTCTTGGTGAGTGTCAATGCCTCCTTTAATCGATGCTGAGTTCAATTCCTCCTCCAATCACTCAGCGATGTCTTATCTTAATGATGTGATTGGCGCAGCCATTTTTGACCTCAATGGTCTGCCCAAAGAGTATTTCACAACACCCGATAGCAGTAGCATGAGTTGGGTGCAAACTATTTTTCAAGCCCTCGGATTGCGATCGCTCCTCATGTCATCGCTTCAGTTTGAAAATTTTCATCATGCGACGATTCAGGGCACCGATTACTGTGCGCTCATTGTCAAACAGCGCACGCACTACACCGCCCTATTACTTAAGCAAAAAACAGAGGAAATTTCTGTCGAGGTGATTGATTGGGCACAAACATTTCAACCAGAAGCACTTCGAGCCAATCCGAGATTTAAGGTAGCTTAATTAAGAACTCATATTCTGTCGGTCATCACAAAGTAACGATCAGATTGAATCCGTTACACTTCCGTTTAAGGGCATCTTGAGGCAATTTTAGAAGAGATTGGCAGGGGAATTGCTAAACCTGTCAGCATTGACTCGTATGTCTAACTCTTCTGGAGTTCTAGCGCCCTCCAGATTACATTGGAACCTGGCAGGCCGTGAATTATTGCACACTCACTGATAGCATACCCACTGATAGCGTATGGATGGCATGGCATTAGAGACAATTAATATCGATGGTCGTTCCTTTGTTCGCGCCGACCAATTTCCAATTCCAGAGTGGCCTTGTGTTTTTGCAGAACGTCCCCAACCCACCCTCACCCTTAAAGATGACGATCTGTTTTTATTGACTGATACCCTAGGAAGCATTTTGGGCAGTTGTATTGGGGACGATCGCAACGCCAGCATGGGCTTATTCTGCAACGACACTCGGTATCTGAGCCGATTGGAATTACAAATCGACGGGCGATCGCCCATTCTTCTCAGCAGTACGGCTGACAAAGGATTTGTTCTCTCTGTCCTGTGTACGAACCCCCACCTGGGCGACAGTGCCAAAGGCGACAGCATCAAAGCCGAATCGATTGGCATCAAGCGTGAACTGGTATTAAATGGCGGCCTATTTGAAGAAATCGAAATCGCCAACTACAGCACAAATTGCGTCCGCTTTGAAATTAGCCTCAGTTTTGATGCCGACTTTGTCGATCTCTTTCAAATTCGCGGCTTCAACCGAGAACAGCAGGGCCGCTTATTACGTCTGGTTCAACCTCAATCGGAAGTTGTCTTCCAACAAGACGTAGACCAGGGTGGAGCACCCCAACAGCCAGAGCCAGAAGAACGGGAGCCAGAACCGTATGAACCATCGGCTGCCCCTGCTCCGCGATCGGACGATGCAGCTCAGGGGGCCAATGACAAAGCCGACATTGCCCACGCCCTCTTCTCCATTCCTTACCCGACCCCCACTGAATTTAGTCTGGCTTACCAGGGGCTAGATGGAGCCATCTTAGAAAGCCGGATTGCCTTCACCGACCGCATGCCCGATGCCATGCAAGGCAACACTGCAATTTGGCGGTTAGAAATGCAACCCCACGAAAAGTTAACTCTGGGCTACCGCCTGCAAATGTTAATCAGTGGACATCCCGCCTCCACGGTGAATGCCCCCATGACCCTACCCCAGGCAAAAGCTGCCGAATTGATGGAGGAGCAAACCTGGCGGCAACAAGTGACCCAAATTCGAGCTGACAAAAATACGTTTAACCAGATCATCGAACGCGGTGAACAGGACGTTTACCTGTTGCGCCAGTCCTTTAGTAAGGGTAAAGCCCTATCGGCTGGGGTGCCCTGGTTTTCGACTCTGTTTGGCCGAGACTCCATCATCGCCGCATCGCAAACGTTGATGCTGGATCCGCAAATTGCGCGGGAAACCCTGAAAATTTTGGCTTATTACCAGGGCAAGGAGGAGGACGAGTGGCGAGATGAGCAACCAGGTAAAATCTTGCACGAAATCCGGTTTGGTGAAATGGCTCGTTGCCAGGAAATTCCCCACACCCCCTACTACGGCACGGTGGATGCGACTCCGCTGTGGTTAATGCTCTATGTGGAATATTTTGCCTGGACGGCTGATCATGAGACCCTGGAGAACCTCTGGCCCAATGCCCTGGCCGCAATGGATTGGATCGATCGCACCATGCGGGAAACCAGCTACCTCAGCTATTTCCGCAAGTCGCGCCGGGGATTGGATAACCAGGGCTGGAAGGATTCGGGGGATTGCATCGTGAATCGGAAGGGCCAGTTAGCCCAGGGCGCGATCGCGCTGTGTGAGGTGCAGGGTTATGTTTACGCCGCCAAAATTCGGCTGGCGCAAATCGCTCGGATGAAAAAACGCATCGATCTGGCGGAACGTTGGGAAGAAGAAGCCCGCGATCTCAAAGTCCGGTTTAATCGAGACTTTTGGATGGAAGATCAAGATTACTGCGCTCTGGCTCTGGATGGAGAAGGCAAACCTGTAGACAGCATTACCTCCAATCCTGGTCACTGCTTGAATCTGGGCATCTTTACCCCAGAAAAAGCCTACAGTGTAGCGGAACGGTTACGCGCACCTGATATGTTCAACGGCTGGGGAATTCGCACGTTGAGTCAACTATCCCCCGCTTACAATCCGATGGGTTATCACATCGGCTCCGTCTGGCCCCATGACAATGCCTTGATTGCAGTGGGCCTGCGATCGCTCGGCCTGATCGATCAAGCGCTGGAACTGGCGGAAGGCATTCTCGACATGACCAAGCGCCAACCCTATCAGCGACCACCAGAATTGTTCTGTGGCTTTGAACGCACCGATGGCAATGATCCCGTTCAGTATCCCGTTGCCTGTACACCCCAGGCATGGGCTACTGGCAGCGTCTTCCAATTGCTGCAAATGATGGTAAACCTGGTGCCCGATGCTCCCACCAATACCTTGCGGATCATTGATCCGGCGTTGCCCCCGTCCATCAACCATTTATCGTTACAAAACCTGCGGGTGGGTCCGACTTTACTGGATCTTGAATTTGAGCGGTCTAATGGTTCAACCGCCTGCCGAGTGTCGAAAAAACGAGGCAATTTACGAGTGATGATTGAAGCATAGGACAGGGAATGACGATGATTCAGGTGACATGATCACCCCACCTGAATCATCAACTGATATGTCATGTGGGATGAAACGCCACCAGGATTGAAGGACCCAGATACAGGCGCAGCATCACGGGGGAATGCACTCGCCACGAGAGCGACATGGCGATCGCTGACGGCTAATCCCTGGGTGGGGTCATAGCCTCGCCAGCCCGCCCCCGGTAGATACGCCTCCACCCAGGCATGGAGATGGCGATCGCGGGTATCAGGATCACCCTCCTGATACCCACTCACAAAGCGGGTTGCCAGTCCTACCACCCGACATACTTCCATAAACAACACCGCAAAATCTCGACATGATCCCGCTTTTTGCATCCAGGTGATTCCCGGTAGTAGGGGATTTCCCGTCTCCCGTAGCACGTATTGGCATTGGGCATAAATTTGCTGATTCAACTCGGCCAAGAATTGGGCGGGATACCCATCCGACTTGAGCCAGACCTCTTGAGCCAATTGCACAATTGCCGGATCTACAGCCGTTGCAAGACCAGGGTGTTGCCCTTGCAGGTAGGAGTGCAATTGAGTCAGCAATCGTGAGGGATAGTCGAATGGGACTGTGACAGCCCACGGTTCCAATAAATAATCGAAGGGATTCGTGCGGGTAGTCTCGACTTGAGACATCGTTTGAATGAGCAGCGATCGCGTTGCTTCCGGCGCAAACCACACATGAATCAACGAGTTACCATCCAGATCCACCACCTGACTGATCTGCTGGGGCGTTGGAGAAATCGTCAAGGCAAAGGATTGTAGCATCTGGCTGCCATCACTTCTCGGACGCAACCGGATGACGTGGGGTTGTAACTTGACAGGCTCATCGTACTGATATTGGGTTGTGTGTTGAATCTGGTACTTCACGAATTCTCCCTACTGCCCTCTGCGATCCTTAAGCGACAGGCTGGAGCGCAAAAAATGTCTCAAAAATTTTCGCACCGACTTCATTCATCCGACTTTGCAATCCGTCTAAATACTCGTGTAGGCCAGTGTCAAAGATTTCATCAATGGTAATGTAGTCCAAATCAGCGCGGAGTCTACCCATCGCCCGTTCGATCGGAATCCGCCAACTCCCGACAGGTGTGCCCGTAATGTGATGGAGCGATCGCTCGGCGCTCAGAATACAGGATCGCACAGAACGGGGGAATTCGGCATCCAGCACCAAAAATTCGGCGACTGCGTTCGGTGTAATTCGATGACATCCTTGCTTGCGATACATCTCATAGGCGCTGGCCGATTTGAGCAATGCCATCCATTGCAACTCGTCGAGGGTACTGCCCACGTCATTGATTGACGGCAACAGGATGTAATACTTCACATCCAAAATGCGAGCGGTTTTGTCTGCCCGTTCAATCAAGCGGCCAATCTGGCCAAAATGCCAGCCCTCGTTGTGAGTCATGGTCGCATCCATCACCCCAGCAAAGAGATGACTTTGCAGTTTCACGTCCCCAAAAAACTTCAACACCGCCGATAGATCGGAGAGAGAATCCGACTTTGCCACCTCCGTCACCATCAGGTAAAACGAATTCACCTGTTCCCACATTTCCGAAGAAATGACTTCCCGAATCGAGCGGGCATTCTCGCGGGCAGAGCGCAGACAGGAGATAATGGAATTGGGATATTCCACATCAAATGTCAAAAATCGGATGACTTTCTCGGCAGTTACCGCCCCATGCCGACTTTTGAACAGGGGCAAATCGCCCGTCGTCAACATAATGGGTTCCCATTGTTGCGTCGTCCCACTGGGAGAATCCAGCAGTAAGTTCAAGTTCACCTCAACAAATCGAGCAACATTTTCTGCCCGTTCTACGTAGCGGTTTAGCCAGTAGATTGAATCAGCAACGCGACTGAGCATAAATCTTCCTATTTACAAACAACCCAGGTATCTTTGCTCCCCCCACCCTGGGAAGAGTTGACCACGAGCGACCCCCGCCGCAGCGCCACCCGCGTTAAGCCACCCGGATTCACGAAAATTTGTTTGCCATAAAGGATATAGGGGCGGAGATCAACATGACAGCCCTCAAAGTTGTTGTCGATCAGGGCCGGAACCCGTGATAGACAGAGGGTGGGTTGAGCGATGTAGTTGCGGGGGAAGGCTTTGATTTTGGCTGCGAATTCATCCCGTTCGGCCTGAGATGCATGGGGGCCAATTAGCATCCCATAACCACCCGACTCTCCCGCCGACTTCACAACTAATTTATCGAGGTTGGCCAAGACATGAGCCTGTTGCGTCGGTTCCCAGCACAGGTACGTCGGGACATTTGCCAGGATTGGGTCTTCGTCCAGGTAATAGCGAATCATGTCGGGAACGTAGGAATAGATGACCTTATCATCGGCAACACCGGTGCCTAATGCATTGGCGATCGCCACCCGCCCCGCCCGGTAGACTTCCATTAATCCCGGTATCCCCAATGTGGAATCAGGCCGGAATACGGTCGGATCAATGAAGTCATCGTCGATTCGACGGTAAATCACATCGACCCGCTGCAACCCCTTAGTCGTTCGCATCTGGAGATAGCCATCTGCCACGACTAAATCTCGCCCTTCCACCAGTTGCGCCCCCATCTGTTGCGCCAGAAAGGAATGCTCAAAGTAGGCGGAGTTATAGATACCCGGTGTCAAAACAACAACTGTAGGGTCAATCAGATGAGACGGTGCTAGGTTGAGCAGGGTTTCCAGCAATTGACTGGGATATTCCTCCACGGGCTGAATTTTCATGGTGTCGAACACCAGCGGGAAGGTGCTCTTCATCACGCGGCGATTCTCCAACACATAAGAAACGCCAGATGGACAACGCAGATTGTCTTCCAACACATACCAGCGCCCATTGCGATCGCGGACTAAATCCGTCCCCGTCACATGGCACCAAATTCCCTCTGGCGGTTGCAACCCCATACAAGGCTTCAGAAACCCGCTAGCCGAAAACACAATTTCCGCCGGAATGACTCCATCAGCCAGAATCTTTTGATCGGAGTAAATGTCTGCCAGGAAAAGATTCAAGGCATGAATGCGCTGCTTCAGGCCCCGCTCCAACACCTCCCAATCATCCGCCGACACAATCCGGGGAATAATGTCAAACGGTAAAATTCGCTCTGTTCCCTGGTTGTCGCTGTAAACATTAAACGTTACCCCCAGCTTGAACAGGGCGATTTGGGCCGCTTGCTGGCGACGCAATACCTCCGCCATGCCTAAAGAGGTAATGCGATCGATCAATGGCATGGCATCGGGACGAGGCTGCCCCTGAGCGACAAACAACTCGTCGTAGAAATCCCCTGGATTGTAGTCACTGAAGTTCACGGGTCTAAATCCAAATGGTTTGAGAGCATTTTACAGAACTCAACCGGGTCTGTACCTCCTGAATGGCAAGTCGGAGGATGCAACACCAATTTGAGCAACTGATTTATTAACAGGATGGGTCCGCCTTAAGAACCGTATTAGTCGATACAAAGCAGTCAGATTCAGCAAAATGTTGGGCGTAGGAAAGCAGTAAAACGTGTCAAGTGATACTTTTTAACCTGTTGTTAAATCTTTCGATAGATTTCAGGTTGTGGTCTTGCGATCGCCCCTACTTCAAAATTTTCTCCAAATTTGTTGACACTTCTCCCCCAATAGCTGCTAGAATTCCAAATGTTGCGATATGCGATGGGGCGTCGCCAAGTGGTAAGGCAGCGGGTTTTGGTCCCGCCATTCCTAGGTTCGAATCCTAGCGCCCCAGTTTTTAATCTTAGATTTGAACATAGAAAGTACTTGTTACCCCCCCCTTGAGCTTTGCAGGCAGCTCTTCCTTGTGGCGGTTCCAATTCAGCAATGCGGCCTTAGACAATGGGAACCGTTGTTAATTTTTGATCGGCAAATGACACGACAATTAGGACTCTGGCTGGTATGGGCGGGATTTATTCTCTATGTTCTCCTCTTCTCCCCGCCCCTCCAACCTGATACCCTCCAGCCCCTACAAACCCTAATTTCCGGCAAGATGCCCCTGCTTAACCCGGTGATCATTTCCCTGTTTAGTCTGGTGGGCATCTGGCTGCTGATTTATAGTTGTCTCATTTTTGCTGATGGGCGAATGCAAGCGTTACCCGCCTGGGCGTTTATGATGGCCGCTTTAGCTTCTGGGGTGGTGGCGCTGATTCCCTACCTGGCATTGCGCCAACCGAGCCAGGATTTTGTTGGTCAAAAGGACTCCTGGTTAACTATCCTTGATTCGCGATCGACGGGCATCATTCTAACCTTCAGTACCCTGGCGCTACTGGCCCTTGCCGTGTTTTTTGGAGATTGGGCTGCGTTCTGGCAAGAATTTTCAACCAATCGCTTTGTGCATGGGATGACACTGGCCGTTTGTTTGTTTGGACTGTTGTTTCCCTATCCCACGTTGCTCAGCGATGACATGGCACGACGAGGGTTAACCAGCAACTCCCAATTGTTCTGGCTCACCGCTCTGATTCCGCTCTTTGGGCCGTTAGCGTATTTGTGCTTACGTCCGCCTCTGCTGACCGTGAGAACGGCGTGAAGGCGATCGCCTTACGGCAACCAGATTGACGGTAACACCTGCTCTATCCAACTCCGGGCAGTGCGGTTCAGCGATCGCGCAACCTGAATATGAAGTTCATCTGGCTCCACTGGAATAATCGGGGCAGGCAGCCCCTGACCCAACTGCTGAATCACCCGATTGGCCGCTTCCAAGCCGGTGACGTAAGCTTTTTCTTGTGACCAGGAACCATGTCGAGTGATAACCCAATCCCCACTCATGAATACATTCCGGAGCGGGGTCACACTCGGCAACATGGAGGCGTAACTTCCAGGGGCAAAATGAGTTACAGCTTTTGGTAGCCGCACAACGCTACTATCAATCACTCTGGCCGCTCGAAACCCAGGGACACAAGTAGCGAGATCGCGCTGCACCTTGGCAATAATCTGGTCATCCTCCATTGGCAACAGTTGATTCGCATGGTAGAAATCCGCTTCAATCACGCTTCCTGGTTCTTGTCGCCATTCGTCATGTAGGGCATTGAGGTCAAAAAATGTCCATCCTGTAGTGGCATCAAACCCAAAGCATGCATTGGAGGGGAGTGGCACTGACACGCGGCGATCGAACCATAGCCGGGTTGCCAGCCCATCGATCGCGCCCAGATTCATCAAATTACAAAACTCCGGGAATCGTCGCAAACTGGGACTATGGCTCACAATTTTTTGCATCCCTGTGACACCTACAGCAAAGATGACTGCATCCGCCTCAAACACCTCCTCGCCACACACCACCCCAGCGACTTCCAATCCGGCCCCGCCGGTTTCTTGCTCCCGCAGGACCAGATCGGTGACCCGGTGATGGGTCAGCACTCGGCCCCCGGCCTGCTCAATCTGCTCAACCCAGGGGCGGAAAATTAAATTTCCGACAGTTCCACGACACCACACCACATCAAAATCAGGCTGATGGGCCAGGATGAAGTAATACAACATACCCAACGCCGCCGCCGCCGAACATTGCTCACCCGGTGCAAATAGCCCTACCAGCAACATCGGCTCAAACGATTCCTGATAAAGCCGAGCCGACACCCCAAACTGTTTGAACAGTTCCCTGGCTGTCACTGAGTCATAGCGCTTCCAGGCGGCATCAGAATTGTCAAAATCAACCACGGCATAGAGCAAGGGGAGAGCCGATAGGCGATCGCTCAAGGGCAGGCGTTTGAAGCGGGTATAGAGAAACGTGCCCAGTGGGGTGGGTAATCGGGGTTCCTGCTGAAAAATGGGGGATTCTACTTCTAACCCGGCGGGTGAGTACTGGGAAGACTGAGTCCAGGGGGTGAAGGGGTGTAACTTCAAGCGATCGATGAGTGCAAAAATATTGCGATATGGATACCAAAATCCATGAATTCCGGCTTCTACAGAGCGCCCCTGCGCCGTTTGCCAGCCTGCTACTAGCCCACCAGGAGACCCCCCTGCCTCCAGCAGCGTTACCTCATATCCTTGCTGTACCAGGTAATCAGTTGCCCCTAATCCAGCCCAACCTGCCCCCACCACCACGACTCTGGGTCGTTGTTGATCCGCAATCATACGTGACTTGATCCCTTATTGATTTGCCCTTCAGCATACGAGGGAATCTGCGATCGCCTCAAGTCAAACAATCACGCTCCAAAAACAACATCATTCAATTTCTTCAGTTAGAAAATACTTATAAAATTGTTGAGGAGAAATTACAATTTTTTCTGACTCGGTAAACTCATTGCGAAAGGGGGAACTCTATTTTTGAATTGCTCCCATTCATGCTGCATGAAGTCAACAGAGGTTTGCGATCGAATCGCTGAACTTGACTCGATCACCACCGCTCAGGTCATTCCTCTAGTTATTTGAGTACTTTTACTAAAGCGCCGGAAATGAACTGCATAACTCGTTCATCAGCAGTACCAAATAAACTTTACAGAACTCTTACTGATCTTTTTACAGATTGTGCAATTCTGCTCACCGTTACTTTACAGACATAACCGAAGTCCTGCCATTAGGATTATCTCAGTGTTGATGGGTCGTCATCCTTAAAGGTCATTTAATTATGAAAGCAGTCATCCTTGCCGGGGGATTGGGTACACGTTTAAGTGAAGAAACAGCAATTAAACCAAAGCCAATGGTTGAAATTGGTGGTCAGCCTGTTTTGTGGCACATCATGAAAATTTATTCGGCGCATGGCATCAATGAATTTATCATTTGCTGTGGCTACAAAGGGTATGTCATTAAGGAGTATTTCGCCAATTACTTCCTCAGAATGTCTGATGTCACATTCGATATGCGAACTAATCGAATGGATGTGCATACAGGAAATGCG
The DNA here is from genome assembly GCA_033764685.1 of Leptolyngbyaceae cyanobacterium bins.349. GTDB lineage: Bacteria > Cyanobacteriota > Cyanobacteriia > Leptolyngbyales > Leptolyngbyaceae > JSC-12. Next base: position 85,653 of record JANRIS010000015.1, read on the forward strand.
GAACCCTGGCGTGTGACGCTGGTGGACACTGGGGAAAATACATTAACGGGTGGACGACTCAAGCGAGTTCGGGAACACGTTGGGAATGAAACCTTTTGCTTCACCTATGGTGATGGTGTGAGCGATGTCAATGTGACTGAATTAATTCAGTTCCATAATGCTCAAGGCACATTAGCGACGCTGACGGCGGTTCAACCCCCAGGTCGTTTTGGCGCGATCGCCCTGCATCAAGGCCAAACATTAATCTCCTCTTTCCACGAAAAACCTGATGGTGATGGTGCTTACATCAACGGTGGTTACTTCGTTTTGGAACCAGAAGTCATTGACTATATTGCAGATGACACCACAACCTGGGAACAAGAACCACTGCAAAAATTAGCCCATTCAGGACAGCTTTCTGCCTTTAAACATGATGGTTTTTGGCAACCGATGGATACCCTGAAAGATAAAAATTATCTGGAAGGTTTGTGGCAAAAAGGTAAAGCTCCCTGGAAAGTTTGGTAATTCGTCCATGGGCGGGAAACTTGCCTGAATATAAAATTTTGGAGCAAAACATTAATGTACGATTTTGCAATTATTGGTGGTGGAATTGTTGGTCTTTCGACGGGTATGGCGCTTGGTAAACGCTATCCAAATGCTCGCATTCTAGTGCTAGAGAAGGAAAGCCAATGGGCATTTCACCAAACTGGCAATAACAGTGGAGTCATCCACTCTGGGGTCTATTACAAACCTGGTAGTTTCAAGGCTAAATTCTGCCGTGAGGGTGCCCAATCGATGGTGGAATTTTGTCAGGAACACAACCTGCCCCATGAAGTTTGTGGCAAGGTGATCGTTGCCACGGAAGAAAGGGAACTGCCCTTGCTGGAAAACCTTTACCAGCGCGGCCTACAAAATGGCATCAAAGTAGCTCGCATCACGGCGGCAGAGGTGCAGGAGATAGAGCCGCACGTTAGCAGCATCGCCGGAATCCGCGTTTTCTCAACGGGAATTGCAGACTACAAGCAAGTCTGCCTGAAATACGCCGAACTGATCCGGCTTCAGGGCGGCGATTTAAGACTCAACACTAAAGTGTTGAAGATCATCGACACCCCTCAGGGGAAAGCCCTGGAAACCAATCAAGGCACCTTTGAAGCAGGTTGCATCATTAACTGTGCGGGACTGTACAGCGATCGCATTGCCAAAATGGGCGGAGTCGATCCGCAGGCCAAAATCGTTCCGTTTCGCGGGGAATACTACGAACTGGTGCCTGAAAAACGGTACCTGGTCAACACCCTGATTTACCCCGTGCCCAACCCAGCATTCCCCTTCCTGGGAGTTCACTTCACCAAGATGATTGATGGTAGTGTCCATGCTGGCCCCAACGCCGTTTTAAGTCTGAAACGGGAAGGTTACAAAAAAAACGATTTTGATCTCAAAGATTTCGCTGAAGTGATGACTTATCCCGCTTTCTGGAAACTTGCATCCAAATTTGCCGATGAGGGCATCAAAGAAATGGTGCGGTCCTTCAGCAAAGCCGTGTTTGTGCAAAGTTTGCAACGCCTGATTCCAGCCGTTCAGATGGAGGATGTCATTCCTACCCATGCCGGAGTTCGAGCACAAGCTCTAATGAATGACGGTAATTTGGTGGATGATTTTCTGATCATTCAGGCCGAAAACGCGGTCCATGTTTGCAATGCTCCTTCCCCGGCTGCTACCTCTTCCCTTGAAATTGGTAAAGCAGTAGCCGCGCAAGTTCCCGCTCCCAAAACCCAACAATTCGCAATTCGCGCATAGGTGATTTATGAAAGTACTGGTTACTGGCACAGAAGGTTATCTTGGCTGCTTGTTTGCGCCTCTGCTGCTGGAGCAGGGCCATGAAGTGATTGCAGTCGATACGGGTTTCTACAAGTCCGGTTGGCTCTACAACGGTACTCATCAGACGGCCCAAACCTTGAACAAAGATATTCGGCATATCAGCCTGGAGGATTTGCAAGGAGTAGACGCGATCGTCCACATGGCCGAACTCTCCAACGATCCCACCGGGCAACTGTCTCCCACCATCACCTACGACATCAACCACAAAGGTTCCGTCCGACTAGCGGAACTGGCCAAGCAAGCAGGAATTAAGCGGTTTGTTTACATGTCTTCCTGTAGTGTTTACGGGGTCGCAAGTGAAGGAGATGTGACTGAAGCAACTCCCGTCAATCCCCAAACAGCCTATGCCGAATGCAAGGCATTAGTTGAGCGGGATGTCACCAAGATGGCAGACGATAATTTCTCCCCCACTTTTATGAGAAATGCCACAGCCTTTGGAGCATCGCCCCGGATGCGCTTCGACATTGTGCTGAACAATTTGTCTGGTTTGGCCTGGACGACGAAAGAAATTAAGATGACCAGTGATGGTACACCCTGGCGACCTCTGGTACACGCGCTGGATATTGCTAAGGCACTGTTATGTGTATTGGAAGCACCACGGGATATTGTGCATAACCAAATTTTCAACGTCGGCGATACCTCCAACAACTACCAGGTCAAGGAGATTGCTGAAATCGTTGCAGACGTTTTCACCGGTTGCCAGCTCAGTTTTGGGAACAATGGTGCAGATAACCGCAGTTACCGAGTTTCGTTTGAGAAAATCAACACCCAACTGCCGGGATTCAAATGTGAGTGGAATGCTCGCCGGGGTGCTCAACAACTCTTTGATGTCTTTTCTCAAATTGACATGACTCAAGAAGTGTTTGAGTACCGTGGTTTCACTCGTTTGAAACAATTGGAGTACTTAATTCGGACTCAACAAATTGACAAAGACTTCTTCTGGAGCAAGTAATGATTTTTACTCAAACAAAACTCAAAGACGCTTACATTATTGATCTTGACCTGCGGGCAGATCATCGGGGTGCATTTGCCAGAACTTTCTGCGCTCAAGAATTTGAAGCCCACGGATTGAAGCCTACGGTAGCTCAGTGCAATCTGTCCTTCAATTACAAGGCGGGAACCCTGCGAGGGATGCATTATCAACTGCCCCCCGCCGCAGAGACTAAATTGGTGCGCTGTACTAAGGGTGCGATTTACGATGTCATTATCGATATGCGTCCTGATTCTCCCACCTACTTACAACATATTGGTGTAGAGCTAACCGCAGACAATCATCGCGCCCTTTACGTGCCTGAAATGTTTGCTCATGGTTATCAAGCTTTGACGGATGGGGCTGAAGTGGTTTATCAGGTGGGGGAATTCTACACTCCCGGCTACGAGCGAGGTTTACGCTATAACGACCCTGCGTTTGGCATTGAATGGCCGATGCCTGTGACGGTGATTTCAGAAAAAGATGCAGCCTGGGCCTTGTTTGAGCCGGTTCCGGTGTAATGGCTGAATCGACGGTGGCTTTTTTGGTTGGGTAGTTTTCAGGAGTTAAGATGTTTATCGTAGATACAGCGCTCAAAGCCCGTCAGGAAGCTGGAAATCCAGTGCGGGTCGGGATGATTGGCTCTGGCTTCATGGGACGGGGCATTGCCAATCAAATTGTGAACTCGGTGCCGGGGATGGAACTGGTTGCCATTTTCAACCGCAATGTGGAGAAGGCAAAGCGGGCCTACACGGAAGCAGGCATTGAAGAATTTCAGGTGGTCAAAACCGTTGGTGATCTGGAAGCGGCGATCGCGCGTGGTCAGTATGCGGTAACTGATGATGCCATGTTGCTGTGCCGCGCCGAGGGGATTGATGCCCTGATTGAGGTGACGGGAGCGGTCGAGTTTGGTGCTCAGGTGGTGCTGGAGGCGATCGCCCACCAGAAACACGTCATTCTCATGAATGCAGAGTTGGATGGCACCATTGGCCCGATTTTGAAGGTGTATGCCGACAAAGCAGGCGTGATTCTGTCCGCTTGTGATGGCGACCAGCCCGGTGTTGAAATGAATTTGTACCGTTATGTCAAGAGCTTGGGCGTTACTCCATTGGTATGCGGCAACATCAAAGGCTTACAAGATCCCTATCGCAACCCCACCACTCAAAAAGGGTTTGCAGAAAAATGGGGCCAGAATGTCCACATGGTGACGAGTTTTGCGGACGGGACCAAAATTTCCTTTGAACAGGCGATCGTGGCCAATGCCACTGGCATGACGATCGCCAAACGGGGAATGCTGGGTTATGATTTCATGCGGCACCAGGATGAGTTGGTGAAGCAATTTAACCTGAACTACACTGGCCACATTGATGACCTGACCAAGCTTTACGATGTGGACCAACTCAAAGAACTGGGTGGCATTGTAGACTATGTGGTTGCCGTGAAGCCAGGTCCTGGTGTGTATGTGTTCGGCACCCACGACGACCCCAAACAGCAACACTACTTGAATCTTTACAAGTTAGGGGAGGGGCCATTGTACAGCTTCTACACCCCTTACCACCTCTGCCATTTTGAGGTACCCCTCTCCGTCGCGCGGGTAGTGCTTTTTGGTGATGCGGTGATGGCTCCGTTGGGGGCACCCCGCGTGGATGTAGTCACCACGGCCAAAATTGACCTCAAAGCTGGTGAAACTTTGGATGAGATTGGCGGCTACATGACCTACGGCCAGTGCGAAACGTCTGCCATCACGCTGGCAGACAATCTGCTTCCCGTGGGCTTGGCCGAGGGGTGCCGCCTGAAGCGCGATGTGGCGAAAGATCAGGTGTTGACCTACGATGACGTGGAATTACCGGCAGGCCGCCTGTGTGACAAGCTGCGGGCTGAACAAAATACCTACTTTGCATCTACGCCGCAATTGGTTGCGGTGTAAGCAATACTTCAGGGGCCGTGTATCGCCATCAGGTGAGTACACACCCCTGATCACGTTTAATTCTTGACAGCATCAGACTCGTTCTAATGTTCCGTCAGGAAAATTTTGACGGGTCGAAGACCCGCAAAATTTAACCCCAAATCAACAACCTGAATTTTGGCTACCCGTCAATCATTAATTGACTGACCACTACCAGGTGCACAGGTTCTTCTGTGTCCTGGTTTTTTGTATCTTCTGGGTTAAATCGATCCCCAATTATGCTGGAACAATGAACTTAAGCGTCAAGGCGGTGAGGGAAAGAAAGGTTAAAAACCCAACCGTGTCTAGAGTTGTTGTCAGCAGAGGGCCGCTGATTAACGCCGGATCGAGATTTAGCCGCTTCAATCCCATCGGGAGTAAAGTTCCCAGGGTGCAGGCAATACAAATATTGGTTGCCATCACCAGCCCTGCAACAATGGAAACCCAACGCTCGTGAGGTTGTGCCCAGATTAGCGAGAGGAGGGCTAGACAGACTCCCAACGCGATCGCAGTTCCCAACCCTGCCAGCATTTCTTTTCGTAGTACACGGAACGTATCATCTGGCGTGACTTCGCCGACCCCCAAACCGCGTACCGTGACCGATAGGACTTGAAATGCCACATTACCGCTACTATTCGCCAGAATGGGCATAATCACCGCCAGCACCGGCACCACTGAAATTGTTGACTGGAAGGGGGCGATCGCGCTGGCCGCCCCAATGTAGAGGGCAATATTCAATACTAACCAGGGTAAGCGCTTCCGAATGGTAATTTGAGGTGGGGAGAGGGCCGATTCATCCCCGCCGCCACCCGCCAGCTTTTGAATATCTTCGGTGGCTTCCTCTTCTAACACGTCTACGATGTCGTCAATCGTGACAATGCCAACCAGGCGGTCTTCCCGATCTACCACAGGCACTGCCAGTAAGTCGTAGCGTTTCATTAAGCGGGCCGTCTCTTCCTGCACCGTTTCGGTATGGACCTTAATCACGCGATCACTGGCAATATCGCCAATCAAGGCATTGGGCAGTGAAAACAATAATTGCCGCAACGATACAACCTGCACTAGCTTGCGATTGTTATCTGTGACGTAGGCGTAATAAATAGTTTCCTTATCCTCATCATCCAGCCGAATTTTACTCAGTGCTTCCGCAACGGTTAACCCCTGTTGCAACCGCACATATTCGGTTGTCATGATCCGTCCAGTTGTACCTTCGGGATAACCCAGGATCGTGGCCGTTGCTTGCCGTTCCTCCGGACTCAAATTTTGAATTAACCGCCGCACAACTCCCGCCGGTAATTCATCAAATAACTCGGCGCGATCATCCGGACGCATGTCTTCAACCAGATGCCGCACCTGGGCCGCGTGAAGCGAACCAATCAGTTCTTCACGGACTTCGGGAGGTAAATATTCAAACACATCAGTTGCCTGGTTTTTGTTCAGCAACCGAAATGCGATCGCTCGTCGATCTGGAGATAAATCGACTATAAAATCGCCCACGTCCACAGGTGGTAGCTGGTTTAATTCAAGCTTCAGTCGATTCCAATCGGAAGTTTCCGACAGAGAAGCACGTCCTTCCTGGGTTAGCATCGTATTCTCCTCAATCTCCCTCGCCCAGAGAGATGAGGTTCACCAGGCTACAGGAGGCTTTTACTATGTGGTAATGGACTAGGGTCCATGGAAATTGCAGAATTCAGCATCGTCATCTGGTAACAAAGATGACGCTGAATTCATGCTAACGCCTGAAGTAACGAATCTACAAGGAAGTTAGGCGAATTTCCGCCTAATGGCTAACCTCATACCGGATTTAGCTGCGAATACTGAGGCTTCAGACAGATCACCTAACAGGCTAAGAATACGTATCAGGTTGTACACATCGTTTTCAGGAGGAAAACTGGTCGTGTCTTAAATCTGTGGACGGCATTTCGGAGAAACGGTACATAACCTTTCTATGAACTAACCGATTCCGCAATATTCAACCTTTAGGAAAAGACCAAAGGTTAGGAGCGAATTTAGAATGACAAAAAGCGGCTGTATTGCTGGCACAACTCTGGAGCAACCGTAGATCAGAAAAGATGTCCAACCGCTCAGAACCTTATCGTTACTAAGCCCGTGACGAGGATTGAACTCGTGACCTCACCCTTACCAAGGGTGTGCTCTACCACTGAGCCACACGGGCAAGCTTGTATTGAAGATTAAAAATGCAATTTGCATTTTTAATGGTCGTGGATGGGCCGGGCTGGATTTGAACCAGCGTAGGCGTAGCCAGCGGATTTACAGTCCGCCCCCATTAACCACTCGGGCACCGACCCTCGCTATCCACGATTATTGATAATAGCATAACATCTTGGAGCACAAGGAATTTGTCTAATTTTTTTTGAGTCACTCAGATCTGCTCACCCCCGATCGCCGAGTTGACCGGATGGGGTTTGGCAAGCGGTGTTTAGGGATATTAAACCTGGAGCTGATGAAGTCGCAGGATAGGATTGTCCTGGGATAATGCCGTTAGCCGCCTGAATAAAGAGTTACCACCGGATGCAAACCAAACATTCCTATAGAGTCATCAGTTGGCTGGGGTTATTCCTGGTTGCGGTAGTGGGTATTTGCCTCTATAGTCCGGCCCGAATGCTGTTTGATGACGCTTTGTTAACGGCGGTGTTTCGCCAACTGGGTGGATTTGCGCCTTTTTGCTTTGTCCTGCTGTTTACAGTGGCATTGTCTCTGGGGTTTCCGGGTAATGTCCTTGCGGTCGTGGGGGGAGCCGTGTTTGGCATAATTTGGGGAACCGTGTGGTCCTTGATTGGGAGTACGCTGGGGGCAATGGGGGCTTTTGCCCTGGCTCGCTATCTGTTACAAAGGCGGTTTGCACACTATTTTGGGCATCATCCATTACTGCAACGGTTGAATCGGGCGATCGCACGCTATCCCTTTACCATCGTGCTGGCCACCCGATTCACACCCTTATCCCCCTTCAGTCTGGTCAACTTTTTGTTTGGCCTGACATCAATTGATCTAAAAACCTATGCTGTGGGCACCTTTCTGGGATTGCTGCCGCTGACCCTGGCCTACAGTTGGTTAGGAGTGTCTGGTTATGCAGCCTTTCAGGGGGGCGATCGCCTTTCCGTCTATTTAGCGTTGGGGTTCCTCGCGTTCCTGTCTGCCTTACCGATGTTGATGAGAAAAGCCAGCCGATAGTTCTTAATCAAGCGGCATTGGCTTTAAGAATAGCCAACTGACGAAGAAAAACGAAGCTGTAAAGAGTTGCGTGATGTCAATAGCCGATAGATAACCATCGGCAAACGAGGCAAGACTCCGATCAGTAATGCCGAACAGCCAGGAAGAGATGCCCAACAACCAGATGCCCCACCTGAGTTTTCCCAAGAAAGAATCAGACTTTGGTCGCTCTTTTTTCATAATTCACAACTACCTACCGGAGAAAGGGGCATAAGGCTAATAAATTGTTACTTACCTTAACTATATATGTTAAGAAATTAATCTTATTCTTGCCATGCTTCCAGGGTTGTAGTAAAAGATATTTTTCCGATTCTGTTTTGTTGCAAAAAATACGATTTGCAAAGGCCCTAGTGGCAGGCAGAGACCTCAGGCGCAGGGATGAATCGCGCTGACTGTCAATCCCACTTCCTTCTCCCCATTTACAGTAGAATGTCTGGGTTATTGGCTCACTGTGATAACGCATGAATGCAACTCAGTTAAATAATGCGTTTACCCTGTTTCTCAGCTTGCTGGTGGAAGCAGTGCCATTTCTGATGTTGGGGGTGCTGTTCTCCGGAGTGTTGCAGTTTTTTGTGGATGAACGCAAATTAGTCCGACTGATGCCCAAAAATGCGTTTTTGGGGGCGTTAGCCGGAAGTTGTATGGGTTTTTTGTTTCCGGTCTGTGAGTGTGGTAACGTGCCTGTCGCTCGGCGTTTGCTGATACAGGGGGTGCCGTCATCGGTGGCGATCGGGTTTTTGTTGGCCGCTCCCACGATTAACCCCATTGTGGTGTGGGCAACCTGGACGGCCTTTCGGGATCAGCCAGAATTGGTGTTGCTGCGGGTTTTGTGTTCCCTCGTCATTGCGACGGTCATTGGTTGGGTGTTCAGTGTGCAAAAAGATTTGCGCCCTCTGTTGCAACCGGGAGTGGCGCGGGCAATGTTGGTTAAACATCCACCCAAGCAGGGCACCGGCAAGCCAGAGAGAGAGGGTGATTTATCGTTGTTGCAGTCGGGTACTTATTTTTTGGGGCAGGCAAATCAACCAATTGATGCTGCGGAATTACAGGCGGTGGCGATCGCGGCTACTACAGCAGGCAAACCTTTTGGTTACAAACTGAATCTCATGCTGGAGAGTATGATTCAGGAAATGCGGGAACTAGGTGGCGTGCTGGTGTTGGGAAGTGGGGTGGCGGCGGTGATCCAGGTATTTGTGCCACGAGAAGCAGTACTGGCGTTGGGGCAGGGGCCAGTGACTTCGATTCTGGCCATGATGCTGTTGGCGGCGATCGTGTCCATTTGTTCCACGGTGGATGCTTTTTTTGCGCTGGCTTTTTCGTCTTTGTTTACGACGGGTTCATTGTTAGCGTTTCTCGTCTTCGGCCCAATGATCGACCTGAAGGGAATTGGCTTGATGTTGTCTATTTTCAAGCCCCGGGCGATTGGTTACTTGTTTGGGTTAGCAGGTCTGATGACCTTTCTGTTTGGTTTGCTCGTGAATTTGTATGGTAGCTAGGGTGAGAGGAAGCGAGCCATGTTGACCTGGTTATTAGAACCGCTCAATTATGAATTCATGCGAAATGCGATCGCCATCGGGATTGTGGTTGGTATTTTGTGTCCCATTGTGGGCAGTTATTTGATTGTGCAGCGCATGGCTTTGTTGGGTGATGTGATTGCTCATTCCGTCATGCCGGGACTGTCCGTTTCGCTGTTTCTCGGCATTGACATTTTAATCGGAGCCTTTTGCTCAGGCATTTTAGGAGCCTTGACCATCGTGCTGATTCGGGCCCAATCCCGCGTCAAAGTCGATTCGGCAATGGCCTTCACATTTTCCAGTTATTTTGCCTTGGGAGTCATGCTGATTACCGTTTTGAAAAATAAACTGGACCTGGATAGTTTCTTGTTTGGGGATATTCTCAGCATTACGCTCGTAGACATTCAACGCACCGCCATCATTGCAGTGTTAATTCTGCTGGTGATCAAATTGTTTTATAAAGAGCTTTTGTTTTATACGTTTGATCAAACTGGGGCACAGGCGATCGGGCTACCCATCAACGCGATTTATATGGGATTCATGGTCATGATCACCCTCACCATCATTGCCAGTATGCAGGCAGTCGGGGTGATTCTGGTGATTGCACTGCTGGTCGGCCCAGCCCTGACGGCCTATTTGCTGGTTAAGGAATTGCACCAGATGATGCTTTTGGGGGCTGTCTTTGGAGTAATGTCGAGCGTTGCGGGCGTTTACCTGAGCTATTCGTTTAATTTGCCCTCCGGCCCTGCCATTGTCTTGATGTCGTCCACGCTGTTTCTCCTGGCGCTATTGTTTAGCCCATCTCAAGGAATGCTGACGCGCTCCAATGGGTCTGGCAGGCTTTCTCGCTGGTTGCACGATCGCGCCTGATCTGTCCTACCTGCGCCGTCCTACCCCCAAATTAACCATTCACCCGCCGTTCCGCCAGCGGCCAGAGCCGTTCCGTCCGGATGCCAGGACAGGCAGGAAAAGCCATCATCCGCTCCCTCCAGGACTTGGGCCAGATGTTGAGCGGTATGCCAGAGACAGACCCAACCATCCGCTCCCGCAGAAGCCAGCAACAGCGACCGGGGCTGAAACGCGATCGCCTGCACCGTATCTTCGTGAGCTTCTAGCAGTTGATTGGACCACCCCACCGATTCATCGGCATCCCGTGCCCACACCACGATTGCTTCGGCACTACAAACAGCTAACAAGGGCGCACCTGTGCTGGTCGTCCGCGAGGACCACACCAGTTGCCGCACCTTGCCCGGAAATCCCTGCATGACCCACGGAGCCTCTGGGCGTGCCCATTCGACAACGGTTAGCGTACTGTCCAAGTTACCATCCGCCAGGTACTGACCATCGGGCGACCAGGCGATCGCGACACTGGCCGAGGGCATATCCAAAACCTGAGGGTCTTCATCCCAGTCCGTTGCCCGCCAGACTCGCGCCCCCCGATGCCCACAGAGGGCCAGCCATTCGCCCGTCGGGTGCCAATCCAATCCCAACACAGAAGACGATGCAAAATTAAGTGTCGTCACCACCTGATCAACTGCTGCATCCCATACCTGCGCGTAGCGACCTAAGCCAAACGCCAGGTGATCGTTGGTCGGATTCCACTGCAAGCGATCGACCCAAACAGCACGATGGGGCAGCGTGGTGATTAACTCTGGGGTGGCCGTGTGCATGTGCCAGATCCGGACGGTGCCATCCTGCCCACCCGCTGCTAACCGTTGACCATCGGCGGAAATGGCAAGGCAATCTACTGAGTGACCAGTTTCAGGTTGCAGAAATTGGATGGTTTGCGTGGGGATTGAGAGTAGGGCGACTTCCCCGGCAGCGGAACTGATGGCCAGGGAGTGACCATCGGGATGCCACGCGATCGCGGTGATGTAATCTGATAAATTGCCCTTCCACTGAACGTCTAGCAAGTCTTGTTGGCGAGTCATACATGATTAACGGAAGCAAGGGCAGCAATCAGCCGCACTCTAAGCGGTTACATTATGGTTACATTAAAGATTCCTGATTATCGCAGACGTGGTTGAAGAAATGGGTGAGAGTTGTAATATCAAATTTTCTAAACCAGCTTTTATGCTTCCCGCAAATCATTCAAACCAGGAACCGATCAGGTCAGGGGACGTGGAGGCTCAAACGGCTGAGTTAGTTCGGTTTCTCCGGCATGAGTTGCATATCTCCGCAGATTCTACCCGCCAGGTCGTGGAACAATGTAAAAATCTGAAACGGCTGCCAGTGATTTTGTGGCAGCGAAAATTAGTCACTCTGGCCCAGTTGGATCAGGTCTGCCACTGGTTAGAAGGGGTGGTGACTCAAACCGTGTAGTCGGTTTATTGATTGCTGGACAGCGTAGACGGGGATTGTTGCGCATTGCACTGTTGATAAACCCGATTATAGGCAACCTCAACCCAGGCTTCAGTCCCGTTGACGTAGAGCAAAATGCGGCCATCCGAGAACTTTCTCCCCGTGTGGGAATCGACGGGTAAAAGACTCTTCCGCTCACCAGACGCAAACTGGACTTTGGCCTCATCTTTCTGGACCTGTGCGACAAACGCACCACCGTTAGCGCATTGAAATTGCAACATTTGAGTTTGGGCGATCGCGGGCAAAGCGGCGAACGGTGTTAGCACTGTTGCCAACAAGAGACTGATCGGCATCGTTTTCATGGGGCGCACCTGTGACGAGGAGTTTTCTGTTTCTACCCTACCCACGGCGATCGCGGCAGTAACTCCAAACCTGGGAAAATTTACTCGTTGCTGATCTTTAGTAAAGTTTTCGTAAACTTGATGATCCTCCCGGAACCGGGAAAATTCGTCAAGCCCATCAACGACAGCCCCCTCGCCCTGAGTCGAGGCATTGATTTTATAGAGCCATTGCATTGAAACAGCCCGACTCGCCCAAACGTCTAACTTCTGGTTGCAAAAATCTCCCACTTGAGGTGAATGTTGAGGTCTCCTGACTCAGGCAAAGTAGTTCTCAGCACATGAATGCCTCGCTGCCGGATTTCCGCAAGGACTAGTGGGTCATGTGGCATGAACACCGCCATTGCCCTCATCCCCCAACCCCTTCTCCCGAAGGAGAAGAGGTGCCGGAGCGGAAGTCCCTCTCCCACCAGGAGAGGGATTTAGGGTGAGGGCGAAAATGGCTACCAGCATCGCAAGTGACCCACTAGTTCACTAGGCCGCCACAGAAGCAATGTGCAGTTTATGCGTAAACCAATGGGAGAAAAAATATGCCAGATGAAGTTTTTAATACGACGGTTCCCGAAGTTGACCCCACCGAAATCGAAGATGCTCGCCTGCTGGTGGCCCAGGAACACCACTCGTTTTTAGAAAAGGTAATGACTACGGCTGGATTGGCCGATTTGTATGATGCCAGGGATATTACCGAAGTCGTCTTTCGCACCATGCGCGACATGATGTCGAATGAGGCCGTCGATCGCGTAGCAGAAGAGTTGCACACCCCAGTCATGGAAGACAACCGCGATCGCACCCTTTATACCGCGACTCCATTAGCGACTGAGGTCGAAGATTTATGGCAGGACACCAATCCGATCGTCCATTTTCTCAGCCGGATTCGCCCCACTCTCGACATTCGAGATACGACTTTTTTGTTTCGGGTACAGCAGGAAGGTGGCTTGCCCTCCCATGTCGAGGCCGAGCAGGTTGTCAAGGCAGTTTTCTCTGCCACCAAAGATGAATTGTCGGCGGAGCGAATTCAGGAAATTGCCGGATTTTTGCCCGGAACGGTGCGCCAACTCTGGGAAGCGGCCTAGCAGGTAGATTCACCCGTCGTGGGGTGGGTGGCTCCATCCGCCCCCATTCGCAAACCCCTCATTGCTCCAAGAACTTCAACGGTCGGTGTCGGCTGTACCACATGGGTGCCCAAGATCTGGTATAAACCGTCTGATATGACATGATCCCAGACGACAGATTTTATGGACATCAAAGCACTGATCCGGGAAGTTCCAAACTTTCCCAAACCTGGTATTTCCTTCAAAGACATCACCACTCTGCTTCGGGATGCGAAAGGGTTTGAATACACGATTGATTGTTTAGCGGCAAAGTGTTCCCACCTGGCCCCTGATTTCATCGCTGGGATGGAATCGAGGGGGTTTATTTTTGCCGCCGCCCTGGCTCCAAAGTTGGGGGCCGGGTTTATTCCAGTTCGCAAACCGGGAAAACTTCCGGCAGCAGTGCATACGATTGAATACGAGTTGGAGTACGGCAGCGATCGCTTAGAAGTTCACCAGGATGCGCTTTATCCGCCTGGTTCCAAAGTTTTGATGGTGGATGATTTGATTGCCACGGGTGGTACGGCGGGAGCCACCGCTCAACTGATTCAACAAGCTGGTGGGGATTTGGTTGGGTGTGCCTTTGTGATTGAACTGGTGGATTTGAAGGGCCGGGAGAAGTTGCCCGCTGTCCCCATTATTACGCTGGTAGAGTACTTGGGGGATTAGGCCCATGCGTCATGATGCCAGTGCTGGGCGATCGGGCATCGGTAAAATGCTCCAGCCAAAACCCGCGTCCGTCACCAATCCTCTATGACCAATGGCGGCATCCCACATTACACTGGAATCCATTCCTAAAATACACACTGGGACATGAGTAGTTCGGTTCGGAATCGGTTGGAGTCAGGTTGGGATCGCCTCCTGGTATTTTTCACCAGCGATACCTTTGCCTATATTGTCAAGCGAGTGCTGCAAGGACTGGTGACGTTGTTGCTGGCTTCCATGCTGTGCTTTTTGCTGATTCAAATTGCGCCGGGAGATTATTTGAGTGCGTTGAAGGAGAACCCTAAAATCTCGCCGGAACGGTTGCAGCAACTCAGTCAACAGTTTGGCCTGGATAAACCCTGGACTGAGCAATACTGGCTCTGGCTCCGCCAGGTGGTGACTCAGGGGAATTTTGGCACCAGCTTTGTGTATAACCGCCCGGTGGCCTCCCTGCTGTGGGAACGGGTGGCGGCCACCCTGTTGCTGGCGATCGCGTCGTTGGTGTTTACCTGGGCGATCGCTGTTCCGATGGGCATCATCGGCGCGGTTAATCAAAACAAACTGATCGATCGCATCTTTCGCGTGATTAGCTACATTGGGCAGGGCTTTCCTAGCTTTATTGCGGCCCTGCTGCTGCTCATCTTCGCCCAAAACACTACCCCCCTGTTTCCCGTCGGTGACATGACCAGCATCGACTTTGAAGACCTTACTCTCCTGGGCAAAATTTTGGACATCGGTTGGCACATGATTTTGCCCACCATCGCTCTGAGTGTGACCAGTTTTGCTGGCCTCCAACGGATTACTCGTGGTCAACTGCTAGACGTATTACGGCAGGATTACATTCAAACCGCCCGCGCCAAAGGCTTACCTGAAAATCGCGTGATTTATGTTCATGCTTTGCGAAATGCCGTCAACCCGCTGATTACCCTGCTGGGGTTTGAATTTGCGGCGTTGTTGAGTGGAGCCTTTATCACGGAATATTTTTTCAATTGGCCCGGTTTGGGTCGTCTGATTTATCAGGCTCTCCTGGCGCAAGATCTATACCTGGTAATGGCCAGTTTGATGATGGGGGCGACGCTGTTGATTATTGGTAATTTGCTGGCGGACTTGCTGCTGAAAGTAGTCGATCCACGGATCAAACTGGGAGACAATACCTGATGTTTGCCCAAACCTTTTACCTGGTGCGATCGATCGCGGATGGGCAGTACCTCGTAGCTCACCTGAAACCCGATGCCGACAAAGCCCCAACCAGCCAGAGCTATCTCCTCTTGTTCCGCGAACACTTTGAAGCGCTCACCTATCTCAACACTCATGGTAAAGAAATTGCCCACCACTTCGCGGTTGAATCCATTCCCGGTAGTCAACTGGAAAGCCTGATCAAACGCTGGAACTTCTCTGGCATTGGCATGGTGCAAGACCCGATTCCACCCAAGATTGAGTTTTTATCGCGATCGCAGGGAGTTGGAAGTTAGAGAACCGTTCTCCTGCTTCCTTTCCTTCCCTTTTTTTACCACTCTCCCTCCAATCGTCAATTATGGAATCTGCTCAAATTCTCTCGATTCTATCGGTGGCGATCGCTACGTCTACCCCTCTCGTGTTTGCCTGCATCGGAGAGACGTTTACGGAGCGATCAGGAGTGATCAACCTATCCGCAGAGGGGACGATTTTACTCACCGCAATGGCAGGATTTGCGATCGCCAAAACCACCGAAGGACTGGGAACTGTACCGAGCCTGCTGCTGGGGTTTGCGGGGGCGGCACTGGTGGGAGCCGCGATCGCCGCGATCGTGGCCTTTGGAGCCTTAACCCTGAAGCAATCCCAGGTTGCCATTGGCTTTGTGCTGGCGTTGTTATGTGCAGACCTGTCTTCGTTTTTGGGAAATCCGTTTGTCCGGGTTCCCGGTCCCACGGTTCCCAGTTTCAGAATTCCCCTACTGCAAGATATTCCCATCCTGGGCCGATTATTCTTCCAGAGTGATGTCCTGGTGTATCTCAGCTACGGGTTGATGGTTGGAGCCGTCATTTATTTTTATCGTACTCGTCCCGGCTTAATGTTGCGGGCCATTGGTGAACAACCCGCCGCCGCCTTTGCTCGTGGTACCAATGTCTTGAGGCTGCGGTATGGCTACACGCTGCTGGGAGGCGCGTTGATGGGCATCGCTGGAGCCGCCTTTTCCCTGGACTTCAAAGCGGGCTGGAGCCATCGCCACACGGCGGGATATGGCTGGATTGCCCTGGCGATCGTCATTTTTGGCGGTTGGAATCCGTTACGGGTGGCCTTAAGTTGCTACTTGTTCGGCATTTTGCAATCCCTCGCCAGTGTGGCCCAGAGTACAATTCCCAATGTGCCAACTCAGATGTTTACGGTTGCGCCCTTTATTTTGATGATTCTGTTCCTGGTGTTGACCTCCAGTGAGTGGTTGGAGCGATCGCTCCAACTACTCCCACCGGCTGTTGGACGCGCCGCCGCCCAGACCATTCACAGCACTCCTCCGGCGGCTCTGGGCAGAGTGTTTGAACAGGATTAAGCCTCAGCCCCAAAGGTTTTCTAATCGCCAAAAGTTTTCCAGTCGCCTACTCCCCAAACACCTACTCCCCAGGCTCCCGGTTCTGCGGCAAATCCTCTTCCTGCAAGCGATGGCCATCTGGCAGGGTAGTGGTCGGTGTCACCTGGGTTGCAGCCAGATTGAAATTTCGGGCACGAAACAGATTGGCCCCGGTTAGTTCCGTGTTGGTGAAATTGGTATTGTCCAGATTGGCATTTGCGAGATTGGCATGGCTCAAATTGGCACCACTTAAGTTAGCGTGGCTCAAATCCGCCGCTTGCAAATCGGCTCCGGTTAAGTCTGCATTGGCTAAATTCGCAAATCGCAAACTGGCTCTAGATAATTTTGCTCCCCGTAAATTGGTATTGGCCAAACAAGCTTGATAAAGCTGACTATGGCTGAGTTCAGCCGCCTGTAGAATTGAATTTTGAAAATTGGTTTGACTAAGATTGGCATAAGGTAAGTGAATATCCGTCAGGTCACTTTTAGAAAAGTTTGCTTCTGATAATTGAGCTTGAAAAAGATAGGCTTGACTCAAATCTACTTCATTGAAATCTCTTCTTCCGCTGTGATATTCAGCTAATAACTCTTGCGTACTTAATCTTTGCATCGGACAACAATAACGGCGACCTCAATGGAATAATAGACTTTCACAGGAAAGCTTTCTTCAGCGAGATTTCGCCTCTTGGGGAGACTGGGAAACACTGAAGAAATAAACTTCATTTTCAAGGTAAAGCAATGTAAATTCAGGTTTGGATTTCTTAAACTTTTCTTCTGTTCAGGTGGATTAATCTCAGTGATAAATGACGCTGATATACCTTGGTTAGAACGTTTAGAATGATTCAAAATGATGCAAGCTGCTGAGGAGTGCATCCCAATTTTGCAGCATTGCCCTCCTCACGCAGTGGGGCAAAGCCCTCGCCCAACCCCTTCTCCCAAAATAGGAGCAGGGGAGCCAGATTAGAAGTCCCTCTCCCAGAGCGGGAGAGGGATTTAGGGTGAGGGTGACAAAAGTGGGAGGCACCCGCTGCTGAAAAGCCGATTCTGGATAGACGGTCTGACTGATCTCTGCCGCATCAGGTATGGCGACGGCCATAATGACGGTGAACCATCGTGGTTCTAACTCCGAAACAAACGGCTGTATTGCGTTTCATGAATCATACTGGCGATCGCCAAACCCCAGCCACAAACCTCCAGCGACTCATCCGCTAGTTGTAAAACGTCTGCCACGGTTTGTTCAATTTGGGGTTGCAGGTTGACGAGGGTTTGTTGTCCGGCGGTTTGCCCCAATGGGATGAGCTTAATCCCGGCACTGACCAAATTTGCGACCCAACTGTAGACATACCCCAACAACGTCGATTGCTCGTCGAGTTGCCCTTGCTGGGCCGCGATCGCAAAGGCCACCGCAAATTGGCACCCCTCGGCCTGTAGAGTGGCAATGGCAGGCAATGTTGCCAGTTCTGGGTGTAAATCGCCCCATAACTTCAACAGCGATCGCCCCATTTGCTCATTTTGGGCGCGTAACTCTTCCGTTTCGCGTGCGGCAGTCAACCACCGATTCCAGGCGATCAATGCTGGCCAATCCTGCATGGCGATCGCGCGATGACTCCGCAACACAATCGCCGCATCCAATCGTGCGGAGCCGTACTGTAATTCTCGTGTAAGCCAGTGTTCTAAGGCCGCTTGATCGGTCATGTGGCCTTGATCCGTCAGCGTTTCTAACCCCTCCGAATAGCTATAAGCACCCACAGGCAGCGTCGAACTGGCAAGTTGCAAAAGTCGTAGCAGATTGGCTGAATTCAATGGATATGACCTCCATAGGCTCCCCGTTCCGGGTGAAACGGCTGCACCTCTGGGGTAACGGTTAACCCCCGATGGATCAGTAAATCTTGCAAGACGGGATCGGGAGACAACCGCAGGTAGTGCGGAGTAATTTCCAGCGGCACATGCCGATTGCCCAGATGATAAGCCGCCTGCACCAGTTGCAAGGGGGTAGTTGCCGTTACCGTCAAGACTGGCTCTGGTTTAGCGATGACCTGCACCGACACCCCCTCTTCAGACTCCAGCCAATCTCCATCCTGCAATACGGTGCCCCGTGGTAAGTGGAGCAAAACCGCTGGCCCTTCCAATGTTGCAAACCGATGCCGCGATCGCGTCCGTTCCTCCGCTGTCAATGGCAATGTCAACGCTGGGGAGTGGTGGGGAGCCGACGGTAACCATTGAGTAAGTGTTAAAACAGGAACTGACGACATGGGCACCTTCCATTTAGATTATTAGGCGATTTCCAGAAAAGAGTTTATCCTGCGACTACCTTTCGGGTACAAGCTGGTTGATCACAGTCGCAGAGTGGCTAATAGCAAGGATTTTGGCAAAACCTGCCCCAACCCCAAGGGATTAAAAATAAATCTTGAAAGTTAAAAACAATCTTTAAAATTTAGGGAAATTGCTTCCCCAATCCTGGGTTTCCTGGCTCCAACTTCCCGAACAGTGTAGGCTATTGTTGCATATGTTTCTAAAGAAACAAGTCATGGTTTGCCCCTATGAGTACTCATTTTGACCAACCTGTTATTCTCCGGCGATCGCCCAAGTGGTCCAGGGCCGTGGTCTGGGGCATTGTAGGAGTCACAACGTTCACTCTGCTCTGGGCTGCCCTGGCCCGCATTGAAGAAGCCGTGTCTGCCACAGGCCAACTAGAACCGCAGGGCACTGTGCGCGATGTTCGGGTGCCCATTAATGGGGTTGTTGAAACCGTGAATGTGAAAGATGGCGATCGCGTCACTAAAGGCGCAGTATTGCTGACGCTGAACCAAGAAACAGCCACCGCCCAACTCAGCTCACTCAAAACAATTCGAGCCGCGCTGAAGGCAGAGACGCTGTTTTACCGTCAGGAGATGGGCAACGCAATTCCGGGCGACGCTGGACAAACCACCGCCGTAAAAATTTCTCCCGAAATGGCCGCGCTCACGAAAAGTCGGGCTGCCTTATTGGCTGAAACCGCACTCTTTCGTGCCCAACTTGCTGGTTCCACCGATACCACCAACCTGACTCCAGAACAACGGCTACGCTTGCAATCCAGTCTGGCAGAGGTGAAAACTCGGCAGCAGACCGCTCAATTAGAAGTTGAACAATTGCAGCGGCAACTGGAACAGATTCGGTTGCAACTGGGGACGGCCAGAGAAATCTTTCGGATTAACGAGGGCATTTATCAGGATTTGTCGGAGGTGGCCCGCGAAGGTGGAGTGCCACGTATTCAGTATCTCCGCCAGGAACAGGAAGTCAAAAATAGTCAGGCGAAGGTGGAGCAATTACAGGAAGAACAGGGCCGCTTGAAGTTAGCGATCGCCCAGGCTAAACAAAAACTGCAAAACACCATTGCCCTATCGCAGCAAGACTTGTTGACTAAAATTGCCGAAAACGAGAAAAGGATCGCGCAGATTGATGGCGAACTCAACAAGGCGATCGTTGAGAATGAGAAGAAAATTGCCGAAATTGACAGCCAACTGAAGCAAGCGGAACAAACCTTGCAATACCAGGAAGTGCGTGCCCCCGTGGATGGCACAGTTTTTGATCTCAAAGCCTCCGGTGCGGGGTTTGTGGCCACTACGGCGGAGCCAGTGCTGAAGGTGGTGCCCAAGGATGCCCTCAAGGTCGAACTGTTTGTGCCCAACAAGGATATTGGCTTTATTAAAACGGGGTTGCCCGTGGATGTACGGGTGGACTCTTTCCCCTTCAGTGAATTTGGTGATTTGAAGGGAGTGGTGGAGTCGATTGGGTCTGATGCGTTACCTCCCACGCAAGAACGCCCGTTTTACACCTTTCCAGTGACAGTGCGGCTGGATGACACCAGCGGGTTGAAAAACAACGGTCGAGATTTGAGATTGCAATCGGGGATGTCGGTCAGTGCCAATATCAAAATTCGGCAGCGATCGGTGATGAGCATTTTTGTAGATGGTTTCACGCAAAAGGTGGATAGCTTTAAGTCTGTGCGATAGGCGTTTCAGCAGAAAAATTTGGAGGTTTTCCGACCCTCAAGATTTAAGTCTCATCCCATGTCTAGGGCGTGTCATCAATTAAGCAGAATGACACTAGCGGCTAAATAAATTCCTCCTAGGAAATTCTGCGCTCGCTTGTCATACCGTGTAGCAATCGCTCGGTACTGCTTCAACTTGGCAAAAAAGTTCTCAATCAGATGC
>JANRIS010000016.1:0-107610 GCA_033764685.1 Leptolyngbyaceae cyanobacterium bins.349
CACAGCAGAAAACCGCAATGATAAACTCGTCGATAGAAAACATATTTCCCATCCTCTAGAGTGCAATTGGTGTTGTATCTAGCTTAGGATGGGATTTCTCCCGCTTTCCAGCATCAGGAAAAAGAGTTGCACACTGCGTTAAACACGTTATTGCAGCCACGAGCCGCAACAGTCTGACCAACGCTTGAACTTGGTCAGTCTCGGCCATACATTGTATGGCCGAGATGAGAATCAAGCCTAGATCACCACGTTACTGCCAACGGTGAGGGCAGAAGCTGTGACATTATTGAGGGTCGCCAGCGTACTGAAGCTGGCTCCACCTGTGGCACCATTTTGGTCAATCTGGACGAGCGTGTTACTACCCGATTGGCTAAACCGCAAGAAGCCATTCGCAATGGGATTGGCGCCCAAACTGAGGGCCACCAGGTCCAGTTTGTCCAGGCTGGTGTTGAAGTCGGTAATCGTGTCATTGCGATCGCTGAAGGCGGTGTAAACGAAGACATCATTCCCCGTACCACCGATCAGGGTGTCGTTGCCTGCACCGCCGATCAGGATGTCGTTGCCACTGCCTCCCAGGAGGCGATCGTTGCCATTGCCCCCCAGCAGCGTGTCGTCGCCTGCGCCCCCATTCAGCTCATTGCTACCGGAATTGCCTGTGATCAGGTTATTCAGGCTATTCCCGATGCCTTCAAGGGCTGCACTGCCTGTCAACGTCAGATTTTCAACGTTACTGCCCAGAGTCCAGGACACTGAGGATTGCACCAGATCAATGCCAGAGTCGGCATCTTCAATCACACGGTCAGATTCGTCATTGACCAGGTAGGTGTCATCCCCGGTACCGCCGACCATGCGATCGCTGCCAGTACCACCATTGAGGGTGTCATTCCCGGCACCACCGTTGAGGGTGTCATTCCCGGCACCACCACTGAGGCTGTCATTGCCCCCCTCACCGTTGAGGGTGTTGTTCGCAGAATTCCCGGTGATCACATTATCCAGGTCATTCCCTGTACCACTAATCGCCCCTGTTCCGGTTAGGGTGAGGTTCTCAACCTGTTGGAAGGGGGCAATACTGAAGGTGACCGCAGATTGCACCAGATCCGTCCCTTCATTGGCCAATTCAACAATCGTGTCGCCGGTGCCAACGATATAGGTGTCATCTCCAGCCCCACCTGTGAGGATGTTAATCCCGCTATTGCCAGTCAGCACGTTGTTGAGGGCGTTGCCAGTCGCGTTGAGATTGGCTGATCCGGTCAACGTCAGATTTTCAACGTTGGCGAAGGGGGCAAGGCTAAAGCTGACTGAGGCTTGCACCAGGTCGGTGCCCTCACCCGGATTTTCTACAATCACGTCGCTGGCATCCACGATATAGCGATCGTCGCCCACACCACCAATCAGGGTATCGGCCCCGGCGGCACCATTGAGCGTATCGTTGCCTGCGAGTCCTTCGATCGCATCATTGCGGGTAGTGCCGACCAGATTGTCGTTGCCAGTGGTGCCCAAAATGGAGTTGCTGCCTGCGGTCACAGCGATCGCGACAGTGGCCGTCGAAGTTAGCCCCGCCGCATCTTGAATGGTGTAGGTGAAGCTGGTGTTGCCCGCAAAGCCGAGGACTGGCGTGTAGGTGAAGGTATTGTTAGTATTCTGCACCAGGGTACCACTGGCCGGAGCGGTGAAGGCCGCGATCGTCAGGACATCCCCTGCATCCACGTCGCGGTCATTCCCCAGGACATTGATTGTAATTGCCTGGGTATCTGAGGTGGTTGCGGTATCATCAACGGAGATCGGGGCTTCGTTGACGTTGGTCAGGGTCAGGGTGAAGTTTGTGCTGGCATCGGGTGTGTTACCCACCGTTGCATCATCTACATTCACGGTTACGGCGTAGCTGGATTTGGCTTCAAAGTTGAGCAGCGTGCCAACCCGCAAGAACAACGCATTGCCATCAATTTCAAAGGCGCTGGCATCGGCACCACTCAAACTGAGGACGTTGGTTCCCAGGGCATCATCCGCGATCGCAATATCAGCGACTCGAATGCGGCTGGTCGTGCTGGTATTTTCGGCCAGGGTTGGCACCAGATTAGTGAGGGTCACGGCAGTGGGAGCCTGATTCACAATGGGTGCAGCGATATTAAAGCGGGCCAAGACTGGATCATGGTCGCTCACCTGGCTGGCAAACTCCGAGTTGATATGAACCACATCAAACCCATCCAGGCGAGACAACAAGTTGTTGCTGACCAGAATGTGGTCAAGCACCTGCGCGTTGCCCTGGAAGTTGTAGGTGTAGCGCTCATTGGCGGGGAGGGTTTCCACCAACGTATTGAGGCCGCCATTTTCCAGGATGGTGAGGGGATTGGAGAACTCAAAGTCGTTCAGGTCTCCGGCCACGATCACGTTGGCGTTGGGGTCGATCGCCAGAATGCTCTGCACAAAATTCCGTACGAGCGTGGCTTGCTGATTCCGCTGGGCTTCGCTGTTTAATGTGGGGGGCTGGTTGGGGCCAAATAGCGGTTGATCGCTGCCTTTCGAGTTAAAGTGATTGCCAATCACATATACCGTTTGCCCATTGAAGACAAACTCACCGACTAAAGGCTTGCGGCTGGCGTTAAAGGCCGGATTGGTGGGGTCAATCAAACCGGGGCTGGCGGACAGATCGGGGGTGCCATTGGTGCCCAGGTCTGTGACGGTGGTGCCAGTGGTGGCGCTGCCACCGGGACGATCCACAAACGTCACACGACTGGGGTTAAACAGGAACCCAACGCGAATATTGCCGCCCGGTTCACCGCCGTTAGTATCATCAACGGGGTTAATCTGGCGGAATTGGTAGGTGGGGCCACCCGCTGCCGCGATCGCGTCGATCAAAAGCTGGAACGTGGTGCTGGCATCCACTACGCTGTCATTGGTGGGGCCGTTGTTGTCCTGAATTTCCTCCAGGTTGATGATATCGGGCGATCGCAAATTGTTGACGATCGCCGTCGCCAGCGCGTTGAACTTCGTCGCCCCATCTCCTGGATCAAGATTTTCGACGTTGAAGGTGGCCACGGTTAGTTGATTCGCGGTGCCCGTCAGGTTGGTCACTTCTCGTTGCAGGGGAGAAGCCTGCACGATGGTCGGCGCAGTTGGCACTAAAACTTCGTAGTTGTTGAAGTCGTAGCTAACAACCCCAGTAATCGTGCTGAGTTGGGCACCCACATCAACCGCAGGCAGAGCGATCGCGCCATTAATCAGATCATCAATTTGAATCCGTTCGGGGTTGAAGTCGCTGGCGGTAATCAGGCTCCCTCCACGGGCAGTGCGGCTGGTCGCATTGGCTCCATTGTCTGCCAGCACCCAAATCTCCTCCGACGAACTGAAGCTGGCAGTGAGAGAAGTGGCGATGGGATTGTTAATTTGAACTCGCATCCCTTCCAAACTTTCGTAGAAGTCGATGCCATCCTGAGCCGGATCAAAGGTGGTTGCACCCGTTTCGATGTTGCCCGTTGTGTCGTTGTCGATCACCTGGGTCGGAATAGTGCGTCCGCCATTGCCTAAAATAACGGCGGCAGGCAACGCATTCCCACTGGAGAGGACCGCGATCGCGGGGCTGGTGATTTGGGTAATCGTCAGGTTGTTCGCATTGTTGCCAGGGCGGAACTCGGACACGGTGCCATTGACCCGCACGGAGTCGCCCACCGCCACCGTGGGAGCCGAACTGGTGAAAACAAAAATTCCTTCTGAGGTTCTGTCGTCAGTGTCGGGGTTGGGGTCCTGGAGGTAGAAGCCATTCGTGGCGACGGCGGTGACAATTCCAGCAACCCCGCTGACGGCCTGCCCCACCAGCGGCGATCGATGGGAAGTGCCCTGAATATCCCGAATTCGGGTGGCGGGGGCGATATCGTTGTCTGCGATCGCAATGCTGGCGCTGATGGTGGTGCCGAGGGTGTAATCTCCGGTGGCGGAGTTTGCCAGGGCCAGGGTAGCGGTTTCGTTGCCCTCCACATCGCTGTCATCAAGCGGCGTAATTGTGATATCAACAAAGGCTTGACCGGCGGGAATGAGGGCGGTGCCCGTTAAGGTGGGGGTGTAGTCTACCCCGGTTGTGGCCTGTCCGGGTCCGGGTGAGGTCAAGGTGTAGTTGACGGTGAGCGCGTTGGTGGTGTCGCCAGTGCGACTGATGCGGAAAGTACCCGGATCTTGATTGGCTTCGGCGGCGGTAGCATCGATCGCGGCGATCGTCACTACGGAACCCGTTGGCGGCGGGGTAACGCTACTAGAAAGGGAGAAATTGTCGATCGCTAGGCCGTGGTCATTGCCGGAATCATTGCGCTCGACCCAGCGAATCCAGAGGGTGTCGCCATTGGCCCAGGTAGCGGGTAAGATGCCGCCCCGATTGCTGGCCAACCCGGCAGCATTACCATCCACTGCCCCGGCTGTACTTCCCGTGATCGGGGAACTCCAGTCAAAGTTACCGCCCGGTGCTGTCCAGGTGGTGACGGTTTCAAAGGTGGGACCAAAGCCATACTCCAGCATCATCGGTTGGGCGCTGGTGTTGCCACCGTTGCGCCATTGTTCGCCGTTAAACGCCAGATTCAGGCTATTAATCGTTGCACCTGTGGTATTGGTGGCTCCAAAGGCAATCCATCCGGCGATCGCGCCCGTAGCAGGACTGCCAAAGTAGGCACCACCAGAACCCAGACCGCCAAACGCGCGATCGCTACTTCCGGTTGCGCCATAGCTATAAAAACTGCCTGAGTTTGAGGTGCCGACATCGGCAATATAGGTTGAGATAGCGGTTCCGGGGGCGGGTTGGCGGAAGAGATACCACCCCGGCAGCGTGACTGTATTAGTCCAGGGATTACTTGTCCCGGAGAGCGCAAGGGAGTCGAAATTTTGAGAATAGGAACCAGTGAAATTAATTGCCATTGCGTCTATCGAAGTTAGAGTGTGCAAAAAGTCAGGTGGGTGCTGTAAAGCTTGAGCGATCAAGGCATCAACTAGAAATCCGTATAGAGCAAGCGCATGAAGAGCAAGGCAGTAGATGAGTACTGCCCCGAACTCTTTTGCGTAGAATTACTTAGGGTTTATGGACGCTTTATCAGTCTGTTCATCAAACTCCCATGCCGAGTTTAAGAACTCACTAAAAAAAGATTATTTTGTAAGAAAATATACTGAATCTTTACGGAAACTTATTTTTATCAACTAATGAATACAAAAGATCTTGCTAAGGATGTGGAGTCGGTTTCTACGAATGCAAACAACCGATTTGAAACTTCACTCATTCATTGAAATCATTCATTGAAATCAGCCATTGGAATCAGGCGGATCGGTAGGAGTTTTCGCAGTTTTCGTAGCAGATGATCGGCTTGCTGATCGTAGAGATCCAGTTCCATCACGCCCGGAACATCCAACGTTTGGGGTAAATGATCCATGAAGGCTCTGGCTTCACTCAGGGGGCAACCAGAAATATTTTCCAGCGTATTGCCAGCGTAAAAAGTCACTTTGGGATCGAGGGGCTTTAGGGCTTGTAATTGCCAGCGACGGGGCGGCGACAGCGTACCCCATTCAATCCGCTGGAGGCCGTTGATTGTGGCTAATACCACGAGGCGATCGCCCGCTTGCAACCGCACATTGTCCGAAGGCAACACCTTAAAATGAGTTTCGGTACAAGCCTGGTAAGCGATCGGGGCCACGCCATACCCATAGGCGATTTGGGCCAGCAATTTTCCTTCAAGTGTATCGGTTGCGTCAATGTGATACTCCGTCACGAGTATTGTTTGATGCGCCAATTGAAACAGATTGAGGATATTTTCACCGAAAGCGGCTCCGGCAAAGGCTTCTGCTGTGAGGGCATAAACACACAGCGATCGCGCATCGGGCATCAAGCCAGTGAGATGGTCGCAAAATCGTTGGTCTTGGGCGCGAATCACTAAATTCAACGTGCGGTTAATTTGGGACGCCGCGTTGCGTGCCATCAAGGCCACTTCCAGATTCAGCATTTGGTCATCCGTTGCCACGATCAAGCTTTTGGCCTGGGCTAGATTCACAGACTCTAATCCTTGCAAAATCGGACTGCACACCACTGGCACTTGCGGCATCAAGTCCGGTTGTTGCACATGGGTCAGACCCACGAAGGGTTGCCGAAATTCCTGTAGGAGTGAGGCGATGTGTTGCCCGACTCGGCCTAAACCCACTAGAACTACATGATCAGCCTGCGGCACTGGGGGCCGTTGTTGAAGAAACTCAAATCGGGTACTGAGTAGGCGATCGGCGAGCAATCCTAAAACACTCAATACAAACAAAATACTTGTGGCAGTAATCAGTAAGCAGACAATTTGCACCCACCAGGGAATGGGAAGCGCTGATTCTAACCCGCCAAACACGTCACCATAGCCGCCCAGTAATAGAATAACTGCACTGGAAATCGCTGCCTGCCAGGTCATGTCAACGATGGTAAATTTCAGCAGTACTGTCCCCAGTGCTCCCAACAGGAAGGCGATCGCAAATCCCAGACTGGTGATCTGACGGGTGCGCTCTATATGAATCCAATCCCAAAGGCGACTCCAAAGCGATCGCCCATCTCTCTGCACCAGATGTTGCACCCATTGCCATCGCTTAAACCAGGGGCGGGAGTCTGCCGCTGGTTGAGAAGTCGCATGGGGTTGAATGGCCTCGATGTAGACCAGCGTATCGCCAGGACGAATTTGAGTTTCTGGATGCCAGTGGTAGAAGATGTGTTCCAGCGGGTCGGTGGTAGTTGCTCTTCCCTTGAAGGGGGGCGATTGGGGCACAGGATCGGTTCCCTGAGGTGGCTCGATCCGGGTGGGGGCGGGCATGGCTGGAGCGGCGGGAATGTATCGGAGGAGGCGGCATGTATCTTTGTAGAGTTTGTGGATCGGCAGATTTTCAAAGCGCAAATCCCCTACCTGGACTTGATGTTCAATCACTCGCAATGGGCGATCGCCCACTTTGAACAACCCCAGGGTTTCTGCGCCTAAGGCGGCCAGAGCAAACGATCTGGCGGGTAGTTCGATCGGCTCAAAGGCGGCAAAGTTGCCGAGTCGTTGTTTTAGTAGCTCATTCAAGTTTTGCTTGCCTGACCGCACAATTAAGCGCACCGTGGGATTCAGCCGACGAGCCGCGATCGCGGTTTCAATATTGACATTTTCATCTTGAGTCACAATCAAAATGGCGCGACAGTCTTGAATGCCGGCCTGTTTCAAGACGCTATCCTGCCGACAGTCGCCTGTGATCATCTCCTCCGCTAACAAGTCCGACAGATGATCGACTTCCCAATTGCCTGGTTGTTGCCGATCAATTGCCGTCACCTTCACCTCAAAATTGGCTAAGGCAAATGATTGCAGCGACATCACACAATGTTGCCCCAACCGTCCCAACCCACACACAATAAAGTGGTCTACCCGGGTGAGCGGTGCTGGAGTCAGGGGCGGCACCTGGGAGGGCGCTGGATTGACCTCGCGCTGATGGGGGCTGGCCTGCGGTCCCAAACCGGGGAAGACAATTTCACGACTCCAGGCAGCAAAGCTATCGCCGATCTGCCGTCCATAAATCCTCACAGTCTGGACGGTTGGGAATGATGCAGGCGGTAAACGAGCGATGTGCTGTTGAATCATGCCTAACAGGGGCGATCGCTCCGGCACCTGCTCTGCCTCCAACAGCATGTACAACCAGGGTGCTTCCTGGGCCAATTTGACCGTGATCCCCTGAGTTTCAAGGTCTAGCTGCAAAATGGCCTGAAGGTTTTGTAAATCCGAAAGACCCGACCTCACCATGTCAAGCTCCCATCCTGTGATGATGGTTTTCGTCGTGGCCAGGGCTTACATCATAGACAAATCACCCGCCACTTCCAGGCGCGTCACAGCACCCAGCGTCATGAAGGTTTCTGCCAGCTTTTCAGAAACGGAGGGGGTAATCCAGCCCATTTGTTTCAATAAATGCACCGCAACGGCATATTTAGCCCGCTTGGCACCATCCATGACTTTGATGGCCAGCCCCATGCCTTCACCCACTCGCCCGATGCACTGAATCCCCTCGGCTCCGGCTTTACAAACCAGTTCGCCTTCGGTCAGGCGCATCAGTTCTGTATCAAATTCGCCTTCGCCTGCAATCAACATGGGGTGATGCACCATGGCGCGAATGATGCGCTCCAGATCGAGGCTATTGCCAGATGCCAGACGGGCATACAACGAGGCCATCTGCCCCAGTTGCATAAAGTAGGTCGGCGCACCACAGTCATCCCGGGCGCTGATGAATTCTTCTCCAGGCATCCCTAACAGTTCCGCAATTTTTTGCAGAATCAACTGCTGCACTGGATGACTGCGTTGCAAATAACTACTCAACGACCAGTTGCGCTGCTGGCAGACGGCCAACATGCCAGCGTGTTTTCCAGAGCAGTTGTATTCCAGGGGGCTTTTGCCGCCGGGAGGGGTGGGGCATTGCAAGGCCGAGGGATCAATATCAGCCCGCCACAGAATGTTGAAAACCTGGCGCACCTGCTCAATTTTGCCGCGATGGGAACTGCACATAATGGCCAGGTCGCGATCGCTCAACCCATACCGCTCTAACGTACCTGTGGTGGCCACAGCCATTGCCTGAAAGGGTTTCAAGGCTGATCTGACAAAAGAAGCCGTTTCCGCACTGCCTGCAACCGACAAGATCCGCCCGCGATCGTCACAGACCACAGCCTGAACGCGGTGAGTCGATTCAACAATGCCCTCGCGCAACAGCCGGACTTCTAGCTCTGCGGTTTGTGTTCGTCGTGCCCGTGATGGTGTCATGGGGTCAACTCTAACATCAGACAAAAATGATGACACATTTACGATCAAAATCTCCAGACAATCACAACAACCAGTCAATTCTAATCAAACACTACAACTCAAACACTACAACTCAAACACTACAACAGCCCGATCCAGGCGATCGCGCCCAATAACAACGTCCCAATCAGCACGCCTAAGGTCGCCTGCATCCGTTTTAGGAGGGGCTGAATTTGGTAAGACACCACTAGGCGATCGCGGGTCAACACTTCCAGCGGTTTGGGCCAGATTTGCCCGTCATACCAGCCAGATTCCTCGTACACCACAGCCGTATCCACTAAGCGAGAAGAGACATAAGCCCAACCCAAATACAACCGAGTCAGCGCCAGCAGGACAAACAAAATGCCGCCCCCGGAACTAGCCAGCAAAAATTTGAGCGGGGATTTAGTTGGAGCAAAACTCGCTGCCGCAACTGGGGCCGCAATCACCAAACTCCATCCCCATAACCACACCATCTTTTTGATGTATGCGGTTAGGTCTAACATGGCCCAGCGAAAATACCAGGACTGCCGCAACTCTTCATACTCGTTCAGCGGTAATTGCTCTGATGGCACCGGGCAGACAGCGGGACTGGAATTTTTTGTCATGTCATCCGGTAACATGCCAATCCTCCGTCGTGGCAACTGCAAGTCAGCAAACTACGTCCAACCTTACATCCAACCTAAAGATATTTGTCAGTATAAACGACTTCCCCAGGACAGATGGAAGTTAGCAAAATACCCCTCAAATTTCAGCCCGAAATCGAAGGGGTACACGTTACATCAAGCACTGATTTATGCTGGCGCGATCGCCGCAATCGGTAAGCTCTGAGGCGCTTAGAAGTCTTCGTCTTCCATTCGGGCAACCACGATCGCACAATAGGCAAACGCTGCAACAAGGGGCATGGGAGAAGCCAGCACATAGCTCAATACCCCACCCAGGCCAGCGCTCAATACGGCAGAAATGCTCCATAACCGTTCCTCGCTGCATAGCCCATATTGCGCTTTGAGCGATCGCAAGGCTTGGCTAGGAATGGGGACTGGCATGACTGCATTAGGCGGAAACCCCCAATAGCGCGAACTTTCCACGAACCAATCCGTCCAGCCGTGGTCCTGGCACCAATTATCAATCCATTCAGCAGCGTAATGATTCATGACTTTCGTTGTGATCGCTTACCGGATTTCTAAAAATCATCCGATGCAGTTGACTTATTTATTGAGGCTATCAAAGTCTTCTGGGTTCAACCCAGGCCAGACATTAAAGTTTACCTGTTCTAGAAATACCGAAAACTTTCGTAATAGAGCCTCTATCCTGATGGATATCACTTCTCTCTAACCAATGAAGTATTTCTTCTTAAGCAGCGCCGAGCAGGGCAAAAATGATGTATGGCGGTATTTTGCGGCCATGCTATTAGCAACTGGGTTGGGACTGGTTGGGTATCTGGGGGTTGGACTCCCGATGGCCAGGGCGATCGCGCGATCGACTTCTATTTTTGAACCAATTCGCCTCACGCCAGATCTCGAAGAAAAATTGAATCCTCTTTCTGCCAATTCTTTAGAAATTTCTTACATTTCAACCCACGTTGCCTATGGCTTTTTTTGTATCGGTTTGTGGCTTGCCGTCAAACAACTACACCAACGAAAAATACTGACGCTAATTAGTCCCGATGCGTCCTTTCAATGGCAGCGATTTGGGTTGGGGTTTGGTCTCTGGTTTGCCCTGGCCGCCATCCAAACGGGTATCGAATTTCTTTACAATCCCGCCGCATTTGTCTGGAATTTTCAACCTTCAGCCTGGTTTATCTTCCTGCCCTGGGCGCTATTGCTGACTCCGATTCAAACTTCTACTGAAGAATTTCTATTCCGGGGGTATTTATTGCAAGGGCTGGGATTATTGAGTCGTCAGCCCATCCTGCTGACCTTAATGACCAGTCTGCCATTTGCGATCGCCCATTTTGGCAATCCCGAAATGGCTCGTGGTGCCGTCTGGATTGGCCTTACCTACCTGCTGATGGCCGCGTTTCTGACTCTGACGACCTTGCAGGAGGATCGCCTGGAATTGGCATTAGGCATTCACGCCGCAAACAATTTATTCCTGGTGCTAATTGTGAATACACCTGATGCGGCCCTGCCAACTCCGGCTCTCGTTCTGCAACAGGCCCCCACCAATCCTCCATTCACATTTGTCGCGTTGCTAATTGCCATCGCCATATTTTATGGTGTGGTGTTTAGACGGCTTTAGCATCGCCAAGCTAGGGCAACAACTCGTCGATCGCCTCATCTTTTGCGTTGGTATGTCGGACTGGCGTTTCCCGGTCGAAGGTGAGATGAATGGAGCGGGTTTGCACCCCATCGGCAGCCACTGCCAGGATGGGATAGTCAATATTGCCGTCAGGGAATGACATATGGAAGCGGAAGGTACCATCAGGATTGAGTTTTACGGGTTGCCCAGCAATGGTTAACGTGGCATCCGGTTCAGTTGCCCCATACACAATTAATTCGGCATCCGCAATTAACCAGAATTTGCGCGATCGCAACGGTGGCATCGACGCAAAGAACCCGACACCCGACATGCCAATCCCCGACATGCCAATCCCCGACATCATCGGAATCGACATCCCCACACCCGACATCATCCCTGCACCCGACATCATCCCCACACTCGACATTGTGGGCACCGCCATGCCAATGCCAGACATCATGCCAATGCCAGACATCGTGCCAATGCCAGACATCATGCCAATGCCGGACATGGTTGGAATCGCCATCCCCACACCGGACATCATCCCAACACCCGACATTGTGGGTACCGTCATGCCAATCCCTGACATCATCCCGACACCCGACATGGTGGGAATCGCCATCCCGACGCCGGACATCATGCCAATGCCGGACATGGTGGGAATTGCCATCCCGACCCCGGACATCATCCCGACACCCGACATCATCCCCACGCCCGACATGGTTGGAATCGTCATCCCGATGCCAGACATCATCCCGACCCCGGACATCATTCCCACGCCCGACATCATCCCGATCCCAGAACGCAACTCAGGGGCACTGACCGCCTGCATCGAGCCATATAGCGATCCTGAGGCTCGCTGGGCTTCAACCCCCATCGACAGGGCATACATCGTATCGTGGATGCTGGGTTTGCTGGCGGGAGATTCTAATTCCAGGAGGGCTTGACCATGCAGCCGCTCTTCCCAGTTCACCGTTAGGAATTGTTCATCGTTCCAGTCAGTGGGATAAACGGGTGGAATCCGAATGGGAGCCGATCGCGCCAGCATCAACCAGTGCCCCTCATGCGTCAGATAACCAATTTCGACCAGGTAATCGCGATCGCTAACTGGAACAGGTAAATGCCAATTCTGAGCAATTTCCTCAATTTCGTACTGCTGCAAACTATGGGGATTTTGAACCGTGATATCCACATCGGTGACATCGTAAAAACGCAGTGCTAAACGAGTTCCCCCCTCCCGCCGTACCGCGTCTTTATGAGCATTCGAGACATCCCAGTACGCATACGCCCATTGCGGATCGGTAGGCATCAACACAATCCGACTGCCACCATAGCCAGCAGGTAGATCCGCGAGTCCCTGATCGACTCCTGCTAACGCCGCTGCCACGGGGGCTACCCCCTGCGCCGGATTGTCTTCCATCACCACAGGCGTTGCCGCCACAGATGGACTACTCGTTTCAGGGGCATCTGCCCAGAGATCGTCTGGCTCAACGGGTGAATCCTGCCGCCCGACGATACCCGCAGCCGCTAATCCTGCCAGTCCTGCCGCCCCCGCTGCGGCCATCCCACCAACGGGCAAATCTGCCGCCATTGATGCAGTCTCCGGTGTAATCGGTTCAGCCGCGGCTGGAGGTGCTTCACCCACCAAGGGGACGGAAGTAGCGGGAGGGGTTGGCACTGTGGGCGGTGAAGACGCGGCTGAAGTCACGGGAGTGGTGGGGGCCGCAACAACAGACGAAGACTCAGGTGTTTCTGTTATCGGCTGAGGAGTCGGCGGTTCAGGTTCCCGAGGCGCTGCCAGCGATCGCGGCGGCACGGGTGCGGCTGAAGAAGAATTGCGCCGCCAGAGAAACCACAGCAAGCCACCCAGTAACGGTAGCAGGAGCAGCGCCAGCAAATCATCCCAGATGCCAGGTTGGGAGAAGCTAAACGGCACAACAGCGGCGACTGGTTCTGGCGATGCTTGGGCCACTGCGGTCGTGGGTGCGGGGCTAGTTGCGGCAGTGGGACTTGCCGCTGGAGTTGTGCCTAAGACAGTAGCAGCAGTAGCAGCGGCAGCAGCCGGATCAGTGGATAAATCATTGCCTGCGACGATCGCCGTTGCTTCGGCCTCACGCGCTTGGGCGATCGCTTGTTGACCGGGCGCACCGGTGGCATACCCCAGAAAAGCTGCCACCGCCGGACTGGCCGTGCCTTGATAGACGTAATTGCGTGGTTTGGAAAAAGGGTAGCGGGGATCATCCGGCAGTGTCTTGTGCATCGACACAATCCTGACGTTGGGCGTGTCCTTGACATGGCTGAAGGTGGCGTAACTAATCCCGTCAGTCCCCAATTGTTTGATCACCTCAGCCGTGTCATCCTCAGTCACGGTTACTGCGGTGGCTCCAGCCTCAAAAGGAGCAGTCTGAAACACGGGGTAGGTGGGAAAGGTGCGGCGAGTATCGCTTGTAGCGGGGCGATCGATGAAGCGAATTTTGCCTGGAGGGCCACCTAATTCTGACCAGTCTGTGATTTCGCCGCGAAAGATTTTAGCAAATTGGTCGAAGGTGATGTTGCCCTGAAACGGGTTATTGGGTCCCACAATGATCGCAATCTTTTCCCGTCCCACGCTCACAGGTGTTAGCCCCTGGCCCCGTTCTTCCGGGGTTAAAGCCCGACCGACAGCGGCGACATCAATTTTGCCATCCCGCAGAGCCTGGATCGCCGCATCTGAGTCGCTCGCATTGAGTTCAACAGTCGTCCCAGCAAACTCTTTTTCGTAACGCTGTTTCAAAAACTGGTTCACCACCGTCATGCTAGGAGAACCGGCCACTTTGACCGTTGAACCCGCCGGGACGGATTGGGGTAACGGAAACGTAGGGGCAGGACTCGGAGCTTGAGCAATGACAGACTCAGCCGCTAAGGACAGGGCCGCAGTCGGGCCTGCTGCCAAGCTAACGAACAGGGCCAAAGAATACAGAGAAGTCTGGGAAATGTTGGACATGGGTTAGGGATGGATCGACGAAACGGGGATCAAATCTTAGTTTTTCTTAACAAGTCACGCTCAAAATATCCCAGCAAATTCCTTAGGAGTCAATGCCACGAGTGAAGCATTTGGGCGATCGCTCAAGCGCAAAGTGTTTGAGCCATTAGGGTCGATCCGGGGGCGAAATGCGGTGATTGGTCTCTAGCTGGTATAGTCTCCATAAATCCGATTTAAACCCCTGATCGAACCTTGCCTCATGGTTAATTCAACTCCCGATGTCGCCCCGACCGCTGCGCCTCAACCCACCCCATTCCAGGTGATCCCCGTTACCACTCCGGCCCAACAGGAGCAGTTCTTAAATGTGCCGGCGATCGTGTATGCCCAAGATGCGAACTGGGTGCCCCCCTTGCGTAGCGATGTAACCAAGCAGTTGGCGACGACGAATCCTTTTTTTCAGTACGGCAAGTTGCAATCCTTTATTGCCGTCCGCCAAGGCAGTCAGGAAGGATTGGGACGGATTGTGGCGGCGGTGAATCAGCGATTGATTGAACGGGAGGGGATCAACGTTGGGCTATTCGGTTTTTTTGAATGTGTGGATGATGCGGCGATCGCCCAGGCTTTATTTGAGGCCGCCGGACAATGGTTGCGGGATCAAGGCATGGTGCGAGTTCGGGGGCCGATTGACCTTTCGACCCACAACAATTGTTTGATGCAAATTGATGGGTTTGATTCGCCGCCAATGGTAATGATGCCCTACAACCCGCCCTACTATCCCCAATTGATGGAGCAGAACGGCTGGCATAAAGCCAAAGATGCGTATGCTTACATCTTGCCGTTAGACCAGCCGTTGCCGGAGGAATTTGAGAAAGCCTATCGGATCGCTTGCAAATCTGGGGTGACTTTCCGCCCCATTGCCACGAAAGGCGAGGCATTTGAGCAAGATTGCATCAGTCTGTATCACCTATTTACCAAAGCGTTTGCGGCGAACTGGAGTTCCACCCCCCGAACACAAGAAGAATTTATGGAGGAGGCGCGATCGCTGCAAAGCCTGGTTGATCCCGATGTGTTTCCAGTGGCGGAATACAACGGCGAAATGATTGGCTTCTGGATGGGCTTACCCGATTACAACATTGCTCTCAAGCATGTCAACGGCAAACTCAACTGGTTGGGCATCCTCAAATTTCTCTGGTTTCGGCGGCAAATTGATCAAGGTCGCGTGATTGCCATTTGTTCCCTGCCGGAATATCGCCGCAAAATGGTGCCGCTGGCGTTGATTTACCTGGGCATGATGGGCGGCATCAAAAAGGGAAAACCTTACAAACAAGCGGAATTATCCTGGGTTTACGAAGACAACGTCCCCTCT
Source organism: Leptolyngbyaceae cyanobacterium bins.349 (assembly GCA_033764685.1). Classification (GTDB taxonomy): domain Bacteria; phylum Cyanobacteriota; class Cyanobacteriia; order Leptolyngbyales; family Leptolyngbyaceae; genus JSC-12. The sequence continues at coordinate 15,356 of JANRIS010000016.1, forward strand.
CGCAAACTGATCGAAGCTGCCGGCGGCACGATTTACAAAACCTATCGCATCTACGAAAAGGATCTGGTTTAAGCCATGAAAGTATTCGTCACGGGAGCGAATGGATTTACCGGATCGCATCTGGTGCAGGCGTTGCATCAACGAGGGGATGAAGTGGTGTGCCTGGTGCGGCGATCGAGCAATCTTTCTCGCCTCACGCCCTACCCGGTGCAATGCGTGTATGGCGACTTGGGCGATCGCGCTGTTTTAAAGTCTGCAATGGAGGGCGTGGATCTGGTGTTTCATACTGCCGCTTACGTCGAGTTGGGCATCGTCAATGCTGCCGAAATGCACCGAGTCAACGTGGCAGGCACCCAAGCGATCGTCGAAACCGCACAGGTCGCAGGCGTTGGCAAACTGGTGTATTGCAGCACGATTGGCGTGTATGGTGATACGCAGGGGCGCAGGGTGGATGAAACTTTTGTGCGGCAGCAAAAAACCTTTTCCTCGGCCTACGATCGCACCAAGTATGAAGCGCAACAGATCGTCGATCGCGCCGCCGCTCAAGGGTTCCCTGCCGTGAGTGTGATGCCATCGGGAATTTTTGGGGCCGATGATCCTCACTTTGGGCCAGTCTTAAAAACTTTTTTGCGCGGCCAACTGAAACTCTGGGCCGGGGGAGCACGAGTCACAGGGATTGTGCATGTGGATGATCTGGTGGATGCGATGCTGTTGGTGGCGGCAAAGGGCAATCCCGGCGATCACTTTATTATTTCTGCTGGCGAACTCACCACCCGCGAAATGTTTGCCGTGGTCGGTCGGGAAACAGGCATTCCCATCCCGGCAGAAACGCCCCGATGGCTGGTGCGCTGGCTGGGAAATTTGCTCGATCCCGTCGGGCGTTTACTGTCCTGGCAACCGCCCATCAGTCGAGAACGGGTGCATTATCTTTACGATCGCTGTGTGCGAGTCGATGCCACCAAAGCGAGAACGGTTTTGGGTTGGCAACCGCGATCGCCGGAAGTGGTCTTGCAGCAAATTGCCCAAGCATTGAGGGACAGTCAATCCGTATGATGCACGGTTTCATTCCGCCCCAGCGTTATTTCCCCTACCTCACCTGGACGCAAATTCGCGATCTGGAAGACAAAGCCAATGTGGTGATCCTGCAACCGATTGGCGCGATCGAGCAACACGGCCCCCATTTACCACTGGCCGTAGATGCTGCGATCGCTCAAGCAGTTCTCGGTCAAGCCTTGGCCAGCCTGGATGCTCAAATTCCGGCCTATGCCTTACCCACGCTGTATTACGGCAAATCTAACGAACACTGGCACTTTCCTGGCACTATCACCCTGACCGCCCAAACGCTCATGACAACATTAATGGAAGTGGGCGAGAGTTTGTATCGGGCTGGATTTCGCAAATGGGTGTTGCTCAATGCCCACGGCGGTCAGCCACAGGTAATGGACATCGTGGCGCGGGATTTGCACCAGCAACACGAAGATTTTCTCGTGTTTCCCCTCTTCGTTTGGCGCGTGCCCAACATTGCCGCCGAATTGCTGACCGAGAAAGAACTGGAATTGGGCATCCATGCGGGCGATGCGGAAACCAGTTTACTCCTGTCCATCTTGCCAGATCAGGTCAAGCTGGATCAGGCCGTAGCTGAATATCCCCACGGTTTACCCACCGACAGCTTACTGAGTATGGAAGGCAATTTACCCTTCGCCTGGACGACCCGCGACTTAAGCCGTAGTGGAGTTTTAGGCGATCCGACCGCGGCCAGCCAAGAAAAAGGCGATCGCATCCTGGCATCCCTCGCGGCGGGCTGGGTGCAAACCATCCAGGATATCTACCGCTTCCAACAACCCCAAGCCCATAACGCTTAGACCCATAACAGTTAGACCCATAACGGTTAGACCCATAGCAAAAAATCAGGACGCAGTCACTACGCCCTGATTTTGCTTAATTTGTCACAAACTATTTACTTCTTACCCTGACGGCGTTTGAAGTAACCAGCACCTAATCCGGCGGCCAGCAAACCCGCGATCGTGCCAGGTTCGGGAACGGCAGCCACATCCACTACCACCTCACCGGGCGTCGCGGCACTCACCGTAGAGGTGATGTCACGCACACGAATGCCTTCGCCACTGGGAATATTCGCCGCATTGATCGTCCCGCCCAGATTTTGCCGGATGTAGTTTTCCAGCGCTTGTTGGTAGGTCACGCCGCCCAAAGTGAACTTACGCTCCTGGGCAATGTTGGCCAGGGTGGCAAAGTTATCGCCCCCATTGGCCGTGAAGTTGATGGTGGCTAGGTCAAACAGCGGCGCAGTCGGGTCAAACAGGAAGCCACCCTGCGCCACATCATAGAGGAGTTGGCCGGTGCGATCGTTGTTGGGGTCTAGCAAAATACTGACAATTCGCGCTCCGGCAGCAGTAATACGGCCATCAGCAGTGACCACTTGGGCAGATTGCGTCACGTCGTACACCACTTCTAGACCAGACAGTTGCAGGAATTGCCCGCCGCCCCCAACATTCGGAGCCGTTTGGCCAGAGACCGCCCGTTCTAAAATTGGCAGCAGTTCGTTGCCCGTAATCCCTGTCACCACGGAGACAAAGTTGGAGAAGGGCAACACATCAAAGGTGTCGAACTCGCTGATGGTGTCGCCGGGGTTAAAGCGGCGATCGTTCCGAATCCCGCCCCCATTCTGAATCCCCACCAGAATTTTGTTGGGGTCCAGGCCAACGCTGAGGGCGCCATCGATCGCGGCATCCCGGATGGCATCGGCAATCAAGCTACCCGCCAGCGTGCTTCTGGCCCGCACATTGGTTCTGATGCTGTCCAGGGGAACGTTTGTTACCCCCACTGCCGTTTGTCTTAAGTTGGCGACAAAGGCACTGACGGGGTCTTGCACCTGGCTGACCAGATCACTACGAGGCGTGAGGCCATCGATCGCCGTGTTGCGCTTCGGCCCACTGCCCGGTTCCAAAATACTGGTAATGCTGCCATTGGTAAACTCAACTTGCAGATTCCCCAGATATTTGTATTCCCCATCCGTGGAAACGATCAGGGTAGGAGCGCTGCCAGCTTCCGCCAGTGTGGCAACTCGTTGCCCCGTTTGGGAGTTGTAGATCAACGGGTAGGAGGGAACTCGCGTTTCATCGGCCAATGGCAACAGCGGATCATCCGGATTGGCCAACCGGGTATCGCTGCCAGCCGCCACGATGATATCGACATTGCGCAGCCGAGTGGCCAGGGCTTGTTCTTCGGTGATGCTTTGCAGGTGGGAGGCCAGCACGATCTTGTCAACGCCCTGACTGGTCAGTCGGTCTACTTCAGCCTGAACCGTGTTGACCAAGACATCAAAGCCTGGGGTGCCAACGACATCGCCCAATGTGCCAATATTTTCTGGGCTGGAAATCGATCGCAGTTGGGGAGTCGTCACCCCGATCACGCCCACTCGTTCTTCCACTCCATTCACAGTTCGGGTTACAACCTGGCTGGGTTGAATCAGGCTCTTGAGGGGACTGTCATCGGGAATGATCAGGTTAGACGAGACAAATGGGCGGAACGGGGTGCCATCGCCTTCGGGGTCGATAAATCGCGCCAACACATTTGGGCCAAAGTCAAACTCGTGGTTGCCAATCCCGCCAACATCAATGTTGAACAGTTCCAGGGCGCGGGTATCGTAAAATGGCTGTCCGGCAGGTAAGCGGAGGCTGGCTTCCAACTGAGGACCCGCCAGGAAGTTGTCCCCGGCGGTGATCAGCAAATCAAAATCAGTGCTGCTGAAGTTGCGCTGGCGATCAATCAAGTCGGCAAACAACCCTACTCCCCCATATTGGAAAGGGGTGGGAGGTGTGGTGGCGGGAACCACATTGCCCGTTCGGGTCAACAATTGAGATTCCCCATCGCTAAAGTGCAGCAGGTTCAACGTGAAGGCTTGAGCACTGCTGGGAAAGAGGATGCCTGCCAGCGTTAATCCCAGAGCCAACCAGCCGTGGCTGCATTTGGGTGGATGCGAGTGATTAGTGATTGTATGCAAGGTCATAATTGTTTGCGTGAATGAACTTGTTGGAATCAGGGCGATACGGGATGAATGCAGCCCGGAAAACTGTCACTCCCTATGTCAACCCATGAAGCAACCTGGGAATAAATCCAGGTCACTCTCCATCTCCGTGCATCTACTGATACGACCTAACTGTAGCGATCGCAGGTTAAGAGAACGCCAACGGAAGTTAAACGAGGCTGCGATCGCGGCAATCTTTATTGAGTCTTTATATCTTTTCTAAGAAAACGGCAAGATACGATGCTGCACAACAGAAGTACAGGAGACGACTTTTGGCCTGCTAATGAATTTTAAGTCGATGCATTCAGCCCCACTGACTTAGCTCAAATTTCGCAGGTGAGGTCGCCTGCGCGTTGAGAGAAGCGCAAGTTTTCCTGGTAATCGACGGGACAATCAATCACCGCAGGCACATCCTGTTCCAGGGCTTCCTTGAGAATCGGCACCAGATCTGTACAGGACTCCACTCGATAACCTTTCAAACCCATACTTTCGGCCAATTTGACGAAATCAGGATTGCCAAATTTGATGAAGGCAGATTCACCAAACTGGTTATGTTGCTTCCATTCGATCAAGCCGTAGCCACCATCGTTAAAAATCAGGGTGACAAAAGGGGTGCCGACTCGGAGGGCGGTTTCCAATTCCTGACAGTTCATCATGAAACCGCCATCCCCCGTCACCGCGATCACTTTTTGTTCGGGATGGACGAGTTTGGCCGCGATCGCCCCCGGAATGGCAATCCCCATCGCCGCGAATCCATTGGAGATAATGCAAGTGTTGGGGCGTTCGCAATGATAGTGACGAGCCATCCACATTTTGTGGGCACCCACGTCTGAAATCACAATATCTTCCGGGGCCATTACCTGCCGCACATCATAGACAATTTTTTGGGGTTTGATGGGGAAAGTCTCATCCTTGGAGTAATACAGATAATCCTGGAGAATTTCTGTGCGCAATTCCAGGGCGTAGGGATCGGGTTTACCTGTGCGATCGGCCCGCAGCAAAATTTCGCGCAGAGAGTCGGAAATGTCCCCGACAACTTCCACTTGAGGAATGTAGCTACTATCGACTTCGGCGGGGGTCGTATTAATGTGAATCAGGGGGATGGAGCCGTCGGGATTCCATTTTTTCGGAGAATACTCGATCAAGTCATACCCAATACAAATAACCAAATCGGCGCGATCGAACCCGCAGTTGATATAATCCCGCTGTTGCAAGCCAACTGCCCAGAGTGCGAGGGGATGGGTGTAACGAATCACGCCCTTGCCCATAAAGGAGTTGGCTACGGGGATATTGAGCTTAGTGGCAAAATCGGTCAAAGTTTTGCTGGCATTGGCGCGAATGGCTCCATTCCCGACCAGAATGAGGGGATTTTTTGCTTTAGAAACCAGTTCAGCCGCTTTTTCGACACTGGTAAAGGCGGCATAGGTTTTTTCCTGCCCATCTTTGGTCAAGGGTTTCCCGGTTGCGGGCATAGCGGCAATATTTTCCGGCAAGTCGATGTGAACGGCTCCGGGTTTTTCCGTTTGGGCAATCTTGAAAGCTTTACGGACAATTTCTGGCGTATTACTGGGGCGTACAATTTGGGCGTTCCATTTGGTGACGGGCGCAAACATAGCCACCAGGTCTAAATATTGGTGCGATTCAATGTGCATGCGATCGGTGCCTACCTGTCCTGTGATGGCGACCAGAGGGGCGCGATCGAGGTTGGCATCGGCTACGCCAGTCATTAAATTCGTTGCGCCGGGTCCGAGCGTGGATAAACACACTCCCGCTTTGCCCGTTAAGCGGCCATAGACATCGGCCATAAATGCCGCACCTTGTTCATGACGAGTCGTAATGAATTGAATTTTTGAGTGCTTGAGTGCTTCTAAGACGTGCAGGTTCTCTTCACCAGGCAACCCAAAAACATATTCAACTCCTTCATTCTCCAGACATTGAACCAGTAATTCAGCCGTGTTCATTTCGCCCATTATTGCCCCTCTTGATGCGATGAAATGTTTACATATTGCTAACCTACGATCGCGATGCAGCTCAATGTTCGTTGAGTTTTCTTAATGCTTAAAATTCCCAATACGGATGCGGTTTTAGTAAGCTCTTCAAATCTCTTTAGATTGAGTGATGTTGAAAGGTTCGATTTTGGTGACTCCGCTCAATTAAATTATGTTGGGTTTGGTCGAAAATAGGCGATCGCTGGTTACAATAAAATCTCTCTGGACCTGAATACCAGCCTAACGCAGAAAATTAGTTGAAGCGTATTCGTCAAGGGTTTACGTCTCTCACTCCCTGGTTAGAGCCTGAGTATTTCTACCTCATCCCTGTGAATAGGCCATAATCACCCATTTGAACGAGTCAAATTGAGTACAAATTGTTGAAAGATAAGGGTGTAATTTTGAAAACACAACCGCCTTGAATCGGGACGCATCTACCATCAATTTCGGCGATCGACGTAGCAACGACATGCTTGAGTCGGCGACTTTTATGTTTCCTGTTGAATGGTTGAGTGAATTAACAATGCGTATTTTTAATATTCCCGATACGATCCGATACCAGATCACCTCTCATGGCAGCGGTGCAACCCTTTGTCTCTGGGAGTTAGCCCAATCAGCGGACTCGCCCGACCAGTCCTTTTTGTTTAAGGTCAACCAGCGAGTTTCTTCTAAAGAGGAAGCGCAACAATTGTTAAGACACTACTTGGAGGGCTTTAGAGGAGATAGCCTCAAAGTAGGGTGAGTTGGGCTGGTGGTGGTGTCAATTGATTCCAGGGTAGTGGCGGGACGATCGCTCCTTGCTGCCCCAGCCATTGATGCAGCGATCGCGCATTGGCAGGCGATCGCGCTTCTACAGGACAATGGACAAACAAATAAATGCGCGTGTGTTGCTGAAGCGCCTGATTCAACATCGGTTTCCAATCTTGCAGAAAGGGCAGGTTCAGTTCCCAGTGGGGATGGCTGATGTAGCGGATCAGGCTGAAGTTTGCTGTGATGCTGTAATCAACTGGTACTCGCGGCTTTTTACGGTCTCCCTCCAGTTGGGGGTCGTCGGGCACATCGTAAATCGGGCGCGTGTCCAGTAGGACTCGTCCCATCTGTAGCCGAATCAATAGTTCGTGCAGGCGATCGCGGTGGGGAGCCTGAAACCAATCCAGATGTCGGACTTCTAGCGCAATTTCCACCCCAACCTCAGCCAGTTCCGTCAGAAACAGAGCCAGATCAGTAAACTGAGCCGGACTATAGCGAGGGGGCAGTTGGGCGAAGAGTGGCCCCAAGCGATCGCCCAAACCCTGCATTTGTGTGATGAATTGCTGCGCGAGTTGAATCTTGGGTTGAAGGGGACCCCGATGGGTGATCTGTTGGGGGAATTTGGGGCAAAATCGAAACCCAGGAGGAGTGTCTGCGGCCCAGCGGGCGATCGTATCAGCGTCGGGGACGGAGTAAAAGGTTGTGTTGCCTTCTACAGCAGTCAAGCGTTCCCCGTAAAGCTTGAGAAAATCGGGCGAACGGCTCCCTGAGGGAAATAGTTCTCCCACCCAGTCTTTATAGCCCCACAAGGCACAGCCAATCCAAAAGTTTTGCATCACAATTTTGGTTAAAGTCTGCATCACCCCGCATGATAGAAGATTGGAACGCAAGAATCATGAGTGCTGCATGGAAAATACGGCTGAGTTTTACTGTGCCTTTTGTGGCGAACCCAATACGACATTGATTGATTTGAGTGCGGGGGGGCAACAATCTTACATTGAGGATTGCCAGGTATGTTGCCGACCCAATCAATTGTATGTGCGAGTGGATGAAGAAACGCTGGCGATCGAAATTGATACTGAGTACGCGGGTTAACCGAGTCAGTAGCCAGGGCAAATACCTGTACGGGCAGGTTGAGCAAAAAATGATCGGCTGATTGCCAGAACTGGTGTGCAATTAGCCCCAACCCTAAGAGGATATGGTTTCTGAGAAATCGTCTTACCAGCTACTATAAATTTTTACTGATTACAACAAATGCTCTGCACATCAAGCACAGAGCATTAAAACTTTAATATTTCGATGAGGTCTTGGCAGCAAACTAATTCAACCCAAGGTAGTTTGCTTCGGCTTCAAGCTGACGAATTAACGTTTCGTCTCCACTCGCTCTAGCAGCTTCCAGACGGCGTTGAATATTCTTCTGGAGATTTACCCGGTGCGTTTCAGATGAATTTGTTGCCTTTTCCTGACGCTTTCTGTTCAACATGGACTTTTTATTCCCCTAATCTATGCATTTCCTAGCTTGCATTCTAGCATCCAAGATGAGAGAACAGTAGCTTATGTTACCAAAAGTTTACGAGTATCAAAATGAACATCGTACCGATAATGACGTTATTAACTGATTTTGGTCTTCAGGATGGCTATGTAGGCATGATGAAAGGGGCGATCGCTCAAATCAACCCCACGGTGCCCGTCATTGATTTAACGCACCTGATCGCACCGCAAAATATTGCTCAGGCGCGCTTCGTCTTAATGAATGCATTTCCCCACTTTCCCGCCGGAACAGTGCATGTGGCGGTGGTTGATCCGGGGGTGGGAAGTCGGCGGCGGGGGGTGGCGATCGCAGTGGGCACATCCCTCGATCACCCGCTGGGGTTTCTGGTCGGGCCTGATAATGGCCTGTTCAGTGGGGTGTTGGAGCACTATGCAGTTTTGGCCGTCGTAGAATTAAATCAGGCGCAATACTGGCGCACAGCCCAACCGAGTCATACATTTCATGGGCGTGATATTTTTGCGCCTGTGGCGGCCCATTTAGCCAGTGGGGTGCCATTAGCTGCTGTGGGAACCGCGATCGCGCCAAACTCACTCGTGCAGCTTCCTCTACCGCCCCTTGATCGCCAGGATAATGTCATTGTGGGAGGGATTCAAGCGGTTGACCATTTCGGCAATCTCATCACCACCATTCCCGCCAATGAAGTGACAAATTTCACTTGGTCTGTGGTGCTGGACAGCATAAATATACCCAGCGTCAGCACCTATAGCGATCGCCCAATCGGAACTCCCGTTACCTTCATTGGAAGTCATGGTTGGGTAGAAATTGCGATCGTTCAGGGCAATGCCCAACAAACATTGCCGCTTAACCTGAATGATTCAGTTACCATTGCCCTCACACCTAAAGTCTCCGTTTAATCACTTCTTTTGCTCATTTGATCACTTCATTTCAAGCACTATTGATGGCTCAAGCATTTCCTCACTTACCGCCCTTTCAAGATGATGCGCTCCGGCAACGGGCATTCACTCATCGGTCTTATGTGAATGAGAATGCATCGGCTCAGAACCATAACGAACGATTGGAGTTTTTAGGCGATGCAATTTTGAATTTTTTGAGTGGGGAGTTTTTGTACAAACGCTATCCACAAAAATCAGAAGGCGAATTAACGCCACTGCGATCGCTGTTGGTCGATGCCAAACAACTGGCGGCGTTTGCCGTTCAACTTAACTTGGGTGAGCAGTTGCGCCTGGGCCGGGGGGGCGAACGCGATGGTGGACGCACCAATCCCAGAATCCTCAGTAGCGCATTTGAAGCCTTGATTGGGGCTTATTTTCTAGATACTCACTCCGATGTTGATCAAGTCCGAAACTATGTTGAACCTTTTTTTGCATCCGTGGTGTCACAGTTTGAGAACTTACCAACAGAATCAACTGTTAATTACAAAAGTCGTTTTCAGGAATGGGCTTTAGCCACTCATACTCAAAACCCTGAATACCTGACGCTTGAGGCATCAGGACCGGATCATGCTAAAACCTTTGTGATTGAAGTGCAGGTCAACGGCACTTCCTACGGACAGGGTAGCGGACGCAAAAAACAAGAGGCAGAAAAAGATGCAGCGAGAAATGCCCTCGATCGCCTGGGGTTGCTTTAGGACATTTCCAGGTCAGAAAATACCTGCTTTACCCCACCGCCTATGGCACCTGCCCTTCGCAAGGCTGCCTTGTACATACAAGTCCTGAGATGACGCTCTACTCTGAATCAAACCGAACATCTTCTGCTTGGGGGGTTGGGGGGCAACCCCCCCGAACGTGAGGGACGGCTGCGTCCCCCACACCCCCTCCAGAGGGCACGACCCGGGCGATGCAATGGTGCTGTGATGGAGGCGTTGTCGGGTGATGCCCCGATTGCAACCAAGGTTGCTGCAACTCTATCTGAAACCCAGTCAAGTGCGTGCAACTCAAACTCTTGTGCGGGGGCGTGGGGGAGTGAGGACCCCACGAAGCGGGGGTGCGGGGGGAAGTCCCCCGCTAGAGACTTTGAGTTGAGTCGAGATCTGTGTACACAGTAGCCTTAGCAAGGGGAGGTTGGGAGGGGTGAAGCACAAAATTGGGTATCAGCAATTCTAGAAATCGCCTTATTGCGCTTCAGGTTGTTCGGCTTCGGTTTGTTCTTGTGGCAGTTCGCCCTGAATCGTCAGCACTGAGCAGGGTGCATGATGCAACACATAGTTACTCACGCTGCCCAGGAACAATTCTTTAATGCCCGTGTGTCCCCGTCGTCCCAGAATGATTAGATCCGCATTCCAGGTTTTAGCCAGTTCACAAATTGCCCGACCCGGATCGCCTGAATTTTGTGTAAACTCGATCGCCAATCCGGTCTTGGCAAGATCCTTTGTGAGATGCTTCAAGTAGCCCATCGCGTTTTGCTGATACGCCTCCCATTGTTGGGCATAGGCACGAATGGCTTCCTCATGCAAGCCGGGATAGACACTATCAGGCCCAGGATACACTGGAGTCGGATATCCTTCATCCATCGGCGACAGAACATGCGCCAGCATCAGCGTGGCATGGCTGGATTTAGCGATCGCGATCGCTTCGCCTAAAATGGGTGGATTTTTACCAAAATTGGGGGATACCGCAACAATAATTCGCTTAAACATACATCCTCCTTACCGGAGTTGGCCCAGGGTTTGGATGGAGCAATTGCTCTTCTATTACTATCGTGAGCGCTTCTCGGTCAAAAGCAGAAAAAACGCTACCATTCTTTAGAAATATTCCTTAGAAATGCGCTGCTAACCAGCGATATTGCCGTAAATTAATCTTGCCATTGGGATCAAACTGAATGCCTTCGGCTTCCAGGAGCGATCGCTGCAAATGGTCTGAGCCATAGCGAACGGGAGATGCCGAAATTTCGCCTCTGGCGTTAATCACCCGATGCCAGGGAATCTCTGCATCCGGTGCCACCCGAAACAGGGCATACCCGACCAAACGCGCCCGTCCCGGTAAATTGGCCAGATCGGCGACCTGCCCATAGGTGGCAACCTGCCCATAGGGAATTTTGCGAACCACAGCGTAAATCGTTTCGTAAGCAGACATCTGGTCCCAACGACAGCATTACAACGATTTGATTAGCTCCCGAACCGATTGACCAACGATCTGCCATTGGTTGTCGGGCAGAGTCAGCGGTCGATTAGTAAAGACATAATCAATATCGCCATCCACCGTGACCTCAAACGTGGCACAAAATTCTTTGGCCCACCCATCTAAATGACGACGCGCGATCGCGGGTTCCAGGCGAGTGGCCGCCGCAAAATCTAACAGCGACAGACGGCCCTGATTGGCTTGTAGCAGTTGAAAGAAGCGATCGCGAATGGCGTGGCGATCGGCTCTAACGCTGGTGTAGAGCAACAATCCGCCCAGGGCCGCAGGAGCCAGCCCAAAGAACACCAGCAAGGTCAGCAATACTGTGAGCAAAATGCTGCCCGGTTGCGCCACGATCAGGCCAACCCCAATCCCCAATGAGACGGCTCCCCCACTCACGAGGAACAGTCCTCCTAACACTTTGCCGACTTTACCCCAAATCTGACTCACCATTGCCGCAAACTCTTTTCATCCCACTAATCTCTATTTCAACCTAGCGCGTCTTTTGAGAGACGGGGGAATTTTTTTCACTCCCCACTTTTGTTAAGAATTTCATCCATAGATTGAGAATCACTACAATCTGTTCGCCGCTTTTTCGGTCGGGGCAGTCTGAAAAACAGGAAGCGTTCCTGGAGACTTTATGCATACCCTGAATTACACTCTGGATCAAAATATTTTGGACGCGGATGGTCGGTACCTGGATAGCCAGGAATTGCAACCGCTTGAACAGTATGTTCAGAGCTATGCAACTCGGTTGGATACTTATCAGCAATTGCGCGATCACAGCGAAAAGCTAGTGCTGATGGCCCTACGAAAGCTGGCGACGACCTATCCAGAACTGGTGCAGCAACATGGCGGACGTTGCAAATACGATATGTCTGAGGTGTTGCGCTACATCGCGATCGCCATTCTGCGGGATGACGAAACCTTTTTTAAGGACCAGATGATGGTCTGGCTAGATACGATTTTGTTAGCCCATCGGCGGCAAGCTCAATGTGGGCAAGCTTACCGCAATTTGCAAGAAGCGATCGCCACCTCGTTAACACCCGCCGCGATGAATTTGATTCGGCCCTATCTGGATGTAATTACCCAATCGCTTCAATCCCACGCTTGATCGCGCTGAGTGCCCACTGCGATCGCTGCACGCCCCTTGCTTTCCTCGGATGAGATACCGCTCACCAACGATTGAGGATTTTGTCATGTCTACGGTCCAGCCAATTGTCGTCAACCGTTATTCCACTCCAGAAGAACGGCAAACTGCACTACATCAGATTTATCACCAGGTGCTAGAACGCCAACCCTATGCCTACGAACGCCAACAATTGGCCAAAGCCGAAAAAGATTTTTTGACAGACAAAATTGGCGTGCGGCGATTTCTTAAAGAATTAGGGCATTCCCAGGTCTATCTGGAAAGCTTTTATCACAACTCCTCCAATATGAAATTTCTGGAGTTATGTTTCAAACACTTCCTGGGCCGCGCTCCCGTTGACCAGGAGGAAATTAAGCTCTACTGCGAAATTTTGATGCACAAGGGCGTAGCGCAGTTGGTGACGGCCATTCTCGACTCCGAGGAGTACCGCAAAGCCTTTGGCTGCTTTACAGTGCCATATCCCCGCACTCAACGATGCTACCCCTCCCCCAAAGCTTACATTGAATCTCACCTGCTCAATCACGAGCATATTGCTCAACGGGGTCGCTCAATTCCCACCATTTACTGGCATCAGCTGGGGCTGAACTGTGATGCCGGGGTGTGTCGCCATCCGGAAGCCGATGAAGCGATCGCGACGCAACTGTCGCAAGACGATCTGACCCAATTGATGAAACTACTGCGTCACATGCCGCCGCAGGAAGTAGTGGCGACCCTATCTCCCCAACAAAAAGAAATGTTACGGCAAGCGATGGCAAGTGCTGGCAACCGGGAATAACAGCGGCTTGAATCGTTTCAGAGACAAAACTTAGACCTCCAAGTCATGGGTACTTGGAGGTCTAAAAGTATAGATTTTAATGGATATGGCCGGAGTGAATGTGAGGTTGGGTCCGCACTCACCTTACTTATCGGTTAGCGCCCAGGAGCCATCCCAGGAGTCAGGCGGCGGATTTTGTAACCAGTGCTGGCACCGTTGCAGGTGTAAAGTGGCCGCTTTGTTGTCTTTGTCGATACTGAGGACTTGCCCAAATTCTGCCATTGCCAGTGGGAAGTTGCGATCGAGGTAGTATTTCCGGGCCTGGTGATAATGATCGATGATGTATTTTTGCGTGTCTGAAATGGGCTGATCCCGCAATCCCACCAGTTCGTATATTTTTACAGGTTGGTCCTTGCCTTTCACTTTGATGAAGTCCAGTTCACGCGCCCAGATTTTATCGGCGCAGGGCAGATACGTGTTTTCGCTAATGACGATGTCAGTTCCATATTGCTTGCTGGCTCCTTCCAACCGCGAACCAAGATTTACTCCGTCCCCGATCGCCGTGAACTCCATCCGTTTACTGGAACCAATGTTCCCGCTGATCACCTCATCGGAGTTGATCCCAATCCCGATTTTGATCGGCTTATTTTTTTCAGGATTTTCGGCCACCCAGTCAATGTTAAATTCCACCAGGCGATGACGCATCTCGATCGCCGTTTGCACTGCCATCCATTCGTGATTGTCGAACGGTAGCGGCGACCCAAACACCGCCATAATCGCATCGCCAATGTATTTATCCAGCGTGCCTTTGTGACTAATGACAACATCTACCATCGGATCAAAGTAGCGGTTTAACATCACCACCACCTCTTCCGCCGTGAGTGATTCGGTAATGCTGGTATAGCCACGAATGTCAGAAAATAACACCGATGCTGGCACCCGCTTTCCACCCAGTTCTGCACCACCGTTCTTACTCAACTGTTCCGCCAGTTCTTCGGACATGTAGCGACTCATCGTCATTTTCATGCGCTTTTCATCACTGATGTCATCCATTACCACCAGAGCACCCGACACGGTGATGCTGTCGTTTGCATCGACAATAGTATTGATAGAAAGGTTAACGCTGTGCTGTTCGCTGCCTTTGACGGCTTGCAGCGTTAAATCTTCATACTCTTGCTCCTGGTCTTCCTTCCCTTGGGGACTCAAAGCCCTTTGTAAACAGGCAGGGAAACCCTTGAAATCTTTCTTCTCAACTTTAACCAGATCGATGACTGAAATTCCGGCTAAGGATTCTTGTTCGTCAAAGCCTAGCAGTTCTTTGGCACTTTCGTTGGCCGCAATGATGTTGCCATGTTTGTCGGTGGAGATCACGCCATTGGTGAGCGATCGCAAAATGTCGCGTTGGAGTTGCTCTTGTTGGCGGACTTTTTCAAACAATTTAGCGTTTTGCAGCGCCACACCCGCTTGAATGTTAAACGCCTGCATAAATTCTTGATCGCTGCGGTTGAAGCTGGCTCGCCACACCTCCGGCGCTTCGGGATAGTGGTCTGCATTGTAAGCGGGATAGTCACCCTGCCGTTTTTTGTTGACCAGTTGGGTGACGGCGATCAATTCTCCATCGGCATTAAACACGGGCATACACAACATACTGCATGTTCGGTAGCCGGTTCTCTGGTCAGTTTCTTTAGACGTTTGGGAGTTGGGGTCGTCATACAGATCAAAGGGGATCAGCAGTGGTTGGCCGGTCATTGCCACCTGCCCGGCAAAGCCCGCCCCTAATGGAATCCGAATTTCTTGCAGCACGCCATTGATCGGAATTTTTGTCCACAATTGGTCGCGATCGCAATCCAATAACCACAGCGTACTGCGATCGGCCTGCATCAGTTCCTTGGCCTCTTCCATCACCCGTTTTAAGGTTTCTTCCAGGTCAAGACTACTCTGGCTAAGGGATTTGGTGGCCTTCATCAGGGCCGAGGCTGCCCGTTGCTGCTGAGTCGCTCTGTAGAAGGAACGAGAGGACTCGATGATGAGCCGAATGGATGGCGCAAATTCCTCAAAGACCTTTTCATCTTCTTGGGTGAAGCCGCTCAGGTCGATTTTCTCCTCCAACGGGATGGCTGGATTGCAATCAAGTTTAAGCTTGTTGATCAGTTGCACCACTGCCACCAGATTGCCGTCCTCATTGAGTAACGGCATTGCCAGCATGGTGTAAGTACGATAGTTATTCTTCTTGTCAAACTTCTTTGCCGCTTCAGAACGGGGATCTGCATAAAAGTCGTAGGGAATGTTGATGCGCTCTCGCTTGGTTGCCACTTCTCCGGCGATCCCCGCATTCATGGGAATTCGCAGTTCTAGATTATTGCCTCGTTCATCTTTGGCCACAATTGACCAGAGTTCATGCTTGTCTTCATCCAGCAAAAAGATCGTGGTGCGATCGGCGTTTAAGAGTTCGCCTGTTTTCAGGGTGATCGATCGCAGCATTTCATCCAGAATCGCATCAAACCCCTGAGCATCCATCAAATTGTCCAGCATGGAGAGGGTTTGGTTCACGACCTGAAGCTTCTGCTCCACATCAGTGACCACTTCCTTAAAGGTGTCTTTTTTTAGGGGAGCCAGGAAGGTGGAAAAGCTGCCACGAGTGGTGACGATCGCTCCATTCGTGGAAGGCACCGTGGCGGGAATAGGCTCCGCAGCGACAGCTTTAACCTCAGCATCCATCATTCCCTCCGCCTCAACCGTTGTTGCTACGACATCAATATGGGGCACATCAATAATTACGTCCTTAGGGTTTGGATTGGGTAGATGCTGTGACGAGGTAGTCATAACTGTAGAGATAGGAGTTAATGTTGAACAGTGTATCTGAGACTTGATTCCCTAGTGTTCATGAGCCTCTGGTCTCTTGACAGGTGATTTGAAATCGGTAAAGCGATTTTTTGGCCTACGATGATTCTGGCATTGTGCCTAAAAAGATGTGTACTGATCCTTACCATTATTAAGACGGATTGAGAGCTTACTTGTCAGCATTCCCAAATACCCATCTGGTTGAACGGTGATTTTTGGGGGCGGTAGGGGTGTTGATGACGGCCTCTGACCTCTATCCTGCCAGAGGTGGCAATGGTTGTCGTCACACATTCTCGCGATCGCCCTTTTCTATCCGGTCAGAGGTTTCCTGATGGAGATTTTTTCGCGTTTCTGGTCCGCGTTGCTTTGGTTTTGACCGTAGCGTCCAGGACGGGTGCCGCTACGATTGGAGCGATCGCCGTTGGGCTTTGCCGCAAACTTTCCGCCTGGGCCAGTAATGATTCTGCAAATGCATAGGCCGCCGCATCGGTAGGGCTGCTCGCTTCCTGGGCTAACTGTCCCCCGGCCAGCATGGCTAGTTCCTGTTTGCGCTGTTCACTCGTCAAGGCGGTCACTCGAACGACCGTTCGGACTGCATCTGAGGCATTGGGTATGGGCGCTTGGGCCGTCGAAGCATGGAGATCTGAGGGTGGAGCGTTGAGGGGGGCTTCTAGCTCTTGACTTCTGGCCTCTAACTTGGGCCTCCCCTGTTCTCTCGATCCCTTGCCGCCCTTTGGTTTTTTCCCATTTCCGTTTTCGGGTTCTGCCGTTGCTCCCACCAGGTGTTTGCTGACGTGGAAGTGATGATCGGCCATCGCTGCGACGATGGGTTGGTGAGTGACACAAAGCACTTGATGATGCTGGCTGAGTTGATGAAGTTTCTCGGCGATCGCCTGGGTGACGCGGCCTGAGACTCCCACATCAATTTCGTCAAATACTAGAGTGCCGACGGCATCAACCTGGGAAAAACTGGCCTGTAATGCCAGCAGGAAACGGCTCATTTCGCCACCGGAGGCAATTTCTGTCAGCGGTTGCAGGGGTTCACCCGGATTCGGACTAAACAGATAAATCACCTGATCGGCTCCCATTGCTGTCGGCTGAACTGCCGTAATCCCTACCTGAAACTTCACTTTTTCCATTGCCAGGGGTTTTAGTTCATTCACCAGGCGCGTTTCCAAATCCGTGGCGGCGCTTTTTCGCAGTTGGGTCAGTTCAGCGCAATGTTGCGCCAAAGTTTCACGCGCCGCCTGAACCGCTTGTTCCAGTTCCTCAAGCGATTGGCCCCCACCGGTCATTTCCAGTACGTCATTTTGCAGGCGATCGCGCAACTCAATCGCATCCTTGAGTTCCGGTCCATATTTGCGGCAAACCTGCTTCAGTTCGGCCATGCGGGTTTGCACCTCCTGTAACCGTTGGGGATCAGCTTCAATGCTTTCACCGTAGGCATTGATCTCACGTCCGGCTTCTTCGACTTGGGCCAGGGCGGCAGTGACCAGGTCCAGAATCGCCTGGAGTTGAGTGTCGTACTCCACCATGTCTTGCAGGATATTTTCGGCCCGTCCCAACAGGTCAGTGCAGGTGTCGCCATCGTTGTCATTCTGATAAAGCGCCTGATATACGGCATAGCTTTGCTGTTGCAATTCCACGCTATGGCTAAGGCGTTTGGCTTCCTGCTCCAACAGGTCCAACTCATCGGGTTCCGTCAGGTTGGCGGCGTTTAAATCACGGAGTTGATATTCAAACAGGTCAAGCTGTTGCAGGCGTTGTTGTTCGGCCCGCTTGCGAGTCTCTAGGGCGTGAGTGGCGTGTTGAAAGGTGGCAAAGGCGGCAGCCACGCGATCGCGCTGTTGCAGGAGGGCCGCTCCCCCGTAACTATCCAGCCAATCTCGTTGGAGGGCGGGTTGGCCCAATTGGACGGTCTGCCCCTGAGCCGTGAGTTCCACCAGTCGATCGCGCAATTCTTCCATCTGTTGCTTGTTGACCTGGATGCCATTCACCCGCGATCGACTGCGTTGCCCTGCCGCGTTGGCTACAATTTCCCGACTACAAATCAGCGTGCCCGTTTCCGCCGCGATCGCCTGTCGCGCTAACCAATCCTGCAATGCTGGATCAAGCTGAAATGTCGCTTCAATGGTGGCTTTTTCGGCTCCTGTGCGGATGGCCCGTCCCGTCACTTTGCCGCCCAAGGCTGCATCGAGTGCATCCAAAATAATCGACTTTCCGGCTCCGGTTTCTCCCGTAAGCACCGTTAGCCCTTTCGCAAGTTCCAGATCTAAACGATCAACCAGGGCAAAGTTTTCAATCCGCAAAGACAGCAACATGGACACAACCGGGTGAAAAAGACCGAAGATAGGCGATCAATTGTACTGAAAGCAGAGGTATGACAGAATCCTACCTCATCGTATCGAGATTGAACGTTCTTCGGTAAACCTCTCCCTAAAGCTCGGTAAACCTCTCTCTGAAAACCGAAGCAATGGGTGTAGTTTGGGGATAGTCTGGTAATAAATTATTTAGATTTCATCAACAATAGCCTGTCAGAGCTGGGCGAACTTGTTACAATACTTTACATTGCTGCTTCCTTCTTCTTGGCGCACATCATGAACTCCAACTCCGTATCGCTGATCGCTCCTCCCCTGGATGATACCGAACCGATTTCTCCCAATTCAGGCGTAGCAGATCTTCCTATCGCGATCGCGACGGACGATGCCCCGCAGATCGCGGCTCTCAAGCCCGCTCAACCGCCGATCTCCGAGTTTGAAGGGTTGCGATACGATCCCCAAAAGATTGCAGATTACTACAATCGGCGGCCCTTTCAGGTTATCGCTCGAATTCTAGCCATCTTTCTACCCTTTTTTCGCTTTGGTCTCGTTTGGTTGTGGCACCGCGATCGCGTCCAATCCGAAGCAACGCAGCGTCGGCGTGCGGTGCGGCTGCGAGAGATTATTACTCGATTGGGACCCGCTTTCATCAAAGTGGGTCAGGCCCTGTCCACCCGTCCTGATCTGGTGCCGCCCATCTATTTAGAAGAATTAACTCATCTGCAAGATCAACTCCCTCCTTTTGACAATGCCCTGGCCTATCAGTTTATTCAGGAGGAGTTAGGTGCTCACCCTGATGACATTTATGCCGAATTAACCGAGTCCCCGATCGCCGCCGCCTCCCTCGGTCAAGTCTACAAAGGCCGCTTGCGAACCGGGGAACAGGTAGCCGTGAAGGTACAACGTCCTGGGCTGGCGCAAAACATCGCCCTGGACATGTACATCCTTCGCCAACTGGCCCTCTTAGCGGTACGCAATATCAAGCGAATTCGCAGTGATCTCGTGGGAATCATGGATGAGTTTGCCACCCGCATCTTTGAGGAGATGGATTACACCCAGGAAGGCCGTAACGCCGAACGGTTTGCTCAGCTCTATGGCAGTTTGCCGGAAATCTACGTGCCGCGCATCTACTGGCAGTACACCGGGCGACGAGTCTTGACGATGGAGTGGATTAATGGCACCAAGCTGACCCAGCCAGAAGCCATTCGTGCTCAGGGAATTGATGCCACTCACTTAATTGATGTGGGCGTGCAGTGTTCCTTACGGCAACTGCTTGAAAGCGGCTTTTTCCATGCCGACCCTCACCCCGGTAATCTGCTGGCCACGCCCGATGGCAAGTTGGCTTATCTCGACTTTGGCATGATGAGCGAGGTGCAGCCCTATCAGCGTTACGGCTTGATTGAAGCCGTCGTGCATATGGTAAACCGCGACTTTGAAGGGCTGGCAAACGACTACGTCAAACTGGAGTTCTTGACTCCCGATACGGATCTAACCCCGATTATTCCGGCCCTGGCGACGGTATTTAACTCGGCCCTGGGTGCGAGTGTGGCGGAATTGAACTTCAAAAGCATTACGGACCAATTGTCGGAAGTGATGTATGAATACCCTTTCCGGGTGCCTGCCTACTACGCACTGATTATTCGATCGCTTGTGACATTAGAAGGAATTGCCATTAACGTCGATCCAGAGTTCAAGGTGTTAAGTAAAGCTTACCCCTATGTGGCGAAGCGCTTGCTGACTGACCCTGCCCCTGAACTACGGGCCTCGTTACGAGATTTGTTGTTCAAAGATGGTACGTTCCGCTGGAATCGGTTAGAAAACTTGTTGAACAATGCTCGTGACAACAGTGATTACGACATTACGCGGGTGGTGGATCAAACCACGGAATACCTTTTTTCGGAGCGGGGTGATGTGATTCGCCATCAGTTGGTGAATGTGATTGTGCGCGGTCTCGACACACTGGGAAGTAATGCTTGGAGAAGTTTGACTTACTCGGTGGGCGAACGATTGGGCTTTGCGGTGACTCCTCCGGCTGTCTCCAGTGCTGATCAACAGACACTAGAACACATTCAACGGATTTGGGGGATTTTGCAGAACACGCCGGGGTTTGACCCTGTGAAGTTGCTGCCCGTTCTGCCACGGTTGTTGGTTAAACCGGAAACTCACCAGATGGGACAAAAAATTGTCGAAGGGCTGGCCCAACGGGCGATCGCTCGGTTCATTCGGGAATTTTTGATTGCTGAAGATTCTTCGGTTCCGTCAGAGCTTCCTGTCGCGTACCCACCTCGCCTGTCACCCGCAAGTCGTTAAGTGCTGATTAAAAAGCTAACTCCCACAATTAAGATCATGGCCTGAACTGCCAGAAAGGGGCGATCGAGCCGAATAATCCGACGGTGGGTATCAGGGGTGCTATCTTTGGCCCAGTCAGCCGTCACGATCGCCTCCATAATGGTCGCAATGATCAGTAAGTAGGCCAGAGCATAGATTTTGTCGAGCAGCACTAAGTAGCCGACTTCTGGCAATGCACTGGAATAGGATTGTTGCAAAAACACGATCGTTAACAGGGCCGTTACCGGAATTGCAATTCGTGATTCTACGTAGCTTGGATGTAGTAACAAGGCTCCCCATCCAGACATCAAAACGATTAATAAGGGCAGCAGCAACTTCCAAATGAAAAAATTGAGGGGGCGGTTGATTAAAATATCAAACCGAACGCTGGAGTAGGGGAAGACGTCGGGTTCTGCAAAACCAAAGTTGCTGGGATAAGTGTGCAGCAGATTATGACTTTTCCAGCCATTGATGCTCCACCCTTGAATTGCGATGGTGTTAGCGTAGCCAGAATCTTTTGTGTCTGCCAGATAAACCAGATCTTTGGCGGTGTGGATCGAGTTTTCAATGACCATACTGATACGTTGCTGATCAAGCGGGTACCGTGCCATATTGAAGGGTTGCACAAATCTACCTTCAACTCGCAGAATCTGATACAAGCTCCCATCCGCTTGAGGTTGAGGCTTTTCGTATCCTGGTTTTTGGGTCATGCCCCATTCTTCAACCGCATTCGTGAATTCTAGATCAGCAATCGGATCAATCTGGCCCTTCCAGCGAAACCAGACATAAGCATCCAGGTAGTAGGAATTACTGGCAATATCCAGGGTGTAAACATTCAGCCCATAAAATCCCACCTGCACTTGTTGCGCTGTAGGCGGAATGGTGGTCAACGGTTTGAAGGAGGTGGCTGTTTCGGGTGGAGTAGGCAGATCTGATAGTAGTCGGAGGGCAATGACCAGGGCGATCGCGCCTAAAACCAGGCCGAGTATTTTGCGGGACGTTCTCTGTTTAAACCATCTGGCAATGAGCAACATGAACACTGTGAAGTGAAGAATGGGCGATTCTAGTATGCACGTCACCGTTCACCAATTTGCCAAGTTTGCTTAAACCTGTTTCTGCTCGTGGCTGAGGGCCGCTTCTAACTGTTCAATTTTTTCTCGGAGGGCTTCCAGTTCCTGCGTTTGTTCCTTGTACTGAAGCGCCAACGTCTCCATCTGCTTCTTTTCGCGCTTCAGAGTTTCTTCCAGTTGTTCGATTTGTTCTCGTCGGGCCTCCAGTTCTAGAGCGCGACGATCGAGATCTTGACTTTGCAGGGTGAGGGTTTGCCGCCATTGCTCTGCTCGTTCAGATTCTTCTTGCAGGAAGGCGGGCGTAATCCCATTCCTGAGAAAGGTTTGAATAATATCCAGTAACCAGCTATTCGCACTTTCCACTTGCATCACCTGACCAGTCTCCGAGAGAGTAGCTAAGACCAACATTCCTTCTCCATACTCCAGTGAACAATTGGCGGGAACTGTTTCAGGCTCTGGAATCACAGCCCAAGAATACTCAGCCCGTTGCCGTGCAATCAAGCGCAATCCCAGACCGTTCGATGATTCTAGTTTGATGATTTGAGCCAGATGCAGCATTATTTAGCCTTTCTGCCACTTGAGTATAAAAACAAACATAAGACTCAGATGTCAAAGCAACAAGCAAGAGTGGATAACTTTACAGCCTTCACATGGAAGAACCCCAGAGATTTAATCATTTATCACTAAACACCAGCAAAGTATACCCTTTCTGATGCAAGGTGTTTGTGAGAAATGGGTAGATTTTTGAGCAGAAATATAGCTTTGGTCAAAACACTTAGAACCAGGAAAAGTTGAAAAGCCAATGCCGAGTCGGTGTTCTGACTTGCCTGCGCTACGTTACACATGGCTACGGCTATAAGATTGGTAGACTAAAGTTCGGCCAATCGGGAGCGCAAAATTTCTGCCTGTGTCTGTGCTTCTGCCAGCGCTGCCTGAGCACCTTGAACAACCTCGGCTGGAGCTTTGTTGACAAAACTGGGATTATTTAACCGGGCTGATAAGGATTGCATTTCAGTATCAATCTTCTTCAAGTCCTTTTCTAACTTGCTGCGTAAGGTGTCAACATCCACAACTCCCGCTAAGGGAATTAAAACCTGAACGGTACCAAATACTCCAGCAATTTTCTTTTGAGTGTCTAATTCGGGATCAGCCGTTGCAGGTGCATAAACGGTTAACTGCTCGACTTTGGCCAGATCTTGAATGTAGGACTGTCCGGCTGTGAGAATTTGCCGTTCGCGATCGCTCTCACTCTGGAAGTATGCCTTTATCTTCGCTCCAGGTTTGATCTCGGCTTCTGCTCGCAGGTTGCGAATGGTGCGAATGGCTTCAATCAGTAATTCAAACTGCTGCTCCAAGTCGGGATTGATGCAGTTAAGGTCTACTTGTGGATATGCCTGGAGTGCCAAGCACTGATCTTCCCCCGTTTGGGTCAGGGTGTGCCAGATTTCCTCGGTGATGTGGGGCATGAAGGGATGCAACAGTTTGAGCGTGTTTTCCAGGACGAAGGCCAACACTTGTTGCGCGGTTTGTTTGGACTCCGCATTCTCTCCTTGCAGCCGCGATTTCACTAGTTCAATGTACCAATCACAAAAATCATTCCAGATGAAGCTATACAAGCCTTTGGCTGCTTCTCCCAGGCCGTAATTGTCGAACAACTGGCGGGTTTGTTGCGTGACTTGATGCAGGCGAGACAAAATCCAGCGATCGCTAAGTTCCAAACCTTCTGGTAATTCTCCCCGACTCCCAACTGCCAGCGCTCGACTCCCTAAATTCATCAACACAAAACGGGAGGCATTCCACAATTTGTTGGTGAAGTTGCGCGAGGCTTCTACAGAAGCCGATTCGTCGGTTTTGCGGTTATACTCCAGGCGAATATCCTGTCCGGCTCCGGCCACTTCGCGGACGAGGGTATAGCGCAGGGCATCGCAGCCGTATTTGTCGATCAGCAGTAGGGGGTCAATCCCGTTGTTGAGGGATTTGGACATTTTTTTGTTGTTTTCGTCTCGCACCAGACCGTGAATGTAGACGGTGTCAAAGGGCATTTGGCCTGTGAAGTAGCCGGCCATCATCGTCATTCGGGCCACCCAGAAGAAGATGATGTCGAATCCGGTGACGAGGGTGGTCGTGGGATAGTAGGTTTTCAGGTCGAGGGTTTCATCCGGCCAGCCCATTGTAGAGAAGGGCCAGAGACCCGATGAGAACCAGGTATCCAGCACATCGGGATCTTGCTGAAGTTCTACGTCTTCCCCAAATTGGGCGATCGCTTGCTCCCGGGCTGCGGCTGCCGATTTCGCAACCACAAACGGTGTATCGTCCGTAATCTGGCCGTCGGTTTGATTGATGGCATACCAGGCCGGGATCTGGTGTCCCCACCACAGTTGTCGCGAGATGCACCAGTCTCGCAGGCTCACGAGCCAATCGCGGTACACTTTCGTCCAGCGATCGGGCACGAAGACGGGAGAGTTCTTCTCATCTAAAAATTCCAGGGCGCGATCAGCCATCGGCTTAATTTTGACGAACCATTGGGTGGAGAGTAGCGGTTCGACGGGTACCTTCCCGCGATCGCTGTAGGGTACGGTGTGCTTGTAATCCTCAATTTTGACCAGGGCACCCAGTGCTTCCAGCTTGGCAATCACTTGTTTGCGGGCGACAAAGCGATCGAGTCCGGCAAACTCCCCAGCTTGCTCGTTCATCGTGCCATCTTTGTGCATGATGGTGATGAAGGGCAGGTTGTGGCGTTTGCCCATTTCAAAGTCGTTCGGATCATGAGCAGGTGTCACTTTGACGCAACCCGTCCCAAAGGAGGCATCCACATACTCATCGGCAATGATCGGGATTTCCCGGTTCATGATGGGTAGCGTCAGAGTTTTGCCGATGATGGACTGGTAGCGATCGTCCTTAGGATTCACAGCAACAGCCGTATCTCCCAACATCGTTTCCGGGCGAGTTGTTGCCACTTCCACAAAGCCAGACCCATCAGTTAATGGGTAACGAAAGTGCCACAGGTTGCCATTTACTTCCTTATTATCCACCTCCAGATCAGACACCGCAGATTGGGTGCCGGGACACCAGTTCACCATATACTGGCCGCGATAAATTAACCCCTCGTTGTACAGGCTCACAAACGCTTCTAGCACTGCCGCCGACAGCCCTTCATCCATTGTGAAACGTTCCCGTGACCAATCGACGGACAAGCCCAGGCGGCGCAATTGCCCAACGATCGTCCCACCGGATTCCTCTTTCCATTCCCAGGCCCGTTTCAGGTAAGCCTCCCGCCCCACTTCCTGACGGGTCTGCTTCTGGGCCTGAAGTTCTTTATCCAGAATGGTGCTGACCGCAATACTGGCGTGGTCAGTTCCGGGTAACCAGAGGGTATTCCGTCCGCTCATCCGGTGATAACGCACTAATGCATCAATTAAGGAATGCTCGAAGGCGTGCCCCATGTGCAGACTACCCGTAACATTGGGCGGCGGAATCACGACACAATATGGCTCACCGGGATGATTGGGGTCAGCCTTAAAGACTTCGTGGGACTCCCAGTATTTCTGCCATTTGGCTTCGACGGTGAATGGTTCGTATTGACTGGGGAGATCAGGGGTCGTCATGGGGAGGTAAAGAGGTAGGGAGAAAGGAGTGGAAGGAGGGAAGCAAGTTTTTGACTTCTAGTTCCTGACTCTTGGCTGCTGTATTGCTTTTATTGATTTTGGCATGAGGATGACGCGGGGTGGGAAGGAATTCAGATGAGACCAGTAAGTAGGACGATCGCATTGGGGTAAATGGTGTTGAGCGAATATCATCTACTCACAGTTACTCACAGTCGCATGACAAAGTCGCATGATAAGGATAGACAAATGAGTCAACATCCAGTCGAACTTTTAATCCAGAAAGCCGATCAGGCAATCAATCAGGAAGACTTTGATACCTTGATGGATATTTATGCAGAAGATGCAGTATTGGTCATTAAACCGGGTGTAAATGCCATTGGAAAGGCGCAAATTAAGGAAGCAATGAAGAGAATTGCTGACTACTTTGAGCATACTTTGGATGTCAAGCAGGCCGCGATTAAAATTTTGAACACGGGGGATACGGCTCTGGTGTTGGCGAAAACTATCGTTGCAGCCAAGAATCACCCCACAACTGAGCGGCAGGCAACTTACGTATTCAAGCAGGATATAAACGGGAATTGGTTATGTGTAATTGACAATTCCTATGGCCAGGATTTGCTGGAAACAGAGATCTGATCAATCACCGATGAATCAACAATACCCGACGGATGAGTGGATGGGTTAAACGACCCCACTCACCCACTCACCCATTTACGCCATCCTAGGGACAAACGCCAATGTTACTCCGTCCACCCAGGCCATTGGAAACCCAACCTGCCGCCGGAGCTTCAATTTGGACCCAGGTGCGGCCAGCAGCATCCCGACTGGTGGTGGCGGGTGCTGTGGTCAGGGTCATCCGTTGATTGAGGGCCAATCCACCCACTGAGGGTGAAGTTGTGTTGGCTTCTCGCCGAATCACTAGCCCTTCCGGTGGGTTGATCACGCGGCGACAACGACTGGGAGGTGGGGGTGGGGGTGGGGTGGCACCCGAACAGATGGATAAGTTGGTTGGATTGAATCCATTAGAAATCCACCCTGCCGATGGTCTGGAAATTTCTACCCAGGTGCGGCCTGAGGCATCTTTGCGGGTGGTGGCTGGATTGGTGGTAATGAGGACACGCTCACCCACACCCACGCCGTTAATTTGGGGCGAACTGGTGGAAGGGTTACGGCGAATTGCCAGTCCTTCCGGTGGGCGGGCAACCTGACGACACAGAGGATCTTTGGGGTCGATCGCTTGGGCTTGGGCCGGGGTGGCCATACAGGTAGTCGCGATCGCCAGGGCCGCCACTAGAAATACGTTTTGATTGCTGAATAAACTAAGTTTCACTCGTTAATCTCCTCACGGGCTGTAAGTCTGCACCAGCGGTAAATGGCATGGCTAAAAATGCATTCAGGGATACACACAGCGCCATTAAAGCAGATTTATTCAGGAGTTCAGCCCTTTTTCAAAACTGGTTAACAATTCCTTCGTTACCAGAAATGAGGATCAGACAATGAGGAGAGGATCAGAGATTGGACTGGTAAAGTTGCATCACCTCCGAGATGGGCAACCGCGATCGCGCCCCCAGGGTTAACGGCGATCGGTGCTCGTGGTGAAAGTGATCGGCGGCGGCACAGGCAATCATGGCGGCATTGTCGGTACAAAACTTGAGGGGAGGAAACAAAACCCTTAGATGATGTTTTTCACCGGCGATCTGAAGGTGCTGGCGTAATCCACTGTTGGCGGCGACTCCGCCCCCCACGGCGATCGTGTTCAGGCCGTAATCGAGCGCGCAGACGATCGCCCGTTTGGTCAGCGCTTTGGCCACCGTTTCCTGAAAACTGGCCGCTAAATCTTCAACGGGTAACTCCAGCGCCGTTTGTTGGAGCTTTTGAGTCAGGCGTAACACGGCAGTTTTCAAGCCGCTAAAGCTGGAATCGTAGCGGTGAAATCCGCCTTCTGGCAAAGACACCTGCCCTTCTGGTAAAGAGAATGCCTTAGGATTTCCCTGGCGGGCCAGTTGGTCAATCATTGGCCCACCCGGATAGCCCAAATTCAGCAAGCGGGCCACCTTGTCAAAAGCTTCTCCGGCGGCATCGTCGCGAGTTTGGCCCAGCGTTTCGTATTGGCCGCAGGCTTTGACATAGATCAGGCTGGTATGTCCGCCGGAAACCAGCAAACACAGGAAAGGGGGATGCAAATCGGGTGTGCTCAAGTAGGAGGCATAGATATGACCTTCCAGGTGATGAATTCCCAGAAAAGGCTTTTGATGCACGATCGCCAGTGTCTTGGCGGCGGTCAGTCCTACCAGCAAAGCACCGACGAGACCGGGAGCACAAGTTGCCGCGATCGCATCAATCGCTGACCAGGTGAGACCCGCTTCTGATAGAGCCTGGGCGATCGCCGGATTCAACAGTTCAACGTGTTGGCGAGAGGCGACTTCGGGTACCACCCCACCATAGGGACGATGGACCAGAACCTGTGACGAAACAATGCTACTTAAAATTTTACGATTGTTTACAATCGCCACCGCAGTTTCGTCACAACTTGTTTCAATTGCCAAAATCGTTGCCATTTGCTGGTAATTTCATGAAGATAATGAGCTTGTTCTATGAGCTTAAATTCTAGTGGATTAGCTCAAATGCTGAGTGCTAATACAGTTTAGCGAATCTGACATCATGCAGCGTCCACTCTCAATTTGTAAAACAGACATCATTCTTGAAACGAAGGGAAACAATTCCATGAGACGATTGTTTGCTCTCATTCTTGCCGTTACCCTCTGGTTTGGATTCGCTCCAAATCAATCAGCAGAGGCATTTAACTTAACTCCTTGTAGTGAAAGTGCTGCTTTCGCACAACGGGCAAGAGATTCCGTTAGCCCCACGGCTCCTCAACGGTTTGAGTTCTACGCAAAAGCAGGTTTGTTGTGCGGTGAAGATGGTTTGCCCCACCTGATCGTGGATGGTAGCCTCAACCATGCAGGTGAATTTTTGATTCCTAGCATTCTTTTCCTGTATATTGCCGGTTGGATTGGCTGGGCTGGTCGTTCCTACATTCAGGCAGCGAAGAAAAGCGGCTCTGCCGAAGAAAAAGAGATCATCATCGATGTTCCAGTTGCGTTGAAGTGTTCCTTCTCTGGCTTTGCATGGCCTCTGTTGGCACTCAAAGAATTCACCACGGGTGAACTCACAGCAAAAGACACTGAGATTCCGATCTCGCCTCGTTAGTTGTTTGTTATTAGCGGCCTCATCCAGGAGAATTCACCATGCAATACTTCTTGAAGTACCTGTCCACAGCTCCCGTGATTGCGGCGGTATGGCTCACCATTACCGCTGGCATTTTGATTGAGTTCAATCGGTTTTTCCCCGATCTACTCTTCCACCCCCTGGTTAAGTAGTCCTCGGTCATAATCCAGAACAGCCCTCGATCGCCCTGATCGGGGGCTGTTTGCGATGGCTGGGAATTGGTCAAGTCGTGGTTCAGTGCGCGATCGCCAGCACCCTACCAACAACCTGAACTCTTTGTTACGAACCCTGAGCCTTGCCCAAAAGCTTGATATCATCCAAAAATAAATTTTATTGACTGAGCTACAGCGTTTCTGCATCCAGTGAGTTTCCTGGACAGGGATGAACCTTTGAGGCAGATCGATGAGCTGTACCTCACCCAGAAAGGAACCGTTATATGTCGTCAGAGCATCGTCTCATTTTGTACCACAAACATGCTTCCAGCGGACGCACGCTATTTTTACGGTTACACGACACGGTTTGCCAGTTTGACGGGCTTTCGACGGCATCGCGTGTGGTCGAAAGCCATGTCGGCGGGAATCAAGTGAATGATAATCTGTCGGACTCTTTATCGAACTTATTAACGGATGCCGAACAGCGTTTAGGACTGTCGAGCGGTACGCTAACGCTGGATCGCGAATTCAATGTGGCGATTGCCGATGCGGATACGGCCCCGCCCGCTACTCCCATGCAGGTCTTTTTAGCTCGATTTACCACAATCGATCCACCAGAGGAACAGTTGGCGGCGCAATCCGGAAAATTCATTGCGCTGGCGGATGCGCGTCGCCTACCACCGATGGAACTGGAACTATTACGACTGGCCTACTCAGCCATTATGGATGACTTATCGGAGGAGCGCTAGCAATACACTTGATGCCATAAACCCAGGTTTTAGCCGGTCTCAAATAGTTGATGAACCAGGGCAATCCAGTTTCCAAGTTGTTCTCGCTCAACGAGTAGAAAACCTGTTTCAGCAAAGGTTTGATTGAGATCCTGTTCGTAGTCGGTGTCGTATCCAGCCGTGATGAGCAGAGAGGGGCGATCGCGATTTTGTTGCAACGCCTTGCGATAGTCTGGTATCAGGCTGAGATGAATTCGAGCGAAGAGGTTAGCCACAATCAAATCGAAGCTGGCATCGGCTGAGAGTGGGCGATTTTCAGGGGCTAAAGTGCCTCCCATCCAGTGCCCCAACTCGCAACCAGCGCCTAAGCTCCCACTCGATACAGTGACCCGATCCGCGACTTGATTTTCGACAATGGCGGTTTGGGTCGCCTCTACTGCGATCGGATCATTGTCGATCGCGGTTACGGTTGCACCCAGTTTTGCCATCGCCACACTCAAAATTCCAGAACCACAGCCCAGATCCAGACTGTGCATACCGGGTTGCAGGTATCGTTCTAATAATCTAAGGCTGAGAATGGTGGCCGGATGTAGCCCCGTGCCAAACGCTGCATGGGGTCCAATTTTTAACGGAATTGCTGTTGCTGTTGGGCTGTGGTCGTTCGCATGGGCAGGCAAAATGACAAAATTCCCAACCTGATTCAGGGGCGTTGCCACATCGACTGTAGGCAGATCAGCCGCGATCGCAGTTTGCATATCGGTGATCAGGCCAGTCCGTTGCAGGGGCGACAGGAGTTGCCAGATCTGGTCCACATTGACACGAGCCTGACGATCATTCAGCAGATAGATGTGAACAATGAATGATGATTTTGCAGTTGAGTCAGAGTTTTTTAATGCATTTGAACCTGAGTCTGAACCTGAGTCTAAACCCGGTTGTATCTTGATGGTTTGAATGTAATCCAGCGGGGCTAACAATGTCCGAATCCAGTCGATCGCTTCAGCGGTGGCAGTAGTGCTGAGTTCAATCCAGGTCATGATGGGTGATTAGAAGGGAACGGTAGATTGGAGATGCAGCGATTGCCCCGTGTGAGGATGCTGCACAATGAGTTCTCTGGCGTGCAGATGCAGCCGATTGGCCGGGGTGAGGTCGCCATACAAGCGATCGCCCAAAATGGGGCTACCCAATCCCGCTAGGGCATGAACCCGCAACTGATGAGTGCGCCCAGTGATGGGCAAAAACTCAATTCGGGCCAGACCATTTGCCTGAGCCAACACCCGAAATTTTGTTGTACTCGGTTTGCCTTGTGCCCAATTGACCTGTTGCCGAGGCCGTTGCTCTGGATCGCCCCATAGAGGTAAATCGATCGTACCCGCCTCAGCCGCGATCGCGCCTGCTAATACGGCCTCGTACACCTTACGCACCTGACGGGCTTGAAACTGCTGACTGAGGTGTTGATAGGTGTGCCGATCACGCGCCAGTAGCAAAATTCCAGAGGTGTCTTGATCTAACCGATGCACCACGCGCATGTCTGGATGGGTTGCCCGCCAACGGTTCAACACACTATCCTGGCGATCGCGCGAGCGTCCCGGCACTGACAATAATCCGGCGGGCTTATCCACGGCAATCAACCAATCATCGGCATAAAGCAAGGGCGTGTCCGGCGGCAGATCTGGGGCTGCTTCTACCTGCGACCCTGCATCAACTGCCAAGCCTGATAATAAAAATCCCATCAACGGCTGACAGCGATCGCGGCACGTCCCATAAAATTCACCCGCAATTTTGTCATGCTGGGCGGAAGGGGGTCCCCACCAAAATTCGGCCAGCGCTAAGGGTTTCAAACCGTGTACAGCCGCGTAATGGAGCAACTTGGGGGCACAGCAATCACCCGTACCCGTCGGCAAGCCTCCGTTCCCCATCAATTGTTGTAAGGATAGGGAAGTTCCGGCAAAATTCGTCAACCGATACGCCTGATACATCTGAGTTTGAAGTTGTCTGGAAAGCTGTTTGCGTTGTTGTTTCAATGTGTGAATGCGGCAATCCGCCTGATCAATGAGTTGCTGCAATGGTTGGAGCTGTTCGCGGTATTGCTGCTTGAGTCGGCGGCGTTCGCTTTTATCATGCTGGCTTTGTCGATTTAGCTGGTCTAGAGCTGCTGCTAATGTTGGGCCTGTTAAAGTAGCGTGTAAGGTCTGGCGTTGTTGCTGACGTGAGTTTTTACGGAGGTGATGATGGGTTGTAAGCTGGTGTACTGCTTCGGTGAATTGTTGCGTCAGGTTTGCCAAATGCGATCGCTCTGGCAAATGTTGCAAAGCCAAAATTTCTTGCTTAATTGCATCTAATCGAGATAAGGTTAGCGCTTCTTCCAAGGCAATGCTGTCTCGCCCTGGAATGGACGGCACCCAGCCATCTACCCGACTTTGACCGTTCAACAACCCCGAAAATGCCTTTAAAACCTGCGGTTCCCCCGTTGGGGTGGCCACCAGCAACACCCCATACATCTTTCCTTCGCGGTTGTACTGGTCATCCTGGGCGAGAACCTGCATCAATTCGCGGGCGATCGCTTCCGCCTGTGGCGTTCGTGGCAAGCGTAACCACTCATCGGTTTGGGGCGATCGCCCCTCATACCAGTACGCGATCGCTTCAGCCATGCCAGTCTCAACCATGCCAGTCTCAGCGATCACAGTAATGGTTGTTCCAGCACATCATCCATCCGAATTTTGTCGAACGTGCGCTTGATAAAACTGGAAAGCGGCACCGCAATCAGTAAGCCCAAAATGCCACCCAGTTTTGCCCCAATCAACAACGAAAGAATCAGCCAAACTGGATTGAGTCCTGTCGCTTCTCCTAAAATACGAGGGGCAATAATGTTATCGACAATTTGGCTGGTAATTACGGCAGTTACCAGCACTTCTCCACCTAAACCAATATTCTGAAACGCAAGCAGAGTGGAAACGATGACCGTACTGGTAATGCCACCGTAGGGAACAAAGGATGCCAGCCCAATAATTGAACCAAATAATAATGCGTAGGGAATTCGCAATAGGAAAAAGACAACAATCAAAATTCCACTGGCGATCGCGGCGAGCGTCGCTTGCCCCGCAAAGTATTTCTCAAAATTCTGGCGCAATGAACCTCTAAGATACTCCTGCCAGACTCCCGGCAACCAAACGAGAATGCCATTCCAGAGTCGTTCGCCGTTGAAGGTGAGAAAGATGGTCAGCACCAGGGTAATGAATAGATTTGCCACACTGCCCGCCGTACTAAAAATAAAACTCACAGTGCGGCCACTGAGCCGTTGAACTTGGGCGGCAACGCTATCGATCGCCTGTGTTGCCAGACTGCCCAGATCAAGCGGTAAGTTTTGGGCAAACTCTGATTGTCTGAAGGTTGCCAACTGAGTGCGGCCAGAGTCGATCCATTGCGGCAAACGGGCCGTCACTTCGACCAATTGCTGAAGTACCTGTGGCACGAACGTAGACCCCAATACCGCCACAATAAACAGGGCCGAAACAATCACGAGGCCAGTGGCCAGATTTCGGGACATACCGCCCTTCTGCAACAGGCCAATTGGGTAATCCAGCAGAAACGATAGAATGACAGCGGTAATAAACGTACTTAGCAATGGCTCCAGTGCTTTTGCCAGTTGCAACAGTAGCCATCCATCTAGAAATAGGATCGGAAATATCACGATCAGGAGTAACCACTTGGGAAACTGACGCACAGACTGAAGCATGGGCAACGTTTTAGGAGGATCACCTGAAATAGTATAGCTTTGGTGACAAAGCTTAGGACAACGCGAAAGCCTGAAATGCCGAGTCTGTGTAGGCGTTGGGCAGACGTTGGGCGATCGCGGTTCAGGTTGACATCGGTTGCCAGAGGAAAATGGTGTGGTCGGCGCTGGCACTCAACAACGTGTGCCCGGAGGGACTAAAGAGTAAGCCATTGACTCGATCGCGGTGCCCCGACAAATGAACCAAGCGATCGCCATTCAACGGATTCCATAAACGAATCGTGGCCTCATCACTGCCACTCGCTAACGTGCGTCCATCCGGGCTGAAGGCCAGCGATCGCACCGCACCATTGTGAGCCACCCATAATCGCTCTAAATTGCCCGTGACAATAGCAGACTCTGACCACACTGCGATCGTGCCATCCCCGCCCCCCCTAGCAAAGGCGTTGCCATTGGGACTGATGGCAATACTGACGATTTCAGTCGGGTGCCCCACCAGCGATCGCAACAGTTCCCCAGTGCGGACCTGATACAGGTTCAAACTGTGATCTGCACCCCCACTCAGAGCCAGTTGCCCATCGGGGCTGATGGCAACAGAGAGAATCGGCTCACCCTGACGCTGCCAAACAGGAACAATGCGATGCATTTTCAAGTTCCAGAAGCCCATAGTGCCATCCTGACTACCACTCAGCAAAACTCGATTGTCGGCACTGAAGGCGAGGGCATGAATCGTCCCAGTGTGCCCGTCCAATGTTCGCAGGAGACTGCCCAATTTGAGATCCCACACCTTGATGCTGCCATCGTTGCCACCCGTCGCCAGTAATTCGCCATCCGGAGTCAGGGCGATCGCCGTAATGGGTGTCCGGTGTTGCGTCAAGGTGTGGAAGGCAAGACCCGATCGCACATTCCAAAACTTGATGGTGCCATCTAAACTGCCACTCACCAAAAATTTGCCATCCCGCCCCATTGCGATGCCGCTGATGGCATCCTGGTGCTTTGCTTGCCGCAAATCTGCTTCAGCCCCCAGTTCAAACCCCAACATCGAATAGGTAAAACCCCGATAGCGATAGGCTTCAGCATATTTGGGATTGAGCCGAATCGCCATGCCAAAATCATCTAACGCTTCTTTGTATCGTCCAGCACTGGCATTGTCGGCCCCCCGGTGATACCAAAATTCAGCATTGGTGGTTTTGGTGGTGACACTTGTGCGGAAGGACGGGTGAGCCGCTGCTGGCGTTGGCGTAGGGGTGGGCGGAGATGGCCGCGATCGCGGTGGGGCAACGGTGGGCTGATACTCTTTGAGTTGGCGATAGGCTTCATTAATCGCCTTCAACTTCTCCTCGGCCTGTTGCTTCAGGGCAGGGTCATGAGTAAATCGGTCAGGATGCCAGGTTTTGGCTAAGGTACGGTAGGCTTGCTTAACGGCGGTTTGAGACGCTCCGGGCTGCAATCCCAAAATTTCGTAATACCGATTCATGGAACTCATGGAGGTTAGCAGGATACTGGCTCATCACCATGATGGCATTATGCTTTAGACGTTTGGCAATTGTGTTTCAACGGTATTGCTGCCGCATGAATGGTTTCTAGCAAACTGTCCGGGTGGGTTTGTCAGAGGCTAACACCGACACCACGCTCAACTTTTCACTGACTAAGCTTTCCCTCTTCTGATAGAGGAGACTGTAATCTCAGCTCGTTAGTATACAAACATACGATTTGATTTCTCATAAGAAGGTGTAGATTATGAGTGCAGAAAATAAAGCCAAAGCAACTGCAAAAAATATCGAAGGAAAAGTGCAAGAATTTGCCGGTGATGTTACTGGAAATCCCGATCAAAAAGCTGAAGGCAAAGCAAAACAAGTGGAAGCAAATGTGCGCCACTCTGCTGAAAATCTGAAGGATGATGTCAAACGGGCGATTGATTAGGGTTTAACCAGAAGGTTCTCAAGTTTGGTGCAAACAGGGAGTCTGGAGCAGGATTGCTCCAGACTTTTTCTTCGTTTCAAGCCTTGATATCGAAAGTGCATTTCTTATGTCTATGCCCTTTGACAGAAGGCAATGATGGAATAACAGTTCCGCAGGCAGAAGTAAATTTTAGGAAAGGCTTTCATACTGACACTATTGATTCGTTGAGTTGTATAGATTGTTATGACAAATAATCCAAGAGTTGAATCTGATATTTACGATCGCGGCATTGTACCAGCCGAAACAGCAGCCCGTCAGGAGCGAGAAGGGGAGGCTTATAAGCATACGCCTGAGGCGGAAGGTGACGAACATATTGATACGGCAGGTGGCTATACCGTTGATCGGGAAGGACTGTTAAATAATTACGCGATCGAGCCAGAAATGTATTACGAAGTGCCGGGAGATGCACGTCAAGAAATCGAATCAGATATTGAAGAACGTGCGGAAGAATTGCACGACATTAATGATAACGATGAAACAGGTTTGTTAACAGAAGATCATGACGTTCGGGGTAAAGGTTCAGGAATTATCTAGGGGCTTCTCGCCCTTACTCCTGCCCCCCCATTCCTCAATTTTGGAAGGAGATCACTATGCTTGGATTTTTATTTACCACTCTGGCTACCGCATTAAGTTTGTTAGTCGTTGATTTAGTGGTTCCCGGTGTGAATTTAGCAAATTTCCCAGCGGCAATTATTGCTGCGATCGCGCTGGGTGCTGTCAATTCTTCGATCAAACCCGTGTTGTCTACCCTATCAATGCCATTAAATGTGATCAGCCTGGGATTTGCCTCTTTGATTGTCAATGGCTTGTGTTTCTGGTTAGCGGCAGTGTTGGTGCCTGGGTTCGGAGTCTACGGCTTACTGGCATTTTTCTTGGGGCCAGTGATTCTATCTTTTGTGAATACCTTCTTGAGCAATTACTTCATCAGCCGCAATCCGCAATTGGATGTGAGAACGGACGCATAGACCCCGTTGCTAATAGCAGTTTCAGACTCTAGAGCGAAGAGGCATCTGGCAAACAGGTGCCTCTTTTTTGTTAATATGCCGTGATGGCTGAAAAAATGTTTTCCCGACCTGGTTGGTCGCTCAAACCCCGCAATCCAATCATTACGCGATCGCTCATGCTCCTTTGGGGCTGGCTTTACCATTCCTACTTCCGCGTCGAAACGAGCGGTTGGCAACACATTCCCCCCCACGGTCAGGTGATGCTGGTTGGGTCTCACAATGGTGGTCTTGCCGCTCCCGATATGTTCATGATGATGTATGACTGGTTTCAGCGGTTTGGGCTAGAACGTCCCGCTTATGGATTGATGCATCCTGCCGTCTGGAAGGTTGCTCCCGCGATCGCTGAAATCGCGGCTCAGGTGGGTGCTATCCCCGCCCATCCCAAAATGGCGATCGCGGCTCTCCAGCAAGAAGCCAGCATTTTGGTGTATCCCGGTGGGGCCAGAGATGTGTTTCGGCCCCATGCCCTCCGCCACAAAATTTGTTTGGGAGGGAATCAGGGTTTTGTCAAACTGGCGCTAGAATTTGAAGTCCCCATCATCCCCTTAATTTCTCACGGTGCTCATGACACCTTCTGGGTGTTGGATGATCTCTACCCTCTCGTGCAGTGGTTGCATCAAGGGGGGATGCCCTGGCTGTTTGATGTTGATCCAGAAGTTTTTCCCATTTATTTAGGGTTGCCTTGGGGCGTGGGGATTGGCCCCATTCCCCATCTCCCCTTACCCGTGAAACTCTACACCCAGGTTTGCGCCCCCGTTATTTTTGAGCGGTATGGACGGGTAGCCGCCCGCGATCGCGACTATGTCAATCACTGCTATAACCAGGTTTGCACCGCCATGCAGCAGGCTATGAATGATTTAGCCTACACAGTAGAACAACCATAAAACGTAGACCAATCATGGAAAACTGTGAGCATCAGTCAAATTATGCCCCACGCAGATTCCGGTGGGGCATAATTTTCCACCAATGACAGTCCACTACTCCTGCTCCAAGGTTTCACCATCCACTTGGATAGCCGCACCCAGCACCTGCTTAGTCTGGACCTGATCCAACTTAAACACCAAAATGCCCAACGGTGGCAAACAAACATCCAACGAATAGGGGCGATTTTGATAAGCCCAATCATCGGTCCACTTACCACCCAGATTCCCCATATTGCTACCACCAAAATCACGGGCATCACTGTTGAAGACCTCGGTGTAGAAGCCCTTGAACGGCACACCGACACGATAATGGGAATGCGGTTGGGGCGTGAAATTACACACTATGATCGCAAAGTCTTCGTAATCTTTAGCCCACCGAATGAATGAAACCACACTGTGGCGACTATCACTACAATCAATCCATTCAAACCCGCCCTGGCCGCCGCCAAAATCCCAGGTATAGAGCGCCGGTTCACTCTTATACAGTTGGTTTAATTGGCCGAAGAAATACTTAAACTTTTGATGCCCTTCAAATTGGAGCAAGTGCCACTCCAGATCCCCCCAAACGTTCCACTCATTCCACTGCCCCAACTCCATACTCATGAAGATAGTCTTCTTACCGGGATGGCAGAACATATAGGTGAATAGCGCCCGCATATTGGCATACTTCTGCCATTCATCACCGGGCATCTTACCAATCATGGCACTCTTACCATGCACAATCTCATCGTGAGACAGCGCCAGCATGAAGTTCTCACTGTGGTGATACATCATGCTGAAGGTGACATTGTTCTGGTGAAACTGGCGGAACCAGGGGTCCATGTGGAAATAATCCAGCATGTCGTGCATCCAGCCCATATTCCATTTCAAGTTGAAGCCTAAGCCCCCCACATAAGTTGGCCAGGACACCATCGGCCAATCTGTAGACTCTTCCGCAATGGAAAGCACACCAGGGAAATAGCTGAAGATTACATGATTGGTTTGCCGCAAAAAGTCGGCGGCTTCAATGTTCTCGCGGCCACCGTACTGATTTGCCACCCATTCCCCCGGTTTGCGCTGGTAATCCAGGTAGATCATGGAGGCCACGGCATCCACTCGCACCCCGTCAATGTGGTACTTATCAAACCAGAAGAGGGCATTGGCCACTAGGAAATTACGAACTTCGTTCCGTCCGTAGTTGAAGACGAGGGTGCCCCATTCCTTGTGTTCGCCTTTGCGGGGGTCAGCATGTTCATACAAGTGAGTGCCATCGAAGAAGGCCAGTCCATGACCATCTTTGGGAAAGTGACCAGGCACCCAGTCCACAAGGACTCCAATCCCGTTCTGGTGGCACTGATCCACAAAGTACATGAAGTCTTCGGGCGTACCAAAGCGGGAGGTGACGGCGTAATAGCCCGTTACCTGATAGCCCCAAGAGCCATCGAAGGGATGCTCGGCAACAGGCAGTAGCTCGATGTGGGTAAAGCCGAGTTCCTTCACGTAGGGAATGAGTTTGGCGGCGAGTTCCCGATAGGTGAGGAAACGGGCACCGGGCTTCAGTTCGGAAACGACGACAACGGGTTCTTCAGTCCCATCGGGTCGGATGGCGGGTTCCGAGGAGGAGGCGTGGAGCCAGGAACCGAGATGACATTCGTAAACGGAGATGGGTTGAGTGAGGGGGTCGCTATGGCGACGCTGCTCCATCCAGTCGCTATCGTTCCAGGTGTAGGAGTTGAGGTCGGTGACAATGGAGGCCGTTTTGGGGCGGGGTTCCTGTTGATAGCCGTAGGGGTCGGACTTTTCGTAAATGTGTCCTTCCCAGTTTTTGATTTCGTATTTGTAGTGTTCACCGGCCCCGATGCCGGGAATGAATAGTTCCCAAACGCCATTGACGCGTTTGCTCATCTGATGCTTGCGGCCATCCCAATAGTTGAAGTCACCTAGCAGCGAAACGTTGCGGGCGTTGGGTGCCCAAACGGCAAAGTACACGCCTGCCACGCCGTTGAGTTCGGTGGGATGGGCGCCTAATTTTTCGTAAATCCGGTGGTGATTCCCTTCGCCAAACAGGTGAATATCAAAATCGGTGAGCCAGGGAGAACGGAAGGCGTAGGGATCGTAGATGACGCGATCGCGGTCTCCTTCTTTGATCCGGAGTTGGTAGTTGGCCAGTTCTGGAGTTTCAATCGTGCATTCAAAAAAGTGAGGATTGTGAGCCGATTGCATGGGATATTCCTCCCGTTGTTCTGGCAATACGACCCAGACGGCATCAGCGGTGGGTTGATAAGCACGAACGACCCAAATCTGCTTTCCCTCTTCAGTCTCTACTTGATGGGGTCCCAACACCTCGAAGGGGTCATGGTGCTGATTCCAAACAATTCGTTCGATCTGATCAGGGCTAATTGTCGTCATGGATACCTACCTGGGTGCCTGTAAAACTACGGAACAAAAATGTAAAGGAATATCAATCAGATGTAATAAACCGTAGCAAATGATTGTCAAAGTCTCAAATCATAATTTGCTGATCTGGCACGGCTGAACCACCTCGAAGGAATATTCTTGCCTGGTGTAAAACAAAATCCGCCCCAACTGTACCATTTTGGTGAGCTAGAGCGGTTTGTTAATTTTCAGAATCATTCTCTTTGAGAACAGCCCTTCGTTTTTCCTGGGTCACGATCGCTCCGTTAGAAGAAATCGCGATCGCCCGTAGATATTACCGCTTTACTCACGAGCTACCCATAAAGATTACTTCCGGAAACTTCGTCTGAGCTTCTGCCATCGGACGGTCTTTTCCTTCTTCCTGCCAGTAGTTGATTACCTCAGTGGCTTTGTTCAACAATTCGATGCGATCCACTTCGTTGATCCAATGTTTTGCTTCTAGCTCCGTTTTAAGCTGTTCCCAGGCATCATTGCGGGGCCAAAAAAAGTAAGATGTCAAAGGACTGGTGCCTTTACCCACAACCTGATCCACTGCTAATGCAACGTCTTTTTCCAACCACAGAACTTTCAAAATAAATTTCGGCAACCCAACCTCCCGCGCAATCCCAAACTATCGGTAAACTACAGCCCCCTATATTACCTCACTATTCTCAATTCTGCACTCCTCCTTCAGGTAATTTTCGATGATGCACCAATCTGCGATCGTGGTTTTTGATATTGATGGGGTCGTCCGGGATGTGGGTGGCTCCTATCGACGAGCACTGGCCGACACGGTGGAATACCTGACCCACGGGCACTATCGCCCTTCGCCTACCGAGATTGACCAGTTAAAAGCAGAAGGACTCTGGAACAACGACTGGGAAGCCTCGCAGGAGTTGGTTTACCGCTATTTTGAACAGCAGCCGGGCGATCGCACCGCCATCGCCACGGCCACAGATGCGATCGTCCAGCCTGATCCCTCTGGACGGGGCAAAATCGCCATTGCCTACGATCGCCTGGTGGCCTTTTTCCAGTCTCGCTATCGGGGCACCGACCCCATCCACTGGAACGGCTACATCTGTGAGGAACCCTTACTACTGGGGCAAGCCTATCTTCAATTACTTACAGCCGCCGGGATTCGCTGGGGATTCTTCAGTGGGGCAACCCGTGGGTCTGCCAGCTACGTGTTGCAAAAACGACTGGGCTTAGCATCACCCGTTTTGATCGCAATGGAAGATGCTCCCGGCAAACCAGACCCCACCGGATTATTCGCCACGGTTGAACGGTTGGAAGCAGACTCCGATCTCAATCTGCCCGTGTTATACGTGGGGGATACGGTTGCCGATATGTATACCGTGGTGCGTGCCCGTGACTTGCAACCGGGGCGATTGTGGGTGGGGGTAGGAGTGTTGCCGCCCCATGTACAGGCAACGGAAGCACGGAGCCTGGAATATGCCACTACCCTGGAAAAAGCGGGTGCAGATGCGGTGTTCTGGAATGTGGAAGAGTTGACCCCCGCCACAATTGAAAAGTTAATTGCGGCGGGAGGCAGTGCCAGTTAGAGGCGTGTCAGTTAGAAGTGGTGCCAGTTAGAAGCGATCGCAGTTAACCGCCAGAACGCACCGCACCACCACTCAACCACGCATTTAAGCTAACGGGTGCTTTGACCTGCGACAGGACTGATTGCAACGGCGCTCCTTCCAGTACCTCGGTTTCCAGCAACACCTGGGTCGTAGACTCTAGCAAGTCTCGATTCAGTTGCAGAATCTCCAGTGCCATATCGTGAGCCTGGTCGATCGCCTGTTGCACCTGCCGATCAATTTCCCCTGCCACTTCGGCACTGATGGAACGGCGAGTGCTGCTGCCATCTAGAAACTGGGCGGAGTTTTTCTCAAAGGCAACGGGTCC
Organism: Leptolyngbyaceae cyanobacterium bins.349; assembly: GCA_033764685.1. Lineage (GTDB taxonomy): Bacteria > Cyanobacteriota > Cyanobacteriia > Leptolyngbyales > Leptolyngbyaceae > JSC-12. Next base: position 56,863 of record JANRIS010000016.1, read on the forward strand.
CATCGTGCTCATGCCGTATTGGGTGACGGCTCGTTCTGCTAGATCCGTCGCTTTCTGGATATCGTCACTGGCCCCCGTCGAGACTTTGCCAAAGATCAGTTCTTCGGCAGAGCGCCCCCCCAGCAGGGTTGCCAGTTGGCCGCGCAATTCATCTTCTAGCAACAGGTAGCGATCGCTGTCGGGCAGTTGCAGGGTGTACCCCAACGCACCTAAGCCACGGGGCACGATGGAGATTTTTGACACCTTGTTCCCTCCCGGCATCAGGGCACCGACCAGGGCATGACCGACTTCGTGAGAGGCCACCGTTTGGCGTTCGGTGGGAGTTAAAACGCGCGATCGCTTCTCCAGTCCAGCCACGACTCGTTCGATCGCTTCGTTCAGGTCGGCCATGAGCACCGCCTGACGATTGTGACGGGCGGCCAGCAGTGCGGCTTCATTCACCAGATTGGCCAAATCTGCACCAGAAAAGCCAAAGGTTTGCGCCGCGATTGCCTCCAGGTCTACATCTTCCCCTAATCGCACCGGACGGGCATGAACCTGAAGAATTTGCCATCGACCACTCTTATCGGGGCGATCGACCAATACCTGACGATCAAATCGACCGGGACGACGCAACGCCGGATCAAGAATTTCGGGCCGATTCGTGGCCGCAATCACGATCACCCCTTCGTTGCCATTAAACCCATCCATTTCTGTCAGCAATTGATTCAGGGTTTGTTCCCGTTCGTCGTTGCCAAAGTTAGGATTGCTCCCGCGCGACTTACCGATCGCATCCAGTTCGTCAATAAACACAATGCAGGGAGCCTGACGCTTGGCCCGATTGAACAAATCTCGCACTCGCGAAGCACCTACCCCAACGTACAGTTCCACAAATTCGGAACCCGACATACTCAGGAAGGGCACTCCCGCTTCACCCGCGATCGCCTTTGCCAGTAATGTTTTGCCAGTTCCCGGCGGACCAACCAACAATACGCCTTTGGGAATCTTCGCGCCAATTCGGCGATACTTTTCTCCATCGGCCAGGAAATCGACGACTTCTTGCAATTCCTGTTTGGCTTCGTCTACCCCCGCCACATCCGCAAAGGTAAAGCCTGTTTTACCCTGGTTATACACTCGTGCATGGCTCTTGCCCATCCCTGCACCCACGCCAATTCCACCGCCAGCACTGCTCAGTTTCAGCACCCAGGCCAATGCGCCTAACAACAGCCCGGAGGACAGGAGAAATCCTAAAATTCCGGCGGTGTCTAGATTGCCTGTAGAATTGGTCAATTCAACGCCATGACTGGTTAGCAAATTGGGCAAATCATCAATCGGTTCGGTAATTTTAATTGAGTAAAATCGTCCCCCAAATTGAGGCTTGAGTGTGTATTCAATGCGATCGCGCTTAATTGTGACTCGTTGCACTTTAGCCGCTTCAATTTGCTCAAGAAAGGTGCGATAAGCCTGAGAACTGGTTTCCGTTTTCATGGAGGGATGCTGTTAGAAAATAAGGGAACAGCAAGAAGCCGGGAATCAAGGCATTACCGCTATCCAAACTCCTCACTGCATCTATTCTCCAATTCATGTCCTATCAATTTCCAGGTGGGATTCCTCTCCCATTCGTCCGGTATTCCGCAGGCAGTTTCCTCGGATCATCCCAACTTGGCAGATGGGATATCCTCGTGAGGGCAATGCAAAACAGCGAAACATCTCAGCCATACTCATAACGCCGAGATGTTTCACTTCGTTACCACTACGCTCAGACCACATTCCTATGCCAGCGAGGCTTTACAGCTTTGTGCCGCACTCTGGGCAGAAGCGGTGAGTCGATACGTTCTTTGCGCCACAACTGCTGCATTGAATCACTTCGGGTAGTTTGTCCATGTGCTTGTGCTCCGGTAGCCCAATCATTTGAGCATTGTTTTTACCAGAGGGCACCATCGGATAACAGTTCTCATTCTTCTTCACTCGCGCATCTAGCAGGACGGGCGCATTGGTTGCCAGCATTTCCGCGATCGCCGCCTTCAGTTCGTCACGGGTTTGCACAATCATGCCTTTGATGCCGTAGGCTGCCGCCAACTTCACCACATCCGGCATCCCCGTTTGCATATTGGATTGGGAATAGCGCTCATCGTAAAAGGCTTCCTGCCACTGCCGCACCATGCCTTGCCAACCGTTGTTGATAATGACAGTTTTGACATTGATGCCGTACTGCGCCAACGTGCCGAGTTCCTGAATGTTCATCTGAATGCTGGCATCGCCACTGATACAAATGACTTCTTCATCGGGAATCGCCACTTTAGCACCCATCGCCGCCGGCATCCCAAAGCCCATTGTCCCTAGACCAGCGCTGGAGATCCAGCGGCGGGGACCATTTTTAAGGAACTGAGCCGCCCACATTTGATGCTGTCCTACATCGGTCGTGTAGAAGGCATGGGGGGCTTGATGGCCGACTTCCACAATCACTTCCTGCGGCGACAGACTCTCCGCATAGTGGGGCACCACGAGGGGATAGTCTTCCCGCCAGCGCTCAATCCGCGCCAACCAGGCTTGGTTGCGTTGGGCATCGGGGTGATCGCCATCCTCTTTACTGCGACGCAAAAGATCGATCAGAACGTGCTGCACATCGCCCACAATGGGCACTTCGGGCGCACGGTTTTTACCCACTTCTGCGGGGTCAATATCAATGTGAATGACCTCAGCATGGGGCGCAAACTCCTTGAGCTTACCCGTCACGCGATCGTCAAAGCGGGCACCCACAGCAATTAATAGGTCACATTCCATGACGGCAAAGTTGGCGTAGGCAGTGCCGTGCATCCCCAGCATCCCAACGGATAGAGGATGATGTTCATCGAAGGCTCCAATGCCCATTAAAGTCGTAGTCACAGGCAGGTTAAAGCGTTCTGCCAGTTCCTTAATTTCGGCATGGGCACCCGCCGCGATCGCGCCGCCGCCGACATACAACAAAGGTTGCTGGGCCTGCCGGATCAGCTTCAAGGCATTGGCGATTTGGTTAGGATGCCCCTTCACCGTCGGGCGATACCCTGGTAACTTGATCGAACCCGGTTCCACGGGTACGTAATCAAATTCTTCCGTACCCACATCTTTGGGAATGTCGATCAACACCGGGCCGGGACGACCCGTACTAGCGATGTAAAATGCTTCTGCGACCACGCGGGCCATATCCTTGGGGTCACGGACCACATAGGAGTGTTTCACAATGGGCAGCGTAATGCCGTAAATGTCAGTTTCCTGGAACGCATCACTCCCGATCGCGTGGCGAGGCACTTGCCCGGTGACGACCACCATTGGAATCGAGTCCATGTGAGCCGTAGCAATGCCCGTCACTAAATTTGTGGCACCAGGGCCAGAAGTGCCGAAACACACTCCGACTCGCCCCGTTGCTCGCGCGTAGCCATCGGCTGCATGGGTGGCACCCTGCTCATGTCGCACCAGAATATGTTGCAGTTCACCCCGGGCTTCAAAGCGATAGAGTTCATCGTAAATGGGCAGAATTGCTCCGCCGGGATAACCAAAAATGTGGGTGACACCGTGGCGCTTCAAGCTATCCATCAATGCGTAAGCACCCGTTGCCCGTTGAACCGCTACACGTTGAAGTTGCACAGAAGATCCCTCGCCAATCCTAAAGTGAAGTTTTGTATCGAATGTTGCAGATACACTTGAGATTCAAGTTTAGAGCCGATCTTGATCCCTGTCGATAGAACAAGGTTGATTTAACAATGTCCTGTAACATCGTCAGGCTGCTGAATCGAGTGCGATCGCGCTCAAAACTACATCAGCATATTGTGACATTGAATTTACGCTTTTCGTGCAGTTTTTTGATTAGCAGAAGAAAGCGGGAAGGGAACAGCAACGGCTGCGATTCACTAATACGCATCTACCATTTCTGCTAGAACCAATGTATTATAAGTTTCAAGTTGTTTGTGCGGCGGCGAACAGGCCCAAGGACAAACCTTAAAGACCCAATTCGGTCGAGCGATCGCCATGATTAACCGGAGTATATGAGCCTGGAACAACCATTGGGTTCAGTGATTCAAGGATCTCTCAGTCAAGGGCTAGAGGTGCGCCTTCATGCGGATGTCTCCGTGGAAGAGATGCGGGTGGGTAAGTTTTTGGTGGTGCGAGGGCGGCGATCGCATTTCTTTTGCATGTTAACGGATGTCGCTCTGGGAACGAGTAGTTCTCGCATTTTGGCCAATCCCCCCGAACCCAACAACACCTTTTTGCAGGAAGTGCTGGCAGGCAGTGGCACCTACGGCACCGTGAATTTGACGCCGATGCTAATGATGAGCGAAGTAGATCAGGAGGCAGGGAAGGCAGAGAGCCGAGACGCAGGAGGGCCAGGGAGCCGAGGCGCAACGGGGAAGACAGGGAAAAATGGGAAAAGTTCAAAGCTGGCTTCTTATCAGGTGCAGTCGAGTGAGGCAGTGGAGTTGCTGCCAGTCAAGACAATTCCCTGCCACTTCAGCCAGATGTACGACGCGAGTGAGCGAGATTTTCGAGTGGTGTTTGGCTGGGAAGATGATCCACTGCGGCGGAACTTTGCGATCGGCCAACCAATTGATATGGAAGTGCCCATCTGTCTAGATCTCGATCGCTTTGTAGAACGTAGTAATGGCATATTTGGTAAATCGGGGACGGGCAAATCATTCCTCACTCGGCTGTTACTGTCGGGCATTATTCGCAAGCAGGCAGCAGTGAACCTGATTTTTGATATGCACTCCGAATACGGCTGGGAAGCCACACGGGAAGGCAAACAGTTCAGTACCGTGAAAGGCTTACGGCAACTGTTTCCCGGCCAGGTGCAAATTTACACCCTCGACTCAGAATCGACCAAGCGGCGGGGGGTGCGAGATGCTCAGGAACTTTACATCAGTTATGACCAGATCGATGTAGAAGACTTGATGCTGGTGCGGGGCGAGTTGAACCTGTCGGAGGCCAGCCTAGAAAATGCCATCATCCTGCGGAATGAGTTTGGTAAGTCCTGGATTTCGCGCTTGCTGACGATGGGCAATATGGAAATTCAGGAGTTTTGCGAAACCAAGATGGGTAGTAAGTCTTCCATCATGGCGTTGCAGCGCAAGCTAACCCGTCTGGATGGGCTGAAATATATCCGCAATACTTGTCCCCATAACTATGTGGGGCAAATTTTGGACTCGCTGGAGGCGGGCAAACATGTGGTGATTGAGTTTGGCTCCCAGTCCAATTTGTTGTCTTACATGCTGGCCACCAATGTCATTGCCAGACGCATTCATCATGCCTATGTGCAGCAGGCGGAGAAGTTTTTGCAAACCAAGAACGTCAGCGATCGCCCCCGGCAACTGGTGATCACGATTGAGGAAGCCCACCGCTTTCTAGATCCGGCCACCGTGGGGCAAACCATTTTTGGCACGATCGCGCGGGAGATGCGGAAATACTTCGTCACGCTATTAGTAGTGGATCAGCGGCCTTCCGGGATTGATAACGAGGTGATGTCTCAAATCGGCACCCGCATCACGGCTTTGCTCAACGATGAAAAAGACATTGATGCAATTTTTACCGGGGTGCCCGGTGCTCAGAGTTTGCGGTCTGTCTTGTCAAAGCTGGACTCCAAACAACAAGCGTTAATTCTGGGTCATGCGGTGCCAATGCCCGTAGTGATTCGGACTCGCGCCTATGATGAAAAATTTTACACCGAGGTGGGTGATACCGCCTGGGAGGAGGTGCCAGATGCAATGGTATTTAAGGCGGCAGAAGCGGCAAAGGCCGATTTGGGGTTCTAATGACACACAACGATCGCATCAGCTTCACACCTGAGTGACGAGTGCAACATAAGATTAAAAATTGAAACGTTTCTAGGCTAAATCTGCACAGCAGCTTGATTCCTTGCTATTCTCGTAGCCCCTCCGTACTTACAGGTTCGGTTCCCCCGACTGGGTCTGTAAAACCGCCGCTCCCAGTTCGGTTATCCCTCTCAATTGAGACTGTTCTTATTCAAAGAATCCAGGCACACTAAATCTAGTAGATTACGCAAGGTGGTATTCAACCATGCACATCCCGATCTTTGACAAGTCCCTGGCTCCCCACCGCAGCTTGCGTTCAGTGGTATGTGCAATTCATCCATCTGGGTCATCCTTTAGGTGGAACTAAAAGACTTTACTCCTGTCTATAATCCTAGTACGATTAAAGAGTAAACTCATAATGATTCCGTCTTTGGTAGTTGTGGTTGATACACCCCTGATTCAATGAGTCGTTGTCAAGGTTGAATCTCTGCCAAAGCTGACAGCATTTTTACCAGTGTTACCTATCGTTTGAGTGCTTGACTCAGTTCTCCACAGCGGTTTTTAAAGCACCCGCTACACAGTTTGGTTTCATTTGCTAGTAGCCGTTGGGTTTCTGGCACTACATTTTTTCTTTCAGTCGTGTTCCTGTTTTTTGTTTAGGGAGTTAATAACGCACCCATGACTACTGCCAACGCAAAACCTAAAACTTCTAAAGCCACTTTCACGGCAGACATGGTTCGGACGTATCTGCATGAAATTGGGCGTGTCCCTATGCTAACCCATGAGCAGGAGATTGTTTATGGGAAACAAGTCCAACAAATGATGGCTTTGCAAGACAAGAAAGAAGCGCTTGCGAAGAAACTGGACCATGAGCCATCGGATGCTGAACTTGCGGCTCATGCCAACCTGAGTGAAGACGAGCTGAAAAGCATCCTACATCGGGGGCGGCGGGCGAAGCAGAAAATGATCGAAGCGAACCTGCGTCTCGTGGTTTCGATCGCTAAGAAGTATCAGAAACGCAATCTAGAGTTTCTGGATCTGATTCAGGAAGGCACGATGGGCCTGGAGCGTGGCGTTGAGAAGTTTGACCCAATGCGTGGTTACAAATTTTCGACCTATGCCTACTGGTGGATTCGGCAGGCCATTACTCGCGCGATCGCCCAGCAAGCCCGCACCATCCGTCTACCTATCCATATCACCGAAAAGCTGAACAAGATCAAGAAAGTGCAGCGGGAATTAGCCCAGAAGCTGGGTCGGGCGGCCTCTGCGGCAGAAATTGCGGAAGCACTGGAGTTGGAACCCGCGCAAATCCGAGAGTTCCTGTTGATGGCGCGGCAGCCCGTTTCGCTTGATCTCCGCGTGGGCGACAATCAGGATACGGAATTGCAAGACCTGCTGGAAGATGATGGCCCTTCGCCAGAAATCTTTATGGCTCAAGAGTCTTTGCGGCACGATTTGGAAACTCTCCTGGCCGATCTCACCCCGCAACAGCGAGAAGTCATTTCTCTGCGCTTTGGCCTGGAGGATGGTCATGAGCTATCTCTGGCGAAGGTCGGAGAGCGGATGAACATCAGCCGGGAGCGGGTACGGCAGCTAGAACGGCAAGCCCTGGATCATCTGCGGCGGCGGAAGGCCCGGGTGCGCGAGTATCTGGCGAGCTAAGCAGTGGGAGGCGGAGATTGGGCGTAGGGAATGGGGCTTAAACCTTGTACGCTATTACCTATGACCTCATCTCCCTTCCCGCATGTCTCTTCAGGATTTTCAGATTTGTGACCATGATTTGACCGCCGAGCAATTGGCGGATTACCTCACAGCCGCAGCGATCGCCGTGGACACCGAAACAATGGGATTGTTGCCACAACGCGATCGCTTATGTTTAGTGCAGTTGAGTGATCCAGATCACCACGTCACGGTTATCCGGATTGAGCGAGGGCAGACGGCATCGCCCCACCTCAAACAATTGCTAGAGGCTCCAGAAATTCAAAAAATCTTTCACTTCGCACGCTTTGATGTGGCGACCCTGCGCTATCACTTGAGCATTGAGGTACAGCCCATCTTTTGTACCAAAATTGCCAGCAAATTAGCCCGGACCTATTCTCCCAAACACGGACTAAAAGATCTGGTGCAGGAACTTGCAGGGGTAGAACTGGACAAAAGCGCCCAAAGTTCGGATTGGGGCAATGCTGCGAACTTATCAGAAGCGCAATTACGTTATGCGGCTAATGATGTGCGCTATTTGCACGTAGCCAGAGAACGATTAATGGCCATGTTGCAGCGGGAAGAACGTTGGGAACTAGCCCAAGCTTGCTTTCAGTGCCTTCCCGCCCTGGTTCAACTGGATTTATTGCAGTATCAGGGAATTTTTGAGCATTAATCTCTTCTTAACCTATTCTTCATCTTGCTCGTTGAAGAGGGACGATCGCCCAATCGCCAGGGCGTGATAGCTCCGACTGAGTTGTTCCCAGAGTGCGCTGATTTGTTGATACGAGTCTTCCGGCGAGAGTTTGCCATTCGTTTCTAGCCCACTAATGAAGGTGACTCGCTGGGAAAACTCCTGTAGGTTCGCGTTAAACAGCAAATTCTCCGGTTTAACTGCCCCCCGATACCGCGATCGCGGCATGAAGAACTCTTTCACATCCATGTCGATTCCTCCCTGGTTAAAAGTCGTTTCACCAATGGTTGTAAGGCATCATCAGAGAACCACGCTAGAGAACCACGCCCTTAATTGACTACCCGTTATTTACTGTCCGTCAGCGAATGACTTGATTCAGTATATCTCTTAACCTAAAGTTAACCCTAATCCTTAAGATGGATCTACATTTCCCATCCTGTTTAAACAATCCTTCATCAAAAAAACATCAGTTTTACCCTCACTAACGGTAAAGTGACGCTGAAGCGAAGAATAGTGTTAATGAGAAAAACCAGAGCGAATGCGCTGATTTCTGAAAAATGGCCTGGTCGAGAATTATTTTGCCAGGTTGGGGGCGCGATCGCTCAGTCCCACCATCAGGCGCAGGGCAATTTGCTTCACCGGGTACAGGTGTTGTAGCATCCACAAGCCCAACCGCCGCAGCATCACAATGGGCAGGATATTGTTTGAGAACAGGCGATCAAGCAAATCGGTGAAGGCCAGAATTTTCCAGTTCTCCAGTTTGCGCCAGCGCTCGTACCGCCGTAAAACGGTTAATTCGCCAATATCTTTTCCTTGCTGGTGGGCCGTTTGCAACACTTCCGCCAGAGCTGCCGCATCCCGAATTCCCAGGTTTACCCCCTGTCCTCCCACCGGATGGCAGCAGTGAGCCGCATCTCCAATCAAGGCCAGTCGAGGTTGGACGTACTGCCGACTGTGCATCAGTTGCACCGGAAACAGATAGCGATCGCCCACCAGTTCTAGCTCGCCCATCTGATCGCCGTAACGAGTTTTGAGCTTGGCCAAAAACTCGTCTTCCTTCAGGGCTAGAATGGCTGCTGCTTCTTGCTTCGGAGCCGTCCACACAATGCGGCAGAGGTTTTCTGGTAACGGCAAAATGGCAAAGGGCCCATCTGCCTGAAAGCGCTCGTAGGCAATGTTGCGATGAGCTTTTTCCGGCTTGATGAAGGCCACCACGCAAGATTGCCAGTATTGCCAGCCAATGGTTGAAATGCCAGCTTTTTGCCGAATTGGCGATCGCGCCCCATCGGCGGCAACCAGCAACCGCGATCGCACATTCCATTCTTGCCCATCCTGCCGCAGGGTCAACGCGACTCCATCCGGCTCAAATTGGGTAGTGACGACCTCCACCGGACACAAACTGGTGACGCGATCGCACTGAGTTAAAAAACTGCGTAACCCCTCCAGCAAAACCCGATGTTCGGAGACATAGCCTAGAGCCGGAGTTTGCAAATCCTGCAACTTAAATTGCACAGTGCCGGGATAATCCTGATCAGACAGGCGAATTTGCTCGATTGGGTTCACCCCCGGACGCATTTGCGACCACACCCCAATGCCGGCAAAAATTCGGCTGGAAAGCAAATTCACATGGTACGCTTGCCCTCTGGAAACCGCTGCCGATTCTACTTTGGCTTCGATCAGGGCAATTCGTAAGCCAGATTCCTTCAAGGCGCAAGCCAGGGTTAATCCGACAATCCCGCCGCCGACGATCGCCACATCGTAGTCAATCGGTTGGGTTTGAGCGGCAGCCGATTGCGTTGCAGGGTGAAGCGATGGCGATGAATCCAGCGTTGGCGAATCCAGAAGCATGTTAAAAAACGTAACTGAACTATCTTTATTCTGCCGCGATCGCCTGGTAGAAGCAAGATTTACCACCGCAGGTTGACGTAGTCTGTTGAGTCCAGAACCGCGCCAGCCTGCATAGAGTAGACAATTAATCCCGGTCTCTGGTGTAGTAGCGTTGCTCAATCCAGCTCCGAATTTCGTCTTCGGTCCCAAACGATACGTAGTCGCCATTGATCGGATCGTAGCCATGCCATACGGGGTGTCCGCTGCGATCGCGTCGTTGCCAGACCCGCACATCGGGGGAATAATTGGGCAGATTCAGCAGGAACGACCAGAACTGACTGAGATAGGTGATTAGTGTAGAGAGGCCAGACGAGGGAACAGTGTGGGTTTTCATAAATCTGCACCTCAAGTAAATTGAATGGTTATGCCTGAACAGTTGCGTCTGAACGGTTGTGTCTGAACAGTTGTGTCTGAACGGTTGTGTCTGAACAGGTATGTCTGAACAGGTATGTCTCTACTGTCGTTCAGCTAACAGTGAATCGAGAAGGTACGGATTTCACCGATTTGGCTAGAACAGTGATGGGTTTGCCAAACTGTTCTGGTGAAAACTCGCCCAACTGTATCAGGTGCATTTGAGGCAAATTCACTATAGTGCTGACAGACTTTGGAGCGTCGTTATGAAAATTCCCCTCGATCGCCAGTCTGATCAAGCCCTGTATTTGCAAATTCGCGATCGCTTAAAGCATCTGATTCAGTCTGGAGTCTTATCATCAGGGCAGCAGTTACCCTCAATTCGGGGTCTGGCCGAAAGCATTCAGGTCAATAAGCTAACGGTCATTGAGGCTTATGGCATGTTAGAAGCAGAGGGCTTGATCTTTGCCCGTCAGGGCGCGGGATACTTTGTCAGTACGCTGGAAACACCAGCCCCCAACCTGGCATCAACCTTTGCCCCGGCTCAATCAGTGGTGATTGCGGAGCAGTCCTGTTGTTCGTTTTATCGCGTTTACACCACAATGTTGGAAGCGCGACGGGCGCAGGATGTGATTGACTTTGGCCTGGGCTTTCCCCATCCTCCGGCGGATCTGTCTCGCATTGCGCGACGTGCCATGACGGAGGTTAGCGAAACGTTATTTCATTACGATCACCCGCAAGGACAACAACCCCTGCGGCAGCAAATTGCCCAGATGTTGATTCAATTAGGGTTGCCTGTGTCGGCGGAAGATTTGATTGTGACGGCGGGGTCGCAGCAGGGATTGTTTCTGGCGTTGCATCACTACGTACGACCGGGAGATTGGGTGGTGGTAGAAAGCCCAACCTATTATGGGGTGCTGTCCATTTTGGAGAATCTGGGGGCGCGGGTGATTGGCATCCCCATGACGGCGGAAGGGATGAATCTGGATTTATTGGAGCAATACCTCCGCAGCCATCGCCCCAAGCTAATCTATACCATTAGCACTTTACACAACCCTACGGGTATCACCACGACTCAAACTCACCGCCAACATTTGTTGACGTTGGCAGAACAGTATGAATGCCCCATCCTGGAAGACAATGCTTACGAAGGCTTGAATTTTGCTGCGGTGCCTCCCCCAATTAAGGCGATCGACCAGCAGGGATGGGTGACTTACGTTGGCACCTTTTCAAAAACCATCATGCCGGGGTTGCGGGTAGGGTTTATGGTAACGAATCCGCACAATCATCGAGCCTTGCGAAATCAGAAGTTGCTGCACGATTTATCGAGTTCTACGGTGTCTCAGGCGATCGCCAGCGAGTATCTCAGTTCTGGGCATTATCGGCGGCACTTACATCATTTGCAAACCACTTACCTGCAAAACCGTAATGCCATGCTGCGGGCCATGGAACAATCGTTTCCAGCGGAAGCCACCTGGACAATTCCGGAGGGGGGCTTATTTTTGTGGGTGCAACTACCCGGCCAGGTTGCGATTCCGGAGGTGTGTCAAACTGCGATCGCGCAGGGCATTGCAATTTCTGACAGTTCAATTTTCTTTCCCGGTAAGGAGGGGTATCCGGCTCTGCGGCTGAGTTTTCTCCACTCCATTGAGGATATCGAACGAGGAATTTTCATTCTAGGCAACTTGTTAAAGCAATCGCTTTGCTCACCGACGCGATCGCCCCGGCCTCAGGCTGTTGCTTAAGCTCATGGCTCTTCCCGTTGAACCGCACGCACAATCCGGGATAACTCAGTTTTTTCATCCACGGCGATGCGAGTGGGTGATCCGCTGATAATGCCCTCAAAGTTGCGGAAGGAGTCCTTAATTTCGGGACCATGATCGTTGATGGTGTATTCGCGGATGCCCTTGTCATGCCAGGAACCGCGCATCTTAAATACGTTGATAGCGCGGGACATTTCACCCCGAATTTCCACATATTGCAGCATCAAAATCGTATCGGTGATGGTGGAAATGTGGGAATCGGTAATGGAATGGGACCCCATAAATTGATCGGTGGTGTTGGTAAAGAAACCCGTAATTTCTTCCTGCTTGGCAAACCCCGTCACCCCGATCACAAACTGCCGAAAGGCATTGTTACTCACCCCACGGGCCAAGGCAGATAGCGAATCGATCGCAATCCGGGACGGCTTGAACTCAGCAATCTCAGATTTAATAATCTGCAAATGATCCTCCAAGCCTGCCGACTCCGGATAGGCACAGAGAATCTTTAGCACGCCCTGTTGCTCTAATTCCTCAAAATCAATGCCCCAGGAGTAAGCGTTTCGTGACAATTGGGCACGAGATTCCTCGTAGGCAAACAGCATGGCCCGTTCACCTCGCACGCAGCTCTCTTGTAGAAACTTGCTCACCAGCAACGTTTTACCAGTTCCCGTGGCCCCTGTCGCCAGAATAATCGAATCTTTAAAGTAGCCACCACCACACATATCATCCAGCGTTTTGACTCCGGAGGATACCCGCACATTGGACGATCGCTGCGTCAATCGCATGGCCCCCAGCGGGAAGATGTTGATCCCGTGATTAGTAATGGTGAAGGGATACTCACCCTTCATGTGGGTTGTGCCCCGCAGTTTGAGAATTTCAATCGTGCGCCGCCGCCGTTCCCCCTCCAACACGTTCCGGACGATCGCCACATTATCGGAGACAAACTCCTCGACCCCAAAACGCGCCACTGGGCCATATTCTTCGACTCGTTCGGTCGTCATGATGGTGGTGGCACCCACTTGCTTCAGTCGGGCTACCAGCCGAAAAATTTCGCGCCGGACGACCGAAGCCGCATCATATTGTTGAAAGACGGCAGTGACAGAGTCGATCGAGACACGCTTGGCTTTGTACTTGCGAATGGCGTATTGAATGCGCTCAATCAGGGCGGATAGATCAAAATTGCCGACGACATCTTGCCCTTCGGGATCTGGTGATGCATCCAGAATAAATAATTTCCCTTCGTCGATTAGCTTTTGCAAATCCCAGCCAAAGCTGAATGCGTTTTTAATGATATCGGCTGGGGATTCTTCAAACGTGACAAAAACTCCAGGTTCATCAAAATAAGTGATACCGTTATACACAAATTGGGCTGCCAGCAGGGTTTTTCCGGTACCAGAGGTGCCACTGACGAGGGTGGTTCTGCCGATGGGTAAACCGCCATGACTGATGTCATCAAACCCTTCGATCATGGTGCGAATTTTTTGCACCCCGGTCGCCTGCCCATTTCCTAACTCTGGATTCAATTGATTCATAGTAATTTTTTTGAATTAATTTCAATTAAGTTCATTCTCTCCAATTGTGTAGTGTATACCGCGAGAGACTTACGGAAATGCTGACATTACAGGATTTCTCGTTCAACATTGGTCCCCTCATCTCGGAGTTCTTCGTAGAGTAAGTCCAACCCGATGAGTACTCGCTCGCGATCAGACAAATCACCAATGATTTTGCGAACGGGTGGAGGCAGAATTTTAGCCAGGGTGGGAGTCGCTAGAATTTTGTCTTCCTCGGCCAGTTGAGGATTCTTCAAGACATCAATGACTTTCAGGGCATACACTCCTTTAAATTCTTCTTCCAAAATGGCGTTGAGCGTTTTGAGGGCGCGAATGGAGTTGGGAGTGTTGCCCGCGACGTAGAGTTTCAAAACGTAAGTTTTCTTTAAAGAACTCATAGACTGCTGCCTGGATTCGTGATGGGTAGGAGAACGGCCCGTTGATCACATTCACACTATACCCGCGATCGCTAGGTTTCTCTGGGAATCGAGCGGCGATACATTTCACATAAATGCGAGATCGTATCAATCAGAGTTAAACGGTAATCCAGGAGAATTTCTTCACTGCGCCCCTCTAATTTTAACTGCTTAGAGAAATCATCAATGAGTTCCATGTGAATCTCGACGATCTGGGCCGCAGAAACATCCGTAAAAAATGCGGTATTCACAAAATCGTCAATTCGTTGATTTAACGTACCATCATCTGTGAAGTAACGCAAAACAATCTCCCGATAGGTCGCTTTGAGCGTGTCTAATAACTCCTGTTTCTCTTCGGGAGAGAGATGTCGAAAGAAATTTTGGGGGTCTCGCTTGTAATACACACCCAGATACCCAAGTCGCTCTTTTAGTTTCTCAGCTAAACGGCGTTGTTGAGGTAACAGTAAATCAAGCGGAGAGGGGCTGTCTTGTGTGGGCGGGGGCGCAGCGCTGGGCTTGACCCAGGAGGTGGGGGAAAGATTAATGAACTGAGCGATCGCTTGATTGATAGCCTGCCCAACCTCAGTCAGATCGGTGGTCGGTAGGATGACCTCGGCAAGGTGATATGAGAATGCTTCTGCTGGGGCTGCTGGCAATGCTTCCGGCAGAACTTCTGATGCGGTTGAGGCCGTTGGGGGCGCAGTGGGATCGACGAGAATCACGGCGGGTAGCAAAATGGCTCGTCCATACAGCCAGGTGGTGAGTTGGCCCAGTTCAGCACTGGCTTGCAGCATAATGCAATCTAGATGGTGCTTTTCCTTCTCCACAAACTGGCAAAAAGGGGAAAGGGAGGCGTAATGGTTAATCAGATAGCGATCGCTGTGACTCAATGTTTCTGTGACAACTTGAGCCAGCGAATTCAGGGGAGCAAAGATACAGATTGAAATAGGAGAATGCAAGGCTCAGAGGGATGATAGCAGGGAAAAAGGGGAAGTCATTCTAGACGAAGTGCCTCAAAATGAATGAACAGAGTATAACACTGCTTCATCAAAAGACATTTATTGTATGAAATCGACACTAAAGTTTGCACAAATTGTTCTCTAAATCAATTTGTATTCTCTTCTAAAGTGCCAACGTTTAATTAATTATAATCGTTAGCGTTATGCTGCCTTTGCAGCACCATAATGAAGCTGTGGTTTGAGTCATTGCGTGTTGGCGTTTTCGTGTCCATACGTTCACCTCAAACAAATGTTCAAGGTGAGTTGTTTGGCCTTTTTCGCCTGAGTAGATTTTATCTCAATGGTGGCTCAGTGCTCACTCGCCACGGTATCTCTTCAAGGGTGACAACAAACTTGAGCCAGCGATTGGGGTGAGCGGTTCAATTCAGATTTCTCTCAGTTTTGGCTCAGTCGTCAATCATGATGCATCTCCCTAATGGGAAGGTTTGCTATGTCTCTGCACCGCGTCTATTTAAGCGAGTTTGTGCAATCGGTCCCCACTGTTACTGGGCAAGAGTCCCTGGCCATCGGGTTAAACCGCCTTCATCGGCACCCCTGCGATCGCCTGGTGGTGGTTGATGCAGATCATCATCCGCTTGGCCTCATTCAGTTGCATGACTTATTGCCGTTTGTGCTGGAAACAGCCACACCGGAGGTGACATCGGCTCAAGTCTCTCAAACCATGACGCGATCGCTGCTGGAGCTAACCCCCAGCGTGGTTTCACCGTTAATGGTGTTGCCAGAGCAATGGACTGTGGACCAATTTCTGGCGACGACGGCGGTTCTGGATCAGCCCTATGCGCTGGTTAATCAGGAGGCGCGGCTCGTGGGCCTGTTAGACCGCGATCGCCTGTTACACCGCCTGGCGGCACCCCTGCGCCATCGCTCCGCATCCATCAATAACATGATGGATCATGACATGGCGGAGACAAGCGTCAGGCCACCGCTCAACTTGGGACGAGATGAACTCAGCCAGAGCTTTGCTGAGTTTATGGATGGGCCGGCTCGCGCGTCGTCGCCCTCCCGACCTCTGCCAGCGGCTACCCCACTGACTCCTGTAAGCTTGTTGAATGTGTTATTACAACTGCTGGAGCGACTGCCCCTGCCGCTGATGTTGCAAACCAGCGAGGGCAGTGTGGTCGCGCAAAATCTGGTCTGGTGTCAGCAAGTTGGGGCCTTATCTGATCCGGGCAAAGTTTGGCGCGAGGCTTCAGTCTGGTTGGGCACGTCCGCCGCTGAGCCGCCTGCAACAGCCCCCTATGGGGCTGACATTACGCCCATTCGCTCAGAATTGACGCTGCAACCCACTGCGATCGCCCCATTACCGCTCCCCCAAGAAGCATCTCCGGATAGTCAGAGCCTCTGTCAACTGGGCACCCATCCTGATAGTTGTGTGTGCGTCTGTGCGCTCAAAGATGGGCGAGAGCAGGTCGTTCAGTTTGTCAAAATTTCTCTGAGTACGTTGTTACCGGATTTGAATTTAGATTGGCTCCCGCGATCGCCATCGCCAGCCGCATCCAGGGCGATGTCATTTGACCATGCGGCAACCGTCGTCAACTCCTTCCAACTGGCCACCCTCGCGCCTGATCCTCAGGAGGCCGCTTCAGCAGAAGCGCGGCAACAAGGGGAGCAGACGCGATCGCTGACTGATTCAGTGTTGCCAGGTGATTCATCTCTGGAATCCCTGTGGCTGGTAATGGCTCAGGATGTGACACAGCAGCAACATTTGGCGCGAGAGTTAACGGCTAAAAATGCCGATCTGGTGCAGTTAAACCGATTGAAAGATGAATTTTTGGCCTGTATCAGTCACGAACTGAAAACGCCGTTAACAGCCGTGTTGGGATTGTCGAGTTTGCTGAAGGATCAGACGCTAGGCAAACTGAATCAACGACAAGTCCACTACGCTCAGCTAATCTACCAGAGTAGTCGCCATTTAATGGGTGTTGTAAATGACATTCTGGATCTGACGCGGATCGAAACGGGGCAACTGGAGTTGTTGTACAGTGCGATCGATATTCCAGTCCTCTGTCAGCGAGCGTTTGAGCAAGCCAAGCAACTGCGGGCATCCGACAGCAAAAACTTTCCCCCATTAGAGGAGGACGAAATTACGCCCGATTTTTGCCTGGAGATTGAGCCAGCCTTAGGCACCTTGATTGCCGATGATTTACGGTTGCGTCAGATGTTGGTGCATCTGCTGTCAAACTCGCTTAAGTTTACAGAAGACGATAAACCCATTGGCCTGAAGGTGAGCCGTTGGGGTGGCTGGGTGGCCTTTACCGTCTGGGATGCCGGGATTGGCATTCCGGCAGAGAAACAACATCTAATTTTTCAAAAATTTCAACAATTAGAAAATCCATTGACTCGGCGGTTTGAAGGGGCAGGACTGGGATTAGTGCTGACGCGGCGATTGGCCAGACTTCATGGTGGCGATGTCACCTTCGTTTCGAGGGAAGGGGCAGGTAGCCAGTTCACAATTTTGCTGCCTCCCACCCCGCCCGATAAAACCCAGTTGACGCGCAACTCGATGCTTGATGATGCCGCCGCGATGCAAGTTCCAACGATGAGTTATCCCAGTGGTCGCGTGCCGGTGTCGTCCTATCCAGGGGCCAGAGACCCGGACCAGTCGCTACCCCTGTCTCCCCATGCCCGCGATCGCCTGGTGCTAATTGTGGATGCAGTGCCGCAATTTGTGGAATCGTTGATGGAAAAACTGACGGGGATGGGCTACCGGGCGGTGGTTGCGCGATCGGGAACGGAGGCCCTGGAGAAAGCTCGACGGCTGCAACCCTGTGTGATTTTTCTCAATCCCTTGTTGCCACTGCTCTCTGGTTGGGATGTGTTGACATTATTGAAGTCGGGCACAGAAACCCAACATCTGCCCGTAGTGGTGACGGCTACGGTGATTGATGAGGACCGCGCTCACCAGAATCAGGCCGACGGCTTCCTGAAATTGCCAGTGCAAACGCAGAAGCTACAGGCCGTGTTGCAGCAATTTGTGGTTTCGACGCGGGAACCGATCGCCCCGGTGCCTACTACACCCCAAACGATTTTGCACTTATTTTGCGCTCAGGCTAATGATGCCGGAATGCAGCGATCGCTGGATTTAGATGAATTATTGCGATCGCGGCAGTATCGCATTTTGGAAGCCGATGACCTGAGTCAGGCGGAAATGTTGGCTAGTGTCTGGCGACCCAATGTTGTGTTACTGGAAGGCGCGATCGCCAATCCGACCTCCTACTTACAACAGTTGAGCGGCCATTCCGTCTTGGCCTCCTTGCCGCTGGTGGTGCTGGATGTTCGCACAGCCCAGATTGCCAATCAGATCGCGGGGTTGCAGGTATTTCCCTGTTTGCTGAATAGTGAACCAGCGATCGGCAGCAACACGCCCGAACTCTCGACTCTGCTTCAGGTGATTCAGATTGCAGCAGGATGCGTCTGGCAACCCTCGATTCTAGCGGTCGATATGTCGAGTTTACCTAGTGGGGCAGCGGCGACTGGGATGGACCAAGCGGGCACGATTTCACCCTCTAAAACGCGGGGCAATTTACCTAAAGAAACAGAATGGCTGCGGGCACTCATGCAATATTTGCAGACAGCGGGGATGGAGGGATTGATCGGCCAGTCTTGGTCAGAGGTGATGCAACAGATTAGTTCTCAGAGTGTGGATGTGTTGTTGTTGTGCTGGACGCATGGTGAACCGCACTCCGAAACGCTGGAGATGCTGGCCCAATTGCGCGATCGCCACCCCAAACCGCCCATTATCGTGCTGGATCATCGTGATCCTGAGTTGGGTGAAACGACATTAATTCCTCTACCAGAACAGGTGCGGGAGTTGGCAACCCAAATTCTCTCACCACCGATCGCAATGTCAGAATTACTCGAACAAATTCAAAAAACCATCCACCCGTAAGCAATGAGAACTGCATAAAGTGGAATTCTGACGGCTGTACCATCAAAACCCGCCCTCTTGCACCTGATTTCAGCCACAGTCCTAAGGCGTTGCTGAATGCAAGTATGATTTGCCCTCATCCCCCAACCCTTCTCCCCCAGGAGAAGAGAGCTAGAAATCTTGTTCCCTCGCCCGTTGGGAGAGGGCTAGGGTGAGGGCGAATTCTGATATTCATACCTCAATTCAGCAACGCCCAGTCCTAAAGAATGGAAAGCTGGCTTTCCTGTGGCACGTAGCCTAAGTGCTTCCAGGCTGCCGCTGTGGCAATGCGTCCGCGAGGCGTACGGTTCAGGTAGCCAATTTGTAGCAGGTAGGGTTCGTACACCTCCTCAATGGTTTGGGCATCTTCTCCCGTGGCCGCCGCGATCGTTTCCAAGCCGACCGGCCCCCCGTTGAAGTGCTCAATCATGACGGTGAGGAGACGGCGATCGACCCAATCCAAACCACAGGGATCGACGGCAAATTTTTCTAGTGCTTCTGCCGCGATCGCCTCTGAAATTTGGGCAACCTGCTTCACCTGCACGTAATCCCGCACGCGCTTCAGCAACCGATTGGCAATGCGGGGGGTTCCACGGGCACGCCGCGCAATTTCCATCGCGCCATCCGGAGTGACCGGCGTGGTGAGAATGGCGGCTGTCCGTTGCACGATTTGCACCAGTTCATCCAGTTCATAAAAGCGCAACCGCTGGACCAGGCCAAAGCGATCGCGCAGGGGAGAAGAGAGGGCACCGACGCGAGTCGTCGCTCCTACCAGCGTAAAGCGGGGCAGGGGAAGCGATCGCGTCCGGGCACTGGAACCCTTGCCCACGGTAATATCCAGCCGAAAATCTTCCATTGCCGGATACAAAATTTCTTCCGTCACCCGTGGTAAGCGATGAATTTCATCAATGAACAAAATATCTCCTGCTTGCAAACTCACCAGCAACCCCACAATGTCACGGGGACGTTCTAAAGCGGGAGCCGTCGTAATTTTGCAGCCGACTTTCATTTCTTCCGCCAGAATCAGCGAGAGGGTCGTTTTGCCTAACCCAGGGGGGCCATACAGCAGGAGATGATCGAGGGTTTCCTGCCGCGCCTGGGCGGCGCGAATGGCAATATCCAACACCTCCTTCAAATCCTTCTGGCCGACGTATTCGGTCAACCGCTGGGGGCGCAATCGCTCTTCTTGCTGTCCCGCTTCCTCTGGCTTGGCATTTGGCTTTAGCAGGGGTTCGTCCGGCACGTTGGGCACTGGGGGAGCAACGGGCGATCCTGCCGCTTCCCCGGATGCAGACAACCGCGATCGCTCATTGTCATCTGGCTCAGAGGGCTTTTTCTTAGAAGAGATGATTGCCATATGATTGAGAAGCTAGAGGTTGGGAGTTCGGGGTTGGGAGCTAGACGGGGGCGGCGACGGTTGAACCCAGCTTGACGACCTGGCAACCTGGCGGCTCAGAACTAGTCCGTGAGACCCAATTTAGTAGTACGAATGGTTTAGTTCATCATACTGGGGATTTGGCAAATGGCGGATGAGTCTAAATTACTGGTGCCGGAAAACTTGTCTTTTGAAGCAGCCTTGGGAATCACGCAAGAGTTACTCGATCGCGGGGTAGCCGGAGCGCTGACTGGAGCTGAATGGGAAACGGCGATCGCTAGACTGGTGGCCACTGAGAACGGCGCACGGGGATTTTTTGTGGTGTATCTGAGTGATGCCCGCGCCCAAATGGATACCCTGATGGATCGGGTGATGGCCGCGTTAAGCACCGCTCCTGATGTGATTTCATCCCTGTTAGTCAAAAATTTGGCCATGTCCACGGCAATGGCGATCGCCCATCGGCGCAATCAGAACGAGGATCTGGCGCAGGGGTCGGAGCGCGTGCGGGCACGATCGCTCCACCTGATTCAAACCCTGCAAACCCAACAGTTACAACAGGAAGCAACAGCCCTGGCGACTAGCATCGCCACTGCAACCGGGTCCTATGCGTCATTTTTGCAACGGTGGGGCTACGACGCAGAACAACGGCAGGCGATCGCGCAAGTTTTGCAAGAAACGGGGCTGGGGGCGTAGGGAGTGGGAAGGGTCAATCAACTCGGCTCTATAAAGTTCCTTGTTCTTTCTCTATTCACTACTAATGAGAATCATGATGATTTTTGTAGTTTTTATATCGAAAATTTTGTTCAGGTTTCGATAGTCTGCCCTAGTCGTATCAGGTGTTAGGAATTCATTGAACAATTTAGATACATTTTTTATGTTGACAATGCTTCTTAATAAGCAAAAAAACTTGCATTGACGGCTGAAGTTAGCGTGCTACATTATCAATACCGCTCGTTATTGCAAATACTCACTTCGTCGGGAAGAGGAAAAAATGCCTGAAATTCAAGCTCCTGTGCAACCTTTAGATCAAATTGCTGAAAATCCAGTTTTATTTGATCGTTCTGTGACAACTCCGGTTATTGAGGGCTTTAATATTGCGTTGGCCAGCTTCCAAGCGCTTTATATTCAGTATCAAAAACATCATTTTGTGGTTGAAGGCGCAGAATTTTATTCGCTCCATCAATTTTTCGCTGAAAGCTACGAGCAGGTTCAAGAATATGTTCACAAAATTGGTGAACGTTTGAATGGTCTGGGTGGGATTCCGGTCGCCAGTTTTACAAAGTTGGCTGAATTGTGCTGCTTCACGCCTGAACCCGATGGTGGCTTCACCTCTCGCCAAATGGTTGAACATGATCTGGCGGCTGAACAGGCTGTAATCAGCTTGTTGCGGAAACAGGCGGCGCAGGCCGAAAGCTTGGGCGATCGCGCCACTCGCCTCATGTATGAGCAAATCTTGATGGAAACCGAAGAGCGGGCCTTCCACCTGGCTCATTTCCTCACCCACGACAGTCTCACTCTGGCTTACGTCGCAAGCCGCAACTAGTGATCCGTAGGAATGAAGTTGCGTTTGAACCGCGCAACTTAGCCAATCGTTTCACTCCGAAAAAGTTTGATTTTTCATGATGGATGGTGTCAGCAATGGCACCTTTTTTATTGGAGATGCCAGAGGTTAAAGCGCTTACAGAGTTCGATAGGATGAGGAGATAAAATCTTAATCGGTGTTCACATCCTGAAGGCAAGCTGTTATTTTGCACTCCTCCTCTGCGTACATTTTGGTGTTTCACGGT
This sequence comes from Leptolyngbyaceae cyanobacterium bins.349, assembly GCA_033764685.1. Lineage (GTDB taxonomy): Bacteria > Cyanobacteriota > Cyanobacteriia > Leptolyngbyales > Leptolyngbyaceae > JSC-12. Next base: position 79,072 of record JANRIS010000016.1, read on the forward strand.
AGCCATGACCCGCGATCGCAACGGGCGGCCAAACAACTGACTGGATACTTTCGTCAAGCTATTCAGCAAGCACCCTGCGTCGCTGAAGCCGTGGGCGAAGTTTTGGACTGGAGAACACCCCCCGTTATGGCTAATCGTTCAGTCGTGACAGAGGTCGCGCTTATCCCAGTCCAGGATGTTTATCTGGAGTGTGTGGCACAGCCGTTACCAGAGCAGATTCAGCAATTTATTGAGCAATTTATTGAGCAACCCAATGCTCAAGCCGATGGCTCCATCATCACCGAATGGCGAGTGATCCCGGTGTTTTTGCTGGCGGGAATGCACGTCATGGAGGATCTACCTGCCGCGATCGCCGCTGTCCAATCGGCGGTACCGCTCACATTATTGCCCCATTTGGGTTCCCATGCTGGCTTACGCCGCTTGCTGAATGAGCGCATGTCGGTGTTGCCAATGGAAGCCTGGGTGCTGGTGGCCCACGGCAGTCGGCGGGCCGGAGCGAATCACCGGATTGAAACCCTGGCGGAGCATTTGGGGGTTGTCACAGCCTACTGGTCTACACCTCCAACCCTGGAACAACGCCTTCAGGAATTAGCCGACTCCGGCTTGCGGCGCATTGGCATTTTGCCTTATTTTTTATTCTCTGGTGGCATTACAGACGCGATCGCTCAAACGGTCTCCCAACTTTCCCAGCAATGCCCCCAGCTCAGTTTGAATCTGGTGCATCCTTTGGATGTTAACCTGCCGGAACTGGCGGATTTGTTGGTTGATCTGGCGGTGGGCACGAGGATCTAGGCATGAACCACGCACACTGGCTTGGGGCAATTCGCGAACCCCCCGTACAGGCATGGAGAACATCGTAGGGGGATTTCATAAACGGCCTGTACAAAGAAGGAGTATTGAGCAGGATGAGGCAACAGGTTGGCAAAGTATATTTGGTGGGGGCCGGTCCGGGCGATCCGGGGTTGCTGACGTTAAAGGGGAAGGCATTGCTGGAGTGCGCTGATGTGGTGGTTTACGATGCGCTGGTGAGTCCGCCGATTCTGGCGATGATTAACCCACAAGCAGAGCAAATCAATGCTGGCAAACGCAAAGGGATGCACTCGCTGTTGCAGGAAGACACCACCCAACTGTTGATTGATAAAGCCCAGGAAGCGGCGATCGTGGTGCGGTTGAAGGGGGGTGATCCCTTCATTTTTGGGCGGGGGGGCGAAGAAATGGAGGAACTGGTCGCGGCAGGCATTCCGGTGGAGGTGGTACCAGGAATTACGGCGGGGATTGCGGCATCCGCCTATGCGGGGATTCCGTTAACGCATCGGAAGCACAGTTCCTCGGTGACGTTTGTGACCGGACATGAAGGGGCCGGGAAATATCGTCCGGCGGTGAATTGGTCCGCGATCGCTCACGGGTCTGAAACCATTGTGATTTACATGGGCATTCACAATTTGCCCGCTATTGTGGAGCAATTGATCACCGCTGACCTGAGTGCCGATACTCCGGTTGCCCTGGTGCGGTGGGGCACGCGGCCAGAGCAGGAGGAGTTACGCGGCACCCTGGCAACTATTGTGCAACAGGTGGATGAAGCGAAGTTTTTGGCTCCGGCGATCGTCGTCATTGGTTCTGTGGTAAATTTGCACGATCTGTTAGCCGGGTGTAGACCGCAAGGCTGAGTCGAGTATTTGATCGAGATGCATACAACATCCTTCACAACTCAGGCGATCCAGGCCATTCTTGCTCCGGCAGTGATGGTGTCGGCCTGTGCCCTATTTTTGTTGGGCCTGAATGCGCGTTATGTAGCGTTGATTACGCGGATTCGGTTGCTCAACGATGAGCGGCGTGAATTGGTGGGGCAGTTGCAGCAACCGCTGGATTTGTCGCCACCTCAACGCGATCGCCTGGGTAGCATTGAGCATCAGTTAATGGTGCTGCGGCGGATGACCTGGCATATTCGCAATTCGATTCTATGCCAGGTTTTAGCAGCCATTCTGTTTGTGTTAACGTCTTGTTCGTTAGGAATTTATTTCCTGACTTCCATCTTGATTACAGAGAAAGTTGCCATTTACTTCTTTATGCTAGGGCTACTGCTGTTGCTATCGGGAGTAATTTTTTTAGGCATCGACATCTTCAAATCCTATCGTTTAATTGGTCTGGAGTTGAATGATCTGTAAGGCTATCCTTTCGCGCCAAATCCAGCTTTTTGTGGTTTGGCTTTGCCTTTGGGCTTCTCTTTTTTGATCTCCAGGAGCGCATCCTGAAACAGTGTATGCAGATGCAGCGGAACGCTGGCCACCTCTGGGAGTTCTGGTTCCAGTGGTTTACCATGCTCTGTTAATAAGCCTTCTAGATCCTGCTGAAGGTCAAACGTGGGACGAGCCAACACCGACCGGAGCACTGTCTCCAACTGGGCTGGATACTCGGTTGCAAGGCGTTGCCAGACAAAGCGATTCATTTCGGCATTGGCGAGGCATTGGTTAACCAGTTTTGCCGCATCCGGCGCGATCGCCACCTCCGCTACCACCGCTTTGAGGCGGCTGTAAGTGGGCAAAAACACCTGCCCCCAACGAGGATGGGTCAGCGCTGTCACCTGTTCTGCATTCTTGAGGTGAGGCGGAAGTTCGACCTGGGCCGGAGCCATCGCCATCGCGCCCTTTTTCTCCAGTAGGTGAGTGGCGGTGTTGGCATCCACCCCCATCGCGGCGGCGGCTTCTGCCAATTCTTCTTGGGAGGTGCCGGCTTCGGTCGCCATTTCTGCCAGCGACTTGGTGGGATCAATGCCCGCCGCATCGAGTTGAGCCTGGGTGGTTTGGGCTTGCAGTTCGGCCAGCTTTTTGCTGAGTTGATAACCGGAAAGAGTTACCTCGTCACTGCCAAAGAAGTCAATAAAGTTTTGATGATACTGCTCGACCGATCGCCATGCTTCTGCCAATAATTCAGGGGCATCACTATAAAGATGCTGTTTGTAGTTTTGTTTGAAATTACCGATCGCGACTGCCAGTTTGGGTTTGCCTAATTTCCCTAAAGAAGTCCACTGGCTGAAAATGATCCAGGTGGTGGCATCCAGGGGGGCCAGTTGGGTCAAAACAATTTCGCCGACTTTTAGCCGTGCCATCGCGGTCAACGTTTTGGCATCCAGTGGTTGCACAGTGTAGCGTTTGGTGGTGGTCCAGTTCATCAACTCAAACCCATCAGGGAGGATTTGCACCACTTCAAACAATCCGACAAAAGCTTGCGGCCATTGCATCACAAGTTGGCGATCGCTTTCGGTGAGATCAGCCGTTGCCGCCAAAAATTGCTGAATCGGCGTGGTGTTTCCGACCCGCCCTTCTACCAGAAAGCGATCCACCACCAGATTCCGTTGATACATATCTTGTTGTTGCGATCGCGACAATTGCTCGGCGCTAAAAGTCTCTAAGGCAATGGCAAGGTCTCCCTCCGCATCCAGCACAAAGTCAGTCAGGGCTTGCTTTAATTCCTGGGCACGTTGCAGGCGATCGTTCACGCGGTATCCTCATCTCTCTTCAGACGTACCCTATCTTGTTCTGCAAAAATTTGCCCACTTCCTTAAGGGAGAAAGATTACCCAGACAAGCGATCGCAAATTTCGTTGAACCGGGGGCGGTGCGTTGGGATCGGCTTCATACACTCCTGCTGTAGCTGACGTAAGCGATCGAAAATTGGGGTTTCAGCCACCGACTGAGTCACCGAGCATCGCGTCAATAAATCCTCCAGCAAGCAACCAAACGCCCGGACTTCCAACCGTTCTAAAGACTGCGCCACCTTCTCATCGCTAGAGTCATAAAAAGACGCTGCACCAAAATCTCCCAGTAACCCATTCCCGGCTGCATCCACCAGAATGTTATGGGCATACAGATCGCCATGTAAAATGCCCTGACGATGCAGATGGGCCGTCACCGAAGCGATGCCCTGCGCGATTTGGTGAGCGACAGGCAATGAGAACGCGGTCTCCGCCGGATAGGTGTCTCTCGTGCAAGTTTCCAGGCTGGGCGGCCCACCCAGATTGTTGTAGGTGGGGGGCAGAAAGGCAAAGATCAGCCCATCCTTCTGCTCAGGATGGTTGATCAGCTTACCCAGAAGTGTCACTAAATTGGGATGGGACCCTGCCGCCATACACGCCTGCATTTCATCTCCAGGAAATCCATCACTGGTGATTTCACCCTTAAAAATTTTGATGGCAACCTCAGTAATCCCCGTCTGGTTTTGCCAGATGCCTTTGTAAATCAGGCCCGATGCCCCCTGGCCTAACAGGTCGCCGGGGGTTAAGTCGTGCCAATCAATCAATGGTAGGGGCGGCAGAACCACAGCATTTTTGGCACACAAGGGATTGCCCGCATAAGCCAACCAGGACAGGCGCGGCAGGGTGAATAACCACGGCGGTAATTCCGTTAGCTGATTGGCGGCCAGTCGGATCAGTTCTAAATTTTGACAATTGGCCAGTTCGGCGGGGAGCGATCGCAGTTGGTTGCCCGCCAGCATTAACTTTTGCAGGTTGACCAGGGTGCCGATTGTGCTGGGCAATTGGGTCAGGCGATTGTCTGTCAGGGTTAACCAGCGCACCGTGGGCCTGAGGGCATTGGCCGCGATCGCTTGAATCCGATTGGCCTTAAAGCTGATCATGTAAAGCTGGGGACATTGGGCCAGCACCGGAGGCAAGGTTTCAAAGTCGTTGTGATTAAAGAACACGATTTTGAGGTTTTGCAACTGGGCAAAGTCATCTGGCAACGTTTTAAGGTGATTGTCAGACAGATTCAGCAATTCCAGCGAATCCGCTAAAGCCAAAATTTCTTTGGGAAATTCTGTCAATCCGGCGGCTAAATCCAATCGCTTTGCGCCTTTAAGGTGTCCAGAGCGCAACAATTCCAATGTGTCTGTCATTTTTCCCAGGCCAAATATTTCTAGTGCAAATATTTCTAGCTGCCGTAGGGTGGGTATCTTGTACGGGCGGGCAAGATGCTCACCCTACGAATAGTGGGTTTATGTGTGCCCATGTCCACAAGTTCCGGCTGCCGTTTAGCGCGATCGCTGCTTCAACAACCGCGTTTCGTCCAGGATGAGGGTCGCATCTTCCTCAGAGAGTTGTTGAATATAGTTGATTTTGATTTCCTCCAATAAATCAAATAATAATCCCTGAATTTCCTCTAAATTTTGATGTTGCTGGGCGGCGGAGAGAGTGGTTTGCGAAAAATTGCGGACCAGTTGCAGGGTGAGTTCGGTGGTTTTGGGATCTTCCAGCACCGTTTTGACCGTGTCATACGTTGCCTGGGTCAGGTCGGCCACCAGCCGCGTAGTGATTTGTTCGGGCACTTTGCCAATGCCTGGGATGGCGGTTAAACCCTGGTAAGCAGGAGATTGGTTGAGTACACTGATGACGCTGTGGTGCAGCAGCGCTTCGAGATCGGGTTGCACCTTGGGAAACACCTGATAAACCATGAGTTGCACCAGGTGTTGAGTCATCACCTCAATCTCATTGATATTGTTGATATCGACGTAACGGCGATTGGTCGTGCGTTCTAGAAAGCTGGTGAAATCGCCCCGCCGAATCATGCCCTGAATTTGGTTGACGACCTGCACAATCACGACTTCCGTAACTTCTTCGGCGATCGCGCTCACAAACCCTTCCCGCACCCGCACATTAACACTATGCAAATCCACCAGTTTGGCCTGGTGCAGGCGGATTGTGACCGGAATGATCCGGGTCAAGGCCAGCACTGGCACAAACAGGCTAAACGGGATGAACAGGGGAATGTCATACCAGCGCCAGATCACGGCATCCAGCCAGGTGAGGCTGCGGTAACGGCGACTAATGTAAAAGATGCGAGCCAGAAATTCGAGAAAAAACAGCGTCACAAACGGCGCATCCAGGGTCCAAAAATTGTTGGTTGGGTCCCCGTTTTCGCCGATGGAGCGGTAAAAGTTGGTGGCGATCAGCGGTTGCAGGTTGGTGTTGAACCATTGCAGTTCACTGGTAACGGTGCTGGGGGAGAGATAGTTCGGATAGCGGGGGTCGTTGGTACTCCAGAATACCTGAAATGCATCAACCGCCGACCCATTCGCCTGCACGCGATCGCCCACATGGCTACGAATTTCTTTTTTAATTTTTTCCAGCGTACCGCTTTTATCGGCGGCTTCAAATGGATTCAACGTGATCATGGCTTCACTCTGCTGCCGCAGTTGGGCCAGGGTTTGTTGCACATCAGGGGACTGCAACCCTGCGATCGCGCCCTTCTGTTCAATTTGTTGCTGCAACAGGTTAATGGTCGCCAGATATTCCACCGTATCTCGATGCGGCTCGATGCCCTTGATGGGATCGTAAAAACAAGTCACCACCGATTGGCGAATGGTTTCGGTCGGGTTTCCCCGCTCTCCAGACCGATTGGGACATTCCATCGTGGGCAGGGGCAGGTGAATTTTATAGCCAACGAAGGGCACCACCACATTCGACTGGAGCCAAAAATTTCGCCAGGAGACATACGTCAGGTCAAAGATGACCAATCCCAGGTTGAGGGTGGCCAGAATTGACATGGTTCGCTCAAACCACAAGTTGCGGCGGCGTTTGCCCGGTCTTAACGGGGTATAAGTTTGTAATGCCATGATTACTCCTGCCCGTCTATCAGTTCTTGCACTTTACCCAACAATTCTTCGGGCCGCTGGAGCGGCATTGTGAGACAAGCATCCGCCCCCGCCGCCAGCCAGCGATCGCTGTCCTGGTCATTCTGACTCAGTAACAACACCTTCACCCGCTGAGTTGATGGGTTTTGCCGCAACTGTTGCAAAATTTCCGCAGGACTCAGGCTCATCAGTTGACTACCGATCAGGGCCACCTCTGGCTTGATGATTTCAATCTGGTGCAGGGCAGTCATGCCGTCTACCATCCAAATGACTTGATGCCCTGCAACGGTTAACAAATCACAAATCAGGTTAGCGGTAGTTTCTTGATTTTCAATCAACACAACTCTGACACTGGGGGGCACCGGCAACAGCGATGGATTTACCGACTGGTTAGCCTCACTGAGTATGCGGGATTTTAACGGTTGGGCTGGTAGCCAAACGGTGAAGGTAGACCCCCGCTCTACTACAGAATCGACGTCAATCCGGCCACCATGCAACTCAACCAATTGCTTCGTCAGGGCTAACCCCAGGCCTGTGCCTTCGTACTGGCGATCGTAGGAGCGATCCAACTGCTGAAATTTTTTAAACAATAATGGAAATTGGTGCTTGGGAATGCCAATTCCGGTGTCTTCAATCTGAAAGACGGCATGGCCAGCTTCTACCCAAATCCGCAGCGTCACTTGCCCACCGGGGGGGGTGAATTTGATGGCATTGCTCAACAGATTCAGCAAAATTTGCTTAACGCGCCGGGGATCTGCCGCAAAGCGATCGCGATCTACCTGGTTTGTTTGAGTACCCTGGGCACCTGGCTCATCCAATTGCAGCTTCAACTCCAGTTTGATTTGATTATGCTGGGCTTTGTCCCGTAGCATCCGAATACTATCCTGACCGATTTGGGCCAGGGAGAATTGCTGCACATCCAGGATGGCTCGCCCTGCTTCCACCTGAGACAAATCAATAATGTCGTTAATTAGCTCTAGCAGGTGTTCGCCACTGTTGCGAATAATCTTGAGATATTCCTGCTGTTTCTCCAGGGGAAGCAACTGTTCGCGGCGGGCATCGGTTGGTAAGCGCAGTAATGTCGTAGACATGCCAATGATGGCCGTGAGGGGAGTCCGCAGTTCGTGGCTCACAGTTGCCAAAAATTCGGTCTTTGAGATGTTCGCAGATTGCGCCGCATCCACCGCATCATACAATTCCTGGGTGCGTTCGATGACTCGCTGTTCCAAGGTTTGGGCTTGTCGTTGCAGTTGGCTATAAAGCTGGGTTTGATAGATGGCGATCGCCAGCAAATCTGCCATACAGCGCAAAAACCGCACCTCACTCTCCTGCCAGTGTCGCGTGTTGGAACACTGGTGGGCAATTAGCAGACCCCACAGTTCCTCTTGAAACACAATGGGTACGACTAGCTTGGATCGAATGTGCGCCCAGGCCAGAAAATCCACCAGGCAGGGAGTGTTGGCGTAGGCAACCTGAACATCCTCAATGACCTGAATCGTGCCTTTGCGATACTTCTCCTGGTAATCCGGCATCCCAATAAAGCACTGCATCCCTTCACTGAGATTCAAAACCCGGGGAATTGTTGCATTAGCGCGGTCTTCATAAGTCACCCGCCCACATACTACACTCACTCCAGAGGCTCCAGTCTGCAAGGACTCCCCCGCCGGAATAACGCTTTCAAACTGATAAATTACCACTCGTTCTACTTGCAAAAATGTGCGAATCTGCTGAACGGCAGTTTGCAAAATTAGGGAAAGTTCTTGAGTTTGCCGAATTTGGGTTGCAACTTTGTTAATTACCGTGTCTTGTTCGGGTTGATCCGCTGACTCTGGGATTAATTTCGGATGAGGCGATGGCGCAACTGCTGGGGATGGGGGCAAATAAAATACTTCGGCCAGTCGTAAGCTAAACTCGGCCTGCCAACGCCCATCATTCGGTCGGAGTGTCTGCATCGTCAGGGCTAGACGTTGGTGAAGTGGGTGAGTGGAGGGCAACTCTTGTTGCACTTCGGCGAGAAAGGTCGCGATCGCGGTCGGCTCAAAACTTAATTGGGTAATATATCGCCCCTCTGAGGTCGGGTCACGGCGCGACTGCCGCGAGTCTACGGTTTCGCGATCGAGTTCAGCCTCAGTTTCTTGCTGGACTAATTGCCCCACTAACAAAGCGTTGAACTCCGGAGTGGCAACGACTGTAAAGCGATGAATTCGCCGTTTCAGCGACAAACTGAGGGAAGGGAAGGCGACCTCGGTCAACACGATTGCCTGAGCCATTCCTTCAGCAAACTCTTGTATGACCAGAGCAAGGCGTTCAAAAATGCTTGCAGACAGAATCCGGTTGTCAATGAACTGAGAACTACTGGACATCAGCTTTGCCAGTCACGAAAGGAGTCATCTCTATCCAGTTTAGAGTTTGCACTAGAAAATAGAACTCAGCATAAAAACAAACAGAGCCATTCCTGACTCTGCTCCTAGCATCACTGCTATTAAAAAGGTAGCAATTCTTAGTTTGCTTGTCGGGAAACTAATTTTTCAAAATTTGCCTGAGTTTGCTGAAGCAAATGCTCTCGGCTGTCTGCAACAGTGGTTAACGTTGGCACTAAATTTCGGGCCTGCAAGGTCATGTGAAGCTGAAGATGCGCCACATATTCACTAAAATCTTCTCGAAATGAAGTTTCTAAAGGCTGATGAGTGCGAGAATTCAAGGCTTTTCTCCTTTCCCAGGCGCTGCATGGTAAGCAATGTAACTGAAAGTATCATGCTCGTTTTGACTCACTGCCACTTCGCAATGAAGTTTAACGCTTTACCGCAACAATGTTGAGAAGTATGAATTTCATTCCAGGGAAGCGATCGTAAAATTCCCCTGTCTGTGCTATTATGGGAAATAGTCACGGACGCATAGCTCAGTTGGTTAGAGCACTACGTTGACATCGTAGGGGTCACTGGTTCGAGTCCAGTTGTGTCCATACCTCGTGTACAGTGACACATTAAATGTCATCAGTGACAGATTGATGTCATCGTTGACAGATTGATGTCGCTGAGACAAATTAATGTCGTCGAATTGCTAGTGACAAATTAATGTCGCTAGATTGTCAACGTGGTGCTCTCTTTCAACCCGCTTAACCAAAGAATTTGCTTTGATAGCTTGCATGACTACACTGCAATGAGTGTTTTCTACGTAGGCTTAAAATTTGTATTACTTTTCAACCTACCCCAATCAGGATAGGTGATTGCGACGACTTTTCTCTTTTCACAGGTCGTTGCTTGCTTTCCTTTCAACCTACCCCAATCAGGATAGGTGATTGCGACTTGAAGTACCTGAGTCGCTTTCCTTGGAAGGCACAGCCATCTTTCAACCTACCCCAATCAGGATAGGTGATTGCGACGTTTGGTCTAACTGCCGCTCACTGGACTCGACTAATCTTTCAACCTACCCCAATCAGGATAGGTGATTGCGACGGGATAGATGCCTGGATGCAGGTTGAGGGCTTTCCTTTCAACCTACCCCAATCAGAATAGGTGATTGCGACCACCGTGGGCAAGCCCCAGGATTGAGCGATGCACCGCTTTCAACCTACCCCAATCAGGATAGGTGATTGCGACAGGATCAGCCGCTAAAGGTATTCCTGGTAGTCTTACTTTCAACCTACCCCAATCAGGATAGGTGATTGCGACCTGAAGTAAGGCAACAAACGCTTGATCTGGCAAGTACTTTCAACCTACCCCAATCAGGATAGGTGATTGCGACGCATAAGTCTTTGGCTAATTAGTCAAATTCAAATTCTTTCAACCTACCCCAATCAGGATAGGTGATTGCGACGCATAAGTCTTTGGCTAATTAGTCAAATTCAAATTCTTTCAACCTACCCCAATCAGGATAGGTGATTGCGACTGGAGATTGATGCCCAACCAGGGCAGAACTCTGATCTTTCAACCTACCCCAATCAGGATAGGTGATTGCGACGGCAGGCTTCTAAAACCTAGATAATGCTGAGGTTTCAGGAAGGTATTTGCGCGGATCGCAGTGCCTATCCCCTCTCCAGACCATAGGTTTCAAGATTTAGAGATTATCTAGCAGCATGAAACCTAGATAGCAAAGGGCTTTAAGCCTTTGCGCGGATCGCAACCACGAATTACTCCTTCATGAATCGCTGAAATGAAGAATAGAAGCGGGTTCCCCCTTGGTTGGGGGTGGTTCGGTAGCCACTACAGCAGTACATCTGCGCCCTTTTTGCTGGGAGCGCACCTACGCCATAATTGAAGTACAAGGTTCTTCTTTTACGACTTAATTTCGTTTGAGAAACAGAAGTCTCTCATCCGACAGCATCAGGGTGAGCAGCTACCAGGGTCAGAAAGCAAGACTGTCTGCCGACAGCCAAACTAACCCTCATTTTGCGCGATGATCGCACACTGCAAGCAGCATACGTCGCGGCGCTGTTTGAATCTTTTCAGTTGTCAAGGTGCAAAACTTTGGCTGTAGCCCTCAAATACGGGCTTGATAAGCCGCGATCGCCACGTCTCTGGCTTTCTCTTCAAACTTTCCGGCAAGTGGTTGCTTAGACTCTTCAATGGCAATCCCCAACTTGGTTGCCTGACTCCGAATACTGTCAATTAACCTGCCGTAACTCCAACGATGCATACTTGCGCGGTACTGCTTAGCATATTTCTGTTGACCTTCTAAATAACCTGGGCATTTCTCTTCTGCTTTGGCTTTAATTTCTGCTTCTACAATTTCTCGGACATTTCCCAGTTTTGGCACTGCAATGCTTCCAGCGTTATAAGTTTTAGCGATCGCCACGATTGCTTTTGCCAGTAATCGATCCACATATTGCCCTAACTCAGATTCGCCGAACTGGTTAGAAGCAGATCGTTTCTGAGCCTTGTGGCGTTGATGAGCAGTTTTTTGCTGTTCGGAACGTCTTCGATTCAGCAGCCTGTAGTTCTCTCCCAACAGTTGTTGAACCCCGTACTGAGCAAGCACACCATTCGCATTAGCATCCCAAACAGCGATAGTGGCAGGTTTTTCTAAACCAATACACAGTCCGACAAGAATATGAGACTGCCCTCTGTAAAGGAGTTTATGAGGGCGATCAAAGGGTGTGTCGATGCGAGTCAACGTTGAATTCAGGCGTTTCACATAAGCCTGTTGAGTTTCCAGCAGGTCGCCTTTATGCTCCATCTGGGTAATTTTTTTAGCCACTTCAGCGAATGTCCCAAGGGTTCCCGCCTCCTTGACCTTCCTGCCAGGATAGACGGGCAGAGCGAAGGGTGAAAAGCCCACTGGAATGTTGATTCTTGCTGGCTCGTTTAGTTTCCTGGTCTTCCCGGAAGCGCTGGAACCAGTGAAGTTGGCGTTGGTCACAGTAGATGGCAAAGGTATGTTCACTTAAACCATTGAAATGAACACATAGCCGTCCTTTACTATTTTTCTCCCAAACCAAATCTTCGTTCGTTTCAAAGATGAGCGGAAAGGGAAGAACACTAGGATTTGCCAGCAGTCGATCCTGCCAACGTTTCGCTTCGGCATTGTCCTTAGGAGCAGATTGGGTTGCAGTTTCAAGGGCATTGAGCCAACTTTGCCCAGTTAAATCACGACCATGAGGGATGCGTCCTTCAATCTGCTCTTGCAGTCGTTTGACCTGGATCTCAACTTTGCGGCGATGTTTGGCAAATTTATCAGGGTCTTCGTCTTGCTGAGGGATGCGACACCCGTTTTTGAGTAAGTAGGCGATCGCGCTACGTTCTAACCTGTTCTTTGAGTCCTGATAACGATCAAAAAGCTGATTGGCAAAACCGCGATCGGATGAGTTGACTTTCCTATTCCTCCTACCTGAATTTGCGGCAGTGTCATCCGTAGCAACGGCTGGCTGAAGTTTTTGCAGGATGGGATTCGCGCGATCGCGAATCTTGGCGAGTTCAACTCCACTTTCTTGAGTCAGTTCCTCATCGCTTTTGAGCATCTTTAGCCAGCGGGTTTTACCATCCAGCTTTTGTTGGAGCCGTTTCTGGATGGCTAACCAGGACTTGAAGATATAATCTGCGGCGTGTTCTGCGGAAGCGTAGAGCCGAGCGGGTTGACCACTGAAGCGAGCATCTGTTTTAAGGGATTTACAAAGCTGAGAAACGGTAGCAGAGGAAACCTTGCCTTTCCGTCGCCAGGTTTCAAATTCAGGATGTTGACTTAGTTGTTCGATGAGGGCATTGATGAGTGGCGTGTTGCGTTCTGCCATCAGCGACCAAAGCTGTTGGCGAGTTTCCGGGGATGCAACCACGCGACACTGAATCGTAATCTGGCCCATAAGAACAAAAGTTCTATTTCTTCGCACAGATTATCCCTTAACTGATATTTTTGCAAGTCCCTTTGTACTAATTCCCTGCTTCAAAATCGGCTTATTAGTGATTACTCGTCGTCATCTGACTCGTCTTCAGGGACTCCTTCATCTGATAAGACGATCGCTTTCCCCATGACGGCTTCGATTTTGGTCAGGAGCGATCGCTTGCGGGCAGAGACAAACCCTTCAAAGTCATTTTGGCGTAGGGTGGTTGGATCAAGGCAGTGGGTTAGCAGGATGGCATCCATGCCTGCATCGTTTAGCTGAACGTGTTGGTGATTTTGCAGTTGTTGCAGGTAGTCGCTAGGCGCTTTACCTCCAATCATCCGGTTCGCTTTGTAGGAGATTGGGGTTTTGTTGAGGATGGAGTTGTAACGAGATGGCGGGATGCCTTTGCTCTCGCACCACTTTTTGGGAAAGATGTGGTGAATGTCGAGTTTGCTTTCCTCCCAATCGTCTTCACTGAGGTCACGAATGGTGGACTTCCAGAAGAAATCTTTTGCTCCTTCTCGTTGGACTAAAACGCTGATGCCTTTGTAAGCAGCACTATTTCGCGATCGCAGGGTTTCTAGGCGGTTGGGTTGGAAATTGGCATCCCGAATCGTTGTCGGTTCCTTCGGTGTCTTCCGGTTTGATTTTGCTGGAATCCAGCCCTTCAATGGGGCGAACTTTGAAGCGAGTATCGCCACCTGCTTCGAGCATCATGACGGCTCCAACGGGGAAGGCGCGGGCAATACTGACCAGGAGGGAACGAATGTCTTGATCACCCCAGACCCACCCTCGTTGAAAGTCGGGCAGTTGGATTTTGCCCGCAACAATATCACGGAGCAGATCAGCAAGCCGTTTTTGGGTGGAGTCGAAGTTGGACATACCGCTTCTCTAGGTCTGAGTCTGTAATTGCAGCAGAAGATCCCTGCCGTTTACAGAGTGCCCATCCTTGCTGACCGAAGCTCAACTTAACCAAGGCTCAAAATGTCAGGTGGCTGATAGCGGAAGCCACCAACGCTTCTACTTTTTGCTGGCTCTGACGCAGGCTCTCTTCAAGTTGCTCGCACATCTGCATCATCTCATCCACCTTGGCAACAATCCGCTTTTGTTCAGCTAAAGGTGGCAGAGGAATCAACGTGTTTTGAAGTTTAGTACCGTTGAAGTTTGCCTGTCCACATTGTTGAACAATTTCTGGTTCAATTTGAGTTTGGCGAAAATAGGCAGAGTTCATTGATAGATTAACGAACTCCGGACTAATAAATTCCTTAAACAAAGTGATTCTAATTAGATATGAGGCAAAAGTATATTGATTATCCTGTCCTCTAAATAATCCTGTCTTTCCTACCAATTCGTAGCTATTAGTTCGATTGAATAACAAATCACCATCTTTCAAATAAAGTTTTGGCAAATCTTTGATTGATTCTGAAACATACTTTAGGTTGTCAAAGATTAATCTACCATTCTGAATATTGTTCATCCTAAACATGGGTACAGTATTTTTTACCTCTGAGGCTTTTTCAGAGGTTCCGTATTCAATAACCTTGGTAATTTCGCCTAGCCGAGCCCAAGACCAGTTGTGTGGAATCTTATAAATAGTCTCTGATTGTTCAATCAGCCCTATGTTTTTAGTTTTAGGAATTTCTTTGTTTTGAATAAGCAATTCTTTCTTAGATCTAACTTCCTCAAGTAATTTAGAAGATGGTTGATCTGTTGAATCCTGTGATGATAACTTTCCCCTCACTGCCAGTTGGCAGATTGATCGCCTTAAATCATTCACGTCTTCGGGCTTTTGGCTCAGGGTGTGCCAGTTGTCATGAACGATCGCCCAATTTTTCTGCAATTCCTCATCGGTTTCGGCATTCATGAGAGACGCGATCGCGCTTTCTCTCAGTTTTTGCCGCAACTGATCTCGCGTTTCTTGGGAGTCCTGGAGGCGATCGCACAACGCCATCAACTCATCCACCTTTTCAACAATCCGCTTTTGTTCAGCTAAGGGAGGAAGAGGAATTACAATATTTGAAACTTGTGATTGATTAATAGATGCTTGACCAGTTGTTTGCTTTGCATCTCCCTCAAATGTCTCTCTAACCAACCTAGTTTGGAAAAGATTGCATAGGTATTTGGGGAGATAGTTTGATTCAAATAATCTAACTCTAATATTTTTGCTTTCAAAAATGAGAGGCTCATTAATATCAGGAATAACAGCTGCTTTTCCCACCAACTCTCTGCTATTAACTCGATTGACTAGCAAATCTCCTGATTGAAGTTTGTATTGTTGAATCTCATCATTGGTGAGATTCATTCTCTTCAAGTTTCTAAAGTTTATTTTGCCTTGATCAATGTTGTACATCCTCAAACAGGCAACCCCATCATCACAGTAATAAGAATCTGGCTTATAAATACCATTTGCCATAGATTCTACTACCTCCTCAAGACGAATCCATACCCAGCCATTTGGAGCATCAAAGAGAATCTCATCTGGACTAATTGTTAACTTCTTCTTTTTCTTTTGGTTATTTGACTGTTCTTTTAAGAATTGAGCTTTATCTAGAAGAACCGAAGCAGGCTCATCTTCTGGATTTTGGGGGACGAGTTTACCCCGCACTGCCAGATCAAGGATGAGCGATCGTAGTTTTGCAATACCGTTGGGTGCTTGGGCGATGGTATCGAAATGCTCTAGAAACGTTTTGAAATCCATGTGTTACTTAAAGCTCTAACTCTTTTAGTACCAATACTTGCAGTTCTGTAACTTGTTTCAGTTGTTCATCATTTGTTAAAAAAGCATCACTGCCTGCTGCGATAGCAGTTCCAAGTTGTAAAGCATCAGGTAGTTTAAACCCATACTTGACTCTGAGTTCTGCTGCTTTCTGACTGGCTAAAGCATCAACTGGTATAAATGAAGTATTGATCCCAGATGTAATAACACTTATAAAATCTGCTTGCAGTTTTGGTAAACCATTACGAATTGGCAAAACCAAACATTCTGCTAATGTGATTGGTGAAGTGATCGCCTGAAAACTACCAGCGGTTAGTCGTTGAAAAATAGCTTCAACTAAAGGGAAATATTGTGGATGACGCTCAACGTAATAGACGATAGGAGCAGTATCAATAAAGACCTGATTTAGGGGTGAAAATGCCTGATCTAATTTCATGAAATCCCTGACTAATTTACTCGACTGCCCCACTCATCTCGTAAGCTATTAACAAAATCTTGAGCATCCAAACCACCCGATAAATTAGGTGCAACTCCTGCAAGTTCTTGCCAGGGTTTTCTCGCTTGTGTATCTACACTTTCTGAAGGATGTTCTCGGCTTATCAAATATCTGATTACCTGCTGTTTTTCTTCAGATGATAGTTGATCTAATTCATTGAGAATTCGTTGTAATAAAGGACTCATACTATTCTCCTGTTTTAACTGATACTCACTTATCCCGTGCTGACCAAACACCCGAAACCAGCATAAATAGACCTCCTGCCAGGATAGCGATCGCAAAGCCTGCGGCAATCCCATCCATCCAATTAATCGTTTCCATGTGCCTCACCCGATTGATTGTTCTAGACACGACTGTAACGCTGTCCTTAACGCTAACCGTGCCTCATCTGCCGTTTTCGCTGCATCCTGATACTGCTTCAACAACACCAATGGATCTTCATGGCTATCGGCGATCGCATTGGGGTTTTTAATGTCCAGGTTGTAACCATTGCTGATGATATCTTCAACGGGCACTTTCCAGGCAAATTGATTCTCCTCCCGGTTATGCCACCAGGCTTTTTCTGGCTCAAACTCCTCAATCCGCATCGGTTTTGTCTTGTTGTAAGACTTCGCTCCCGGTGGGTAGGGATGCTCGTAATACCAGACCTCCTTCGTCCGTTCTCCCTTTGTAAAGAACAAAATATTCGTGCGAATGCTGGTGTAAGGATTGAACACGCCATTGGGCAAGCGCACGATCGTATGCAGGTTACAATCCCGCAACAGTTTCTCCTTAATCCGGGTCTTGATGCCCTCCCCAAACAACGTGCCATCAGGAAGCACGATCGCGGCTCTACCACCCTTTTTCAGTAACTCCATCACCAACACCAGAAACAGATCTGCCGTCTCCCGTGTCTGAAACTCGTTGGGAAAGCCCCGCTCAATCCCATCTTCCTCCATGCCACCAAAGGGCGGGTTGGTCACCACAATATCCACCTCATCCGCTTTCCCGTACTCCCTTAAAGGCTTACGCAAAGTGTTGTCATGGCGGACATTCGTAGGTTCCTCAATGCCATGCACCATCATGTTCGTCACACACAGCAGGTGGGGAAGTTGTTTTTTCTCCCACCCTTGAATGCTTCGCTTTGCCAGTTCCAATTCCTCCGGCGATTTTGCTTGGCGCTTCAAGTGCTCATAGGCGCAAGTCAAAAAGCCTCCAGTCCCACAGGCCGGGTCAAGCACAGTTTCCTTCAAATCCAATCGAGGATTCACCATGTCTACCGCAAACTGAGTTACTGCACGAGGCGTGTAGAACTCCCCGGCATTCCCAGCACTCTGTAAATCCTTCAGGATTTGTTCATAGATGTCGCCAAAAAGATGCCGTGTTGTGGATTGATTGAAATCAATGCTGCTGTTGATCTTGTCGATCACCTGGCGCAACAGCACCCCCGACTTCATGTAGTTGTAGGCGTCGAGAAACACCGTCCGTAGCAGTTTTGCCCGTTCCAGCGCCACTCCTTCCAATTCTTCTATTTTTAGTTCCCTCAAAGTTGGAAAGAGCCGACCATCGACCAAATCCAGCAAGGCTTTGTCAGTCGGAGCGTGCTTACCAAGGCGATCGCTATCTGCCCACTCATCCCACCGCAACGCCAACGGGATTGGG
Organism: Leptolyngbyaceae cyanobacterium bins.349; assembly: GCA_033764685.1. Classification (GTDB taxonomy): domain Bacteria; phylum Cyanobacteriota; class Cyanobacteriia; order Leptolyngbyales; family Leptolyngbyaceae; genus JSC-12. The sequence goes on from JANRIS010000016.1 coordinate 96,864, forward strand.
GACTCGTAATCGTCGTGCTTAAGTTCTAGCTCTGCGTCTTGGTCACTGAAAATCTTGTAGAACAACATCCAGCCCAACTGCCCAATCCGCTGGGCATCCCCGTCCACTCCCACATCTTTCCGCATGATGTCCTGAATGGATTTGATAGTGGCACTGAGCGACATAGAGGTACTTCTTTCTGAGACTAAAATACATTTGTACCTTAAAAGGGCAGATTTGGCTAAGTTTCCTGGTGATCGTAAAGCATTCGTTCTAAGTCCTGAATGGCTGACTGATACTGCTTCTTACCACCAAAGCTGCGAATAATTTCCATAGGTGTTCCTATGGCAACAAAAGGAGGAAGCTGCAAAATAGTGTTGTTTTCAATCGACTCAACCCCTTGCTCGGCGTAATGCTCCAACAAAGCTTCCAAAACTACTCTTGATTGATCACGATACTTTGCAAGCCCATCGCGGCCACGAACTTGTTCAACTCGTTCTCTACGGGATACTGGAGGGCGATCGAAGGCAACATGACAAATCAAGTCGAAGGGATCATACTCCTTGCCTACAATGTCCCCTAACGCCTCTAGAAAAATGCGATGTCCTCTTAATTCGGTAATCATGGATTGCTTACGTTCAGCAGCATTCCACCGTAATACGAAATGATCAAGCGATTGATAAACCTCTATTACAATCCGGCGAACTTCCTGCTTCATCGCCTCAGGACTCAGTTCACCGCTTCCGCCGTAATAGCTAACAGTCTCCTTTGTGACCTGAAATTCTTGATGACTAATCCTAAAGGGTGTTTTCTCATCCGAAGAATCTCCAGGCTTTTGGTTATCGCCAACCTTAATCGTTATCTTCGTTCCATCAATGATCAGTTGACTCTCTTTTCCAAAATCATCATCTTGAATGGGTGGACCATCCCAGTCAGGATCATTAAAATGCTCAGTTGCACCGCGAAAATCAATGACCGTGAAGAAATTTTTGCCATAATCAGGCCGTAAACGAGTTCCGCGACCAATAATTTGCTTAAACTCTGTCATAGATTCAATGTGACTATCGATCACAATAAGATGACAGGTTTGGGCATCGACCCCAGTTGTCATGAGCTTAGAGGTCGTTGCAATAACTGGATAGGATTCCTTAGGATTTATAAAATTATCAAGTTGTGCTTTACCAATCTTGTTATCTCCCGTGATTTGCATGATGTAGCGATAATCCCGCAACACCAGTTCCCGGTTTCGCTCTACCCTCATTAAAGCGTGCCGAATTCTCGCTGCATGGGGGATATTTTGGCAAAAGATAATTGTCTTCCGCATCGGATCGTCTGAATGCAGAAATTGACTCACATACTCCGCAACAAGTTGAGTGCGCTTATCGAAAACGATGGTGCCATCGTACTCCTCCAGAGTATATTCTCGTTGTTCAATCAACTGTTCTTCATCATCAGTCTCTCCGGCTTCAGGAGTCCAGCCTTCCAAGTCTTTGTCCAGTTCCACCCGAATTTTTCGGAATGGAGCCAGAAAACCATCTTCAATCCCTTGTTTTAGGGAGTATTGAAAGATAGGTTTTCCAAAGTAGTTGATATTCGAGACATACTCGGTTTCTTTAGGCGTAGCCGTTAGCCCGATCTTGATTGCCTCCTTAAAGTAATCCAATACTTGTCGCCAGTTGGAATCCTCGGCAGCACTGCCCCGGTGACACTCATCAATGACGACTAAATCAAAAAAGTCTTTATCGAATTTTTCGTAAAGGTTATCCTGCCCTTTTTTACCGATAATTGCCTGGTAAAGTCCTAAGTAAATCTCGTAAGAAGTATTAATTCGTCCGCTTCTATCAACTAATCTGCGATCAAGTTTGGTCATCACTTCGCCAAAAGGACGAAAGTCATTCACAATAGCCTGATCCACGAGAATATTGCGGTCTGCAAGAAACAAGACCCGCTTTACAGTTTTGGTTTTCCATAGCCGCCAAATAATATTGAAGATTGTGAAGGTTTTGCCTGTTCCGGTTGCCATGACCAACAAACAGCGCTTTTGCCCGCGAGCAATTGCCTCAATGGTCCGGTTGACAGCTAATTCTTGGTAGTAGCGCAGTTCCTTGCTCTCACTGTCTGGGAAGGAGGATGTTAATAACTGCTCATCACTATCCTGCAATTTTTGCCACTGCTTGTATCGCTCCCAAAGTTCCTCAGGTGATGGAAAATTATCCAGGCTAATTTCCTGCTCAACCTGGTCATAAGTTCCACTACGATCGTGAAACAGAGTGTAGTCACCGCTAGAGGAAAAAACGAAGGGAACTTGCAAAGCTTCAGCATATTCAAGGGCTTGCTGCATTCCTGCTCCGACATCCTTTTTAAGGAGCTTTGCCTCAACAATTGCGATCGGTTTCTTGGGTTGATACTGCAAAAGATAATCCGCTCGCTTATCAACTCCTCTTTGAACGACCTTTCCTTGGACAATAACCTGCCCAGCAGTAAAGCTGTACTCCCTACGAATCTGGCTTTTCTTCCAACCCGCTTTATCAATGGCTTTGGTGATGTAGCGATCGCAAATATCGGCTTCACTCAGGTCTTTTTTGTTCATAGCCGAGGTGGGGAATGACAGCGCATACTGTTTCAGTATTCCCTCTAGCTCAGCAATATCCGTACCTTCTTCAAGACTTCATCATTTGAATCCGTGACGGTCAAGATTGAACGGAAACAATATCTCTAGTCATCAAATAATCACTTTTCAACCTGCTTTTGGAGCGATCTCATTTCTGCAAACGGCATTTGACAGCGATCGCAGCATCCCCTTTCCCATAAAGATGGCTGCTTAAACGGTGCTTCGCAATTGGGGCATCTGGATAACAGCTTTAACTGATGGCGATCGCACTTCCACACCGATTTGTACTGCCACTCAATTTGATGGCAAGGCGTTTCTCCATAACACGCCCCACACAGCCGAATCGGAGTCCACTGCATCCCAACCCCTTTCGGTGGCAGCATTTCAGCCAATCGCTCAGCACTAACTCCAACGACTTTCGCCAACGCTTCTAATTCTTCCCAGCTAGGCGGTGGGTTCAAGTGAAATCGTTCCCATCGAGCCACAACTGCTCCAATTCCCGCTAACTTACCCAATCCACTTGGAGTTAAGTGATTTTTCTGACGAAAGCGTCCCAGAAAATGGCTGAAACTTTCACCCTCGTAGGGTTCGATTTGAAATAGCCAAGGCTGAATTCCGGAATCGACCATCACTTGTACTCTCTTGCCACTTCCTCAAGGATTTTCTTTTCGACTTTCTTGTAACCGGACGAGAGCGATCGAATTGCTGCCTCCCGTAAAATCTCATCCATGCGCCCGATGTAGCCCTCTGTACCCGTTGTCAGAATTCGTAGCATTTCCTTACTGGTTAAATTGGACGCAACAGGCAGTTGCAATACTTTCTGTTCCCAGAGGGCAACTGTCTTCTTGAAATCCTCGCCGGAAAGCTTACCGAAGCGATGACAAGCCCGGAAGCGGTTATAAACCTGTTCATCACACTTGATCACCGCATCCAGGCGATCGGTACCAACCAGAACGACTGAAATTGCCAGTTTGTCGTAAATATCTCGCACATCAGCAAAGGTTTCGGGTTTAAGGCGATCGGCTTCATCAATAATTAGAATTTCCACCTCACATGCCTGTAAGATTTCAAATGCTCTACCCCGAAAGTCAGAAATCGTTCCTTTTGTTGCTCGATGCTTCAAGAACTCAATGATTTTCTTGAATAAGTCCTTAGCTCCGCATTTCTGAGGCGGTTGGATGTAGATCACTGGAACAACTGGCTTTTTCCCAGTTTCCTGCTTAGGTTTGTTGCGATAGAAGTAAGCCTCACACGCAACTGATTTGCCAGTCCGAGATTCCCCTACTACCCGGCAAGACTGTCTTGACTTGCGCTTACCATCCAACCAGGCGTGCAAACTGCTGACCTGTTCTAGAGGCATGATGGCTTTCTTACGAAGTCGATCAATCTCAGCTTGTAACTGGGTTTCAGTTGGTTGAAATTCACCTAATACGGCTGCCCATTCTTTTGCTTGAGTCATACCTACCACCCGTCCCTCAGTTCATCAAAATCAATTGGCGCAAAGGCTTCAGTCCCTAAATCAATCTCAACTTCTGGTTCAACCTCTACCGATTCGGGTTTAGGTGTCTGTGTGGTCGCCTGTTCAACAGGTTTTTCAGGTTGCGATCGCACGAGTTTTTGTTCTTCCTTTTGCCGTTCCTTGCGGCTTTTCTTTTTGGCAACTTGGGCATCCCGTTCCAGTGCCTCCTGCAAAATCGCCTCATTACTTAGCGATTTCCCAGCTTGGCGGATTCTGCGACTACTTGCTTTCGCCTCTTCCAGTGATAGTTGCTCTGTTTCGAGTCCCTGAGCATAGGCACGAGTTAAGAAGACTTCCTTTTTGTCTTCCTGGCGATAGACCAAGACTGTTGTGATGTCAGTGGGATCGAACCGGAGCGATACAGTCTCTCCGGCATAGCCAGCCAAATATTCGCCGCGATACATGAGATTTTCAAATTGGAGATAGCCACCCCGTTGAACACTACGACGGGCTGCTTTCATCAAGCAAATGTCTAACTGCCGCTCATCAATCACATCAGGGACATCTGGTAATCCAGCGTCCCAACGTTGAAAACGAGTTTGATCTCCCATCCGAGCATCAATACTTTGGTTGTAGCGATCGCAAATGAACCGCACGATCAATTGCTCAAGTTCTCGCAGAGTTAACCTTGCATCTTTCTCTGCATCTTCTGGGCGTTCCTGCACATTTGATCCGGTATATCCAGGCAAGGTTGAAAATAGCTGTTCATTTAGCGTTCTGAAAGGACGTTCAACCACACCACCTTCTGAAGGGCGATCGCGTAAATGACAAACAAAGCCTAAATCAGCACCAATCTGCTGCACATGGTTGGAACGAAAATCTTTACCACCATCGGTGTAAAAGTGTTGGGGTTTGCCATAAGTGCCCCAGTCACAGTTCAGCTTGTACTCTGCTCCATAGCGCTTAGGCAGAATGGCATGACGCAGAGCTAAGGCCACAACTTGGGAACTAGGCGCATCAAATCCTAAGTTAATTCCCATGATGCAACGGGAATAAGTATCAATAACGGTCGTCAGCCAGGGACGGCTGAGCAGCTCACCGTACTGATCGACAAGCAGCACATCCACGCGAGTATGATCACATTGCCAAACGTGGTTGCTGTACTCTACAGAAATATCTTGTCCTTGCCTGGTTTTAACCGATAAAGTTGAGCCTCGCCAACCAGGACTGCGGATACTCTTGGCTTTTTCTTGCCGCTCAATTATGGGTTCCAGAACTCGTAAAACTGTTCGGTAGTGGGGCGGTTTTTCATCTCCAAGTTCACGGGCTTTGGCCTGCACCCGAACAGCTACTTGCTTGGGACTCATCCGTTTGCTGCCCTTGTTACCTTCTTTATAGGTTTTGATAATGAAGCTTTCCCAAAACTCTCCAATTCGGTGCTTACCCCTGTCAGTTCTGCCGTTGTTCGCAATGCTTGCAATCCCTTCTTGTTCCCATCGCTTAACGAGTCGTTGAACCTGCCGCACTGAAACTCCTAGCTTTTCAGCAGCCTCTCTTAGCTTTTGACCATAAGTCGCGCGATCGCACGGTTCTATCAGCGTTTGAATCACTTCCAACTTGCGTTGAGCAGCTTCATCTAGTTCTTCAACAATAATGTTCGACTCCGGTAGATTACCTTCTGGCAATGGAAGAGTTGGCAGATCTGTTGGCGATTCACTTTTCTGAACTAGACAGTCCTGCATAATAGTACTTATGAACTGATTTGTCTGTACTAAAGATATCATCTCCGCAAGATAAAGTGACGATTTATTGTCGTTAAATTAACGCTTATTCATATTTTTCTTTTGATTGTTGAATTCTGCCAGTTCCAGAAAAATCAGACTATAGTGAACTCATTACGTAACTAATTGCTGGTTACAACATGCCGAAACTTAGCAAGCAATACATAGAACATTTGAACGTAAGGGTGCCGACTTCAGAAATGGAAATTCTGAGGCAGTACTGCGAGGAAGCCCATCGTACCCAATCAGATGTGATTCGGGAGTTTATTCGTGGCCTGAAATCAGCTCTACGAGCGGTTCAGGAGAAATCTCAACAACTTTGATAGAAGGCTCAGTTAAGGGAGCGCACCAATGACCTTTACAGAATCTTGTAGTGAGACAGTTCCAGTTCAGCTTCCCAATGGGGCGATTGTCAAAGTCGAAGTATCTCAAACCGGACGAGAAGATGTCGGGTTTGATGTTAAACAGTTTGAACCTGTGTCAGAGGCGATCGAGGGGGTAGTGCAGATGATTGCAGCACCCATTCAGAAGGTGAAACCAAAGAAGGCAACAGTGAAGTTTGGCATGGAACTGGCGATCGAATCCGGGCAACTAACAGCAATCATTGTCAAAGGCTCTGGGAAAGCCAATCTGGAAATTACCTTAGAGTGGGAAGCTCAGCCGAAAGAGTAAGCCATGAGCCAGCTAGAAGATCTGCTGCAACAGTGTGCTGTCCAGATTACTATCCCTAGCCAAGTGGGTTGGGGAACAGGCTTTTTTGTTGCTCCAGGCTTGATTCTCACCTGTGCCCATGTCATCAAAGCAGCATCAGCTAACTCAGTCACAGTATTTTATTCTGCGAAGCGGCAAAGCTACTCGGCAATCCTTGAGTCCTTACCCGAAACCAATGAGCAGGTTGATCTTGCCCTACTGAAGCTTCAAGATTCTACCCTCACTCATCCCTGTGTTTATCTCGATGAAGCGATTGCCCTCAATGACCAACTTTATAGCTATGGCTATCCCGATGATTTTCCTGATGGAGCACTTACGACTTTTCAAAGCGAGGCATTAACAGGAGGCAACTCGTTCATCAAGTTTAAGGCAGGACAGGTACGACCAGGGATGAGTGGTTCACCCTTGTTGAACCAGCGGACGGGAATGGTCTGTGGAATTGTCAAGTTCACCCGCGATCGCTCCTTTGATTTAGGTGGTGGTGCTATTCCAACCCGTATCATTCTGGAACAGTTTCCTAAATTGCGAGAACTTCAGCAGCAGTTTCATGAGAGCGATCGACGCTGGAGTGTACTAACTTCAACGGGACAGGCAGGAATCAATTTTCGCCCCTATCTGGAAGCCGTTATCAATTACTATTCCCGCCAGCGCCATCTCTATACCCCTACAGATGCTCTGTTACCTTTGGAAGCTCGATCTGTAGAACGACCAGGACAAGACGGCAATCAAGAACAACAATCTGAGAAAAAGGTTGAGCAGTTTCCGGTACTAGAGGGGTTGCAGAAGTATGCTTTAGGAAATCAGCGGGAGCATGTGTTGTTGGCAGGACGACCGGGGTCAGGGAAATCGACTACATTGCGACAGTTGACAGTGTCCTTAGCAGAGGAAGGGCAAGTTCCGGTATTAGTGCAGTTGAAGGGCGATCGCTCCGTTCCTGACCTGATCCAGGCAGAATTTCGCCGGATGAAACAGCGAGTGACTCTTGAGCAGATTGATGAGTGGTTACTGGCAGAACGTCTGGTATTGCTGTTGGATGGGGTGAATGAGATCCCTAATGACGACCTGCGACGATCCCTAGCCCAGTTTCGGGAAGATAACCTGGCAGTGCCAATGATCTTCACCACACGGGACTTAAGTCTGGGGGGCAACTTGGGTATTAGTAAGCGGCTGGAGATGAAGCCTTTATCGGAACCGCAAATGCGCGAGTTTGTGGGCAAGTATTTACCGGAGCACGGCGATCTGTTGTTAGGGCAACTCCGCGATCGCCTGGGAGAACTTGCGGAAACACCCCTGCTGTTGAAACTGCTTTGCGATGTATTTGACCCAGAGACGAACCAAATCCCAGCAAATAAAGGGGAATTATTTCGATGGTTTGATCGGGATTACAAGCGCATCAAAAAAGAAATCGAATACGTGCCTGTATCCGAGAATTTTTGGGAGTTCAAATCAGAAATCCTTCAGTATTTGGCGTTTTCCATGATTCAAGGAGATATGCAACCTGCCAACCTCTCCCCAGAACCTTGGCTAACCATTACCAAAAGCTGCGCTGAAAGAACTTTGGAAATTTGGCTACATCAACGGGGAATTGTCGATGCTCCTACTAAAGCAAAGCTGTGGCTGAAAGATTTGTGTAATCATCATTTTCTACAGGATGCTGCCAAGGCAGAAGAAATAGAGTTTCACCATCAGCTATTCCAGGAATATTACGCGGCAGAATACCTTTTGAAGCGATTGCCAGACCTGACCGATGAACAACTGAAGCGGGATTACCTCAACTATTTGAAGTGGACAGAACCCCTTGCCTTGATGCTAGCACTGGTGGAAGAGGAAGCTCAGGCATTACAGGTAGTGAAGCTGGCAATGAACGATGTGGATTTGATGCTGGGGGCAAGGTTGGCAGGAGAGGTGAAGCCTGCGTTTCAAGCGACAACTGTGGGCTGGATTGATACGTGGGAGATGCCGCGGTACCTCAAGTTTCAGTGCTGGATAACGAGTCAATCTAAAGAAGTGATTTCTAGACTGCTCCAAGCCCTTGAAGACCCGGACTCCCCTGGTCGTGGGATCGTCGCTGCTGCTTTAGGGGAACTGGGCAGTGACAAAGCCATCGATGGATTGCTTAATGCCCTTGAAGACGCGAACGACTCTGTTCGGTTGTATGCCGCTAATGCCTTAGGGAAACTGGGTAGTGACAAAGCCATCGATGGATTGCTCAATGCCCTCGAACGCCTAAGCTCCTCTGGTCGTGGGATCGCCGCTTATGCCTTAGGGGAACTGGGCAGTGACAGAGCCATCAATGGACTGCTCAACGCCCTCAAAGACCCGGACTCCTTTGTTCGTAGGAGTGCCGCTGCTGCCTTAGGGAAACTGGACAGTAACAAAGCCATCGATGGACTGCTCAATGCTCTCAAAGACCCGGACTCCTCTGTTCAGAGTAGTAGTGCAGCTAAAGCCTTAGGGGAACTGGGCAGTGACAAAGCCATCGATGGACTGCTCAATGCCCTCAAAGACCCGGAATCCTTTGTTCGTAGTAGTGCAGCTAAAGCCTTAGGGGAACTAGGCAGTGACAAAGCCATCGATGGATTGCTTAACGCCCTCGAAGACTCGAACGACTCTGTTCGTAGTAGTGCCGCTTATGCCTTAGGGGAACTGGGCAATGACAAAGCCATCGATGGACTGCTCAATGCCCTCAAAGACCCGGACTCTTACTTTCGCCGGGACTCTTACGTTCGGTGGCGTGCCGCTGATGCGATCGCAAAGATTGGCAACCCAGAACCTTTGGCTGCATTGTGGCGACAGCAATTTACTTCATCAGAAACCTATATCTACTCAGCTATTTCCGCCATCCAGAACCGCTGCAAATACTACAACCACGAAATCTGGCAAGCAGCGATTCAGCATCAAGAGCAGGCACTTCTAGCGGGCGAATCCACTCCTTTGACTAATGACCTGCTTGTTAAAATCGACCAGACTACCCAAAAAATCGATCGCCGGACGCAGCAAATGGCAAACGAACCGAAAAATAACTTCAGTGGCGCAACTTTCAATGCTCCGGTTAACTTCGTCGATAATCTCACAGGTGACCTCATTGGCACTCAAAATAACTATGCCACCAATCAAGAAGTGCAAGGCGCGATCTCTGATCTGCAAACCCTCCTAGCCGAACTCCAAACCCAACATCCCAACGTCACAACTGAGACTGAAGCGATCGCCATCATCGACGCAGAATTTACCGAAATCAAGCAATCCAATCCCCACCGACTAGCAACCCTCCGCAAACAACTCCTCAACCCCGAACGTCACTTAAAAGCCACCAAAGCTGCTCTGGGTGAAGTTGCTAAACATTACCTTGAGGAAAGTGTCTGGGCAAAAACAATCCTCACCTATCTCGACAAACTCAGCGAAGATCCTGGTCGCGGAGCTTAAGTCTAATCCTGCTCTTCATCCTCCAAAAGCTTTCCAAGATTGTGATTAGTCATTAAGTCTGTATATCTCTGAGGTAAACCTTCTCTCAGCGTTTCCTCCACAATACTGCTCACCGTTTCATCGCTCAGTCCAGACAAGGTCTTTAACAGCCTATCTAAGCTAGGTGAGATGTATAGACGCAACTCTGCTTTCTTTTTCCTAGCCATCGAACGTCCTAGGTGCTCCTCAGCTTCACAGACCTAGTGATCCTAACCAGATTTCAGGAGCATCCTTTTAATTTCTACGATTCGGCGTTGTACGAATCGCCGAATAGATTTATAGTGAAATTGCAAAAAACTTAGATAGGAGCCTCTTTCCTTGGCTGCTCCGTTAACACCTCGTCAAACAATTCAGATCCTGCCAGCCTCTTGTCTACAGGCTCATCTACAATCACCCTCAGAACTACCCGTACATTTTCCTGAAGTGGAAACACCTCATTTTCTGTACGGCGATCGCGTGGAATGGATCTCAGACAGAAAACCAACCGATTCAGGCATTGTGATTGGCAGGTTTTATAGCTTTGCGCCTCGCTGCGATCGCTGGTGCTGGTGCTATCTGATTTGGCTCGACCCAGATTCCCCTAGTTCTGCTTGGATTCAAGCTGATGTTGCTTGGGAGGATGCTTTGCAACCTGCGATCGTCGCTAGGGAAGACAGCCTGGAACGGATGGAGTAACGCCATGAATGCTGGCAACCTTGGCTCCCGTGAACGTCGGTTACTGCAGCTCTACACCCAATGCCAGTT
>JANRIS010000032.1:0-3423 GCA_033764685.1 Leptolyngbyaceae cyanobacterium bins.349
TCACCCGCCGTGAGGGTGATGGAGCCTAACTGCACTGCCCCTCGCGCTACCTGCAACCAGGCAACCCGTCCATCACCAAAGGTATGGCTGACAGTATCTCCTTCCTGCAACGCAGCCGCATAGAGATTTACATCCTGATGAATCGTGATCGAACCATTTCGCCCATCACGGGAACCCACCAGACGCAACTGACCCCGCTTTTCATCCTCGGTGAATGTCTTCTGCTCGTAACCTGGTTCAATGCCTTTTTGCTCCGGTAGAATCCAGATTTGCAGGAAATGAACTGGCTCAGTTTTCGAGGCGTTATATTCACTGTGCATAATGCCTGTGCCCGCCGACATCCGCTGTACGTCACCCGGACGAATTACAGACCCAGTACCAATGCTGTCTTTGTGTTCTAATGCACCTTCCAGGACATAGGAAATGATTTCCATGTCGCGGTGTCCATGAGTGCTGAAGCCCTGTCCAGCAGCCACCTTATCTTCGTTGATGACCCGCAAGTCAGCAAATCCCATGTAGTTGGGGTCATAATACTCGCCGAAAGAGAAGGTGTGACGACTATCGAGCCAACCAAAGTTCGCAGTGCCACGGGCTTGAGCGGGTCGAATGGTAATCATAGTTGTGCCTCCGAATGGGTGAAAGCCATTTATCTGAACCACACTATTATTATGGATTGAATTCGATAAAAAGACAATATACTGTTTTATATACATATTGTCTCTAAAAATTCTACAATATCTGAGCGATGGACAAGTTTGAAAGTATGCGGGCGTTTACTCAAGTAGTCAACTCTGGGGGGTTCGCGTCAGCAGCACGGGAAATGGGACTGTCGCGATCGCAGGTCAACAAACTGGTAATCGCCCTGGAAAATGAGCTGGGGGTACAACTGCTGCATCGCAGCACGCGGGTGGTGACTCCAACAGAAACAGGATTGGCGTTTCATGAGCGGTGTGTCGAGATTTTGGCAAGCCTAGAGGAGGCAGAGCGATCGATCACTCAGATGCAAGCAGAACCGAGAGGCAGACTCAAGGTCAATGCCCCGATGACCTTTGGCACCATGCATTTAGCTCCGGCTTTAGCTGACTTTTTGGTGCAGTATCCAGATTTGCAAGTTCAGCTCACGCTAAACGATCGCTTTATTGACCCGATCGAAGAAGGCTTCGATGTTACGGTACGCATTGCTCAACCCCAGGAAAGTGCAAGTTTGATTGTGCATCCCTTAACGGCTGCTCCACGAGTGATGTGTGCGGCTCCGAGTTATTTAGAGAGACATGGAACTCCAACTCAACCCGAGGAGTTGCGGCAGCATTCCTGTTTGCACTACGGTCAGCTTGCGGTTGATGCTCAGTGGACATTGATTGGACTCGATGGCGAACAGACGATTTCAGTCAATGGTGTATGGTGTTCTAACAATGGCGAAGTGCTGAAAGATGCAGCCGTGCGCGGGTTAGGGATTACGCTATTGCCGACCTTTATCGTGGGGCAGGAATTGCAACAAGGGACGCTACAAATCGTGCTACCTGACTATCACCCGCCTGAACTATCGATTTCGGTGATTTATCCAGTCCATCGTCATTTGTCTACTAAAGTTCAATTACTGGTAGATTTTCTCCAGGAACGCTTTGGCGAGCAACCGATTTGGAATTTATAAGGCAGAGTGGTTTTAAACCGATGTAGATTTTATTACCTCCTCGTTTCATCTTTTCTTTTTCCTTGAGTCAAGTGATTCCTCAATCAACTTATACAACAGTTTAGTCGGCTACCCTCTATCTGTCGCTAGTCTTGAGATTGGGGATGCTCAGGCATTTCATCAGGCTGGAGCGAAAGTGGTGCTGAATGGGCGGCGGGAAGATATGTTGGCTCAGACCGCAACTGCGATCGTCCCTCTAGTATTACTGATGCCGCCATCCAACGCCTGAGCACTATTCTTTGAAAACAGTCATTGGTCATTGGTCATTGGTCATTGGTCATTGGTCATTGGTCATTAGTCAACAAAGGACAAAAGTCCAATGTCTAATCCATCCGTTACATCCGTTGCCACTATGCCTATCAACAAAAAGCTCGAACTCCGTATTGCTCCCGCCGAAGGCACCCAACTCTACCGCGTCTTCCACTACCTACTGCGCAACCTGCACTTAGTAGGTGACGGGCGAGGCAAAGCTACTGAAGCCATCACTGCCTTTTGGCTCCCCTTCGCCTTGGAGCATGAAGGGGAAAAACCAGAACTCGTTAAGCGGGTGGCACGGGATTGTGTCCTCTTGCTGGAACAGCACATCTACTTATTGCGTCGCACCTTTGACCTAGAGCTATCGGATGCACCTGTATTGACTGCCGCATCCAGCAGCAGTCCCAGCCCATTGCCCCAAACAGCGCCAACAGTTGAGTAGAAAGTGGGGTTTGCCCTGGATGACAACCTATTGTTTGATGATGAGTAGCCTTCTCAACCATCGACGACCTGAACGGTAGAATGAGTAAATGAATAGATGTGATCGAAACGGTCATATCAACTGTTTTCAACTGCAAGAAGGGAACGATGATAACTGCTAACCCAGCCAAGCTTGAACAACTCGCTGCAACGATCGTCATGAAAGGGGTGAGCTGGCAAACCTATAAAAACCTCATGTCCGAAGTTGGAGACAATCGCGCCTGGAGAATTGCCTACGATCAGGGAGTTTTAGAAATTAGGATGCCACTCGAAGAACACGAAGAACCCAAAGGATTGTTAGAGAGCTTTGTCGAAGCGATCGCGGATGAACTGGAAATTGAAGTGAGAAAATTAGGCTCGTTAACGCTAGATCGCGACGATCTAACCCGTGCCGTCGAGCCAGATAGTTGTTTTTACATTCAAAATGAAGCCATTGTCAGAGGTCGGAAAATCAACTTACCTACTGACCCTCCTCCTGACTTAGCGATCGAATCTGATTACACCAGTTCTTCAGTCAATAAACATGCCCTCTATTCGGCATTAGGCGTACCTGAACTGTGGCGATATACCCAGAAAACGCTAGTGGTGTATCAACGGATAGAGGGAGGATACACACCGAGCGATCGTAGTTTAGCATTTCCTTTTTTGCCGATCGATGAGGTTGCAAGCTTTATCGAACAAAGTCGCACGATCGGACAACGCAGTGCAGTGCGGTTGTTTCGGCAACGTATTCGAGAAATCCTAGATGGACAGACTGGATAGGAGACGATCGTCCTGATGATTCCCCATCTCTCTACCCCTCCGGCATCTCCTCCCCCATCGCCTGATAAAACGCCTGCTCCGCTGCCACCGCCATCGCCCGCTTCGTATAGCGCTTAAAACTGCCCTCCGACTTGTGGCGCGTCAGCGTCCGAGCATGGAGACTATCCATCCCTTTCAACAGTAACCCCGTCGCATAGGTATGCCGTAACCGATGGGGAGTCAGGTCTGGAATCCCC
>JANRIS010000041.1:0-46651 GCA_033764685.1 Leptolyngbyaceae cyanobacterium bins.349
GCACCCAGGAGACTGGGGTAGAGACCGCCGCTCAAAATTTTCTGCGATGTCTACAAGCGCTCAGGAGGCTGGGGTTAGGGCCGTTGCTAGAGGTTTGGTGTGAGGTGGAAAGCGCTCAGGAGATTGGGGGTGGGGCGGTGCAGAAGGGCGATCGGTGCGTCGCTCAGCTAACAACGCTGTTGCATCGGATTGTTAGATTCTAGTTGTGGCGTAGCAAAGCAAGTCTGCAACCGCTGAACAGCAACGTTAGCCTGCTTTCGCACCTACGTTACGAACGGGTGGGTAGCTGAAGCGGTGGTGGTTTGAGCGTTACTTGTGGGAGCGCGATCGCCCCCAAGCCGGAGTGATGTTCATGAGTGCGATCGACTATTGCGATAAGTCCCAAAGGCGATCGGTTTGAGTCAAAGGTTGAGTTGATTGATATAACGGGTGAGAGTGAGAAGTCCCAGAAGTGGTCGGGGGGCGATCGCTCGAAGGTGCTGGGTTTCCGAGCCGTGCTTGAAGGGTGTCTGTGGGTGTGCGATCGCCCCCAATGTGAGAGGTTTAGTGCATCATTGTTTTGGCAAGATTAGAAGTCCCAGAAGGCGATCGGTGTTGAGTCGGGGGGGGAGTAGAATGGGCGTGTCGGTTTGAGTTGGGTGTCCCAGTGGGGGTTGTGGGGGCGATCGCCGTAGTGCGCCGGCTAACAACCCAAATGTAGCGGACTGTCGGGAGACACTTGTGCTGAGTTGGAGATGCGGGCAGCCGCTAATTTGGAACGTTATGCTACTCCAGTTATCGGTAGGGCAGTGGTTTCATATAATCTGTGAGCGTTTAGAATTATGGTGAGCCGGGGTGCTGAATAAGATAATTCATAACATTGAGTTGGTGTTTTAGTTCGTGATCCTAGAAGTAGCTGTCCTTGATATAAAACCTGGTTTAACTGCTGAATTTGAAACTGCCTTCAAAAAAGCTTCAACCATTATTGCTACTATGCCGGGGTACATTTCTCTCGATCTTCAGCGTTGTATAGAAACTGCAAACCGTTATATTCTGCTAATACGTTGGCAAGAACTAGAAGATCATACGATTGGATTTCGACAATCGCCTCAGTATGAAGAATGGCGTTCCTTGCTGCACCACTTCTATGAACCATTTCCAGTCGTAGAACACTACGCACCTATTTTGTACAATAATCGTAATGATTCAGTGCCTTGATATGATTGGCAGGATGCGACCTAAATAAGCCTGTGCCTCGTAGTGATATTGACCGGATTAGAGAGAAAATTCGACTGCGCCAATATGATATGTCAGCCCATGCAATGGAAGAAATGGCTGAAGATTTTCTAACCATATTGGATGTGGAAGAAGCAGTTTTGGGTGGTCAAGTCATCCGAGTTGAAAAAGATGATCCTAGAGGTACAAAGTACATAGTAGTGGGAACTGCCTTGGATCAAGAAACACCTGTTGGAGTAGTTGGACGTTTCGTTAGTACCGGACGTTATTTAATCATCACGGTTTATGAAGTTACTGAACTTGAGGACTAATCGTATGTATGGATACAAATGCGAGTATTGTGAGGGCACTGTTCAACCTCGAACCGTCAAGCGTGAGGCATTCAAACATCGAGATGGATTCGTCATCCTCGAAGATGTGACGATTGGTGTTTGTGATACCTGCGGCAATCGGTATTACTCAGCCGATATTCTTCATGCAGTTCATGCTATTGCAACTGGGGCAAAAGCTCCTGAGCGAACCGAACAAATTCCGGTCACTCATCTAGAATCAGCATAGTCAACGCAGTATGACAGTGCCCTGCACCCGACCGTCAAAAAGTTGTGGGTTGGATGTTCGGGGTTGTCTGTGGCGGGTGATGGGCAACGTTAAACAGATTTGATCACCCGGCAGGGATTGCCAACCGCCACCACGTTGGCTGGAATATCTTTGGTGACGACACTGCCAGCCCCAATCGAAACCTGATCGCCAATGGTCACACCAGGGCAAATAATTGTCCCACCGCCGATCCAGACATTATTGCCGATCGCGATCGGGGCTGCCATTTCTACTCCGGTCATGCGAACTGCTGGATCAGTCGGGTGATAAGCGGTGTAAATTTGCACTTTGGGCGCAATCAACACATCATTCCCGATCTGCACATAATTGCAATCTAAAATGACGCAATCGTAATTGATGAAGACATTATCTCCAATAAAGATATGACACCCATAATCACAAAAGAAGGGGGGTTTAACGACCACATTTGTACCATGCCCACCCAACAATGTATGAATTAATTCTCGTCTTCTTTTTACCTCATTGGGGGATGAAGTATTAAACTCGTAGAGCAAAGCTTCAGCCCTCGCTGACATGCGGTTGAGTTCAGGATCAAATGCACGATACGGCTCATCCGCTAACATCTTCTCGCGTTCAGTTTTTGCCATCCGCTTCCCTGACGATTCAGCACCTTATTCGTTCGCGCTTTACTTTCGCACTTTATTATAGTGATCATTCTTATCCCTTCACGGCACCCGACGTCAAACTATGGACAATTTGTCGCTGGAACAGCAGCACCAGGATGACAAGCGGTAGGGTGCCTAATACGGTTGCCGCTGCGATCTCACCGTAGGGAATTTCAAACACAGAACTGCCCCCAATTTGAGCGGCTGCTACGGGAATGGTTTTCATGGTTTCTTCGGTAATAAAGGTGAGGGCAAAAATGAACTCATTCCAGGCGGCGATGAAGGTGAGAATGCCTGCGGTGGCGATCGCTGGCAGGGTCAAGGGTAACAAGATTTGCACGATCATTTGCAAGGTATTGTAGCCATCAACTCTTGCGGCATCTTCCAATTCTGTTGGCAGTTGCACAAAGAAGTTGCGTAATACCAGAATGGTCAATGGCAAATTCATGGCGGTGTAGGGCAAAATCAGCGCCAGATAGTTGTTGCCCAGGCCGAGAAATTGCACCACTTCTAACAAGCCCTGCAACAACAAAATGCTGGGGAATAAAGTGATAAATAGCAAGCCAACCTGAAACAATAAGCTACCACGGGGACGCGATCGCGCTAGAGCATAGGCCGCAGGTGTGCCAATCACCAGACAGGCGAGCGTAGAAGTCAACGAAACAAAGGTGCTGTTGAGAATGTATTGCCAGAAGGGACGACGCACAAATAACTCCGTGTAGTGATCCAGCGTGAAGCGAGTCGGAAAATAAACATTAGGTACAGCCACAATATCGTCATTGACTTTGAAGGAAGTCAGAACTTGCCAGAGAATCGGTGCCAGACAAAAAATGACCAATGCTAATAAAGCGATCCAAAAGATAACATCACTCCAGGATGGTAATCGCTGCCGTAGTCGGGATGGAGGTTGAGCTTCGCCAGAGTTAGACTTGAAAACAGTGGTCATAAAATTATGCATCAAACTCAAAATCAGTAGACTAAACTATTTATGCAAAATACTTAGGAATCTACTGCACGACGCGATCGCGCAATCAACCCGCGACAAATCACAATCACCAGAACCAAGACAATAAACGTCACGGCAATCAACGCTGCCGCATAGCCAAAATCGAGATAACGCATGGCATTGGTGTAAATGTAAAGGGCCACAACTTCGGTGGCGCCACCGGGGCCGCCGCCCGTCATCACCTGCATCAAATCAAAAATGCCAAAGGTTTGAGCAAACCGGAACAATACGGCAATCACAATTTGGGGCACCAATAGTGGCAATGTAATTTGCCAGAAACTTTGTAGCGGTGTGGCTCCCTCCAAGGTGTGGGCCTCGTACAAATCTTGAGGAATGGATTGCAACCCGGCGAGCAATAACAGACTGATAAAGGGTGTAGTTTTCCAGATGTCGGCAATCAGTAAGGCCAGGGTTGCCGTCATGGGTTCGCCCAGCCAATTGATCCCTGTGGTTGTGAGACCCAACCGCAGCAAAATATCATTAGCAACGCCAAACTGATCGTTAAAAATCCACGTCCACCCCAGGGCAATTAAGGCGGTTGGCAGTGCCCAGGGCAAAATCGCGATCGTGCGAACGAGGTCGCGCCCCCGAAACGCTCGATGCAGGAGCAACGCAATGCCCATGCCTAAAATTAATTCCACACTGACAGCAATCAGCGCAAACCGAGTCGTGATGAAAAAGGTATGCCAGAAGTGCCGATCGCCCAAAATGCGAGTGTAGTTGCTGAGGCCAACAAAAACGGGTTCCAGTTCAGTGCCTAAGTTTTGGGCAAACAACCCCAACCACAGCGATCGCGCGATCGGGTAGGCGAACACCAGCAATAGCAATGCCGTAGCCGGTAACAGGAAATACAATCCTGTACGTTTTTCTTGCTCTTGAATCGATCTCATGCGCTATTCCTCTGCTTCCGGCCCGCCTCTAACAACCGTCTGGTTTCATCGGCGGCTTGCTGCATGGCCTCTGCGGGTGTTTGCTGATTCGTCAGGGCGGCACTCAGGTAGCGTTGCAAAATGTCAGATGCCTGGGCATATTGGGCGATCGGGGGCCGCAATACGGCTTGATCCACCACATTCAACAAGTCTGGGTAATGACTGTATTGCGCCACTACCTGCGGGTCGTTAAACAAGCGGCGCTGGCTGGGCACGTAGCCCGAATTCAGAATAAATTGCTTCTGAATTGTGTCGCTGGTAATGAACCGGATCGCTTCTAGCGCTTCCTGCTTGTGTTTCGATGTTTTGGCAATGCCTAATCCCCACCCCCCCAGACATGCCCCCCGGTCCTGGGTAGTTTGAGACCCAACCATTGGGATAATGCCAATTTTCCCATTGACTGGAGAGGCGGCGGTATTCATCAAGGGCCATGCGTAGGGCCAGTTCCGCATAAAGGCCGCATCCCCATTTTGAAAAATGCGGCGGACATCTTCTTCCACATAAGTTGTGACACCAGGCGGCGAAATCCCCTGGCGAATCGTGTTTTGCAGGAATTCAATGGCTTTGAGCGCTTCGGGGCGATCGAGGCCCACATCCAGCGTGTCCGGGTTGACCCAAAAGCCGCCAAATCCCTTCAGTACTTCCACAAACATTGCGGCTGCGCCTTCGTACTGTTTACCCTGCCACAGGTAGCCCCAGCGCACCGCTTTTTGTGCCTGCAAGGCTTGAGCGATGCGCTCAATCTCTTCAAAGGTTCGGGGTGGGTCAAATCCGGCGGCGTCCAGTAGGTCTTTGCGGTAATAAAGCATCCCAGCATCCGATCGCACTGGTAATCGATAGAGTCTACCCGCATACTTGCCTCCCTCCACATCTGCTGGGGAAAATGCTGCTAATTCTGCTTCGGTCACATCGTTGGTTAAGTCCATTAACCATCCTGCCGCCGCAAACTTTGGAGTCCAGATCACATCCATGTTGACCAGGTCATAGGGGGAATTGCCCAGGAGGAAGGCCGTGGTGTACATGTCTTCCAAAAGATTGACCTGATTGGGTCCCTCAACAATTTGTAGACGGATATGAGGATGTTCAGCCTCAAACGCTGTCACCATGAATTTTGTCCACGGTGGCACGTCAGGAGATGTCATCAACAACTTCAACGTTACGGGTGGTTGCGATGGGGCTGGCAGGGGCCGCAGGCACACACCCATGACACACAGGGCCACGATCGCGGCATATTGCAGCACTCTTAGCCAGGACTTAGTACACCAGAATTGAGGAATCTGCATTCAGGGGGACGACAGAAGAAGCCGTTTTAAGGTAATGAGTTTGAGCGGCGATCGCATCTTACCGTTCTCTTTCTTGGTTTGCCCGCTCCTGGTACTAAACTCAACAAAGCATTGCTCTGGATAACGTTATGATTGAATAGAGGTTAAGTTCTGTAAAGAAAATTGACTGCTATCTTTAAGTCTTCGGAAAACTCTCTGCGGTCAAGCGCCTGGTATGCGCTTGACCCCCTCTGGCAGGGCGACGAAAAGCACGTTCAGCAAGGTTTACCCCACAGCCAACTGGCTCCGGCATGGCAAATGTTGCTATTGGGAGATGGCTCTCCCACTCGGCACCTGCAACTCCTGACAGGTGAACCCACAGAAGTCGATGTGATCGATATGTCCGCGATCGCTCTGGACTTAGACAACGCCCCACCCCAGATCCAAGTCGTCCCAGGACCACGAGTCCGGCGTCAGGTGTGGTTGCGAACGGCCTCTGGGCAGCGCCTTGCCTATGCAACTTCCTGGTGGGAAGCCAGCCATGTGGATGAGTATTTGCAAAACAAATCATTGCCCATCTGGTTGAGCCTGACGCGCCTCCGCACGGAATTGTATCGGGATGTCCAGGGGCTTTATTATGGCCATTCCCCGGAATTAGAACGAGCCTTTGGGCAAGCAGGGCCATTCTGGGGTCGCCATTACCTGTTTTGGCATCATGGGCAGCCCTTCACCTTGATTTATGAAGTATTTTCCCCCTACCTGCAAAAATACTTGGGTCCGATGCAACGCGATCGCGCACAATAGCGCTAACATTCCCATCCCCAAAACTCCTGCGTTATTCTGGCTATATTCAAGCAAACCTATTTTGGAGAAGGACACATGACCTGGCGCGGCTCTAGCTCTCCCACTGATCGAATTTTTGCCTCTCTAGCTTACCTGTTGCCCCTCCTGGATGTGATGGGTCTGGTGGGCAGGATTTTGTTCGATTCAGGCTCTTTCCTCACTCCCCTGCTGGCATTAATTTGGATCCCTCTGGGGCCGCTTCTTAGCATTTACTACGGCTTTGGCGGTTTTATGCCCCTGATTATCTTCTTCGCCCTGTATATGCTGGTGGTACGGAACGATCGCGTCCCTCACTTCATTCGCTTCAATGTGATGCAGTCGATTTTGATTGGGATTTTGTTGAGCCTCTTTTCCATCATTTGGCGGTTTGTGCTGGCCTCTGTATTACCCCCCACCAACATCATTGCCGAAACGTTGTTTAACACGGTCTTTCTGGCAACTGTTGGTGCTGCCCTCTACTGTATTGTGCAGTCTGCCCTGGGACGCTACGCCGAAATTCCCACCATTTCAGAAGCGGCTTATACCCAGGTGCGTTACTAACCCATCAGGACTCCCTGGCAATCAAATAGTTGTCCAGATGGCCAATGCCCTCGATCGCGACTTTGACGCGATCGCCAATTTTCATGGACCCTACCCCTTCCGGTGTACCTGTTAAAATTACGTCTCCTGGCAGTAGGGTCATCACCTGGCTGATATAAGCTACCAGAGCATCCGGAGAAAACACCATATCGCTGATGGGCGCAGACTGGACAGGGTCCACCGCATCATTGAGAAAGGTCTGCACTCGTGCTCCGGCACTCAGTTCTCGGACAATCCACGGGCCTAAGGGGCAAAACGTATCAAACCCTTTGGCGCGAGTCCACTGGCCGTCCTGACGTTGCAAATCCCGCGCGGTCACATCATTGGCAATGGTATACCCCCAAATTTTGGTGTGGGCTTCTTCTGGCGTACAGTTGACACAGCGATCGCCAATCACCAGCGCCAGTTCCCCCTCATAATCGACCCGCTTCGATTGCGGTGGATATTGAATGGGCGCACCCGTTGAGATCACGGTTGTGGATGGCTTCAAAAATAACAATGGCTCCTGCGGCACTGGGGTACCCATTTCGGCAGCATGATTGGCATAATTTTTCCCCACCGCTACGATTTTTGAGGGAGCACAGGGCGCGAGTAGTTGATAGTCTCCGGGCAACAATTCCAACTCTGTGGGTTGCCCCTTGAGCCAGGGGGGTGCATCAAACACTTGCACCTGCCGATCAATCTGGAGCAGCCCGTAATACACCTGTCCATCTATTGCCTGTACCCGGACATAGCGTTGTGCCATAGGTTGATTCGATTCCGTAATGAACTTATCCGTAATGAACTTATTAGAGATTATCTATCCACACGTTCTATCTGTGTTGCCGCAACCTTCAACTCCATTAAAAGTTTGCAAAATTGACCCAAAATCATTATAAAATGATAGATCCTTGCTTCTTTGCACCGATCTGCCGATGAGTCGAGCGAACCGCGAACCTGCCGGGTTCAATGTTGCCTCTGTCAATGGGTGGGTTGAGCGGAAGCCATTCAGTCCATAAGGGAGAATTTGGTAGTCATGCCTCAGCTTTACGAAACAATGTACATCTTGCGCCCCGATTTGGCGGAAGAAACCCAGTACATTGAAAAATATCAGGCCATCTTGCGAGATAGTGGGGCTGAAATTTTGGAAACTCAGCATCGCGGTAAGCGCCGTCTAGCTTATGAGATCAAAAAGCAACGGGAGGGCGTTTACGTTCAGATGAATTATCGAGCACCCGGTACCAGCGTGGCGATGCTTGAGCGGGCGATGCGACTGGGTGACGATGTCATCCGTTATCTCACCATCTGCCAGGATGAACCCAAAGTGGTAGAGGATGCAGTCGCTGAGGAGTAATTGCTTCATCGCCTTTTATTAGAAATGGTGCAACGAGGGGCGTTCAATCGATCGTCCCTTGTTGTTGTATGGGCGATCGCAGCTCCACGCCCTGAACTTTTGTGACAACGCATTGAAAATTTGAAATTAATCCGGTATCAATTTCGTTTTCAGGTGGTACATTAGCTGCAATCGATCGTTGAGCTTGATGGACGTTTTCTCAGAAGCACTCCATTCCCCTACTCAACCACCCCCGAAGCCATCACAAACGGAGTTGTCAATACTGTGACCGAATCTAGCTACACCAATCTTTCAGACGCTCAGGCTGAGGTTGCCCGCCTCCGCGAGGAACTTCAGATGCGGGATAGCCTCGTGCAACAGCTTTCCCAGGAGTTGTTTCGTCTGGTGAAAGGAAACTCAAACTTCATGCCTACTCCTGAAGTTTCAGAGCGGCATCTCGCTGAGGTGCGTGCCCTGCGGGACCAACTTAAGGGAGTAGAGCAACAGGTAACCTTTTATCAAGGGCAAATTGCCGATCGCGACACTGAAATCTACCAACTTCGCCAATCGGTGCAAGAGTTAACTGATCGCTCCCGGATGTTGGAACAGGTCGTGCAGGAACTGCCTAAAATCTACCGCCAAAAGTTCGCAGAACGGTTGGCTCCCATCAAGGAAAAAGTGACCCAAATTCAGCGGGAAAATCGGCAACTCCACGCCGAGCTGCAAAGTGTCAGCTATCGTCTCGCTGTCCGGACTCGTCGCCAAACCCACCTCGATTTGCCCAGTTTCCCCCGTTCTGGCTCGGATATCGCCCTGCCTAGTTTTGGTAATGCCTGACGTTCTCATCCTTGCTGACCCGCCTGCATTCGGTACGTCTCCACAGGCTGCATCTCCGGCATGGGAGATGAAACGAGCCATTGGGGAGCACTTTCAAGCTAAGCTTCCAGACTCCCCACTCCCAAGCCCAAGGACTGCCCAAAGCGTCGAGATTGTGTGGACGACGGAGCTGGCAACACAAGTTGAGTACCGCTCTACCCAGGAGAACCTCCTGCTCTGTCCCCTCACCTTCAATGTGCCAGACGCATGGGCCACACCGGGTAGAGAAGTCTTTGCCGCCTGTAGGGACACGGCAACGATGCGGCAAACCGTTGCGCGATGGCAGTATCCAGTCGGAGATGGGCCTTACTGGTTGCCGCTCGTGTTAACGGCGAAAGGCTTGCTCTTTGCTGAAGCGATCGCTCAAATAGAAGGCAAAGATGACACATTCCATCAGCCGTTCCACTTAGATGACGCGCAACGCCAACCGTTGTATAAATTAGGGCAAGATTTAATGCGATCGCTGGCGGCGCTGCCGGGGGTTTACCTGATGCAGTTTGGCATCGACGACGAGGCTATTCAATTTGATCGGCTGATCCCATTCCCAGATAAACCCGCGATCGCTAGCGTGGGACGACAAACCCCAGATTTATTCCTTTGTCACTGGTATTGTCTCACCCACCAACCTATTCGGGAGTTGAGCATCACCCCCTACGCGGCCTGAGAGGCCATCCGGTTTCGGTCCAAGTCAGAGACAACGGCATGATCTGACGGAGCGCTGTCCAACTGAACTGTATCTAGTACTTCAAATAGCTCATCTAAGCGCGTAATCTCAAAGACCAGTTTCACCGAAGGATGGGGATTACACAGAACCAGTCGGCATTGCTTGTTGATAGCGGTGTTTAACCCATTGATCAGTGCGGTTAATCCAGCACTATTAATAAAATCTACATTGGATAAATCAATCATCCAACAAGAGTGACGGTTCGGGCAGATTTCACAAAGAGCCTGACTGAGCGCAGTTCCATTCTGGAAATCGAGTCGTCCTTTAGGCTGAATAACGACGGCGTTATCTGTGCAGGAAGTGATCATATCGCCAATAGAAGAAGTAATCATATCGCCAGCAAGATGAAGAACAATTAGAAACGTTCGACACGATCAATCACAACGCGCCAACCGAGTTTTTCCGATCAAACGATGCCTGAACCTTGCTAAACTCTCTCGGTTGGATAACTCTCTCAGCAGAGTAAGAATTGAATTTCTTCAAAATATAAAAACTCTTTCCGCAAAATTACTGAATATTGCGGATGCTTCACATAATCTTCATGCATGCCTCCCATAACACGGCCCGATTATGAAGTTACTACAATGGGTGAGAACCCGGAGATTGAGAGAATGACCAGTAAGGTTCAGTCTGTAGATTTTCTCAAAGTCGATTTGACAGAGGCTGCTACTTCACGTCAAGATCGGGGGAATGGTAACGTTTTGTAAAGGTGTTTGAATGTCCCTGGAGTTTCTCTCGCTCGAAGCGATTCAAGCTTTTGCTCAGCAATACGGTTATTGGGCCGTTTTCCTCGGCATTCTGTTGGAAAATATTGGCCTGCCGATTCCCGGAGAAACTGTGACCTTGGCAGGTGGTTTTTTAGCTGGTAATGATCAACTCAATTACTGGATCGTCCTGGCGGATGCCACATTGGGCGCGACTCTTGGGGGAAATATTGGTTACTGGGTGGGTCGGTACGGGGGGTGGCCCTTATTGCTCAACGTTGGGCGCTTTTTCCGGTTGCCAGAAACTCAACTCTTATCCCTCCGCAATCAATTCAGTGAGAATGCAACGAAAGCAGTGTTTGGCGGGCGCTTTGTTGCCCTCTTGCGAGTGTTTGCCAGTCCTCTAGCCGGGATTGCGGAAATGCCGTACCCCAAGTTCATGTTCTACAACACTTTGGGGGCTGCGACCTGGGCCTGCGTGATGGTTACGTTGTCCTATTTTGCGGGGCAATTCCTGCCACTCGAAAAAGTTGTGGAGTGGGCCAGCCGTTTTGCACTGGTCACTTTGCTGATTGTAGCCGGGTGGATTGTCATTCCCTTCTGGCTGGAGTCTCGTAAGGCCAAGAGCGAGGAGATGGCCACAACTCCCACGTCAGCCGATTGCCCACCGCCGACCCTGCCACTGGATTAATCGCTCATCAAACTGGTGATAACATCCTGCATAACCCTCTGCCAATCGCCGGGTTGTGGTTGACGAAAAAGGCGCATGGTGGGGTACCACGGGCTATCAGTGCGGCCCTGCATCCATCGCCAGTCGGGAACGTGGGCCAGCAGAACCCAGACTGGTTTACCCAGTGCTCCGGCCAGGTGAGCAACCACTGTATCAACGGTAATGACTAAATCAAGCTGCGCGATCGCGGCGGCGGTATCGGCCAGATCATGCAACTGATCACTCAGATCGACTAACCTATCTGCCCAGCCCTGCTCGGTAATTTCCAGTTGAGGGATGCCCTTCTG
This sequence comes from Leptolyngbyaceae cyanobacterium bins.349, assembly GCA_033764685.1. GTDB lineage: Bacteria > Cyanobacteriota > Cyanobacteriia > Leptolyngbyales > Leptolyngbyaceae > JSC-12. Next base: position 11,691 of record JANRIS010000041.1, read on the forward strand.
CAAACTATAAAAGGCAATGCGATCGCAGTTTAAAACTGGCTCAAATTCCTTCAAGGAGAACGATCGCTGCTGATTTTGTTTGTACAGGTTGCCCCCAGACCACGCCAAACCGACTTTTAACCTGGGCTGGACAATGGGGGGTGGGGGTAAACGAAATGCAGTTGTAGGGACCGTCAGGTAAGGAACGGCAACAGGGACTGTATCCATCGTCGTGCCCAACACTCCCGGCAAACTGAGCAAGGGAACGTAAACCTGAAACTCTGGCAGGGGTGCCCCCATTGGCGTAATCTGTGCAATACCCGAAATGGTTGACAGCAAGCGAATCAGGGGTTGGCTACAGGTTAAGATGACCCGTCCACCTTTTTGAGCCGCGATCGCGGCGTAGCGAATAAACTGAATCGTATCGCCCAACCCCTGTTCGGCATGTAGCAATAGGGTTTTACCCTCCAGATTAGACCCATCCCACTTAGGTTGCAAAAAGGGGCAAGGTGGAAAATCTGGAGTTTTGAAGCGCCACTCATACTCTGGAAATCCCTCGGCAAACTTGCCCTGCACTAATAGCATCAAGGCTCGATTGTACCGGGCGACTGGATGCTGTGGATTGATGGTCAACGCCTGGTTGATAAACGTCAACCCGCCTTTGACATCGCCCTGGTCTAACAATGCCTTCGCCAGATTGATCAGGGCATCGACATGAGTTGGCTGAAGTGCGATCGCCCGCCGAAAAAAGTGAACTGCAAAATTTGGTTTATTCTGAGCTTGTAATACAGTTCCCACCCGATTGAGCGTATCGGGGTTTGAGGGATCGGTGGCAAGTGCTTGCTGGTAATGAATCAGCGCCTGCTCAAACCATTCCTGTTCCTGGTAAAGCATCCCCAGCATCACATGGTTGGAGGCGGGATCGACCCCAAAATGACTCAGGCGATTCAGGTTGGCGATCGCCTCATCCATCAGTCGCTTCCCCTGTTTCCACAATGCCAGACTCAGGTTCTCACGGGCTTGCCGATGGTCCGGTCGAATGGCCAGAGCTTGCTGATAGAGGGCGATCCCCCGCTCTAATTGCTGCTGCTGACAAGCAATCACCCCCAATAGCGAGAGGGCATCTGCGTTTTGGGGGTGCTGCTGCAAAATCTGGCGATATAACTGCTCTGCTTGCGGTAAACGCCCCGCCTGATGATGAGCGATCGCGACTCGCAGCATTTCCGCCAGATTCACCGTAGCCGGATTCAGCGTAAATGGATTTTCCAACCCTGTTGCTCCCAGGTTTGCACCAATGACTGGGTTTAGTCTAGCGCTATGGGATCGAGCGATCGCAATAAGGGATTCTGTAGTTTCAGGCGATCGGCTTCAGGCGATCATCTTTACGCGATCGTCACATCCGGCGACAAATAAACATCCTGAATCGCGTGGAACAGTTTCACGCCTTCCTCAAAGGGGCGCTGGAAGGTTTTGCGGCCAGAGATCAAACCACTGCCACCTGCCCGTTTATTGATGACTGCGGTGCGAATCGCTTCGGCAAAATCATTCTTACCGGAAGCCCCCCCAGAATTAATTAAACCTGCCCGTCCACAGTAGCAATTGAGCAATTGATAGCGGGTCAGGTCGATCGGATGGTCGGTTGTGAGGTCGGAGTAGACGCGGGGATCAGTTTTGCCGTAGCTGGTTGCGGTCGTTTTGGCCACGGCCCCGTAGCCATTGTTATTTTCTGGCAATTTTTGTTTAATAATGTCGGCTTCGATCGTCACGCCCAAATGGTTGGCCTGTCCGGTGAGGTCCGCCGAGATGTGATAATCCTGATCCTGCTTGAAGGCCGGATTTCGCAGGTAACACCAGAGAATGGTCGCCATGCCTAACTCGTGGGCGCGGGCAAACGCTTGCCGCACTTCTTGAATCTGGCGGGTGGATTCAGGAGAGCCAAAATAAATCGTCGCCCCGATCGCTGCGGCTCCCAGGTTCCAGGCTTGCTCCACGGAGGCAAACATAATCTGATCAAACTGGTTGGGGCAGGTCAATAGTTCGTTGTGGTTAATTTTGACGATGAAGGGAATTTTGTGGGCATACTTGCGCGACACACTGCCCAACACCCCCAACGTTGTCGCCACCGCATTACAGCCCGCCGCGATCGCCAGCTTAATAATATTCTCACTGTCAAAATAAATCGGGTTGGGCGCAAACGATGCTGCTGCCGAATGTTCAATCCCTTGATCCACGGGCAAAATCGAGAGGTAGCCGGTGTTGGCTAGTCGTCCAGTTGAGTAAAGTAATTGGAGATTGCGTAACACTTGAGGATTGCGATCGCTCTGCACAAAAATGCGATCGACAAAATCTGGTCCCGGTAAATGCAAGAGATCTTGAGAAACTTTGGCTTTGTAGGTGAGTAAATCTTCTGCTTCATCCCCCAGTTGCGCTGCGATCAAGGATGGAGCCGACAACGTTGCGGTCATAATCAATTTCCCTCAACAAGTTCAGATTTGAGAATTGAGAATAGCGATCGATGCTTCTGAATCCCGTTCAATCAACCGCTTCTTCATTCTAGGAAGTTAAACTCGTTTAGCAGGCTGCGATCGCCCAATTTTCAGCTATGTCTTTAGATAGAAATTATGCTTGCGAACCTGGCAATAAAGTTGCCCCTCCCGCTTAACCTCGATGTGGTTCATCTGCTGGGGGACGCAACTTAGTTTGTATCCAAAAACGTCTTGTTTCTCGAATGGAATCTTTCTCCGGATAGCGGGTATCGTTCAAATCAAGACGAAGACAGGTTGCACGACCAATTGGGGTCGTTCCTTCAATCACAACCCCTTGATCTAGCCAAACAAAATGCTCTGCCCACTTCTGCTTACGAGGATTATAAATCGGAACAATGTTCTTCGTTTCTGGATCGATACTCGCCACAAAATTATAGCGCCTCTCATTACAACGGCGACAGGCTAGTGCAAGATTGTCAAATTCGTCAGAACCACCCAACGACTTTGGAATAACATGATCAACCGTAAATCGATTTGCACTTAACCGCTCTGGAGAATGACAGTACTCACACAAATATTTAGCACGCTCCCGAATGGTTTGCTTGAGTTCATTATTGATTGACATTTTGAGCGGCAAGCATCGCGTTGATATGAGTAAAAATGCGGTCTAACTCTGCGATCGCATCCAACTCAGCAATCTCATCCGGCGTGATTTGACCAGCCTTCTTCTTTTCCAACAGGTTCTCCATCCGTTCTTGAAGCGACTCACTGAATTTGAATAGGTTCAAATTGCCGATTTTCTCAATCCGAATTTCGTGAATCAGTGCAGATGGCTTGTTTAAAGTCGTAACCATTTTGTCCCCTTTGCATTAGATTTTTGCAAACCAATTTGTGTCAACTTCCACTGATTCAATCATCGTTATCTTGACACCCAATCCCAACTCTTTTAATCGTTGGACTAACTGCTCTCCATCGATTAAATCAATGGGTGGCGCGCCATCTCGTGTTGCCTCTTTAATGGCATCCCTTGTAAATGTGCCAGTTGTAATAAATAACCCTTTGTCTGTGCGTCCTTGCATCGCTCCACGAAAATCTCGAATTTGTCCTGCTGTGACTGAACCTTGATAACGCTTGCATTGAAAGAGAACATGGAAGCTTAAGAAACCATTAATACGCGCAATACCAACCCCATCAATTCCACCATCGCCAGATTTTCCTGAAACTTGAACTTGGATAAAACCGGACTCACGTAGTAGGCGTTGTGCTAAGCGCTCAAATGCGGATGGTTCAAGGGTTAACAGCATTTTGTGTAGCTGCTGATGCCATGCTAGTTCTTCCAAGGTTTCAATTGATGCAACTGTTTCAGTCGTTGGGTCCGGAGAAACAACTTTACTCTTATCTGCGTCCCGAACAGCCTTGACAATTTCTTTAGCATCTAAATCGTCAGGATTGATAGAGGTCGATACTAACGACCATACTCCGCGTGCTGAATTTTGTAGAAGCCCATATTTCTTTAAGTAGGTGCGGCTCCATGCAAGACGATACTCAACTTCACTTTGTGAGGTACTACCATGTGGGATCTCAAGCACTTTGTCGGGTATGTTAAGGATTTGTACGACCTTGTCATAAATCTCTTCAGTTGTACCAGACCCGCCCAGAATTTGTAGAGACCGAATTGTGGGTATGAGCATTGAATCAAATGTTGGAACTGAGGAGGCGGATCGCTTCATACAAATGAGCCGATTTACAAAAATGCTGCTTTGTCCAAATATATAGCTTTGGTCAGAACACTTAGGACAAGGAGAAGCTGAAAAGCCAATGCTGAGTAGGTGTTCTGACTCACCTTCGCCACGTTACACATGGCTACGGCTATAAATCGGGACTCAGGAACTGTAACGATTTTGCGCTATCGCGATCGCCTCAAGCGACCTGAAGCGTTCTGGGTTCGGGAATTACCTCACCTTCTGCTTGCCAAGCTTCCAGATACATTTCAATTACTTCTTCCCCATTGCGAATTGCTTCCTCACGAGTTTTTCCGTGCGTACAGGGCATCATCACTCGATCAGAGAACTCTGGAATCGTGACTAAAAAAAGTTGGTCTTCATCGGACCACTGAACAAGCATACTATACCGATTCACGAATCCTCATCCTCCCTCAATTCTTCTAATTCTGACAGGAGTTTTGCAAGTTGCTTCTCCAGGTAAGGTGGCACATCGTCTCCATCCTGACCTGAAATCGTCAGTGTTTTGCCGATTAGTGGATGTCGCCAACGCTCATGACTTCCTTTCCCACGTTTGGGTAAGTAAACAAATCCTTCACGCGCAATTTGAGCTTTTAACTCTCGAATCTTTCTCGGCATTAAAGTAGATGACTGAAATTCTACTCTAAACTACTGCCTGCTTTGGCTTTCATGGCGTACTCGCGGAAACGTTCCAGATCGGCATGGAGGGTGGATTCGACGACGCGACCGATGAAGAGATTATCCATCAGTTGGAAGAGGAAGCCGGGGACGGAGTAAGCGACAGACATTTTGACGATGCTGCCTTCCTCGCCGCGATCGTAGAAGCGAATGGCACCCCGATTGGGCAACCCATCCACCGACTCCCACTGCAAAATCTGGTATGGGATCAACTTTACTTCCCGTGAGAGCCAACTAAATTCCAGGCCGCCAGTTGCTAATTTCCAGCGCGACAATTTGGGATCATGTTCCTGAATTTTTACCGAATCAATCCACTTCATCCAATTCGGCATCTGTTCCAAATCTGACCACAAACTCCACACCAGCGCGATCGGTGCATCAATCTCAATTTGAACGGTGTGTTCGAGCCAGTTGGACATGAAAACCCCTAATACCTAAACAATCCCTTTCCCTTTACCTTATACCCTGTTGGCTCCAGGATCGCTTGAGCCGCTTGCATTCCAGAAATAGTCGCGCCTTCCATACTGTCGATGTAGTCTTGGGCGGTGTAGCTACCTGCGAGGAAGAAATTGGAGATGGGCGTTTTTTGAGTCGGGCGGAAGGGATCTTTGCCGGGGGCTTCGCGGTAGAGGGATTGGGCCAATTTGACGACACCGGACCAGGTGAGGGTGAGGTCGCGGGAGGAGGGAAAGAGGTCGTGCAGTTGTTTGAGGGCGTGTTGCACGATCGCGTCGTTGCTCATTTTGATGAAAGGATCGCCGGGAGTGAGGACGACTTGCATCAATGAACCCTGGCCTTCGCGGTAATAGTCTTTGGGGCTGGTGAGGGCGAGGTCGGCAAAGCAAGAGAAATCGGCATCGGCGCTGTAGAGGAGGTTATCGAGTCCGGCGGCGTGGTCGAGTTGTTGGCGTTCGGCGGCATCCTGCATTTCCGTGACCCAACCATCGAAGCGGAGTTGGACGGTGACAACGGGGACGGCTTCCAGTTTATAGATATTGTCAAACAGGGGAAGCGATCGCCACTCTTGGGGCAATAATCGTTGAATTCCCGGCACGTCGCAGGCGGCGAGATAGGCATCGGCGGTGATGATGTCTTCTGTATCGCCATTGGCGATCGCCAAACCAGTCACCTTCATTTCACCGTTCTGCTCCTCAAACAAAATCCGGCGAGTTTGGCGGCGGGTGTGAATTTTCGTGCCTTTCGCTTCCAGGTAATTAACAATTGGCTGATGCAAAAATTCAGCGGGAGAGCCTGCCAACATATTCAAGCGCGAGGCTTCGGTTTTGGCGGCAAACATCATGAAGATGGTAAGCATACATCGGGCAGAGATGTCTTCCGTATTGATAAAGCCCAATGCCAGCGCGATCGGGTCCCACATGCGCTTTAGGCTATTTTGGGAGCCGCCATGACTGCGGAACCAGTCGGCAAAGCTGACCTTATCCAGCGAGCGAATCCATTTCATCGCCACATCGTAGCTGACTAAACCGGGAACGACGGGGCTAGTCCCCAGGGCGATCGCGTTTTGCAGTTTGTCCCGCAACGTGAGTTGACCCGTGGTGAAAAAGGCTTTGAGGCCATGAAAGGGCGCACCCAGCAGAAACCGGAAATCGAGCGTGCCGAGCTGGCCGCCTCGATTGATAAAGGTGTGAACGTGTGCTTTGGGTAGCAAATACTCAAATGCGCCGACCTTTTGCATCAGGGCAAACAGGTTGGCATAGTTGTTGAAGAAGACGTGCAGCCCCATTTCGATATGGTTGCCATCAGCATCGACCCAACTGCCGACCTTCCCGCCGACAAACGATCGCGCCTCAAAGATTTCTACTTCATGTCCGGCATCTGCCAATTCCACGGCTGCTGCCAATCCGGCCAATCCCGCCCCAACGATCGCAACTCGCATTCTGATTCCTTGACAACAACTTCACATATTTTAAAGGAACAGGGACCCCGTTGCACCGAAACTACTCACAGGCACCTGTTACGTCAAGATAAATCGGCTTTTGATATGGACAATTCTGATTTGGGTGGATTGAAGTGGACCCCCGAAGCCAAAGCCAAACTTAAAAATATTCCCTTCTTTGTGCGAACTCAAGCGCGAGAACGGATTGAACATTTAGCCCGCGAAGCAGAATTAGATATCGTGACGGCTGAGCTGGTAGAGCAGGCCCGTCTGGAATTTGGCCAGTAGGACCCACCCGCTCGATTAACCTTCCAACCAATCGAAAATCTGTTCTAACTGCTCAATGGAAACCAGGCCATACTGCCACAAAATCATGGGTAGCGGGCCGGGATCTTGTTGACTATGGCGCAGGGCAAATGCGATCGATTTCGCCGAGATATCCAGTTCTTCTTGTAGAAAATTAATAAGTTGAGTGTCGCTTTGATGGACTTTCACGACTGAACCTTCGATGTGTTGAGTTTTCGATTGAATGCCAATCTGGTGAGCCAAACCCGCCAAGCCATCTTTCAACTCTGCCAAAACTCTTGTGCCAAAATGCATCAGAAATGACAGATTTTTGGATCAGGCTGCAAAAAGCAAAAGCGAGATTGTCTTTCCGTTAAACCACAGAATCGAGGAATTGATTTTAAAGTTTGATTGCGAAATCGCGAGTGTAGAACTGTAATGCTCAGATATAGAGCCAACTCAATTGATCTAGCTCTAATCCATCTATTAGTGGTGCATCAAAAAATGCTCAACTGCTTTGAGGTAAAAGCCGTACTGTAACAACTAGCAACAGGAACCTCACGCTTACCGATTGCGAGGGGGAACCCCACTCAGCTTCAAGACATCTGCAAACGAGGAGCAATAGGTTGGCATATCGTAAGTTGAAGGGGTGACAGGGTTCTTGTGAACAAAATGCCGATATTTCATGGCAAACCGATCCCAGGCTTCCACCTTGATCCGGAGTAGCCCAAAGATAAAATCCAGTAGGCGCTGGGTGAGCGGAATCCGAAAATAAATCCGTTTATTCAGGTAGGCGCAAGCATCTTCGATCGCTTGATTGGCCGTAATCGCCGCATTGCCTAAAACAATCTCGTGGGATTCATCGTCCGCCAGGGGATGGTCAACCAGATAGCGCACAACTTGAGCCACATCTTTAGAGTGGATGTAGTGGAAGGTGGCATCAATACTGAAGAACCGTAACAAATTCAGCCACTTGTATTCTTTGGAGATGCCAGACGAAATGTGGGACCAGGGCTTCTGAGCCTCGCCGCCCAGGAGCAAGGTGGGAAACAGGGTGATGACGTTCGGCGCGATCGCTAGTTTGGCAATTTGGCGATGGCAGACATACTTAGACCGGACATAATCCGTCCCAAACTCACCCGCTTCTTTAAGGGGTTGGTTATTGCGATCCAGAATACTGGCGGTAGAGAAATAAATTACCTGCTGACAGATCTCTGGGTCCAGCAAATTGAGTAACCGCAACGTTTTGACCACGTTAATGTCGAACACCTCCTGAGGGCCACCCCATGCAGTTGCAGCCAGAATCGCACAATCAACCGTCTTCAGCAAGTCGCTGAAATCTTCGATATCCTGCATATTTCCCTGCAACACGGTAACACCCGGACGAGCATTATAATGAACCTTCAGCTTGTCTGGATTTCTGACCAACAGGAACAGGTCGTGATCAGTCTCTTGAATTAAGGTTTCGACCAGGTAGTGACCTACACAGCCACTCGCACCAGTCACAAAAATCCGTTTGGGTGACATCGGGAAGCTTAGGATGAATAGCAGGTTTTGGGCATCGACACCATCTGCCAAACCCCATTAAGCATGAATGGCGAGTAGCTGATCGGCTTGCTTGGCAGTCTCAAAGAAGAATGCAGCATTCTCTTCGGGCGTGTTTGGCAGAATACCATGTCCGAGGTTCATAATATGCTTGCGACCACCCGCTTTCCGAATTGTGTCGAGAATGCGATCGCGAATTAACTCTTGTGATCCAAATAGAACACCTGGATCGACGTTCCCCTGTACCCCAATGTCCATGCCGAGGCGCTGACGAGCATCAGCCATGTCCACCGTCCAGTCTACGCTGACAATGTCTACTCCGGATTGGCCCATCCGTTCTAACACGCCAGCACTCCCACTGATATAAAGAATTAGCGGTGTATCAGGATGGGTTTCTTTCACCTGGCGAATCACCCGTTGCTGGTAGGGTAGGGCAAAGACATCGTAATCCTGTGGACTCAAGTGACCCGCCCAGGAGTCAAACATCTGCACCACCTGAGCACCACAATCAATCTGATAGCGCACATAAGTTGCGATCGAGTCAGCAATTTTGCCTAAAAACTCGTGCAGCATGGCTGGCTCATTAAAGGCCATGCGCTTAATGATGGTGTAGTCTTTCGAGCTTTTGCCTTCAATGGCATAAGCCGCCAACGTCCAAGGTGCGCCCACAAACCCTAACACGGTGGCGCGATCGCCCACTTCCTGACGTAGCGTTTGCAAAATTTCCCGAATGAATGGCAATGACTCAGTCGGTTCTAAAGGCCGTACCTGTTTGATCTGATCCCAGGTGCGAATGGGCGGATCAATAATAGGGCCACGACTCTCGATAATGTCAAACGGAATGCCCATTCCCGGCAGTGGCGTTAAAATGTCTGAAAACAGAATTACCCCATCGGGTTGAAACGCCCGGAACGGTTGCAACGAAATCTCAATAGCAAGTTCTGGCTTCTCGGAGCGATCGCGAAACGAAGGATACCGATCCCGCAGGTCCCGATAAACCTTCATATACCGCCCAGCCTGCCGCATCATCCATACAGGGGGGCGATCGAGCACTTCTCCGCGCGCTGCTCTCAGCAAGTAAGGAACCTGGGTTGACCCGGTCATCTAACTATCGTCCTACGTGTTCTCTTAGGTGCATCTGTTAGCTTACCACTGCAAGATTACCGTTTTTTGGAGATTTGCTGGAAACTCTGCATTTTTATTAGCGATCGGACGGATCGGGAGGAATTGGGGAACAGAGGAGAAGAGGTCAGCCCGATGCTTATGCTGTGCTTCTGGCTCTGCATCCCTCCTCCTTCGTCCCCACTTCCGGTATCCCTTATTTCCTTACTTCACCAATTTCCTTACTTCACCAAACAGATGCCACCTACGCTGACGGTGCAATTGACAGGCTTAGTGGCAACATCCAAACCCCCTGTCTGGTTGTTGTAGGTGTACTCTCCCGCTCTCACTAACCGATTAGGATTGGCACAGTACTGATAAATTTGATTGCCTTCCGGGAAGTTCACCACAACAAAAGACGTGCGAGCTGCGGGGCAGGCATCCAGCACCGTCAGACCGTATTCATTCTGGAGTAACTGCCGCCTAGGATCGGGAGTGGCAGGAGGTGTTGTTGGGGTGGTGGTGGGTGGAGTCGTGGTGGGTGGAGTCGTGGGTGTTACAGCCTGAGTGGCGGGAGTGAGTACATCGGTTGTGGGGTTATAGCGATACACCCCAGCTTGAACAAAGCGGCTAGGAGTGGCACAGTAAGTGTAGTCTCGACCCTCTTGCGGATCAGTCATGGTGATTTGGGCCACCGACGTAGCCGGAGACGGGCAACGGTCCAGCACATTTAGTTGCAGGCGGCTGGCTAATAAATCCCGCCGAGCATCGACCAGTTTAATACTGCGGGATGCTTCCTCGTAGGTGTACACACCCGGTTCAATGTCGCGGGTACATCGTTCTTCCGCACCAATTCTGACTCTGGCAACGTTGGGCACGCCACAGCCAATTACCCTGAGTTTTAAGACATTTTGCATCACTTGATCGGCGGGGGCAACGGTTGTGGCTGTACTTAAACCATCGATCTCCAGGGTGTAGCGACCGAGGGAATTATTGCGACCCAGAACCAGAACTCGATAGGTGCCAGGGCGAACAATTTGATATTGAAAAAAGCCAGGATTTTCGGTGTAGGCCACTTGCCGTCCGGTGGGGTCGAGGAGTACCAGAATCGGGCGTAGGGCACTGCCATCTTCGGGTGCAACCGAAATTTCAATCCGGTCTCCCCGTTGCGCCGTGAAGGTATGTTCTTCGCCTCGCGCCCGCAGCACCGGGGAACCCGCGCGGGTGGTATTTCTCACCTGGAAACCGGCAGATGTGGCCCGCACCAGGCCATTAATTTTATCGCCATCCTTTAATGCCACCCCCAACGCGAGGTTGGCGATCGCGCTTACTGTAATGACGGCGATTGTGAAAGCTGAAGTGAGTTTGCGCGGCATAGCAACACCTATCATGGACCTCTATCTCCTGACTTCAAAAACTTTTTCTCTATCAAACTTGAGAACAACCTCGACACACCTCTGCCGAATGCCAGATCTCCGCTAAAAATCGTTGCTAACCAGAGTGCCCAGATGCAGGCGACAAATCATCACTTCATCTCTGGCTTCTGGTGAGAATTTCCCCGTATAGAAAAAACTGGGTAGACAAACTTGGTTGCCATGACGATGCGCTGGGAAACAAAAGTTCCCCAGCGCCAACACTTGAACAATAAAGACTTTAACCGTTTGAGTGCAAAGAGCTACATCACTCGAAGCATTTTAGTACGCCCCATTCCCTTTCGGAAAAATCACCACACCGATCGTTTTGACGATAATCCATAGATCCATCAAAACGCTGCGGCTGTTGACGTAATACACATCAATTTGAACGCGGCGGGGGTAGGGAATGTCGTTGCGGCCAGAAACCTGCCACAACCCAGTAATGCCGGGTCTGGCCTTCAGGACCCGATCCATATATTTACCGTATTTGGGCAGTTCCTCAACTACTAATGGACGCGGCCCCACTACACTCATGTCACCCTTCAGCACATTCCAAAATTGCGGAAATTCATCCAGGCTGGTAATGCGGAGGAACCGACCAATCCAGGTGATGCGAGGATCTCGTCGCAGTTTAAAGTTCGTCTGAAACTCCTGCCGTAACCGAGGCGATCGCTCCATCATTTGGGCCAAAACCGTATCGGCATCCTCAACCATGGTTCTAAATTTGATGCAGTCAAACCGCCTGTAGTTTCTACCCACTCGTTCCTGGACGTAAAAGATTGGCCCTGGGGAACTAATGGCAATCAGGAACGCTAATAACAGATATAAAGGCGAAAAAAGAATCAGAACCGTCAGCGAAAATAGAACATCGAAGGTTCGCTTCGCAACTTCGCCATTGACGGAATCCACCAGAAATGGCAAAACGCCACGCCTGAGAATCGCCCGAAGCGATTTACTGGAGACGAGTTGACTTTCAGCAGTCATTTTACTCCTTGCATATCCACACCACACACAGTCCTGATCATAAAGCCACTGTCCACTTCTACGCTGCTTTTGGTTCCAATTCAGTGAAAATTTGTTAGTTTGCCTTGCATTTGTCAGGTTATTGCGAGTTTTTTAGCTTGAAACTCTTGATGGCAGCGAGCCAAATATTTTAGATACCGCTGCTGAAAAATTTCTATATTGAACATCAAGGCGTGCGATCGGATCAGTTCCGCATTGAACCGAGGTTGATACTGCTCAAATTGCGCGATCGCGTCTACCAGATCAGCTACCGTTTGCTGGGGAAACAGGATGCCCGTACCTTTTTCGTCATGCACCCGAATGTCTCGCACAGTTTCCAGGGTGCCCCCGGCTCCCAGGGCAATCACGGGCGTACCACAGGACTGAGCTTCCACCGGGGCAATCCCAAAATCCTCATGGGCGGCATACACAAATGCTTTAGCATTCGCCATGTACTGAGCCACCACATCACTCGGTTGCCAGCCCAAGACTTGAATATTCGGCTTGGCCATTTGCCGAATCAGAGGCAGTTCTGCACCTTCCCCAATCACAACCAGCGATCGCCCCGATCGATTGAAGGCTTCCACGATTAGGGGAATTTTTTTGTAGCTGACCAACCGTGACACCGTGAGGTAGTAATCTTCCTTCTGCGCTTGGAACCGAAATCGCTCGGTGTTCACCGGGGGATAAATTACCTCGGCTTCCCGGCGGTAGCAGCGCCAAATACGGCGTGCGGTGGTGCGGGAGTTGGCAATGAAATAATCGACCCGATTGGCCGAAATCACATCCCATTGCCGTAGTTGATGCAGCAGATACCGAGTGAAAATACCAGACATCCCCCGGCCAGCCCGGTATCCCTGCAAATAGTCAAATGTTAAATCCCAGGCGTAGCGCAGGGGGGCGTGACAGTAGCAAACATGCAGTTGATGGGCACCTGTCAAAACTCCCTTCGCCACACAATGGGAGGATGACAGCACAATATCGTAAGCCTGCACATCCAACTGTTCGATCGCCAGTGGCAGCAGGGGCAAATATTTTTGAATCCCATTGCGGGCAAAGGGAAAATGTTGCAGGAAGGTGGTTCCGATGGCGCGTTTGTAGAGGTAACTGTCTGGATTGGTCGATTCAAAATCGACCAAGGCGTACAAGTCTGCATCTAACCCGCGCAGAATTTCTTGTACTACTAGTTCTGACCCCCCGGTTGCTTTGGGAGTCAACCATTCATGCACTAAGGCAATCTTCAAGTCGGCCAACGTTGCGCGATCGCCCACCATACCCTCTCACAGCCACTTACACACCAGATGCCAGCAGTATACGTCTAAAGTCTGGCGACCAGTGATTGATCTGGGACACAGGCGCGATCGTCCAAATACAAAAAAGACCAGACAAACCTGCCTGATCTTTCAAAAGGTTTTCTGCGTTGTTCTCTCAAATGGAGGAACCCAATCTGCGCGTTCCCAAACTTGCAGCGGGTCATAGGATTATTCATCCCCTCTTGGGTTCTATTGTAACAAGATACACAAATCTTTTTTTATAATTCTTCATCGTTTTCTGACATTTTGCCTGACTTTAGGAAGATGATGGCTGAACTTGTTGGGGTCTACCCCAGAGAATGCGTTCATGCTTGTAGATAATCATTCCCGGTTTTGCCCCCCGTGGTTTGTAGACGTGTTTTGGCTCGGTGTACACCACAGGTACCTGTTCGCTTTGTCGCGCTCGGCTGTGAAAGGCCGCGACATTGGCCACAAATTCCAAATCGGCAGTCTCTGGAACACTCCCCGGTGTTAACCGCAGCAGCACATGGCTACCTGGGATTTCTTGCGTGTGAAACCAAAGGTCGTAGTCACCCGCTGTTCGGAAGGTGAGTTGATCGTTCTGGCGATTGTTCCGTCCTACCAATACTTCAAACCCAGTGGGGGATTGGTAGCGGTAGGGTTGACTGGCCTCATTGTCCGGATGGGCACTGGGGCCACCATAATCGGGTTTCTCTAAATAATTCTGCTGCACTAATTCATCCCGAATTTCCTGCAACGCATCCAAATCGGTTTGGGTCTGATATTGGGCCAGGGCTTGCAGGGATGCCTCCACCTGTTCCAAATAGTGAATTTCCTGGGTGACTTCTTCCAGCAACGGCGCGATCGCCCCCCGTGCCCGCTTCAATTTCTGATGCCGTTTGTAGAGAGCCTGGGCGTTTTGCACCGCATTTTTTTCTGGATCTAAGGGTACCGTTACAGGTTCGCTGGTGACGAAATCAGCCAGCGTCATTGATTTCAGGCCAGGTTGCCATTCATGCAGGTGCGCCATCAGCAAATCGGCCTGTTCTCGGTAGCCATCAGCTTGATCCGATTCTGCCAGTCGTTGCCGAAACCCATTGGCTTTGATCTGTAATTTTCCTAGTAGGGAAGCCAGTTTCTGGCTGAGTTGGTGGTGCAGTTGGGCAAACTCCTGCACATTGAGTTGATCGGTGTAATAGCGATCGATTAACGCTTGCGTACTGCTGACGAGGGTGAGCGCGTTCCAGCCCAACACGGTGTAGCCCGTTGCCAACCACCCCGGCTGAAACTGTTGGTGTTCTAAGACTTCCAGCCAGCGCTGCCATTGCTGAAATAACTGTTGCCAGTCGGATGGGGTCAGGGTTTCTGTGGATTGGTTGGGGTCGAGGTCAGCGGTTTGCAGGAGCGTGGTGGCGATCGCGGAACTCACGCCGCGATACGTTCTCAACAAGTTCTTGCGTAACGGTCCTGGAACTAAACTGATCCGTTCTTGCCAGCGATCGCCAGATTCCGTCAGAGTGGGGATTGGGTTCGTCAGAATGGGGGGCAGTTCGTAAGGCTGGCCTGTTTGGATCGGGCGCAGGCTAGACTGTTGACTGCTAACCTGGTGGGCCGCTGTGATGATCTGGTTCTCCTGATTTGCCAGCACCGCATTGCTATACTTGCCCATAACTTCAAGGTACAGGTGCCACAAAATCGGATCGCCCGGACGACGGGCAAATTGCAGATCTAAAACCCGTTCCCACGGGGCGATCGCTTCAATTCCCACCAGGGCCAGATTGCCAACCTGATGCCGGACCTGTTGACTGAAGGTGAAGGTGTCGGGAGTCCGGGGTGGGGGTGAACTGATGCCAAGCCGTGCCGCTTGTGGATGCCAGGACAGCAGCAACCAACCCCGATGCTCCAACGTCCGGAGGCCCAGAAACAGGGTGTAGCGATCGCGTTGATAGACTTGCTCCAACCGAGCGGGCAGCCAGGTGGTTCGCAGTTCAGCCGCGATCGCCATTAAGGTAGTGAAGTCAACTGGTTGCATAGATTCAGACTTTGCCTTGTGACCCCAATTTTTTGCGGATACGATCGAAGAAACACCCGCCCCTGATCCTCACACATCTTGCAGTCAACCGACTATGGACATCAAGTTGATCAACATCGGTTTTGGGAACATTGTGTCCGCCAATCGGGTGATTGCCATTGTCAGCCCCGAATCTGCACCCATTAAGCGCATCATCACCGATGCGCGGGACAATCAACACCTGATTGATGCCACCTACGGGCGGCGTACCAGAGCTGTCATTATTACAGACTCTGGCCATGTGATCTTATCGGCCATTCAGCCAGAGACCGTTGCGAATCGATTTATGAGCAGTAAGGATGGGCACAACGCAGAGGATTGAAGCGATGATTGGCACAATTTGGAGCTAAAGTTAAGAACAGTCTAAAAATTGGAAGTCTAAAATAAACTGTCTTCTACTTGTCTAAAGCAAAGTATTGTTAACAAAATATTACAAGGTCCTCCTCGACTAAGGGAACGTCATGATGGGAATGGGTAAATTAATTGTCTTAACGGGACCGAGCGGCGTTGGTAAAGGAACTTTGCTGCGATCGCTCCTGGAACGACATCCAGAACTGTATCTCTCAGTCTCTGCGACCACCCGGTCTCCTCGTCCCGGTGAAGTAGACGGCAAAGATTACTTTTTTGTTAACCGTCCCACCTTTGAACGGATGATTGCCAATGGTGAACTGCTGGAATGGGCTGAATTTGCTGGAAATTTGTATGGCACTCCCAAATTTGCGGTCGAGGATCAGATCCGCCGGGGGCAGTGGGTGATTTTAGAAATTGAACTGGAAGGGGCGCGGCAAATTCGTCATGCCTTTGGGGATGCCTTCAGAATTTTTATTCTGCCCCCGTCGATTCCTGAACTGGAGTATCGCATTCGCAATCGTGGCCAGGATACCGAAGATGCGATCGCGCGTCGGCTTCAGCGTGCCCGCGAAGAAATTGATGCGGCTGCCGAGTTTGACTTGCAGATTGTGAATGATGATTTTGAGAAAACGCTAGAACGAATTGAGTCGGCGCTGTTTGTGCCGGCTCTGTGCTAACTCGTCAACTATATTTGTGAGCTATGAATATTACTGTAATCGGCATTCTCATCGCCGGGTTGGTGTTGCTGGTGGTGGGTGCTGAGTTGTTGGTGCGGGGTGCCTCAAAACTGGCTGGGATGTTAGGCATTTCGCCGCTGGTGATCGGGTTGACGATTGTGGCCTATGGCACCAGCTCCCCGGAGATGGCGGTGAGCATTCAATCTAGTCTGGTGGGGCAGGCCGACATTGCCCTGGGAAATGTGGTGGGCAGCAACATCTTTAATGTGCTGTTTATTTTGGGGATCTCCGCGATCGCGGCTCCCCTGATCGTGGCACAACAACTGATCCGGTTGGATGTGCCGATCATGATTGGGGTATCGGCGCTGGGCTACCTGTTTGCTCTGGATGGCAAAATTAACCCGTCGGATGGGGTGATTTTGTTTATTGGCGGCGTGATTTACACCGGTTTTCTGATTTATCAGAGCCGACGTGAGCAAAATCAGGCAATCCAGGAGGAGTATGCCAAATTTGGGGAACAGTCAGCCGCTCCCGCATGGCAGAAGTGGAGCGTGAATATCGGCTTGATTGTTGTGGGTTTGGGGGTGCTGGTTCTGGGGTCTCGCTGGTTGGTTGAAAGTGCGATCGCGATCGCCCGTGCCGTCGGCTTGAGCGAATTGGTCATTGGGCTAACGATTGTCGCGGCTGGCACCTCTCTCCCAGAACTCGCCACATCTCTGATTGCCAGCATTCGGGGTGAGCGAGATATTGCAGTAGGTAATGTTGTAGGCAGTAATATTTTCAATATTCTGGCGGTCTTGGGGTTGTCCGCCGCTATTTCTCCCGACGGCATCAATGTGTCAGTGGCGGCGCTGCGGTTTGATATTCCAGTGATGATTGCGGTTGCTGCCGCCTGTTTGCCCATTTTTTTTACGGGCAACCTGATCACCCGCTGGGAGGGCATTGTTTTCACAATTTATTACTGCGTTTACACCGCTTACCTGATCCTGGCTTCTACCCAGCATGACAGCTTGCCCGCCTTTAGTACGGCCCTCCTGTTTTTCATTCTGCCAATTACGGTGATTACCCTGGTGGTGATTACCCTGCGGGAATTGCGCGATCGCCGCAAACGCCGCAGCCTCTAGCACGACGGCCCAGCATCAACTTAAAACTCCGGGTCATCACTCAAGGTTTCAATCAGCAAATCCATTTGCTGTTGACGTTCTGCCAAAAACGTCTCACACTGTCGCAGCCGTTCTACCGCTTCAGCAAATTCATCGAAGACATTAGCCAGTTCCAATTCCCCCGACTCAATCCGGGCGATCGTGGCTTCGATTTGTTTCACGGTCGCCTCATAACTCCAGAGCGGTTGCTTTAGATCGGGGGGGCGGCCTACGCCGTCATGCTGGCTCATCCGTTCAAGATCCATGAAACACGTCCGTTACAGTGACTTTTAGCTGTCCTTGCCCCAATTGCACCCGCAACTCCTCACCAGGCATAATCGCCTCCGCTGAACGAGCGATCGCGCCATTTTCCATCCGGACAACCGCATACCCTCGCTTGAGGACGGCGGCTGGATCAAGGGTCGCTAATTTCTGCTTCAAGAGCTGACTATGTTGGGTAGCCTGTTGCAGTTGGCGGGTGCTGCTCTGGATCAGGCGTTGGCGTAACCAGGCCAATAACTGGCTCTCATGGTGCAATCGGCGATCTAATTTTAATTGCAAGAGTCGGGTTTGCAACTGTTGGAAGCGATCGCGAGTTACCTCCAGTCGATACTGCATGGCATCGTTCAGAGCCAGCATCCGTTCTCGATGCTCAGTATATAGATCGGCTAAACAGGGAACGGCCTGTTCGGCGGCGGCGGTTGGCGTATGGGCACACACATCTGCCGCCAGATCCGCCAACGATTCGTCTCGCTGATGCCCAATCCCAGCGATTACAGGAATCGGACATTCAGCGATCGCCCGCACCACGCGCTCATCATTGAAGCACGCCATATCTTCGATCGCCCCACCACCTCGTGATAGAATTAGTACATCTGCTCTGCCGTCACGAATCACTCGTTCGATGGCTTTGACGATTGTGTCGGGTGCTTGATCTCCTTGCACCAGGGCGGGCGAAAACAGGACTCGCAATCCTGGATAGCGTCGTCGTAAGGTGCGTTGGATGTCTCCCCAGGCGGCGGCTTGCGGAGATGTCACCACGGCTACTGTGGTGGGATGAGATGGGAGAGGGCGCTTCCGTTGGGGGGCAAATAAGCCCTCAACCTCCAAGCGGTTTCGCAATTGCCGATACCGCAGCGCCCGTAACCCTTCACCTCCTGGCAAGACCTGCCAAACGATGAGTTGATACTGCCCCCGTTGCGGGTGCAGATGAATCCGCCCCAAAATAATCAGTTGCTCTCCCTGTGTTGGCAGGGTTGCTAAACGATCAATCTGGCTATTCCAGACCACACAACTAATGGCGGCTTTTTCGTCTGGGTCTTGCAAGGTGAAGAACAGGCCACTCCGGTATCGGTTAGCACTGGACACCTCGCCAGTGACCCAAATCTGCCGAAGCTGGTCATCCTGTTCCAGGAGCAACTGAATGTAGGCTGTCAGTCCAGCAACGGACAGCGCGGTCTCAGGCACTAATATATCTGGCAGATAGGAGGTCATCGCACAACTGATACGCTCAGAGAACACACATCTATCAATTCCCTCCGTCAACTGACTCCAGCCTCGCCTTGTCGAATCCCACGATGAAATGCAAAGAATCGTTGTCGGAGAACCTGTCTTCTTTATAGGTTAACTAGACTGATGTTGATTTGACTGTGAGTCACAATGCAATCTTTCGAGGCGATCGCAATTCACCCCACAGTTTGATCAATCCGCTCTTGCGATCGGCCTGATTCGGTAAGCATAGACTAGAATTCGTCTACATGCTGCTGGCTCAATTTCTGAACTACGCTAGTTTCCACATCAAACGTTTGCGTTGAGGCGCTGATGGCTAAAACTTCTTCCAATTCCAACTCTTCTACCACGACTGACCAATCTTCTGAAAAGAAAAAGGCCCTAAATCTGGTTGTGACGCAAATTGAGCGTAACTTCGGCAAGGGCAGCATTATGCGTCTGGGGGATGCCACCCGGATGAAAGTTGAAACGATTCCCACGGGCGCGCTGACCCTGGATCTAGCATTGGGCGGTGGCCTTCCTAAAGGGCGGGTCATTGAAATCTACGGTCCAGAAAGTTCTGGGAAAACGACCCTGGCTTTGCACGCGGTAGCAGAAGTCCAACGGGCGGGCGGCATTGCGGCCTTTGTGGATGCCGAACATGCGCTGGACCCTAATTATGCAGGAGCGCTGGGCGTTGATATTGATAACTTGCTGGTTTCCCAACCGGATACGGGGGAAGCAGGGCTGGAAATTGTGGATCAACTGGTGCGATCGACGGCGGTGGACATCATTGTGGTTGATTCAGTGGCGGCTCTGGTGCCACGGGCCGAAATCGAAGGTGAAATGGGCGATGCCCATGTGGGTTTGCAAGCTCGCTTGATGAGTCAGGCGTTGCGGAAAATTGCCGGCAACATGGGTAAATCTGGTTGTACAGTGATCTTTCTCAACCAATTACGGCAGAAGATCGGTGTGACCTATGGCAACCCGGAAACCACTACCGGGGGGCAGGCGCTCAAATTTTATGCCTCGGTGCGGTTAGATATTCGGCGGATTCAAACCTTGAAGAAGGGCACCGAGGAATATGGCAACCGGGCCAAAGTCAAAGTTGCGAAGAATAAGGTGGCGCCGCCCTTCCGGATTGCAGAATTTGACATCATTTTTGGTAAGGGCATTTCGACGTTGGGTTGTCTGGTAGACCTGGCGGAAGAAACAGGGGTGATCGTGCGGAAAGGAGCCTGGTACAGCTACAACGGCGACAATATTGCTCAGGGCCGAGATAACGCGATTAAGTATCTGGAGGAGCGTCCAGAATTGGGGCAAAAAGTGGATCAGGAAGTCCGGCAAAAGCTGGAGATGGGCGCGATCGTGTCAGCCAATTCCGTTGGGCATGCGGATCTGGACGAGGATGAGGATGAGGAGATCCTGGACGAGGAATAGACCCGGCAGCGGCAAGGATTGACCTTAACGTGGGCGAACGGTTGGGCTGTTGTGTTTGATGGACTCAGGCACTACGGTTCACATCTTTCGCCCATTGTTGTGAAGTCTATTATCCATCATGGTGAATTCCCTATTAAATTTTGTCACGTTCAAGCGATCGCATTACAGGATTCGGGCATTGCTGTAATTTAGATAAACGATTCCGGTTGAAAGCGAGACAG
This sequence comes from Leptolyngbyaceae cyanobacterium bins.349, assembly GCA_033764685.1. Lineage (GTDB taxonomy): Bacteria > Cyanobacteriota > Cyanobacteriia > Leptolyngbyales > Leptolyngbyaceae > JSC-12. The sequence goes on from JANRIS010000041.1 coordinate 32,485, forward strand.
TATGAGGCTGAAGCGTTGGTTGAGGCAATTCACCCACTTATCCACTCAACAGCGCTCTGTGATTGGGCTTTTGCTTCTGTTGGTGGCCAGTTTTGGCGGCAACTGGATTCGCTGGACATTATTCTTCAACATTGATTTTATTTTTGGCTCGATCGCGGTCTGGTTGGTGATGTACCTGTACGGTTGGCGGTGGGGTGCGTTGGCCGGTTTGGTGAACGGAATTGCTACTTATTTTTTATGGTTGCATCCCTATACGGCTGTGACCTTTACGGCTGAAGCCGTTGTTGTGGGTTGGTTGTTCCATCGGTATCGCCAAAATGTGGTTCTGCTGAACGGCGTTTTCTGGTTAACCTTAGGGATGCCTCTGGTCTGCTGCTTTTATGGTGGAATTTTGCGACTGGAACCGGGGCAAGTGCTCATCATTATCTTGAAGCAACCTGTCAATGCCATTTTGAATGCGTTGATCGCGAGTTTATTGATCACGCATGTGCCGATTCATCATTGGCTTCAACGTCCCCGCGCGATTCGCACGTTATCGTTTCGGCAAACATTGTTTAATTTGCTCGTTGCGTTTGTCTTTTTGCCCACGCTGTTGTTGATTGTTTTGGCGAGTCGCGATGTTGTTGATGATATTACAACAGAGGCGCAAGTTGGTTTAAGTCGGGCTTCGGAACAAACTGTAACCGAACTCCAATACTGGTATCAGGAGCATTTGCGCTCGATTCATGAACTGGCTGATCAAACAGTGCTGTTTAACTCAAAGCAATCGAAGTTCTTGCAACAACATGTCGAGTTAACTCAGCGCCTGTTGACGGATTTTTCGAGCATTAATATTTTTGATGCCAGTGGGACCAGGGTTTTAGCCAGTACGATGCAAGTGCCTGAGGCGATCGCGTCTGGGGCCAGATCACAGGAACGGCAAGTTGTCTGCCGGACTCAACAACCTACGTTTTCTGATCCACTGCCTGAGCGGCGGTTGCCAACCGTAAAGTGGATTTTCCCCATTGTGCGTGACAAGCAATGCGAGGGATTGATTGAGAGTGAGATTTCGCTCTACAAAATCGACTCGCTCCTGAAGCAACGCCGACGCGGTGATTCTGCTCTGCACATGACGTTGATTGGGCGCAATCAGGTTGTGATTGCCAGCACGCAGAGCGATCGCCCAGCGGGCCAACGCTTTGACCTCCGCCACAACGGGGACCTGCAATGGCTTGGGCCGCAAACCTATCAATGGTTCCCCAATCGGGGGCGGCCCCTGGTGATGACTCGCTGGATCAACTCCTATTTTGTGCAAGAAGTGCCCCTCACGGCCCACGGCTTACCCTGGATGCTGGTGATTGAGTCCTCAGCGATGCCTGATGTCCAGCATATTCAGAGGATTTACTCTCGCAATTTGGCGCTGATTTTGGCGATCGCGATTTTGGCGCTGATTTCGGCGGCATTGATCAGTCGCCAACTCGTCCACCCATTAACCCAACTCGCCACCGTAACCACCAATCTGCCCAGCAAATTACTTGCAGGGCAACCCATTCAATGGACAGACAGCCCCATTACCGAAATTGCCTTTCTGGTGGAAAACTTCAGGAGTATGGCTGCTACCCTCACCCAGCAATTTCGAGAAATTCAGCAAGCGTTGGACTATGAAGCACTACTAAAGCGGATTACCGACAATGTGCGGGACAGTTTAGACGAAGCTCAAATCTTACAAACAGCCGTATCATCGTTGGGGCGAGGCTTAGGCGTGATTTGCTGTGATGCAGCCATTTATAACGCCGAGCAAACGCTCTCCACCATTCAGTACGAATACACCACATTGCTGCCCTCCGCACAGGGGCAAAGTTTCCAGATTCCGGAGCAATTTCCAGGCATTCATTCAGCCCTGCTACAGGGAGACTATCGGCAATTCTGTTTTAATGTCGCCGTTGATGGTCGCCCGATGGATAAGGCTGCTGCGATTTTTGCCTGCCCAATTGTAGATGACCAGGGCGTATTGGGGGATTTGTGGCTATTCAAACCGCGTCAAGCGATGTTTGATGATTTAGAAATTCGCCTGGTGCAACAGGTTGCCAACCAGTGTGCGATCGCCCTGCGGCAGGCCAGACTGTACCAGGCGGCTCAAGTGCAGGTGAAAGCGCTGGAAGAATTGAATTACTTGAAAGATGATTTTTTGAGTACGGTTTCCCACGAACTGCGGACCCCCATTACCAACATCAAAATGGCCCTCAAAATGTTGCAACTGTCGAACCGGGATGATCAACGGGAACGGTACGTCAACATTTTGCAATCGGAGTGCGATCGCGAAGCCGAATTGATTAATGACTTGCTCGATCTCCAACGTCTGGCAGCGGGCACGAAAGACCTGAACCTGGAACCGATTGAGCTAAAAGAATGGGTCACCCATGTAGTAGAAGCGTTTCACGAACGGACTCGCCACCGAGAACAAATTCTCCACATTGAAATTTCGGCGGAACTCCCAACCCTCACCTCAGACCCCGCTTGCCTGGAGCGAATTTTGACTGAACTGCTCAACAACGCCTGCAAATACACGCCTCCCGGTGAACAAATCTGGGTTTCAGCTCGCACCGTTCACCAACTTTATCAAGAGGAAACCACCTCTCCCGATCCTCACACCATGATTCCCTATGCACCTATGTTTGTGCTGAATGTGTGCAACTTTGGGGTGGAAATTCCCCCCACTGAGTTGAAACATATTTTTGAGAAGTTTTACCGCATTCCGGGGGGCGATCGCTGGAAACAGGGCGGCACCGGCTTAGGACTGGCGCTAGTCCAAAAAATGACAGAACATTTGGGCGGCAGTATTCACGTCGAAAGTGCTCAAAAACGCACCTGCTTCACCGTGAAACTGCCCCTCGATCCCAATGTCAATTAGACCATCAATGAATCTGTTAGTTGAATGCCGCGAATGGAGTAATCTAACAGTTGCATCGGATGGAGCACGGGAACGTTTTTGCCCTGCAATTGCAAATGACGACTAATTTGCACAAAACACCCAATATTGGCAGAAGCAATCACCGACGCACCCGTATTGGTTAAATTTTGGACTTTTTGCCGCCCCAATTCGGCTGCTACATCCGGTTGCAAAATGTTATAAACTCCCGCACTGCCGCAACACAACGCTGCATCCACAGGTTCTCGTAGTTTCACCCCCGGAATCTGCCGCAACAGTTGACGGGGTTGAATACTAATTTTTTGCCCATGAATCATGTGGCAGGCATCCTGATACACCAAAGTGAGGGGTTCTTGCTGTAGCGGTGCCAGTTTGGCTGTGAGGCCGACCTGAGCTAAAAATTCCTGCACATCGCGGACTTTGGCCGCAAAGTCTTTCGCTTTCTCCCGGTACTCTGGATCGTCTGCCAGAATGCTGCCGTACTCCTTCAAGGTGTGGCCGCAACCGGAAGCATTGACCAGCACAAAATCTACATTGGTGTCGGCAAAGCTATCGATCATCTGCCGCGCCAGTATTTTCGTTTGTTCCTCCTGTCCCTGGTGATGGGTGAGTGCGGCACAACAACCCTGAGATGGAGGCACCAGCACTTCGCACCCATTCGCGGTTAACACTCGCACCGTGGCCTCATTCACCTCTGGATTGAAAAGCCGCTGCACACAGCCGAGTAACATCCCCACCCGATAACGCGGTTCCCCTTGCGCCGGAATGCGTTCGGGCATCGTGTCCTGAAAGGCTTGGGGCGAAATCGGTGGCAGCATGGCTTCCATTGCTGCTAGTTGGGGCGATAGTTGCTGCAAAAATCCCAGCGATCGCACCAACTTTTGCAAGCCCGTTTTCTGGTATAGCCCCACTGGCCGTAATAGCAGCCGCAGCCGATGGGGGTAGGGAAACAACGAAAAGATGAATTGCCGAATCAGTTTTTCTGGCAGCGATCGCGGGTGATTCCGTTCTACCTGCTGTCGAGTGGATTCGATTAATTGGTCGTACCGCACGCCGGACGGGCAGGTAGTGACGCAGGCCAGACAGCCCAGGCACGAGTCAAAATGTTGCACGGTGGCGGGCGACAGGGGAATTTCTCCCTCGTTCACCCCATCCATTAAATAAATCCGGCCTCTGGGAGAATCGGTTTCCTTGCCAATGACCCGATAACTGGGGCAGGTGGAGAGGCAAAACCCACAATGCACACAGGCATCGATCAGTTTGGGATCAGGTGGATGGTGAGCATCAAAAGATGGTTGCCCATCCGATGGTGGCACATGGGGCGATCGCGCATTTGAAGTGAACGATTGGCCATTAACCGTGGCTGGCTGTAGATCGGAATCTTGCTGAAGCATGGCGATGAAACAGTGAAAGATCTTTGACGGATTGTGAATGTCCCCATCCTCACCCTACACCTTGGCTGGGTCGATGGGGGCTAAATTCCACCCACAAACCGATGGGGACTGAGCCGAGAGTCGGGGTCAAACTGATGCTTAATCTGGCGCATCACCTCCAATCCATTGCCGGTATAGCCCCACACATCGATCTGCTGCTTCAGTGCAAGGGGAGCCTCCAGCACCGATAAAAAGCCCCGATGCTCCTGACAAATCGCCCGGACTTGTGGCAGCACACTCGTTAAAGTAGAACTGTCTTCAATCAAAATCCTCCCCAGCCCACTCGATGCGTGAATTTGGGCGTACCAGCCCGGAAGCGATAAATGGTGCGTTTGCAGCAGATCCACCGCCTGCGATGGCTGTATTCCTATTTTGCAAGCGATCGCCCCCTCATCGGTGGATTGAGTGATTCGTTCTCGCAATCGCTGCCATAGAGCGGTCTCATCCTGCTCTTGAAAGGTTGCGACAGACAATTGCAGGGTTTGACCCAATGCCGTCACCTGACTCACCTGCTGCTGCACGCTGCTGGCAATGCTGTGAAACTGAACCGCAACTCCTAACCCCGTTCCCAAGCCCAAATGCGTGACGACCCCCGTTGATAAAAGATCAAATCGGGCTGGGGTGAGGGCTGACGGCAGAATGGTTTGGCTGAGTTGGGCGATCGCGGTAGCCTCTCCAATCAGCACGACCGTCTGAGACGCAGGCGACACTGGATAGACTCGAAATGTCAGTTGGGTCAAAATCCCCAAAGTGCCGTAAGACCCGGTAAACAATTTCATCAGGTCATAGCCCGCCACATTTTTCACCACTCTGCCGCCCGCTTTGGCAATTTGCCCATCCGCCCGGACAAAGGTGATGCCCAGCAACATGTCCCGCACACTGTTGTACTGTTGCCGCAGTGACCCAGTATCCGCCGTTGCTACAATGCCCGCGATCGTTGCTGTTTCTGGATAGGCCGGATCGATCGCCAAAAACTGCCCTGCTTTGGCCAAAATGCGCTGCAACTCGGCAAAGCCCATCCCCGCTTCCATCGTTACCGTTAGATCCCCCGTGGCATGCTCAATCAGGCGATTCAGACGAGCGGTACTGACGACGATCAAACCGTTGCCATTTGCCTGCCCAACCACGCCGCCCCAACTCAACTTACTGCCATTGCCGCCTGGTAAAACAGGGTAGCCGTGTTGATGGGCCAGGGTAATGACGGCGGCAAGTTCTTCCGGGGTGCCGGGAAAGACGAGACAGGCGACGGGTTGGCCGGGTGCGATCGCCCGTTGAATTTGCCTCCTCCAGCGATCGTCGAGAGTATCCCAGGTGAACACATTGGGTTCACCGACGATCTGGGCAATGATTGGGGCGATCGCCTCCCACGGTGCAACAGTCTCTTCCATCCCAGCCTCATTCATTCAATTCAAAGCATCCCAACTCAAAGCATTTAACTCAAGGCTACTCTTCCAAAATCCACTCAGAAGCCCGCTCACCCAACTCCAGGGGAATACTGACCGCCTTGCCCAACCGGGGCCGCTCCTTGGTGCGATCGATGTAGGCTTGCACCTGAGTCACTCCACCCCATGCCTGCAAATAGGACGCCACCGTATCCAGATGGTCCAGATACTCTGCCTCTGTCATGGGAAACGAAACCTGTTCCAGATACTTCCACATCACCAGCACAAAAATCTTGCCCTGAACCCGCCGTACCTGAATGTCATAGGAACGACCCCACTTGTCGAGCAGAAGTTGGCGCAATTCTTGTCCAGTCATACGGTTATTAGTATCTCATGAAAGGCAGGCGGCTCCTCACTCCCTCGCTCCCCCGTCCTCATCTACCCATCCACTCACCTACTTAATATTTCGTATCATTTCAAAATCGTTTGTTTAGTCTTTAAGGATGCTTACAACCTGTAATAATTACCATTGACACCCAATCTCACCCTCAGGAAGTGGTGTGCCATTTCATGAAGGAGGATGAACGGGGTCTGCCTGTGACCTGTTTATAGTTGCAGGTGTTTGCCTGGTCTGGAGCTATCGCATCAGTGGTTTTTACTGGTTAGCAGGCTGTGCCGGGTACGCACTCTATATCTTGAAACGTAAGACCATTCCTTAGCATCGTTTAACAATCATGACTCAACTCTCTGGATCTTCCGATGTGCCCGATATGGGTCGTCGCCAATTTATGAACCTTCTGATGGTTGGTACAGGCGCAGGCGCGGTTCTGGGTATGCTTTATCCCGTGGTGAATTACTTCATTCCCCCATCAACGGGTGGTGGTAGCGGTGGTGTGACCGCGAAAGATGCACTGGGTAATGACATTGGCGTGACTGATTTTCTGGCAACGCACAATGCGGGTGATCACGTCCTGGCACAGGGTTTGAAGGGCGACCCAACCTACATCATTGTGCAAGAAGATAAGTCGATCGCCAGCTTCGGTTTGAACGCTGTGTGTACTCACCTGGGTTGTGTGGTGCCCTGGAATGCCAGCGAAAACAAGTTTATGTGCCCCTGCCACGGTTCTCAGTACAACAGCGAAGGAAAAGTCGTTCGCGGTCCAGCACCGCTGTCTCTGGCCCTGGTCCATGCCTCGGTGGAGAACGATAAGGTTTCTTTCACACCCTGGACTGAAACTGATTTCCGGACCGACGAAGATCCCTGGTGGGCATAGTCTGGCGACTAAACTTTGGCCGTCTTTTGTTGAATTAAACTATCGGCTGGCTTTTCTGTGAGCCTGTGCCCCTCCCATCCTGCTAGTGAATACAAACCTGACATGAGAACACCGCTTTTAACCTCTGTAGTGCGCCAAAGCATTCGTGCTGTCAAGCTTTCGGCCACTCTCGCGATCGCCACTGTGGCTGCTCTGGTGGTTAGTAGCATGGCGCTACCCCAAACCGCGATCGCCTATCCTATCTTTGCTCAACAAGCCTACGAAACTCCCCGTGAAGCCACAGGTCGCATTGTGTGTGCTAACTGTCATCTGGCAGCCAAGCCCACCTACGTAGAAGTGCCCCAATCGGTTCTACCCGACACTGTTTTTGAAGCGGTAGTGAAAATCCCTTACGACACCAACGTGCAGCAAGTGGTTGCCGGTGGGGAAAAAGGTCCCTTGAATGTGGGTGCCGTCCTCATGCTGCCCGAAGGCTTTAAGCTGGCTCCGGAAGATCGGATTCCTGAAGAAATGAAGGAAAAGGTCCAAGATACCTACTTCCAACCTTACAGCGAAGACAAAGAAAACATTATCGTTGTGGGTCCGTTGCCAGGTGAGCAGTATCAAGAAATTACTTTCCCGGTCCTGTCTCCCGACCCCAACACCGATAAATCTATTCGCTTTGGGAAGTATTCCGTGCATGTGGGCGGTAACCGGGGCCGAGGCCAGGTCTACCCGACTGGTGACAAGAGCAACAACACGGTCTTTAACGCCTCTGCCAATGGCACCATCAGCCAGATTACCAAGGGCGAAGATGGCAATTACGAAGTCACGATCCAAACGCCAGACGGTAATACAGTCGTGGATTCTATTCCGGCTGGCCCCGTTCTGTTAGCCAGTGAAGGGCAAGAAGTGAAAGCGGGAGATGCCCTGACTGAGAATCCTAACGTGGGTGGTTTCGGCCAGGTTGATGCTGAAATTGTGCTGCAAAGCCCCAATCGAATTCTGGGTCTGCTGGCTTTCTTCACCATCGTCACCCTGTCTCAAATCATGCTAGTGCTGAAGAAGAAGCAAATCGAGAAGGTGCAGGCCGCAGAAATGCAGTTCTAGTTTGCCAAACTTCAAGTTGAAACCGAGGGGGTAGGTCAATGCCTACCCCTTTTTCATGAGCTGATTACAACCCCTGGTTGAGGAGCTGTTTCAACGCATGGGCCAAATACTCGTACTGTTCCAGGGTGTTGTAAATTTGGGCAGAAATGCGAATTAGCCTGCCAGACGGCTGCCCCCAGGGAACAATCGGCACTTCAATCTTGTAATGGTCGAGCAGAGCCTGATGCAGGGCGACGGCATCGCCATCGGGTAGGGGCACAACGGCTAGCGCGCCTAGCATCGCATCGGGGCCGGGAGGAGGCACCTGGAGCGCCTCACACAACACCTGACGAGCCGCGATCGCGAGTTCGTGGTTTTGCTGCATCAATGCTGGCCGCCCGCCAGGAAGCAGGGCACCCAAAAAATCAATGGCGGTTGGCACCGCGAGATGGCTGGTGGGGTCCGTGGTGCCCATCCAGTCAAATTCCAGGCGAAATCGACTGCGATCGCGGCGGGTCGAGTTAGCGCCGTGGCTGATGGTCAGGGGGCGGATGAGCGAGTGGCGATCGCGCTGGACATACAGGAATCCTGAGCCTTTGGGACTACACAACCATTTGTGATGATTGCCTGTGTAGTAGGTTGCACCTAACTGACTCAGGTTCAACGGCAACATTCCCGGTGCATGAGCGCCATCAATGAGCGTTTCAATGCCCCGTTGAGTTAACTCCTTGACCAACTCCACAATGGGAAAAATCAACCCAGTTTGACTGGTGACATGATCGAGCAGAACCAATCTTGTGTGGTTAGACACCTTTTGTAGAACGGCTGCAATCACCTGTTCCGGGGACTGGATGGGAAAGGGAATCTCAGCCACGACGACCTTTAGCCCTTCTCGTGCTGCCACGTAATCTAAAGCATTGCGGCAGGCGTTGTATTCGTGATTCGTGGTCAGCAGTTCATCGTCAGGGGCAAATTTCAGCGATCGCAACACGGTATTCACGCCCGTTGTCGCATTCGCCACAAACGCTAGATCTTGCCAATCACAGCCGACAAAATCGGCCAGTTGCACCAACGCCGCATCGACCAACTCCTCGATCTCAGACCCTAAAAATTGCAAGGGCTGCCGTTCCAGGCGCGATCGCCAGTGCTGTTGAGCCTCCAACACAGGAATCGGGCAGGCCCCAAAGGACCCATGATTTAAAAAAGTAATCGCTGGGTCAAGATGCCAGTACTTCAAGTAATCGGCATAACCTGGATGGTCGTGTGCTAATGGCTCCGTCATCCTGATCCCTTGACCCAACTTTAATTAAACTCCCCAGACTGGATTCGAACCAGTGACCAATCGATTAACAGTCGATCGCTCTACCGCTGAGCTACTGAGGAACGCATCGCGAATCCTATATTAACGACAAGAGGCTCAACTTGGCAAGCCCTTTTGGGAAAGTTATTTCAACCCCGGCTGACAATGCCTGACCATTGAGCTTGTTTTTGCTTACTGCGGCGGTAGGAGAAAAAATTTTCCGGGTCTTGATAGGTGCAGTGGGGGGCGATCGCGATTTGTTCTGGACTCAAGCCCAGGTGTTCCAGTTGCAGCGCATTCACGCGGCGCACATCCAGGCGTGCCCGTCCGGGTTCGGGGTCATCCATCACGGGAGAGTTGGGAATGGCGCGGAGAGTCGCGATCGCGGCGGAAACCTGGGCTGGATTCACAGGCGCGATCGTAGCTCCCACTTCAGCCGCGACGGTTTCTGACACCTGATACATCTCGCCCGCGATCGCGGGTCCCATGGCCACGCGCAGGTTGGCTAACTGGCTGCCCTGAGCCTGCATCCGGGCGATCGCCTGGGGCACGATTTTCAGGGCAGTGCCCCGCCATCCCGCATGAATTGCCGCAACCTGGCCAGTTGCAATATCGGCCATTAAGACGGGGGTACAGTCCGCACTACAGACCCACACGGCTTGATCCGCCTGTTCGGTCATTAGGCCATCGGCAGGGGGGCGATCGCTGTCGGGGTGCGGGGCGATCGTCTCGACCTCAGTGGGTGTCAGGACGGTATTGCCATGCACTTGCTTGACTCGATAGGGTTGGGCCGTGGGATGTAGTACGGTTGTCAGAGCTTCCGGTAAGCGAGGCGCGTAATGCCGGCTGAAAAAGCCATGCGGCCAGAGTTCCAGGATGCTACAGGTTAAATAGGGCAAGTCATTCCAGGTTTGCCAGTGCCAGGTATACATGCAAGGGTTGGGGTAGCGGTGCGAGTCTATGCTACCGTAGCGAGGGATTTTCGGGAGTGGGGCGTAAGCAGTGGGGAGTGAATTTGATTTAGAGCGCTTTGGGTCGGCGCATCGCATGGTGCAGCAGTGTGATGCCCTTCCCTTCGTGGATATCAAGCCGCGATTGCGGGTGTATGCATCGGTGACTTCAACCAATCAAATCGCCTGGGAGTTAATGGATCAGGATGAGATAGAGCCTGTCGCGATCGCCTTACAGCAAACAGCGGGACGGGGACAATGGGGGCGGCAGTGGCAATCAGCACCGGGAGGGCTGTACCTGTCTGTTGGTGTGCAGTTAAAATTGCCAATTGATCACGCGGCTCAGTTGACGCTGTGTACCGCCTGGGGCTTGGCGATCGCGCTCAGACAGATTCCGGCCAAACTCAGCGGGGTGACAGAAGGCATTCCCGTTCAGATTAAGTGGCTGAATGATCTGGTGCTCCAGGGGCGAAAACTGGGTGGGATTTTGACCGAAACGCGGATTCAGCAGGAGCAAATCACAAAAGCCGTGATTGGGGTGGGCCTCAATTGGACGAATCCAGTGCCAGAAACGGGGATTAATCTGCAAGAGTTTCTGGCACATCACCCCATTCCTTTGATTGAGTCGCTGGAACTGCTGGCCGCGATCGCACTCCAGGGCATCTTTTCGGGGATACGGCAAATGCAAGTCGGAATCGACCCAATCCTGCGAGATTATGTAAACTTGCTGGCCCATCGCGATCGCCCGATTGAGTGGGATGGAAAAACATGGGCGATCGTTGGCATTGCCCCCACAGGGGAACTGCGAGTGCGTGAAAAATTCCTTGAAAGTCCTGACCCATCGAAAATTCAGCCAGTTTCGCCAACTGAAATCTTGATCCAGCCAGGTACAATCAGTCTGGGTTATCCGCTGAACGGAAATGCTGCTGAGGGAACTCACAGCCATCTCCCAGCGACTACATGAAGTGCAGTGTGAGGAATCGGGGAGTTATGACTCAAGCCAACTCAAATCCACCAATCTCTAAACCGCAACCGATTCGCCTGCAACGGGCGGTGCTGCTGCCAGGATTAGGCTTGATGAGTGGAATTAGCCTGCTTACAGCGTCACATGGTGTCGCCCAAACGCCGCTCAGTGAACCCGCCGTTTCCCAATCGGCTCCCGCTCCATCCGTGGCCCCTGCTCCGGTCGAAGTGGCTCCCCTCACGCCGCCGCCCCCCATTGCTCCCGAATCCTTCCCAACCGAATTTTCGCCCCCTCCAGCCGCTCCAGTGCAGGCCGCGCCGCCCCCCAGCGTTCCGATCGCGGCTCCCCCCCCGGCACCCGCTCCCGATGCCTACATCGCCCCCAGCACGATTATTTTCTCGGAGCGATCGACGGGCTGTCAGGCGACGGTGCAGGCCGGACAAACACCCAGCGGCATCTGTGGCGGTGGCAGTGGTCCTGGAATCACTCCAGTCAATGTTCCTGGTTGGCGTGGTGCAAGTGGCCAACCCGCAGGCCAAGTCTCAGCCGTTGGGGTGAGTGGGGTGAGTGTTGTCGCCCCCAGTGCCCAGATTGGCCATACACCCTCACTCAAAGATTTCTACCGCCGCACCATGCGTCCTCCCGGTCGGTTGGGCAATGGCAACATCCGGCTGATCTTTCCCCTGTCGATTCCGGCTCCCATTTCCTCGATTTTCGGTTGGCGGCTTCACCCCATCTCCGGCGATCCACGGTTTCATAGTGGTACCGATTTGGCGGCCCCAATGGGCACTCCGGTGTTGGCGGCTTACGCCGGTCAAGTTGCTCTGGCCGATTTCCTGGGTGGGTACGGCTTAACGGTAGCGATCAATCACTCCCAAGACACGCAACAAACCCTATACGGCCACCTGTCAGAAATCTTTGTGCGGGCGGGTGATGTGGTGAAGCAGGGCGATGTCATCGGGCGGGTAGGCAGTACGGGCAATTCCACTGGGCCACACCTCCACTTTGAGTTTCGGCAATTGACCACTGAAGGCTGGGTTGCGCTGGATGCGGGCGAACAGTTGGAATATGCCCTGGCGCAACTGGTGAATTCATTAGAAATTGCCCAGGCCAGCTCGGCTCCTGTAAAAGCCAATGCGGGTGTGCAAGGTGTGATTCAGTAAGGCTTTAGCGATAGCCATGCTCGGCGAGGAACGCTGAAGTGAGTTGATCTGGCGCCGGGGTGGGGCGATTGCCCCCCGTGGTGCCATCGTGGCGCAAAAATTTCTCGACGTATTTGCCTAAAATGTCCCCCTCCAAATTGACGGGGCTACCCGGTTGCAGGTGCTTTAAATTGGTTTCGCTGTAGGAATGGGGGATAACGGCCACGGTGAAGTGGGTTCCCTCCGGGTTACAACTGGCCACCGTCAGACTGATGCCATTCACGGCAATACTGCCCTTCGAGAGAATGTAGCGGCCAACGGTCGGCGGAGCCGTGAAGGTCATTTCCCAGGAGGTGGACGTTTCCACGGCAGATTCTAAGTGCCCAATGCCGTCTACATGGCCCGTAACGAAGTGACCCCCCAGTTTGCTGCCCACCCGCAGCGACGTTTCCAGGTTGACCAGGTGATGATCTGCGTGGCGAAGCGTTGAGCGATCGCGGGTTTCCGGTGATACCACAGCAATAAATCCCTGGGGCAAAATCTCCACCACCGTCAGACACACCCCATCGACCGCCACACTATCGCCCAAAGCCAATCCGGGCAAAACCGCTGAGGCTGCCGCTCCGCCACAGGTGATTTGCACCCGATCCGTTGCTAGTGATTGCAGCGTCCCTAAACCTTGAATCAAGCCAGTGAACATCGTAGGTGATCCTATCTATTGACGATTTTGCTCAAAAGTCCCTTGAAAATTTCCCCTTAAACCCTGATGGGTTGGGATTTAGAAGTGTTGTTTACATTGCCAAAATTGAATGAGGATCATCTAGGATTAGGGGATAGATAAGGGCATACTGGAAATCAATGAATTATCACTGTTATATAACTTTTATATAACCTTCTCATTGACCATTGCCGCACGGCAGGGTTGTTGATATTTTTCGATAAATGTTTTTAGGCGGCGAGGCAGTCGATTTGCAGCGACTCATTGTTTTTACAGAAATAACCCTGTATCTTTTGTTGCAAAGCGTTCTCGCATCCTGGTTTAAGTTCTTCCGCGTCAGGTGTTCTAGAGGCTAAAACAATGATTGAGATGAAAGTCGCTGGAATTGCGTTGGATGCTGTCAATCGCAGCCCAATCGTGTTGTTGAGGGATTATAGTGAACGCCGAGCGCTTCCTATCTACATTGGCAATGACCAGGCGAAGGCCATCATCAATGCGATCGAAAATCAAACCCCGCCTCGCCCCCTGACACACGATTTGCTGGCAAACATGCTAGAAGCCTGGGACATGACCCTGGATCGGGTGGTGATTCACTCTCTGCAAGACAATACATTTTATGCGTCTCTGGTGGTGGTGCAGGGTGAGGTGAAAAAAGAAATTGATGCCCGCCCCAGTGACGCGATCGCCCTGGCCCTCCGGACTAACAGCCCCATTTGGGTTGTGGAAGAAGTGATTGCTGATGCTTCTATTCCCGTGGATCGGGATGCCGACGAAGCCGAACGTCAGGCATTTCGTGACTTCCTTTCTAATCTGCGGCCAGAAGATTTTACCCAACGCGGCAAGTTCAGTAACGAAGAAGCCCAGTAAGGGATGTGCCTGACAATCGAATCCTAGGGCGTGTCATCAATTAAGCAGAATGACACTAGCGGCTAAATAAATTCCTCCTAGGAAATTCTGCGCTCGCTTGTCATACCGTGTAGCAATCGCTCGGTACTGCTTCAACTTGGCAAAAAAGTTCTCAATCAGAT
>JANRIS010000042.1:0-3831 GCA_033764685.1 Leptolyngbyaceae cyanobacterium bins.349
ATGTGTCTGAAGCAATTCAACAAGGAGGAAGCCGTCCACTTCGAAATCCTAATGATCTAAGCGAGTATGACAATTAAAACGCATTGCTGATAGGAGTTTCAGCCTTAACGTGAGTTTCTGTTCCATTGCTACTCAAACCCCAAAGAAGTCACTGCCGCTTTCTGCCATTGGCACCCACCCGCAAAAGAAGAGAGACGCGCTTTCAGAGTATCGTTGTTTCCCCTTCTTATCCTTCCCATTTGGGTGTATCTGTCCTGGCGTTTGGACTCGGATCGTTTGCCCCGCGCCCTGATATCCGAAGAACGCCATGCACCGGCGAATGATTGCCCAAAAGTCTGCAATCGTTTCAACCGTGGGAAACAACCGTTGCAGCTTGGGCGATCGCCTGAATTCTGCCCACAGTTCTGTGGTGATCGGGCTATCAATTCGGAAGTGGGTTTTATTAGCCGTTGCTTTCCCCGTTGCTGCTGCTAACCGCTCCAAGTTGAGGTGCTGGAATAGAGACAGATTTTGCAACGCCTTCCAGCGTGGGGAACTATAGCTGGTGAATCGAGTTTTGATCGATTCCTGCAAGTCTGCCAGGTCTTCAGCTGCATGATCGCCTGTTGCCTGAGCCCAGTACTTCAGCCGATCTAACCGCTTGCTGCTGAACAGTTTAGCCAGGGCGATCGCATCATCTACATCCACACCTGAAAGGAACTGTTGGCGCAATTCCCGCTAAACATGGGGATATTTATCAGATTCTTCTGCCAGGGCAAAATCCCACACCTCAGCATCCCTGCTTGGGGCTTTCTGTTGCCTCAGCATCCGCCTGCCGTTCTCCAGGTCAGCAGATAGGATAAGCCGCAATTCCTGATCCTTGATGCGAGTTACGTCCCCTTGCCACTGTTGGCGATCACATTCAACCTCAGCCACTTCTACCGACTCAAAGAACTGTTGCAGGAGGCATTGCAGATACTCACTATGAAATGCCCGTTCAACGTCACTTGTGAGTGATTGCCATAAACCCCATCCCGCCGATTTAACGCCACTTTCAGCCCCCAACTCGGCAAAGGTTACTGCCAGCTTTTCACCCCACCCTTTAACGCGGTTGCTCTCCAGTGAGGGAACCGGGCAATTCGGATCGAGCGATCTCCGGGGGGCTGAAACATACCATTCTTTGCACTGACGGCAGCGCCCTAGCATCTGAAGGAAGTCGATCGGACTAATCACTCCGCCATAGAGGGCTAACCCACAATCAAAAGGAACCTGACAATCTAAACCACTTTGAGCGGTAGGGGTGTAGATGAAGTATTGCGCTTCTGCCAGCATTTGGTCCGGATCTGGCAGTAACACCTGATTGTTTGCAATTGTCTCGGAACTGCACAAAACTCCGTGATAGCCCGACGCTTCCAGGTAGTCGCGAACTGCTTTTGCTTGTAACTTGTTGTCGCAGGGGATCGCAAATCGTTTGGACTCACTCACCCACTTTTTCAGCAGAGGATAAGGAATGCCATCGTGAGAGAAGCTAATATCGCCTGCCTGGTTGCGAGTCTCAAGCCAAACTACTCGCATAGGCGACTTCTCAAACTGTTGGTCGATAACCTGAATGCTGCCAGGTCGATACTTGGCAATCACCCGCCGATCCGCATCACTAAGGAAGGCATCAACCGCAATCAGGGTAGAGGCTTCACTGAGTAACCGTTCAAACTCTGGCATGATGGCGGATTTTTTAAGAACCTCCCTCCGGACTCCTGAGAACTCGTCAATCACAATGATCGCCTTACTCCAATCTGCTCTAGCGACGTGGTAATCCTTGAGGCTATCTGGGCAAAGGGTGTAGATTCCTGGGCACCCACGGGTGAGCATTTCCCGGTGATTCCCGGTATCGTCCTGATAGTGATAAACGTCAAACCCTAATCGCTGTGCCCGTTCTGCGGTCTGGTAGAGTAACCCGTTGCGACTGCTGATCCAGATTATCTGTTTATCCTGATGTGAAACGAGTGATCGCAAGGTTGCCTCAGTCTTTCCCGCGCCCAACCAGCCGCGCAGCAGGATCGAACCTGGAACCACTTCAAATGTGGGGGCATACCCTTGATAAATTACGTCCGCATGGCTTAAGGTGAAATCTTTCTTCAGTTCCTCCCAATAGCCGAGAAAGCGCATAAGTCGCTTTTGAATGTAGCGATCACGGTCTGATTTGGGCTTGACCTCAAACCCTTTCCCGCGCCGTTTGAGCCAGGTTGGGAATGGGACGGCGTTGGCGATCGCCTCGTTAACCGCTGCCGCGCCGCGATTTGCGTGTAGATCGTCGATCCCTTTGCCCTGGTTTGGTTGCCATTCGACGATTCGCACGATCGCACCGGTGGCAGTTAACAACCGCCCCAATCGGGCGATCGCCTCTTCTACCCGATGGCGTGTTTTTAGTTTTGCGTCCTGGTCAAATGCCAGATTTATCCGCCGTCCTGGTTGGCAGAAGCGCAGTAAATCAGGGATGAGGTGATGGGTGCCCTCCTCATCTTTCGTCGCACCAGAATCACAGCCGTAGAGGGCTATCGCAGCATGAGCAAGCGATAGCAGGGATAACGATTTTTTGCCGCCCTCGGTAATCGTCAAATCAATTTCGGGGTGTCCTTCCAGCCATACCCAGAATGAATCAATTGATTCTGCTATCAGGCTAAGTTGCTGATGTGACTGCGCTTCAATCTGCTGTCTAATTTCGAGGGGCAGTGCTGGCAGGAATGCTCGTGAGCCATTGCCTTTAGGCGTTTGATATTTTTGAACTTTGCCGTCATTGCCTGTCAGTGGCTTTTCTGGCTTGAACTGCCAAAAATCGTTAGATTCGTTCCAGAATCCTGCCAGGATGCCGAAGTCATGAGGTTTGCGAGTTTGCCACTGGGGATGAACCTCAAACCCTAAGGCCTGGTGCGTCTCCCATCGTCCTGTGTCCTCAACGAACGAGATCGCAGATTTAAATAAGTCAGGAGCGATCGCACTGCCTTGGCAGAACTCAATTTCGATTTGCGATCTAAATTGCTGAAAGCCTGCAAATTCAGGAGTTGGAATTCTTGCTAAGAATTTCGGGGACTCAAAATTCTTTTCAAAAATCTCGGAATTTTGTGAAGAAAACGATAGGTGCGCCATGATGTGTCCTTCTAGTTGTAGCGGTGAAGGACAGTTGGCATTCAAAAATGTCAAACAGCATCTATTGGTGCACCAGTTCCATTGCACCAAATTACAATTCAGGTCTAGAATAAGACATGAAAAGCCGTGAACAGTGCCAACTGTCCTTAACGGTTTTTATTCAGACCCCAATAAATTGCCGCCAAGCAAACTTATTGACATCCTTTTGTTAATGCCCAGAACCTTCGATGCCCGTCGAGGGTTTTGGTGTTTTAAACGGTTTCTCTGTTTATGTGGTGCATTGAAGCTAAGTCAGCGCAGTGGTTTCCCTCGTTTTTTACTGCAAGAATCCACAATAGTCTTGGTGTCTTTTACACCTGATTGGCACCCCAGGTTTTAACTCTGGTAAGCGTAAAACGCCCTTTTTCTCGAAGCTCAAGCGCCAGTCAACTATGCGGCAGATCCATTCGGTCTTCTGCCACGGCAATCGCACTCTGATCGGAAAAATTGTTCCAGGTGAGAAGGCTGAAACGCATTTAACCTCTTAGCTTTTAATTCCTCCCTTTCTAAACTGCAAAAGCTTTTGAGATCCTAGGGCGTGTCATCAATTAAGCAGAATGACACTAGCGGCTAAATAAATTCCTCCTAGGAAATTCTGCGCTCGCTTGTCATACCGTGTAGCAATCGCTCGGTACTGCTTCAACTTGGCAAAAAAGTTCTCAATCAGAT
>JANRIS010000049.1:0-20408 GCA_033764685.1 Leptolyngbyaceae cyanobacterium bins.349
GCCTCTCCGTGTTGGCGAGTGTTTTTCCGCAACCGATTCAGTATCAAAGTCGCAAACGGAACTTGCAACGCTTCTTAGTTTTACCTCAACTGAGTGTCAAACTCTTGTGGTTTCCGCTGATTAAATATTGGGTTCGCCAAGTGCAAACGGGACACCACTTAAACCGGAACCAACGTCGCCAACTCAGACGACTCAAACATCACAAATATGGGTACTGGATTATTGCCATTGACCGCACGCAATGGAAAGGTCGCAATGTGTTTATGGTGAGTTTGGTGTGGGGCACTCATGCTCTGCCGGTGTATTGGGAAGTGCTCAAACAGGTCGGAAACAGTGATCTGAACACACCAAAGCGACTCTTAAAAGGAGTGCTGCCTTTGTTTAAGAATTACCGGGTTTTGGTGCTAGGAGACCGAGAGTTCCACAGCCCCAAACTGGCGCAGTGGTTGGACCAACACGGGGTATCTTTTGCTTTGCGCTAGAAGAAGGATGGCCATTTCCAGGAGTCCGACCAGCAGGAGTATCAAGTCCTCAAAGACCTGGGATTTAAGCCGGGGATGCGCAAATTTTATCAGGGCATCCGCTGCAACAAAGGTGATGGCATCGGTCCGTTTAATCTGACGGTGTATTGGAAGCGAAAGTATCACAATGCCAGGGCAAAAGAGCCTTGGTACATTTTGACCAACCTGCCGACCCTCAAACCAGCTTTGGCTATTTATCGTTGTCGTTGGGGCATCGAACAACGGTTCAAGGATTGCAAAACCGCAGGCTACCACTTGGAAGATACCCAGGTGAATGACACGCGATTTTTAGCCTTAGTTTTATTAATCGCAATGGCGTATAGTTTGGCTACCCTGCACGGGCAAGAGATGAGGACATTCGGGATAGACATTTATGCTGGACGGATCAATGAACACACTGATAAGACCCTACGACAGAGTGACTTTAGTCTTGGACTGTATGGGCAACGATGGATCTATGGCATGGAATTATGGCACGATTGGGTGCTTCGCCTGATTGCCCTCAAACCCCATAAATGCCTCTATTTTCAGCGTGGGTTTTATGCCCTATCCCTCATGCAGCAACCTTTGTAGGTACGTTGTCACCCGTTAAGGAAAACTACTGAATAATCCAGAGAGCGCAAGGAGTATCCTTTAAACCAGCCAGCGAAACTCCTCTAACCTTCAACTGGGTAGTTCGCGCTGTCCCATGCGGTTAAACCTCCGATCAGTTCAGAAACATGCTCGTATCCGGCATCACGCAATCTGGATGCGGCATCAGTCGTTTGTTCGTCGGTTTCACCATAGACATAAATGTCACGGTTTAGTTCGAGGCTAGTTTGAGCACGCTCTACCAGTTCATGCAAAGGCATCGCGATCGCGCCCATAATATGCTTTGTGTTGAATGCACTTCTCTCTCTAACATCCACAATCGTGAGAGCAGGTTCGCCCCAATCCAATCGATTCTTGAGAGCATCCACAGGAGAGCGATCTTGAATCGCTTTCGGAATAATGAAGAGTTCAGATAGCTTAGACATATTTCACCAATGGTAAGGGTTTAGAACTTGAACTTTGGACGACTATAAAAAGCTGCAAATGAACGAACTAACTGGTGAATCCTTTGTTACTCATACAGCGTGCCAATTCAGTTTCTGCTTCACTGAGTTTTGGGTTCGCTTTAAGATTAAACGCTCGCTCCAGTTGATCGTTCTTCATTTCACTCCAAGCCTGCTTGAAGCTGGGTTGACTCAGTTGTTTGGGTAAGCAGGCAATTAATGCAGCGATGCGATCGCTTTCATTAGCTGTGGGATCAACAAGTTGCGATGCGATCGTTTCAGGCATTGCCACTTCCTAAGTCGGCAGGGCTAAGGCTGATTTGAGGGAAAGTCCGGGTAACCAAATCAAGCCAATCAGCAAACTCATCAGAACAGTTCTTCGTAACAAACGTAGAACCTGATTAGAAAATGGATTGGAAATGAAAAATCTTGATGGCCTGCAGTTCTTGAGACTTGAGAGAGTAGTCATAGCAGACCTAAATAATTGTGCACTAAATTCAGAGAATGCTTTGCAAAACATTCTCTAAAAATAGATTCAATTTCAATTGATTTACAACAGATTCCAGAAGTGAAGCACACCCTGCCCAGACAACAACTCGATCGCCAGGACGGACACAAACCCAATCATGGCTAGACGGCCATTCCAACTCTCTGCCTGAGGCGTAAATCCCCAAGCCCAACCATTGCGATCATCAGATAAAGGGACTTTTTTTGTAGAACTCGTCATGAGCGTGACTCCAGATGTGTAATTGTCAGCATTTGTCCAGAAATGAGATGTGAAAATAGCTAGCACTTCAAGAGGTGATAGACTGCACATCTAATTGCCATTCGTGCTTCAACAGGTTTCGATAGGTTGTTTCCCGCCGCATCATGCAACGGTATTGCTCAATCAGCAATTCTTGAGCCTGCTCGCGAGACATTCGCTGCACTTGGTCTGTAAAACTGATGAGGCTGAATTCTTGCTCTAAAGTCAATTCGATGTCCTGATTCATAGCTATCTCTTGTAACCCAAGTTGGGTGGGAATTATGAGCTTGATGATAGGAATAGAGCTAAAGGCTTCGATTGTTGAGTTATGTAAATTAGTATAACGAATTATTTACATAGTGGGAGGATTTCGCTGGGAATGTAGGGCAAACGTGCCGCACTGCTTCCCAAGCTGGAGTTGGGGAATGATGCTCAGGAAGTTCCCGTTTCTCAGTGATGGTGGGGACGTGAGGGCTGCTCATGGCTCTCTACCCTTCTTGACAAAGTCCACCGTGTTTAGCTTTCACCCACTTCTGTCAGCCAGCCAGCTTGCAAGACTTAATCCGCCTATCCTTGACCGAGATGTGTCAGACAGTCAGACGCATCTCTCATCAGTCTCGACTAGGGTTTAGATTTGAACTTCGCGATTTCTGAATTTAAGGCACTTTCAGATGCCCGACTGATCAAAAACAATTTGAACTTCTGGTCTTGACTCAGATAATTTGCATAAGCCGACTGCATGTAGGCTTGATAAGCAGAGTTTCCAGCGATATAGCTCTCAAAAAAGGCTAACAACATGGCATCAGCATAACTTTCTAGAACATAAGGGCTGGCCAGCGAGAGACCTTTAATGGAATTGAGTGTGTGAGTCATTCCGGCATCGAGATTTGCCAGGTTGATATGGGCTTGCCCTTCTGCCAATGCTAGGTATTTGACGGGAGACCTTAACAAGGGAAAAGACTGAGTTTGTTCGAAAACCACTGGCGTTGCTGGATCATCACTGCCCCCCACCAGCATGACTGGGATAGTAATTTGACCCAATCCCTTTGGACCAAAGACTGCATAATTCACAGGATTCGCAGCAAAAACTGCCTTCACTCTCGGATCTCGGAAGTTATAGGCTTGCCGGGGTAGTTGCAACACCCGACATTGCATCAACAATGAGGTATCAAGATAGGCAAACTGGCGATCGCACTGTTGTTGAAGGAAGTCAAAATCAATTGTGGCACCAGCAACAGCCAACACTCCATATCCCCCAAAGGAGTGGCCTGCAACGCCTACAGATTGTAAGTCTAATTGTCCACCAAACTCAGATTGATTCCGTCGTTCCAATTCATCAATCACATAACTAATATCTTTGGGGCGATCGATGAAGTCACTGGTGAGGAAGTATGCCCCCGATAAACCTGCCTTGAGTTCTTGCACTTGGCCTGCATCGCTGCCCGGATGTTGGGGTAAAGCAACGACAAACCCATAGGAGGCTAAATGCTGTGCCCGTCTGGCAAAGTCCTCCGGTTTGGAACCCAGTCCGTGTGACAAAATCACAACGGGTGTTTTTCCCGATCGCAATTGTTGTGGCTGATAAACCAGCACATAAAATCGGCGTTTGCAAATATTGACCCAATCGCCCCAGGCTGTCATAGCCTAGCTCACTGTTAAAAAACTGAGAGACCTTATCTGATCAAACCCAACATTTTCTGCTTGGGGGGTCGCCCCCCCGCCCTCTCCAAAAGGGTTGTTCCTGGGGGTGCCAAAGGCTGTGGTTCAACTCTACTGGGATAGGATCAGGGCGCTGTAGGGGGCAATTCCCACATTGCCAGAACACGGCATGCCATCTTTGCTGCCCCAGGATGCGGTCGTGGTGTACCCACCAAAGTTACCAAAGTAGGCATCATAGCCTTGCCAATCACTATTGAAGCGAGTCCACCAAGTGCCCTCCTGCGGAAACCCGATCGCGTAACTGTCATACGCGCGATCAGCAAAATTCAGAATCACAATCACATCATCACCAGGTCCGCCACTTTCCCAGCGATGGTAAGCGATCAACTTATCGTTGTTATTCACATGGAAAACATTAATATGTTGCCCCCGCAAACCACGGGTATTGTCAAACCAGTTGCGCCGTAAATGGATCAAGTCGCGATAGAGATCATGAATGCCTCTAAACTGATCAAGATGGCTCCAATCCATCGGTTCACTATCTTTCCAGGTACCCCATGACAAAAATTCTTGTCCCTGGAAAATCATGGGAATGCCCGGAGCCGTCATCAACAACGCTGCTCCCAATGTCGATCGCTTCTTGGCATACCAGCTATCGGCATGACCTGGATCAATCGCTTCCGGCAAGCGCACTTTGCCGTTGCATTCCGCGACTTCATCGTGATTCTCAATGTAAATGATGCGCTTAAAGGCATCGCCACAAAACCGACCGTACAAGGCATCTCGCACTTTTTCCATATCCCGACCCTGGTCACTGGGATGGGTCAATGCCTCATGCACAGGCCAGTAGAAGGAACTGCCCCACTGGGCATCAAACCCGGCTCCACCGGAGGCCGTGTCTTTGACGATCCATTCATTATTTTGCAGATCTTCCGCGATCGTAATCTTCCAGGGGCTATGGGCATCAATTTCATTGTTCACCCATTGCAGCCAACTCCACCCTTCCGGTAAGTCACCGTAAGGCCCCTCGCTCCCGTGGGCATTGCGAATGTTGACGGTGGAATCAAAGCGCAATCCATCGAGTTGGAATTCCTCCAACCACATCAAGGCATTATCGCGGATATATTGCCGTACCTCTGGCCGCCCAAAATCAGGGCGATCGCCAAAGGCGGTATGTCGTCGCCAATCGTTGTAGAAGTAGATGCCACCGCCATCATTCTCATACCAGCCATCAAACCGATACAAGCAGGTTTCTAAGCCCATCGGGCCCCAGTGGTTGTAGACCACATCCAAAATCACGGCAATTCCTGCGGCATGAGAGGTTTTCGCCAGATCTTTGAGGACTGTCGCTGTTTTCGCGTAGCTACTCTCTACAGCAAAGGGGAGTGCGGTGTTGTAGCCCATTGAGATGTCACCGGGGAACCCAGAAATCGGCAACAGTTCGACGGCGTTAACGCCCAATTCCCTTAAATATTCAGTGCGCGGAAAGGTGCCTTCTTGTTTCGTCGCCATCCGAAACGACCCAGGATGCAACTCGTAAATGACCAATTCATTCCAGGCTGGCATTTCAAAGTGGTGATCGCCCCAATCATAATCAGATGCCAGAATTGTCGCTTTGTCGTGATCGTCATCGACACTCCGCGCATAGGGATCGGTGCGTAAGAGTGGTTCGGGGTAATTCGGGTGATGAATGGCATAACAGTATTTTTGCCCGTTCTGGGCACCGGGAACATCCACTGACCAATAGCCATTGCCTTCAGAAGCAAGTGGGTTGGCATCGCCCGACCAGTTGTTAAAGTCCCCACCCACAAATACTTGAGCGGCAAAGGGTGCCCAAACCCGAAAGGCAACTCCACCGGGATACACGATCGCCCCCATGCCAGAATGACTGGAGGGTTGAGGCGCTGCGATCGAGGTTACTGTTGACTGTTCGGCAACCATTTGGCACCTCTGGAAAAACAAGTGGAACGCATAAATTAAAAACTCGTTCGTGGTTTAGCTAACTGCCGCACTCCACCTTGATCCGCAATTCACCATTAAAAATGCAGTGAAAATGGTTACAAGCCATTTTCACTGTACTCATTTGCTTTTTGGGCAAACCGATTAAGTGAAGCACAGGCGAAATCATAGAAAATCCCATGCTCAAGTTCTTGTCATTTGGTGCCACCTGTTGAGACGTTGTTATCAGCGAGATTGACGCATGTAGGCTTTAGGCGAAATTCCTGTCCAGCGCTTGCAAGCGCGGGTAAAATTGCTAGCATCTCTATAGCCAGTCACTAGATGCTATTTCGTCAAATTTAATTTACCTCTGCCATTATCTTCGCAAATGCAATCGCCGGAATTCACGGGGGGAAACACCAGTCCAGCGTTTGAAAGCCCGGGTGAAGTTAGCAGCATCGGTATAGCCGAGTTCAAATGCAATATCAATGAGTTGAGTCGTTGGGTCTTGTAGTAGTTTAACAGCTTGATTAAACCGAATTTTTTCAATGAGCTGAGAGTAGTTCAACTGGTGCTCTTTTAATCGTCGCTGCAATGTCCGGATGCTGACTCCTGCTGCTGCTGCTGCGATCGCTAGACTGGGATACTTTCTCGGCAAGAGACTTTGAATCAGTTGCTCCAGTGATGCTTGAAACCCATCGGCAGGAACAGTTGACAGTAAACTCTCTGCTAAATTATTAGCGGTGAAAGCCGTACTTGGGAGCGTGAGGGGTTTACTCAACAAGGCTTTAGAGAAGCAAATGGCATTACTGGATTGATTGAACTGGATCGGCGTGTTGGATAAATAGTCCACTTCTAAAATTGCTTTGCTTATTCCACTTCTGATATAGAGTTGCTCTGGTTGCCACTCGGATCCAGAAACCAAACGGATTAAATTTAAATAATTGGAGATGGTATAGTAGTTGGCTTGCCCAGTCTGGAACTGTTGAGGCAAGAGAAATTGATGATGCAGCCACTGATGATCTCCCATTTCAGTGAGCCAAACTTTTGCACCAGAATTCCATGTTTTACGGAACTGCAAGATTTTGTGCAGCAGGTCATATAAGGTGAGGGATTGGTCCAGGAGTGGCCACACGGATCCCAACTGGGGAATTTGAGTCTGTTGCCCCACCCAAATTGCCAGGTCTTCTAATCCTTCTTTTTGCGCGGCTAATTCTAGAAACGCACACCCCTGATGTAAAGGAACTAAAGTATTGAGATTGTAGAAGGCATCGATTGGTAAGTGAACCTGTTCTAAATACCGTTCAGTAGGTGCTCCAATTTGGTCAAGAAATTTGATAAATGGCAGTGCTAGAGAGGCTTTGGCAAGAGGAATGGTATCCATGTGTGAGCTGTGAGATGTAGAAGATGATGGCGTTATCAGCAAAGGTTCTGTCGCCAGGTCGCTGACCAAGCCAGTGCCAGCTTTTCTCTATAAAAGAAGAATACAAAGTTGGCACGAAGTGACAAGAAAATCTCAATAAATCGTAATGCCGATTTAAACGGTGATAGTGGCACATTCCTTGCACCGATCCCCCTCAATCCCCCTTGATAAGGGGGATCTCAATCTGTAGCGTGTCGAAATCAAATTGGTACAACTATATAAAAAGTGCCTCTAGCGGTGACAGGCTGACTTAATTGCGATAAAGCGCTCCGGCTGTCGCTATCGAGAGTAGTTCGCAAACCTTGTAAAGATTAAAGACACTTTGCGATCGCGCTTCCCTTTGGCACAAAATGACAAGAACTCAGATCGCATTTGCTGAAAAATGAGTGGGTCTTGGGGCAGTCTGCCAGCACCATAATCAAAATTTTGTTCTCCTCTGCTCTGCCAGAGGACATCATCAAAAATGTGTCCATTTTGAGGCTTAAAGAGCAATAGAACCAGAGCAATTGTCGGTTTTTAGCTTCAATTAACTCATTGATTAATTCGCTAATGTTTCCATTTAGGTTTCATGGTTTATTCAAGGGAGTTGCGAGAAAAGTTTTTCTAGTCAGTTTTCTGAGTATTTTAATCTTGGCTCTAGTTGGGATTGGGCAGTTATCCGCGATCGCATCCTTGCCTCAATCTGACTGGAAACCACAGCACTCGGTTGAGTCTCCAGACTGGCTTGCTCAGGCTCCCACTCCCACTTCTACCCCTGCGAGTGCGGCACCAATCGCGCTGGAGGAAATTCCTGTTGCAGACACTGCTTTGTTGTTTCAAAACGATCGCTATGCCGTGCGAATCTATCAAGAAGGAGCGCAAGCCTATGTCAATGTGTATGACAAGGTAAACCAGACACAACCCCTGGACAGAGTGCCCGTTGCGATTACACCAGCGGGCAATCCTGCCAAAGACCCGACGAAATACATCGCTACAGTGGGCGATCAACAATACATTGTGGTGATTAATCCGCTCGGTACTTCGGAACTCACCATTCTTAAAGGCGGAACCGTCGTCTATCGTCAGGGCAGCAATCAGGTGGCGATCGCTCGTGCCATCCCGCAGATTTCGTCGCAAGCTGCGCCTGAAACCCAAACTCAGGAACTGATGCGGACAATTTTCAAAAACTTCGCAGCCCTGACCCTATTCGTCCTAATGTTCTCAATGGGCTTGCGCTGGACATTTGCGGATGTAATCTGGCTCTGGCGGCGACCGTCCTTGCTGGTGCGATCGCTGATCTCGGTCTTCGTTGCAGTACCCTTGTTTGGAGTTCTGCTTGGTTTCATGCCAGGATTTACGGTCGCTGAACGCTTGGGGGTTGGAGCCATAATGATCTGTCCCGGTGCGCCGACGATTCCGCAAAAGAGTTTGAAAGCGGGTGGACATGAGCAATTTGCGGCAAGTTTGCAATTTACGGTTTGCTTGTTGGCGATCGTTAGCATTCCCCTAACTGCCAGCCTCTTGTCTCAGTTCTATCCCAACCAGGCGTGGTTATCGCCGCAGGAGATTGCCCACCAAATCTTTTTGGCTCAGGTGTTACCAATGGGGGTGGGGGTGTTACTGGCACAATATTTGCCCAAACTGGCGCATGACTGGCAGGAACCCGTCGGCAAAATTGCCAACTTGTTGCTGGTGTTACTGGCGATCGCGTTGCTCGTCGTCTCTCTGCACAAAGTCCTTGCTGCCGGGTTTTTGACTTACCTGGCGATCGCAGGGATGGCGATCGCCTCATTAGTCTGTGGGCACCTCCTAGGCGGACCTGATCCGAATACACGCACCGATCTAGCCTATGCCACCGTCACGCGCAACGCCGGACTCGCGATTCTCCTGGTCACGCTCAATTTTCCCAACCTGGATTTTGTCAAAGGCGGCATTATCAGCACCCTGATTACCTATGCCTTAATCACAGCAATTGTCTCCATCCCGTACACCGTCTGGCGTAAACGCTCTTTAGTCAAGAGTTAAACCCATCTCTGCAAAGAGGCTGGATTTCCTCCTGTACCTGTTTGCCTCGCCAGTTTCAACCTTAATTTTGTGAGAGTTACCATGTCCCAAAACGGTCAAGTTCAACGGCAAATTCTGCCCATTCCAGATCAAACCTACTTTGGTTTGACCACCTACGATGCCAAAAACCCTGACACCCACTATCCGCCCATTCGAGATTTGCGTCCGCCAGCCGGTGCGCCCAACGTCCTGATTGTCTTGCTGGATGATGTGGGGTTTGGGGCATCCAGTGTGTTTGGGGGTCCCTGCAATACGCCGACATTTGAGAAACTGGCCTCGGAAGGATTGAAATACACCCGTTTCCACACCACCGCTCTGTGTGCCCCGACTCGACAGGCACTCCTGACCGGACGCAATCACCACTCGGTGGGCATGGGCAACATCACTGAAACGGCAACAGCGGCTCCAGGGCAATGTTCTGTTCGCCCAAACACCAAAGCCCCTCTCGCCTTGACGCTCAAGCTGAATGGTTACTCCACCTCTATGTTTGGCAAGTGTCATGAAGTGCCCGTCTGGCAAAGTAGCCCGATGGGTCCCTTTGATGCGTGGCCCACAGGGGGTGGCGGATTTGAATATTTCTATGGCTTCATTGGGGGCGAGAACAACCAGTGGGATCCAGCTTTATATGAAGGTACAACGCCGATCGAACCCCCTGCCACGCCGGAAGAAGGCTATCACTTGACAGATGATCTAGCCGATAAAGCGATCGCCTGGGTCAGCCAGCAAAAAGCCCTCATGCCCGATAAGCCCTTCTTTATGTACTTTGCCCCCGGTGCGACTCATGCCCCGCATCACGTCCCGCAAGAGTGGATTGACAAGTACAAAGGCAAGTTTACCCACGGTTGGGACAGGCAACGAGAAATGACCTTTGCTCGCCAGAAAGAACTGGGAGTAATTGGTCCGGATGCCGAACTGACTCCCCGCCATGCCGAAATTCCCGCCTGGGATGAGATGGAACCGGCTTACAAACAGGTGCTGGAACGCCAGATGGAGGTCTACGCCGCCTTCCTGGAGCATACTGATTACAATGTGGGGCGGGTGATTGAAGCTCTGGAAGAGCTGGAAATTCTGGATGACACCCTAGTGTATGTGATTGTCGGTGACAACGGTGCGTCGGCTGAAGGTACCATCCACGGTGCCTTTAACGAAATGGCTAACTTTAACGGCATGGCAGCGCTGGAAACGCCCGAATTCATGCTGTCTAAACTGGATGAATTCGGTTCCCCCGAATCTTACAACCACTATGCTGTGGGCTGGGCATGGGCAATGGATACGCCCTACCAATGGACAAAACAGGTGGCTTCTCACTGGGGCGGTACCCGCAATGGCACGATCGTCCGTTATCCCAAAGCGATTCAAGAAAAAGGCGGTTTACGGCACCAGTTTAGCCATGTGATTGATGTGGCTCCCACGGTGCTAGAAATCGCGAGAATTCCTGAACCAACAATGGTGAATGGGGTGCTGCAAAGTCCCTATGAAGGCACCAGCATGGCGTATAGCTTCAACGATGCGAATGCCCCTGAACAGCATGATGTGCAGTACTTTGAAATGTTCGGCAACCGAGGCATTTACTACAAAGGCTGGAGCGCCATCACCAAACACCGCACCCCCTGGGTCATGGTGGGACAAACAATGGTGCCCTTTGATGAGGATGTATGGGAGTTATACGACGGCAGCAAAGACTGGTCGCAGGCACACAATCTGGCGGATCAGTTCCCGGAAAAATTGCACGAATTGCAGCGCCAGTTTTTGATTGAAGCGGTGAAGTACAACGTGCTGCCCCTAGACGATCGCCAGACGGAGCGCATCGATCCTGCCACGGCAGGTCGTCCGTCTTTGGTCAAAGGAGACTCGCAAATCTTCTTTGCGGGCATGGGTCGCCTGTCGGAAAACAGCGTGATCAGCATCAAAAACAAGTCCTTCTCCGTCACGGCTGAAATCGAAGTCAAAGACCAACCCGCCAACGGGGTGATTATCGCCCAGGGTGGAAAGTTCGGCGGCTGGAGTGTTTATGCCAAGGAAGGCAAGCTCAAGTTTACCTATAACGTGTTGGGCATCCATGAGTTTCCGGTTGAGGCAACCACCAACATTCCGACTGGAAAACATCAGGTGCGGATGGAGTTTGCCTACGATGGCGGCGGCTTAGCCAAAGGTGGTAACGTCACCCTTTACTATGACGGGCAATCCGTTGGGACTGGGCGGGTGGAAGCAACACAACCCATGATCTTCTCGGCAGACGAAACCACTGACATCGGCTATGAATCTGGGACACCTGTAAGCCCCGATTACACCGCTCACAGCAGCAAGTTCACGGGCAAAATCCATTGGGTGCAGTTAGATGTGGGTAAAGATGATCATGACCACCTGATTTCACCAGAAGAACGGCTAAAAGTGGCGATGGCAAGGCAATAACAGGCGATCGCTCCTGCTTACTCCAACCCCCCGCTCAAACTTACCGTGTACACCCAAGTGATTCAATCTAGCCCTAGCGTTGACCCTCACCCCCTAGCCCCCTCTCCCAGCAACGGGCGAGGGGGAACGAACCCGCTCAAATCCACCTCTGGCTCCCCTTCTCCCACACAGGGAGAAGGGGTTGGGGGATGAGGGGGCAACTTGTGTGTACACGGTAGCCTCCCAAATTGGGAAAGGGCAGTTCGGGCGATTGATCAAGAAACTTGTCAGTGAATCAGGGTTTAGACCCGTCCAACAGCAGCCAGACACAGACCCGCAAAACACCCTCCTATGACACCACACCCCCTCACAATCAGCCCCGCAGAAGCCCGCGCGATCGCCAAAGAAGCCTATATTTACGGCTACCCGATGGTCGATAGTTACCGCATTCAACATGCCTACTTTGTCGATTCCACCAATCCCGAATACAAAGCCCCCTGGAACCAGATCCGGAACATGCCGCGCGTCTTCACCGCCGCTGACAAAGCGGTGCAAACCCCGAATTCAGATACGCCTTATTCCATGTTGGGGATGGATTTGCGGGCAGAACCCCTTGTATTGACAGTGCCCCCAATGGACGGCGATCGCTACTTCAGCGTCCAACTGATCGATCTCTATACCTTCAACTTTGATTACATTGGTAGTCGTGCCACGGG
Organism: Leptolyngbyaceae cyanobacterium bins.349; assembly: GCA_033764685.1. Taxonomy (GTDB): domain Bacteria; phylum Cyanobacteriota; class Cyanobacteriia; order Leptolyngbyales; family Leptolyngbyaceae; genus JSC-12. The sequence goes on from JANRIS010000049.1 coordinate 12,471, forward strand.
TAACAATGGTGGCAGTTTTCTGATTACCGGACCCAACTGGCAGGGCGAACCGCCTGAGGGGGTGCAAAAAGTAATTCGCTCAGAGACTGAGTTAGTCTTGGCGGCCTACCGCACGCAGTTGTTTAATCCGGCTGACCTCGATCACGTCAAGCAGATCCAGGCGGGATATCAGGCGCAAACCCTCTCCACCTTCCTCGGTCAAGCCCCACCAGCAGCGGCACCTGCGATCGATTTCATGGAACCGCTGACCCCAGAAACCCAAAAGACTTCCCTGGAGTTCTTCAACATCCTCAATTTCATCTTGCAATTTTGCCCGACTCATCCCTCGGAGCAAGACCTGATGTCCCGTTTTGCCAAAATCAATGTTGGTGCTGGGCTGCACTTAGACGTAGACACCCTCTCGCCTGAAGTAAAAGCCGCGATCGCTGCGGGGATATCTGATGCCTGGGCAGAATTCGGTGAGTTGAAGCAACAAAAAATTGATACTGGGAAAATCACCTCTGGCGATGTATTTGGCACCCGAGAGTATTTGCAGAATAACTACCTTTACCGCATGGCGGCTGCGGTTCTGGGTATCTATGGCAATTCCAAACAGGAGGCGATGTATCCGCTCTACACAGTGGATGCCGATCGCCAGCCACTTGACGGCACAAATCGCTATACCTTGCATTTCGCTGCCGATCAATTGCCCCCCGTGCATGCCTTCTGGTCGCTGACGATGTATCAATTACCCGAAAGTTTGCTGGTCGCGAATCCGCTCAACCGTTACCTGCTCAACTCTCCCATGTTGCCGCAATTCCAGCAGGATGCCGATGGCGGTCTAACGTTCTACATTCAGCACGACTCGCCCGGTGAAGACAAGCAAGCGAACTGGTTGCCTGCGCCTCAGGGTCCGTTTTTCATCGCGATGCGGCTCTATTGGCCCACGGATGATGCGCTTGAGGGTCGCTGGACACCGCCCGAGATGCAACGAGTGTAGCTTTTCAGGCTGGAAAAGCAGCCTGAGACAATTTCCCAAATTTCACCTCATGAAGTTCCCTATGAATAGAACAAATTTGATTTCCCAGACGGGTTGGCGTTGCCTGACGATTGGGATAACGGCGATTGTCAGTTTTGCCAGTGAAGCCGTCAGCAGTGCCGAGGCGATCGACCCCAACGCGACCCGCATTTTGCAATCGATGTCTGCGTATCTGGCTGCCACTCCAGCGTTTAGCGTCAACACCGATATTGGCTGGGATGTGGTCACTCCCAATGGTCAGAAGTTGCAACTCAGTAGTGTCGCCACTGTAGCGGTGCAACGTCCCGGCAGTTTCTTCATTCAACGCCAGGGACCCGTTGCCCAAGCGGAGTTTATTTTTGACGGCAAAACGCTGACGGTACATGGCAAGCGCAGTAATGTCTACACTCAGATGACGGCACCGGGCACGATTGATAACGCGATTCGGGTGTTTGAGTTGCAAACAGGGTTTCCGGCTCCGGGTGCGGATTTACTCTTTGCCAATCCCTACGCCATCCTCTCAGAAGGGGTGGAAAGCAGCACTTATCTCGGCAAGGCGTATGTAAATGGCGTTGAGTGTCATCACCTGGCATTTCGAGAAGCCGAGGTGGACTGGCAACTCTGGGTGCAAACGGGCGATCGCCCCTTGCCCCTGAAATACACCATTACCAGCAAATGGCAAACCGCAGCACCGCAATACGAAATGCGCTTGCGCGACTGGGTGACGAATCCCCAAATTAAGGCAAACCAGTTCACCTTTTCAGCCCCGCCCGGAGCCAGGAAGTTACCCGCTTTGCCCGCCAGCGAATTGGATGAATTTACACCCACCCCAGGAGGCCAATCATGAAATCAATTATGCGCGCGATCGCCCTGACTTGTAGTGTGTTAACAGCAGCCATGGTGACAGATGGGATTTTACACAGCACGTGGGTGACTCCGCCTGCCGCCGCTGTCTTTGGTCGCCCCTTGACCCCTGTCAGTGCTGCAGGTGTCGCACGGCGCACTACGCGGCGGACAATTTACGCCACTTCAGCCTATGTCGCCGCTTTACCTGTGGGCTACTCAACCGTCGTCGTCGAGGGCACTTCCCTGTATTACTACAACGGGGTCTATTACCAGTCTTCTGGTAATCAATATGTGATTGTCACAGTGAATTAGCGCCGGGACGCGATCGCTGGGGAACACCAGCTTGGCATAGCGTTAACCGCTGACCAGAATTGATGAGTCATGAAGGAGCATGGTGATGGGTAAAATTTTTGATCGAGTTCTTTGCGTTCTGATTGGCTCTAGCTGGGCGTTGACTGGTTTGCCAGGGCAAAGCAACGAACTGCCCAAAGGCAACAAAACACCCGCGATCGAGCCTCAGGCAGCCCAAATCCTGAAGCAGATGAGCGATTATTTGAAGGGATTGCCACAATTTTCTGTACAAGCTGAGATTACAGAAGACATCTTGTTTGACTCTGGTCAGAAAATCCAATTTGGCCGCAATGTCACCGCGATCGTGCGTCGTCCAAACCAGTTCAAAATTTACTCAGAAGGCGACCTCAGCAGTGGTCAACTTTTTTATGATGGCAAGACCATGACGCTGATGGACTTAACCCAAAATGCTTACAGCACAGTTCTTGCACCGGCTGAAATCGACAACGCTTTGCTCCATGCTATCAAAACCTACAATCTCAGAGCGCCTCTGGCAGACTTAATTTATACCAATGTCTATGAGTACCTGACCAGTGGCACTACCGTTGGGTATTATATTGGGCTGAGCAAAGTGCAGGGTCAGATGTGTCATCATTTAGCTTTTCGGAAAAAGGACATTGATTGGCAAATTTGGATTGAAAATGACTCCACGCCAGTCCCTTGTAAACTGGTCATCACAGATAAGCAGGAAGTTCAGGGGCTGCAGTTCACAGCGCTGCTCAATAACTGGAATACCGCACCCAAGTTGGATGATCAAACTTTCAGTTTTGTGCCTCCTGCCCAAGCGAAGAAAGTTGACCTGCTCACGCTGCCGCCAGTGAGCGCACCGATGGAACCGAAGAAAACCGGAAATTGATCTTAACCTCATTCATGACAACCACACGGATTGAAAGATGAACAAACTAAAGTATTCCTTAATTTCAAGCACTTTCATCCCGCTCTGCACGGCTGGACTGATCCTCAGCAGTGGCGCAGCTTGGGCAGGTTCTTTGGGTGCCCGTCCGGGAGTTGGCACGAGCTTAGGGGTCGGTGGCGGCATGGTGGGAGTGGGTCCGGGAGTTCCTGCTAGAGGAGTGGTTGGGACACCTGTGGCAGCTCCAGTTCCGTATGTTTATCCGGGTGTGGGCGTGCCCGGTCCTGCCGGAGTGGCCGACCCCAGAGGGGTTTATGATCCAAGAGGAGTCTATGATCCAAGAGGCGTGGCTGACCCCAGAGGCGTGGCTGACCCCAGAGGAGTTTATGATCCGCGATAAGGACTATGACATGGCATAACCAGAACAATTATTGGGAGAATTTTGCTTGATGCTGGTGGCGGAACTCTCTGGGGGAAACGCCAGCCCAGCGTTTAAAGGCGCGGGTAAAGTTAGCGACATCGGTGTAGCCCAGATCGTAAGCAATTTCGGTGATGGGCAGAGGGGTGTTGAGCAGGCGCTTGACCGCGAGATCGAACCGAACTTTATCTACTAGACGCGAATAGCTGAGGTTATGGGCGGCTAACTCTCGTTGAAAACTGCGGATACTGCTACCTGTGGCTGCCGCGACAACGTGAATATTGAGACTCCGATCGGTCAGCAGTAATTGAATTAATTGCTGCAATGAACCTGCCAGATCTGAAGCTGGAGGGTTCGTTTGAATCTGTTGATAGAGGTTACCTGGATCAGGTTGCCGATCGCGGGATTTCAGGTGCTGCAACGGCAAGCTGAGGAGTTTTTTGGGAAAGGCGATCGCATTATGGGGCTGATTAAACCGCACCTGCGTCGTCCCAAAGAGGGGGTGATCTGTCAATCCTGGCAATGGCTCGGCTTGCATATGTAATGCCGCCGGTTGCCACGCTGGACCTGCAACCATCTGGATCAACTTCAAGTAAGTCAAGCAGGTAAAGTACTGCGACTGTTGATTATTCACCTGGGCTGGATTGAGAAATTGATGGTTCAGCCAGGCTAGATCCTGTTGTTGCGTTAACCAAACCCGTGCGCCCGAATTGTAAGTTGTCGTCACTAATCTAGATATAGTTGCGATCGCTTCATACAGCGTGAGCGATTGCAACACAAGCATGGGTAAGGAACCCATGTCCCTAAATTCAACCTGCTGACTCACCACAATGCCCAGATGGTCGATCCCTTCTCGCCGCGCCATCTTTTCTATAAAGGTGAACGCTGAATAAATCGGGATCAACGTTTCGGGATCGGTAGCCGTGGAAATGGGTAAACCAATCTCCTGCAAACACCGTTCCACCGGAGCACCAATGCGTTCGAGAAATCCGAGCATCGGCAAAATACTACTGGTACGGATGAGCGGAATCGGTGTCATGGCAAGCACGCCGAGTCGGCGTTGCATAACTTAGTCCATCAAGCAATCTTTTGGCAACCTACTAAGGATGATGAACTCAATAACTTGAAAGATTGCCCTTCTGAATAAGCGCTGCGAAGTGAAGGATCTCAGCGATTCTGAGCGTTAGCAAAAAATGACAATTTTTACAGGTTCATTAATTCTCATTCCTAGGGCGTATTTTAGCTCAAAAAAAGACAAATTAGTTGGATGGGTAACGTTTGGCAACCGCATTCACCTTAAACCTGGCATTGAATGACAAGCGCTGACCCGATGAACATGGTACTTAAGATGGGACATAATACTTGCTTGGAGATCAGTTACGGATCGTGAGCGCCTTGGCTGCACAAAAAATGATGCGATACCTCTTTCTGAGTTGGCTGATTGGGGTGACAGTGAGCCTGAGTGCGATCGCACCTGGGCAGACGCAAGAATTAGAAGGCTCCCTGGGCTGGAAACCTTACGGATTGATTGGGGATGTCGCCTATGCACCTGTGCGGCTGGATGGGCACGATTTATTTTCGATCGCTGCCGAGCGCCAAACAGAGAAGGGAGATCAATGGGGACTCGGTAGTTTACAAATTCGTCGCAATCTAATTGAGAGTCGTCTTAAAGCACAGGTGCGATCGCTAGTCGAAAATAGAATTCCACCTGAATCAGTCCAGGTTGTGACCACACAGTTTAATAAACAACCTGCTGTGCAAGTCATTATCAATGGCACCCCCATGAAACCGATTTTGACTGTCACCAGTTTGGATGCGGAAATTTATGGATTAACGGAACCAGAACTCGCTGAAGACTATGCCCGTAAAATTCAACAAGGGTTGGTGCGAGCGATTGAGGAACGTCAACCTGCCAACCTGCGATCGCAAGCCCAAGCCGCTGCCATCGGGGGTGCGATCTCGGTGTTAATCATCGCAATTCTGATTTGGATACAACGCCAACTGCACATAGTACGACGACAATTGCGGCAAGATTATCGTAGGCAACAAGACCGGTTTTCTCAACAACAACTGAGGGAGGATGAACTAAACCCCAGTTCAACGATTTCTGAGCAACAACTATTTGACCTCAAACGACGCAGCGATCGCAAAACCTGGCAAAAACGGATTGTGCAACTATTAGTGGTCATGGTTGGGGGCTTTGCTATTGCCTGGATTTTGCAACGCTTCCCCCAAACGCGAGGGGCAGGCATTTTGCTCTTTCGCCAACCCGTTGCCCTGTTGCTGATTGGACTCTTGACGGCGATCGCGATTATTGGGAGCCACCTGCTCATCGATCGCGGGTTAGCGCGCTGGGCACAGGCAGACTTTTCAACATCACCGACTCAAATCAATCGTCGGCAACAACGATTACTCACGCTATCACCCATCTGGAAACAAGTCACAACCATTTTTTTAGTCATCCTAGGACTCGTTTTGGCATACGCCTCTCTCTCTCTTTCTACCGGGTTGACCTTGTTCACCGAGATTGGCGTGTTTGGACTGGCGATCTCTTTAGCATTCCAGTCTGCCATTAAAGATATTCTGGCGGGATGGATGCTACTGGCACAGGATGCCTTCGCGATCGGCGATCTGGTCGCAGTGAAAGAGATGGCTGGAGTGGTTGAAGATATGAGCTTATCCATGACTCATCTTCGCAGTTCTGCCGGTGAATTGATTTCACTCCGCAATGGTGAAATTACCAGCGTCTCAAACCGTTCTAAAGAATGGTCGCGGATGGACTTCACCGTATTGGTAGATTATGAAACGGATGTCAAGCAGGCATTATCTGTGCTGCGATCGGTCTTTCAAACGATGCAATCTGATCCCGTATGGGGTACACAACTCATTAGCGATCCCGATATTTTAGGCATTGAGCAGTTTGATTTGAATGGACTCCTTTTAAAAATCCGGGTGCAAACACAGGCAGGTCAACAATTTAATGTCACTCGTGAGTTTCGCTTGCGGCTCACTCAAGCCTTCAAAGATGCTGGGATCAAGCCTGCCATCTCCAAACAAGAAGTACGAATGAGAAATAGCGCGGAGAAATAACGACCTTACAAATACCCCAGAAAACTGTCATAAAATGACAAGCTAAATTATAGCTCTGGTCAGAACACTTAGGACACATCAAACTGCTGAGAAGCCGATTCTGGGTAGGTGTTCTGACTCGCCGTAGCCACGTTTCACATGGCTACGGCTATAATTCTGATTTCGAAATCTGACCTTTTCCAGGGACATTTCAGTAAGGGTTGCGGAGTGCTAAAGTTCCCATCCTTGCCTGCACCGTTCAAAGTCTCGTTTTCGGTCAGCCTTGGGGGGCAGACGGCAACGTTGAACGATTCAGGGGCAAGCCATCTAGCGATCGCGCCTGGTCGCCCATGCAAAACTTTATCCCCTCAGCGTCCCCTCAGAAAACTCCTCACCTTTCCTCAGATTGCGGTCAGGGCAGTCTCAGGGTGGGCTGCGAATCTAATATTCAAGACCAGTTGATTCCAACCCACTCACACGGAGACAAAGACGATGCAACGCGCCATTTCTACCATCCTATCCGGTCTCGTTCTCTCTACTCTGATTGCCACCAGCGCGACCCTTGCGGTAACGCCGAAGGCGCACGCCGCCGAACAACAGCCTTCCACTGCCAACATGACCGTTAACGACACCCAAATGGTTGACCTCGAACGGGCGTACATCGAAAAGTATGGTTCTTGAGTTTGTCTCCATCCCCTGCTGATCTGGAAGGGGAGTCTCTGAGACACCACAGCCACGGTCCAACGCCCCAGGTTCGCATCTGAGGCGTTTGCTGTATGACAACGTGCCACCGCTGAGTGTTCAGGTAACCTGATGACCCTCAGAACAGGTTTCTATACCAGAAAACTAGATTGTGTTGCTATTTGTAACAATACTTGTTATATTTATTTACATAAGTTAACAAGAAGAGGGTTTCGAGATGTACACCACCAGTACCGAAGGTTTGCTCAATAACTACGCTGTTGAACCCCCGGTTTACTACGCCGAATTCCCCTCTGAATGGCAGATCCAGCGCTATGCGTTTCAAGGTGCGATCGCCGCTTTGTTTGTCGGTTTAACAATCCTGACGGCCATCTCGGTTAGCTAAGAGTTTTTGGAATCGCTTCTCCCGATTCTGATCAGTTGAACAGATGGCTTCTTCAGTAGTTTGGTTATTTACCCCGGTCTTTGCAGGCTGGGGTTTTGTCTTGCAGGCGATGGGCAATGAGCAAAAAGGCTCCCAGGATGGGGTGATTGAAGGGGCAATCTTTAGCATCAAGTTACCATTACTTGAATCAGTAGCTTATCATTAATAACCTTGTTTATCAGTGGCGATGATATGCACGTCAATATTTTTGAGCGATCGCAACAACTTGTGAGTCAGTGATCCGCGCAGTATCAGCTTCCACCGAGATCGCTGACTTT
>JANRIS010000078.1:0-2541 GCA_033764685.1 Leptolyngbyaceae cyanobacterium bins.349
TGCCTGTGAAATTGGTGGCGAGATTATCCCTCGATTGATTGACGAGATCCCCATCCTGGCGGTGGCTGCGGTGTTTGCTCAGGGCACGACCGTGATTCGGGATGCGGAAGAATTGCGGGTGAAGGAGAGCGATCGCATCGCGGTGATGGCAACCCAACTGACCCGCTTGGGGGCTAAGGTCACCGAACGTGCCGATGGCTTGGAGATCACAGGCGGCACTCCCCTTGTGGGCGCTGCCGTGGATAGCCACACCGACCACCGGATTGCCATGAGTTTGGCGATCGCCGCGTTGGTGACTGCTGGGTCCACTCAGATTCAGCGGGCAGATGCCGTTACCATCTCCTACCCTAATTTCATCCCTACCCTCCAGCGCCTCTGTCATGCCAGCTAACGTACTCCCAGTGATTGGCTTGTTGCCAGCAGGGGGGCAAGCCCGGCGCATTGCTCCCCTGCCTCTAAGCAAAGAGCTGTATCCGATCGGGTTTCATGCCATTGACACCGAAGGCAGTCTGCGTCCCAAAGTCGTCAGCCACTACCTGCTGGAAACCATGCAGCAGGCTGGGATCACCCGCGCCTCCTTCATTCTCCGCACTGGCACGTGGGATATTCCTGCCTATTTTGGCGATGGCTCTATGCTAGCGATGCACTTGGGTTATCTACTCATGAACCTACCCTACGGCGTGGCATATACCCTCAACCAGGCATATCCCTTTGTCCAGGACTCTTTGGTGGCGCTGGGCTTTCCGGATATCCTGTTTCAGCCCAAGGATGCCTATGCTCGGTTGCTAGCACGACAAGCAGCGACGGGCGCTGATGTGGTGTTGGGTCTGTTTCCCAGCACCCAACCAGAAAAGGTGGGCATGGTGGCGTTTGACGACACCGGACGGGTACATCACATCGTAGAAAAGCTGAAGACCAGTCCCCTGTGTTACATGTGGGCGATCGCCGTTTGGACTCCCACCTTCACCCAGTTCATGCACGACTATCTCGCGGCGATCGAGCAGCATCGTGCTGCTGGGGATAGCAATGTGCCGTCTGTAACCAAAGAGTTGCCGATCGGCGATGTGATCCAAGCCGCGATCGAGCAGGGATTGACCGTACAATCGGAGGTCTTTCCCAACGGACGCTATCTCGATATCGGCACCCCTGATGACTTGCTTGCTGCCACCCGTGAGCCAAGCCACTGGCAATAGGTGTCAGGTGTCAGGTTTTAGGGGTCAGGTTCCATGGTTACCGATCGTTTCATTGGCGCTTGATAGCCGATCCCCCAAAAATTAAGGTAACGTAAGAGATGGTTTTTAACATCAACCTCAACCTTATTCCCTCGGATCATCCCGCCTAAATCTACATGGATATTTTTGGTCTGCTCTCCCCGTCTCCCCAAGCTCCTGCCATCAAAAAGTCTCGCAAGGGTGTGGAAATCAAGTCTCGTCGTGAGATTGAAATTATGCGGCAAGCATCACGGATTGTTGCCACAGTCTTGAAGGAGGTTGCCGAAATCACCAAGCCAGGGATGACCACAGCAGACTTGGATGCTTATGCTCACAAGCGGATCAAAGAAATGGGTGCGACTCCCAGTTTTAAGGGCTACTGTGGATTTCCTGCCTCCATCTGTGCCAGTGTCAATAACGAGGTTGTGCATGGCATTCCCAACCGTAAGAAAGTGATTCGGGATGGTGATTTGGTTAAGATTGACACAGGTGCCTATTTCCAAGGATTTCATGGTGATTCGTGCATCACGATCGCGGTGGGCAACCTGAGTTCCGAAGGGCAACGGTTGATGCGGGTAGCAGAAGAAGCGCTTTACAAAGGAATTGAGCAGGTGCGGGCGGGAAATTATTTGCTGGATATTGCCGGGGCAGTGCAAGATCACGTGGAAGCGCATGGCTACTATGTAGTGGAAGATTATACTGGACATGGTGTAGGACGCAACTTGCACGAAGAGCCATCGGTCTTCAACTTCCGCACCCATGAGATGCCTAACGTGAAGCTGCGGGCAGGCATGACCTTGGCGATCGAGCCAATTGTCAACGAAGGCACCAAAGAAACCGAAATCTTGGCGGACAAGTGGACTGTGATCACCAAAGACAACTCCCTCTCTGCCCAGTTTGAACATACGGTTCTCGTCACAGAAACGGGCTACGAGATTTTGACCGATCGTACGAAGCTATAGCCTGACCTATGCCCCTTGAGAACCTTTTCCTAGCTGGCGGCATCGTCATGTTCCCCCTCTTGGGGTTCTCCATCCTCGCGGTCGCCCTCATTTTAGAGCGCACAATCTTTTGGTTACGGGTGGCAAATCGTCAAGATCGTGTAGTGCGCGAAGTTCTGGCACTATATCGCCGCAATCCAGCCGCCGTCTTCAAAAAGCTAGAGCTGAACGCCGACCTGCCGATCGCCCGAATTTTTCTGGCGGCATTGGAACTCGACCAAGCCACTCCAGAAGACTTTCGCCTTGCCCTCGAAAGTGCAGCCCAAGCAGAAATCCCCCTACTCAAACGCTTCAACACGATCTTTGAAACCATCATCAGCATTTCGCCC
>JANRIS010000082.1:0-184552 GCA_033764685.1 Leptolyngbyaceae cyanobacterium bins.349
AAGATTTGTAGCTCCCTTCTCCTGGGGGCTACCTTGTACACACAAGTCCTGAGATCGCACTCTACTCTGGTCAAACCCAACCTCTTCTGCTTGGGGGGCCGCCCCCCCAAACCCCCCAACGTGGAGGACGGCTGCGTCCCCACACCCCCTCCAGAGGGCACGACTGGGACGATGCAAAGGGGCTGGGATGGAGCCGTTGTCGGGTGATGCCCCGATTGGGACCAAGGTTGCCGTAACTCTGTCTCAAACCCAGTCGGGGGCGTGCCACTCAAACTCCTATTCGGGGGGCGTGGGGGAGTGAGGACCCCACAAAGCGGGGGACGGGGGGGAAGTCCCCCGGTAGAAGCTTTAGGTTGAGTCGAGATCTGTGTACACAGTAGCTTCTCTTGGGGGAGAAGGGTTGGGGACGAGGGCAAATCATACTTGCATTCAGCAACGCCGAAATTCTTCAGCCGCCTTCACGCCAAACAATCCTTCAGACTGTAAATTACCTGATCCTGCTGTTCCGGTGTTAACTCCGGAAACATGGGTAAAGACAAGACTTCGCGGGATGCCCGTTCCGCTTCGGGCAGTTGGCCAGGTTGGTAGCCCAAGCTCTGATAGGCCGATTGCAAATGGAGCGACAGAGGATAGTACACCATCGCAATCACCCCCTGTTCCTGAAGCTGCGTCCGCACGATGTCGCGTTTACATCCTGAAGGCTCAGACGTTTCAGATAATTCAGATGATTCAGTGATGCGAATTGTGTATTGATTCCAGACGCTTTTGCCACCCAGAATTGCTTGCGGTAGTACCAGGCCAGGAATCGGGTGAAGCAATTGCTGATACCGGGCCGCCACCTCTTGGCGCTGCTGATTCCAGCGATCCAGATGGGCCAGCTTGACTTGCAAAATTGCGGCCTGGACCGCATCCAAACGGCTATTCACGCCTAATTCTTCGTAATAATAAGCACCCCGCCGCCCGTGATCCCGCAGGCGACGCAGGCGATCGCGCAACGCGGCATCATTCGTCGTCATCGCGCCCCCATCGCCGCAAGCCCCCAGGTTTTTGGTGGGGTAATAACTAAAACAGCCGATATGCCCAATACTGCCCACCTTTTGCCCTGCCCACTCGGCTCCCGTCGCCTGGGCACAATCTTCGACAACCAAGAGATTGTGAGCCTGAGCGATCGCCATCAGCCGCGTCATATCCACCGGCAACCCAAACAGGTGAACGGGAATCACCGCCCGGGTGCGATCGCTGATGGCCGCCTCCACGGCATCCAGGTTGAGGTTAAACGTGTGTGGCTCAATATCCACAAAAACCGGAGTCGCCCCCACGGCACTGATCACTTCCGCCGTCGCCACAAACGTAAAGGGAGTTGTAATCACTTCATCCCCCGCACCAATGCCCAAGGCTCGCAGCGCCAGGTAGAGAGCATCAGTTCCAGAGTTGCAGGCAATACAATGTGACGTGCCAATGTAACCAGCAAATTCTGTCTCAAACTGCTCAACCCAGGTGCCACCAATGTACTTGCCTGAAGCCAGCACCTCTAGAGCGGCAGCATTAATGGCATCACCAATCAGCTTGTACTGCTCAGACAGATCGAACGGAGGAATCTTGTTCACTCAACCTACACCGTAAGGATAATCACTAATAGAACCAGATTATGCCCAGAAAGGGAATCCTATAAACTATTGGAATATCTGACTTAACCTGCTCCAAATTGTTTCAGTGAATCAGAGCATCCCAGAATGATTCAATCACAGGATGGACCCCAGTGGGGAGAAGAAATCATCAGGCAGGCTGGAGGCATGGCAATGGTAGACTGGACACCGATTAAGGGCATTGTGACGCAGGGGCATGGAGTGGCTTCAGGGCAGGGTGGCGATCGCCGCTATCCCAGAGGCACTATTGAACTGCAAAAACCTGTGTTTGCGGCCAGAGGAGTGCCGATCGATCGCTATTTTTCTGGCACACTCAACCTCTCCATCAAGCCTTATCAGTATGCCGTCAACAGCTCCAAGTACACCCTTAGAAATGTGAAATGGACGGCGGGAGACCTGACCGAAGATTTTTCTTTTTTTGATTGCAATATTATTCAGAACGATGGTAGAAAGCTGGACGGCTTAATTTACTATCCCCATCCCGAAACTAAGCCAGAACATTTTCAGGCTCCTGAAGTGCTGGAAATCCTGACGTATTACATCGACGGTTTAAAGTATGGCGACGAATTGATTTTAGAAGTCAACCCCACCCAAATCACCATTGGCAAGTAAGCATTCCCAATAGAATTTTACCGACAACACCTAATATCTCATACTGGGCGTAATCAATAAGTCGATCGCTTCGCCCAAACCTAATCCCAACCCGGTAACAATCACAGACCAGAAAAATATTTTGAGCTGGTCAACCTCTGCTGCACGCAGTTCTAACAGAGCATACAGCAACGTGATCAAGGGCAATGGAATCAGACTGAATAGCATGGGTTCCACCAGAGTCAATGCCACCAGCGAACTCAAGAGCAAGCTGACACCAATCAAAACAATCACCTGCTGCCTGATCAGCCATGCCAAAAATTCCAGCAAGGGGTTACGCTTCCAGGCAAAAAAGAGGGTAGTTAGAATCACAAATGTGCTGACCAACCAGAAGACATGGTGGGCCGCCAGATACCACCCCAACAATGTGTATGCGATCGCCAGCAAGCTGAGGGCTAACCCCAGTTTGCGAGAAAGAGCATTTAGCCCCATCGTGGGATGGGTCTCGACGCGATCGGGGTGATTCGCCGCACCCACTTCAAAACCGTCATGCTTGATTGTCATCAAAACCTTGGTGTCCTCAAATACATGACCATATGGTTGTATTTTAAGCTTAAAAGCCGACGAGACCACAAACCTCCATCCAATGAGTTAGATCAAACCAATGAGTTAGATCAAATCCTTGGTTCGGAGCCTTCAAACAACCATTCGATAACGCTGACTTTACTTTAAGGCGTTGCTGAATTGAGGTATGAAATCAGCATTCGCCCTCACCCTAGCCCTCTCCCAACGGGCGAGGGAACAAGATTTCTAGCGTCCTTCTCCTGGGGGAGAAGGGTTGGGGATGAGGGTAGATCATACTTGCATTCAGCAACGCCTACTTTAAAGCTTCTGCGCCGACATGGGTGGTTTCGGCTTTACGGAGGTTTTCCAATTGTTTAAGTTGCCGAGATTGATGTGCCAACCGGATCGAGAGGCGATCGCTCACCAATTCACACAGATCAAAAATCAGCGGCTCGGCAATCTCATAATACACACTCACCCCCTGAGGGGTCCGCGAAACAATGCCCGCTTGAGCCAGAATCTTCAAATGTTTGGAAACGTTGGCCTGTCCCAATCCAGTCTCTTCCATAATTTCGGTCACATTCTTCGACCCGGACTTGAGCGCACACAACACTTGCAATCGGCTTAATTCAGACAGTACCTTAAAGTAATCAGCCACTTGAGCCAGAGCAGACGGGGGTAAAGGCATAGGTGGAACAGTAATTTTAGCAACCTGAATTTATTCTAGCCGATTCGTTGTATTGCTATATAGTAAAGCAGTTAAGAGGACAGGAGAGTATGGCTGATTGCGGATGTGAAATGACAGCCAGAACTGCTGCCGAGCGCCGAACCTTAAGCGGGTTACTGACGATCAACGCGGCCATGTTTGGCCTGGAACTGACTACCGGCCTCCTGGCCCACTCAACAGCGCTACTGGCAGACTCCCTCGATATGCTGGCCGATGCGACTGTTTATGGCATTGCTTTGACCGCCGTGGGTGGCTCCAACCGGGGCAAAATCCGGGCTGCCGTGGTGAGTGGCTGCTTCCAGATGACGCTGGCAGTTTTCGTTCTGGTGGATGTGGTGCGCCGCTTTGTCTGGGGGAGTGCCCCGGAGTCACTTTGGATGATGGGAATTGGCGCGATCGCGCTCCTGGCGAATGTATCTTGCCTGTTGTTGATCTCCAAACATCGTCAAGGCGAAGTTCACATGCGGGCCAGTTGGATCTTTTCTCGAAATGACGTGATTGCCAATCTGGGAGTAATTGGGGCAGGAGTCCTGGTTCTCTTGTTCAACTCTCGCTTGCCCGACCTGGTCATGGGCTTGCTGATTACGGGGTTAGTCCTGCGGGGCGGCATCAGTATCCTGCAAGAGGCAAAACGAGAACAGCAGCCCTAATCGCCAAGACAGCGCAACCGCTTAACACCAGGATTGTTCCCCCGGTGGGTTATGCAGCAATTCACGCAGATTAGCTTCCATCACTCGATAGCCCACGTTACCATTCAATCGTTGCCGTCCCTGGTTAAAGATCAAAGTAGGGCTAACTGTTACGGTATGCTCTTGCACCAGGTCAAAATCTTGAGCGAGTTGAGCGTGGGCCTCGCCGTTGTCAATGTGTTCCTGAATGGCGGCAACTGGCAAGCCTAACGATGTGGCAATTTCCTGTTGCACCTGGCGATCGCTAATATCTGCCAGGTCTACAAAGAACCGCTCTCGACAAGTCCACATTGCCCGTTCAAATGCCTGTTCGGCTGGCGAAATGATGTTTTTTGTTTCTAACAATTGAATGGCGTGCAAAAACACATGGCAGGATAGGGAAGATGCTGGGGTAACAGCACTCCAGACATCCGGATGCACCGTGATGTGGTTAAACTTTTTCACGACCTCCTGCACATGATCGCTATATCCCTTCAAGCCACCGCGATCGCGCCAGCGATTCTCTAACTTTTCGCGGGCATTGCCAAACACCGACACAAAGTGATAATCAATCAAAATCTGATCCTGGAAATTGGCTTTCAGTTCTTCCAGGCGAATTTGAGCAATATAGGCCCAAACACAGAGAATATCTGAGAAATAGGAAATGCGAATAGGGTCCATTGCAAAGGTGAGAAAATGAATAGGTTAGCTCCTACTCTAATATTACTGGACAGCCATTTAGTAATTAAGTGAAATATTTCACTGGGATTAGTTCTGATTGGCAACCGTCCGTCATTTCTCAATTCGCAGAGGCGAGAAGCGGTCACTACCAGGGCAACATCTCCCCGTTGGCGTGCCAGAATGTGCCCGTAGTCTCCAGTGTCAAGGCATCAATGCGGGCCAGCAAGCCTATTACAGCCGCCTCCGGGGTGATGCCACTGGACGTAAAGTTGGTCATTCGGGTTTGCACCAGCCCAGGATGCAAAATAGCGACAGCAATGCCACGGGGTTTCAGGTCATGGGCCAACGATTTGCCGGCCATTGATAGGGCCACCTTAGACATCCGATACCCGTAGGAACTGCCGGAGGTATTATCCGCGATCGACCCCATGCGGCTTGTCATCAAGACAAGCTTGGAGCCTGCGTGCAGGTTGGGTAGCAGGGCCTGAGTCACTCGCAGCGCCCCCAGCGCATTCACCTCAAATTGTGCTCGAATGCTGTCAAAGTCCAGGTCTTCCAGCGTCACCCGTTTGATGATCCCGGCATTGTTGATCAGCACCTCGATCGCGCGATCGCCCAAGCGCTGCCGCAAATCGGCCACTGAAGCCTCTGAGGTAATATCAATGCCCTCCTCCAGTTGCACGCCCAACTGTCGCAAATCCGCTGTCGCACTCCGGCAAACCGCGATGACCGTCTCGCCGCGTGCTTGCAGTTGCCGACAGTATTCATAACCAATGCCACGATTTGCACCTGTTACTAGATACGTTGCCATACATTCCCAACCATTTGATAAACCGGGGGATTCCCTCCACCCTTCATAGGCTAACCAAAAGTGACGCGGGCGATCGCAGCGTTTTGGCATTGACGGTCGGCGGAGCAGTCCCCAGAGTGGTTAAATTGAGTCGAAAAATTCGAGCATTAGGCATTTATACTAGGTGTGGTTTTTTAACCGCAGCGTTCGGACCCATGCGATCACTATCGGCCCAGGGAGAATCATTAATGAAAGCAGCAGATATCATGACGCGCGACGTGATCACCGTTCGAGGGGCAGATACCGTCGCCAAGGCCATTCAGTTAATGACTGCAAACACGGTGCGATCGCTGATTGTTTCGCGCCGCCATGACCATGATGCCTACGGGATTGTGACCGAATCCGACATTGTGGGCCAAGTCATTGCCTATGGCAAAAATCCCCATCGGGTACGAGTTTACGAAATTATGACTAAGCCCTGTATTGTGGTCAATCCCGATTTGGGCATCGAATACGTGGCGCGGTTGTTTGCCAATACAGGGATTCATTGTGCGCCGGTGATTCAAGAACAGTTACTCGGCATCATCTCCATGACCGATATTCTGACGCGAGGTAATCTGGTGCAGGCTCCGCCAGCTCTGCGGCTGGAGCAACGGATTGAGCAGGCGATCGCCCAGGCCCGCTCGATCTGTGCCGAGTTTGGCGCTACCTCCAAGGAATGCATGATTGCCTGGGAAACGGTGGAAGAACTGCAAGCCGAAGCGGCTCATCAACGGGCCGAAAAGCCCGGAAAAACCGCATTTGAGGAATATTGTGAGGAGTACCCTGAAGCGGCGGAAGCTCGAGTATACGATGTTTAACTCAACATTTTTGTCCTGACTCCGCCTAGGATAAAAAACGATGAATTGCAGGAATAGCGATCGCGATGGCAGAAACTACGCAGCCCAATCAACCTGATATGCGCCGGGAAAGTGACAGTTTAGGGGAGGTGGAGGTTCCGGCCCATCGGCTGTGGGGGGCACAAACGGCGCGATCGCTGCAAAATTTTGCGATCGGGGTCGCCCGCTTTCGCTGGGAACGTCCGGTGATTCGCGCTTTAGGAATTTTGAAAAAAGGAGCGGCCCTGGCCAATGGCGAACTGGGCGAGTTACCCGCCGACAAAGTGAGGTTGATTGTGCAGGCGGCAGATGAAGTCATTGCCGGACAGTGGGATGCGGAATTTCCCCTGGTGGTGTTTCAGACGGGGTCGGGCACCCAATCAAACATGAATGCGAACGAAGTCATTGCCAATCGGGCGATTCAACTGGCGGGGGGAGTCGTCGGCTCGAAACACCCCATTCATCCCAATGATGATGTCAATCGGTGTCAGTCTTCCAACGATACCTTTCCCACCGCAATGCACATTGCCACCGTAGAACAATTGGATATCTTGCTGCCCATCGTCACGACGTTACGCAATACTCTGGCGACCAAAGCCGAGGCATTTCAAGCGGTGGTGATGGTGGGCCGGACCCATTTGCAGGATGCCACCCCCATTACCCTGGGACAGGCAATTTCCAGTTGGGTCGCCCAACTCGATAGCGCGATCGCCACACTCCAACGCACCATTCCCGGAGTGTATGAGTTAGCGATCGGGGGGACTGCCGTCGGCACCGGGTTAAATGCCCATCCTCAATTTGGTGACGTTGCAGCAGCCAAAATTGCGGCAGAAACCGGGAAACCCTTCATCGCCGCCCCCAACAAATTCGCGGCATTATCGGCTCATGACGCCATGGTCAATGTGAGTGCAGCCTTACGCACCCTGGCTGGGGCGCTGATGAAAATTGCCAACGATGTCCGCTGGTATGCCTGCGGGCCACGGGCGGGCATTGGCGAAATCAGCCTGCCCGAAAATGAACCGGGTTCTTCTATCATGCCGGGAAAAATCAACCCGACCCAATGCGAAGCGCTAACGATGATTGCAGTGCAGGTGTTTGGCAATGACCACGCGGTAGCCTTTGCCGGATCCCAGGGAAACTTTCAACTCAATGTGTACAAACCGGTCATGTTGCACAATGTGTTGGAATCCATTCAGTTGTTAGCCGATGGGTGTCGTTCCTTTCATGATTACTGTGCTGTCGGCATTGCACCGAACCAGGCCCGCATCCAGGAGCATTTAGACAATTCTCTCATGCTGGTCACGGCCCTCAATCCTCACATTGGCTACGAGAAGGCGGCAAAGATTGCCCTCACGGCCCATCGAGAAAATCTCAGTTTGAAACAAGCCGCGCTGAAATTGGGCTTTGTGTCGGAGGCCGATTTCGATCGCTGGATTAATCCCGCGGCGATGACTCAGCCTCAACCCTAGTGGTAAGTCAATCAATCATTGACGGGCAGCCAAAATACAGGTGGTTGATTAGGGTTAAATTTTGTGGGTCTTCGACCCGTCAAAATTTTCCTGACGGAACACTAGCAGCATACCGCACCACCAACCGAGTTCTTGTTTCAGTGGTTACGTGGTAGTACTGGTTGTCTTTCTGGCAAATGGTGATGGAACGGTTCGCTTCCTCGATCGTGTAGAGTTTGCGATAGTCAGCACCTGCCTGACGGCATACATCCACCGCTTGAGCGGCCTGTTCAGTGGTTTGGGGTGCGGGGGGTTCTGCCGCGATCGCTGACGCAAATCCCAATCCGGCAACGAGCATCACGGCTGTATTGATTAAAGTTGTGCAGGTTAAAGTTGGGCGAAGTAAAGATGCTTGCAGGTTCATAGTTTCCTCTTTGCGGTGCAGGTGTGTTGTTAAACCTGTCGCCACAACGGGAAGAAATTATGCAGCCTGATGAATCGAGTGGGCATTTCGTGACAATCGCCTAAGCATGGATCACCAGGGTGGCTCAGGCGTTGCCAAAGTTTACCGGATCTTGATCGCGGCGATGCTTAAACGGAATCGGTACACCCTGGGCAGTTCCCGCCAATGCCGCTGTTTGCTCCAAAGCGTCTTTCAACCGTTTGGCGGCATAGATCGACATATCCCGTGGCACACTGATGCGATCGCGCAGGTATCGCAAAGCAGCATCCGCACCAGGCGGCGGCGGGCAAACCTCTCCCGTCATCATCAAAGTCAGGGCACACCGGAGGGCCGTATCAATGACCTGATCAGCCGCCGGATTCACGCGAATGATGTTGGCATGATGCTTCATCACTCGATAAAGGGCTTCCTGGCGAGAATTTGTCGGTTCAGGATAGGTGACATCTGGCAGCCCAAACCAGGGACCATTATCTACCCGCTGTTGATTTTGTCGCGCCTGGGGTTCGCCATTCTCCCAGCAACCTCCCATTTGAGGCGGTAGATCGTGGGCATGGGTATGAAAATCACTCTGAGTGCCGCGATAGGTGGGGCGGCTTTCCATGGCATCAAACCAGGCGGAAAACCCAGGATTCTCCTCGCGTAAGGAGTAGCCTTTGTAGTAAAACAGGCTGGCATTCATCCGTTCGACGTAGGGCGTAAAAATTACGTCAACCGGGCCAAACGTCTCCAGAAAATAGGGTCCGGGTGTGCTGGCGAGTGCGGCTTCAACCTTGCTGACCACCTCTCGAAATTGGTCCCGGTTGGCTTGTTCCTGGCGAGGGGAACTGGCCGGATAACACAACCATGTACACCAGGCTCGAAAGAGGAGTCGTTCCAGGCGGCGCAGTGGCATCACCGTTGCCGCTTCCAGGCTGTGAACGAGTGGCCCAAAGGTTTGCTCCAGGGCCAGCAAAATGTCATCACTTTCGGTAATCATGCGCCCATCCAATTCCAGCGCCGGCAGCATTCCAGACGGCACTTTGCGTTTGTACCAGCGTTCCTTCTCCCCGTAACAAAACATGGTGACCTTTTCGATGCGGTAAGGAATTTGTTTTTCCTCCAACCACAACCACACTTTCTGACAGTAGGGGCACCAGGCATGATGATCACGGTAAAGCGTCACCCGCACGTCGGCTTCACGCTGACCAAAAAGACGTAATCGAGCGTGAGCATTGGTCGGACCATTTACCGGATCAGGGTGAAAGTCTGCCAGGGGGGCGAGTTCTTGCCAGGTGAGGGGGGCGGTAGTCATGCGATCGCAGGAGTGGGAGGACTTCATATTAGTTTACAACGTCCCTACATCACTAAATGCAACTGTGAGCCAGCCTGGGTTTTGATGACCTCAATCCGCGCCTGGAAGGCTTCTTTGAAGTGGGGCACATGGGTCACGGTGAGGATGCAGGCAAAGTCGGCGGCGATCGCGTTGATGGCCCCAATCAGGCGATCGCAGCCTTCCGCGTCCTGGGTGCCAAAGCCTTCATCGACGATCAGCATTTGGAGGGCCGTGCCGGAACGTTGGGCCAGCAATCGGGCCAGGGCCAGCCGAATCGCAAAGTTGACGCGAAACGCTTCTCCACCGGAGTAAGTTTCGTAGGGACGAGTGCCCTGGGCATCGGCGATCAAAATATCCAGGGTTTCGATTAGTTTGTCGCCTTCGAGTTTGGTTTTGGTGCGAGAGGTATTTCGTTTGGGCGATCGCTGAGTGATGAATTGAATATGGAGTTGATTAGCACTGAGTCGGGCTAAAATCCGATTTGTTTCTGCTTCTAATTGGGGCAGAATGGTTTCAATCATCAATGCCTGAATGCCATTTTTACCAAAGGCTTGGGCCAGCTCATGGTAAATTCGTTGCTGCCGTTGCAGGGTTTTGAGTTGGGTATTGAGGGCCGCGTGCTGCGTGCTGAGGGTTGCCAGTTGTTGTTGCTGTTGTTGGAGGCGACCCAGAGTTGCCAGATGATCATCTAATTCTGAGCGACGTTGATACAATCGTTGTTCTAGCTCATGCACTTGCTTTTGCAAATCAGGAGTTTGTTGTAATTGTTGAAGTAAGGTTTGAATTTGGCCGTGATTGATTTGCAAAGAAAACTGACGTTCCTTTAAGCTTTGATTTAACTCTTGCACTCGTTGTTGCACTCGTGGGTATTGTTGCTTGGCGCGATTCAGTTCTTGATACCGCAGTTGCCAGTTCTGTTCAGTCCGAATCAGGGTTTGCAATTCATTGTGCTGCTCCAGGTCATAACCGATTTCGGCCATGTGTCGATCTAGCTGGTGCAAGTGTTGAGAGGTAATCTGGTGCAGGTGCTCCAGTTGGGCTGTGACTTGATTGAGTTGTTGTTGTAAATCGGGTTGGCGCTGATTGATTTGTTCCTGCCGCCGCTGGGCCTGTTTGATTTCTGCATATTTGACTTCGGCCCACCGCCAGCGATCGACATCACCCCGTGCTAAAGCATGATTTTTCTCGTCATAATCCAATTCCTGCAAGCGCTGATCCAGTAAATACAGTTCTTGATGTAAATCTGTGGCGTAATCTGCCTGTTGCAGCGATCGCTCAATGGCAACTCGTTCTGCTGTTAATTGTGCCAGCGTTTGTTGCGCGTCCAGCATTGCCTGTAACTGTTGCTGAAGCTGGCCCCGGCGCTCCAGTTCTCCGGGATACTGATGTAAGTCTCGCTCAACTTCCCGGTATTCCTGCCGCAAAAGCTGAATTTCCCGTTCTGAGGCTGAGAGTTGTTCTCGAATGATCAAAATCTGGTCTAAGATTTCCTGTCGCTTGGCCTGATGTTTCGCCAAAACGACAGTACCGTGATGTTCATCCAGGGGGCGATCGCACAGGGGACAGGGGGGGTAGGGCGTGGGCAGCAGCGCCTGGGGGGTAGGCAGGCAGGACTGGGAATGGGGGGATAAAGAGCGCGTGCCTGCCGCCTCCTGGCCGCCGATTTCTAACGGTTGGCGGCGAATTCCCACCTTCTCTTTGCCTTTTTTCTCTGGCTTCTGGCTGGTTTCCGGCTTTTCCTGCTGCATCCCCTGCTGTAGCAGTTCAATCTTCTGGTCTACATCAGCCAGTTGGGCTTCAGAGTTTCGCAGTTCAGCTTGCAATCGCTCCATAAAGTTGCGCCGTTCCAGCCCTTTTTCGCGCACTTGATGCAGGTAAACCCGCCGTGCTTCCAGGGCTTCGATGCGATCGCTGACGGCTATCACCGCGCCCTGAACTTGCGAGTGTTGGGCTTGCTGCATTTCCAGTTGTTGGGCAGCGGCGATTAATTCATCCAGGCGGGCCGAGAGCCGCACTTGCTGCCGTTCCAGTTGGGTAACGAGTTGGTGGCGGCGCTGAAGGAGGGGCGCGGCCTGGAGTTGCCGTTGATCCAGTTGGCTCAGGTGCGATCGCGCCGCCTGGAGGGATTTTAATGCCGTCTCAATGGTTGCGGCTTTACGCAGGGTGTGTTGCACCTCCTGTTCCTGCTGTTGCAGGGCTTCTAGCTGGGCCTGCAGGTGTTGCCGGGTGGCTTGCAGGGGACTCGCTTGTTCGGCTTGTTGCTGCACAATCTGTTGGCGTTGGGCCTGGGCCAGTTGATGGGTTTTGAACCGCGCCGACCACTGAGCCTCTTGGGTTTGTAAGGCTTGAAACTGAGCGTACCCCGTGGCGATCGCCGCCGCCTGATGCAGCCAGGTTTCCAATTCCTGTTGCTGATGGTGCATTGCCGCCAATTCTTGCTGTAATCGGTGACAATCCTGCTCTAGCACGCGCTGTTGCTGCTGCTGCCAGGATAGTTGCTGTTGCCAGGTTTGCCGCTGATGCTGAGTCGTTTGCAACGTTTGTAACTGTTCTGCATCCCGACTTTGTTGCTGTTGCAGTTGGGCCAGGGTCGCCTCTACCTGCGATCGCTGATGTTCAATTTCATCCTGCTGTTGCAATTGGGTTTGCATCGTCACCCGGTTGCGCTCCAACTGCTCCATCTGGCCCTTCAACTGGCGTGATTGATCCCTGGCCCGTTCGGCGAGTTCATCGTACTGGTTTAACTTCAGCAAATCCGCCAAAATTTGTTTGCGTTCGCTGGGCCGCTTGAGCATGAATTCATCTGCTCGCCCCTGCCGCAAATAGGCCGAGTTCACAAACGTCTCATAGTCCAACCGTAAGTGATCTAAAATTAGCTGCTGCGTTGCCCGAATGCCCTTAGCCGTGAGGGAGCGGAACCGGAGAGGCGAGGGGGTGGCGGCGGCTGGCTGGGAAAGCGCCACTTGAAACTCCAGCGTAGTGACCTGGGCACGATGGCGACTGCGGATAATGCGGTAGGTGTGCTGATTGTGGATGAAGGTAAAATCGACCTGGACTTCTGCAGCGCCTAAATGAATCACGTCGTCTTCGGATGTGGCACGACTTTCACCCCAAATCACCCAGGCGATCGCTTCCAATAACGACGACTTCCCGGCTCCATTGGCTCCACAAATGCAGGCGGTGTGCAACCCACTAAAATCGAGCGTTGCCGCTTGATAGCTGAGAAAATTTTTGAGGATCAGTCGGAGCGGAATCATTTCGTACCAGCGATAACGTCACGAATGAAGTTTTGAACGGTTAAATTGGAACGGTTAAATTGGAACGGTTTGAAAATGAAGCAGTTCAAAATAGTGATAATTGCCGCGTTCAGATGATTTATTCTCATCCCGTTCACCTTTCAGATTAACAGTACAATCGATCTTTAGTACAGAGGATCGACTCGATATTTGCCGATTGTCAGGGCGGTTAGAGGCATCGCGATCGCATTTTCGCCGCCAATTGAATGAGAATTTTGCACTTTTTTAGTTCAATTGTTCTGCTTATTTAAAAAATCTAACCGTAGGGATGAGTCATTCGATTTGAACCGATCAAACCACTCACCCCAGCATCAACCGGAAAAATCTGCTGGTAACTGCCCTGGAGATCCTGATTGGGTGAGTTTCTTCTGGAATAAGTAATGGGTGACGTTAGTTGATTTTGACCAGACTGATGCCTCACCGATCATTCCTCAAGACCTGGAGCGAGGGAAGTTTCCACAATGTCTGAGCCTGCCGTTGCCATTGCTGCCCATTGCATTAATCCCGATTGTTCCCGACCCGTGGTCCGCAGTTTGGTGTCTCATGTGTGCCCAAGTTGCAAAACCACCCTGCGCTTGAGCGATCGCTACATTCCCTTAGAACAGTTGTCCAGCAATCGCTATGTCGCCACTTACCGGGTGTATGACCTGAAGACAAAAGCGAATGCCGTGATGAAGGTGTTATTGGAAACAAGCCCCAGGGCCACGGAGCACTTTCGTTACACGGCAAAAGTTTTGGGTGGCATGCGGTGCCCCGGTCTGCCGCGAGTTGGCGTGGATAGCTACTTTTCGGTGCCGCTGCGGGGTTCGGTGCATTCGCTACTGTGTTTTGTCATTGAGGAGATTCCGGGAAAGTCGTTGCAAACGGTGATGGATGAGTATCCCGATGGGTGCCCGGAGGGTTGGGTGCTGGAGTGGCTGCGGCAGATCGTAGACACCCTGCACTTTTTGCATGGTCGTCACCTGGTACATGGCAATTTGATCCCAGAAAATTTACTCCTGCGAGAAGACACTGACCAAATTGTGCTGATTGGCTTTAGCAATCCCAAACATCTCCCTGGTGGCTCAGGTCGCGTTAGTACAGAGGCGCGATCGCCCGCTCATGCTTACAAACCGCCGCAACAGTTGGCCGGGTCGGACGTGAACGCATCCAGCGATCTGTTTGCCGTAGGCCGGATTTGTATTCAGTTGCTTACGGGCATTCATCCTGCCGATTTGGAAGATGCCAAAACGGGAAAACTCCGCTGGCGGCATCGCGCCCGAGTCAGTGCGGGCCTGATGGAGCTGCTGGACAAACTGACCCATCCCAGTCCTGCCTTGCGACCGCCAACAGCCCTCGACGTGAAAACGACGGTGGCGGTGTTGGGTGCCCGCAAGGAAAAAAACCCAAAACAGCGCCCAACCCGTGCAACAGGGATGACCCAACGCTCGGTCAAACGCCCGTCGCCAGCCTCGCGATCGCGCCCCGCTGCGGCTCAACCCGTCACCGTGATGCAGGATGTCCGAGTGGCAACGGCTCCCCTACCAGAAATTTCGGACGTGTTGGTGCGACTGGTTCAGGCAATGGTCAATGTGGCTCTGACCAGCGCCATTACAGCGGTTATCGGGTTCTGGCTGGTGTTTTACTCGCCATTGAGTGGATCAGCCCAACAATGGCTGACAACCTGGGGGCGATCGCTCCCCTGGATGGTGAGTCCGGCTATTGTGCTCTTCATGCTGACCGGCATTGGCACAGTTTGGGGCCTGACCGCCCCACGGGATGATCGTCCACTGTCCTTCTGGATGCTCACGGTTCGGGGTGGGGCGGGGTATGGTCTCAGTTGGCTCAGTTGGCAGTGGTGGCAGGGCGACGTTGATCCGATGCAAGCCATTGACCGCTGTGCCGCGATCGCCGCACTGTTTCTAGCGTTTGAAGGGTACTCAAACCGTAACTTATGGCACATCCCAATCACTGTTTTGGGCACTTCGTTCACCACTGGTTTGTTCGTGCGATCGCAATTTTTGCGGCTGGACCATCTGATCCGCCTCTTCTCTCCCGGCTTAACCGTACCGTTGCCGTTTGATAGCGCTTTTACCCAGACCAGTGTGCTATTTCTGGCCAGCCTCGGTGCCACAATTTGTTTCTGGTCTGGGTTCAGTCACCTGCTGGTGCAACCCCTACTCAGAGGTCTGTGGAAACAGCGATCGTAACAACGAATAGACTGCCGCAGGTTTAGCCAGCGTCACTTCGCCATAGACCGCTAACGTTTCTCGGTTGACTCGCTCTACAGACAGCCAACCCAAATTTTGTTGAGCACACTGTTGCCAATGGCGTAACTGTTCCGGTTGGGTGAGGAGGGTGTGGAGTGCTGTAGCGATCGCGGGCACATCTCCAGGCGGCACCAAAATTCCGGCCTGTCCCTGATCCAGCGCTTCGGGAATGCCGTCTACCTGGGTGGCGACAATCGCACAGCCCGCCTCCCGCGCTTCCGCCAGCACCAGGCCAAATGGCTCCTGGCGGGAGGCCAGTACAAAAACATCGCTAGAGTGCAAATACCGCATTGGATCAGGTTGAAACCCGGCAAAATGAATGCGATCGCGGTAAGGAGATGCGCTGGCTTGCTGCTCATATTTGGCGCGATCGGGGCCATCCCCCACCAGATACAGATGCGCCATTGGGATGACGGCGGCAATGTGTTCAAACGCGGTGATCAGTTCGGCAATGCCTTTGCGATCGCGCAAGCCAGCCACCGTTGTGATCGCCGGACGATGCAGCGGCATAGGGGATTGCGATCGCCGTAACCGGGGCGTATGTAAGGGACCATTCCGCACTACCCGCAGCTTTTGCGGTGCAATGCCCCGCCGCATCATGGCATCTGCCACCGCCTGACTGACCGCAATCACGCGATCGGCCAGCCCCATCAAAATCGCACTGCGTTGAAACTCATTATGCACCGTTGCCACCAGTTTGTAGGAGCCTGCAAACCGCATCACCGTGGCCAGCACCACCCCCGTCATCATGTGGGCATGAACGATATCCGGTTGAACACGGCGAATCAAGCCTGGATAATCAATGGCGGCCTGCATCAACGTCAACGGTTGGCGGGACTGACGCAACAAAACGTGTTGCACGCCATACTCACCCAGAAGCAATTCGTAGCTACCGCCGCCAGAAGCCACCCAAACGGCATGACCCGCTTTGACTTGAGAACAAGCCAGATCCACAGCCACATTGATAATCCCATTCCCTAATTCCTCAACATCGTTGAGGAGATGCAAAATCCGCATGGTAAATGCTCCTGATTCAGTTAACTGGCCTGCGATCGCGACGCACCGATCACACCTTGCAAAACCTGTAAATATTGGTCTGTCACCACATCCAGCGAAAACGCTTCTGCCCGTGCTTGCAAGCGGTGGGAATGACGCGGCTGGGCTAAGGTGTGGGCGATCGCCGTGGCAAACGCCTGGTCATCCCCCACGGGAACCAGGGCGCCATACTGCCCATCGGCCAGAATTTCCGCCGGTCCACTGTCACAATCCGTGGCAACGACGGGAGTGCCTGCCGCCAGTGCTTCGGCAACGACATTGCCAAATCCCTCAAAAATCGACGACAAGGCAAAGACAGATGCCTGGGCCATGTAAGCGTAGGGATTTTCCACAAATCCCGGTAACGCCACATCCTGCACCAGATCCAGGTCCTGAATCAGTGCTTCCAGTTTGGGCCGCTGGTCTCCTTCACCCAAAATCATCAACCGCGCAACTTGATGCTGGCGCAGACGGGCAAAGGCGCGAATCAAGGTCGGAAAGTCTTTCTGCGTCACCAGTCGCCCCACACCCAGAATGACCGGCGGCGCTCCCGGCCCAAACCAGGGATGGGCGATCGCGGTTTGCAGTTTCGCCTTCACCGCCGGAGTCACCACAGGATTGTAAATCACCTTCACTTGCTCTGGCGGCAGATGCGACATGGCCGCCACATCCAGCGCCACACCCTGAGAGGCCGCCACAATCTCATCCGCCCAGGGATAAAACCAGCGGACGAATTGGGGCCGAAGTTTGCCGCCCGTCCAGGGTTGGTGATCTTGAAACTGCTGCGACAGGTTGGTTTGCACACACATGACAACTCGCGTCGTCACCCCGGCCAATCGCTTTGCCCAGGTTGCCGAACTGACAATATCCAGCGCCGACAGCAACACATCAGGTTGCGTTTGTTGCAGATAGCGGCGCAATGCCAGGGTTTTAGAAACGACCACCGGGGTTCTGGCCTGTAAATTCACAAGCTGTACACCGGGGGGCAGCATCTCTAGATAGACCCCTGTAGCTTCTGCTACTACCAGATCGGTTGGAATGCCCCGTTGGGCAAATCCTTGAGCCAGATGCAGCATGGCGCGTTCGGCACCACCGCCTTCCAGGGCTGGCAGAAAGACACTGATTAGGCGAGGCAGGGATGAATCCATGCTGGGTAGACCTCCTGATTGTGAATCAACCCATGTTGGGTAAATATAGCTTTGGTCAGAACACTTAGGACAAGGAAAAGCTGAAAAGCCAATGCTGAGTCGGTGTTCTGACTCGCCTTCGCCACGTTACACATGGCTACGGCTATCTATGCAGACTGAGCAGGGATGCTTAAGCTGGTGTCAGTTCGATGATGAGTGGATGATCAGGAACTCGCAGTTGTAATGTTTTGGGAGTTGGTTGTTGCCAGAGAGGATTGAGCGAATTCAGCGGTTGGTAAGCTTTTGCTTGTTTGATCGGAGTTTGCAGCGTGAGCGTGATGGCTTGTTCTGGCACGACTAAATTTGTTTTCGTTTGAGTGTTGAAGCTGGGAACTTCTTGCCACAGGATGAGATAAAAGCGGCGATCGCGCTTCTGCAAAATGGTGTGATGAACGGCTGCCAGATTACCACTCAGTTGATAATTCAATGGTTGCGGTTGGAAGTTAGCACCTGGATCTTTCAGCAACGTAATTAAGTTTTTTAGCGCTACAAAAGCTGGTTTTGGAGAGCCATCAAACCGGAGCAACCCAAAGTTATTTTCTTGGTCGGGGGCAGGTCGTTCATCAATTAGTTCATAAACAAAGGCGCGTTGAATATTACGATTGAAATACTCTAGAAATAATCGGGGAATGTATTTAGCGGCGGCAATTTCAGACACCGCTGCCTGGGGTGGTTGAGGATCGGCGATCGCGGTATGCCAGCCGGTTTCCGTCGCCACAATTGGCTTATCCCCCGACACCACTTTGGTTAAGGGAATCCACTTTGTATCCAGATCTTGACTGGGTAAATTGCCGCCCGCATAGCTATGCATATTGCCTGCATCTAAGGGGGCCAAATAACCCAGTTGCGGCGCATTAAAAGGAATTGCCAATGATGGCATAAGAACCTGGATATTTCGCGTGGTTGGGTTGCCTTTCATGACGTTGTAAAGCTCTGTTTGATAAAGTCGCACCCCCGCCGGGAAGGGTTGGCCGTTGTAGGTTAATTGGCGCTGCACATCCCACTCATTCGGACCTTCCACTGCCGCGATCGCGGGTAACACGGGGTTAACGACCTCTGGAATGACATTTGCCGGCGTAATCCCATCTCGTGGGTCCATGACTAGGGTTGATTTAATTCCCAATTTCGCCAGATCATTCATCTTTTGAAACATCAGGGGATCTTTGCCCCCATCTCGAATGTGGCGCACGCCTAATTCCCGCAAACGCGGCTTGATCACCTCTTCGTAGCGACCATACGCCGTATCTAAATAACGCAAATGCGTTGCTACTCCGATCTCATTCACCAAAGAGTCTGCTGTCCGAACGGGAACCGCCGCCTGCACCGTGGGCATGATCTGGGCTAGAAGCATTAATCCTAGAGTGAAGCAGCCCCCGATCGCAAATCGTTGATACTTGCGGCATAGTCGAGAAAGTTGGCGTATCATCTGCATCCTTTGAATCATTACCGGGGATTGGTGAGCGATCGTCCAAAATGTTGCCAGCGTTGATTGAAATCATGGGTCATGCGTCGCTGATATTGCGATCGCCAGCGATAATCACGGAGCAAAATCCCCTCCCGTATCCCTGGTTTGACGACGGCTCCATCAGCATGAATGGTGTTGTTTGCCCCTTGCCGTTGGTAAGTTTCCAGCACATCAAAATTCACTACTCCATGAACCAACTGCAACAGGGCCACCAGTCCCAAGCAAATCACTTGTTTATGGAGATTGGGAAATTGAGTGACGAAAAATACCACACAAAATAACACTGGAATCAAATATTGATATTGGTGCGGCAGTTTCGCAAATAAAAGTTGATTGTAAATGAGTAACCCAAAAACACCATGAAAGATCAGTTTTTTTATTGTTGGCCGACGAAACGGAAATTGCTTAATTTGAGTCCAATAAAACCATCTTTCCTGGACAAAAAAGACCCCTAGCACCAGAAAGGCCAGTAACCCCCATAAATAAATATTCTTGTAAAAGAATCTGGCGATATTCCCAAGGGTGCCACCCGACGCATCATTGGCGTAGTTCAGGAAAGAGAGCGTCATGCCCGCGCTAAAAAAGACTGGCAAATAGAGGGCTATACCACCCAGAATAAATAGAATAATTCCTTGAAAAAATAGATAGTTAATTCGCCGTTGTTGCCGCCAATAGAAGAAGTAAAACCCAAACGCGATCGCCACCATCGGGCCATAGGTTAAACGAGACGACACCGCCAACGCAAAGACGCACCCGGCGACACGAAACCGATGATTGACCAGAAACCACAGCCCCAGCATGAAGAAAAACGCGGGATAAATATAATCGGTTGATGTGGTAGCGGCAATGATCCAGTAGGGATTGGTGCCAACGGCAAAGGCGGCCAGCGCAGCAGGCAACGGTAATACAATCCGAATGAGTAAACGATAGAAAATCAATAAACTGGCGATCGCCAATCCAGTTGAAACCAGATTGGATAAATAGAAATCACCCACCTGAGAAGACAGCCCAATGAGCAATTCCGGTACTAAATAACCCTGAAAGCGCGAGGGTGCGTAGCGCTGTTCACTTAGCAACGTTCGCCAGGTGCCAATCATCCGATAAATATCATCATGATTGCCGTACCCATTCAACGTGAGACAGCCATAGCCGATCGCCAGAACCCCCAGAAATAAATAAATCCAGTAAGGACTGGCCATACTGAAAAAATGACCCGTTTGCTGGAATGAAGCAGTCGTGGATACTCGAAATTTTGTTTGGTTCGTCATGCCCTTGACTCCACAATAAACGGCACCTTACACGTTAGATTTGAGAAACTTAAATTCACCCAATTCGGCGTTGCTGAATTGAAGTATGAATATCAGCATTCACCCTCACCCTAGCCCTCTCCCAACGGGCGAGGGAATAAGATTTCTCGCTCCCTTCTCCCCAAGGAGAAGGGTTGGGGATGAGGGCAAATCACACTTGCATTCAGCAATGCCCCCAATTCGGCAGCATCATCCAGTAGTTGATAACGCTGCTGCCAGTAGTAATATCGTTGTGCCGATAAGGCCATGCCTAAAAAGCCCCACAGCACCATACCAAATACACCCAACATGGATTCATTCAACCCAATTTGGGCAAAGGTTCCGAGTGCGATCGCCCGCGCCGCCGCCGCAAATGGGTCGTCTCCTGCTTCCATCGGTCGGATGAGGCTCAGAAGCAGCAGCCCTAAACCCGTCAGGTAGGGCAACGTACCAAACCAACCCAGGAGAAACAGCAGACTTAAAATCCCACTATCATTGGCTCCTAAATATTCACTAATAATTGTGCCACCCAGACCCTGCCCAATAAATTCGTTTAACACCATGCCTAATGCTTGACTATAGCCAGCCGAACGAGCATTAAAACTCACATCATGACCAATATTAAATAAACTTTGAAGTCGAGAATTAATCACGGTTGCAAATGGATCAACGGCGGTAAGGGGTAACACTAAAATCGTCATCACCAAAATGGTCAGAACGAGCCGTAGTTGTAACCGTCGCTTCAGAGAAGGGACAAAAAATATCAATGAAACAAACCAGCCCAACCACGCGGAGCGAGCCAGGGTGAGCAGGAATGAAAGGTACCCCACGCCCGCCGCCAAAAATTTTGTGCGATCGCGATCGCTGAGTAACAAGATCAATCCCGCTGCCATTACACAGGCAAATGGTTGCGTCGAATTCATCGTGCTAAAAACCCGAATTCCTAATGGCTCTGGAATTCCAAAAACTTGAGTATCCTGATTCATCAACCACAAC
The DNA here is from genome assembly GCA_033764685.1 of Leptolyngbyaceae cyanobacterium bins.349. Lineage (GTDB taxonomy): Bacteria > Cyanobacteriota > Cyanobacteriia > Leptolyngbyales > Leptolyngbyaceae > JSC-12. The sequence goes on from JANRIS010000082.1 coordinate 21,283, forward strand.
CGATCCCACGCGGGCGCGACCAAATACTGAATAATGCCATAGCTCCCCATGACAAACACCCCCCACAAAAATAATCGCTGGATCACACGCCGATACAGTGGGTAATGTCGCCAATTAGCAAACAGGTGAAACCCGAATAAAACAGGAACCAACCAGTTTAATAGCGGTACACTTGGTTTGATGAATGACCAATTGATCACCCCCACCAATAAGCCGTATCCCACCGCCAGAATGACCAGCAAAAATGGCAATCCGCCTCGTCGGTACATGTGGGGAAAATGGCGCATCAATGTGAACAGCGTAATCAACGTCGTGAGAAACGGTGCCAGCATGATTGGGTTTGGGTCCAGCCAACCGGCCTGCAAATCCACCATCCGCCGGAGACAGGGGGTTAAGAACCACACCCACCAGGTAAATCCCAGGTAGAGTGCGGGGTAGCGAAAATAAAGCCAGAGGCCAGTTAGGAAACACCCAGCCGGAAACGCCAGACGCAGAATGCCCCCCACCTTAATTCCCAGACACAAACCGATCAGTCCCAGAAGCACCCAAATCGGTGCCCACGCCAAGGTAGGTTGGAAAGTACGAGTTAGAGATTTGAGGTTAGGAATTGGCACGATGGACATGAATTTGACTCAATTATTATCTGGCTTTGGAGAGAATTCCGAGATTCCGTAATTGGCTGATGGGAGATGCCAAAGATTCAGGACTATAGCTCAACAAGAATGCAACCAGTGTTCGTAGATTAAAGGGGTGTTGCTGAAGCGATCGCTGCAAGTAAGTCCGAGCATTCACAAATTGGCGATCGCGCATCAACCCAATCCCCAGCGTGGTATTAGCATGTGCCCATTCCTGCCAGAAATAGCGCTTCATCCAGGATGCAGGGGCATCTTTAGCAAACTGTGCATAACAAAAAACGCCCGCTTTACCTTTGCGGATTTTGGCCTGGACATTGCGGCTACCACTCAACATATTTTCGGATTGCCGATGCCTGCGATAGAGAGCCAACCGTTCATTGCAGTAGTAGGCTCCCTGTCCAGTGCGACAGGCCAAATAGGCCAGGTAATAATCCCAGAACACACCCGCGTTGGGTAGTTCTGCCAGCGCGATCGCATCTCTGCGAAGCACTGCCGCACAGGACATAAAAACAGCCTGATCAATGAGGCCCACGTCCCAAAATGGCTGATATATTCCTGCACCTAAGCGATCGCGTTTTTCTTGATGGCTTTGTTGAGTTGTCCACTGGTCGTGAATGACTCCCTGGTCATCCATGACAAAATAATCACAAAATGACAATACCAGTTCTGGATTTGCTTCCAGTGGAGTTACAAGCTTCTCCAAAAATGTTTCCGTCCACTGGTCATCATCATTCAAACTAGCGATGTATTTCCCCGTCGCCAGCTTAATCGCCTGGGTAACATTATCAGCCACTCCCAGATTGGTTGAGTTGCGTCGAAAGCGAATTCGAGCATCACGAAAAGAGTCCACCAGCGCCCGTGAATTATCCAAACTGCAATCATCAGACACAATAACTTCAAAATCCTGAAACGTTTGATCCAGGACACTCGCGATCGCCTCCTGCAAATACTCAGAGCGATTGTAGGTCGGAATAATCACACTTACTAATGGGGATTTAGAACCATTAATCATTTGAGGTTGACCTCCTGAGGGCTAAATTCAACCGTTTTAGTAGTGGAAACTGGGACGATCGCGGGTTTTGGTACTGCCACAATTGTGGTTAAAAAGGTAATCGTTAGTAGCATCAATACAGTTAACCCAAAGGATGCGATCGGATGAAGTAAAACGGGTTGATAAGCTCCTCGAAAGGTAAAAATGAGAATATTACTAATCAACAAATAAAACAAAACATTCTTTCCCCAGGTACTCAATAAATGATTAAGCACTCGCTGAGTTGAAAGCCTTCTAGCAATCTGATAGTAACTGTAAACAAGGAACAAGGAAGCCATAATCCACAATAAGGAAGGCGGAAAGCGACTGGGTGCCACCTGTTCTGGCAGGTAAAAAATCAAAAAAGCAATCAATCCACTTAAAGAAACGACAAAAACTCGGCGATCGCGGACTATCTTATGCTTGGCAAAATAAGCTCCTAACAGGAAAAGAGGGAAATATTGCACAACGGGGTACGTTGGAAACTTATCTGTTCCAATTAGTAATCCCATTTGATTAATATTGATTAGCTGATAAGGAACAAACGTTGTCAAAAGTAATAGCAAACAAACAATCCAAAATTCACTTTTCTTTTCCATTAAATATTGAATCTGATTGAAAAATAAAAGTGAAACCAGGATGACTAATGAAAATGAAACGAGAAATTCTGAAAAAGGGGGAATGTCTTTGAGAACTAAAATTCTTAATAGCGTTCGCAGGCTAAAATCTTTATCCACAAATGCCCGCCAGTACATTCCAGAAATGTAGAAAGCAATTAAGGGTTTCACAGCCGTCATCAGCATCCGCTTGTAAGATGACTGGAACTCTTTACCAAAATAGGCGAGCTGACAGGCATAACCAAAACTGAACATAAAACCAGAAAAAGTTACTAATCCGGTAAATAGCCAGATCTGTTGCATCAAAAAGCTGTCGTAACTGCTAATCAACCCCGATACATGGGATAGGACCATGCCAAATACGAGCATTCCCTTCAAAATATCGATCGCTTCATCCCGTCGTTTCATCATGAGAATGGATTGAATTTAAATCTTTGATTAGGAGAGACGTAAATACTGCTTCCAAAAAGAAATTGACATCAATTCTTGAGCCGAAGCCTGCCAGGCGTGACGAATTTCTGCCCAACGCGAACGACTTACCCAGACAATTTTGCACCAATCTTGCAATATTTTGAATCCACTTTTTCGATCCATTTCGTATTTGTAAAGACAGGCTGCCTTTTCCTTGAAGATGAAAACCTGTTTTCTCGCCAGTGCCCGCGATCGCTGTCCTGGAAATCCGGGTGCGTACCAGATTAACACGGGTTCCTGCTCAATGAGAAAATCGGGTAACAAATGACCATTTAGGGTTAACAAACTTATGAGCTTTCTAAATATTCCAGCTCGTGGAACTTCTACGACCGGATCAGGTTTGAAGGTGTAATCTACACTTTGATTTTGATGATATTTACTGAGTTTTACGATCGCAGAATGATAAGCCTCAGGATCATGAGTTTTGATAAAATCTGGCCCTTTGATGTAATCTTCAAAGGCTTTCACCAACATCCCAGCAGAATTATAATCAAAGAACAACAGCGTATAAATGAGCCGCACAGTCATATCTTTCACGGCTTTAAAGTAGCCCAAAGAACCATGAATGGCATGGGTAACTAAAATATTGCGGAAATAGTAGTAGCTATCCCACACCGGAAATTTGGCATAAAACGGTTCATGCCAGACCGCGATCGCCGGAAATGCGATAATTTTTTCTTGCAGTTGCCGACTAATACGCAGACCAAATTCAATGTCATCACCCTTGATGAAAAAGGGTAACGGTAATCCCATTTTCTCAACAAATTGTCTGGGAAAGGCAAAGAACCAGAAGGCTCCATAGTCAACGGGTTCCTCCACTAGCAAACGATTCAAAGCGGTTGATTCTCTCAAGTCTAAATCTGTTTTCAATGGAGAAATTTCAAAGGGTTCAAACCCCTCGCGGAACAGACTTTTAGCATAATGTGCGCCTGCTTCAAAGAGTAAATATTTTTTGTGCAGATCTAACATTCCACCCGCGATCGCAACTTCTGAATTCGCATATTCGTAGAGAGTAAAAAGCTTATAAATAACTTCGCTATCTAAGGCGACATCATCATCCATAAACAGAAAGTGGGTGTGAGTTTCATCCTGAAGCGCCTCTACCAAACCTCTTGTAAAACCACCACTGCCCCCCACATTCCGGTTAGGAATTAGCTGCACTCGCGCATCTAAAAATGTTGTTTCATCCAGGGTTTGACCATTATCTACAACAAAAATACGGAAAGATTTATTGTGTAGTAAACCATCATCCAGAATGGTGTTAACGGTCCTGGTAATGTAGGCTTCCTTTTTGTATGTGCAACTGATGATACCTAAATTTACACCGTGCTTTGGTGCTTCATCAGTTACAATCCAGCTTTCCTGCAACCGCCCCCGATCGCTGATACAAACCAATTCCACATAAATTCGTCCAGGGTCAGTACTGGCAAAACCCGGTACTTTCACGTTCACAGGTTGAGCTAATTGACAATCTGTCACAGTTTGACAGCACAGTAACTTGCGATCGCGATTGTCTGCATATTCTCGATACAGCGAAATGGTAAAGCTACCCTCCAAATTCAACTGCAAATAAATCGTTGAAATACTGGTATAACGGGCATAGAAGACTTCATAAATGGAGTTGAAATAGGTGTTCGTTGACACCATTTCTCCATGCGAAAAATGAATCACGCGATCGCTTTCATCCCACTGTAACGCCGAGCTTGAGGTTAAATAAAGCTCAGGTTCACTGAATGAATTGGGTAATCTAATTCTGCCGATCAGGGTCATTGCTTCACCTCATTCCAAACAAGTTAAATTCGACAAAACTAAGGGCGATTCAAAGTTACCAACGGGCGATCGACAGCCAATTTGGGTAAATGGTTGTCGCGCTCCTGTAGAGTGTTGAAAACAGTCAATGCCTGCGCCACGACCTGATCCATGTTGTAGTACTTGTAGGTCGCCAGCCGTCCAACAAAATGAACATTGGGTCGGTTATCGGCTAATGCTTTATACCGCTTATACAGTTCTGTATTTTCCGATCGCGGTACGGGGTAGTACGGGTCCCCTTCTGCCATAGGGTATTCGTAAACAATGCTGGTTTTAGGATGGTCCTGCCCAGTTAAATACTTAAATTCTGTGATTCGAGTGTAGAGATGTTCATTGGGATAATTCACCACAGGAGCAGCCTGATGCACTGGTTTGTTCACTGTTTCATGTTTGAATTCCAGGGAGCGGTAAGGCAACTTGCCGTAGCAATAATCGAAGAATAAATCAATTGGGCCGGTATAAATCATTTCTTTGTAAGGAACAATATCTACCACATCCCGGTAATCTGTGTTTAACATGATTTTGATATTGGGATGGGATAACATCCGCTCAAACATGCGGGTGTAGCCATGCAACGGCATTGCCTGGTAGGTATCAGTAAAGTAGCGATCGTCTCGATTCGTGCGAGTGGGCACCCGCGCCGTTACAGACCGATCTAACTCCGATGGATCAATGCCCCATTGTTTGCGAGTGTAGTTCCGAAAGAACTTTTCATACAGTTCTCGTCCAACTTTACTGACTACGACATCTTCCGATGTCCGAATCGATTCTTTTGGCTCTGCAACACGGGCAAAAAATTGGTCTACTTCAAATGCTGTTAAATTACAACCATAGAGTTTATTAATGGTATCAAGATTGATCGGAATCGGAACTAATTGACCATCCACACTGGCTAATACTCGATGTTCATAAGGTCGCCATTCGGTGAACTGAGATAAATATTCAAATACTGGACGAGAGTTGGTATGGAAAATATGAGGACCATATTTATGAACTAAAATACCGTCTTCGTTGTAGTGGTCATACGCATTGCCACCAATATGATTCCGAATGTCTATGATTAAAACTTTTTTGCCTTCAACCGTGGCAAGGCGTTCAGCAAGGACGCTGCCGGCAAAACCTGCACCAACAATTAAGTAATCAAACATAGACACTTCCTTGCTTTCTATAAATGGGCGGTCAGACATGGTGAATATTTCGTCATCAGCCTTGAGACTGTCAGTGCTGAGGAGCGGAAATCAAATCTTTGGGGATGTTTTATCTACGCAGATGGGCGAGATGTCTGTTCAATGAACGTTGCAGTTTATTGAATTCTCATGCCTAAGGCTGGAGGGCGGTTGATGATTTGAACTGGGCCGCGATCGCTTTGCGACTGCGACGAGCCACGACCGAGAGTAGAAAATTACCCATACTCATGAGGGTTTTGGGTGAGTGACTGCACTTCAACGCCTCCCGCAATTGAGCGATCGCGGTTTGCGTATCCCGCCGCATCACATGCCAACAAGCCGATTCAAACCCATATAGAGCATAGAATTCTCTCGCCTGCGTGGTTATCGTATCTCGCATTGATTGAGGGAGATACGCTTCGGAAATTTCAATGGCGCGACGGGTATTGGCAATGTTGCTGGCCGATCGCACCAAACTGGATGTGTGCGATGCCGCATGAGTCCGGTAACAGGCCAGAGGCTGCGGTTCATACCAGACAGGATAGTAAGCAGCGACCCGCTTCCACATCTCCCAATCTCCGGCATGAAACAATTCGGGATGAAACCCGCCAATGGCTTCATACACGGTCCGTTTTACGACAATGGTGGGCGTTTGGATCATACACATCGTGCCCAGGCGCTCCAGTAGATTGAGCATAATTCCCGCATGGGGCTGCTCCAGTGGATAGACAAACCGTTGCTGATCACACTCATCCACGTAAATTGGGCGACAAAAAGCTGCACCAAGTTCTGGTTCTTGCTGAAATGCCTGCTCCATTGCCGCATAGAAGCCAGGGAGCAATGTGTCATCTCCATGCAAAATGTGGAGAAGATACCCCTTGCTCCGCTGAATACAGGTGTTGAAATTGTGAATCGCTCCACGATTCTCAGGTTGACGGTAAAAGCTCACCCGTCCCTGCCCTACTTCCTGCACAACCCGCTCCGGATCATCCTGCGTGGAACAATCATCCACGACTTCAATTTGCATCACATCTGGGCCGGGGGCCTGTTGCAACACACTTTGTAGGGTTTGGCGTAAATATGCCGCACAGTTGTAAGTGGGAATCATCACCGACCACTGGGGGCGGGAAGCCGTAGGCGGAACAGGAGGAATCGGGGGAACTTGAGAAAGTGCAGTCATAAGAGTTTCTGGGGTAGAAGGACCTGATTACTATCAAAGTGAGTCAAGTAAATATCAGAACAAATCACTAGTCGGGTGATTATCTTGTTATCGTGTCTTATTACCGAATCTTGTTATCGCGTCTTGTTATCGAATTTTGCTATCGAACCTTGTTATCAAGTCTTGTTATCAAGTCTTGTTATCGAACGATTTCTATAGGTACATCAGGAGTCATCTCTGTTGAGTCTATATCATGTTGCATCTGGTGATAATTCCAGAGCTTGCCACGTTGCTTCAGTAAGTTTTGATAGGTACCTTGTTCAATAATTTGGCCCTGTTCCAGCACTACGACTTTATCTGCCCGCATGATGGTAGATAGACGATGGGCGATCGCAATCACCGTCCGACCCCGCGATAACTGCTCAATAGAGGCTTGAATCAACCGTTCAGAGACCGAATCGAGGGCACTGGTGGCTTCATCCAGAATCAAAATATCCGGGTCCCGCAACAGGGCGCGGGCGATCGCAATGCGTTGCCGCTGACCACCGGACAATCGCACACCGCGATCGCCTAACCGCGTCTCAAATCCATCCGGTAATGCCTGAATAAATTCCAGGGCATTGGCCAGTTTAGCCGCATGATAAATGGCTGCCTTATCAATTTGCTCTATCCCGTAGGATATATTTTGTAACACACTGGCATTAAAAATAAAAGTGTCTTGACTGACAACTGCCATTTTGCGACGCACTGAATGAATATCAAATTTAGACAGAGAAATGCCATCGAATTGTACTTCCCCCCGCACTGGATCATAAAAGCGTGGAAGCAAGTCTGCCAGAGTGGTTTTCCCGGCTCCTGAAGCTCCTACAAGTGCCGTCATTTTGCCCTGTTCAATGTCCAGGTTGATAGTCTGCAATACCAGATTGCCCGGTTCATAGGCAAAGTCAACATCAACCAACGCGATCGCTTGTTTTAATCCCTGAAACTGCAAATCACCATTTAATAAATAGGGCTTGTTGTCAGTTCGCAGCAATTCTTTGATCGCTTCTACCGATCCTTGAAACCCACTCAACGCCACACGGCAACCATTAATTTCGTGAATGGCAGGCACCAACCGAAACAAAATGAATAAGAACGTCAACAATGATGCAGTTTGCAGGGTGCCATTGGTCACAAACACAGTGAAGCCCAAAACAATCATGCCAATCAGAATTGTGGTCGCCAGTCCTTCCGCCAAAGGTCGCACGATCGCAAAACTGCGAGTTGCCCGCACCGAAGCATTCACGATCCCAGAACTGGCCTGATAAAATCGTTGACGTTCATATTCCTGTGCCCCAAACGCTTGCACAGTACGAATGCCATTGATCAATTCAATCGCTGTTGCCACAAATCGTCCATTCGCCTCAGACACGGCAAAACTAGATTCCCGGACCCAGGAATTAATTGTGTTTAAACTAACGGCAAGGAGACCAAACAACAAAATGGAGAGGATAGAAAGTTGCCAGGAAATTTGTACCAGCAAAATTGTGTAGATGGCGATCGTCAATCCTTTAATCAACAAGAAAGACCCCATGCCAAAGGCTTGCTGCAATCGGCCAATTTCTGTCGTGATCGTGTTGATTAACTCACCAGAGTTGGTCTTAGTGAAGTAACTCAGATTAAGTGCAGTCAACTGTTCAAAAATTCGCTTTCGCAAGCGATCGACAAAGTTGAGCTGCGTCAGATCGGTATAAACATGAGTCAGGTAATTGAATAGTGCCCGGAGCCAGGTGGCTAGCAGAATCAGGGCTGAAGCCCGCAATAATCGGTTTAATGCAGGTTCCTGAATGCCCAGTATCCAGTGATCAAACCAGGCAACCCCAGTTTGAATGGGTGGGGCATCTGGGCTGACCAAATTTTGTAAAAAGGCCATCAAAAATCCCAGCCCAAATCCTTCCAGCGTTGCCGCCAGTAACGAAAAAACGAGAGCCAGCCCAACGATTTTTGGGAAAAACTGAAATTCTCGTAGTAGCAGCGCATGGTCTCGCCAGAAACGAGTAGTTTTCAGAGTGTGACGCAGGAATTGGGACATGGGAGTTAGGAAATCATCAATACAACTACTAATACGCGCCAAAGCGAGATAACACTTTAGGAATGGTTAACAACAAAATTTTGAAGTCTTGCAGGGCAGACCAATTGCGTAAATAATCCAGGTCAGACCGATTGACGGCATCAATGTCTCGCAGGTGCGATCGCATTTCGATTTGCCACTTTCCGGTCATCCCCGGCAGAGCATTGAGCCGATGTTGCAAGGTTGGGCTAACCCGCGCCGCATCATATAACGCCCAGGGACGCGGCCCGACTAAACTCATCTCACCTCGTAATACATTGACCAATTGGGGAAATTCATCCAGGCTATATTGACGCAGCCAATAGCCCAGGGGTGTGAGCCGCGGATCGTGTTCTAACTTGTGGAGTCCGGGTTGACCATCCATCACTTGATGATGAAGTTGTTCAGCCCCCAATACCATCGTGCGAAATTTGAGAATCTGAAACAGTCTGCCCCGCTTGCCGACTCGCCACTGGGTGAACAGAACGGGTCCTGGTGAGGATACTTTAATCAGGAATGCGATCGCCAACAGCAAAGGACTGAGCAGCAACAGCAACAACGTCGCCGCCACGCGATCAACCAGACATTTCAACCACCAGGCCACCTTTGCCCGTTTTTGGGGCAGTTCTGCTGCGCTTGGTAGCCGGAGGTAAGCCTGCTTACCCGCTTGTTTGCAGGCTTCTGCCCACAGGCTAAGGGTAGCCTCACTCAGGCTGGCATCCAACCTGACCCTATTAACCGCCGATCGCTGTAAACAGGCCACAAGGCGCGGTAAAGTCTTCAGTGCCGATAAATGCTGATTCCGGTGATGTGCCGTCTTCACGATCAAAATATTCTGTCGCCAAACTAAGCTACAGCACAATGTTTCAATTTTGTTGGGTGGTGATGCTAAACCAGGATTTGGTTGAGTAGAAATCATACTTATGCTTCGGTGCGGAATAGACGTGACGAACGCGCGATCGCAGAGTCAGGAACACATAAAATTTAGGTCAAAAGAACGATCAGGGAATCGCTAATTTATGTCCTCGTTTATCGTCGAGTGAGTAAGCCATCACGGGTTCAGTAGACCCATTGGCGATGATCCCAATGACATTCAGCTTACTCAGGGTGCTGGTTGCTTGAGTTAATTCAGTGCGAGTGACCTGCCCAATCCGGCCTACCAGTAATACACCCCCACAAAATGATGCCGTCAAAATTGTGTCTACAATTCCTAAAACTGGTGGAGCATCCAGCAGCACCAGGTCGTATTCCTGTTCAAATACTGACATTAACTCTCCCATGCGGCGAGAACTCAATAACTTGGCGGGATCACTGGGAGATGGACCTGCCGTCAAAATCGAAATGTTGTTGTAGGTGGCCGAAATCGGGATATCATCAGCATCTTCGATGGGAGTGTCACTGGCGAGCAAAGTCGATAACCCCCGTTCGTTGGGCAAATTTAATTGTTTGTGTAAATTCGGGCGGCGCAGGTCCGTATCAATTAACAGCACTCGTTGATGCAAGCGGCCCGCACTCATCGCCAAGCCCAACGCCAGAGTCGATTTTCCCTCTCCAGCCAGGGCCGAGGTGACGACCAGCGATCGCAAGGGAAAGTCTGGATTTAACAATTGCAGATTCTTGTAAATTAAATCCATTGATTCTCGAAACGGTTGCCACTGGATGACCTGGGCGGCCTCCGGCAGGCGGGGTCGAGCTTTCTCCGGACTCAGGTGGGGCACCGCCGGAATCAGCCCTAACAAGGGCACGGCCACCTGTTTCTTCAGGTCATCGGAGGTATGGACGGCATCATCGAAGGCTTCCCGCGCAAAGGCGGCCAAACACCCCAACACCAACCCCCCAAACACCCCCAACAGCATGTTCTTCTTCCAATTGGGACTCACCTGCACGCCCAGTTTCGGTTCCTCTACCACCTGCCAATCAAATCCACCTCTGGCAATCTCCAGGGCTAGTTCCTGCCGCGCTTTGAGTAATTGTTGCAGGGTTTCCCGATCCACCTGGACTTTCGGCTGTAACCGCCCATATTCCGCCAGCAAACGAGGAAATTTTTGTTGTTGAGCACTCAGCGATCGCTCCGATTGCTCCAGGCTTTGCTGCCGCGCTTTTAAGGCTTGTACTGTGACTCGCGCCTCAATCATCTGCGTGGCCAGCGACTGATCCGTATTACCCAGTTGGCCCTCTTGCTGCAAGCGATCGCCCTGAGGGACTGTTTCCCCTGTCCCCAAAACTCGTTGGGCTTCCCGTTGCAACATGGCTTTCTGGGTGTTTAACCGTTGCACAATTTTTTGGACAATCGGCGACTCATCTGTATATCGAGTGCGAGTTTGGGTCAGCAGCAATTCCGTTTTCTGAATTTCGTTGAGTAGGGTTTGATAGCGGGCAGACTGGCTCAACCGATTGGTGCTGCGGGCTGCAGTTGGCGATCGCGCCAATTGTCGCTGTAACTCGGCGTAGCGAGCCGTCGCATCCCGCAATTGAGCATCATTTTTGCGCTGTTCATCCCGCACCCCACTGAGCGCATCGATCAGCGCTTTGGCCTGCAATTCAGGATCAACCAGATTTTGAGACTTGCGAAATCGTTCTAAATTTGCCTCTGATTGCGCCACCTGTTTCTGAACCTGGGGTAACTGCTCATCCACAAAGGATAAACCCTTGACCAGTCGTTGCTTCTGTTGTTCCCGGTTGTACTTTTGATACACCCGCTGGATTGCTTGCAACACATCCTGCGTTTTCTGGCGATCGTCATTCTGGTAAACCGCCTGAAATACTTTGGTTTTGATCTTTGCATCCTCAACCTGTACCAGAAACAGGTTGCGCTGAAGGTCACTTACGGTCAAATCGGGATATTTCGATCGCAACGAATTAACGGCTTGCTCTAACAGTTGGGAACTTCGCATCAATGTCAGTTGAGTCGAATAATCCACCTCAACATTGGAGTCGGCAAAGGAGGGTTCCTGTGCGCCTAAATTGCGCTTGCCCTGATAGTTTGGCTCCACCAGCAGTTGTAAATAACTCTGATAGGTGGGCGGCAACAGTAGAGTGGCGATCGCCGCTGCCGACAATACGCTAATAAAGGTACCCAGGAACCAATTTCGCCGCCGTACCAGGGCAGAGAGCAATTGGCCATAACTGGGTTCTGTATCCATGACTGGGGGTTGGTACGTTGCACCCATCCGGTGTCCTCCGGGATTTGAACATTCAATCACAAATCAATTTGACGTTATCCACACGCCATTTGAATCACCTGATCAATTTTGTTAAAAAAGACTTCTTCAGAAAATTCGTTTACGGCGCGATCGCGAATCGTTTGATAATCCCAATCAGTGGCATTGGCAGTGAGCAAGGCATTTTGAATGGCTTCTGGCGTTTGTCGATGGAAAAATATTGCCGTTTCTCCGGGCACCTGGGTATCTAAAATCCCACCCAATCCATAGCCTACGACTGGCGTGCCACTGGCATTTGCCTCTAGCGGCACCAGCCCATAATCCTCTAATGCCGCCACGATAACCGCACGAGTTTTTGACATGAGATAAGTCCGTTCGGCATCACTGACATAACCCAAAAATTGGATGTTATCCAGGGCTTTGGCTTGCAGGCGATCGCGTTCCGGTCCGTCTCCCATAATCAACAAGCGCCACCCCAACCAGTTGAAGGCTTCGACGATCAAATCAACCCGCTTATAGCCCATCAGTCGGGCAGAGGCGAGGTAAAAATCATCTTTCTGTTCCGAAAAACAAAACTTGCCGCTATCAATTGGGTAATTCACCACCAGGGCGGGCTTACCGTAAGTGGATTGGATTCGTTGCGCCACGACGCTGGAATTGGCAATGTAAATGTCTGGTTCCTGAGCGTAGGCGAGATCAAGTCGCCGCATTGCCCGAAATACAGGCTCTAACAGAGGGTAGAACCGACGATAAGTGGGATACTCCTTCAGGTAATTATGGGTATCCCATAGAAAGCGGGTGACATTATGACAAAAGCAGATGTGAACAGCATCGGCTCGTTTTTTGACCGCTTTCGCAAAGCTAGTGCTACTGCTGATGATCAAGTCGTACTGACGCAGATCCAGCGCTCGAAAGGCAGGGTAGTAAAACGGTGCCATTAACCGAAAGTGTTTTTTGGCTCCCGGTACATTTTGTAGCACTGTGGTGTGCACGGCGCGATCGCTCAAACTGATCGTGTGATCAGGATCATAAAGAGAGGTGAAAATATCTGCATTCAGATACCGCCGACAAAGCAATTCAAATACTCGCTCTGCACCACCTCGTTGCGTTAAATAGTCATGGACAAGTGCAATTTTCATGGCTAATTGTGGCTTAAGGGGGCAATCAAAACTCGCACTAGCCTTTAATTCACAACCTCACCAGGCAAACTTAACCAATAGGTAAGCCTTGAGTTGGCACAATGCTAAACATCACTGCTATATCTAGCCAGACCGACTAAATATGGCAATTACAAGCATTCTGAATAAGAATTAAAACCGATTAGAAACTCCAAAAATTGGACATCTGGTGACAGGGAAACTTTGAAATCAGGCTAGATGAGAGCAGTAATTCAAACTCAATGCGAACACCAGCAAGGAACAAAAAACCTCCAAACACTTACGGGATGCCAGACTGCCAGTGAACTAAAACAAGCACACAACTTGCAACAATAAAGTCTCTCAAAACATACTGGCTAGTAATAAAAGCATCATCCCTCTCAAGGTATAGAGGCTTTGTACATCAATCATTGATATTAGATGAATTAAAAAATGTCAAGCGATCGCACTCAAAAAGACTAACGAATATGGATATTTATGACTTTTGTTCAAGCTGGATTGATTCAATTTCTCGCCAAAACTCACATTGCAGGGCACGGTTGGAGATGGGAAATAAAGCTGAGGAGACCCGCATCAATTTCAATTCGTATTGACAATTTTAATTCGTACATTGGGTGGAACCGTTAGAAATGTATCTTTGATTACTAGAATGAAACCATAATCGCAATCCATCTCATTTTGCCGCTCCATCCGCCCAAACTAAACCCCAGGAAGACGAAAATCGCAAAGAAACATTTCTAGAATCGAAAAATTGCGATCGTTGCAGCCTTGGGTGTAATTCTGAATCTAGACTGGTTAAAGGGTGTTTTGGCTGATCTGATACAGACAACGGGTAATTTCCAGGGTTCATCCTTCAACCAGTTAGAACATTTTAGATTCCATCCGTGACCAATGTAGGGGAAATTAGTGATGTCCGATTTGATCCAGTCCGTGTTGCACAGCGACGAAAAAACGAACCTGCGGCAGTTTGCCAGCCTTCTGCGTGCTCAGGAGAAACGCTATTTATTACGCAACGAAATTCTGTCTATCTTTGCAGATTACTGTCGTAACTATGAGAAATCTGAACAGTTTTATCACTCTTCCAACCTCAGTAAACTGATCTACTTCATTCAAGAAGTCATCATTGATAATGAAAGTCTGTGTTTAATTATTCGTCCCCGCATTGCTCATCAGGAGGCGTATCGGGTCTTAGAAGATTTAACCGTGGAGCCGATGAGTATTCAGGAATTGTTAGACCTGCGCGATCGCCTGGTCAATCGCTTCCATCCTCAAGATGGTGACGTGTTAGAAGTAGATTTTCAGCCATTCTACGACTATTCCCCCACCATCCGGGATTCCAAAAACATTGGCAAAGGGGTCGCCTTCTTAAACCGCTACCTCTCCAGTAAGCTATTTCAGGACCCGCGCCAGTGGCAGGATGTCTTGTTTAATTTTTTACGGTTGCACTGCTACAACGGCTCCCAACTGCTGATTAACGAGCGCATTCAAACCCAGCAACGCCTCTCTGACTGCGTCAAGCAGGCTATTCAGCTTGTTGGCGCGCGCGCGGCAGACCAACCCTACGAGCAATTCCGATTTGACCTGCAAAATCTAGGTTTTGAACCGGGATGGGGTAACACGGCGCGGCGAGTCCAGGAAACGTTGGAAATTTTGGATCAACTGATCGACTCCCCCGATCACCAGGTACTAGAAGACTTCATCTCCCGCATCCCTATGATTTTTCGGATTGTGCTGGTCTCGCCTCATGGGTGGTTTGGTCAGGAGGGGGTTTTGGGGCGGCCCGATACGGGGGGGCAGGTGGTCTACATCCTCGATCAGGTCAAAGGTTTAGAGAAACAACTCCAGGAAGACATTGAGCTGGCGGGTCTGGACGTGTTAAACGTTCATCCCAAAGTCATCGTGCTCACTCGGTTGATTCCTGATAATGATGGCACCACCTGTAATCAACGCCTGGAAAAGATTTACGGTACGGAAGATGCCTGGATTTTGCGCGTACCGTTCCGCGAATTTAATTCCCGGTTGACGCAACATTGGATTTCTCGATTTGAAATCTGGCCTTACCTGGAAACCTTCGCGATCGACTCAGAACGCGAAATTCGGGCAGAGTTTGGCGGTAAACCGGATTTAATCATCGGCAATTACTCTGATGGAAATCTGGTTGCCTTTTTGCTGTCTCGTCGCCTGGAAGTGACCCAGTGTAATATTGCCCATGCGCTGGAAAAATCAAAATACTTGTTCAGTAATTTGTACTGGCAGGATCTGGAGGACAAGTATCATTTTTCACTGCAATTCACGGCAGACTTGATTGCCATGAACGCGGCGAATTTTGTGGTCAGCAGCACCTATCAGGAAATTGTCGGCACCCCCGACAGTGTGGGGCAGTATGAATCCTACAAGCATTTCACGATGCCTGACCTATACCATGTCGTCAGCGGGATTGAATTATTCAGCCCCAAATTCAATGTGGTGCCGCCCGGTGTCAATGAAAACGTCTATTTTCCCTATACCCGCAAAGATGATCGCCTCCTAACCGAACACGATCGCCTGGAAGAATTGCTCTTCACCTTGGAAGATCCGGCTCAAGTCTTTGGGACACTGGATGATCCCACCAAGCGTCCTCTCTTCTCAATGGCACGGTTGGACCGCATCAAAAACCTCACGGGTTTAGCGGAATGCTACGGCAAAAACCAGGAACTTCAGGAGCGGTGTAACCTGATCCTGATTGCCGGAAAACTTCGCACAGAGGACTCGACTGACCATGAAGAGATTGATGAAATTCGGAAGTTGTACCAGATCATTGATGAGTACCAACTCCACGGCAAGATCCGCTGGTTAGGGGTACGACTTCAAAAGGGCGATTCAGGGGAAGTGTATCGCATTATTTGCGATCGCCAGGGAATTTTTGTTCAACCCGCCCTATTTGAAGCCTTTGGTCTGACGATTTTGGAGGCCATGATCACAGGACTTCCCACCTTTGCCACCCGATTTGGTGGTCCACTGGAAATCATCCAGGATCAAACGAATGGGTTCTACATCAACCCAACCCATCACGAAGAAATGGCCCAGGTGATCTTGAACTTCGTCAAAACTTGTGACCAGAACCCCCATGTTTGGACGGAGATTTCGCAGCGGGCGATCGAGCGCGTCTACACGAGCTACACCTGGAAGATTCACACCACTCGACTGCTGTCGCTGGCGAAAATCTATGGTTTCTGGAACTATTCCTCCAAAGAAAACCGGGAAGATATGTTCCGTTACATCGAGTCTCTATTTTATTTGCTCTACCGTCCGCGTGCTCAGACATTGCTGGAGGAACACCTGCGGCGTTAAGCATGAGGGACATTGAGCATGAGGGACATTGAGCATTAGTTATAGTCTCGCCAGACATGGATCAACGCACCCTGAACTTCAACCTGAGAAGCAGGGACTTCAATCGGCTCATAATTTTTATTTGCGGGTTGCAACGTCACCTTACTGCCTTTCCGGTGGAAATACTTCAGGGTGGTTTGATCCTGCACTCTGGCGGCGACGATGGTGCCATTTTTCAGGGTTTTAGGATCGGCAACTGGCTTCAAAATCACAATATCGCCACTGTCGATCATGGCCTCAACCATGCTATCCCCCCGAACCCGCAGCGCAAAATAGGTTGGCTTCAGGGATAATCCGGCCAGATCAAGATATTCCACCTCGGTATCAGGAAAGGCATCCACCAGGCTCCCTGCGGCGATCGCCCCTAAGATTGGCACCCCGCGTCGGGCTTCCTGAGTCATCCGAATGGTTCGCGCCTTACCTTCCGTCCACTCGATGTAGCCCTTCGACCGTAAATGCTCCAAACGGCTCTGTACAGGGGCTGGAGACTTAAGACCCATCGCCTTCATCATCTGGCGGATTGAGGGGGGATACTGATTATTTTGAATATACTCGACTAACCAATCGTAGAGTTCCTGTTGCGCTTCGGTAAGGGCTTCCATAAGAGGTTACACCAGAATAGGGGTACTTTGATACACTTGTACCACGAGAAAACAACTCTGTCTAGCCCCTGAAATATTTTTTATGTAAATCTTGGTTAAGAAATTGGTAAAAAAATTAGCAAAAAAGAAGGGGAATGCTCAGTGAACATCCCCGCACCTGATCAATCTAGATCAAAGGCCATTTTCAGTTGAATTCTAAAAGGTTTGACCCTCAAATCGGAGCCGTTGTAATCAGCGGATCGGGGACCGGGAAGGACCGTTGTTCTAGCAGCGTAAATTCTCGTTGAGCCGCGTTATAGGCATACACAAAGCCGGATTCAATTTCATAAATCCAGGCATGGAGATTGAGTTGTTTGCTGTGCAACTTAGACCGAATTGCAGGGTAGGTTTCCAGGTTTTCAATCTGGGTTAATACGTTTTGTTCGATCGCGATTTTCAACAATTTTTCTGGTTCTAATCCAGGATAGTTGTCAGCTACGAGGCGACGGGTGGCTTCCCCATGTCGCTTGAGCCAATCGTAAACAGAAGGCATTTGTTCCGCCAGGGTGCCCACCTGCAACAAGCCCTTCATCGCCCCACAATGGGAGTGACCGCACACAATAATGTCCTTAATGCCAATGCCCTGGACCGCATATTCAACGCCCGCCGCTTCTGCACTGCTGGCCGAACCAAAGGCCGGAATGATGTTGCCGACATTCCGCATCACAAACAACTCACCCGGTTGCGCCTGGGTAATTAGGCAGGGATCGATACGGGAGTCGGAACAGGTGATGAATAAGACATCTGGCGATTGCCCTCCGGAAAGCCGTTCAAACAGTTCTCGGTGATCATTGAAATAATTACTGTGAAATGTATTAAGCCCTTGAATCAATCCGGTAACTGACATACTTTCTTTCCAAATCGATGGACACGCACTTGCCCGTCAAGCTTCAAAAGCTTGCCTTATCATTCCCTGCTACCGAATGAATGTTTCACTTTTCGGATTTTTGTAAAGAAAAGTAAAACACTATTTGTAGAATAGCTTAATCTCTATGGTTCTGTTTGACCTCAGTAATTACGCGATCGCCAAAGGTAGCTGTCCCGGCACCTGGGGCTGCGTATACCCAATCGTGCAGCTTTGGCTATAGCCCAGAGCCTTCAACTGAGCCAGACAGCTCGCTTCCTGACTCAAAGGAATGGCCGCAAGCAAGCCCCCTGAAGTTTGAGGATCAAATAACAGTTGGAATTTGGGATGACTCATGAGCGGCGCAAACTTGTCAATCCACTGGGTTGCGTGTAGGTTTTGCGCTTGCAGCGAGCTAACAATGCCCCGTTCTAGCGTAGTCAGGGCACCCTCCAGCGCAGGCACCGCATCCAGTTTGAGGGTCACGGCAATGTTCGTTGCTTGCATCATTTCGAGCAGATGCCCCACCAGGCCAAAGCCTGTAATGTCTGTGCAGGCAGTCGCCCCAAACTGAAGAAAACACTGGGAGGCCGCCGCGTTCGATCGCAACATGGATGCCACTGCGCCATCCACCCATCGCCCCAGGGCCAATCGTTGCATTTTGGCGGCAAACAAGGTACCTGTCCCCAGAGGTTTGGTCAGAATTAGGGCTTGTCCTGGTTGGATGTTTCCTTTTCGCAGTAAGGCATCGGCCTCAGCCAGGCCATTGCAGGACAGCCCAAAGGCCAATTCTGCCCCTTCGGTCGAATGGCCCCCAATCAACGTCGCCCCCGCTTCCTGCAAAACCCTGACGGCACCCGACAGCAATTGGTAGAGGCTTTCTTCTACATTCGCCGGATGGCCGTAGGGCACCGTTGCGATCGCCAGCGCACTGTGAGGCTCCGCCCCCATCGCATACACATCACTCAGAGCATGATTCGCGCTGATCTGCCCAAAGACAAACGGGTCATTCAGGAGCGCCGCGAAGTAATCAACGGTTTGGACTATGACCTTTCCGGCAGGTACTGAGAACACAGCCGCATCATCGGGAGCGGCGAGGCCAATGAGAACTGGGGCAGAGAAGCCAGAGAAAACAGAGGCGACAGGAGCGGTCGAGGGGCCAGGAGCAGACAGAGGGGGATCGGGTTGTAGGCGTTGCAGCACTCGTGCCAGCACTGTACTGCCAACTTTGGAGCCGCAGCCCGCGCAGTGCATCCCAGCATCGGCCTGCGGATCGGCAACCGACTGAATCAGCGGTCCACTCAAATTCTGCCTTGCTGCGGTCTTTCCTGCGGCGACGCTCTGGCTGTTCTTTGGTCCTAGCCGCCTGCCACCTACGGTCTGCCCGTCCCCCGTCATGTCTGGCAAATTGTTTAACCGCGCCATAAATGTGCGGTCGATGTGATCTTTCCAGCGCCAGAGGAGGGGCGATCGCCACCCCCACCTGCCGCGCACCGCGATCGCCTGTCCGTCTGCCGTATTGATCAGGCTGAGGTAGTGTTTTTGGGGGCGAAACGGGTTGAGCGGTTGGGCATGGCAAAAGCGGCGCAAATTATCGGCCAGGGGTTTACCCTGTCGCACTGCAAATACACCCGCCTTCGGACGGGGATGATGGATCAGAGTGGCAATGTCTCCCGCCGCAAACACAAAAGGATGCGAGACCGATTGCAGCGTATCCTGCACTTGAATAAAGCCGCGATCGTCGAGAGCGAGTCCGGTTTTGGTTAACCAGGCTGGAGCCGCGGCGTGAGTGACCCAGACGATCGCATCACAGGGTAATTCCAGGCCAGAGGCACAACGGAGTAAATTGGGTTCTACGGTTTGGACAGTCTCATTTAAGTGCAGATGAATCTGGCGTTGGGCCAGCAGGGCATAGAGGCGATCGCGCATCCCATTATTTAATTGAGGAGCTAACTGGGCACCGCGATGAATTAAGTGAATATGCAAATGCGACAGCGGTTGTCCCGCCGCCTGAAGCAGGGTGTGAAGGCGACGTTGCATGGTGAAGGCTAACTCCACCCCCCCCGCCCCCCCGCCTACAATCGCCAGTCGCATGGGTTGGTCTGGATGTTGGGAGAGGCGTTGGGTCAATTGGTCCCACTGATCCAGAAATTGCCGGACTGGTTTCGCCGGTAAGACTTGCTCAATAGTGTGAGCTTCGGGCAGCAGGGTCGGGGTGCTGCCAATATCAAGGGAGAGCACATCAAAGGCAACGGGCGGATGGCGATCGCAGATAATGCGTCGTTGCTCCAGGTCCACCCCAGTTACCCGATCCACATAAAATTGCGCCCCAGCAAACTCAGCCAGGGCGCTTAAATTGACATGGCATTCTTCATCGGTGTAAAACCCTGCCACCCGACCCGGTAGCATTCCTGAGTAGGCGCTTTCGGAAGCTTCGGAAATGAGCGTTAGCCGAATGCCGTTGAGCGGCTTCATGCCAAACAACCGTAGCGCGATCGCGTGGGTATGCCCACCACCGACCAACACTAATTCCTGAGTCACTGGCTCAACGGTTGTTCGCATAGAAACGAACCTTCTACTCTTCCTTGCCGACCACTTTATCCTTAAACACCTTACCGGCACTGAATGCGGGAACTTTGGTGGCTGGAATTTTAATCGGTTCGCCAGTCGAGGGGTTACGACCTTCGCGGGCCTGACGATCTCTAGCCTCAAAGGTGCCAAAGCCCACCAGGGTGACTTTGTCGCCACTGGCAACAGTTTCTAAAATGACATCTAACATTGCCGACAAAATTGTGTCAGCATCCTTTTTAGTTACACTTGCTTTTTCAGCAATTTTGTCAACGAGTTCGCCTTTATTCATAGCCCACGATCCTTACAATGGTTGCTGTGATTATATCCAAGGCTTTTGAAAGTGCAACAATTTCGACATTTTTTTCGTATTTTCAACCTGTGCTTCATTCATCGCTTTGCCAATAAATTTGCTAGAAAGCAAGCTAGGTCAGGGTTTCACGAATTTATGCACCTCTAGCATTGAATAATATCTGTTAAGAAATTGGTCAAAGAACTGGGTTCAATGGTCTCTAGCACTCGTGTGTGCACAATATCAAATTTGGCTCCCGCTTGCGATCGCAAATCTTGATCCAACGCATTCAGGAATCCTCTCGCAATCAAATCATCACCCACTTGGACGAAACCAATCCCCAGTTCATCATCCCGCTCTATCTGTGCTGCTGCCTGCACAATGGTTTTCACCACACTTAAGCGATCGCGGGGTTCACCATCCACCAGCACGATGATCATGGCGCCGTTGGGTTTAGTTTGATTAGCGGCTTTACGAGCAAAGTAGTCATCCAGGGCCAGTTGCAAGCCTTCCAATAAATTCAGTTCATCGGGTGGGTAATTGGCCGCAAAGATGGGGTCAATCTGGTCCGATGACACTTGCTTGTACTGCTGAAAGGAGCCACCAGCATTGTTTTTGGAGGACATATAGATGGTGATGCCATCGGGATCAAACTGTTCACAGGTTTGAGTCAATGCCACGATCGCCGCTCGTGCATCGGTCCATCGTTGCTCAAAGTGAGGCGGAGCGATCGCCGTGGTGCCAGCAGTTTTGGCAATAATCACGGTGTAATCTCGATCGGCCAACTTTACATCTGCCATATCCATCTCCGCTCTCAATAAAAAACTCTGGCAAATTTTCAACTCAATCATGCCAGAGTTTATGATGCCAGAGTTTTCAGATTGTGATTGTGATCCGAGCCAAATCCGTTATTTGGAGATGGAACGGGCGATCGCGGGGGCGGTCAGGGGGGTGGCATCTACAGGTAAGGCCGCGATCGGTTTGGGGGTTTCTCCCGCCAGACTCGGCACATTAGCCCGAAGCCGTTCCGTCAGAGCGATGGTTTTCGCATCGTAGATCTGGGTCAACACCTTAGGATACAGACCAATGCCAATAATCGGCACCAGCAGGGCACTAATGATGAAGACTTCACGCGGTTCCGCATCCACCAATTCCTCATGGGATGTGAGTTCTTGATTTTCAGGCCCGTAAAAAATCTCCCGCAGGTTGGAAAGCAGGTAGATGGGCGTAAGAATGACCCCCACCGCCGCCAGCAACACGACAATAATCCGGAATGGCACACTGTAGGCATCACTGGTTGCAAAACCCACGAACACCATCAGTTCTGCAACAAACCCACTCATTCCCGGCAAGGCCAGGGAAGCCAGAGAGCAGGTCGTCCACATGGCGAAGATTTTCTTCATCTTCTGCCCCACGCCGCCCATTTCATCCAGCATTAGGGTATGGGTGCGATCGTAGGTGGCCCCCACCAGGAAGAAGAGGCTTGCCCCAATCAAGCCGTGAGACACCATTTGCAGCACCGCTCCACTCAGGCCCAGATCGGTGAAGGAGGCAATGCCAATAATCACAAACCCCATGTGAGAAATAGAGGAGTAAGCGATCTTCCGTTTCAGGTTGCGCTGGGCGAAGGA
The DNA here is from genome assembly GCA_033764685.1 of Leptolyngbyaceae cyanobacterium bins.349. Taxonomy (GTDB): domain Bacteria; phylum Cyanobacteriota; class Cyanobacteriia; order Leptolyngbyales; family Leptolyngbyaceae; genus JSC-12. The sequence goes on from JANRIS010000082.1 coordinate 43,922, forward strand.
AGTCAACGCGGCATAAACGATATTGACCACGCCAAAAATGACCAGCGCCGGAGCCACGATCGCGTGGGCACCGGGTAGCATTTCGGCATTCATCCGAATCAGGGCATAGCCACCCATTTTCAGTAGGATGCCTGCCAGCAGCATGTGGACAGGAGCCGTTGCCTCACCGTGAGCATCCGGCAACCAGGTATGCAAAGGAATAATGGGCAGTTTGACGGCGTAGGCAATCAGCAATGCCCCATACATCCAAAGCTGGAAGTCGATTGCAAAATCTTTGGCTGCCAGCGATCGCATATCAAAGGTGACAGTATCGCCATAAAATGCCATCGCCAACCCAGCGACCAGAATGAACAGGGAGCTAATGGCGGTGTAAAGAATAAACTTAGTCGCGGCGTATTGCCGCTTTTTCCCACCCCAGATCGCCAGCAGCAGGTAAACGGGAATCAATTCCAGTTCCCAGGCCAGGAAGAACAAAATCATGTCCTGCACCGTGAACACGGCAATTTGTCCACCGTACATGGCCAGCATCAGGAAGTAGAAAAACCGGGGCTTGAGCGTCACGGGCCACGCGGCCAGCATTGCCAGAGTCGTAATGAAGCCCGTCAACAGCACCAGTGGCATCGACAAACCATCTACCCCGACGGACCATCTCAAATCCAGTTGCGGAATCCACGAGTAGCTTTCTACCAGTTGCAAATCTGGATTCGCAAAATCATAAAAGTTGTAGAAGGTGTAGACAATCACGGCAAAGTCAAGCAAGCCGATAATCAGGGCGTACCAGCGAACGGTTTTGCCGTCTTTGTCGGGAATAAAAGGGACCAAGAGAGAGGCTGCGATCGGGAACAGAATGATGAACGTCAGCCAGGGAAAGTTTTCAGTCAACATTTTGGGTTATCAGCCGTAAAGCGTTTTGGTTCCAGTTGCTAAAAGAGATGAGGATTAGGGGTTGAATATGCCACAGGCGAACATTTGGTGATCCGGATGATTGAATTCAGTCGCTTAGAATTCTCGATCGCCAAATCGTTCGCCTGTACGTTGCGGGACAAAACTACTCAGTCAATCAAATCAGTCAATCCAAGCACACTAGATCAGGTGACTCCAGAAAAAATCACCAAACCCAATACCGCCGCGAAAACAATCAGGGCATAGAATTGAGCGCGACCATTTTCCAGGTACTTCAAGCCTTCACCCGTCAGCAGCGTGACCAATCCAGCCAGATTCACAACGCCATCCACGACCTTGTAGTCAACTTCTAAGACCTGACGCGCCAGCCGACGACTCCCTAGAACAAAGACGTTGTAGTAAATATCGTCGATGTACCACTTATTCTTCGATAGGTTGTATAAAGATGGGATTTTGGCCGCGATCGCGGCTGGGTCAATCTTGCCACGCAGGTACATCAGCGAAGCCAGAGTCAACCCAATCAAACCGATGCCCACGGAGTTACCACCCATGATCAGGAATTCGGTCAACTCCTCTTGCGGTAGAGCCTGGAAGCCGGGAGCGAGCGCTTCTACCACTTCACCCGCCGGATGAATAAATTCCTCAAAATAGTTGTGGAACGGTGTACCGACTAGCCCAATCAGCGCTGAGGGCACCGCCAGCACCAACAACGGCAACACCATTGTGAGAGGAGATTCATGGGGCGCGTGACTGTGCCCATGATCGTCATGCCCAGGCTCACCGTGGCCATCGTGCTGCGTATCTACCACCAATTCTTGAGGATTCATGGCACCGGGGCCAAAGTTTAGCCCGATCGCCTTGAGTTGCTCATTTTTGATGACGCTGCGAACCGCAGCATCATTACCCCGGAACTCGCCTTCAAAGGTCATGAAGTACATGCGGAACATATAAAAAGCAGTGATGCCCGCTGTTAGCCAGCCAACCAACCATAATTTGGGGTCGGCGGCGAATGTCAAACCCAGAATTTCGTCTTTAGACCAGAACCCAGCGAAGGGCGGAATCCCTGAGATCGCCAGCACGCCAATGAAAAAAGTGCCCGCCGTAATGGGCATATATTTCCGCAGTCCCCCCATCATTCGCATGTCCTGGGCGTAAGCAGCATCGTGCCCCACCACCGATTCCATACTGTGAATGACGGAACCAGACCCCAGGAACATCATGGCCTTGAAGTAAGCATGGGTCATCAGGTGGAATAAGCCCGCCGTGTAAGCTCCTGCCCCCATCGCCATGACCATGTAACCCAACTGGGACATGGTGGAATACGCCAGACCCTTTTTAATGTCGTTTTGGGTAATCGCGATCGTGGCTCCCATGAAGGCGGTGACGGCCCCCGTCCAGGCAATGACATCCATCACTACGGGAATGTCTTCAAACACGGGGAACATCCGGGCCACCAGGAACACCCCTGCTGCCACCATCGTTGCGGCGTGAATCAGGGCGGAGATGGGTGTGGGGCCTTCCATTGCATCGGGAAGCCAGACGTGGAGAGGAAATTGCGCCGATTTAGCGACCGGCCCCAGGAACACTAGAATGGCGAACAGGGCTGCGAGCCAACCGCTCAAGGCACCCGTTTCTACCAGTTCCGTCAGGCGATCGCCAATGGTACCAAAGTCAAAGCTATTGGTAGCCCAGTACAAGCCCAAAATCCCTAGTAACAGCCCAAAGTCACCGACGCGGTTAGTAACAAATGCTTTTTGACAGGCATCGGCAGCCGCTTTGCGATCGTACCAGAAGCCAATTAGCAGGTAGGAGCACATCCCCACTAGTTCCCAGAAGATGTAAATCTGTACCAGATTGGGACTGATCACCAAACCCAACATCGAAGAACTGAACAAGCTTAGATAGGCGTAAAACCTGACATAGCCTGGATCATGGGCCATGTAGCCATCGGTGTAGATCATCACCAAAAACGCGACGGTGGTGACAATGACTAGCATTAACGCCGTCAGGTTATCAATGGTGTAGCCCATATTGAGATGGAAGTCGCCAGCAGCGGCCCACTCCACCATTTGAGTGTAGGGGGCGTGCCCATGCCACTGGCTCCAAAACAGCCCAAAGGAGAGCGTCATCGCTGCTCCTAACGCTGAGACTACAAAAACTGCGGCTCCCTGCCGCAAACTGTTGGTTGCCTTATTGAAGGAGATCAGTCCCAATCCGATGATGGTAGCGGCTGCTAAGGGTAGGACGGGAATCAGCCAGGCATATTGATAAATCATTTCCATTCGTTATGCCTACGTAATAGTTCTTCGCTGGTTGGAAAAAGCCGTTTACATTGTGACATAAGCACATTGACAATCGGTCAAGACTTGCCACAAGATTTCAGCTTCTTACAAGATTTTTTCCAGGAGGTGCATATTCTGTTTCATTAAATGCCAGCCTAAAGAATAGCTGCTGTAAATTTGAACGCCTTTAGGCTGGTTCTCTCGCAACCTTAAGACATATTTTGTAATTCGGCGATCGCTACAAAAAATTAGGATGCGGAGACATGGAAATCAGTCTCGCCTGATGGCGGCCCTCGTCGATCCCTTCCTCCATCGCCCGTTCTAGCTATCGAGCAATTTTAAGTGCTTGCAGGATTTGACCTGGATTTTCGGCCACCCAACCCAAATTGGAGCGCGATCGCACTTCAAAATGCAAATGGGGGGCTGCCGAACTGGGACGACCAGACGTACCCACCGTACCCAGCGGTTGCCCCCGGCTCACTCGTTGTCCGACCCGCACCTGAATCCGGCCCAACTGGGCATAACGGGTTTGTAAACCCTCCGCATGATTCACTACAACCAGATTTCCGTAAGCACCCTGAGTGCCCGCAAAGGCGATCGTCCCGGCTCCTACCGCCAGCACTGGCGTACCAACGGCAGCCGCTAGATCAACCCCGCTATGAAAGGCCACCTGATTCGTTCCGGGCTGCACTTGATAGCCATAACTCAGCAAAACGGTGGGAGCCGTAGACTCTAGCGGCGATCCCGCCAGAACTTGTCCGGCGGCGGCAGGTGGGCTTTGATTGGAGGGGGCGATCGGCGACCAATTTACCCCCGGCACAAACACGACTCTGGGGGATGGTTGACATCCATTCACCTCAAACAACACATCAGGGCGCACTTTGTAGATTTTGGCCACATCCCGCCAGCTCTGTCCAGGTTGGACTTCTGCCCGGATGCCATTAAACGGGGGGATCAAAATCTGGCTCCCGGTCGGCACTCTTCCGCCCCGCAGACTGGGATTAAACCCCATTAAGGTGGCAGGTAGTAAATTGTACTGCCGAGCAATGCGCTCGACCGTTTCCCCAGCGGCAACGGTGTGGCGAGTCACCCGCGATAAGGCCGGAGTTTGGCAGGCTGCGGCTTGAGCCAGCAGCGATCGCTCAGGCAACGATGCAACCCCTGGCTGAACGTGGGAGTGAACTCCCGCCGTAAAACCTGCAACTGAAAAGCATAGCGCTACCCGTTGAAGACGCTGCATAAGCGACACCCGCATCAGCAAGAGAAAAATAAGCAAGAGAAAAACGTTTTATCTAGTCTACTGGTTGTTTCTGCTGATCTGCTCTGAAGCTGTTCCGGCAAATTCGTCCCAAATCTCCACGTTGTGGGTACAGTAAGGGAAGGTGATCCGCAATTTCTTCATCCTGAGTCTATGAATTTGTCGTTTAAGCAATTGGCGACCTACGTTTCTCTCCTGGCGATTGGGAGTGGTGCAGGTATTCTAGGTAGCCAATCCTGGCTCAAACCGCAGCAGGATGACGCACTCCCCCAGTCAGAAGCACCGACCCTGTTGCAACCTTTGGCGAGTAGTACTAAGCCCTCCGTGGTCGCGGCGATCCCCCCTAGCAGCAATCCAAATTTCATCGCCCAGGCTGTGGAACGGGTGGGTGCGTCCGTTGTCCGGATTGATTCTGCGCGTCGAGTAGCGAATGAATTGCCTGATGCCTTCAAAAATCCCTTTTTTCGGCGTTTTTTTGGGGATGAAGCGCCTTCGGAGCGGGAACGGGTGGAACGGGGCACTGGCTCAGGGTTTATCTTGTCCGCCGATGGCCGGATTTTGACGAATGCCCATGTGGTATCGGGGACTGATACGGTTGAGGTGACGCTGAGAGATGGCCGGACTTTTGAAGGGCGGGTAGTTGGCTCGGATACGGTGACGGATGTGGCCGTGGTTAAAATTGAGGCGAAAGGCTTGCCGAGAGTGACCATTGGCGCATCCGAAAAGTTAGCCCCCGGTCAATGGGCGATCGCGATCGGCAATCCTTTAGGCTTGGATAATACCGTCACCGCCGGAATTATCAGCGCGATCGGGCGGTCCAGTACTCAGGTTGGGGTACCCGACAAGCGCGTGAGCTTTATTCAAACGGATGCCGCTATTAATCCCGGCAATTCGGGGGGTCCCCTACTCAACGATCGCGGCGAAGTGATTGGGGTCAATACAGCGATTCGGGCCGATGCTCAGGGGTTGGGCTTTGCCATCCCGATCGAAACAGCCCAGCGCGTGGCAAATCAGTTATTTGCGAAAGGCAAAGTGGATCATCCCTATCTGGGCATTCAAATGGTGGATCTCACCCCGGCCATTCGCAAAGAAATTAATCAAAATCAGGACTTCAAGCTAAAGATCAATCGTGATGAAGGGGTGCTGATTGTGCGCGTGATGGATGGGTCGCCTGCCGCTCAAGCGGGTATTCAACAGGGTGACATTATCCAAAAAGTTGCCGGACAATCCGTCAAAACGGCAGGGGACGTTCAGGCGGTGGTCGAGGCCAGTCGAATTGGTGAAGCGATCGCGCTGGAAATCATCCGCAATGGTCAGTTTCAGCAAGTTCGCGTTAAACCAGGAACGTTTCCTAAGGATAAGTAGCCCACTCAGCCGCTAAGTGCTCAGGACGGGGAAAGATACGAGGACTGCAGAAATGGGACTGCCCTGTTTATTCATCCGTATCGTGAAGTGAAAGAGAATTGGCTAGGGTGTCTTCCATATGCATCCGCTGCTCCATCTGACGCAGGAAGTAGCCCGTCATCATGGCAGAGACCAGCAAGCCTGCCAGGTTTTCGCGATCGGTGGTAATTTTCACGTTGAAGGACTCGGATGGAAGCATCCCCACTAAACCCTGAACATTCTGGGTAATAATTTGCTTCACGTCCGAACTAACCGACTTCGCTACCTGTGCCAGCACTTCAGGCGACTGAAGCTGAAGATACTTCAACAACGAGTTAGCATCTTCAACCTCAGTGTCAGAATTCAAAAAGTTGGTGCTGTCAGAGTTAAAAATCATTGGCAATCCGATAAGGGTATTGAACTATTTTGACACTTTCGTTTGCGAGTTGACTCAGTATCGGCGAAATCGGGAGGCAGCAGGTACGGGCACTCATTCACTGACTGCCTGACCGCTCTCCTTCTCGCGTTTGAGATACTGCGTCAGTTCTAGGGTTTGATCTGGGTTGAGTTGGAAGTATTGATGGAATTTTTCTGTGACCTGGAGCCAGAAAGAGCGGCCATCGGTTTGTCTACGTTTGCGGACAAAGCCCAGTTCAACCAGTTCTTGGACATGTTGGTAAGCGTTGGAGCCACGAATTTCGACGAGTTCAGTTTGGGAGACTTTACCTTTGAGGGCGATCGCGGCCAGGGTGCGTAAGGCTCCCACCCCTAAATCGGCGGGTAAAAGTTGTTGAATGAGATGATGATAAGCTTCCCGCAGTTGCAGCACGTAACCACCTGGAGTTTCGGCTACTTCCAGGGCACTGTCTCGATGGGCGTACTCTTCCATCAACTGAATCAGTCCTTCTTGTGCCTGGGCGCGATCGCACTGGGCAAACTCGGCAATTTCAGCAACAGTCAGCGGTTGAGCTTTCAGGTAAAGGATGGCCTCAATGGTTTGGGCGAGTCGGGACATGAAAGATGATTAGTAGGGAGGATCGGCTGGTCCGGTGTAACCGCACATGCCGGTGCGAGGCGAATTCATCAAGGGCAGCGGATCGCCATAATTGTGATGAGGGTGTTTTTCCGTATGGGCATCACACAGCGTCCCTTCAGCGTCTGCTTCGTACACACATTCCAAACAAAGGTGAGTGGCTGGTTGACCACACTCAATACAACCCTGTAATGGCATGGTGTTACGTGCCATCAGGGCGATCGCTTTAGATGTCGTGGGTTTCCCCTGGCGCACACCAACACATTTCACGATGGTTTCTGAGGAAGTCCCAAAGTCATAGACGTGGAGCAATTGCCCCTCTCCATCAGGAAATACTTCTTTGATTTTGCGTGTTTTTCCCACCGTATGCATAAACCCGCCCGCCGAAAACTCACTTAAGTGACCACAACACTCTAACCAGATGCCCCGCAGATAAAAGTCTAAATCCTTCAAGGATTTGCTACCTCGCATTTCTAAATCTAGCCAGAAGCCGGGATTATAGGAATCTTGAATGCGTAAGTGGTAGAGCAGTTCGGGTGTCCCTTTGCCCTGTTCCGCTTTGGCGATCGCGGCCTGTCGTCCTGGACAGGTTTGCAGGTGTTTGGAGATACCACCTTTGCCCATCTCCTTACCGCAATAAGCACAGGTGCCCCTGGATTGTTTGCGTGTTGCCATAGTGCTTTGGTCGTTAGATCGATGACTCCTCTTGGTGGTGGTATTTTAGCGGGTTTAATCCAAATTCCGACCCGTTAGCTCCACAAAAATATCTTCCAGGTTAGAGGGGCGGACCATCATGCCTGTTTTATCGGGCTGGTGAGTTAGGTAAGTGTTGGCTTCCTCCAGGGTAGGGAAGAATTTGTAGTCCCAACGCGCAACTCCACTGTGCCCCTGGGGATCACCCAATTGCTGCATGACTAAGCCTTCCCCATGTTTGCGGCGAAAGTCGGCCAGGGTGCCCAGTTCAATCAGGGAACCGTTGTCCATAATGCCGATGCGATCGCACAAATACTCAACCTCATCCATGTAGTGCGTCGTCAGCAACATGGTCATGCCTTGTTGATTGAGATCCCGAATGATTTCCCAGAGGCGACGACGAGTTTGCGGATCCAGCCCAACGGTGGGTTCATCCAGAAACAGAATATCGGGAGAGTGGAGCAGGGCGCGAGCAATTTGCAATCGGCGCTTCATCCCACCGGAGAGGGTTTTGGCAACATCATGGCGGCGATCGCTCAAGTCTACATACTCCAGCCAGCGATCAATGTCCTGCTGCCGTCGAGGATTGGGAATATGGTGCAGGCGGCCATGAAACTCCATGTTTTCCCACACGGTCAGATCACTATCCACGCTAAGTTGTTGCAGCACCACGCCGATTCGCTGCCGGACTTGCAAAGGTTGGCGCACCACATCAAACCCCGCCACCGTAATTTGGCCCTGAGTTGGTCGAGTCAGGGTGGTGATCATGCGAATCGTGGTCGATTTGCCGGCCCCATTTGGACCCAACAAGCCAAACATCTCGCCCGCCTGAATCTCAAACGACAAATTGTTCACCACCGGAGCCTGGGTGAAGGTTTTGCCAATATTTTGCAGTGAAACAGCGACAGTCATGGAGATGCTTGAGCAGTTGCCGTACTGCTAGTGGGAGTTTTGGGTTGTTGACCCGTGTACTCCGCCACAATTTGGCGGAACTCTTCCCCTTCAATGGTTTCCTTATCAAGCAAGACTTCCACTAGGCGATCGACCAACGGACGGTGTTCGCGAATCATGCGGCGGGCTTCCTGGAAGCAGTGGATCGCAATTTCCCGCACCTGGCGATCGATTTGGGTGGCAACTTCTTCGGAATATTCCTGGCGGGGCATCAGGTTACGACCTAAAAACACCTCGTTGCCCGCGCTTTCCAGCGCGACTAAGCCTAACTCGGACATGCCGTAACGAGTCACCATCTCACGGGCTAGTTCAGCCACCGCTTTGATATCACCACTGGCCCCGGCGGTCACTTCCGCCGGACCAAACACTTCTTCTTCTGCCGCGCGACCACCGAGAGACATGGTGATGCGATCGGTGAGCCATGCACGAGTATACAGGCCGCTATCGATCATGTCTTCGTTGAAGGATTGTTGAGCGAAACCGCCCACGCCCCCCGATCGCGGAATAATCGTCACCTTATTCAGGGGATCAGAATTCTTCAGTAAAGTCATCAACAACGCATGACCCACCTCATGATAAGCAATCAGCCGCTTTTTCTTGCTGTCCAGCAAGGGAGTCAGAGTGAGGCCAATGGTGACTCGGTCGATCGCATCATCCACTTCCAGCATCGTGATCGCTTCTTTGCGGCGGCGAGCCGTGAGAATTGCGGCTTCGTTCAGCAAGTTGGACAAATCTGCGCCAGCAAATCCAGGGGTACGACGGGCGATCGCTTCGAGAGACACATCGGGGGCCAGTCGCTTATTCCGAGCATGGACTTCCAGAATGCCGAGACGACCTTTGTAATTGGGCAAGTCTACGGTAATCTGGCGATCAAATCGACCGGGACGCAGTAAGGCAGTATCCAGCACATCGGGACGGTTCGTGGCCGCAATGATGATGATGCCAGTATTCCCCTCAAACCCGTCCATTTCCGTCAGCAACTGGTTCAGGGTTTGTTCCCGTTCGTCGTTGCCGCCGCCAATGCCCGCTCCCCGTTGCCGACCGACCGCATCGATTTCATCAATAAAGACAATACAAGGGGCGTTTTCCTTGGCTTTCTTGAACAAGTCCCGCACACGAGACGCACCCACCCCGACAAACATTTCCACAAATTCAGAACCGGAGATGCTGAAGAACGGCACCCCTGCTTCACCCGCGATCGCTTTTGCCAGTAAAGTTTTCCCAGTTCCCGGCGGACCAATTAGCAGCACCCCTTTCGGAATCCGCGCCCCCACTGCCGTAAATTTTTCGGGTTTCTTCAGGAACGTCACCACTTCTTGCAGTTCTTCCTTCGCTTCCTCAATCCCCGCCACATCATCAAACATCACTCCCGTCTTCGCTTCCATCTGGAATCGGGCGCGAGATTTACCAAAATTCAATGCCTGTCCTGGCCCACCGGGGGCATTGGCAGAGCGACGGATGATCAGCAATAATCCACCTAGCAGCAACATGAACAGGAGGAGGTGAGCCAACAAGCCCATCACCGCACTGTTATCACTAGAATTCTCAATCTCTACAGAAATCCGATTTTTGCGGGCCTGTTCAATCAGTTCTGTGTTCTGGTCGAATAAGGGCACCTCAATGCGGTTGCTTTCATTTTGCAGTTCCACTCGTGCCACTTGCTGAGCTGGATCGATTTGTAACTTCGTCACTTTACCGCTATCAATATCTCGCAAAAGGCAAGTGTAGCTGTAATTTTTGGGATGACAGAGTGGTAGGTTTTCCTTAGTTTGTTGAGCGACGGCGGGAACCGTTAAGGCCATGCTTTGAAGCATCATCCAAAATGTGACGATCGCCCCTCTGACCATAGAATTTCGTCTGGACGAGTACTTTGTCAAAGACTGTGTGCGGAAACCTTTCATACCAGTTGCCTTTTTCTGCTCCAACGCTTGCCCTTACAGCTCCGGTCTGCTGGCAAACTCGGAGTCTGAAGATAGGGATAATTAACGCTAGTGTAACCTGCTTCTATCTTAGATGACCGCAACTAGTGGTCAGTCAATTAATGATTGACGGGTAGCCAAATTCAGGTTGTTGATTGGGGTTAAATTTTGCGGGTCTTCGACCCGTCAAAATTTTCCTAACGGAACACTAGGGCGGGAGAAAACATCGCCCGTTCCGGCTGAATCATGCAACAGCAGCAGTTGTTTTGGTCGCGGCCCTTAGCTTTTGAGTGTTCCGCACCAGGCTCTGGGCAAACTCATCCAACCGCTTCGACAGCGCTTCATCTTGCAGGTTGCCAGCCGCGTCAAAGGCTTTCCAGGCTTGCCCGATCGCCACGTGTTCCGGGATTGACCAGGCATGGACCCAGCGAGTGATGGTTCGCAGATCATTTAGTGCATTACTATTCGACTGCCCACCCAAGACGCTAATAAAGCCCGTCACCTTGTCAGTGAATTCCTCAAAGCCCATCAAATCCAGGGCATTCTTCAACACCCCACTGATACTGCCGTGATACTCCGGTGTCACCAGAATCAAGCCATCCGCCTCCCGTACCGCTTGCCGCAGCCGTTCGACATCTGGGTAATCGGGATAGTTATCGCCCCCATCACAAAAGGGTAAATTCAGCGATCGCAAATCTAAAATTTCTACCTCAGCGCCAAACGCCGCCACTCGCTCGGCTGCAATTTTCAAAGCAAGTTGACTGTAGGAGTCAGGTCTCAAACTGCCAGCAAACCCAACGATTTTGACCATCATACGAAGCTCCTTTAGATTTTTTTAAATCCTGCTTTCCCAAGTATAGCTAAAACGAACTCGTTATGACTACATCATGAGATGGATTTAGCGAAAGCATCCAGAGCAATTTTAGAAACCGATATCATGAAATCGCTTGATGAAATAGAGCCTCAACTTCAACAGGTTGGGAAGCGGAGGCTGTGAGTGCTCACCGAGGCGATTTCCAGGCAAAAAATCCCGTCAGGGTTGGGGTGTCAGTTCTCGTCCCACAGCATTGGTAAAGTCGGCGTAGGGGCAGGGCCAAGAAAATTTTGCTTCCGTCAGATTGGCCTCCCGGAACGAGGTACCCGGAGCCTGTTGTATTGTTTGCGCGGTTGCTAACAGTCCTTGCCAGGTCCACCAGAGAGAGCCTACGGTTAACACCCCCAGCAGCACGCCCGGTAACAGGTAGCCTACATTCAAACAAGCAAAGGCGGTTGCGCCCATGAGAAAAGCAAAGCCGTAAGCGCTCAAGGCGCAGGATAACCGCCAGCAGATCTGACTGATGATTCCCCACCGACGGGTACACCCAACCATCATCATCAAACCACCCATGACTCCTCCCGCGATCGCCCAGGTAGGATTTTTTTCTGCCAGGACTCCAGCATAGTAAAAGCCCACCACGGCCCCCACCGCAATTGCCGATAACCAAACGGCGACTGGCTGAAACATGGCTGGAAGGCGCGATCGCAAGGCTGCTCCCCCCCCGGCGATCGCCAATGCCAGCACCAGCACCAGCACAAAATTCCAGGCTTTGTCCGTTGGAGTTTGGCCCAAACTGCCCGCCACTAAATTACTGATGGCCTGTCCTACCAGCAAGAAGGTGGCGATCGCTGTTCCGCTCCAAATCAATCGTTGCCGCAGAGTTGGCCCCATTTTCGCCTGCTCAAAATTGGCACCAACCAGTTGAGCACCCGCAAAATTACAGCCCCGCAGATCGGCTCCACTGAAATCTGCCCCATTTAACAGTTGCTTCCGAAACGAGCAATTTCTTAAGTCTTTTCCTGCCAGCGATCGCATAACAACTAAGGAGATTTTTAGAAAACAACATAGCTGTACGGGCAGGTTTCGCAAAGAATTATTGGCTGATCGCCCGAACTCTTGCGAAACTGCCCCAACCCTAAGGTCTATGCCGCTAGCCCATCGGGTGCTGAAGCCTAATCCAGAGTGTACAAATTCTCATCCCTTAACCAGTAGATGTCTAACCTGGTTTTGGCGCTGGAAACTCGCTCATCAACGGTTGTTTTTTAGAAGAACTGAATTTTGGGGATGGGGTTTAGTTATCCTGGAAGCGGCACGATTTATGAAGAGTTGGGATTGGAATTTAGAATGACGCTGCATCCGTTGACTGTTCGTCCCCGTTCGTTCCGAATTGGCGGGTTGCTTGGCACGATCGCCCTCACCGTACTGCTGAGTTTGGCGAGTTGGAGTTGGCTCTCACCAGTCGCGATCGCTCGGACAACACCCACCAATGCAGCCCAGCCAACCCGTTCTATCCAACCCTATGTGGATCGAGTGGTGCAAAATATCACCGAATTCACCCTCGATAATGGCTTAAAGTTCATCGTCCTGGAACGGCATGAAGCCCCAGTGGTGTCTTTTCTCACCTATGCCGATGTCGGCGGAGCCGATGAACCCGATGGCCAGACGGGCGTGGCCCATTTTTTGGAACACCTGGCATTCAAGGGCACCACGCGCATTGGCACCGAGGATTATGCCATCGAGAAACCCCTGCTGGATCGCCTGGATGGTTTATCCGAACAATTGAAAGCCGCCAAAGTCAGCAATTCACCGGAACAGATTGAAAAAATTGCCGCCGAATTTGCCCGGGTAGAAGCCGAAGCCGCCAAACTGGTACGGCAAAACGAACTGGGGCGAATTGTGGAGCAGGCAGGCGGTGTAGGACTGAATGCCAACACCTCTACCGATGCTACCCGCTACTTCTACAGCTTTCCCGCGAACAAACTGGAACTCTGGATGTCGCTGGAATCTGAACGGTTTCTTGATCCGGTGTTCCGCGAGTTTTATAAGGAACAAAATGTGATTCTGGAGGAGCGTCGCCTGCGAACCGACAACTCCCCCATCGGCCAAATGGTGGAAGCCTTTCTCGACAAAGCCTTTACGGTGCATCCCTACCGTCGTCCGGTAATTGGTTATAACCGCGACATTAGTAACCTGACACGGCAAAATGTGCAGGATTTCTTTGATCAGTACTACGTGCCCAATAATTTGACGATCGCGATCGTGGGCGATGTCAACCCAACGGACGTAAAACGGTTAGCCAATGTTTACTTTGGACGCTATAAAGCCGGCCCCAAACCGCCCCAGGTAACGGTGGTAGAACCACCCCAAACCGCTCCCCGTGAGGTCACGCTGCAGTTGAAATCTCAACCCTGGTATCTGGAGGGCTACCACACGCCGGCCATGCGGGATCCCAACTCGGTACTGTACGACATGATTGGGGATTTGCTCAGTAGTGGTCGCACATCGCGGCTTTATAAGTCCTTAGTGGAAACCAAACAAATTGCGTTGAATGCTCAGGGATTTACTGGGTTCCCAGGGAATAAACATCCGAATTTAATGCTGTTTTATGCCCTCACTGCACCAGGTCACACAGTCGAAGAAGTGGGAACAGCACTGCGGGCTGAGATCGAACGCTTGAAAACGGAACCTGTTTCTACGGTAGAACTGGAGCGGGTCAAGACTCAGGCGCGGGCGGGCCTGTTGCGATCGCTAGATGCCAACATGGGCATGGCCCAGGCGCTTCTGGAATACGAAGTGAAAACAGGAGACTGGCGCAACTTATTCAAACAACTGGATCTGATTGCCAAAGTCACTCCTGCTGACATTCAACGGGCGGCCCAAACAGCCTTTACACCTGAAAATCGCACCATTGGTCGCATTCTTGCCAAAGAGTAACGGCGGAAGTTGCTACACTTGGACCCGCAATCGCGATCGCACGTCAATCCCTATGCCGAAACAACGTTCCCAACTCAAGATCCTGCTGATGCAAATCCGGGATGATGAAACCACTCGCCTGGAAGAACTGGATGAGTTTGTACGGTACGGGCGCTTAGCCCCCCATCAGATTGAGGTGCTGGATGTTTTTAAGGTGCCCCAGTTTGAGGCTGCCTGCCTGGATGGCTACGATGCCCTTTTTGTAGGAGGTTCCAGTGATGCATCCGTAACTCAACCGGATAAATACCCCTTCGTGGCCTCAGCCAAACAGTTAATTCAGCATTGTCTGGCTCAAAATCTTCCCGTTTTCGCCTCCTGCTTTGGCTTTCAGGTCGCCGTTGAAGCCCTGGGTGGCGAGGTAATTGTAGACAAAGACAACATGGAAATGGGCACCTACCCCCTCTGGCTGACCCAAGCCGCCGCTGAGGATGCATTATTTCATGATGTGCCTGATGGCTTCTGGGCCGTATCAGGACACAAAGAACGTGCCCTCACGATGCCGGAAGACGCTATTCTGCTGGCCTTTAGCGATCGCTGCCCCTACCACGCCTTCAAAATTCAGGGCAAACCGTTCTACGGCTTTCAGTTCCACCCAGAAGTCAATGCGGCAGATCTGGCTGTGCGAATTACTCGTTATCAGTCTCGCTACCTGGATGGCGGCAGTCATGAATTAGCGACTATTTTAGAGAGCCTGCAAGACACTCCCATCTCCAATCAACTAATCGAAAAATTTATCGATCGCATCCTGCTGATGACTTGAAGCTTTGATAAAGAAATTGCGGTTTACATCGGTGAGATGGTCTAAACCTGAATCTTTGCTTAGACTGGGGATGGTTTGTCCTGCTTTGCAATGGCAAGTTTGTAGGCATCCTTCAGAGTCTCTTCTGGAGTCCTTCCAGGCAACAGGGACAACATCCGGAGGTTGGTAAAATTTGCACCTTCAACTTAAATGACGCCTACTTACTTATACGCCTACTCACTGAGGAGATTTCTAGAAAACAACATACCTGTACGGGCGGTTTAGCAAAAAATGATTAGCTAGTAGCTAGAACTCTAGCGAAACCGACCCCAACTCTATGGGACTATTCTTTTGGAAATCGCCTTAGCACGAACAAACCATTTGGCAATCTACCAATCGACGGGCGAAGCCTTGTTCGATTCATTGTTCAATCAAAACTGGGAACTTTTTGAGTACAAACCCGTCTAAAGGCAAGATTTTGTTCATCTTAAGTTTTCTTGCCCTTGAGTGGAGCATCTCCAATCTGTTGGGAAACCTATTTAGGTGGAGTAGGAGTTGAAATCATGAAGAATTTTAGGCATGTGAAAAAACTTTCCCCAGTGCTGGCATTTGCGGTATTGGGGTTTTTTATGTCCTGGCAGGGAAGCGATCGCGTCCAGGCCTCTGAACCCGATCTGGAGTCTGCTCCGTTGGCCGAGCTGCGATCGGTCGCAGAACTGGAGTCCAACGATCAGCCCGTATCCAATCTGGATCAAGTCACGTCCGTATCTCAATTGACGGATGTAAAGCCAACCGATTGGGCCTTTCAAGCATTGCAGTCCCTGGTAGAGCGCTACGGGTGTATCGTTGGTTATCCCGATAAAACCTTTCGCGGCAATCGCGCCCTCAGCCGTTACGAATTTGCTGCCGGGTTAAATGCTTGCCTGGATAAAATTCAAGAACTGATCGCCGCCAGCACCGCCGACTTTGCCCGCAAGGAAGACCTGGACAAACTCAAGCGCATGGTGGAAGAATTTGCGCCAGAGTTGGCCGCGATTCGGGGCCGACTTGAGGCCCTCGAAATCCGGACTGCAACGCTGGAAAAGCAACAATTTTCTACCACGACCAAACTCTTTGGGCAAGTGGTGATGGGTGTGCAAGGACGCAACAGCCCCGATATCCAACTGGCCGGATTTAACTTCAACGATAATTCGGATCAAATCAATGTGATCACGAATGTGCAACTCAGCTTATTTACCGCCTTTAGTGAACGAAGTTTGTTGTTCACTGGGTTGCAGGCGGGCACGGGCAGAAGCTACTCCCAACTGCTGACGAATAACGTCTTGCTGGGCTACGAAGGCGATACGGGTGGCAGTGTCCAACTGAGCGATCTCACCTTCCGGCACCTGTTTGGCAGTAACTTTGCGATCGTTGCCGGAGCCGAAGGGGTGAACATGGTCAACGTGTTCCGTGGCTCCAACCGAATTGAAAGTGCTGGACAGGGGCCGTTGTCTTTCCTGGCCCAACGCAACCCAGTGTTAAACATTGGCTCCAGTGGTGGCAGTGGCAATAATGCTGGCCTGGGCTTCGACTGGCAAATTGGCCCTCGTTTTTCCTTACAGGGCGTGTATTTTGCGAATCGGCCTGAAGATCCCGCCAATGGTGGCCTGTTTGGCGGCGAAAATGGCGGCACAACCGTGGGTGCTCAACTGACGATCGCCCCCACCGATACGATCGATATTGCCCTCAGTTATGCCAACTCCTACTCTCCGTCTGGCTTTTTAGGGTTTGGCACTGGGGATGATCAAGTAGCACTCCCCACCGCGATCGCGCCCTTCGTGCGTGCCCCCATCCAAACCAATGCCTTCGGCGGGACCATTTCCTGGCGGATCAGCCCTCGCTTCACCATTGGCGGTTGGGCGGGTTACACCAACTCGGAATTGAAAGGCTTTTCGGGTAACGTCAAAACCATTAACTGGATGGCCTTTCTCAACTTCCCCGATCTATTTGGCGCAGGACATTTGGGCGGGATTTATGTCGGTCAACCTCCGGCGATCTTCCAAAGTGACCTGCCCCTGGGGCGAAACGTGCCAGATTTTGCCAGCAATGGCAACGTCTTTGCCGCTGGAGAAGGGGGACAACCCGGACGCACCACCCACGTGGAAGCTTTCTACCGCTACCGCGTGAGCGACAACATTAGCATCACCCCCGGTGTAATTGTTATTTTCAACCCCAACAACAACCCCAATAACGACACGATCGCGATCGGCGTTCTCCGTACCACTTTCTCCTTCTAATGTGTCAATCATGACACTGGCACTCCCAGGTAAGATGCGATCGTACCTGGGGAATCCTGCAATTATGCCGATCTCATTCAGCCTAAGAATGCGATCGTACAGGCTCATTTGAGTGTTTCCTGCCCTCATCCATTGGTGGTTTATGAATTCCTACTTCATCTTGGAACTTTCTGGCCATCTCGTAGATCTAACTAAGAAACCTTGCATCATGGTGCCTGTTTAACATCGCTCATTCACCACACATTTCATTGAGAGGATTGCAACGATGATTCAACCGACGCGGCTTATCACCTGCCTGGGGCTTGTGGCAGGGAGTTTGGCAATCACCCACGTTGCTCACGCTGATATCCCCATCACCGGAGGACAGGTCACGGGAGAAGCGGCGTTCTTCACCCAAACCAACGTCCCAACGACCGCAGCGCCTACCCTCACCCGCACCGGGCAGCCCGTTTTGTTTGATACCGTCATTCAAACCCTCCGGATCGTTACCCCCAACGGGACCACCACCACCTCCCGCTTTTTGCCCAACGCGGCTCGCTTCACCGATGTGAATGGGAACAGTCGCCCCGATAGTGGCGATACAGGCCGCCTGGAAGGGGCGTTATCAGGAGTCGCCTTCAACCGTCTGGGGTCGCCCGTGTTCTTCCAGAACATCCCCACCGCCCTGAATTTCACGCTGTCCTCGTTTACTCCCGTTTTCACAGACCCCGGTAGTTTGATTAATCCCCGTCAGGAGGGCACGGCTCCGTTGTTGTTCCTCCCTGGAGTCAACGTGCGTCTGTCTCCAGCATCCAACACAACCTTTAATTCCCGCTTTGGCCTCTTGGAAACGGGCGCGTTTGCCGGAAATTTAACAGGAGATTTCATTGGGTTGCCGTCTGATTTGCAATTGCGTCCGGCTACGGGTGATGTGACCTTGGTGCCGGTGGTGTTGGGCCGTCGCGTTAAGTTTGACTTTGAAGGGAAGAATGCCAGGGTCGATGAGGCGGCATTTGGGGTGAATCCAGACACGGCGCGGCGGGAATTGAATTTTGCGGGCACCGTCACAGATTTTCAGATTCAAAGTGTGGGCACTCCCGGTACGCGCGAATTTCAGGTGAAGGGTTCTGGCAGTTTAGATATTACGCTGACGGGACCGTTTGACATCAAAAAGGATAGTTTGAACCTGAACGGGTTAACCACTGGACAAACCGTGGATTACCAAATCAAAGGGGAGGGACCAGGATTTGTCGCCTTTACAGGGGCGAATTCTGTAGCCTTCTCTGGCACTTCCCGCCGCGAAACCCAATTCAAGTTTGAACGGGGCGATCGCACCTTTGAAGGTCGCAGCGATGGAGATGTGTCTTTTGTGGTGAACGATCGCCGCGACAACATCGATTTCAACAGTCCCAATTTCAGCTTTACTGTGCCAGTGGTTAACGTCGGTGTGACCACCACGACGACGGGTGCTCCCTTTGTGTCAACCCCACCGCTAACCGGTGGAGTCGGTGTGACTGGCAGCACTACCACTACTACCACGACCAGCAGTTTTGTTTTTACCACCACGGTGTTCAACACTAATTCCATCACCATCTTTCCCGGCTATCGCAATCTGCTAATTGAACGCGATGGCGATGATGACGATGACGATGACGATGATGATGATCGGACCTCGGCAGCGGGTCGCAATGGGGATGACGACGATGATGATCGGACCTCGGCGACGGGTCGTGATGGGGATGACGATGACGATGACGATGATGATGATGATAACGAGGGCTTTGGTCGCAATGTCGTGTATTACGTCTATGCGCCCCAAAGACAGGCGACCGAAGTGGTCATCGAACGGCGGGGCGATCGCATTCTCGTGGTAGACCGCACTCCCGTCCGAGGCCGCAAGCTGAGAAAACGGGGACAGGTGGTGTCTGCGTATCAGGTGGTGGGTTTACCCAGTCGGGTCTTTCCGGGCATGACTGGCCTGCGCCAAATTCCGCCAGAGCAAGTACCCGCCGCATCGGTGGATGAGTCGGATGCTGAAACGGCAGAAGGCTTAGAGGGCGAGGACAATCAAGCCGCAATCGCGCCAACCCAGGTTTCTGAAGCACTGCCAGTTGCCAATACCAGCGTGACAACAGCGCCGACATCGGGCAATGCCGCCGCGAATTCCACAATTTCACCCACGTCGGGCACAAATTCAACGCCATAAACGTCATTAACTTAGGATTGACTGAACCTCAGAGGGCAGAGTAACTTCTGCCCTTTTTATTTGGTGAAACGACTGCAACTGCGATCGCAGTTTAAATTGGTGTAACGTGGCGCAGACGAGTTAAAACATTTATCGCCGCCACTGGTCAACCGGCAGACGAGATCGCGCGATCGCCAGCGTGTAGACTGGGATGTGAATCATTAAAGCGAAGATAAGGTAATTGGCAATGCGACTGTCACAAATGCTATTCGTCACCCTGCGAGAAGATCCCGCAGAGGCGGAAATTCCCAGCCACAAGCTGATGTTGCGGGCGGGGTATATTCGACGCATTGCCAGTGGAGTGTATGCTTACCTGCCGCTGATGTGGCGCGTGCTACAAAAAGTGTCTCAAATTGTGCGCGAAGAAATGAACGCGGCTGGGGCGCAGGAATGCTTATTACCCCAGTTGCAACCTGCCGAATTGTGGCAGGAGTCGGGCCGCTGGGAGACTTACACCAAAGCAGAAGGCATCATGTTTTCGCTGATCGATCGCCAACAGCGAGAGCTGGGGTTGGGACCCACCCACGAAGAAGTGATCACCGCGATCGCCCGCGACATGATTCGCTCTTATCGGCAGTTGCCCGTCAATCTGTACCAGATTCAGACCAAGTTTCGCGATGAAATTCGGCCCCGATTTGGCTTGATGCGCGGGCGAGAATTCATCATGAAGGATGCCTACTCCTTTGATGCCGATGAAGCCGGGATGAAGGCCACCTACGCCAAAATGAACCAGGCGTATCACAATATTCTGACCCGTTGCGGCCTGAAATTTCGGGCGGTAGATGCCGATTCGGGCGCGATCGGGGGTTCCGGTTCTCAGGAATTTATGGTGCTGGCGGAGGCCGGGGAAGACGAAATTTTGTATACCGCAGATGGTCAGTATGCCGCCAACGTCGAAAAGGCCATGTCTCGCCCTGCCGATGCGGAACCGTCACCCTTCACCACGACCGAAAAACGAGAAACCCCAGGAACAGATACCATCGACAAAATGTGTAAGTTCCTCCAATGTTCTCCTACTTGTGTGGTGAAAAATGTGCTGTACCAGGCCATCTACGACAACGGCATGACAGTGCTGGTACTGGTGAGTATTCGCGGTGATCAAGATGTGAATGAGGTGAAGCTGCAAAATGAACTGGTGAAACTAGCGGGTGACTACCGAGCCAGCACCGTCATTAGCCTCACCGTTCCTGATGCAACTGCCCAAGCAAAATGGGCGGCAAAACCGTTGCCCCTTGGCTATATGGCCCCTGATCTGGCAGATAGTTACATCAAACCGCCCAAACCCGCTCCGGTAGAGGTGAAAGCGGCGGGTGGCGTGGTTCCCAAGTTTTTACGGTTGGTGGATCAAACGGCGGTGGAGCTGAAAAATTTTGCCACAGGGAGTGATGAGGCGGGTTATCACATGGTTGGGGCCAATTGGGGCAGCGAGTTCAAGTTACCCGATCGCGTGGTGGATGTGCGCAAGGCCACCGTGGGCGATCGCGCCCTGCATGACCCGACTCAAACCTTACAAACGGCTCGTGGTATCGAAATTGGGCATATCTTCCAGTTAGGGACCAAGTATTCCAAAGCATTGGGGGCCACCTACACCAACGAACAAGGGGAAGAAGTGCCCCTCGTGATGGGGTGTTACGGCGTGGGAGTCTCCCGTCTGGCCCAATCTGCCGTTGAGCAGGCCCACGATAAAGATGGCATCGTTTGGTCAGTGGCGATCGCGCCTTACCATGCGATCGTCGTTATCCCCAATGTTGCCGATGCCGACCAGGTGCAAGCGGCTGAAACGCTCTACAGCGAACTCAATCAGGCGGGTGTGGAAACCTTGCTGGACGATCGCAATGAACGGGCCGGAGTCAAATTCAAAGATGCTGATTTAATCGGTATCCCTTATCGCATCGTCACTGGCAAGTCGTTGAAGGATGGCAAGGTGGAAGTGGTAAATCGTGCGACCCGCGCCGCTCAAGAATTGCCCCTTACCGATGTCGTGCCCACACTGCGGCAATGGGTAGCGGAGGCCATCAAGCGTTAACTCGTCGCTCTATAGTTCCACGATCACGGGCGTATGGTCGCTGGGCTGCTCTAGTTTGCGGGGAGCCGGATCGATGGTGCAGGCGATCGCTTGCTCGTACAGCCCCGGAGTGACGTAGATATGATCAATGCGCCAGCCTGCATTCCGCCGAAACGAAGCCGCTCGATAATCCCACCAGCTAAAATGTCCGCCCTCCGTCGTAAATTTGCGAAACACATCGGCCAACCCCAAATCCAATACGGCTTTCAACGCAAACCGTTCCGCATCGGTTGCCATGACTTCTTTTTCTCGTCCCTTCGGATCGTGAATGTCAATATCTTCTAACGCAACATTAAAATCGCCACAGACTAGCAAATGATTCGGTTCCTGTAACAATGTTTTCAGGTAATCGTGCAATACGCTCAACCACTGCAACTTATAAGCATATTTGTCACTGCCCACACTCGACCCATTCGGGACGTACAGATTCACCACCCGCACATCATTCACAATCCCGGTAATCACTCGTTTCTGAGCATCAATTTCGGCGACTTCATCCCCCAAAATGCCCGTAAACCCGCGACTCACATCACTCATGGGCGACTTACTAAGAATTGCTACGCCGTTGTAGCTGGGTTGGCCAAAGATATAGGGCTGATAGCCAATGTCTGTAAACGCTGTCCCAGGAAACTTATCGTCTACCACTTTAGTCTCCTGCAAACACAGCACATCGACCGGATTCTCCGTCAACCAACCCACCACATGATGGAGGCGAGTCCGAATTGAGTTAACATTCCAGGTGGCAATTTTCATGAGAAGGGAAATCAGAGAATAGGGCTTAGAAAGTCAGCCAGGGCGCGAATGCGAACCTTAGGGGTGGGGCAGATGTCGCGAGAGTTTTGGCAATCAGCCAATAATTTTCTGCTAAACCCGCCTGTACAGATATTTTGTCTTCTAAAAGTCTCCTAAGGATCATTCCCAGGCAAAATAGACGTTATCATGTCTTTCCAACTGTTTTGCCAGATTTCGTTCCCCAATTGCTTTAATGGATGGCTTTCTCAATCTTGCTAAATCGGCTGGCTTTACCTCTCACGATTGCGTGGCCAGAGTCAGACGACTACTTAAAACCAAGCGCGTTGGTCATGCCGGGACGTTAGATCCGGCGGCAACCGGGGTGTTGGCGATCGCGCTGGGGCGGGCCACCCGGCTGCTACAATTTTTGCCCGGTGAAAAAAGCTACCGAGCTAGAATCCGCCTGGGAATGACAACAACAACCGACGACCTGGAAGGCGAAATCCTCCAACAACAGCCCGTTCCTCCCCTCGATCTGGATACGGTCAAAGCTGCACTTCAGCCGTTTTTAGGCATCATTCAACAATTGCCGCCCAATTACAGTGCGGTGCAGGTCGGCGGGCAGCGGCTTTACGATCTGGCCCGTCAAGGTAAAGAAATTGCGGTGAATGCCCGGACGGTAGAAGTCCATCAAATTACCGTATTAGATTGGCAACCTGGGGCGTTTCCTGAATTAGAAATCGCTATTACCTGTGGTGCAGGCACGTACATTCGCGCGATCGCCCGTGATCTGGGTCAGGTCTTGCAGACGGGGGGAACCTTAGCCGCTCTGGTCCGAACGGAGAGTAGCGGCTTTCACCTCAACGACAGCCTGACCCTGGCAGAATTAGAAACCATTGTGCCAGCAGCAACACTGCCCTTAATTCCGCCAGAAATCGCTCTGGCATCACTGGAAAAAATGGTTTTACCCGACGCGATCGCCCGTCGCTGGTGCCTGGGTCAACGCATCGCCTGGGATGATTTAAGAGATGCCAGCTTCAACCCAGAAATTGCCGCCGCCACACCCATCCAGATCCACCGAGAATCAGGACAATTTATCGGCATTGGGCAACGCCAATTGCGTCAGGATGGCTATGTGCTGGCCCCCAATGTGGTGTATGCGATCGCAGAAATTTAACTCAACCACTGGATATGTTGATCGAAAGAGAGGAGATGAGTAGATGGGTAGATGAGGTTAAACCTCTCGCTGCGGAATGGGGGGAAGTTGCGCTTCTCGCCGATAACCAGGAGGTAAATCCTGCTCGTCCGTCAGGTCAATTTCTGCCAGTTGCCTGGGTTCTGCCCCAACCTGTTCCACAATCAATTTTTCCCGTTGCACTGGCACCTGAATAATTTCCGTTTCAATTTCTTTTCGCACAATCACTTCACCAACTTTTTGCTTCTGCCGATCCACAATTAACCGTTCCTCACGCAGTGGAATCACTTCCTCTTGAGTCACTTCGGCAGGGGGGCGAGTGGGGGGAACATTACTCCGGACGGCGGGAGCAGCGGGGTTGGGGTGCGGCGTTGGCACTACAGGATGCTGATCGATGGGAGCGGGGGTCGAAGCATGAGTTGCAGGGGGCACCCTGCGTTCGGGCTGCATCGGGGGAATCGGCGCATGAGAAACTCCGTATCCTTCGAGGGGGGCGGATACTTCCAGGGGGGCGCTTGCTTCGAGCGATCGCATCGGCAACTCAGTCGGTTGAACCGTCGCTTGAACCGCGTGGGCAGACCCCGAATTTACGGCTGAATTGCGATGATAAGCCGGGGTACTCAACACCTGTTGCCGATTCAAACTAGCAACATAAAGTCGCTGCGTGGGCAGATCGACTTGCGCTAAATTGACGGGAATTAGCAACTGTTTACCTGGATCCCAATCAATAAATTCAACCACTAAATATTGCAATTCTCCGGCGGCATTTTGCAGGCCATCAATGACAGTGGCAACATGCTCGTGGCGATCGCTATACACTGCAAAATTCTTTAATCCAAAATTAGCAGTCATATTTTGATAATCAGACCCGTAGGGATTGTGTGGAGAGGGAGACATTTTGCTTCTACCCGAAAATTTAAATTCTATTGATAGTTATCAAAATAGAAGGTTCAGCGACGTGTTTCATCTCTCAAATGAGAGACTTAAAACTCTAGTCAGGTTAAATAAAACTGTTGGAAAAATCATCTTAAGAAGGAGGTAAGACTATTTTTTTCTTGCTTCTTTTCACTCCTAAAGAAGACGTATTTGCAAGCTGAAATAACTAAAGTTAAACCTAATCGCGGTAGAAAAACACTAAATTCGGAGGTAGCTCCATGAGTGACGATAAAACAAAAAATCCCCTGTTTGACCCCAATGATTCTAATCCCGACCCAATTACGGGTGAACCCGGTGCTCATCCTGTGGGCACGGGTATCGGGGCCGCTGGGGCAGGAACCGTAGGTGCGGTTGTCGGTGGTGCTGTGGGGGGTCCCGTAGGGGCTGTGATTGGTAGTGTCATCGGTGCAGTGGCTGGTGGTTTGGCGGGTAAAGGGGCTGCTGAAAAGATCAACCCAACCGTTGAAGAGGAGTACTGGCGCAACAACTATTCCTCTCGCCCCTATGTGGACAAGAAAGAAAAGTTTGAGGACTACCATCCGGCTTACAAGACGGGTTACGAAGGCTACAACCGCTATGGTGCCACGGGCAAAACCTACGATGAGGTAGAACCTGACTTAAGACGGGATTACGAAACCAATCATGGTGGCACAGGAATGGCTTGGGAAAAGGCCAAACATGCCGCAA
This sequence comes from Leptolyngbyaceae cyanobacterium bins.349, assembly GCA_033764685.1. Classification (GTDB taxonomy): domain Bacteria; phylum Cyanobacteriota; class Cyanobacteriia; order Leptolyngbyales; family Leptolyngbyaceae; genus JSC-12. The sequence continues at coordinate 68,988 of JANRIS010000082.1, forward strand.
AAGATGCCTGGAACCGGGTAGAAAACGCACTACCAGGAGACGATGCCACTGTTGCCAGCACGGGCGATCGCACCGTTGCGAATACCGATGCCGAAACAGTGCGGTTATATGAGGAACGGTTGATTGCTGATAAGCACCGAGATAAAGTGGGTGATGTGGTTGTCGGTAAGCACACCGAAACCGAAACGGCTCACGTTACGGTGCCCATCGAAAAAGAGCGGGTTGTGATCGAGCGAGTTAATCCCGTTGATGCGGGTCGCACCGTTACGACCGGAGAGGCTAACTTTGGTGATAGTGAAGTGGCTCGCATTGAAGTATATGAGGAAGCCGCTGATATTCGCAAAGAAGCATTTGTGGCCGAGGAAGTGCGGGTGAAGAAAATCGTCGATCGCGAAACAGTGGAAGCGAATGAGCAACTGCGTCGGGAGGAATTGGATGTGGATACCTCCGGTCAACCCATCATTGACAATCGCTAATCATCGCGAATCATCGCGAATAAATGACGCTTGAGCGCTGAGTCTGATGATTGCTTGAGTTGATCGAATCGAACGGGTGGGAGGTTGTTTAATCTTTCACCCGCTTTTTATGGCTCATTTGGGGAGCGGTGCCGACTTCAGCCATGCCAGCAGGGGTGATCGATCAAACTGACCGACGGGCAACAGGGTAATCTGACGCTGGTTGTCAGTAGTGTAGGTCAACTGGATTAACAAATAATCGTTGGGTTTGGGTTGAAGTCGTTCGGCCCATTCGATCGCGACAATGCCCGGTTCAACCTCGCTGTCATCCCAGTACGTTTCCAGGGTCAGGTCTGCCACTTCCGCTTCATTCAGGCGGTACAGATCCAAGTGGTAAAGCGGCGATCGCCCATCCAAGTATTCATTCACCAATGTAAATGTCGGACTGTCTACGGCTTCAGTGATACCTAAACCAACGCCAATACCCTGTACCAGTGTGGTTTTACCGCTGCCTAAATCTCCCTCCAGCAACAATACACTGCCTGACTTCAGGCCCTGTCCCAGACAAAAGCCCACCTGTCGCGTAGCATCGGCATTTTCTAAGGTCAACGTATAAGGAAATTGAATTGGCGTTGCAGTAGACATGAGCGAACCAAAGCTATTTCTTCATTGTAAGTAAGTCGGCAGAATTAGGCTCCAGCTGCGATCGGGTTTTGACTCCGCTCAACCCGCCCAACCATCGGGAATTGAGCATTGAGCGTAGCCGAAATGCATCTTACCAAAATTACATCAAGCGATTCAGCGGAGTGGATGAAGCGCCCCTCTATCAAGCCTTTTCCCTTTGGAAAGCTACTGTGTACACAGATCTCGACTCAACCCCAAGCCTCTGCCGAGTGACTTCCCCCCGCAAGAAATCAATTCTCTTCCCAGGATGCTGGGGTTCAGCGGGGAACAGCGCCGACCCAACGTTTAGGAAGTAGCAATGGGGTGATATAGTCACAAAAGTCTTTCTTTGGTTCGATTGACGAGTTGCACCGTGAAGTTACGAATCCTCCTCACCGCGATCGCCAGTTTTGTGCTGTGGGCTACCCCGGCCAATGCGGCTTTTCAGAACTGGCAATTCGACCGAAATCAAAATCAATTAACCTTTACGACGGATATTGCCGTTCAACCACGAGCACTCCTCCTGTTCAACCCCTCTCGCCTGGTCATCGATCTACCGGGGATTGCCTTTCAGCAACCCCGGCAAACTCAAGCCATTGGGGGTGCCATTCGCAATATTCGCGTCGCTCAGTTCGATCGCCAAACCACGCGCATTGTTGTGGAACTGGAACCGGGCTATACCCTTGATCCTCAACAGGTTCAGTTTCGGGGGGTTGCAGCGAATCAGTGGACAGTACAATTGCCGCCCCCGCAGTTGCTGGCATCTCCCGCCCCGTCCGGCACAACTCCCACTCCGACGGTGTCAGACACCCAAATTGCCGTCCCGCCCCCCGCTTCGCGATCGCTCCTGCCCATCCCATCAGCCACGGTAACGATTCCGACGCCTGCCATGCCTCTACCGAGAGTGACCAACGAACGAGTGGTTGTGGTGATTGATCCAGGGCATGGCGGTCCCGACCCCGGAGCCGTTGGCATTGGTGGCTTGAAGGAGGTGGATGTGTTAATGCCCATTTCCCTCCAGGTTGCAGGACTGTTACGGCAACAGGGGGTAGAGGTGGTGCTGACGCGAGAAACCGACATTGATTTGGGCCTTGCACCCCGCGCGGCACTGGCCAATCGGATCAATGCCACGCTATTTGTGAGCATTCATGCCAATGCCATCAGTATGAGTCGCCCCGATGTCAATGGTGCGGAAACCTTTTACTTTGAAAGTGGGCGGGAACTAGCAGAACATATTCAACGCAACATCATCACGGAAACAGGGATGCGCGATCGCGGGGTGAAACGCGCCCGATTTTATGTGCTGCGGCATACCCGAATGCCGTCTGCCCTGGTGGAAGTGGGGTTTGTTACGGGCGCACAGGATGCCCCCCGGTTAGCAGATCCCCAATTTCGGAGTCGCATGGCGGTGGCGATCGCCCGTGGCATTTTGGAATACGTGCAGCGCAATTAATGGTTATTGCCATTGCCGTTTGCGTTCTTCCTGTCGCGATCGCTTTTCTGGCGTGAGGCGATCGTGGCAGTAGGGGCAGGTGATGCCTTCCTCATACTGCGGAGAGGTTTTGTCATCATCGGAAATGGGATGGCCACAACTGCGGCACATGTCGTAGGTTCCAGGTTCTAACCCGTGTTTAACGGCAATGCGTTCATCGAATACAAAACATTCGCCCTGCCACAAACTCTCCTCAACGGGAACTTCTTCCAGGTATTTGAGGATGCCGCCCTGTAAGTGATACACCTCCTGAAATCCCTGACTCAACAAATAAGAAGAGGCTTTTTCACAGCGAATGCCACCCGTACAAAACATCGCAACTTTGGGATATTGATTGGGATCAAGCTGCTGGTTGACATAGTCTGGAAACTCACGGAAGGAGTTTGTTTGGGGGTTAATTGCTCGCTGAAATGTACCAATGGAAACTTCGTAATCATTGCGAGTATCAATCACAAGTACATCAGGATCAGAAATTAACTGATTCCATGCTTGAGGGCTAACGTAAGTTCCTACGGTTTCCGCTGGGTTCACTTCCGGTTTGCCTAAAGTCACAATTTCAGACTTGAGTTTGACTTTTAGTCGCTCAAATGGAAACTCTGCCGCGCCTGATTCTTTATAGTCTAAATCGGCTAGTCGTGCATCTGTTTGGAGAAACGCCAGCACAGCTTCGATCGCACTACGAGTTCCCGCAATCGTGCCGTTGATTCCCTCCATTGCCAACAAAATCGTGCCCTTAATGCCCTGCTGCTGGCAGTAGTCTAAAATTCTCGGTTGCAAGACAGCACAATCTGGCAACGACACAAATTTATAAAACGTCGCAACGATTAAAGACATGATGGAATGGCTCACTGGACTCTTTATTCTAAATCACCAAAGCGATCGCGGTATTTTTGCAACTCTTGGGCCAGTTCCTCGGCGCGTTGGTGTTCCTGTTCGGCGCGTTGGCGTTCCTGTTCTGTGCGTTGGCGTTCCTGTTCTGTGCGTTGTTGCTCCTGTTCCAACTGTTCCGCCAGTTCCACATAGGTGAGAAAGCGAGACCCATCGGGATAATAAATTTGCAATTCCGGTTGAGAGAGATCGAATTTGATACCTAACCGGGGGCTAACCCAGCCATCCATGATTTCAATGACTTCCAGGGCCGCATCACCTCGCCGCCAACCAATCAGTTCGATGTCATCCGGGTCGTACACATAATATTCCTCCACCCCATAGCGATTGTAGAACTGGAATTTGCGGGCCAAATTCCCCATGCGATTTCCCGGTGACAAAATTTCAAACACAACCTGCGGTGGCAGGTTGTCCTCCTCCCACTGTTTGTAAGAGCCACGATCGCCCTTGGGTCTGCCGAAGGCCACCATCGCATCCGGAGCTTGCCGCAGGGTGTTATTCCCTTCGACTGGGTACCAGAGTAAATCTCCCGCCACAAAGACATCGGCGCGATCGCGAAACAACCGTTCCAAATTTTCTTTTACCGTGACAATCCAACGGAATTGTTTGGTGTTGTCCGCCATTGGCTGACCATCCGAATCGGGATAGATGATGTCTGGTTGAGTGGAGGGTTGAAGCTGAGAAATCATGGGGATCTCCTCGGCAGGGTAGCTTTACTTTAGCACTGCGATCGCGGCTCCTAGCCCAGGCAACGAATCGCCTCTAACATGCCACGGGCTTTGTTCAGGGTTTCTTCATATTCCTGTTCCGGCACTGAATCGGCCACTAATCCGGCTCCAGCTTGCACACTAACCGTATGCTTCCCGTTGCCCTGACTGCGAACCACCATCGTCCGAATGGCGATCGCCGTGTTCAACTGGCCTTCAAAGTCGTAATACCCATACGCTCCGGAGTAGGGACCCCGCCGACAGGGTTCTAGATCATGAATAATTTCCATCGCCCGAATTTTGGGCGCACCGCTGACGGTTCCCGCTGGAAAGCAAGCCTTGAGCAAGTCCCAGGCAGTTTTAGACGGAGACAATTTACCAATCACATTACTGACAATGTGCATCACGTGGGAATAGCGCTCGATTACCATTAACTCATCCACCGTAACGGTGCCATTCAGGCAAACTCGGCCCAAGTCATTTCGCCCCAAATCCACCAACATGACGTGCTCGGCAATTTCCTTCGGATCTTGCAGCAGGTCTGCCGCCAAAGCCTGATCTTCGACAACGGTTTTGCCCCGTCGCCGCGTTCCCGCGATCGGTCGCACCGTAGCGATGAATGGCTCCTCTGCCGTGAGTCCACTTTCCGCTTTCACCATCACCTCCGGACTGGAGCCAATAATTTGCCAGTCGCCAAAGTTGAAATAGGCCATGTACGGGGAGGGATTGACCAGACGCAGCGATCGATATAGCGCAAAGGGATCGCCGACATACTCGGTTGCAAGGCGTTGGGAGATTACCACCTGAAAAATATCCCCCGCCAGGATGTGGTCTTTGGCTGTTTCTACGGCTTTGCAGAATTCAGCTTTGGTAAAGTTGCTGGTGTAGCTCGTTTGCCCTTTGGGCTGCGCCTGTTGCCCTCTGCCCTCTGGTGAGGCCCATTCCAGCAACCGAGCCTGTTCTGACAGGGGCGATCGCAGCTTACTCACCAATTGCGTCACGCGATCGCAGGCTTGCTGATAGGCTGCCTCCAGGTTGGTGTGGGGGTCGCGCAAATCGGCATAGGCGATCGCCCACACCTTCCGCTTCACCTGGTCAAAAATCAGCAAATTATCCACCTGCATCCACAAGCCATCCGGCAGGTCATCCGCCTGAAGGGGATAAATCGGCACCCGTGGTTCGATCCAATGAATCAGTTCATAGCCCCAAAACCCAAACAATCCTCCAATACCGGGAGGCAACTGGGGCAACTGCACCGGTTGATAGGGCGCTAAACATTGAGACAGCGCCGCAAACGGGTCGCCAGTGAACCGATTGATCGTGCCGTCGCGGTAGGTCTGAGTGGTTTGCTCCCCTCTAGCCTCTAACACCCACAGTGGGTCACACCCCAACAAACTGAAGCGCCCAATTTTCTCACCCCCCTCCACCGATTCCAGCAAGAAGCTGTAGGGCTGTCCGGCACAGACCCGATACCAGGCAGAGACAGGGGTATCCAGGTCAGCGACCCATTCTTGATACACTGGCACAAAGTTTCCCTGGTGGGCGAGTTCGGCAAATTGAGCAAAATCAGGAAAAATCATAAGAGATGAGCGTTAGAAAACAAGATCATACCCGGAGGGCAGCAGGATGAAGAGTGGAAACGACTCTTCACCACGTTATCTCATCATCGTCGCCTGAGTTGCTATCCTTGCCAAACGGCTTAACGAAGATTCTTGGTGGCGCAGGTGCCATCGGGTTCTTCGGGAAACTGAATTGCTTCGTAAAGTAAACAACCCTGGCATGGCCCGGAAGGGTTGACGGCACAGCGTAAATGGGGCGATCGCGCATTGTACTGGCAGGATAAATCTCCCACAATGTACCCCAACCCTTCGACGTAATGATAATCCTGGGCCTGAAGATGGGACTGTAGCGATCGGGTAATTAGGATAGGGGTTTCCTCAAAGGTTTGATGATACCGTCGCTCCCGCGTGTATCGACGAATGCCTGTCGTCACCAAGTAGGAAGAGAGCATACCGGGAAGTAATCCAATCAGAATAATGGCGACAGTTTCCAGCATAAAGTCTTGAATGAGTGCCAATTCTTGGGTCTTTCTTCAGAAGTACCACAGGACAGAAAAAATCGGCATCCGTCTCCACCATTTCTTTAGGCAATCCTTGCTATTTGCGATGCGGAACTTCAAGCAGTCATGCTCAATTCAGCTTGGGTGAGCAACAGGCCGAGTGAAGCATCAATCCCGGCAAACCATCCTGAACGGAGCCATACGGCAGTGTAGAGGAACATGGGTAGACGTTGCACCGTCTATTTATCTAAGTCAAGAATTCGCGATGAATTGGTTGTGGGCATGGCGCGTCGTGCCCGTTGAAACAGCAGTGCAATGAGGCCGCGTGGATCGTCTCTATTCGCCCCCCTATTGTTTGGTTTGAGGTTCAAGGATTCCTATGAAATTCAGTTTTTCCCCAATGGCTGCGTCTAGCCATAACGTTGTGATGCAACGATTGATGTTGAGTGTTGCCTGCACCAGTCTGCTGAGTGGTGTTGGATTGATTATGAGTCAGCCTGGTGTCGCCCAACTCGCCCCTCCTGCGGTGACTAATTCCGTCAATCCGATGCCGGGAGCTTACATTGATGCCGTCATTGCCGATGCTGCTCGACGAGCCAATGTGGCTCCGGCCTCGATCCGCATTTTGCAGAGCAAACAAGTCAATTTTGGCAATCCTTGCTTGTTTCACTTTGGGGTGTATTGCACGAAGGAATATAACCCCATTGATGGGTATGAGGTGCTGGCCCAGGTAAACGGACGGACGTGGCGCTACAATGTCGATCGCCCTGGTAAGCGGGTTGTCCTCGATCCCCAGGTGGCAGCGTCCATCATCACGATGCCGATCGCATTGCAAAATCGCATTCTCACGGATGCGGCGACTCGCTCTGGTCTGCCTGTGTCCAGTTTGCAACTCACTCAGGCCACCCAACGCAGTTTTAGTAATGCTTGCGTGTTCGGCTTTGGCGATATGTGCCCCATGATCTACCAACCTGTGGAAGGATGGGAAGCGGTCGTGAAGGTGCGCGATCAGTCCTGGACTTACCGCATCGATCGCACCGGTGCCCAACTCGCGATCGATCCACGCATTACCAACGTGGGACGGCTACCCATCCCGGTTGAGAATGCGGTGTTGCAAAACGCTAAAACCTGGACAAATGCTTCTACGGTTAGAGTGGTGTCGGCGAAGACGCAAACCTGGGGCAATGATTGTGCTTTTAACTTTGGCAATTTATGTCCAGCGAATTTTCAGCCGATCGAAGGTTGGGTAGTGAAGGTGAACACAGGCAACCTGGAATGGACCTACAACACCAACAAAGATGGCAGCAAAGTGGTGATGGATCGGCGCGTGGTTTTACCATCCAATGTGGCAGATGCCATTATGCGCGATGTGGTAAAGCGATCGGGTCCGGCGGTGCAACCCAATTCTTTGCGTTTCTTGCAGGTGAAGGAAGAGGCTAAACGGGTGTGTTTCTTGTTTAGGGGTTGTCAGGAAGAACCTGTTTATCTCACAGTTGTATCGAACGGTCGCCAGCAATGGGGCTACCAGTCGGATGATAAGGGGCGGCAGGTTTTACCCATCGCTCCAACCAAGGTGTCATCCCGTCCTCAATAGTTTGTCCCTACCAGGGATCACTACCAGCCCGCGATCGCGCCGCCGCAAAAAGCAAAGCAGGGGGAGCGATCGCGCTGGAGTTACAGCCAGTATTTTCAGCAATTCTCGATCACCTCAGACACACCACGTCTTTTCAAGAAAGGGCTTAAGCCTCTTGCCTGTACTTTACCAGATTGAGGAATGGTTGACCCTTTTCCAAGCTAATGCAGTACAGGCAAGCAGCTTAGACCCCTTCTTAAGCTGCTTGCCTGTACTGCATTTGAGCAGAAAACATTTGTAAAAAGAATACATTAATCAGCTTTCAACAAAAAAAACGTGAAGATCTTGCTGATCAACTTGATACAGCATTTAACAATTCAGCAAGATGAATTTAAGCAATAGCAATGTCTCAGACTGAGCAGTCAGTAGCGCACATAATAGCACTGCTTATTACCAACAATTTCACGATTATTCAGGCACATGAAGTTTACTGTAGAAAAGACAAATATCGCTAAAGGCGTAGCAATATGCTTGATGTTTGCCAATCATCTATATGCCTTTCCAGAGCGTCTAATACATGGAAATTATTATATTCCCTTCATTCCTTTCTGGAACGGTGAATTTTTCATTGGGAACTTTGGAGGCGTTTGTGTTTCGATATTTATATTTCTATCGGGTTATGGAATGTTCTTAGGGTTCTTACGTTCTGGTAAAACATCCTTACAGTATTGCCTTGAAAAAGTCAAAGAGTTTTATTTAACTTATTGGACTTACTTTTTGATTTTTGTCCCAGTCGGATTAATCTTCTTTAAAGAAGTAAAATTGTGGAACTCAAATGTATTTCGTTATGCCCCAGATTGGCTGACTGTTTTATTAGATTTATCTGGATGGACATGCCACTATAATGCCGAATGGTGGTTTGTCCATATGTTCATATTGTTAACACTATTTCTCAGCCCACTTTATATAATTTTATCTAACAGAAATCCGATTTTACTCTGTCTCATTGCGATCAGCTTATTCCTTGCTGCTTTGATGCTAAAGATTAGCTATAGTGACAATTATAGTTTTATATTCTGGCAAATATCGTTTGCTGTTGGATTACTTTGTGCGCGGTCAAATTTCTTTTCATGCAGCTTGTTTCAAGATTTTGAGAATCTTCAGAAACGGAAGCAGCTAGCTTTATGTGTTGTGGCAATTTTGACCTGTGTGCTATTAAGGCTTCGCTTTGGTGCGAAAGTTGATTTCCTATTGATTGCTGGCTTGACCTATTGTTTTGTGAGGGGAATTGAGTTATTAAAACTTTCTAGAATATTTTTCTATCTTGGCAAATATTCGTTTCCGATGTGGTTGGTGCACTCTTTCTTTTGCTATTACTACTTTCAAGATCTCATTTATTATCCAAAATGGTCTCCCCTCATTTTTATACTTTTGCTTGGGGTATCTTTGCTGACGGTAATAGTAATTGAAAAAACACGCTTTCATCTAAAAACTAAATTGAGAGATCTTAGCTACCTGATTGACTGACAAGTCTTCTGTTTTGGTGATTGAAACCAATGCTGTATGGATGAAATCTGCCTTCACACTAGCATTCCATAAGGTGACCAATCGTCTTCATGTGTCGTTCCTGAATCGGTTGAAAGCCTTGAATAATGGCGATCTTATTTCTAAAAACCTGTCGCTCAAGTGATGGCGAAAGGTTAAGCTACTAACTGAGTTGGCAAATTCTCTGCTGCTGAAACTGAGTAATCGAGGAGCTTTCAGCTATCGGTTCGGGTAATGCAAGAGAAAAATGACCGTCAACGTGTGGAATGTCGGTTTTCAGCAGCATCGAGCGATCGCAGCTTTTTTCTCGTCAGAACGCTTCTGATCCGGCGATCGCTCCCACCAAAGTGGGTAGACCATCAACAGCGAATAGTAGATAGTGAATGAAAAGCTCTGTTCACTCTTCTCACACACTGCCATGTACTTAGTCACTGGAGCCACCGGAGGATTGGGTCGCCGGATTGTGCGACTGTTACGATCGCGCGATCTATCGGTTCGGGCGTTTGTTCGTCTGACATCGCACTTTGCGGAGTTGGAAAATCGCGATGCGGAAATTTTTATTGGCGATTTGCAGCGATCGCAGGACATTGAAAAAGCGTGTCGGGGCATCCGTTGTATCATCAGCGCTCACGGATCCAGTGAAGGGTCGGGCGGTGCGGCCAATGTGGATTATCGAGCCAATGTTGAGTTGATTGATGCGGCCAAAGCTGCCAATGTGGAACATTTTGTGTTTATCTCGGTGTTAGGGAGCGATCGCGGTTACGAAGATGCGCCCATCTTCAAAGCCAAAGCAGCGGTGGAAAAATACCTGCAAGCCAGTGGGCTACCCTACACCATTCTGCGGCCCTCTGGTTTCGCCTCAAACCTGCTCCCCTTAGCCGAACGCTTCCGGCAAACGGGTGTTTATCTACTCATTGGTGATCCCCAAAATCGCTCCTCTATTGTCAGCACTGACGATTTAGCCCGCATCGCCGTAGACGCTCCCAGCATTCACAGTGCCCACAACAAAATTTTTGCCGTTGGTGGTCCCGAAATTTTGAAACGAGAAGACATTCCCCACATCTTTGGGCATGTCTTCAATCGCGAACCCTTCATCATCAATCCCCCTCTTCTTGCCTTTGATGGGTTGCGTGGGATGTTAGGAGTGTTCAACCGCGACCTGAACACGTCCCTCGGCACCTTACGGGCACTCTTGGCGAATGAATTCTTTTGTCCCCCCGAAGCGGTGACCAACCTGGAACTCACCTTTGGCTTTCGCCTAGAAACACTAGAGCACTTTCTCAGACGCTATTTAGGGGTGTGAAGATACCAGATGTGCAGTGATCGGGAGTCGCGATCGCCTGCCGCAAAACCGGACTCCGTGAATTTCATTTGCATTTCACGTCGATGTAGGGGTGTTTCACCAAAGGCCTTTATTCATCTATGGCACCCAGAGATTTCAGGGTGCTTTTTTGGGCATCAGTTAGCCCGTGGATGCCTGTAATGGTCATGCCCTCGTAAGGACGGGGACTTTGGAGCATGGTTAATTCCTTACCCTGTTCTGCATCCCACAGCCGCAGCGTGCCATCCTCACTTCCCGTAATTAGCGTTTGCCCATCAGGACTGAAGGCGATCGCCCAGATGCGGCTGGTGTGTCCATGCAGTTCATGCAGTAATTCTCCGGTGTGGGCATTCCACAATTTAGCGGTGGTTTCGGCATAGCTACACAGGAGTAACTGTCCGGTTTGCTGGAAAAACGGGGATTGAAACGGGCTGAAGGCGATCGCGCGAATGTGATCCCCCTGGTTTTGCAGCGTTCGTAAACAGCGTCCGGTGGGCACATCCCACACGGCGATCGTTTGGTCGCTGCTGCTGCTGGCCAGCCAACGGCCATCTGGACTAAACGCGATCGCCTGAACCCGGCGACTGTGCCCGGTGAAGGTTTGCAGACACTCCCCAGAAGCTAGATCCCAGAGTTTAATCGTATGGTCATCGCTGCTGCTGGCCAAGAGCGGTTCAACTGGGCTGAATGCCACGGACCAGATGTGGCTATCATGACCGCGCAGGATGGAGCGACAGTGCCCTGTTTGCACGTCCCAAAGGCGAATCGTCTGGTCGGAACTAGCACTGGCCAGCAACGAACCGTCAGCACTGGCGGCGATCGCATGAATCCAATCAGTATGGCCGCGCAACACCTTCAAACATTGCCCCGTTTGCACATTCCAGAGGCGGATGGTTTGGTCGGTACTGCAACTGGCCAGCAAGGGCGGTTGGCCGTGGGGACTTGCAGGCGGAATCAAGGTTACACCCCAAACATCATGAGTGTGCCCTTTGAAACTTTGCAGGTAGTCTCCAGTGTGCAGATTCCAAAGCCGAATGGTGCGATCGCTGTGCCCACTGGCAATCCATCCGGTTGAGGTTTGATCTGTTCCAGCACCACCACAGGCCACCGACAACACAAAATTAGTGTAGCCCCGCAATGTGCTTAAACAGTGCCCAGTGGGATAACTCCACAGCTTCACCGTTTGATCCGCGCTGCCGCTGGCGATTAAGTGCCCATTGGGATGCACTGCCACCGAGCGAATGTGTCCACTGTGACCGGGAAGGCGCTTGAGGCACTGTCCTGACTGAGTAGCCCAGACTCGCAAGGACCCATCCTCACTGGCACTGATCAGGTGAAAGTTGGTATCGTCTGCCAGGGTAGGAAAGTAGGTAACGGCCCGGACGGCCTGACTATGCCCCGTGAGCGTGTGGACTCCAGTGCCCGTCGCCAGATCCCAAATTTTGACGGTGCGATCGCTGCTGCCACTGGCGAGTTGCTGCCCATCGGGGCTAAAGGCGACCGTGCGGACGTGGCTGCTATGTCCACTGAGGGTTTGCAGGCAGGTGCCCGTGTGTCCATCCCATAGTTTGATCGTGCCATCGTCGCTGCCACTGGCGAGTTGCTGCCCATCGGGGCTAAAGGCGATCGCCCCAACCCAGTGAGTATGCCCATCCAGCGTTTTGATGCAGTTGCCCGTCAGGGGATGCCAGAATTTAATCGTGCGATCGGCGCTGCTGCTGGCGAGGCAGGTGCCCGTGGGGTGAAAGGCCACACTCAGCACCCACTCGGTATGACCATAGAAAGTGTTCAAACATTGCCCCGTGGCTAGATCCCACCATTTCACTACATTGCCAGCACTGCCACTGGCCAACCATTTACCATCCGGGCTGAAGGCGATCGCGCAGATCCAATTGGTGTGCCCTTTTAGGGTCATGACCTTCTGATAGTCGGCCACTCGCCAAATATGGATGGTTCCCGCCGCATCACTCGCCGCCAGCAGGCTACCATCGGGGTTGAAAGCCACGGCCCAGACACTACTTAAAGAGTCTAAAAAGGTTGATTGCCGCACTTCTGCATTCGTCAGGTTGACTTCATGCAGTTCAATATCCTGCAACTGAGCCTGCCGAATCGTCAAATTGGAGAGGTCCAGGCCCGTCAGGTTGGCCCCTAGGTAGCACAGGAGGTTGATCCCGTTGCCGACGGCATACCCTGGCAGCGACTCCGGCGTAAACCAAAAGTCTGCCAACAATATTCGGAGTTGTTCTTCTACGGTCAGCCGCGATCGCAACCTTGCCTGTAACCGTTCCACCAGGGGAGCCAGAATCAATCGCGTTTGAATGTCGCGAATATAATCTTTGGCCGTCGCCTTTAACAGGGCGTGGGTTTGTAAAACTCCGATACTCCCCGGTGCCCCGGTGCCCTGGCTCAAAATTTCCTGGCTCACATGCTCAATCAACCGCTGGGTAACGTATTCCATCACGACGGGTTGCTGGGTAAACCCAGCCGTCGTAGTTTCCACCAGGAAGCGATGCTTGAGCGATCGGAGGACACTGGGCAGGGTTTGCCGCGCGATCGGGCACAAAAAATCATCCCGTAATTGGGTAAATGAAGTGACTTCCCGATTAATCGCTAACCAGTACATCACCTCTTTTTCGACGGTCGATAGCCGATTGAATTGGCGATCGAGGAGATCCTGAATATCATCAAACACCAGGGAACCCAATACCGTGAGAAATTCTGACAAGTTGCTGTGAAACAGGTCTTGAATGGCAGCGGCTACCATTTTCAGCGCGAGGGGATTGCCGGCATAGTGCTGAATCAGGCGTTGCCAGTCTGCGTCGCTTCCCCAAAACTCACCTTTGGCGGCAAAAATAGCTTTGGCTTCCAGGCTGGAGAGGCCGCTCAGTTGCAACGATCGCACGGGTAACAGTAGCCCTTCCTTCAGCGCGATCGCGTCGGGCTTTTCACGACTGGTCAGCACCACACAACTGTCGTGGGCTAGATCGCTCAAACTTTCTAACAATTCGGTGTAGCCGTTGTCATCCTGGTGGTTCAGCCCATGACAGGGCAATACAGACTCAGCATTGTCCAGAATCATTAAACACCGTTGCTGCCGTAAGTGATGGATTAACTGCGTAATGCGACTGGCGCGATCGCTGGGTAAGGTAGCATCCGTTTCGGCCCCATCTGACAAAAATTGGATCAGGCCGGCGAGTAATTCTTCCAGAGGCGGAGCATGGCGCAGCGATCGCCACACCACCGCATCAAACTGAGACTCAACCTGACGCGCCAGTTTTGCCGCCAGGGAGGTTTTTCCCATTCCGCCCATCCCCAACAGCGCCACCAACCGACAGGGCGACGTAGGGATGTTCTCCCCTCGCGCATCGCCAACGACCCACCGCGTCAGAATCGCCAGTTCCTCAACTCGGCCACTAAAACTCACAACATCGGGTGCTTCCCCTAAATCTTGACGGCTTGAACGAACCAAACGCGGGGTATCAGCTTGGGTTGCAAGGCTCTGATGTTGTTGTGCCCAGCGTCGGACGACTGACTGCACATTTTTTTTACTCACCCGCACACCCAACAAGACAGACAACGAGGCCCACAACTGGGAACCCACATTACGAACATAGTCGGTGGTATAGCCAAACTGGGCAGCCATTTGTTCGTAGGTCCAATCTTCCCAGGCATGGCGGAAAACAAGTTCTTGAATATCATTCAGCGTGACTTGCCCTAAAACGCTATCAAGAATGGACAGTGCCTCTTCAATTGTCATGGCTAAACACCCGGTAGAGAGGTGGAACACTCAATGGGAAATGCTTCAGCTAAAGCCATGCAGGTTCCTGAATTGGCACAAAAGACTACCCGTTTGAGGGAGACGGATTAGCAACGATAGTGCCAGCGATCGCACGGAGACGACTGCAATCTTACCGTATCACTTCATACAAACTTAGGATTTGATGTGCTCCACGCAACCTAACGCTAGTAGCAAGCAAATGTTAAAGTTCCATCTGTAGTAAAAAATCATTCCTATAAGTCCAACTCTATGGATAAAGATTTTCTAGTTCGCAGAAAAATTACGAGATTCAGGCAAGACTATAGAGAGTAAGCTCTACAAGTTGAGAAAAACTACTAACAAATCAGCAAAGTGCCTGAATTTGAAGGTCATTCATCCACCAAAAGAGTAATTCTTATTTGAAGACCTCCATCAATCAGCATCTTTAATTTTGAACAATTTGTTTAACACCTATTATTCCTATCTGAATAAGCATTAACTTTATTTGCAGAACTCGCTAGAAAATTCCTTTATATTTACTACCAAATCAACCTCATTTAGCTTTATTTCTATCCTATTAGAATCAAGCTAAATGAGTTTGGTACATGGCTTTACGCACAACCTAGTCTTTTCTTGATCAATCCTTTCACTGAAGTAACAAAATTATCAAGTAAGTCCTTAAAAAATAAATTATGGATACACAACTACTTTGATTTTCCTTGCAATTTCCTAATATTAAGTTTTTCACTTGTATTCATGATTTTGGAGATTTAATAGCCGTTTCTTAACCTTGAAATGAGATAGTCTGTGTGTTTGCACAGATACTCAATTAAGAATTTGTGCCGAATTAGATAAACTAACGGGCGGCATTTTTGTTGTTCCGTTAATTTGTTCTGCCGATCGCTGATTTGTTCCGCTAATTGTTAATCAATTAACTTCAAGGAGATCCCAGTTTATGGCTGTCATTGATGGAAAAACTGATGCAGTATCTTATGTCGTTCCAGTCGCTGGAAGTCCTGCATACAACATTCAACCTCTACTTACCGTCGGCGACGAAGTTCCCCTATTAACTGGATCCGGTTTCAACCTGACTCCCGATGCAACCCAAAAGTTTGCCTTTGCAGGCATCCCGGATGGGACTGGATTGTATGAAACGGCTGACTCCTATTTCGTCTTCGTCAACCACGAATTTGGCCGCACTACGACATCCTTTCTAAATACGACCAGCACTGAAAAAGTAATTGGTGCCCGTGTCTCGCTGTACCAATTCGACAAAAACTGGAACGTGATTGGCGGCAAGAACCTGATCGAAACCGTTGTAGACGAGGCTACAGGTGTTACCTACAGTCTCGATACTACAACTGGGCTTTACACCTCAGACGGTGGGCAAACATTCGCTGGCTTCGATCGCTTTTGTTCAGCCTATCTAGCCACCTTCGGCTTTGCAGGGGGGCCAGTATTCTTTGGCCCTGAAGAAAGCAGCGCTCCTGGCAACCGGGCCTGGGCCATCTTCTCCGATGGAACCGCCCAATCCATCGACGGGTTAGGGCGCTACGCTAAAGAAACTGTCGTTGCGGCATCTCAATATCGCGCCACCAACTCTGATAAGACCGTTCTCATCTCCACCGAAGATGCCGGCGATGGTGAAGTCTACATGTGGGTGGGCAACCAAACAGCAGACGATCCCAACGGCTTCAAACTAGAGAATGGTGATCTGTACGTTTTGAAAGTAGACGGGTATGACTGGGAAACAATTCCTGAAGGGATACCCACCACCGCAACCTGGGTTAAGGTTCCTAAAGAGATCGTGACCAGCGATACGACTGGCAATCTACTCACGGCCTTTGTTAATACTCCAGGCAACTCTACTAACTTCCGTCGGCCCGAAGACATTCACGAAGACCCCAACAACCCTGGCACCTTCTACTTTGTCACCACTGGGCGAACTGAAGTCCCTGGTTCTTTAACTCAGCAAGCCACTGATCCCAGTCAGGCTGACAATCCCTACGGTAAGCTCTATCGGTTCGCGCTTAACCCCCTCGATCCCACAGGTGCGATCAAAATTGAGAATATCCTGGAAGGTGGTCTGGGTAGAGGTCATAGTTACGACAACATTGTGGCCGATCGCTTCGGCAATGTGGTGATCCAGGAGGACGAAACGGCGTTTGGTCCCAGAATCTCACAGGCAGAAGGGCGAGATAACGCCTATGTCTGGCGGTACAACGTGGCCACCGATACAGTCAGACCGCTGTTCCAAGCCGATGAAAGCATCGCTCCTGCCAACAACTTAAGTTCAACTCAATGGGAAACCTCCGGTATTATCGAAGTTCCCGGTGGTTTCTCAAATCAAAGTGCCTACCTATTTGATGTTCAAGCAGGGTCAATCTCAAGCAGTCGCTTTGTCACAGGTGGTCAGTTATTAGTTGCCCTGCCGTTAACACCAACAGCGGTTGGTACGGCTGGAGATAATGTAATTTACGGAGAAGAATTTTTCGGTCGTTCTGTTAACGATGTCATCATTGCGGGCGCCGGAAATGATGAGGTGTATGGCTACGCTGGGGCAAATTACCTCTCCGGCGGCGATGGTAACGATCTGATTGTGGGTGGCGATGGCAATGACACGATTGATGGTGGTTCGGGCAACAACGAACTGCATGGCATTGCTGGGAACAACCTTATCATTGCCGGTGATGGCGATGATATTGCCTACGCGGAGGATGGTGATGACGTGTTCCTGTTGGGCAATGGTAATAACACAGTGTTTGCGAATGCTGGGAACGATCGCATTTCCACCGGCAGAGGCAACGATTTGATCTATGCTGACGATGGCAATGACATTATTACTGCGGGCGATGGGAACAACGTGGTATTTGCGCGTGAAGGCAATAACCGAGTGCTGACTGGTGCTGGCAACGATGAAATCTGGGCTGGTAGCGGGAGTAACACCCTTGTGGCTGGGGCTGGCAATGACACTATTTACGTCAGTGGTGGTGGCAATAATGTGATTAACGCAGGCATTGGTAATGATTTGATTACCATCGGCTGGGTTGGTAAAGGCGTTGACACTTTTGTCCTGAATGCTGGGCTGGGGTCTACGACGATTCTGGGTTTTGGGGCATCAGACAGGATCACCAAAGGTGCCGGTTTAGCAGCCAGCGATGTGTTGACGGTGGCAATCAGTGGTAACGATACGCTAATCAGCAGAGGAGATGACCTGCTGGCAACTCTCAGTTGGTATACGGGCAATGTAACGATCGCTTAGTTTTCGTTATCTTGTTTAAGTTTCTGCAAACCGCGATCGTATCCCCAAAATAGATGCGATCGCGTTTCTGCGATCGCACTAACATCCACCCAAAATGAGAATGATTTTTGTTATCAGTAACATCACCTAAATTATCTTCATCACCAGGTATGACTTAATACTTATTTTAGGTCGATGTATTGAGCGCAACTTACGCCTGAAACACTACTAGTGATATTTTTCTATAGGCGCTATAGAAAAGTTTGATATTTACCTATTGCTGCGTATAGCAACGGTAAATCCTCGCCAATATTTTTCAGCCTGCCTGGTTCCGATTAACACCAGCGTGGGCAGGTGCTTTATTGTCAAAAAACAAGGTACTGCAATTCATGGCTAAGAACGTCATCATCATGATTGGCGACGGTATGGGCTGGGAAATGGCTCGTACGGCTGCTATCTACCAACAGATCCAATCTGGTAATACAGGAACGTCCCTCGGCGATTTTTATACTTCCGGTAAAGGAACGGGCCTCAGCTTCCAAAATCTTACAGGTTACAGTCTGGTAACGACCTACGGCACCACAGTCGCTGGGACCAATGGCGTATTTAGCACAGGTAACTCGGCGCTCACCGGGTCCGACTCAGCGACGGCGGGTAGCCCCGTGCTCCCTGGGTTTCAATTCAATCCTGGCTTCAACCCCGGCACAACCGCTACGGGCGGTGCAACGGTCGCCAGTGGCGCAACGGGCAATCTAGTGGGCTATGATCCCATTGAGGGCGGTTTCTTCCCCTGGGATGCGGCCTACTATGGTGGTCCCATCCCAGCAGGATTTGATAAAGAATATATCAAGTTTAGCTACCCCGACTCGGCCAACACCGCAACAACGCTGTACACCGGGGTGAAAAGCTACAACAACGCGATCGGGGTAGACATTTACGAGCAGCCCCTGGAAACAATTCTGGCAACCGCTGCCCTCACCGGACGTTCCACAGGTTTGGTGACTTCGGTACCCATTGATCACGCAACTCCTGGTGCGGCTGCGGCTACAGTCAACCGTCGCGGCAAATACGACAGCGAGTTTCCTGACCTCGATAGTATTCTGCAACAGGAATTGCGAATCTATCAACCCACCGTATTGCTAGGGGGCGGCCATCCTCTCTCAGTGCCAGCCAATCCCCTACCGCCCGGAGTAGAACCCCCACGTGACTTTGGCTTCATTACCAAAGATACCTATGAATATCTGGTGGCCAATCCAACCGATAATCGTTACGGTTATACCTTCCTGGAGCGTGGCCCCAATGCGGCTCAGGTTCTTACCAACACTGCCACCAGCCTGGATCCAAACCAGGGCGATCGCTTAGTCGGGTTGTATGGAGCGCGGGGGCAAAACGGGAACCTGCCTACGCCCACCGCCAACTTTGACTACAGCTCAACCGGGTTGGATAACTTCTCCCTCTTCAGCACTCAGGGCTTAAGACCTGACCTGCAACGACCCCTGAATCCGGGAGAAACCGATGCGGCCTTCATTGCCAGAGAAGTTAACGAAAATCCGACGCTGAAAGATCTAACCGAAGCAGCCTTAAACGTGCTGGGTAAAGACCAAGACGGCTTCTGGTTGATGGTGGAAGGAGGTGACGTTGACTGGGCGGCTCACGACAACCACATTGATAACTTGATTGGGAATACGCTGGCCTTTGATGCCGCCGTCAACTCCACCATCAACTGGATTCAAACCAACGGTGGCTGGGAAAACAACCTGCTGATTGTCACCGCCGACCACGACCACTATCTCACCCTCAACGCCAATTTCCCACAATTGTTGCAAACCAGAGGGGCAGAAGCACTAACGTTTGAAAACAATGCTGCCGCCGCAGGGCAGTTTTGGGGATCTAATCCGAACGTGAAATATGGTTGGGGGAACCACTCTAACCGTCCTGTACCTGTGTACTATCAGGGGGCTGGCTCCGAAGTGTTGACTGGCTTCGTCGGTCAGGGCTATGAAAGCTATGGCTTCCAGATTCCCGGCTTTGTGAATGGGGTAGACCAGAGCCAAATCTATCAAACTCAACTTGCAGCCATTACTGGTGCCACAACCAGACCCAATATTACAGGTCCGCAAGAAGTCAACGCCTACTTCACGGCTGGCCCTGGGAATGATGCAGTGATTTACACAGGCGCATTTGATGACACCATTTATGGCGGTGTAGGCAAGAACTACCTCTACGCTAACAACGGTAATAACGTGGTGTATGCCGAAAATGAAGACGATTTAGTGTATACCGGCACTGGCAACGACAGCATCTTCGTGAATGAAGGAAATAACACTATCTTTGCGGGCGCAGGCAATGACTACATTCGCGCTGGCAGTGGTGATGATGTCATTTATGCGGGGGCAGGCAATGATGATATCGTAGTCGGCAACGGCAACAACTACGTGGATGCGGGAACCGGCAATGATGTCATCTTCACAGGCGACGGAGATGATGAAATTATCGGTGGTGCCGGTGATGATCAGATCTATGCTGGTGCAGGCAATAACATCATCAATGCTGGCACTGGCAACGACACGATTGTAGTCATGGGTGATGGAGCTAATATCTTCACGCTCAATGCTGGAGTGGGTTCTGTTACCATTTTCAACTTTGACTCTAACGACAAATTTAGATTGGGTAGCGGTCTGGCTGTGGCCGATATCGCGTTGACTCGTAGTGGTAATGACACCTTGATTAGCAAAGGGGATGACTTACTTGCGACTTTGACCTGGACTCAAATCAGCACTCTGCCGATTTAACGGTTCTTCAATGAACTTGTTACCTGGTTGGCGTAATCTGGGACCAGATTAGACCTGACATTGGTCATTGGGAATGCAGTCATTGCATGGAATTACTGGCAATCTTCTACAGTTTCTTTTTGCACCGTAGATTATATAACGCTGGAGTGAATGTCTCACCCATGCGGCGGGGTCAGATAACTTCATCAGGCGAGACTTTGCTAGCTGATTCCTCAATTAGCACTCACCCATGACCAATGTCTAACTTCATTGCGCCTGATTTCAGCGATCGCTGGGGGTGATAACTCCGCCCTAAATGTTTCAATTTGTTTCAATCACTCAGTTGCAGAATTAGGTGAAAACTCAGCCAGTTAGTTCTTAGGGTGCCAGCGTGGCAGGCGATCGCAGGCGATCGGGCTTACAGTTCCTTCAAATTTATGGGATTCAACTTTACATTTTCTTTAAAAAGAGGGTGATCCAGGTAACGCCTCCTTGTAGGATTACTGATGGTATTTTTCAAAAGACACATGAATACGATGATTTACTGATAGCAATAACCAGCGGTTGTGCAATGTTTCTGCAACTCACTTGTTGCACTCAGGAACGAGTGCATTCCAATTTTGCAGAATTGCCCTCATCTCCCAACCCCTTCTCCCAAAATAGGAGAAGGGGAGCCAGATTGGAAGTCCCTCTCCCAGAGCGGGAGAGGGATTTAGAGTGAGGGTTACAAAAGTGGGACGCACCCCTTAGGAACTTGCGATTAAATAATATCCCAGTCGTAGAATGTGTCACGCGATAGCCGTAACGCATCGCGAGTACTTTGTTTTCATTCAAGTCCCTGATTTGATATTGTCGCAACTTATTTGTTGCATAAACTTATTTGTTGCGTAAACTTATTTGTCGCAGCTTATTTGTTGCATCAGTCGGTAGCAATTAAATATTCTTTAATGCTTGCTTTTTTCTTGATTGTTTGACTCTTTTGCGGCTTGATTGAAACAACAATGATGTCGCCGTTAGAGGTGCAAATTGAATAACTGACCATTCTCCTGAAGAGATTTTTGAACTCATCGGTCTGAGATGCAGATGTGAGTTGGGCAGATGGTAAACCCTGGACTAACATTGCTTTGGGTAAAAGGATCTGTGGTTTTCATCACAATCTTTTGCCGATATTTTTGCCGATATTTGTTTATTATTCTGCATCCGTATTACCACAAATTTTGGCTATTCAAAAAGAACAATTAATTTCGGGGTTTTTCAACTTAAGTTAGTCTTCTCTTAACTTCCACATGGTTTCCTTGAAATTAAAGTCGCTGTTCTTCTTAGCGGCTTAAAATGTTCAGGGATTATTAGTGAAAGCCAAGAGTAATCGAATGGAATTTTGCTTGCTCGATAGGAGTTCTGAAGTTCAAATGAAAGCCGACAATTTGGGCGATCGCGTCATGTTTGTTTTAGATGGCATTTTCACCCCATGAGCCGCGATCGCCTTTTCTAGTTAAGTTTTTTCAGCCTGATTTAACTCACCTCAAGGGCACTTCATCCGAATGCCCTCCTCTCGGCATGTCCATGTTTTCCTTGCAGTTTATTTACATCTACCGGGTTTAAGCCCCCTCATTGCAACTATGGCAGACACCGTTATTCTCAAAGGCTTCGCTGTGCTTCCTGCGGATACCTTCGCAGAGGGGCCTCCATCTGGCAACTTCATTACCGGCACCACCAACGGACGCACCATTCCCTTCCCCGGTCAGCCGATTCAAGGATTTAGTGCGGTGCAGTTTGCCGATGGCAACAACTTCTGGTTCATGCCCGACAACGGCTTTGGGGCCAAGAATAATAGCGCTGATTTTTTACTGCGAGTCTATCGGGTTGACCCCAACTTTCGGGGTAATGAAGGCGGCAATGGAACGGTCAATATTCGCAACTTCATTCAACTGTCTGACCCGAATCAAACGATTCCCTTTGGCATTGTAAATGGCGGGACGAGCGATCGCCGCCTGACTGGAGCCGACTTTGACCTGGAATCTTTTGTGATTGCGAGAGACGGCACCCTCTGGTTTGGGGAAGAGTTTGGTCCCTTCCTGCTCAACACCGATGCCACTGGCAAAGTCCTGAGTGCGCCAGTTCCCACTCCCAACTATTTCAACATCCCCACCCTCAACGGCCAACCGCCTCTGGTCATTGGGCACCGGGGAGCCAGCGGCGAACTACCGGAGCACACAATCGAAGCCTACCGTTTAGCCATCCTGCGCGGTGCCGACTTCATCGAACCCGACCTGGTCGCCACCAAAGACGGCGTATTGATTGCCCGTCACGAACCGACCTTAGGCACCACCACCGATGTAGCCAGTCGGCCCGAATTTGCCGATCGCAAACGCAGTGGCACGATCGACGGGGTCTTATATGAAAACGAATTCTTTGCATCCGACTTCACTTTGGCAGAGATCAAAACCCTGCGGGCCATCATGCCTCAGGGCTTCCGCACCGATGCCTTCAACGGTGTATTTGAAATTCCCACTCTGGAAGAGGTGATCAACCTGGTCAAGCAGGTAGAAGCCGATACAGGCAAAAAAATCGGCATTTATCCCGAAACCAAGCATCCCACCTATCACGATCAACTGGGGCTATCCCTGGAAGAACCCCTGCTGGCAACGTTGGAACGCACCGGCTTCACCGATCCCACGCGGGTTTTCATCCAGTCTTTTGAGGTGAGCAACCTGAAGGAACTAAACACCCTGACCGACATTCCTCTGGTGCAACTGCTGGATGCCTTTGATGTGGACTACACCACGGGTGAACTGCTGTATCAGGATGTAAATGCCCGCCCCTTTGATTTCACAGTGAACGGCGACACCCGCACCTATGCCGATCTGCAAACTCCGGCAGGACTGGCCGAAATTGCCGCCTACGCCGATGGGATCGGCCCCTGGAAGCGGATGATCGTCTCCGTTCGCAATGTGGATCGCAACAACGATGGTCAACCCGATGACCTGAATAATGATGGCGTGATCAATGATGCCGATCGCGTCACCCTGGCCCCCTCCAATTTGATTGCCGATGCTCACGCGCAGGGTTTATTCGTCCATGCCTACACCTTCCGCAACGAAGGGCGCTTCCTGGCCTCCAACTACAACAACAACCCGGAATTGGAATACCGCCAATTCATTCAATTGGGGGTGGATGGTTACTTTACCGATTTCCCCGGTACCGGCGATCTGGTGCGCGATCAAATTACCAGTCCCTTCGTGCGATCGCCCCAAGATCCGGGGGTGTTGAGTACACCGGAGTTCAATACCCTCAACGGTCAAACGCCCCTCGTGCTGGGACATCGGGGTGCCAGCGGCGATCGCCCCGAACATACCCTCGCGGCTTACAAAAAAGCGATCGCCGATGGGGCCGACTTCATCGAACCCGATCTAGTTGTCACCAAAGATGGGGTGTTGCTGGCTCGGCATGAACCCATGCTGGCCGTGGTGCAACTGAATCCAGATGGCACGATTCGCCGCGATGCTAACGGCAATCCTGTATTGAACACAACTGACACCAGCACCGATGTTTATCTGCGGCCCGAATTTGCCGATCGCCTCACCGTCAAGCGGTTGGATGGCACCCTGGTAGGGGGCTGGTGGGCCGAAGACTTTACCCTGGCGGAAGTGAAGCAACTGAACGCGATCGAGCGTTTGCCCGCTCTCCGCAGCACCGCCTTCGACAACGATGGCTTGAAAGTGCCCACCCTGGCCGAAGTGATCGCCCTGGTGAAGGAAGTGGAAGCCGACACCGGACGCAAGATTGGCATTTATCCCGAAACCAAGCACCCCACCTTCTTTCAGGACCAGGGGTACAATACCAGCCAAATCCTGATTGATACGCTGAAGGCAAATAACTTTACCGACCCCAGCCGCATCTTCATCCAATCCTTTGAAGTCAGCAATCTGAGGGCTTTGAACCATTCGATCATGCCTGCTGCGGGGGTTGATATTCCCCTGATTCAACTGTTTGGTGGTGCCGGTAGACCGTTTGATTTTGTCGTCAGTGGCGACACCCGCACCTACACCGATCTCTCAACTCCGGCTGGACTGGCCGAGATCGCCACCTATGCGGCGGGGATTGGCCCCAACAAACAGCGGATTGTGCCCCTGTCTACCGTCGATCGCGATGGTAACGGTCAACCCGATGACCTGAACGGCGATGGCGTGATCAGCGATGGCGATCGCATCACGGGTACCCCCACCACCCTGATCCAGGATGCTCATCGGGCTGGGTTACTCGTCCACGCTTACACCCTGCGGAACGAGTCCTTCTTCCTGCCCGCCAGCTACAACGGCGATCCCGGTGCTGAGTACCGACAACTGATTGATCTGGGCGTAGATGGCTTCTTTACCGACTTCTCCCGCACGGGTACTTCAGTGTTAGTAAACGATTACCTGGCCGGAACCGGATTTCGCGGCGGCAGCCAGCAATACTACGGCGATCTGATCGTGTCGAACCTGAGTGGTTCTCGTGGCTATGAGGGGATGGCAATCAATCCCGATGGGAGTCGCCTCTATCCCTTGCTGGAGGGCACGGTTGTGGGTGATCCGGCTGGTGCTTTGCGGATTCATGAATTTGATCCGACGGCGGGGCAATTCCTGGGCTTGAAGGGCTACTACCGCATGGAAAACCCGGCCCATGCGATCGGTGACTTCACTGTAATCAACGACAATGAGTACCTGGTAATTGAGCGGGATAACGGTCAGGCTGCCGGAGCCTTGTTCAAACGGATCTACAAAGTGGATCTGTCGAAGCAAGATGCCAATGGCTTTGTCGAGAAGGTTCTGGTTGCTGACCTGCTCAACATTCAAGACCCCAATGACTTGAACCAGGATGGGAACACCGTTTACCGGATGCCCTTCCAGACGATTGAAGATGTGTTGGTGTTAGACAGCAAAACCATTCTGGTGGCGAATGACAACAACTACCCGTTCTCCATTGGTCGGCCACCCGCGATCGACAATAACGAAATCGTGGTGCTGGAACTGAGCACTCCCCTTAATCTGGATTTGCGGGGCGGTAATCGCACCACACTGATCGACAAAGGGGAAAAGGGTGCTCAACTCAGCCACTTTGTAGGAGTTGGAACGGGTGGGTTTCCCAGTGCTACCGCGATCGCTGAAGCCGATATCCTCAAATTTCGAGGAACTGGCCTAACTGCCACCAATCTACTACTGACTCAACAGGGGGCCGATTTGCTGGTTGCGTTTGCCGACGACAGCACCAATGTGTTATTGAAGAATACGCAACTGGAGGCGATCGACAATCTGACGCAAGCCACTGGAGCCAGCATCAATCTGGGCAACATCTTGTTTGACGGTGACACCACCCTGCAAGACCGCTTTGATGTGTTCAATGCCGACTGGAACTTCGACCAGATTTTCAACCGTAACACCGTCACCTTCCTGAACGACCTGAACAACACCATTCGTGGGTTTGATGGCTCCGCCGATGTGATCAATGCTCAGGGCGGCAATGATCTGGTGCGGGGATTCAGTGGTAACGATACCCTGCGCGGTGGGGCTGGCGATGATACGCTGATTGGCGGCCTGGGCAGCGATGTCGTGGTCGGCAATAGTGGCGCAGATGTGTTTGTGCTGGCGGCTGGCAGTGGTACTGATACCATTCTCGATTTCCGGCTCAACGAGGGCGATCGCATTGGTCTCAGTGGCATTGGCTTCACCGATCTGACGCTGGTGCAGGGAGCAGGCTCAAATGCGGCGGATACCTTAATTCAGTTGAACAATACCGATGAAGTTTTAGCCATCGTGGCCGGAGTTCAGGCTAGTACGCTCAACAGTAGCGCTTTCCTGGCTTTCGCTGGTACGGTTTAACTGATTTCAACCGGATCTAAGGGGATTTCTAGACACCCAAATACCTGTGCGGGCAGGTTGAGCCAAAAACGACCGACTGATCGCCAGCCCTCTTGCGAAACCGGCCCCACCCCTATAGCGGTTTGTACCTGGGTGAAGTACAGACGTGTGAAGTACAGACGTGTGAAATACAGACGTGTGAAATACAGTGGGGTGCAAAGCACCTTCACTGTATTTCACACCCTTGAAAAGGGCTATAAGTCGTGCCACTCTATCGCCACGATCGCATTTAGATAAATGCGATCGTGGTTTTCTCGTCTATGCGTTTCGCTGTCTGTCATGCCTTGATGGAGTGCCTTGATTGAGGATCAGTCATGATTAACAGTGAAGATTTGTGCTTTCCATCTTCAGATTTTGACAAAACCCTGAATCTTTGGTTTGGTGGAAGATAAGGACAGTGTGTGGAACATTCTGATACAGATCAACCCTCTATCTAAATCACAATTCAATTAAGCTCTAATTAATCTCTGTTCAACATGGTTCAAACTTTGCAATCTAGTTCCTCCTTACTCAATCAGCTCCGCGATCGCGCGGGCACGTTTGCCGAAACATTGGCGTTGCTGAAGCAATACAATGTACTGCCGCAACTTTTGCGGGAAATGGCAATTGAAAACGCCATTTCCACCATAGAGCTGACTTCGGAGGAAACGTTGCGAGCCTGTCAGCAGTTTTATCAACAGCAGCAATTAAAATCTGAGGCTGATGTGCAAGCCTGGTTAACCCAGCAAGGACTCACCCGCGACCAGTTAGAACCCCTGATTACGCGCAATCTTCGCCTCGATCGCTACAAACGGGCCACCTGGGGCAATAAGCTGGAGCATCACTTTCTAGAACGCAAAGCCAAACTCGATCGCGTGATTTATTCCCTGATTCGCGTGAATGAGATTGGTACCGCGCAAGAACTGTACTTCCGGATTCAGGAAGGGGAAGAACCTTTTGATAAAGTCGCGCGAGAACATTCTCAGGGGGCAGAAGCCGAAACTGGAGGGTTGTTAGGTCCGGTGGAGTTGGGGGTGCCCCATCCGGCGATCGCGAAACTGTTGATTACCAGCAAACCAGGACAGTTGCTTCCCCCCAACCGTCTGGGCGAATGGTTCGTAATTTTGCGGCTAGAAAAATTTTTGCCCGCTCAGATGGATGAGGCAATGGAGCAACGCCTCCTGAATGAATTGTTTGAAACCTGGCTGAAAGAGGAAGTTGCCCAGGCCATGCAGGCCGATTTGTAACTGTTTGGTTTAGAGCGCTTAGGGTTTTGTCGTGCCGCTCACTATACCAGCGTTGCCCTGAGGCACCTCGCCAACAAACTTCCCAGCCAGTGCTTTTTGGATGGTCCAGATGGCGATCGCCCCAACTCCGCCTGCAACCAGGCCCCATCCCGTCTCGCGATTGCCTGTAACCAGACCCAATAACCCCAGACTCAACAGCGCGATCGCCCCACCTCCGGCGATGGTGAGCATTAACCGAATGGTAATAACTGCTTCCGTCATGCGTTGAAATACGTCTGCTTCCGACAGCGGCAGCGATCGCTCGAAGGCAGATTGCAATGCTGCAAATTTGGCCGTATCCACCTGGTAATAGGTGCCCAACTCCGTATCCCGCATCTGCGCGACAGAATGCAACCCAAACTGCTTCGCATGGCGAATGGCCTGACGAATTTGCTCCTTCGTGGCCATCGGCTGAAAGGTTTCAAACAGGGATTCTCGATATACGCCTGTTTTCGCCATATCCAAAATGCGTTGACTCAGTTCGGTGACTGTCAACCGCCGAGTAATTTCACTCATGCGTTGAGCAAGGGGATGAAGAACTCCTTCATAGTAACTCTGTATCAAATTCGGAAGGATGCGGCTAAAATAAATTTTTCAGTAACATCAAGCCGTAGTAGAAGAGCTTGGGAAATGACTCATAGCCGCAATTCAAAACCTTTTACTCCCAGACTTCGCCCAAATTAAGGCCAAATTTAGGATAGGTTTGAGAAACATCCTGGAGTGCTGTATAAATGCTTTGCTTAGTAACCTGTGTTTAATGTGTTTGGTTTTCCCTGTTTTGCGATCGCGCCCACTGGCCTCTCAACGGTTCAAACTCCCTTGCAAGTTCTGGGGGGGTTCGTTCTGACGTTATGGGTGCTGGAACTCGTCGATTCGTTGCTGTTACGCGGGCGGCTGAACCGCCTGGGAATTCGTCCTCGCAGACTGATTGGGTTACGGGGCATCCTCTTTGCTCCGCTCCTGCATGGCAATTTGGGACACCTGGCAGCAAACACCATTCCCCTCGTCGTCCTCGGTTGGCTGATTATGTTGAATGGGCTGAATACCTTTCTGACCGTAACCGCGATCGCCTGGGTGATTAGTGGCATTGGCACCTGGTTATTGGGAGGCACGAATACTAACCACATTGGCGCCAGCGGCTTAGTGTTTGGTTACTTTGGCTATCTGGTGTTTCGCGGCTACTTTGAGCAAAGTTTTAGCGCGATCGTCATCGCCGTACTCGTGGGGTTGTTGTATGGCAGTATGATCTGGGGCGTTTTGCCCATCCACCGGGGTAAATCCTGGCAAAGCCATTTGTTCGGCTTTATTGGGGGCGGAGTGGCAGCCCGCTACCTCCCCGAACTCCAAAACGCCCTAACCACGCTGTGGATTTCCCCTTAGTGCGTCTCAGAGTAGGTATTCTCAATCCACATCCGCATTTCGGCTTCAGAATCCGTATAAAGAGATTCTCCCGTTTGAGGATTGTACGCACACCACCAGCGATCGCCCTGGTGATCTACACTCTGCCATACTCGCAAATCGGAGTTGCCCCGCACCAACGTGACAAAATCATCCCAGAGGATAGCCAATTGATGGTGGAATGTCCCTGCTTGAGATTCGCGATCGGGCGCAATTTGTTTTTGTTCCTGCTCTAGAAGTTCAATCAAATGGGTGTCTCGGTTGGCTTTGGCAATCTCCAGTCGCCGCTGGAGCGATGCGACAACGTTGTCGTGATGTTTGTGCCAGAGCGCGACCTCATCGCTACGCACTGTATTTGCCATGTTTGCACCTCCAGCCTGAATGCTATTCATGTAATTAATCGCCTAGAAAATCTCGCTACACAATTATAGCTTTTATTCTGTAGCTAAAGTTACAAAATGTTTCTAAAGGCTGACGTGGCACTTTCGTCAAAGCTCATCCAGAAGGCGTAGAGGTGGACTATGGGCATTGACGACTCGATTTGCAGGCAGAACAATGGGATAGCTCAGCTAAAAAAAGATATGGAAAAAGCATAAAAAATCGTTGGCAGATTTACTGTTTGCCAGGATTATTAACGTTCTTGGTCAGCGGCTAACAGAGACTTTGCGACTTCACAAGCAGATTGGGGTTTCGCTGCACCAAGGTTGTTTATGCTGCTGTTGCGTCAGGTCAATCTTTTTTAGAGAGCCGATTTCTCAAACGAATTACTATAAGTACAGAAAATCAGATATTTCAGCCGTCTGTATCATAGGTTACTAAAGCTATTGGAGCATAGAAATAATTTTCGTCATGGTATCCAGTGTTTTTAAATCTATAGGTGCTGACTTTCGCCCATGCTGAAGAGCCCAGGGTATCAGGCATCGGATAGTACGTGTTTATGCTGCTGCCCTCAACAAGACGGTTCCAGTCATCTACGTCAGTCCAGTGATGGAGCACCTTTTCTGGTTCTAATTCTGCGTAAGTGTCATTCATCCAAGCTCTTAGTTCAGTCGAAATTACCTCAATGGAAATATGAGGTAATTCGCTTTGGTGCCATTGATTAGCGACTTCAGGTAAAGACATTGCCTTGAGATCCCTTGATTCTTGATTAAATGACTTTTCAACCACACTCAATCCATAACGTTTGAACTCACTGGACAAAATATCTGTAGCACGACTGATAGCGCAACATTCTGTTCTGATGCCACAACATATTGCAAGCTATTCCATTCACTGAGAAATAGCAGTAAATTACATAAATTTTAGATATTTAGCGTATCGCTTTGGTGAATCATTTTGCTGATTAAGGTTCCATTGCAAAAGACGACTTTCTTCATCGCATATTATATTGCGCTCTTCTCCGACTGGAAGTCCCCCCGACCCATACAGATTTAGATTGAGGCGACGCATTTCTATAGCTTTATCCCAAACTTCATTAATATGCTCCGTGATTTCATCGCCGAAGAGAAAGAGTGACTTGTAACGAACCTCCGCCAAAATCGAAATTGCCTTATTGTCAACCTGAGCATCTCGAAGAAGGCAATTAAAATACTCCTGAAGCTTTTCATATGCTTCGAGTCGCTTATCAAAAAGATCTAGACGGAGTTTATCTCGATTCGTTCGATATTGATTGAAACCAATATATGTGCCAAAGATTCCTACAACAAGCGCAACGACTGCTGGAGCCAGTTTAGCTATTATATCCAGCCAAAGTACCATTTCTTGAGTACAGTCCACTTTTATATATTTGCTCCAAAGGAAAAATAACAGGCTTTTTCAAATTTGTTGGTTGAGACTTTGAATATTTGGGATGCCATCTGTTCTCAGAAGCATAAGTACTGCTTAACGATGCGAAATCGGGCATTTCATCGCAGAGAGTGCGATCGCGAAAACGTTACCATGCTTGGTGCGATCGATTACAGAATTTGAGAAGTAAGCTTAATTGGAATTAAGCAAAAGCTTTCTTAAGTCTTGGCTGGATGCTGAGTAAGGCTACCCCCGCAAACCCAATTAACACCAGCAAAGCTGCACCCAGCGTCACTTCGCCAAAAGGAGCCTGCATCACCACGCTGGCGAATGACCAATCGTTGTGCAGATACACATAACGAATCGGTTCGATCGCATAACTCAGCGGATTCAAGCTCGCGATCCATTGCAACCAGGTGGGCATAAAAGAAAGTGGAACCAGCGCTGTACTGGCAAACAACAACGGCAGGTTTGTGACAAAAATGACGGCGATCAGTTCAATATGTCCGGGAAGGGAAAACGCCAAACCCAAACTCAGTGCGGTTACACCCAGCACCAGCAGCAACACGATGCAGGTCAGGAGCGCTAATCCAGCAGCATTGGGTAATCCGGCACCCAGAAAGGCACTCATCACCACGATCGCGATCGTTTGAATCAAACTCAAAGTCGTGATAAAAATTGCCGAGGCCATCACGATCGAATAGCGGGACACTAGCGGCGCGACCAGGAGCCGATTCAGGAAGCCAAATTCGCGATCGAACATCACGGGCAATCCGGCATTCAACGCGCCCCCAAATGCAGTGAAGACAATAATGCCTGCGCCAATAAACCGCCCGTAATTGATGCCCTCCCCAAACAATCCTTGCGGCGCATTTTGAAACAACGCTCCAAACAAAATCAACCACATTAAGGGCTGAATGATGCCTGCGGCTAATGTGGACGGACGACGTTGCAGTTGGATAAATAAGCGTCGAGTCAGGGCGATCGTTTCTTGCAAGAAATCAGCGAAGGCACTGGAAGAATTTGCTGTTTGATTAGCAACTTTTCCGTTCGATTGGGAGGGGGTAATCGTAGTACTCATAGTTGATGAAATGCTTTAAGAGAATGTATCAATAATGCCTTCTGAGGTTTTTGTCCCAATTGCATCCAATGACTTACGAGGAAGCACTTGTGGTTTAACACCCTTTATTTCAGACAATGAAAATTCGCGGAACAGTTTGAAAAACTCAAGTAAAGCACGATTCTCATCCTCACAATAAAACAAAATTGTTTTGTCCCACGATTGATCTGATGGAATTTTGTATTTTGACTTAATCCAGGTTTGAAATTCTGAAAAGTCTTTTTCTTCCTCAGTTTGAGGTTGATTTAACTCACGTCGAGCAAAAATGTACCCAGCCAGGAAAGAACGCAAATTGCTGATTGAAGGTTTCCCAAGGTACATGGATGGCCTTTTCTCGATATTAGAGATAAGTTGATAAAAACTACTCATAATGCCTCTTAGTTAGAACTCGGTCTCTATAATTTGGGGTCTATCGGCTTTACTATGCTCCTCAATGTGAATATTTACCAGTTTCTAGGGCTTTCAGCCCTCTGAATTACTCTAAAAATGTTCATTGCGAACATTGGCATACGCGATCCGATAGAGCCATAATTTGAAAGTCAACATTCATGTCTAGTCCCGGAAAATAAAAGTTCTTTTGCCATTCCCTTCTAAGAAAAACTCCTTCAGGATGGAGATTGTCAAAAATAAACTCTCCATTGTTAATTGTGACTGCGATCGCTTCATGCTTTCCATTCACTGAAATATTCTGCCGAAATTCATCGTGATAAATGTTGCAAAAAGGATCTTCCGTACTCCCTGTAGATAACTCGATGTGTTTACCATTTATATTTCTTCCAATTAGGAAACGTTTAATCGCTTCAGCACACTCCACGCATTCGAAAATATTAAATTGATTTGCAATGTCTTCAATTTGCTGACGTAACTCGAAATCGTTGAACATATACAATTCACATTACCGCATCTGCTTTTTGCGTTCGGCTTTTTCGTCGCGGGTGGCAGCGGCGGCAAGGTCGGCATCGAGCAGGGTCCGCCCGGTGGCAGCGAGGTAAACATCATCCAGGCTGGGGCGGGATTGGGCGATGCCGAAGGTGGGCAGTCCGGCCCCCTGGAGGGCACGCTGGACGGTAGAAAGGGCATCACTTTGGGGCGAAACGACCAGATTTAAGGAATTGCCTTGGGCTGAATTAATGATCACTTCCTGGACGGCAGGCACCGACTCTAGCAATGACTTGGCTTTTTCGGCTTCGTCGTTGGGCGTGAATTCACGAATCCGCAACGTAATGCGATCGCCCCCCACTTTGTCCTTCAGTTCCGATGGGGTACCCGATGCAATGACGCTACCTCGATCAATAATGGCCACGCGATCGGCCAGCATATCAATTTCTTCCAGGTAGTGACTGGTCAGCAGCACCGTGGTTCCGGCTTCCCGAATCTGGCGCAGGAAAGACCAGACTGTGTAGCGGCTTTCGATATCGAGTCCAACGGTGGGTTCATCAAGGACCATCACTTGCGGTTGATGCAAAAGTCCGGCAGCAAGGTCGAGGCGCTTCATCAACCCACCCGAATACGTGCCCGATTTCTTGTCGGCATACTCCTGTAAACCCAGTTGATTCAACACCAGTTCGATGCGCTCTTTTGCCAGCGATCGCGGTAGATGGTAGAGCGCGGCTTGGAGTTGCAGCAATTCTCGGCCCGTCAGCACTTTATCCGGTGCCACTGCTTGCGCCACATAGCCCAGATATTGCCGCACCAAGCGGGGATTCTCTAAGACTGAGATGCCCGCAACCTCAACCCTGCCACCATCGGGTTCGGTCAGGGTGCAGAGACAACGAATGGTGGTCGTCTTGCCTGCGCCATTGGGACCCAGGAGGCCAAAAATTTCGCCCGGTTCAATGTGCAGCGATACATCTTTGACCGCTTCGACTGAACCATACCGCTTCTGTAACTTTTCGATGAGAACCGCAGGAGCCATACTCCCCCCACTAGATACAAATCTCAACTTCATTCTAATGGGGAACGACCAACCTGGAGATGACAACGGTAATCTCTGCTCGCTCTTTCGCTGCGCCAGTGCGATCGCCCCTTCCCGTCACGACAATCACCTCTGCATGATAAGTGAGTGCGATCGCTGCCCATCAATAGAGTAAAGTGCATAGTTTTTCTACGATTTGGTTGTGGGTATTAGTAGACAACTCGCCTAGCTGACGCTGGATCATCGAGTAGCGCAATGTGAGCAAATGATTCAGTCTCAGCGTAGAGGCTTTTTTAAGTCCAGCAATGGCAAAGTCAGGATGAGTCGTATCTAGGATCAGATCCGTGACCAGCAGTTGCGTAGGAATGCGGCTGGTGATCAATGCCAGAATAGTATGCTGATAGTCCCCAATTGGATTCGTTAGGGCGTAAGCAGGTCGAATTTTACTGTCAGACAAATCGTCGTAGGGGAACTCGACCAGAACGATGCTAAGTTTCATGATCGATTGGTTTACCGTCTTCTAACGTGTAAATGTCTTCTTCGGGATCACTGAGAAGATCGACCGCCGAAGTTTTGAGGGTTGCTAAAGACCATTCTTGAGCCTCATCCGGTTCAGGAAATAGCAAGATACCTCGAAAGCGAATGGCTTTTGCGGCAGTCAGCGGTTGATCTAACTCGACGTTGCCCTGTTCATTGATACTGCCTGTGATTTCGATAGCTTTCATGTGCTGCGCGATCACTCAACTACTTCTAAATTACCTTAACTTTTGCGATCGCCCCGGCATGATCGGCTCAAAAGCGATCGTCGGGGTTTGAGCAACCGAAGTGCTGCCGGGAACCACAGAGATGCTCCTCTCGTTGCAAGAACCTGACAACCCAGCCAATGGGCGAAATGTTGATACAAATCTTTGCGCGAAGCACACCTTAAAATTTTGCAGCCACAATCTCGGTGGGCATTTCCGGGAGTATCGAGGAGACGAGCAGGTTGAAAAAACTTCTGCGTTGGGAGCGGCATATAACAATGGAGGATTAGCTGACAGAGCGAATTAATGTGGATAAAGCTGCAATATTTCGGTTGGTATTGTGGTGTGAGGTGGCGAGTTTATAAGCCCGTTTGCCTTGCAGTTCTGCTTCTTCGGGATGGTTCAAAAGATGGGCGATCGCGGATTTTAGCCCCTGCAAATCCCCCGGCTTGATCGTCATCACGGTGCCTGGTGTTTGCAGATAGTCGGCCAACCCTTTCGTTTCGGTCGAAATCACCGGGCGACCGCACGCCATCGCTTCCAGTAGAGTGGTAATCCCAGCAGAATCGATACTTTCAAACAAACTCACGACGACAATATCGGCATCCCGGTAAAGCTGTACCAGTTCCGTCCAGGCATAAAACCGCCGCGACATATTTGCAGGCAATATCTTGGGAAACGACTTAGCCAGAGGCCGCACATCCCGTGAAAAGCCGCTAATTTTGACATCCACCTCCAAATCCGCCGTCGCCTGCGCCAGGATTTTATAATCCCGTTTTTCTAACCCCACACTGGCGATGACAGGGCGCGACTTATCGGCGGCGGGGGGACCAGGGCAAAAGAAATCCACATCAATTTGTTCTGGCAGGTAAAATAAGCGGGATTCATCAATGTTGTTTAAGGTCTGTCTCAGTTGGTCAAATTGGGGGGCCGTATTCGACACAAAAACGTCAATTTTTTCCTGAAGGCGAAACAGCTTCAGCATCATTCGGACCCGTGGACGGTTTGCTGTATGGAAGAAGCAAATAATCTTGGGACGGTGCGGTGCGGCTTGGCAAAGGGTCGCCAGGGGAATGCCAATATCCTCACCATTGCAATAAATCACATCGTCTTTGCCTAACCGTTCTGATAATTGCCGCGCCAGTGCCCAGTGTTCTGGCAGACTGATTAACTTTGCCCGAATGTGATCAATGGGTTGAACGGCATCAGGAGTCGGCATATGAACGATCGCATCGAGTTCCTGACGCAGATTCCACATGGCATGACCTGGGCGATTTCCCTGTTGGGCCTCTAAAATAACCTCGTCCAGATTCAATAAACTGCCCAGCGCCAGGTGGTAGTGCATAATCCATCGTTCCCTCAATGCAAGATTGAATTAAAGCTTACCAATAAAATATACGTTCCAGGTTTCGCGACCTGGAGCTTGACAGGTCATCCATTCTCCCATCGCCAGTGGTGTGAATCCGTATTGCGAAAATAGTAAATCGACTTCTGGCTTAAATAAGTACCGCATCGCATGGACTTCGTGGAGTTCTTCGACGGCTGCGGTGTTGCGATCGCGAATCAACACCTGATAGTTAACATCCACCACATTTTGATTAAAGTGCACCACGGGTTCGGCAATCCGCGTCACCTGGATTTTGTCATCCTCCAACCGTTTCACTCGGACCACGGGCGGGTCCGTTAAAACTGCCGGTCCATACCAGCAATCAAACAAAAAAATACCACCGGGATTGAGATGGGTTTTTGCCGTTGCAAATGTTGCTTGCAGAGCCTCATTCGTTGTTTGATAGCTCACCACATGAAACAAAGACGTGACCACATCGAAGGTTTGGTTGACCCGGATGGTTTGCACATTACCCTGGCTAAATTGCAGTTTCGTTGCTTGTGAGGGCGGCAGAGTTGATAAACGGCTTTGGGCCGCTTCCAGCATGGTCGTGCTGAGGTCTACCCCATGCACAGCATAGCCTTTGGCCGCTAAGAGCGAGGCATGAACTCCAGTGCCACAGCCCAGGTCTAAAATGGTTGTCGCGGTAGGGATATGGGTTTGAATCAGTTCGTGTACGAAATTTGCTTCACCGGCATAATCCTTGTCGCGGTAGAGCAGATCATAGTAGCGGGCATAATTGGCAAAAACGGGTGTATTCATGACAGCAACTTGAAGTACAAACCATGAAACGATAAGGTCTTGAACTCTGGATGGAAGGGCACAGCGCAGGGTTCAGACCGATCTTGCCAGGAATCACCCAACTCATAGCCCAGGTTGCAAATGCTGGCAATGAACTCGGCTTTGTTCATCACAAAGGCTGGGTAGAACACCAGTCCACCATTTTGGAGCGTCACAAATTGTTTCCCTTCACAGAGGGGCAGGCGGTTCAAAATCAAGTGTCTGGGTTTACAGGCAAGGCTGCCGAGTTGTTTAGAAAATTCGTTGCCCAGGTATTGAATAGAGCCAGAGGCCAGCAAAATGTCGGTGCCATTGGCCTGATCAAATTGGTCGGTGAAGGTGATGTTGCTTCTTTTTTCCTGTTGAGCGATCTTTTCACCGATCTTGAGGATTTCGGGCAGTTCACACACGATCCATTTCAGGTGCGGGGGATAGTTGAGGTAATCTTCATAGGCGTAAAACCGATTCCCCACATTTCCCCCAAAATCAAACACAGTGCAGTGTTCAAATAACAACCCCTTTAACCAGAACAATACGGGGTAATCAAACGTGCCAATGATTTTGTAGTACTGATAAAAGTCTTGCTCGTACTCCTGCGCTAAATCTGCATTGTTGTAGCCCACTTTGCTTTGGTTGGGAACAGCCGCGATCGCCTGATCAAACGTCTCAAAAATCCCCCGATAACTTCCATACGCATGAGGAAAGCGGTAATACCAGTAGACTGACCGAACCAACGAAGCCAACCCCGCCATTTTTCCTCCTAGACTTCGGTTAAAACGGTTTTCACCGTCGCGGCGACCTGTTCTATTTGTTCCTCGGTTAGCGCCAAACCACTGGGAATGTAGAAACCGCGTCGGGCTAAACGTTCCGCCACTGGGTACGTTTCATGCTCAAATAAGCCCTGGGTTCTGAACACTGGCTGCTCATGCATCCCCCAGAAAAATGGGCGGCTCCCTACCTGCCGTTGGCCCAGCCGTTTCATGGCTTCTGTGGCATCGAAGGGAATGTCTTCTTTCAGAACAATGCCATAAACCCAATAGATATTGTCGGCGTAGGGAGTGGCAACGAGCGGCAGTTCGATGCCTGGAAGCTCGGCCAGCAGTTCGGTATAGCGTTGCCCCATGCGGCGTTTACGGACTACAAATTCATCTAACCGTTCCAGTTGGGCCACGCCTAAGGCGGCTTGCAGGTTTGTCATCCGCAGATTCCAGCCCAATTCTTCATGCACAAAGCGCTTTTGAGGTTGAAAACACAGATTCCGTAGCGATCGACAGCGTTCAGCGAGTTGATCATCATTCGTGACAATCATGCCGCCTTCGCCAGTAGTGATGTGTTTATTGGGGTAGAAGCTGAAGGTGCTGATATCGCCAAAACTGCCGCAGGGTTGCCCCTTGTAGGTTTGCCCATGCATCTCCGCCGCATCCTCAATCACCCATAAGCCGTGTTGATGCGCCAGTTTGAGAATGGGATCCAGGTCTACGGGTAGCCCGTAGATGTGAACAACCATAATGGCTTTAGTGCGGGGGGTAATTTTTGCCGCGATCGCGGCCTCGTCCATATTCCAGGTCTGCGGATCAGCATCCACCAGCACCGGAGTTGCGCCAGCCCGCACGATCGCAGCCGCACAGGAAATAATTGTGAACGTGGGCAAAATCACCTCATCTCCCGGCCCAATCTGAAGCGCCGCGATCGCGGCATCGAGAGCGACAGAACCATTGCTAACGGCAATCCCATGCTGACGGTTCACCCGCGCGGCAAACGCCGATTCAAACCTTTTGATGAACGGCCCCTCCGAAGAGATCCAACCCGTATCAATACATTCATTGAGATACTGCTTCTCATTGCCATCCAGCAATGGTTCGTTGACTGGGATAAAGTCTGTCATGCCGTTGCCGTACTATTACAGGGACCAAGCAAGGATCACAACCGCTCAATGCCAAAGTCACAATCCTTGTCTAACAAGGGCTTTGCCGGAATTTGATGGCAACTGCTAAATCGAGTTTTGTCATGTTCACCAACGTAGGGACCTTGTTTGACTTCAATCATTTCCAAATCTTCAAGCACCTCAAAGCCATGCCCACCTTGAACAAGCAAAATCACGTCCCCCGCTTTGAGCACATAACTTTCCAGGTATTCCTGTTCGCTGGTGTAAAAATCTACCCGGAGTTTGCCCTGCTTGATTAACAAAACTTCCTGTGTGTAAAACACTTCTCGTGGCACCGGATTGTGCACATGAGGTTGGATGTGCTTACCCGCAGGATGGGACATGTAGGCCACCTGCTGAGATAGGGAATCTGGCGTAAAGAAGTGAATTCCTGGTTCTTTGAAGTCAGCCGAAATGATGATGGCCAGTAACTGCCCCTCAAACA
This sequence comes from Leptolyngbyaceae cyanobacterium bins.349, assembly GCA_033764685.1. Classification (GTDB taxonomy): domain Bacteria; phylum Cyanobacteriota; class Cyanobacteriia; order Leptolyngbyales; family Leptolyngbyaceae; genus JSC-12. The sequence goes on from JANRIS010000082.1 coordinate 108,119, forward strand.
CAACTTCCTGAACTAATCGACGCTCGCTTACCGTTAGCATACGACCTCAAGACTCCAATAAACGGGTGTAAACCGCTAGTTTTACAATGAGTTTTAATGATTGAATCGCTTACTCAACAAACAAAGCTGCATAAGATATGCAACTAACTTAAACCGAGATAAGCAAAGAGTGCTCGATTGCCTTTCGCGGCGGAACTCACTCCACAGTAATTTTTTATTGAAACTCCGTGTAAGTTTATCAACTAACTCAGTATAAGCATGTGTATACAGAAACACAATATGCAGATTCATTGATGAAAATTTGCGATGGCAGCTATCAACTGGACCGCATACTGACTTGAGCCTTCTGTCTTTGCCCTCTCACCTGGGTGATTCTGCTCAATTTGGCAGCGGCGATCGGTAGCAAAACCAGTAGGGCCAGACTCAGGGGCAAATGGGGGCAATGGTTTAATACCTCCGCAACTGCGAGTGCGATCGCTGCTGGGTTTGCATTTTCTTCAGGTTTGGTGTCGCCTAGTGAACTTAACAGGGTTTAGTTCCGAGTGGTAAGGTGCATGGAGTATTCAAAAATACGTCAAAGATGTAAGTAGAAATAAGTTGCAACTACCAACTTAATGACGGCAAACCATCTCTGCCGTCAAATGTTTTACCCATGTTTATTCGAGGTTTATTCGAGTAAGACGTTGTTTTTAACTATGCTTTTAAACCTTTCTCGATCTCGCCTCATCGAGTCAGTTCCGTTTGCTTTTCCTCCATACCATTGTCGTCATCACCTGTGAAGGACTTGAATTCATGCCGTCTATTCCCGTTCGGTTTGCCCAATTTAACGCTTCTTTAAACCGTAATAGCGCCGGTCAACTCGTCACCGATTTGTCTACCCCCGGCAATGCCCAGGCCAGAGCCGTTGCCGAAATTATTCAGCGGACAAACGCCGATGTATTGCTGATTAATGAGTTTGACTATGTCGAATCTGACCCGCTCTTGCCAGTTCGCTTGCTGCAAGAAAACTACTTATCCATCAGTCAAAATGGAGCGGCTCCAGTCGAGTACCCCTATGTTTACATCGCTCCTTCCAATACAGGAATTGCTACCGGCTTTGACCTGAACAACAACGGGGTGGCCGTGACAACCCCCGAAACTCCGGGTTATGGCGATGACTCCTTCGGGTTCGGGCAATTTCCGGGACAGTTTGGCATGTTGCTATTATCCAAATATCCCATCGATACCGAGAATGTTCGGACCTTCCAAAATTTCCGCTGGCAGGATATGCCCGGCAACCTGCTGACCAACGACCCCACTGTTGATAATCCCGCTACAGCCGTCAATGAGAACCTGAGTGGGTTCTACTCCCCAGAAGAGCAAGCCATTCTGCGCCTTTCCTCCAAGAGCCATTGGGATGTGCCGATTCAACTTCCGAATGGGGAAACGGTTCATGCGTTAGTTAGCCACCCCACGCCGCCGGTGTTTGATGGGCCGGAAGACCGCAACGGCAAACGCAACTTTGATGAAATTCGCTTTTGGTCTGATTACATCACGCCGGGTCAGGGCGATTACATCTACGATGACGACGGCAACCTGGGCGGATTAGTGCCAGGTTCCAGTTTTGTGATCATGGGCGACCAAAACGCAGACCCCAACGATGGCGATAGTTATCAAGAAGCCGTTTTGCAACTGCTGCAAAATCCCAATATCAACACCAACAGCGTTCCTGCCAGTCCGGGTGGGCCACAGCAAGCCGCTTTGCAGGGTGGAGCCAATCGCACCCACGGTAGTAATCCCGCCTTTGATACCGCAGATTTTGCCGATACGACGCCCGGTAATCTACGCGCCGATTACGTACTGCCCTCTGTGGATCTGGATATTGCTAACTCCGGCATTTTCTGGCCTTTGAATACCGACCCCGCCTTTCCCTTGGTGGGCACGTTCACCCCTTCCCTACCCGGTGGGTTTCCCAGTTCCGACCATCGGCTGGTGTATGTGGATGTGACGGTGGGGGCAACGGCGACGGGACAGACGGTTCTAGCACCGACCTTTCAGGGACAGGTGATTATTCCGACGGGGTTTGTGCCTGCGGGAAATGCGGGGGCGATTAATGGTCAACCCGTTCCCTTGGGGGGGCTGTCGGGTGTAACCTTTGATGCCGCCAACAATCGTTACTTTGCCATCTCAGACGATCGCGCCGAAAATGGTCCGGCTCGCTTCTACACCTTCACCGCCGATCTGAGTGTTGGATCGTTAGGCTTTGGCACCCAGTTCACCGATGCCACGGCTATCCGTCAGGCTGATGGCAGTCTTTATCCTCGTCTCAGTTTGGATCCAGAAGGCATTGCCCTGACGCAAAACGGCACTGTATTCATTTCTTCCGAAGGAGAAGCCAATGCGGCAGCCGGACGGGTAACGAATCCTTTTGTGAATGAGTACAGCCTGGACGGTTCGCTGCTGCGATCGCTGCCGGTTCCGGGCAAATTCCAGCCCCGCTTTCAGGATACGAACGGCAACGGCATCACCGATGCAGGCGACACCCAAACCAGCGGAGTGCGGAATAATCTCGCCTTTGAAAGCCTGACCATCACTCCCAGCAACCGCTACCTGTACACCGCCACGGAAAATGCTCTGTTCCAGGATGGGCCAGCGGCCAGTTTGACAGCAATCAGCCGTTCCCGCATTTTGCAGTACAACCTGCTGAGTGGGCAACCGGAAAAAGAATATCTGTACGAAGTGGATCCAGTGGCCCAGGCTCCCAGTCCCGCCACCGCCTTCAGCACCAATGGCTTAGTGGATCTGCTGGCCCTGGACGATCGCGGTACGATGCTGGCGGTGGAGCGATCGTTCTCCGCTGGGGTTCCTGGCACTGGCAACACGATCAAAATTTATGAAATCAGTTTGCAGGGTGCCACCGACATCAGTGTCTATGAATCTTTGAGTAGCCTGACTGCTGGGCAACTCGCAGCCATCACTCCGGTACAGAAGCGTTTATTACTGAACCTGGATGATCTGAATTTGCCCACAGGTACAGACAACATCGAAGGCATCACCTTTGGACCGAAGTTACCAGATGGTCGTCAGTCAATCGTGTTGGTCAGCGATAACAACTTCAGCCCCACCCAATTTACGCAAATTCTGGCGATCGGGACTGATGTCCTGCCCACAGTTACGCCATTCGTGGAAACCCGTCCTGTCCTATTAGACAACGATGAACAGAGCGAGGATGGTGATGATCCAGCCATTTACGTGCATCCCACCGACCCCAGCAAGAGCTTTGTGATCACCAGTGTCAAGGATGGCGGCCTGCGCGTGTACGACCTGGGTGGTAATCTCATCCAAACCATTGCCCCCAACCGCGTCCGGTACAACAACGTCGATGTGCTCTACGGCTTCGAGTTAAACGGTGAAATGGTGGATTTAGCCGTGGTGAGCGATCGCCGCAACGATAAAGTTGTCTTCTTCCGAATCGACCCCGATGGCGAGCATGGCAATTTCCTGACCAATGTTACGGCTCCCAGCAGCACGATTTTCCAGGCGGCCCCCTTTGAACCGCCCTACTCCGTTTCTAGCCGCAGTGCTTACGGCATCGCCGCCTACAGTAGCCCCGTCACGGGTGACGATTACGTCTTCGTAAATCGGCGGGAAACGGGCGACATGGCTCAACTCCGACTGGTGGATGCTGGCAACGGCCAGGTGGGCGTAGAGCAGATTCGTAACTTTACCGTGCCCATCCCGGCAGGTGCCCCCGCTAACACCAACCCCCAACTGGAAGGAATGGTGGTCGATAAGGAAACCGGCATTCTTTACATTGGGCAGGAGAACGTCGGCATCTGGAAATACGGCGCGGAACCCGGCAGTAGCAATACTGGCATCCTGATCGACACGGTGAAGAAACTAGGCGGCCAACACCTGACGGATGACGTGGAAGGACTGACCATTTACTATGGTGCCGATGGAACGGGTTATTTGTTGGCATCGAGTCAGGGCAACAACACCTTTGCTGTGTATTCCCGGCAAACAAATGAATTCTTGGGACGATTTGCCGTGGGTCCCAGTGGCAGGATCGACGGGGTACAGGAGTCGGATGGGGCGGATGTAATCAACCTGCCGCTCGGTCCCAACTTCCCCTTCGGTTTATTTGTCACCCAGGATGGCTCCAACGATCCGGGTGTTTTTGTCGAGGATGATGGCGAGATCGAAAACATCAGCAGTAACTTCAAGTTCATTCCCTGGGAAAACATTGCCACTGCCTTCCCTGAGGCACTGCAAATTGATCCCAGTTCCTTTGATCCCCGCAATCCTGCCCCTATTGCCTCTTTCAATGGCATTGCCAGTGGTGATACCACTCAGGATTCCACAGTGCTTTGGGCTAACAGCAACTTTGTCGGCAATCTCACCTTTGAATATTCCACCAGTCCCCATTTCTGCGAGATTGCCGGTAGCATCACGGCAACAGTAACCAGCGTGTTACAACCCGCCAAGGTGCAGGTTGATGGGTTAGAACCAAACACCACCTACTATTACCGTGTCACCAATCAGGCGGGCATTTCTCAGGAGGGGCAGTTTAAGACGGCAGCGGCAGTCGGCACGTTTGCCGGATTACGATTTGGGGCCTCCGGGGATTGGCGCGGCGAGTTGAGTCCTTATCCCGCGATCGCCAATGCTGCAACAGAAAATCTCACCTTCTTCATTGAATTGGGCGACACTATTTACGCTGACGTGGCCTCTCCAGCCGTACCCAAACCCCAAGCAATGACGCTGGAAGAATTCCGGTTGAAGCAACGGGAAGTTTACAGCGAACGCTTCGGTCTCAATACCTGGGGCGATTTGCGGGCCACGACTTCTATCCTGGCGACGATTGACGACCACGAAGTGACCAACGACTTTGAAGGCGGCAAGAATCTGGCCAGAGCTTCTGCGGCTGATCAGGCATTGTATGGGGCAACCAGTGGGTTAATCAACGACTCTCCCCTCTACGAAATCGGGATGCAAGCCTTCCAGGAATACAATCCGATTCGGGATGAGTTTTACAGCAGTGGTTTGGCTGATCCTCGCATGGCTGGAGAACGGAAGCTCTACCGCTACAACACCTTTGGGAGTGATGCGGCAACCTTTATCCTGGATGCGCGTTCCTTCCGAGATGAAGGCTTGCCTCCGGTGACTAACCTGGCCGACCCGGTGCAGGTCGGCACCTTCCTGGCGGCCTCCTTCAATCCCAGCCGTACCTTCCTGGGACGGCAGCAGATTGCTGACTTGAAGCGCGACTTGTTGGATGCGGAAACCCAGGGCATTACCTGGAAATATGTCGTGGTGCCGGAACCAATCCAAAATCTGGGGGTACTGGCGGCCAGCGATCGCTTTGAAGGGTATGCTGCCGAACGGACGGAAATCCTCAAGTTCATCCATGACAACGACATTACCAATGTGGTGTTTGTCGCCGCCGACATTCACGGCACCGTGATCAACAACCTCACCTACCAGACCCAACCGGGTGGCCCGCAAATTGCCACCAGTGCCTTTGAAATCACCACGGGGGCCGTAGCCTATGATGCGCCCTTTGGCCCCACTGTGGCGGAGTTGGGGGTTGCTGCCGGCATCATCAGCCCGCAACAAAAGGCGATTTATGATGCGTTGCCCATTGCCGGAAAGGATGCCTTCATTAAACAAATCATCAATGGCGGCCTGCAACCTTTGGGGTACGATCCTGTGGGCCTGGATGCCAATCTGGCGATCGCAGCGGGCAAAATTGATGCGACCCTCCTGCAAGGTGATTATGTGGCCACTCACACCTACGGCTGGACGCTGTTTGATGTGGACGAGTCAACCCAAAACTTGACGGTAACCACCTACGGTATTGCGCCTTATACAGAAGCCGAGCTACTGGCCAATCGCGCCGACATCGTGAGCCGCACGCCCGTCGTCGTCAGCCAGTTTGAGGTGCGGCCCACAGTCACCCAAATCGGCAGCGCCCAAGATGATGTGCTAATCGGCAGGGATGGCAAGAACAAGTTAGTTGGTTTAGCCGGAAATGATTTTCTGGTAGGTAGTTTGAGTAACGATACCCTGGTGGGCGGAGCCGGAGCCGATATCTTTGTGCTGGCACCGGAAGGCACCGATACGATCTTAGATTTCAACCTCGGTGAGGGCGATCGCATCGGGCTAACCGAGGGCTTGAGCTTCGGCAGCCTCACTTTGACTCAATCTGGGGTCGATACCCTGATCCGTTCTGGCACTGAAACCCTGGCTGTGTTAACAGGTGTGCAATCCAGCGTTCTCTCCAGTGACAACTTTGTCGCCATCTAACCCCAATCTGGGTGCATGACTGCGCGATCGCTGATTCACTCCATCACATTGGGACACTGCACTGCACTGTCCCAATTTTCTTGAGATGGCTTTATTTTAAGATTGGGAAGCAATTTAAGCGCCACGGGAGAGCTATGACCGCACTTTCCAGCACCACCGAATCAATGATCGAAATTCTCCAGGCCCAGCGGGCATTTTTCGCCACCGGAGTGACGAAACCCGTGGAATTTCGGCTAGAACAACTTAATCGCCTCAAAGCAGCAATCCTGGCCCGACAGGATGCGATCGTGCAGGCGGCGAAAGCGGATTTGGGCCGACCCGAGTATGAAGGGTACTTTGAGATCGGCGTACTAGCCGAGTTGAATTATGTGTTGAAACAACTCAAATCCTGGGTGAAGCCGCGCAAAGTTGGGCTACCCGTGACCCAGTTACCCGGCGCCGCCTGGGTCCAACCGGAGCCGTTGGGGGTAGTGCTGATCATTGGTCCCTGGAATTACCCGTTTCAACTGGTGATCTCGCCATTGCTGGGGGCGATCGCGGCTGGTAATTGCGCCATCCTTAAACCTTCGGAGTTGGCTCCGGCCACTTCCAGCGTTGTTGCTCAACTCATCAAAGACACCTTCGATCCAAAACACATCGCCGCGATCGAAGGGGGGGCAGAAACCGCCCAGGCTTTGCTAACACAAAAGTTTGACCATATCTTTTTTACGGGCGGTACTCGCGTCGGGCAAATTGTGATGGAGGCTGCCGCCAAACAACTCACACCTGTGACGCTAGAGCTAGGCGGCAAAAGTCCCTGTATTGTCGATCGCGATATTCAGTTAGACATTACTGCCAAGCGCATTGTTTGGGGCAAATTTGTGAATGCCGGCCAAACCTGTATTGCGCCCGATTACCTGCTGGTGCAGGAAGACTTGAAACCGGCCTTGCTAACGGCGCTCCAGCAAACAATTCAAGAATTTTTTGGTGATGATCCAGCCCAAAGCCCCGATTTGGGACGGATAGTGAACGATCGCCAATTTGACCGACTCACTCAACTGTTAAAGGGCGCAGACATTGCCGTGGGGGGACACAGCGATCGCGCAACTCGTTACATAGCCCCAACCATTCTCACCCATGTGACCTGGGATTCCCCCATCATGCAGGAGGAAATTTTTGGTCCCATTTTGCCGATCTTGACCTATCGCCAGATCGATGAGGCGATCGCGCAAATTAATGCCCGCCCCAAACCCTTAGCGTTGTACCTGTTTAGCCGCGATCGGGCCTTACAAGACCGGGTTCTGACTGCAACCTCCTCCGGTGGTGTGTGCCTGAATGATGTGTTTCTCCAGGTTGCGATTTGGGGGCTTCCCTTTGGGGGCGTGGGCCATAGCGGCATTGGGGCTTACCACGGCAAAACCAGCTTCGATACCTTCTCGCATCAAAAGAGCGTCCTGAAAAAACCGTTTTGGCTGGATCTCGATTGGCGCTATGCTCCCTACGCCAAAAAAATCGACACCTTCAAAAAAATCATCAGTGCATCCTAAAGCACCCATGTAGTCCGGCTGGTCACAGGATGATAACCATTGAGAGTTGAAAAAGTGAGAGTTGAAAAAGAACTTGATTTTCAATTGAGTTTCGCCTATTCCCTTAGTTCTCCTATCTCTTACATTGAAACTGAAATTTGACGATCAATTAGCAACAATTTATGCTCGCGATCGCCAGGTGTGGCGGCAATGGTTAGCACAACATCACCGCACCTCATCTGGCATCTGGTTGATTTATTACAAAGTTAAAAGCGGCCAACCCAGTATTCAATACTCGGAAGCCGTAAAGGAAGCTTTGTGCTTTGGTTGGATTGACAGCAAAGTGAAATCGTTGGATGAAGAGCGGTATCAGCAAATCTTTACACCGCGCAAACCCAAAAGTGTCTGGTCAAAACTGAATAAGCAATACATTGAAGAACTAATTACACAGGGATTAATGACCGAAGCCGGACTTGCCAAAATTGCAGCCGCCAAACAAGATGGCTCCTGGACAGCGTTAGATGCGATTGAAGCCCTGATCATTCCCGTTGATTTGCAACACGCTTTAGAGGCTAACGACGTTGCTAATGGCCACTTTGCGGCATTTAGCAATTCAACTAAGAAAAATATTTTGAGTTGGATTGACAGCGCCAAGCGACCCGAAACCAGACAAAAGCGGATTCAGCAAACCATCCACGCCGCCGCCCAAAATCAGAATCCCTTAATACGATCGCCAAATTAATTTGCCGCGATCGCCAGATTAATTTAATACGATCGCGCACATAGCTTACAAAACGAGCGATCGCACTGCGTTATCATGCCTGCCATCGGTTTCGGAAGGGTATTCCTTTTAATCGACATCGACCCAATTTAACAATGTTTTAAGTAACCAGTACACCAATGATCCGTACGGCAGTAATCATCTATGGGTACAACCAAGCATGACTCAAAATTCACCCTATTTGGGCTTCCCGCCGAGCAAGGCCGATGGTTTTTCATTCCATTGGGGATGAGTGTTTTGCTGTGTTTAGGCACAGTGTATTCCTGGAGTATTTTTCGCAAACCTTTAGAAGCTGAATTGAAGCTTACGGCCACCGCAAGCTTATTGCCCTATACCGTCGCGCTGGTTTGCTATGCCGCCTGTATGCCGATCGCCGGTTTTTATATCCCTCGGATTGGCACGCGCATCACGACGGCGATCGGTGGCATTGTCGTGGGGGTGGGTTACATTCTCTCCAGCTTTGCCACCCAAATTGAGACGATCATTGTCACCTATGGCGTGATTGCGGGTATGGGGGTGGGGGTGGCTTACGGTGTGCCGATGGTAGTGGCAGCCCGCTGGTTTCCCGACCAAAAAGGTTTGGCTGTGGGCTTGACCATTATTGGCTTCGGGCTGTCTCCGCTGATCACCGCGCCTCTAGCCAATCAACTGATCAGTGCTTACACCGTTCGTCCCACTCTGCGGATCTTGGGGATCGCGTTCATGCTGATCATTCTGGCGATCGCGACAGTCCTCAAGTTACCCCCCAAAGGGTGGCAACCTCGACCCAATTCCGTGGCTCTGACTGCCGCCATTCCCTCCAGCTATCCGACCCAGTTGCTCAAAAGTCGCTCTTTTTATGGCTTGTGGATTTGCTACGCAATTGGGACGCTGGTGGGGTTGAGTGCGATCGGCATTTCTAGCCCAGTTGGAGAAGAAATCATCAATATTGATCCGGCTGTGGCCGCCAGTAGCGTCTCGCTGTTTGCCCTGTTTAACGGCATGAGTCGTCCGTTGTTTGGCTGGCTCAGCGATCGCTTCAAGCCCCACTACGTTGCGATCGCATCCTACACCCTGATCTTGATTGCCTGTGGGCTGATGCTCAACGCGCGATCGGGACAAGTTGCCACCTATCTCATTGCGTTCTGTTTATTCTGGTTTTGCCTGGGTGGGTGGCTGGCGATGGCTCCCACCACCACGCTCCGGTTCTTTCACCCAGACCACTACGCTCAAAATTATGGCATCGTGTTCACCGCCTACGGGGTGGGTGCCCTGATCGGCACACTAGCCACCGGACGCATTCGAGATTTGTTTGGCACTTATACCTATGCCTTCTACCCAATGGCACTACTGGCCATGATTGGGATTGTGGTGGCGAGTGTGATGTTGAAACGCAGTCGCACTTGAAGCCTCAAGCATTCACTTGGTAGCACTTAACAACCCAAAGCGAATTAATCCGCTTTCGTAGCCAGTTTTCATCAAGTTGAGGGAGATGGCCGCTTCAATCGTTTTCCAGCCGGAGAACAGGAGACCCACGATCGCCGCTGGGGTAAAAGCCGAATCAATCACCATATCCCAGAACGGTGCCACAGCCGAAGACCAATCAGCCGTCTGGATATTTTGCAGAGGCAGCGATCGGGCAATCTGCTCATACTCCGGTAGCGAAATCACATACGGCAGGCAATAAACCCGATAAATCTCCTGTAAATGCTGCTGCTCATCCTTCGTTAACGGGCGCTGATCAATCGGACGGTGGCACCAAGTCACCATCAACAACTTGCCCCCCGGTTTCAGCACCCGACACAGTTCTTGCATGAATTTGGGTTTGTCCGGCATATGTTCACCGCTCTCCAGCGACCAGACAAAATCAAAAGCATCGTCTGCAAACGGCATATTTAAGGCATCCGCCACCTGAAAGCGAGTAAATGCCCCCAACCCCGCAGTTCTGGCCCGTTCCGTGGCCCGTGCGGCCTGCGTCGGACTGAGCGTAATCCCCGTGGCCGCCGCTCTAAACTTAGCAGCCAGGTACAGACTGCTACCCCCAATCCCGCAGCCCACATCCAAAATCTCGGATGCCTGCTGCACATTGGCCCAACTCAGTAATTCTTCAATCAAATCAATCTGGGCCTGCCGCCGTTCTTTCCGGATTGACCCATCGGCACCGTAATAGCCGTGGTGCATATGCTCGCCCCAAATCTGCTCCCACAACCCGGAAGACGCATCGTAAAATTCTTGAATTTGTTGATTCAGTGCCTGTGTCATCCGGTCCTTCCCACATAAATTCCCACATTAAACACTGTAACCCTCACAACTGCGTCAGCCTCACAACTTCCAGGTCACATTTCCTTGTTCGTCATCGACGCGGACTGTCACCGCCCGACTTTGCCCCCGACTATCCGTCACCTGACATTGAAACGTTTCCCCTGGCTTGGCAACTCGAATTTTGCCCCCACAATTTGCCTTCACATCTAACCGGAACTGCGTCTGGATGCCCTGCCGAATGGTTTGCTCCAGCTTGGGTAAAACCAGAACATCTTTCGTGCTCCAGCGCAGTTCATTCTTATCTTGTTTGGCATTCGTCGCGGGATTAATGGCCACGCGAAAGGTTTTGCCTTCTGCTGTAGCTTCGCAAATAAACGGATCTTGCGTGTCCACCTTCACCTGAACCGGACAATTCACACTTTGCACCGTAATGCCCGCTTGTTTAATCAGTTCGCCCCGTAGCCGTTTTTCAAAGGTTTTGACAGCCTCCGATTTAACCGGAAGCTGCGAGGTAGGAGATACTGAAGGCATGACCGGAGACGGTGTTGCGGGAGACGAGGTGACGGCAGGGGGAGATGTTTGACAACCACTCAGGCTGAGGACTAGGCAGCCGATGCCGGATTTGAGAGCATGGGAAAGGTTCATCGGATGAACAGCATGATGAATAAATTTGGAGACTTCACTGAGACAGTCTATGACGATTTCTGACAGCTTGTGGCAAGCGAATCAAGATCTGGCGATCGCCTGTTTGCAGCATCCCTTTGTGCAAGGCATTGGGAATGGCAGTCTGGCAACTGAAAAGTTTGCTTACTACGTGGGGCAAGATGCTTTTTTTCTGACCGCATTTGCCAAAGCCTATAGTATCGCGGCTGCGAAATCGGCGGATATTAGCGGGTTTGAGGTTTTTCATGCATTAGCTAGCGGCGTATTAGATGAGTTGCGGCTGCATCGAAGTTATGCGGCCCGTTGGGGTGTGAACTTGACTCAGGTTGAACCGGGTGCCGCCACCCAACGGTACACCGATTTTCTGCTGGCAACGGCCTGGAGTCAGGATATTGGCCTGACGGCAGTAGCGATGGCACCCTGTATGCGGTTGTATTTATTTTTGGGTCAGGAGTTGGGGCAGGCTGCACCCTTTTCTCATGGATATAAAGACTGGATAGACACCTACAGTAGCGAAGCCTTTGCCAAGCTAACCTTTCAACTGGAGAATCTGGTTGAAAGGTATGCTACCCCGATTCCGCTGGCCTATTCTAGCTATCGTTACGCGATGGTGTGTGAACGAGACTTTTTTCAGGCAGCGTGGACGGTAGATCGGTAGATGGGTAGATGGGTGGATGGGTAGATGGGTAGATGGGTAGATGAGTAGATGGGTAGATGAGTCAATTTGGATCTGGCAGGGATTTATGGAGTCACCGTTACAACTGGTGTGGGCTTTGGGGCTGATGGTCTTCGCGATCGCCCTTTCCACCTGGCAACGTCTGGGCCTGGAGGGTAATCTGGCCCTGGCAACGGGGCGCACTGTGCTGCAATTGCTGGTGGTGGGCTATGTGCTGGCGGCGGTGTTTGCCTTCAAAAATCCCCTGCTGGTGTTGGGCTTCCTGGCGGTGATGCTGGTCACGGCGACCATTACGGCCCGCAATCGCATCAGTCAAAAGGTGCCCAATTTGTTGGCGATCGTGGGTGGCGCGATGCTACTGGGCACAATGCTGACCCTGGTTTACACGATGCTGTTTGTGATTCAGCCCCCCACCTGGTACGACCCCCAATTTCTGATTCCGCTGGCCGGGATTGTGCTGGGCAACTCCATGAATGCGGCGGCTCTCGCCGGAGAACGCCTGGTCAGTACGCTCAATGCCAGCCAGTTGGAGATTGAGACTCACCTCAGTCTGGGAGCCACGCCCCAACAGGCGGTATCCCGCTACCGTAAAGAGGCTGTCAAAGCGGGATTGATTCCTACTATCAATACGATGATGGTAGTGGGCCTGGTTACGCTGCCCGGCATCATGACGGGGCAACTGCTGAGTGGGGTGCCGCCCCTGGTGGCCACGTCTTATCAAATGGTGATTATGTTTATGCTGGCCTTCACGACCCTGGTGACGACGCTACTGGTGGCATCGGGCATTTGTCGGCAATTTTTTAATCCGGCGGGCCAGTTAACGCTGTGGTGAGTGGCTCGGTTTAATTTCTATAAATCACATTTCGACTACGCTCAATGCTCAATCCCTTGCGGGTAGGCGAGTTGAGCGCAGTCGAAATCGGATTTCGGGCGGGCAAGATGCCCACCCTACGGTGGCCTGGAAATGACCTCAATCAAATGATTTAAAACTGATAATTGACGTTGAAGTAGAACCCATAATCCTGGGCATCATTGCCGCGATCGCGCAATCGCAAGAATGGAGCACCATAATCCAGGCGCACGTTGAGACCAGGGAACGGTTGCCAGAGAATGCCTAATCCCGCTCCGGCCAGGAAGCGCTGATCGGGTTGGGGGTTGGGGTTGCCTGCCGTATTCCACACCTTACCAAAGTCGAGGAAAGGCGCAACTTGCAACACGGGAACACCTGCTTCATCTCGCACCAGGGCAATGCGATCTTCGGCGGAAATGCGAAAGCCATTATCACCAGAACGGGCATTTTGCCGGAAGCCGCGAATTGATTGTCCGCCACCGATGACAAATTGTTGGGAAGGTAGGAGGGTGTCGGGCGTGAGTTGTAAGTCTCCCTGCAAAATCAACAAATGGTCATTCCCCAACCGTTGGACACGCTGCACCTGCCCTAACCAGCTAAAAAATCGGCCATCGGGAATGGGGGCGGCATTGACGGTGGCATCAAAAATATCCACGCCAAAGTTGAACTGCGATCGCAGTGCCCAGGCTCCCTGCGGGTCCCGCTTGACATAATCCTGCCCAAACTTGATCACCCGTGTGCGGCTGTTACCATCGGCATCTGGCCCAATCCCAAAGGGGAAGGGAATATTGTCGAATAAAAAAGTTTGACCATTTTGAGCCGAAAAGCCTAGCGATAGGGCGAATTCACGGCGGGGGTTACGAAAGAGAGGTTGCCGGAAGCTGAAGTCGTACAGTTGCGATCGCCCTTGAATATCCAATGCGGCAAAGGCTGGATCAATCACGCGGTTCCAGTTGGGCGCAAACCGGAACTGAAACGTGCCATTCAACGGATTTAACGGTATGCGATAAGCCAAGTCCAGATTATCGGCCCCGGATGCCGTGGTGTGAAAGATGGCAAAGCTGAGTTCATCGCCCAACCCCGTCAGGTTACGGTATTGCACCGCGCCCCCCAAACGCACTGCCCCCACCGAAGGCGGCGAGTAATTGTCTACCCCAATCACGCCACTGAGTTGTTTGGCTTCCGTCACCCGCACAATCAGCAGGCTTTGTCCCACCTGAGTTCCTGGACGCAAACTAGCTTCCACATTGGTGAAGAGGGGGTCGGCTTTGAGTAAGCGGAGACTATCTTCCAGGTCATCCCGATTCAGGGGCGGTTGTGCGCCTAACCCAATGCGGCTACGAATATAGGCCGGGCGGACATTGCGCGTCCCCTCGACTACAATCTCCTCGATCGCCCCCTCAATCACCTGAATGTTCACGACCCCATTTTCAATCACCTGATCGACGAGAACGGCGCGGGAGGTAATGTAGCCGCGATCCAGATAACGTTGCGTAATGGCATCTGCCACCTGTCGCAGGTCTTCCAGCGTGGCATCTCGTCCCTCTAACGGTTGGACCAGGGGCGCAAAATCTTGCGGGGTAAAAATAGTGCTACCGCTCACCTCGATGCGAGTCACCGGAATTTTGGTGCCACCACCCGGATCAGGGGGAGGCGTGGGTGTAGGTGTAGGAGTCGGTGTGGGTAAGACGGGATCGGCAGGCGCTAAGGGCGTCGGCGGCGGAGTCGGTTGAATGAGGCGATCGCGGTTGGGGTCCGGCGCTCCGGTCCGGCTGGGATCGGGCACCTGGGCGATCAGGGTTGGAGTCGCTATCCGGGCTTGTAAATTCACTTGTAAATTCAATTGATTCCGGCTTGCATCCGGTTCAATGGCAAGACTGGCGATCGCGGGCGGAATTGCCAGCCCTAGCCCTAAAGCGATCGTTCCCAAACAGCGGATACCACACCAAAATCTCAATTGCATAACCGTTGTCAATCAATACTGGGTCAATTAATACTGGGTCAATCAATACTGGATAGATCACACTCCAGTGTTTGACCTTAAACCGGAACCTGGAGCATGGAAATCACGACAAAAGAATGATTCAGTCTCGAAACGATTCAGCCTCTAAGAGTTTAGGCGGATTTCGTCAGGACGATGCACTTTTTAGCGCATCTACGCATTTACCCCTGCACCGCTTCACGCCCGACTCTGGTTGATCAATCTAAAAATCGCTGTAAGTTCGACATGGCATCAAGTTTCAACATGACATGATATCTCTACAACCCTGATTCATTGGAACGACCGACATGAACGTCACACGCAGAATTCAGTTACTCAAGCGTTGGCTGGGGATGGGGCTGATTGGATGGATGACCGTTCTGCCTCTGACCGCGATCGCGATCGAATTCAGGCCCCCCCGACGCAGCATCCCCGGACGACGAGAAGGAGCCGGAACTCGTGGTCCTGCCTGCGTTGAGGGTAAGTCAAACCTCACCATTCTCCTACCCCAAACCAACCTGGGTTATACCACGGCGGCCTACCCCAGGTTCTTCTGGTTTGTCCCTCAAACCCGCGCCCAATCGATGCAATTTACGCTGTTTCGCGGCACTGAGGAAGACCCAGAACAACAAATCATCTACGAGAAAACCCTCACCCCATCGGCCACCGCAGGAATTGTGAGCCTTGCCCTCCCAGCTAATGGCAGCATTGCACCCCTCACCGTTGGCCAGGACTATTACTGGACCGTGACCTTACTCTGCCATCCAGACGAACCATCCAAAAATATTCAGGTGGAGGGGTGGATTCAACGCATCCCACTAGACCCAGTTTTGGCGCAGAAATTGACCACCGCAAACCCTAGCGATCGCCCCCAACTCTACGCCGCACACGGCCTCTGGTTTGATACCCTCTCAACCCTGGCAGCCCTGCGCTGCACCGACACTCCAACGGCGGCATCGCAGCAAAGTTGGGCCAGCCTGCTACGTTCCGTCCAGCTTGATCGTCTTGCAGACCAACCGCTGCCCCAATCCTGTCAGTAATTTCCGCCCCGTTCCCCCTTTCTTGTATGCTGATTGAGCGAGATTTGAGCGGGAGTAGAAAGCTATGGACCCATTACCTGAAGGATTGCAACGCTTGCGGGAAAAAGTTGCGGTCGTGACTGGGGCATCCCGTGGCATTGGACGGGCAATTGCCCTGGCCCTGGCAACGGAAGGTGCCACTGTAGCGGTGAATTATGCCAGTTCCAAAGATGCGGCAGAACAGGTGGTCGCAGAAATTACCGGGATGGGCAGTCAGGCGATCGCTCTGCCAGGAGATGTCTCCAAAGCGGATCAGGTGGATCAGCTCATGAACACGGTGATGGACAAATGGGGCCATATTGACATCCTCGTGAACAATGCTGGTATTACTCGTGACACCTTGCTGCTCCGGATGAAGCCGGAGGATTGGCAGGCCGTGATCGACCTCAACCTGACGGGCGTGTTTCTCTGCACCAGGGCCGTCAGCAAAATCATGCTGAAGCAAAAGTCAGGTCGTATCATCAACATCACCTCGGTGGCCGGACAGATGGGCAATCCGGGACAGGCAAACTACAGCGCCGCTAAAGCCGGAGTGATTGGGTTCACCAAAACGGTCGCGAAGGAACTGGCGACCCGTGGCATTACCGTGAATGCCGTGGCCCCAGGGTTCATCTCCACCGATATGACGGCAGAGTTAAAATCCGACGAAATTCTCAAATTTATTCCCCTCGGACGCTACGGCCAACCGGAAGAAATTGCCGGAATGGTGCGCTTTTTGGCGGCTGACCCTGCCGCGGGTTACATTACTGGCCAGGTGATGAATGTGGATGGAGGCATGGTGATGGCGTAACGCGATCGCGCCCTGCACGCCAGATTTGTAACTAACTTGTTGCTTTTTGCAACCAACTTGTTGCTTATCAAAAATTGCTACATTTCATCGCAAACCATTGCAGATTCCGACTCAAACCAGGCGCAGGTCAGACAATGGGAAGCTGAGGGTGGGTTGGCATTTTCATGCACCCCTCACTCACCCATTGGGAGGCAGCAATGTATAGCATCACCCATCATTCCTTCTGTTCGGTGTACGGTCCGGTGCGATCGTGGCGGTATGGCATCTCGTTAGGGATTGATCCCATTGGCACCGTTTCCACCTGCTCCTTTGATTGTGTGTACTGTCAATTGGGCGAAATTGAGCATAAAACCCGCGATCGCCAGATCTTCATTCCCACCATTCGGATTCTGGATGACCTGCATCGGTTCATCCCCTGGGATGTCGATGTGATCACCTTAAGCGGCAGTGGAGAACCCACGCTGGCCCTGAATCTGGGCGAGATCATCAGTGTGACGAAAACCCTCACTAACAAACCCGTTGGGGTGCTGACCAACGGCAGCTTGTTGATGGATGGGGATGTGCAGGAAGAGTTAGCCTTGGCCGACCAGGTCGCCGTCAAGTGGGATGCTGTTACGGTGGATGGCTTCAATCGGGTGAATCGGCCCGTTGCCCCCGTCTTTTTCTCGGAAATTTGGGCCGGACTGATGCAATTTCGTCAGCACTATAGCGGGCATCTGGCCATTCAAACGATGCTGCTAACTCCCTGGCCCCAGCCCGATCAAGATGTTTATATCGCCCAGATGCAAGCTCTCCAACCCGCCGAAATTCAACTTAATACTCCCACCCGCCCCCGCCCCCTGACTCACCAGTTAGAGGCACGCGGCAACCATGTTCCGGGCGATCGCGCCTATCCTACCCGTTCCTTAAAACCCACCAGCGCCGAGACCTTACACACGTTCAGCGATCGCATTCAGGCCGCCACTGGCATCCAGGTGCGATCGGCATTAGGAGTTACTGCATGAAAAACAACATCAATCCCTACCTCTCGCTTCTGGCTGTCCCTGCGGGGTATGTCAACATCATGGGTTACGTCGATGAATCGGAAGTGAATGGGCCTGGATGTCGGGCCGTGATCTGGGTGCAGGGCTGTATGCGGGAGTGTGCAGGCTGTTTCAACCCAGACTCCTGGTCCTTTGAAATTAACGAACTGGTCGCGATCGAGGCCTTGCTGGAACGAATTTTGAACAACCCCAACAATGAAGGCGTCACCTTTTCGGGCGGAGAACCATTCTGGCAGGCTCCAGCCCTGTCCATTCTGGCCCGCCAGGTGAAAGCGGCGGGGCTAAGTGTGATGTCATTTAGCGGCTTTACCCTGGAGCAGTTGCAGAGCGAGTATGCGCCCGCAGGCGCACAAGCCTTGTTAGATCAGCTCGACATTCTGGTAGACGGTCCCTACATCGAATCCCTGTCGATTCACTCACCCAACTCACTCGTGTCATCCAGTAATCAGCGGGTACATGTTTTTAACCCTACCTTTAACGATAAATTGACCTGGGCCAGCGATCAGTTGGAAATTCATATTCTGAAGGACGGTAGCCGCATCGTGACGGGTTATCGGGGGCAAATGGTGACAGAATCGTAACAATTCTGGCTTAACAACTCTTATGATGAGGTTAACTACCACTCTCGTCGCCCATGTTGAGCCAAATTAAAGATATTGCCTCAAACCTCGCTCCTCGCCTGATTGAGATTCGCCGTCATCTACACCATCACCCCGAATTGAGTGGGCAGGAATATCAAACGGCTGCCTATGTGGCAGGTGTTTTGTCCTCCTGCGGCTTACAGGTGAAAGAAGGGATTGGCAGAGTTGGTGTGGTGGGGGAACTGCGTGGGCAGGATACCGATCGCCGGATGTTAGCCATTCGCACCGATATGGATGCCTTGCCGATTCAAGAGCGAACTGGGCTGGAGTTTGCCTCGCGTCAACCGGGCGTGATGCATGCCTGTGGCCACGATGTGCATACAACAGTGGGCCTGGGTACGGCGATGGTGCTGGCGCAACTGGGCGAACGCTTACCTGGAAAGGTCCGTTTTTTGTTTCAGCCAGCGGAAGAGGTGGCGCAGGGAGCGGGCTGGATGGTGAAGGATGGCGTGATGGAGGGTGTTTCTAACATTCTCTCGCTACATGTGTTTCCGTCGATTCCGGCGGGCGTGGTGGGCATTCGCTACGGAGCGTTGACGGCGGCGGCGGATGATCTAGAAATTACGATTATGGGGGAATCGGGACATGGTGCCCGCCCCCATGAAGCGGTGGATGCCATCTGGATTGCCGCTCAGGTGATTACCACCCTGCAACAGGCCATCAGCCGGACTCACAATCCGCTGCGTCCGGTCGTGCTGACAATTGGCCAGATTACGGGCGGGCGGGCACCCAATGTCATCGCCGATCGCGTCCAACTGTTGGGTACGGTGCGATCGCTGCACCCAGAAACCAGCGAAAATTTGCCCCAATGGATCGAACAGATTGTCGCCAGTGTGTGTCAACCCTTTAGAGCCAAATACGACATTCAGTATCGGCGGGGCGTGCCTTCAGTTCAAAATGACATTACCCTGACCCAACTGCTGGAAAGCGCGGCGGAAGAAGCCTGGGGACGGACAGGCATTGAAATTATTCAAGAACCTTCGCTGGGGGCCGAAGATTTTTCGGTGTATCTTCAATACGCCCCCGGTAGTATGTTCCGGCTGGGGGTAGGGTTTCGCGATCGCCGCAATTATTCCCTCCATCATCCCCAGTTTGAAGTGGATGAATCAGCCATTCTCACGGGGGTCGTTACCCTGGCCTACGCGGCTTACAAATACTGGCATCAATCTCAACCGCTGCTAATGGCTGCCCGTTGAAACTCCACCCGCCCCGAGTGCGAACCTATTGCCATCCGTTTGTCATTCGTTTGTCATCCGTCGTTTGTCATCCGTTGAGTCACGTTCTTTGGGTGCTGTCGGCTGCCAGGACCAGTAAAAATTGGGTTAGGCTAGATTTCTATCAGCTTTTTCGCCCTCCCTGAAGCAACGTCAATGCAATTTGGGCAACCTCATGGTTTCCAGAACTTTATGGTTTCCAGAACTTTTTACGAAAGGAGCCAGGTATGTAGAATTTGCCCACTCGGTGGGGAAACTTGGAATATTGAGATGGCGGCGGAACGATTTTTTTAGGTGGTGTTGAATGAATCTGGGCGACCAGGATTGGGAAAAAATAGCACTTCAGGAGAGCGATCGCGGATTTCGCTCACTCATCGAAAACGCCACTGATATTATTGTCATCCTGGATGAGAATGGCATTTTTCGATATTGCAGCCCTTCCGCCGAGCGGGTTTTAGGCTACACCCTGAAAGACGTAGTAGGACGGTTAACCTCAGAACTCGTCCATCCTGATGACATTTTTGCCGTGATGACGGTGTTGCGAAATGCCATCCAAAATCCCAGAGTCAGCCAACCCATAATTGAATATCGCGTGCGCCATCGGGATGAGTCGTGGCGCTCATTTGAAGCCGTCGCCACCAATTTACTCGACGATCCGGCGATTCGCGGCGTGGTGGTCAACTGTCATGATATCACCGATCGCAAACAGGTTGAAGAAGCCTTGCGGGCTGCGAACCGCCAGATTGGGAACATCCTGGAAAGCATTGCCGATGTGTTTATCTCGATCGACCGGAACTGGCGGTTGACCTATCTCAACCAACGCGCGACCCAATTGCTGGGGCGATCGCCAGAGCAACTGTTGCAGGGTCACCTGTGGGATGTTTTGCCAGAACTCATCGGGACCGAGTTTGAATCAGAAAGCCGTAAATCGATCGAAAATCAACTCCCAGTCACCTTTGAGGAATTCTACCCCTTCCTCAAATCCTGGTTTGAAATTCGCATGTTTCCGTCTGCCGATGGTCTCTCCATTTTCCTGGTCGATATTGCCGAGCGGCAGCAATCCCAGGCGGAACTGCTGGAAATGAGTACAGCCCTGGGAAATGCGGTAGAGGGGATTGCCCGTCTGGATATCACTGGTCGTTACATCGCCTTAAATCGGGCCTATGCCGATGCCCTTGGCTATCAACAGGCCGAGATGATTGGCATGGAATGGGTCCAAACTGTTTACTTTGAAGATTTATCTCTGATTGACACCGCCCATCAAGCCATGCTGAGTGAGGGCAAAGCCAAGGCCGAAGTGCGGGCAATTCGTAAAGATGGGACGACGTTTTATCAGGAAGTGATGATGGTGGCAGCCTACGACTGGTATGACCAGTTCATTGGGCACCACTGCTTTACGCGGGATATTTCTGAACGCAAACTGGCTGAAGCGGCATTGCGTCAGCAGGCCGAGCGAGAACGGTTGATGGCGGGGTTAGCCAGACTTTCAGCAGGCATTTCTCACCGCATCCGCCAATCCCTGGATTTAGCAGAAATTCTTAACACTACCGTTTCGGAAGTCCGGCAATTTTTGAAAACCGATCGCGTGGTAATTTACCGCTGTGAAACCAATGACTATCGCGTGGTGATGGCAGAATCGGTTGAACCGGGGTATCCATCCATTTTGGGGCTTCAAGTTCAGGACCGATCTTTTGACCAGCGGTACGAACTCTATCGCCAGGGCCAAAACGTCGTGGTGAATGATCTCTGTAACTTACAACATGCAGTAGAGTTTCAGGAATTCCTGTTTCAGCGGCAGGTAAAAGCGTTTCTGGCTGTCCCGATTCTGCATGGCAACGCACTCTGGGGAACGTTGGTAGCTCATCAATGTTCCTCGCCCCGCCAGTGGGAGTCTTATGAAGTTGGCCTATTGGAGCAGTTAGCGATTCAAGTCGCGATCGCGATTCAACAATCCGATCTCTACCGACAAGTGCAGCAACTCAACGCCAACCTGGAGGTGCAGGTGCAGGAACGCACCACCCAGCTAGAGCAGGCGCTCCATTACGAAGCGACCCTAAAACGCATTACCGATTCGGTGCGAGACAGTTTGGATGAAGATCAGATTTTGCAAAATGCTGTGCAGGAGTTGGCTCTGGGGTTAGACGTGGGTGGTTGTGATGCTGGCATTTATGACCTGGAACAGCAAGTTTCAACGATTTGCTACGAGTACAACCGCAAAGGGGTGCATGTTTCTAAAGGCAAATCTGTGCAGATGCAGGATTATCCTGACCTGTATCGTCAGATTATGCAGTCTGACTATTTTCAGTTCTGCCGCATTAGCCCATCGGGTTTGCGTCCGTTGCCCAAACAACACGCCGCCCTGGTATGCCCCATTGTGGATGATCAGGGGGTAATGGGGGATCTGTGGCTGTTCCGTGAAGCCAATGAAGCGTTCCATGAACTAGAAATTCGGCTGGTGCAACAGGTCGCCAACCAATGCGCGATCGCGATTCGACAGGCGCGGCTGTATCAGGCTACCCAGGCTCAGGTGACGGCCCTGGAAGAACTCAACCAACTCAAAGACGACTTCCTCAGCACTGTGTCTCACGAGTTACGAACGCCGATGTCTAACATGAAAATGGCGATTCACATGCTGAAGAACATGCATACGCCAGAACGCCAACAGCAGTATCTCGATATTTTGCAGGCGGAGTGTGTACGAGAAATTGAACTGATCAATGATCTGCTGGATTTGCAGCGATTGGAAGCAGCCTCCTATTCACTGTCGCCAACCGTCATCGACTTACACGATTGCATCTCAAATTTGGTCACGCCCTTCTATTCTCGGACCCAGGAGCGGCAACAACTGCTTCAGGTTACTTTGCCCACTAACCTAACCTGTATCATCAGCGATCGCCCAACCCTGGAACGAGTATTAGCCGAACTGTTGAATAATGCTTGCAAGTACACCTCGCCTGGAGGCGAGATTTGTCTCACGGTCGAGCAAATTGCATTGCCCACCAACCCGTCACCGCTGGCCTCTCCGGAATCCACATCCGGCCATCACGTCATCTTTCATGTGTCTAATCAGGCTGAAATTCCCACCTCCGAATTAACTCGCATTTTTGATAAGTTTTACCGGGTGCCGAATGGCGATCGCTGGAAGCAGGGTGGTACCGGGCTGGGGTTGGCCCTGGTGCAGCGCTTAACGACCGAATTAGGCGGCACGATTCAAGCCGACAGCACCAACGGCTGGACGAGTTTTCGCATCACGTTGCCTAACCTGAGCCGCTATTCAGAAGATTTTTAGAAAACAAAATTCCTGTCTGGGCCGGTTTCGCCAAAAATTAGCGATTGATCGCCAGAACTTCAGCGAAACCGACCCCAACTCTAAAAGGATATTTTTTTTTGGGAAATCGCCTAACCTCAGAGTCATTCACTCAAATTGAAGCAGGTCCGTAATTTCGCTGAATACTTTATAAAGAGGAAGTAGAATTTCCTGAGTTCTACCGTAGGGGCGGAAGAGATTGTCCAGTTAAATGCAGGATATACGGCTCAAAGGATAAAAATCATGTTCCTTAATCTCACTCGTCAAGATCTCCTCATCCTCGAAAACCAACGACTCATACGGTTTCAGTCACTATTTGATGACACTCTGCCGTTTTGTGCCCTGCGTCTTGATCGGGATAATGACCTGGAAATTCATTGTTCCGAACCGTGGGTAATAGATTTGCTGCTTTGTGCCATTGAGGAGCTTTGCTGGGCTGCCTGGATTGTATTGGGGTCATACCAGATGACACTTTACTACGCTCAAGAAGAAATTTACACTGCAACCACTCATAGCCTGATCCAGCGATCGCAACCGTCTTACGACTATCCGATCGCCAGCTAAACCTTTCTCATCTTCTATTTCTATTGCGTGAGCATCCCGCTACCTACCCTGCGGCCACCTGTAGAAACAAGACTTGCAGACATCTTCACCACTCTGCCCAGGGCCAACTGGTTTACTTTTAAGAAAACAAAAATTAAAATTGCGAACTCATCGTTGAGTTGGGAGTACAATTCAGCAAACTTTCCCAATGAGGGTTCTAACTCATCAGCGGCAAAGTGACAGAAGGTTTCCTTCCATACCATTTACCCATTTGCCCGGATTAAGTAAGGATCTATCTGATTGGTGACAAAAGCCAAATCTAAGATCGGTACAGTAGAGGTGATTAAATCTATTTCGTCTCCTGTAATATTTCGGCTAGTGCTCATCGCAGACTAGCACTGTTCTGGTTGTTACTCCCAGGTTATGCATATGAATCCTGACGTAAAAGAATCTGAAATGCCTACGGTTAGCTCTCCCGACTTTGCGGAGCCTGCGTTACCACCTGCCGGGGGCACCACCGATCCCCTGCTCCTGCCTCCCCAAGAAATGAATACTGAGTCCAACGAGCAATTGAAGCAAGTGGTAGAACGGTTCAAAGCCGTTTTGTCGAGCTTGCCAGAATACCTCTCGGATTTCTTCAGCGAATACAAGCGCCCCTTGATTACGCTGGGGCTAATTTTGGGTGGCGTGATCACGGTGAAGCTGACCTTTGCCCTGCTAGATGCCGTAGATGACATTCCCCTTTTGGCTCCCACCTTTGAGTTGATTGGATTTGGGTATACTGCCTGGTTTGTTTACCGCTATTTGCTCAAGGCATCCACCCGTCAAGAACTGGCGAAGGACGTGGGTGAACTGAAGGATCAAATTGTTGGCAATTTGCCCAAATAAGTTGGGTCTTAGGCGATTTCCAAGGAAAAATATCCTTAGGATTGTGAATTAAATCAGGTGCAACCGTAGGGCGGGTTTGGTTGGTGTTGGGCTTTTCCGCACCAAGACTTGGGCTAAACCCGCCTGTACAAAAATGCTGTTTTATTCAATTCCCATTCCTTAAGGTTGGGGTCGGTTTTGCTGGAGTTTTGGCGATCAGTTGCTAATTTTTTGCGAAGCTGTTCCGTACAGGTATTTTGTGTTCTAGAAATCTCATTGCAAATCTGTTGTTTTGGTTGTCGGGCTGTTCTGCTGAAGCATCCCGACAACATAGTTGTCATGCCATTACAGCCATAGCATTACAGCCATACCATTACATTCATGCCATTACAGCCATACCATTACAGCTATAGCATTACAGCCATATGGTTGTCGTCATGCCATTGCCGTCATGCCATTGCCGTCGATTGGGGCGGATGGTAATGCTGAGGAACGTACAACCGCCCGTTGCACAGTTGCACCACAGGCTGTTTGGATTGGCGAATTAAGCCTTCATCGTGAGACGTGACCAGGATCGTGATCCCGATCGCGTTGAGCTTCTTCAAAATTTTGATCACCTGCCAGGAATTATCGGCATCCAGATTTCCGGTGGGTTCATCGGCCAATAAAATCGGCGGCGTATTGACGATCGCCCGCGCCAAGCTGACCCGTTGTTGCTCTCCGCCTGACAGTTCCTCTGGGAAACTGTTGGCTTTGTGGGGCAACCCCACCAGTTTGAGGGCTGGTTGCAGGCGACGTTCAATTTCCTTCTGGTTAAACCCCTGCGCCCACAGCACAAAGGCCACATTTTCGGCCACGGTACGGCGAGGAATGAGTTTGTAATCTTGAAATACAATGCCAATGCGGCGACGCAATTCCGCCAAGCGATCGCCCTTCAACGTGGAAACATCGACCCCATCGACCCACACCTCACCAGATGAGGCTTTTTCCTCTCCGTACAGCATCTTAAGTAGGGTCGATTTGCCCGATCCCGATGGCCCCGTAATAAACAGAAAATCGCCGCGCCGAATCTCTAAATTGGCCTCCATTAAAGCTTTGGAGCCATTGCGGTAAGTCTTGCACACATTGCGTAAGGAAACGATCGCCGCTTTGTCATTTGCCATTGGATTTGCTGGAGCGTCTGCACTCACGGCTGGAGGGGTGGGGTTGGCTGGAGAATTGACCGCACGTTGCACCATAACACCTGACGACTCAGAACTTGCCGTCTATTACAACACAAAAGCTCCATAATGGAGCAGCCATGCAATCGGTGGATGGGTCACAAATGGGGATATAACTGATAAAGCCTATCCCTTTTTAGCGATTCACTATGGCCACCATTAACAACAATTACTTAAAGCTCAAAGCGGGCTATTTGTTTCCAGAAATTGCGCGACGAGTGAATGCCTTTGCGGCTGAAAATCCCGCTGCCAAAATTATTCGATTGGGGATTGGAGATGTCACCGAACCCCTGCCGGAAGCCTGCCGCACGGCCATGATCAAAGCAGTGGAAGACATGGGCGATCGCGCCGCTTTTCGGGGATATGGGCCAGAACAGGGCTACGAATGGTTGCGAGCAGCGATCGCCAAACATGATTTTCAAGCCCGTGGTTGCGACATTGATGCCTCTGAAATTTTTATTTCCGATGGCTCAAAGTGCGATTGCGGCAACATTCTCGACATTTTTGGCGATGACAACACCATTGCCGTCACCGATCCTGTCTACCCCGTTTATGTTGATACCAACGTCATGGCCGGTCACACAGGTGAGGCCAACGACAAAGGGGAATACGGGGGCTTAATTTATCTCCCCATTGCCGCCGAAAACAACTTCACCGCCGAAATTCCCGCGCAAAAAGTTGATTTAATCTACCTGTGCTTCCCCAACAACCCCACAGGCGCAACCGCCACCCAAGAACACTTGCAAGCCTGGGTCGAGTATGCCCGCCGCCACGGGTCCATCCTCTTGTTTGATGCGGCCTACGAAGCATTTATTACCGATCCCGCTATTCCTCATTCCATTTACGAGATTGAAGGGGCGAAAGAATGTGCGATCGAATTTCGGTCCTTCTCTAAAAATGCCGGCTTCACGGGTACTCGTTGCGCCCTCACCGTAGTGCCCAAAACCCTGAAAGGGAAAGCCGCCGATGGCTCTGATGTCGAACTGTGGAAGCTGTGGAATCGCCGCCAATCCACCAAATTCAACGGCGTATCCTACATTGTGCAACGTGGGGCGGAGGCCGTTTACTCATCGGAAGGGCAGACCCAAACGCGGGAACTCGTCGCCTTTTACATGGAAAATGCCCGCATCATTCGCGAACAATTAACCGCCGCTGGCATTCAAGTCTATGGTGGCGTGAATGCTCCCTATGTGTGGGTGAAAACGCCCAACAACCTCTCCAGTTGGGATTTCTTTGATAAATTGCTGCATGTTTGTCATGTGGTGGGTACACCAGGTTCAGGGTTTGGGGCTGCCGGAGAAGGGTATTTCCGAATCTCTGCTTTCAACAGCCGCGACAACGTGAATGAAGCGATGCAGCGCATCACAGAAAAATTCAAGGCATAATCCTGGAGCGACACGCCATTCACTCCTCGTTTCTGGCCTGCCTGCCTTCAACCTCAAGCGGAAGAACACAGGCAAAGCTCAAAGTCTCTCTCCTATCTTGGCTACCGTGTACACAAATCTCGACTCAACCCCAAGTCTCTACCGGGGGACTTCCCCCCGCCCCCCCGCTTTGTGGGGTCCTCACTCCCCCACACCCCCCGCAAGGGATTCGTTCTCTTCGCACAATGCTGGGGTTCAGTGGGTCAATTGAGTTGAACCACAGCCCTTGGCAATCCCCGGCACCACTTTTCTGGAGGGGGTGTGGGGGACGCAGCCGTCCTCCACTTCGGGGGGTTTGGGGGGCTGCCCCCCAAGCAGAAGATGTTGGGTTTGATTCAGAGTAGAGCGTAATCTCAGGACTTGTGTGTACAAGGTAGCCTATCTTGGGGAGAGAGCTGGGGCACAGGCCCAGGATACGATATGTGATCCCGGTTGAGTTTCTGGGAAGCCTGAGGAAGTAAGCAACACGATGGATTGCTCTAACTTCTGAGGGTTTATGTCGAAAAAAAATTATCGTCACGTCCGCAAAGCCACCGTTATTCAAAATTCCACGGGTAAACGGATTCGAGTTGGCGGTTATCGTCCTGAACATCGCCATGCTGACGACAAACTATTTTGCTCCCAACGGTTTGGTAGCGAGAATTTACCCGCTAAGGTTGATCTCCGCCCGTACATGACTCCTGTGGAAGATCAGGGAGCTACCAATAGCTGTACCGCCAATGCAATGGCAGGCGCGTATGAGTATCTGGCCAAGCGTCTGCGTGGACAGGCGGAAGATGTCAGCCGTTTATTTATTTACTACAATGCTCGTGCTTTAGATGGTGATACATCAATTGACGAAGGCACTTATTTACAAAGTTGTATTCAAGTCTTACAAAAGTACGGTGCTTGTTTAGAACAGACCTGGACGTTTGAGACAGAACGAATCTTCGATCGCCCCTGCGACCTATCCTACGACGAAGCCGCGAATTTTTTGGTGGAAGTGGCGGAACGGGTGGAGGTTGACCTGAATACAATGCGGAGTTGTCTGGCGGAAGGCTACCCCTTTGCCTTTGGCTTGCAACTCTTTGGGTCATTCCAAAAAGTCGGCTCAACGGGGTTAGTGCCCATGCCCGATCGCGATCGCGAAAAGCATGATGGTGGTCACGCCATGCTGTGTGTTGGTTATTCTGACCCGGATCAGGTGTTCATTGTGCGGAATTCTTGGGGCGCAGACTGGGGCGATCGCGGCTATTGCTACATTCCCTACGCCTACATGACCGATCCGCAACTAAACTCTGACTGTTGGACCATTCACCGAGTCAGTGAACCCGTTGACTTAAGTGAAGACATTGCCGGAGATGATTCGTCCCTGTTTAGTGAAGCGATCGCGGCGATCGTTGAATCCATTCAGACCCCCGGCATCGGTTTTCTAGAAGGGTTCTTCCACACCGCAGATACCATCACCTATGAGGAAGAATACGTCTACACCGAAGAAGGTTTCGTTCCCGTGGAAGACATTCAAGACATTGATTCCTTCTACGACTGGGAAGAAGGCGTAGAAGAGATAGAAAACACCGACGAGGAAGAAGAGGAAAGCGAATACGAGGAGGAAGGCGAATACGAGGAGGAATACGAGGAAGAGGAAGAAGACGAAGAGGAAGAAGACGAAGAGGAAGAAGACAAAGAAGAATACGAGGAGGAAGAAGAATACGAAGAAGAGGAAGAGGCAGAGGAGGAAGAAGAATACGAAGAAGAAGGCGAATACGAGGAGGAGGAATACGAAGAGGAAGGCGAATAGGAATGTTGGGTTAAATGTTGGGAGAATACGTGTTTCGCCTGAGTCTGGGACCAGTGTCAGGGGGTTTAGACCCCCTTGCTGAAACCCGACAAACGAGAAAGAATCATGGCAGTGTGTAAATCTTGCCAATAAAAAACCGATGGCTTCGGAAGAAACCAATCGGCTAGTCGTGTGTTCCCTGTTGATGACTCGGCTTTCGCTGAGCCTCCTTTAGTATCTCTGCCAGAGGGTAAAAGGGGAGCGATTCGGATCAATGATGAGTTGTTATTCTGCTCACCTATTCAAGTGATCCAAATCACTGAAGAAACGCGACTAATTGCTCCAGCTTCTCCCAGGCTGCTCCACTTTGAAGAATCGTTTTGGCCTGGGCAATGCCTTCCTGATAAGGATTTGCACTATTGTCCAATGCTCCACTCACCTGTAAAGCCAGGGCCGCATTCAGAGCAACCACATTTTGTTGAGCGATCGTGCCTTTTCCTTGTAAAATCGCTTGGAGAATTTCTGCATTGTGGGGGACATCTCCTCCCGCGATCGCGCTTAAGGTAGCGGGTTCCAACCCCAACTCCGCAGGATTCAACTCCGCCGTGTTGACGGAGCCATTGTCCAAAATAGCCAGATCGGTAATATCCGCCAAACAGGCTTCATCCACACATTCTCGACTGTGTAGAATGATGGCCCGTTGGGTGCCTAACTGGGCCAGCGCATGGGCGATCGCGTCCAGTAAGGCCGGATTGTAAACCCCGATCACTTGCCCCGTTGGCCGCATCGGATTAACCAACGGTCCTAATAAATTAAACACCGTCCGTACGCCTAAGGTGCGTCGCAGCGGAGCCACCACCTTCAAGGCCGGATGCCATCCCGGCGCAAACAAAAACGTAATGCCAACGGCTTGCACCGCCGCTTGAATTTTTTCGGGAGGCGCACCCAACTGCACCCCCAACGCTTCCAGCACATCCGCTGACCCGACTCGACTGGAGGCCGAACGATTACCATGTTTCGCCACGGGAATGCCCGCCGCCGCCGCCACAAAGGCAACCGCTGTCGAAATATTGAAGGTTCCGGCTCCATCCCCACCAGTCCCGCAGGTATCAATTAAAGGCGTGGGGAGGGGGGCGTGAGGCGTGGGGAGGGAGGCCGATTGAGCTTGCAAAACTCTCGCCATGCCGGCCAGTTCATCCGCCGATACGCCTTTGGCTTGAATCGCTGTCAGGATTGCCCCAGACAAGACCGGAGGCACCTGTTCGGTCAACCAGCCTTGCATGAGTTGGGCGGCTTGATCGGGCGAGAGTGATTGGCGATCGAGCAATTGCTGCAACAACCGCGACCATAAGGCTGGATCGTCAGTTGTGGAAGTTTGAGAATTTGAGGGTGTTACGCTTTGCACCACGGCTTTCTTAGGAATAAAGACTTAGAAAGCATCCTACCAGAGTGTGAAGGGGGCGATGCGTGGATCCATTGAGGAGCGATCGCGCTCCCTACGACGCTTTAGGCGAGTGGGTTGAACCACAAAAATAATTCCTCTTTGATAAGCACAAATGTTGACGACCTTCGTAAAAAGATTTTGCACTTAGCCATTAAAATCACTGGCGATTAAAGTCACAAATTCCAAAGATTTTTTGTCTTCAAAGAAGATTCAGTAAGATGAGAATATCTCTTGTTGAAAAGCGTAATCTTGCTCCTATGCCCTTCTAGACATTCCGGTATTGAAAAGTTGAATCTCATACTGTGATTAGTGGAGGATTTGCCGATATGGTTAGCCCCAAAACGATTGAACTGGTCAAGGCAACGGCACCGATTTTGAAGGAAAAAGGTGAAGCAATTACCAGGCGCATGTATGAGATTACCTTTGCAGACCGACCGGATTATAAACGTGGCTTTGAAACCACCTGGATGCAACATCTAGATGGAGGTGAGCAAGCACAGAAGTTAGCCGCCGCTGTTTATGCCTATGCCATGCATATTGATCATTTGGATGAGCTGGCAACAGCAGTTGATCACATTGCCCATCGTCACGTCTCCACTCGTGTTCTGCCTGAACAGTATTCACTCATTGGGGAAAACCTTTTGCAGGCGATGAAAGACGTTTTGCAAGAGGTTGCAACAGATGAAGTGATTGCTGCATGGGCTGAAGCTTACGAGGCTTTAACCAGCATTTTTATTGAGAAGGAAAAGGCAATTTATCAACAAGAAGATCACGCCCTAAAGGCACGATTAGCAGAAGCCAGCCATGCTGAAACGGGAGCGACGAAAGTTTAATTCTCCAGGTCATTGATTGAGGAGTTATTGAGGCGTTGGGTTACGAAACCTCACTCCTCCAGGAACGTGCGAACCTGGCCATTGGGTTCCAGTACCAGGCGGATTTTAGCCGTCGATCGCCCTTTCAACGGCGAGACAAAGGTTTCACCAATCAGCGGCATTTCGGTGCGATCGATATACTCACCCGATGCCTGCCGCAACGGACTGACGGTTTTGATGGAGCCATTGCCATCCAATTGAATTGAGTATTCCAGGATTTGACTCAAACCTTCGGGGGGCTTCCAGCGCTGCTCAAAATAACTTCGGACCTCCGCCACTTGGGGAATCGTATCAAAGGCCGTACTATTGGCTGCCGCGGTATCAGCCGCCGCACCCCGACGAGCCATCATCGGACTGGGTTCTTCGCTGCCCACCTCAGGAGCCGGACGACTGGCGATCGGCGCACTGGCCGCCGGACTGATTGATTGCACTGGAGGAGCCGCTTCAACCTGCCCCCGAATCACGGTAGGCGAACCCGGCACCACCGGCACCGGATAGGCTGCGATCGCTCCCGGTGAAACCGTTCCCGAAGCGGGGCTGGGTGGCGGAAGTTTGGGCACTGCAACATTCGGGGTGCCGGGAGTCGGCGTGGGGGCGATCGTTGCCGGGGGTGGGGGTGGGAGCTTCTGGTTAGAGATCACGGGGGGTGTGGCCTTATCCACCACTGCCGGAGGTAACTGAGTCGCAATTTTTTGATCACTACTGCTGGCTCCCTGACTGGCCATCGGAGCCATCGTCGAGGCCCCATCCAACAACCGAATGGCCGAGGTTGACAGCCCTACTGCTACCAATACCACGGCAGCCACTTGTGCCCAATTGGGAAACGATTTGATCCAGGCGGGTTGGGTTTGGGTGGGCAAACTCAACAGATCTGTGGAATAGGTATCTAACGCCGTCGCCAGGTCAAATAATTGCAATGTGCTGAGATGAGTAACCGCCCCGGTTTCCGCCGTGGCGAGAGCACCCCAATGCACTTCATGGTTCAGCCAACCCTTTGGCTGCAACACAATCCCCACGGGAGATTCAGCAATGGCAATGGCTGGTCGGGAGTCGGTTGCAAGGGGTGGCATCGAAGCGGCATCACCTTCATGAGCCTGAACCAGAGTCAGGTGGTCTGGTGGCAGTTCCAGAAAACTCTGCACATAGTTTGACACCGACTCTGCTAACGCCTCCAACTGGGTGCGATCGCCCCGCACCACGACCCATTCTTCTCTGGGCAACTTGGGGTCATCCAGGCTGAGTTGAAACCGTAGATCCTTGACCACCGATTGTCCGGCCCAGCGAGATAATACCGAGTCCTTGGCAATCACTTCTAGCGTGCAGGTGGGGGGAGTATATCGTCGGAGAACGGAGTGCGATCGCGCCATGAGCAATAACGGGGGAATAAGGACTGGGGAATAAGGACTAAGGAGAAGGAATAAACGTAAACTTAGCTGAAATTTAGCGAATGCGTGTGCGATCGAGCAGGGCTAACCATAACCGGCGCGAACCATTGGGCGCACCGTAAAACAGCAAATCAATCAACAGTTTCAGGGCAAGATTGGTCAGAGTCTGGGGTGACACCGCTTCACCATCCTCCATCCGTTCCTGATACATATTATTAAACCGATCCAGATAGTCACCCAGGAGTGAAACATGATGCGGTTCGCGATGCTGCTCTGTCACCTGTTCTAGCAGCGTCACCGCCCGCCGAATCAATTCCTGCTGATCCTGCGCCAGATGGCAGCAAATCAGCACCAATGCCCGCGCTTCTTCCACATCTAGCTTTTTCCGGCCTCCCTGCCCTTTGCGGAGCGGACTGGACTGCCGTAGCCGCCAGAGTGCCACTCGATCCGCCACCATTGATTCCAAATTTAAATCGATCGCAGCTTGCAGCATGGCTTCCGAACCAATACCAGCGAGTGCCTCCAGGGCTAACAACACCAGATCCAGTTGCGCTTTAATATTGTCAAGCTGGCTGGGATCGGGTTGTGTAGCTAAAGGCAGGGCAACCGTAACGGGAACAGTGGGCTTAGTGGTGGGCATAGCTTCAGGATAGGCAATCAGACGAGTGCTGATGGGATGGTTACCAGACTTGAAACAAGACGGGTCATACGCACGTCATGTTCCAACTGCAATTTCCAACTTCAATCAAGGCTTCAATCAAGTTTGGCACCCCTCCAGAGAAATTCCCATTTCTCCTCCGTCATTCTACTGTGGGAGAAGCCTCTCCGTATGATTTCGAGGAGAACACTGTAAAGCAATTCTGTACAGGCAGGTTGCACCCAAATCTGGATTCGTCAGGCTGACCGTTCAGCCAATCTGCCCCTACCGTTCTTAATCCACAATTCTTATGACTTTTTCTGACCTGATGTTGCGGCCTACCGAAGAACGCGATCGCGCCGCTTTTATCAACCTGGCCCGCCTGTCCTTCATGCCGCTGATGTCTCAGGTGGAGATGGAGCAGGAGTTGGGCGATCGCGCCTTGAATCCGGCGGGGCAACCCGGATGGGTGGTGGAAAATGCCGCAGGGCATTTAGTCGCCCGTTATCGCCAGTTTGAGTTTGACCTTTATTTGGCTGGGGTAAAGTTCCCGATGGCAGGCGTGGGGAGTGTGGCGGTGGCGGTAGAGCATCGAGCGCAGGGCGTGGCGCAATGGATGTTAGCGCAGGCGTTGCAGAACTTTCGCGACGAGGGCAGTCTGCTGTCGATGCTGTATCCCTTTCGGCAAGGGTTTTATCGCAAGCTGGGCTGGGCCAGGGTAGGGATTACCCATCAATACCGCGTGGCGAGTCGGTTTTTGCCGTTATCGGCGGAGCGATCGCACCTCACCGCCTATCAGCCTTCGCAAGAAGCCGCCCTCAAAAGGTTATATACCGAAATGGCCATGCACCAGAATGGCTGGTTGCATCGGGCGGAGTGGTGGTGGGAAGGTTTTTTCAAACCGAAAGGCGGACGGGAAATTTATGTATATCAGGAGGGCGATCGCCTGTTGGGCTATGTCGTGCTGGAGTTTGCCAAACTGGAACCGGAGAAGGATCAATTAGCGGCGATCGTGCGGGAATGGGTGGCCCCAACCCCGGCGGCCTATCGGGGCATTTTGGGCTTCCTGGGGTCACTACGGGATCAAATTACCACTATCGTCTGGAATGGCACACCGGATGATCCGTTTCCTTACCTGCTCAACGAACAGCAGGCTGATCCAGCCCTGACCCTGCCTCACTTCAACTTTAACTTTATGCGCTTGTTTGGCCTGACTTCTGGCGGGTTCATGTGGCGCTTGGTGGACCCCAAAGCCGCGATCGCCCATCGTCCCATCGCCGCGATCGCCCCTTTCAGTCTCACGTTTCACCTCACCGATCCGGTCTTCGGCGAAGATCGCTTCACGGTGGAATTTGCCGATGGTGCGGCCCACCTTTGTTCTACTCCCGCCACCACCACCCTCAAAACCTCGGTCGATCATCTAGTGGAGTTATTTTGTGGGCTACGGCGATCGCGCCAACTCCGCTGGACGGGAGAACTGGAACTGGAAGGCGATCCAGCATTATTAACCCAGCTCGATGCGGCCTGGGAGACTCAACCGCCCTTCTGTTGGGATGCGTTTTGAAGGTTTTCATAGAACTGCTATGTTTCGACAGCAGAAATTCAATTTCACCCTGTCTTCCCTCAACCAAGAAGAAAACAGAGTAAATACTGAGTTGTCTAAGATACATTACCGAAAGTTCCTGAATTTTACTCAATCAAGTTTTGTTACTAATGGCTAACCTAGATCGAGTAATTTCCTAATCCTAATTGCTTACATAGTTTAAGCGTTTAGTCGAGATCGCCCCTGTCCTGGAAATTGCTGGAACACTTCATCTTTTCGCACATACTTTTCAGGACATTATCTATGCCATCTTCTTCTACGACTGGTAATCTTTTTGCATCTTTACTATTTGTTGATACCACCGTTCCTGATTACCAAACGCTGATTCAAGAAGTGACCGAAGGGACAGAAATTTATCTGCTAGATCCAACCCAGGATGCCATTATTCAAATTACTCAAACATTGTCTGGTCGCACTGACATCTCTAGCCTACATCTGGTTTCGCATGGGGAGTCCACCAAATTGCAACTGGGACAAAACTCGTTAACTCTAGAAAATCTATCACGCTATACCGACCAACTAAGGTCGTGGAGTCAGGCACTAACTGATGATGCAGATATTTTACTTTATGGCTGCAATGTAGCACAGGGCGATCGCGGTCAGGCTTTTGTCCAAACCCTAAGCCAGCTTACGCAAGCTGATGTTGCCGCATCCAATGATTTAACTGGAAACACGGCTTTGGGTGGCAACTGGGATTTAGAAGTGAAAAATGGAGCAATTGAATCATCTCTTGCGATCGATATATCTACTCGTGCTGCTTACAATCACATTCTGTCTACATCTTTTAACTCTGTCTACAGCATTCAAGCAAATAGTTTCTACAATACAGTTGAGATCGCTGATTTAAACGGGGATGGCAATCAAGACCTTATAACCTCAGGTGGCACTCGCGGACTGCTAATGGCTTTAGGAAATGGTGATGGAACTTTTAGTACAGGAATAAACCTGGGCTTGGGTAGTGTCGCCGTAAATGACTCTGGTGATCTTATAATTAGCGATTTTAATAATGATGGCAAGCTAGATATTAGCAGCGGCATCCAGATAGCATTGGGCAACGGTGATGGTACTTTTCAAAATTCAAGGAACTTGTCACCATCACGTTATGGAGAGGGAGTCAGCGATGTCACTCAAGGCGATTTCAATGGAGACTCGCAAAAAGATTTAGCAGTTACACTTAAATCAAGTGGCTTCAGCAATATCGCAATTCTACTAGGAAATGGTGACGGGACTTTTGCGCCTCCCACCTACTCTGAGGTGTATTACATTCCGAGTGCTATCGCCACAGGAGACTTCAACAAAGATGGTAAGCAGGATTTAGCTATAACCCATGAGAACTATCTGTCGATCTTGTTGGCTAATGGCAATGGTACTTTTGCATCTCCTATTAGCTACCGAGTTGAAGCTGATACATCAGAAGTATCAGTATCGGATTTTAATGGCGATAACATTGAAGACTTAGCAGTTACCTCTTACGCCTATTCGACTGGTTCGATTTCCATCCTACTTGGAAATGGAAATGGAACTTTCCGCAATGGCGTTACTCAGACAGGTTTAGATAGACCCGGTAACGTTGGGGTAGCTGATTTAGATAATGATGGCAAGCAAGACTTAGTATATACAGTCTATGGCGGTAGTTTCAGCAATAACTTCAGAGTTCAGCTTGGTCGGGGGGATGGAACCTTTGCATCTGCTACAACGATACTGAATGATTCAATTGGTGGCGAGACTGAAATAGGTATTGGGGACTTTAACAAGGATGGCAAACTAGATTTAGCAGTGCCTTCTAATACTAGCCCTGGTCATGTCTACATCTTCTCCAATACAACAGGGCACGGTTATGTTGAGTCAATTGAAGACAATGATTCCAACAATATTCTTAATGTCGGTGCAACTCAGACCTATACCGTTACCTTCAGTCGGGCGATCAATGCTAGTACACTAAACCCAAATGATTTCGGTAATCAGGGCTCAGCTAACATTCAAATTGGCAGCATTACTCAAATAACCCCTACAACCTTTCAGGTGCCTGTCACGGCCACTTCTGAAGGAACCGTGAGACTATCAATCTCACGGTTTGCAACTATTACTGATACGTTCGGCAATTTAATTATTGCTCCCTACGCTGACAATGACACCCTCAACGTCTATAGAACCACTATGGTCACTTCCTTTGAGGATGGTGACTTTGACAATATCCTAACTGTCGGCACAACCCAAACTTACACGATCTCCTTTAATCAGGCAGTTAATGCCAGTACTTTGAACGCCAATGATTTTGTTAACGCAGGGACAGCAGCAATTCAAATTGGCACCATTACTCAAACAGCACCCGTAATGTTTCAAGTACCTATCACGATCACTTCGACTGGCACACTGCAACTTCAGATTCCTTCTGGCGCAACAATCCTTGACACAGTTGGTAATCCAGTGGCAACACCTTACCTTGACAACGACATACTTACTGTCAACCCTCCCAACACAGCCCCAGTTCTCAACGATACAAACGATACAATCGTCAATTTCGCGCCCATTCGTCTCAACGCGGCCAATCCTGCGGGTGCAGTCGGTACCCTCGTGGCTCAACTGGCAGACCTCACTGGCGGCGGCGGCCAGAACAACATCCTTGACCCAGATAATGGTGCTCTTACCGGAATCGCTATTACGGCAGCGAACACCACCAATGGCTCCTGGTTCTACAGCATCAACAACGGCACCACCTGGAATGCCCTTGGTTCTGTCTCCAACACCAGCGCTCGGCTCCTAGCTGCCGATGCCAACACCCGCCTCTACTTCCGGCCCAACGCTGGCTACAGTGGCACGATCGCCAACGGCATCACCTTCCGCGCCTGGGACCAAACCACTGGCAGCAACGGCAGTCTGGTTAGCACCAGCACCAACGGTGGCTCCACGGCCTTCAGCACCAACACCGATACCGCCAGTATTCGAGTTGGTTTCGCAGCAGCCACTGACTTCACGAAAGACGGTCACGCTGACCTGCTCTGGCGCAATCAGTGGACAGGCGCGATCGCCATCTGGTCCATGAATGGCACCAACATCACGGGCTACAGCGAGATTGGCACCGTTGCCCCCAGTTCTGGCTGGGCGATCGTCGGCACCGGCGACTTCAGCAAAGACGGCAACACCGATCTCCTCTGGCGCAATACCTTCACTGGACAAAACGCCATCTGGTCAATGGATGGCACCACCCTCACGGGCTACACCGAACTCCTCTCGGTTGCCGCTAACTCCGGTTGGGATGTGGTTGGAGTCGGTGATTTATCCAACGATGGTAACACCGACCTCCTCTGGCATAATGCCTGGTCCGGCACTGTGGCGATCTGGTCAATGGACGGCACCACCCTCACGGGCTACACCGAAGTAACCTCGGTTCCCGCCGCTTCCGGTTGGGGTGTGGCTGGAATGGGCGACTTCACCGGCGACAGCCTCAACGACATCGTTTGGCGCAACGAGTGGACCGGGCAGAATGCCATCTGGACGATGAACGGCACGACAGTCACAGGCTATACGGAGATCGCCTCGGTTCCTGGCTCGAGTGGGTGGCGCATTGCTGGCGTGGGAGACTATACCCAGGATGGCAAGGCAGATCTCCTCTGGCAAAACGATTGGACCGGGCAAACTCTAGCCTGGAGTATGAACGGCACATCCATTACTGGGATAATCGATCTGCCCTCGATGTCTCCCACAACGGGATGGAGTCTTGCCTGACCTGGCTGATTCACTTGCTGGTCATTCTTCATGGGTCACGGAGGAACTCACCTCAAAACAGGCCGCTTCGATGGGTAAGTCCTGCGTAAACCAGACATACAGACCGTATGCCATCTGAATCATCAGCAGGGCCAGCAACCCCAGTTGTAACCCGATCGCCCAACCATTTCCACTCAGAAGGCCAAAGGCGATCGCCAGTGCCCCAGCCGCAAACTTTAAGCCGGGACTTAGACGCGGATGGGTTGGCTCATCGGGGGCACGCTGCACAGTCAACTCTAGCAACCCCATGATGATCAGCGACACCCCAACGGAACTGCCAATCAAAACGCTGACCTCAGGGCTGAGTTGAGCATCTGGGTCAGAAACGACATTCAGAATCCCGGCACCTGTTGCCGCGATCGCCCCAATCAGGGGCAAATGCAAATAACCCCAGGCAAACGCCCATCCAGTCCCAATCTTCGGTGGGCGACGACTGACAAAATCAAAATAAATCCACCACATGCCAAAAGCGATCGCCAGACCCAGAACGCCGATGATTCCGGTTATCCAGGTCACAGTTTTGAGTTGGGCGATGCCGTTGACCACCCCCATCACCGACTCCCCCAGCACAATGATCACAAACAGGCCAAAGCGTTCGGGCAACTTGGACGTACTGAACCGGGGCAACAGCGCTTGCAATCGCAATGTCAACACAGGAGTGATCAAATCCAGAAATAACCCAACACCCCATAGAACAAACCGCAACGGTGGCGACACAAACACCGACAGCACAAACATCAGAATCGAGAGACTGAAACCCAGCACAAAGCGGTGAGCCGTAGGACGAAAACGGCGATCGTACCGTCCGCCCCGCCACCACAGGTAGGTAATGATCAGCCGATTCAGGGCGTAGGACAGGGCAAATTCAACAGATGTTTTGCCGAAGGCGTAGTGGGCAAACACCGCCATCCCGGCGATCGGCACCATTTGCAAAAACGTAAACAAGCGTTGATCAAACCCTTCCGTTTCAAACCGCTCGGTGTAATACGTCGCCCCAATCCACACCCACCACAAATGCAAAAACAAAAAGATAAATTGCCCCACCCCGACCCAGGACACATCCGCCGCCAAGTTGTGCGCAAACTCGGCCACAACGACCACAATAAACAAGTCAAAGAAAAGCTCTAACCAGGTCACTCGGCGATCGCGGTTCTGTTCTTCATCGGTGCGAAGCTGGGGATGTTGCCAGAATAACCGTCTTGCCATCTTGGGGTGCCTCACGCAGACATTGCTCCCTAGAATACGGGATCTTCCCAAAAGTGACCCCAAGCTTAAGGCGCTATTAACGCACCGTCACCATTAATGCACTGTCACTATTAACGCACTGTCACCGTTAAGGTTAAATCACTCATGCCCCATACTTCAAAAAAGCCGCGAAACAGGGCTTGACTGGCATCAGTCATATCTCCATCCGGATCAACCATTCCTCCCTGAATTAAGCGCCCACCATCAGTTTGCAAATCGAGTCGCCATTGGCCATCATTGGTTTGATGTAACAGTAACCGCCCATTCGCAATCACCTGGCCCGCCCGACTCATTACCGCACACCGCATGTTCAATCTCTCCCTGCCAACGTTGAATGATTTGACCTTCCCCATCATGCCAGGAAGCGCCCCATGAATCAGGGCTGGGTTTATCAGGATCGCGTCACTGCCAAAAACGCTGGCATGACCGTGTTGGACTATTACACGCAGTATTATCCCCATTCCAATGCGGCGGAGTGGCAGGAGCGGATTCATGCCGGACAGATTCAAGTCAATGGGCAACCCACCACCCCCACCACCCGCCTCCAGACCGGACAACAACTCACCTATCACCGTCTCCCCTGGTCAGAACCGACCGTTCCCCTAAACTTTGAGGTGCTGCACGACGATCGCGACCTGATTATCGTGGCAAAACCTGCCGGATTGCCCGTTTTACCGGGAGGTGGCTTTTTAGCACATACCCTCCTGGCGCAACTGCAACACCGTTATCCGCAAGAAACCCCCTATCCCATTCATCGGTTGGGGCGGGGCACCTCCGGCCTCATGCTGCTGGCCCGATCGCCCCTGGCCAGAGCAAGTCTGAGTCAACAACTGCGCGATCGGCAAATTCGCAAAGTCTATCGTGCCCTGATTGGCCAAAGCGAACTGCCAGACACCTTCACCATGACTCAGCCAATTGGCAAAATTTCCCATCCCACCCTGGGTTATGTCTACGGGGCAACACCCGATGGCCTACCTGCCCATAGCGAAGGTCAGGTTTTACAACGACGTGAAAGCACCACCCTGCTCGAAGTCACCATTCTCACCGGACGACCCCACCAAATTCGGATTCATCTTGCCAGTGTGGGCTATCCCCTCATCGGTGATCCTTTATATTTGCCGGGTGGCATTCCTCGTGCAGCGCCAGCCCATCCCACTGAAAAACTGCCAGTTCCCGGCGATTGTGGCTACCATCTCCACGCCTACCACCTCACCTGTACCCATCCTCGCACCCAGCAAACCGTTGCATTTCATTGCCCTGCACCACCCCTGCTAACTTATCTCTCTGGTTAGAGGTAGTCACAAGGGACTCCATCTAAGCTTAGATCCGTGGTAATCAAAAACTTTTTGGTTACTAAGGCTTCTAATGAAAAGGAGATTTTATGGAAGGCATCATTTCGTTTTTCAAAAAGTTAAATTTACACCGGATTGTCATCGTATTTGTAGCAGGTATGGCACTGCTGCTGTCTACTGCTTGCAGCAGCAACGAAAATATGCAAGCATCTCGGCAAAATCGCCCTAACGACGTTCCAGTGCAAATGGGTGCAAACAACAATCCCTACACGATGGGTGCTGACACAAAAGGTGAACCCGTTTCTCCTTCAAACTATGGCAATCAAGCCTATAAAAAACAACAAAGTGATGCTTCCAGCGTAATTCCAGGCTTTGGCACCCTGATTGCCAGCAGCGTCGCTGGCCAGGATACAACGGGGTTGCTGTACGAAAGTTCTGACCAGCGCGAAGGTGGTATTGATGATACTCGTTCCACCCAAAATCGGGCTTACCAGCCGGAACCTATCACCAGCAAGCGCCAACCCATCATCAATCGTTCTAATCCAGATGAGAAAATCATGGAAGGGATTGGACGGCAATTTAAAGAAGCCTCTGAATTTTTGACTGACGGTGTACAGCCTTCCGTGGAAAGTGCCAAAGTTAAGACTTACACTGGCAGTAATCAAGCAGTTGCCAAACAATCCGACCAGGATAAGTAAGTAGGTTGGGCTAATTAAACTAAACCATCGTAGGATGATTCAGCGGTAGCGTAACCCAGTCAGAACACTTAGGATAAGGAAAAGCTGAAAAGCCGATGCTGAGTCGGTGTTCTGACTCGCCTTCGCCACATTACACCTGGCTACGGCTATAGATTCTGGGTTTTCATGATTAACGCAAAACAAGGGGACTAGTCCCCTTGTTTTGCGTTTAAAGTCAATTTTTAGCAAAGCCTTAACGCGACCCCATGTACTGGTAAAAATAGTAGGTTGCCATTGGAATAATGGTGGCAGCAATCAAAAAGCCAATGACCCAGACCGTCGCGTTACTTGTTTGAGTGTCTTCCTTGGTGGCAAAGGTGCCTTCTACCATGACTTCATCCTTGAGTTCGGGTGCGCCCGGGTCGGGTTGCCCTGAGAGCACCGCAACCATGCGATCGCTGGCACCTAATACGGCCTGGTTGTACTTATTGCCTTCTTTCAGTGGAATCAGTACACTCTCCTGGGCCACACTGGTGGCGATCGCATCGGACATGGCGGCTTTCACCTTCTCCCCCGTCCGAATGCCCGTGTTATTGGTGACGTTATCTAGCACCAGTAAGATCTGATTTTCCTGATCCTCCGGTTCGGGATACCAGCGCGTGAATAATTTATCGGCAAACCCCTGGGCCGTTTCCTCATAATCCAACCGATGGATTGTCACAATTCGGACTTCGTAGCCAGTTTTTTCGGCCAGGTCAGCAAAGGCTGTACTTAGTTTCCCCTCGCTACTGCGGCTGATGACTTCGGCTTTGTCAACCACCCAGGTATCATCCTCCAATGCCGGAATCTCGTAGAGGCTGGTGGCATGGGCAGGAGTCACCGCAAATTGAGTGGCAAACACTAGAATCATGGGTAAAAGCATCATCCATCGCTGGAAGGGCCGAATTCCGGCTGAAACGTGTTTGAGGAGCTTTCTCATATTGGTAGCTTTTCGTAAACTTATTCCTCAAAAATATTACGCTTATCACCTGCGATCTGCAATTTCGGATTTTTTTAGCGTCAACTTCTACACTTAGCTCCCCAAACCCCTTCCCAAAAACGCGATCGCAAATGGCCTGAGAAAGAAGTAAACTTTTATTAATAAATTTCGATTGAACTCAGGATTTGGTATGGCACCTTCAACTGGATTTGGTCAGCCTAAGCAACCGAAGCAACCCTCTAAAAGCGCCGAAAAGCGAGTCACGGCCTCGAAACAGTACGACAAGATGAAGTCGGATGGGTTGCCCGAATTTAGTATCTTTGTGCGGGTTAAAGATAAAAAAAGTTGGTTTCCCATTGGTTCTCTCGCGGTCAATCGCAGTAACCAGATTAGTCGCGCGATTTATCAACAGGAAGCGGAACTGTTGCAGGGCGCTTTTCGCCTGTTCCCAGTGTTGAAAAAGAGCCAGAACAACCTGGAATATGGCTACCGTTTGAAAGAATTCCCAGATGAGCCGATTCAGGTGGCGGTTCGCCCCACCGATGGTGCTGGCAACCCGTTGCAGGGAGCCATGCAGCAGGTCCAAAAAATTCTGGGTGGGCTATTTCAGCGCAAGTCGTAGAGGTTCGTTCTTTGGAATTGGGTGTGCAAGGGTTAAGCGCGATCGCATTGGGTAGCAACTTAGGAGATTCCTGGCAAACCCTGGAAGCGGCGGTAGTGCGGTTGGGTGAGATGGCAGGTACAGTCAAGGCGCGATCGCACTGGTATCAAACAGCAGCGATCGGGCCACCCCAACCCGACTATTTGAATGGCTGTGTGCTGCTGCAAACCACCCTGCCTCCCCAGACCTTACTCGAAACCTTACTGGCGATCGAGCGGCAATTTGGGCGAGAACGGCGAGAACGCTGGGGTGCCCGCACCCTGGATCTGGATTTGTTATTGTTTGATGACCTGATTTTAGAGACCCCCTCGTTACAAATTCCGCATCCTCACCTGACCGAACGAGCATTTGTATTAGTGCCCCTGGCCGAGATTGCTCCAGATTGGGTCGAGCCAGTATCCAGAAAAGCGATCGCAGATTTAGCTCAAACGGTAGACTGTTCAGGAGTCAAGATCATCGTTAATCAATAGAAACACTCATCGTCTTCACCTATGCCCTTTGGTCCAGAACCTCCCCAACTCCTGAAACAACGTTTCTTCTTCAAAGGACGAAAATTTTCATTTGAAGCCAACCGATTACGCCTGCCCAATAAAGCCGAGGGTGAATGGGAATGTGTGCGTCATCCCGGTGGAGCTTTAGCAGTTCCGATTACGCCAGAGGGCAAATTTGTGTTGGTGCGGCAGTATCGGTTTACTGCCAGAGGGCGATTACTGGAGTTTCCCGCAGGTACCATCGAAGTAGACGAAGATCCCCTCACCACGATTGAACGAGAAATTCAAGAAGAAATTGGGTATCGGGCCAGTCGCTGGCAGAAATTGGGAGAATTTTTTGTTGCTCCTGGTTATTCCGACGAAATTATCCATGCCTACCTGGCACAGCAACTCGAACAATTAGACAATCCTCCCCCACTAGACGCAGACGAAGATTTAGTGACCGTCTTGATGACGGCAGATGAAGTCGAGCAAGCC
The DNA here is from genome assembly GCA_033764685.1 of Leptolyngbyaceae cyanobacterium bins.349. Lineage (GTDB taxonomy): Bacteria > Cyanobacteriota > Cyanobacteriia > Leptolyngbyales > Leptolyngbyaceae > JSC-12. Next base: position 152,519 of record JANRIS010000082.1, read on the forward strand.
ATCTATGCAGGTGAACTGATCGATGCCAAATCGATTTGTGCCTTTTTTATGTCGCGTCCGCTCCTGAATGGGCAGCCTCCTGAGTTGTAGCAATGATTAATAATGACTGATTTAATTCTGTTTTGGCATCGTCGTGATCTGCGAATCGCGGACAATCTGGGGCTGGCCGCCGCCCGTCAGCGCAGTGAAAAAGTGGTGGGTGTATTTTGCCTGGACCCGCTCATCCTGCAACGAGATGACGTAGCACCGGCCCGGGTGACTTATCTGATCGGGTGTCTACAAAAGTTACACGATCGCTACACCCAGGCAGGCAGCCAACTGCTGATTCTGTATGACGACCCCCAAAAAGCGATCGTTCGCCTTGCAACGGCGCTGGAGGCTCAAGCCCTCTTCCTGAATCAGGATGTGGAACCCTATGGGCGGCAGCGCGATCGCACTGTGGCCGCCGCTCTCCGCGAACGGGGCATTGAAGTTTGCCCCTTTTGGGACCAACTGTTGCACACGCCTAAAGACATTACCACAGGAGCCGGACAACCCTACACCGTCTACACTCCTTTCTGGCGGAATTGGAGCAGCAAACCCAAAGCTGCCCCCGCCGCACCACTGGCAGGGGTGACTGGCTTAACCGAAGCAGAACAACAATTCGCCCATCAGGCTGGCGCGATCGCCCTCCCCACCGCCCAAGACCTGGGATACACCTGGGATCCCCCCCTGGTGATCGAACCGGGAGAAGCCGGGGCACAGGCCAAACTGGAAAGCTTCTGCGATCGCGCTCTTGAGTCCTACGGCGAAGAGCGCAACTTCCCGTCCCATCCCGGCACCTCGCAACTGAGTGCAGCCCTCAAATTTGGGGCGATCGGGGTGCGTACCGTGTGGGCGGCCACCGTAGACGCAATGACCCACGCCCGCAGTGACGAAGCCCGCAAAAGTATTCAAACCTGGCAGCAGGAACTAGCATGGCGAGAGTTTTACCAACATGCTATGTTTCACTTCCCAGCCCTGGCAGACGGCCCCTACCGCCAACCCTTCAAAGACTTTCCCTGGCAAAACCAGGATGAACAGTTTCAGGCGTGGTGTGCAGGCCGAACCGGGTACCCCATTGTGGATGCTGCCATGCGCCAGATGAATGCTACCGCCTGGATGCACAATCGCTGCCGCATGATTGTCGCCAGCTTTTTAACAAAAGATCTACTGGTGGATGGCCGCCTGGGCGAGAAGTATTTCATGCAAAAGCTGATCGATGGGGATTTGTCGGCCAATAACGGCGGTTGGCAGTGGAGTACCTCTAGCGGCATGGACCCCAAACCCTTGAGAATCTTCAATCCTGCCAGTCAGGCCAAGAAGTTTGACCCGGAGGGCGAGTACATCCGGGAGTGGCTACCGGAACTCCGGCGCGTAGACACCGCAGATCTGGTGTCTGGCAAAATTTCAGACATGGATCGCGATCGCTGTGGCTACCCCACCCCAATCGTCGATCACAACCTTCAGCAACGTTTATTCAAAGAACACTATCAGCGTCAAAAAGCGGGAAATCCAACCAGCAGCAAATTAGAAGGTGAAAGCTAGACCAACAATTAGAGGGAAAAGCAAAAGTTTACAAAATTTAAAATCCTTCGCCCTTTTCCCCACAAATTCCACACTGTTTCCACAGTGAATTTCCAGCTTTTCCCCATCCTCTCCACAGCTTTTCCACAGATTTAACTTTTTTTTCCACAGGTTTCACGAAGGAATCGGACTTTTCCACACTCAGACCAGCCACTGGTTCTCCCACTGCATCAGACTCAGAAAAACGAGTTCTCATGAAGTTATGTAACAAAAATGCACCTCAAACACCGATTCTTTCGTAAAGCTTTTTTTGATCTAAAGTCTCTCGCAACATTTTGCAACATTGACAAGTTGGGGAATTCGATTGAGAATGAGGCGACTAACACAAGCAAGTTGCTGACCTCCACAAGTACCATTCCGCAAGCTTTTTAGCTGTTTTGAGGAGTGGTCCCGAAGAGAGGGGCAGCAGCTTCATGCTGGCAGTTCAATTCACTTTGCTAACCTCTTCTGGAAATTGAAATTCTATGGATACCACCGTGAGTCTTTTAGTGGAAGTTCCCGAAATTCTGCATGAGTCTCTTAGAAGTTACTTGGAAATGCGCCCCGACTGGGATCAGGATCGAGTCATCACCGCTGCGCTCTCCCTATTTCTGTTACAAAATCGCTCTGAAGCGGCTCCTGAAAAGCTGCATCACCGTCAAGCGTCTCGGATTTATCTGGATGCCCTGTTCAAACGGCCTGTTAGCCAGAGTTGAGTAGTTGCCATGTGCCCAGGCAGTCCGTTTTCCGCCTTTTTCTATCTGCCTTTTTCTATTTGCCTTTCTCTGTCTGCCTTTCTGCTCTCCTGACTGCTTCCTCCTGCACACTGCCTTCGCCATGACCTATCAGATCTCGGCAACTAAACTTCAGGCTTATCACCGCTGTGCTTATGCGTACTATCTGCGGTACGAGCGTAAATTGAATAGCCCTGATTTCTTTGGGTCAGCCGCATTAGGGAATGCCTTACATCAGGCTCTCGCTCAATGTCATCGGGATTGGCATTATCGCAATCCGCTTCCCGATCTCCGCTGGGTGCATCACTGTTGGGATGAGCATTCCACCGATTTGAGCGAGGGCCAAATTGTCGAGGGGCGGGAAATTTTGGAGCGCTATTACTGGAACTTTATTGCCAATGAAGTGGCAATTCGGCAACCGCTGGCTGTAGAAGGCAAGGTTCAAGGATATTTACAGGTTGAGGATCTGGAATTTGCCATTGTGGGGCGCTATGACCGAATTGATTTTCTCAGTGATGGGTTGGAGTTGATTGATTACAAGTCTAGCCGTGAGATGAAGTTACCAGAAACGACTGAGATTGATATTCAGATTGGGTTGTATTATCTGGCGCTGGAGCAAACCTACCGCCAAAGCTTGAAATATTTGAGTTTACTCTTTCTGCGGAGTGGTGAAAAAGTCCGGTTTGAGGCCACGCCCGCTCACCAAGTGCAGGTGCAAACCATGATTGGTGATCTGGCGGTGCGGCTAAGGCACGATCGCGGCTGGGAACCCAAACCCGGTAAACAATGCGATCGCTGTGCTTTTGCCCGCTATTGTCCGGCGGTGACGGCAAACCCGGTTGCGCTACCCGAAGCCAAGACCAAACCCCAACTTCAGTTAGTCTTAAACTTTGCTTGATATCAAGGGGATGAGGGCGTAGACGAAGAGGGGCGACTGCCAGCCCCTTCGCTGAATCAGTTTTCGCTGAATTGAGGCGGATGATAGATGAGGCGCGATTTTCAGGCACGCAACCCTGAGCGATCGCAGTTCCCCTATCCTCCGCCCTTTTTGTCTCAATTCGGCCCCAATCATCGTAGCCATCGGCAAGGGCCGAGAATGATCTAACTGGTAATCATGCCAACAAAAAACCGACGGTTTCTTGCGAAACCTGTCGGCCAGTCGTGTGTTCCCTGTTGATGACTCGGCTTTAGTTGAGTCTCCTTAAGTATGTCTGGAGTGGGAAGACAAGGGAGCGATCATGATCAGTTGAACCTGTGATCTTTATCACAGTAAAAAACAATTGTGTCTCAGCCTTACCTGATCCTGGTTTTTCTATCGCTACGTGGAGGAGATTTGAGGCATTTAAGCCAGAGCCGCGATCGCGACCCCGATCAGTATCAGAAGTGCTCCTGATAACACAGTAGTATCGGGGATCTCGTGAAATAACAAAAATGCCAGGACACTGGCTAATACAGGTTCCAGGAGGATGACCAGAGTGACGAGCGTGGGCGAGACCCAGCGCACAACCCAGTTAATGCTGGTGTGCCCGACCAGTTGGGGAATCAGGGCTGTCAGCAGGATATAGCCATACACCGTGGGGGAATAACCGCTGTAGCTGGCTCCTACTAAAAAGGGCAGAGGTAAGAGCGCGATTGCGGCGGTGCTGTAGGCCACGGTGACATAGCCACCAATCCCCAACCCTTGCCGTTGAGCTTCTCGGCCCAGCAGAAAATATCCACTGGCGGCCCAGGCTCCCATCAAAGCCAAACTATCTCCCAACAATGGCTGACTCCCAGTCGCGATCGCGCCCAGACCACTCAACCCAATCAGCAAGCCTCCCGCCAGGGCGACCCCCAGCCCCAGCCAGGTTTGGCGAGATGGCTGCTCTCCTAACCAAACCCAGGATAGCAACGCGACCCACACCGGATTAGTTGTCACCAGGGCCGTGGAAGCGGCAACCGAAGTCAATGAAAGAGACGTAATCCAGGTGGCAAAATGGAGCGCCAGGACCAGTCCGGCGGCGATCGCGTAACGCATAGCAATAGCCGTAGGGGGGCGGGTGAACAGCGATCGCCAATTGGGTATAAGAACGACCCCGGCCACTAGCAACCGCGCCGCCGCCAGCACGAAGCTAAAGCCAACCGTACGGTCTGCGGCAGCGGCCAGCGCCAATCGGACCAGGGGAGCGGCAGTGGAAACAGCGAGAATCCCAACCACCAATACCAGCACCAACTGCCAGGAACTTGGACGGCTTGGGGTCATACCGGGTTAGCTGCGGCCTGTCACAGACAGCCCCCCTACAATGATCGAAGGCGTGTAGCAGGAACCATTCCAATCGGCATCACCGCCCAGTTCGATCAGTTGTTTCAAGGCCGTGTAGACATTCCCTGAGACCATCGTGTCCTTTACTCGACCCAGGATTTGACCATTCTTCACCCGGTAGCCCAGATCCACATTGATGGAGAATTCGCCAGAGATGCCAGCGCCGCCGCCCAGCATTTGATCTACGATCAGGCCATTTTCCATGCTGGCGATGAGCTGGTTCAGGGATTTGTTGGCCCCCCGCGATCGCGTGCCCGGTTCAACCATCAGATTGAACAATCCAGGCGAGGGGTAGCTACCCAGACCCGGACGAAAGCCATTGCCCGTGGTGCCACTGCCCAGGGTGCGCCCGGTTGTGCGATCGGTATAAAACAGCTTGAGTACACCATTATCAATAAAGGTGATGGGGCGGGTAGGTGTGCCTTCATCATCAAAGGGGCAGCTAAAGGGGCCAGCGTTGGGATGTTGCAGTAGGGTTAATTCTTCGGATGTCACCACCTCATTCAAGCGATCGCTCCAGGGCGAAGCCCCTTCAATCACTTGTTTCCCGCTCAAGGCTGCCTGTACCGTTCCCCAGAGCATATCCGCCGCCTTCGAGGTGAACAAAATGGGGACTTTGCCACTGAGCGATGGGGTATTTTTTTGAGACCAATCCAACCGCAATAGGATTTGTTCGACCAGAGCTTCCGGATTCAGGCTACCGCGCTGGGTTTGGCCATCATAAACACTGAGAAAATCATCGCCCCGAACCCACTCGGCAGATAGGGAGCAACCCAGGGTGGTATCGGTATAGCCACAGTCCAATCCGGCTGTATTGATCAGGCGGGTCATTTCGGCTTCGCATTCCCATTCCGCCTCGCAAATCACATCTGGGTAAGCATCCCGCACCAGTGCGATCGCCTGTTTACCCCACTCTACTAGCTGTTCCACCGAAACCGCTTCCCCCAGGTCAGGATAGTTCATGCGGGAGCCAGCAGACAGTTCAATTGTTTCAGGATCATTCAGATAACTCAGGGCCAGCGCGCGATCGACTAGCAATTGCGGTTCCACAGGGCCATAGGCAACAGCCAAACCGGGCCGCCCATCTCGCCAGAGTCGGAGTGCCACCCCTTCTGCCTGGGCACTTTCCAATTGCTTTAACCGATTGGCCTCAAAAAAAACGGGACGCGATAGCGATCGCGACTGAAACACCTCTGCTGCTTCTGCTCCAGACCTCACGGCAAGGTCAAGCAGTTGCTCCACCAACGTCGATTGATGCAATTCCTCCGAACCCATAATGCGTGAGTCACCAGCGGTCAGCAATGAACAGCCAACAAGATAAACAGGGTGAATAAGAGGTATAAGAGAAGCGAATCCTTGACTCCTTAGTGCTTCTAGCCCCTTGCGCCCTGCTACTGTCAGCTACCAATCACTTTACGCCAAAATGGTCTCCTGCAATAACCAGAATCCGGCGAAGGCTTCGGTGTCGGCATTTGTCTGAACGGCCAGAAAATGAACTCCATCGGCCTGCTGTTTAGCCGCTTCAAAATTCTGGGCTTCCGCCAGGAGTTGGGGGTTGTTCAGGTTGGCCAAAATCCAGCGATCGTTTACGCCCGTTTCCAAAATTAATCGAGGTGCTTCCTCATCCACCGTGAGGTAGCCCAACTCTAACCCCGACATCCAACCTGCCATTGGTACGGCCCGTTGGGAGAAAATCACCAGACCCGGAATCAATGTGTTGGGTTGCACCTGCGTGAGGCCCAAAGGGAAGGCTTCGCCAAAATCGATCGCCCACTCTCCCATTTCTGCAAACGCGCTCGCCTCCAGAGAAACAAATGCCCATCGCTGCCCCACCAGGGCATCGGGTAAAGGTTGAGCCGCAATGGCAGCAAAACTCACGGTGGGGGTCGTTCCCGGTTGGAACCCAGGATGTTGGGGATAGACTTCTTCTAATCGCTGTTGCAGCCATTGGTTTAAGGCGTAGGTGCGGCGACTTAAAACCACGGGAATCTCCAGGTCGGTGCAGGCTTTCGTGATCATGTTTTTCATAGATTGCCGAAAGAAGCGGATGCGATCGGGGGGAGTGCCCGCCTGGGCGATCGCATCCTTCAAGACCTGCATCAACCGCGCAGAGTTAATTTCTGTACTGGCACAATACTCCGCAAAGCGGAACAAAGGCGCAAGTTCAGCGTCAATTTGGGTAGGGCTTTCACAGATTGCCACTTCCCAAACCTTTTTGCCGTTTTCATCGAGCATGGGGCGTGAATAAAAATCAAGTTCCCAAATAGTAGTCATGTAAAAGAGATTTGCAGGGTGTTTCTGATACCTGTAAAACCCTATCACAGTCAGCTTTGCATCATCCCAATCTCAACTAAACCCGGAATGTAAAGATACAACTCTATCGCTTGATGGTTGACATTATTATTCATTCATCCTGGTCAATGGGAGGATCAGCGTGAGATGATAAGCTCGAACCAGAGTTTAACAAAACCTAACATTAATGGTTAGGATGAAAAGGTTGTTTCAGTGACAGCATTTGAAAGCTAATTCAGGGTTCGGACAGCGATGTTTGGCGATCGCCCTGAGTTTTGCCCCAGCAAAGTGTCATGTTTAGCATTAACTTTCGCGTGTGATGGAATGAACGTTTTACTGCTTTACCCCCGGTTCCCTAAAAGTTTCTGGTCATTTGAAAAAACCCTGGCGCTTGTGGGCCGCAAAGCCATGCTGCCGCCGTTAGGGCTGGTAACTGTTGCGGCACTACTGCCCCAAAGTTGGAACTTCAAATTGGTGGATCGTAATGTTCAACTCGTCACCGAGGCAGAGTGGGCTTGGGCCGACCTGGTGATTCTATCCGCCATGATCGTCCAGAAAGAGGACTTGCTGGACCAAATTCAGGAAGCGAAACAACGCGGTAAAAAAGTTGCGGTCGGTGGGCCTTACCCCACAGCCTTACCCGAAGACGCGAAAACGGCTGGAGCTGACTATTTGATCCTGGACGAGGGGGAAATTACCCTGCCCATGTTCGTTGAGGCGATCGCCCGCGGGGACGGGTCCGGCATCTTTCGCTCCAATGGGGAGAAACCAGATGTAACCACCACACCGATCCCTCGTTTCGACCTGCTGAACTTTGATGTGTATTCCGAGATGTCCGTTCAGTTTTCGCGGGGGTGCCCATTCCAGTGTGAATTCTGCGACATCATCGTGCTGTACGGACGCAAACCCCGCACCAAAACCCCAGCTCAACTGCTCGCCGAACTGCAATACCTGTATGAACTGGGCTGGCGACGCAGCATCTTCATGGTGGATGACAACTTCATCGGCAATAAGCGCAACGTCAAGCTATTTCTCAAAGAGCTGCAACCCTGGATGGTGGAACATGGCTATCCCTTCTCCTTTGCTACTGAAGCTTCTGTCGATCTGGCTAAAGATCAAGAACTGATGGATGCGATGGTAGCCTGCAACTTTGGGGCTGTGTTTCTGGGGATTGAAACACCCGATGAAGCCAGCCTGACCTTGACGCAGAAGTTTCAAAACACCCGGGATTCCCTCAGTGATGCCGTCCAAAACATTGCTCGTTCGGGTTTACGAGTCATGGCGGGTTTCATTATCGGGTTTGATGGCGAAAAAGCGGGAGCGGGCGATCGCATTGTTCGCTTTGTGGAGCAAACAACCATTCCCACTGCCCTGTTCAGTATGCTACAAGCTCTACCCGATACCGCCCTCTGGCATCGTTTGGAAAAAGAAGGCCGCCTCCGGAACCAACTCTCCAACGGCAACCAGACCGCATTGATGAATTTTGTGCCTACCCGTCCGCTGGAGGACATTGCCCACGAATACGTAGAAGCCTTCTGGACTCTTTATGAACCCAAACGCTTCCTCGATCGCACCTACCGTCATTTCAGGTTGTTAGGGGAAGCCACCTATCCCAAAAAAGGCAAGCGCTCCGGCAAAAAAATCGACTGGATGACGGTCCGTGCGCTGCTGACCATTATCTGGCGACAGGGTGTAGTGCGGGATACTCGCTGGCCGTTCTGGCGCAACCTGTGGAATATGTACCGCTTCAATCGCGGCGGTATTAGTAGCTACCTCTCGGTGTGCGCCCAGATTGAACACTTTGTGGAATATCGAGACATTGTGCGGCGTGAAATCGAAGCCCAGATCGAAGATTATCTACAACAAGAAGCCCAACCCAATCAGAAAGTAGCGATCGCGGACGCAGCCTAATATCCTGCTCCTATGAACTGAGATCAGTGCTGCCACTGGCTCTTTCATCATTGCTCAACTTCCCCGCACAAATCAGCGCCAATGCGACACCCATCCGTTACTCTCGGCACTATCCTGCATCGCACCGCCGACCCAGCATTCCTCCCTCCCACTGGGAACAAATCGAGTGATAAACCTGTCAACTTATTTGAGAATTGTTTTATTTTCGTCACATCAATTTATAATGTTGCGGTAAATTCGGGATCGTTATCCTGGAGTTTACAACCTGCGGGGAATGTCGCAGAATGAATAGGCACAAATCCTTACTCAAGCAACGTCGATAGAGGTATAGCCCTCGTCTTGCCCTTGTTCTTATCCTTAGTATTGCCAGGAGCAGTCATGAAGTCATTGATTCGCTGGAGCGCAACGGTTGGTTTGGTGGGAGCGACCCTCATCGGGTCACTGTTCGCCAGCACCCTGGAAGTGTTGGCATTAAGCCAGGACCAAATTCTCCAAAAACTGCGTCCAGTTCCCGTATTTACCATTGCGAATTCGGAAGGGGCACCCTTAGTGGCTTCCCCTCAAAATGGGCAAAAGGGTAATCCAGTAGCGGGCGTATTTATTACTCAAAAAGATGCTCAAGCATTCCTGGATAACCTGCGGACCAGAAACCCAGACATTGCCAAGAATGTGCGGGTTGTGCCTGTATCTCTGGCGGAGGTGTACAGACTGAACGTGACCAACCAGGGCAAGACCGATAAGGATAAACTCTTGTTTACCGTTGTCCCCTCTCGACAACAGGTGGATACGGCTCAAAGTCTGTTGAAGCAAAGTGGCGAGAAGGAACAGTTTAATGGCACCCCTTTGTTTGTTGCCCGTGGTGGTGCAGATAAGGGTTACTTGACCATTCAACAGGGTGACAAAGCCGTCATCCCCATGTTTTTCAAGAAAGAAGAACTTCAGGCGTTGATGGATCGGTTCAAGCAGCAAGATCCGAAGCTGGCTTCTACGCTAGAAGTACAAGTCCTGAACCTGGAAGGCGTACTGGAAGTTATGCGAACCAAGAACGACCCACAACTGGATCAAATCATGTTGATTCCTCCCCGTGAGTCGCTGGAGTTTGTTCGTTCAACTGTGGGCAATCAGCAACCCCAGACCCGCCCTCAACCAGCACCCGCCAGACCCGCTACCTCTGCACCCAAAAAGTAGGCAGTGCAGCGTAGAAGCAGGAGCATGATTCTGACGGTACGTTTGGTAGTGGCTGATCTGACTTCTGTTGCATGACTCAATTTCAGGCTGATGATGACCAACTCTTGTCTTCCGATGGAGGGCAGGAGTTTGTCATTTCGGGGATGGCCTTGTGGGAGTGGTGGCAATGGGCACGACAAACCGCGATCGCCCACCACATTCCGCCCCAGGAAGCCGATTGGTTGCTTCAGGCATTCACTCATCTGGATCGATTAGAACTCCGCTTAGGTTCCTTCCAACATCGGGAGCACTTGTTGCTCAAGGTGCCGCCCCACAGGTTGCAGGAGTTATGGGAGCAGCGGACCCAGCAACGGGTTCCCGTTCAATACCTGGTCGGCAAAACAACTTGGCGTGACTTTTCACTGCAAGTCTCTCCGGCGGTTTTGATTCCCCGCCCCGAAACTGAACTGTTGATTGATTTTGCGGTTGAGCTGACAAACCAGCGAAGCGACGAACCGGAGCGTGAAGGACTGCCCACTCCTGGGCATTGGGCCGATTTGGGCACCGGCAGTGGCGCGATCGCCTTAGGATTGGCCCAAGCGTTTCCCCAGGCCAGGATTCATGCCGTGGATGTGAGCGCCGCCGCCCTCGCGATCGCCCAGACCAATGCTGCGGCCCATCAATTCAGCGATCGCATTCACTTCTATCAGGGTCACTGGCTTGAGCCATTGCATCCCCTTCGAGGCCAACTCCACGGCATCATTGCCAATCCGCCTTATATTCCCAGTTCGCAAGTTTTAACTTTACAACCCGAAGTCACGCAACACGAACCGCACCTGGCCCTGGATGGGGGTGTCGATGGGTTGGATTGCATTCGGCATCTGGTTGCTGCCGCCCCCGCCTACTTACAACCGGGTGGCATCTGGATGATTGAAATGATGGCTGGTCAGGCGGTAACCGTGGCCCAGTTGCTCAACCAAAATGGTCATTACGACAATATTCAAATTCGGGCTGATCTGGCGGGCATTGAACGCTTCGCGATCGCCCGGAGAATTTCCGGCTAGTTTTTCCGGGTTGTTTGATTGAAAACCAGGTGTCAGTGTAGGGTGGAAAGAATAGGAGTAATCTCCCGCGTTTTTCCGGCGTTTGAGCGATGCAAAATACCCGACTCAACACTTTGTTTGATACTACGGCCAATGGTTTCGGACGATGGCTAAGAAATCCGTGGCGGCGGTTGTCCGTCATGATTATCAGCCTGTTACTGGGCAATTTTTTAGGCACCGCCATTTCCACGATTTCCGGGCAACAAGCCGATCTTGATATTGTCGTGTCGGCCATTTTAGTTTTCCTGACGGAGTTCGTCAGTCGCCTTGCCTACGGGACCAATGCTGCCACCCGGCGATCGCTGCCCGTCCAAATGGTCAACGCCCTCAAACTGGGCCTCATGTATAGTCTATTTGTCGAAGCCTTCAAGCTTGGTTCTTGAATGAATACTCACGCCCTCCTCGCCTCACTGACCGACTCACCCAGCGACTCACTCACCCATCCCTTTCTCCACCCATGACGGATCTCCTTCCCTCCCCCACCCAAACTCCTGTTGTTGCCAAGCTCACAGCGTTGCGATCGCGGTTGGCCAAGCACCAGCTAGATGCCTACCTGATTCCATCGGCGGATGAGCATTTAAATGAGTATCTGCCAGAGGTGAAGCAGCGGCGCAAGTGGATGAGCGGTTTTACCGGATCGGCGGGTGATTTTTTGGTGGGACAACATACCAGTTGGTTGTTTGTAGATTCTCGGTATTATGAACAGGCGGATCTGGAAACCGACAGCGCGCTGATTCAAGTGGCCAAAGTGGGCCTGGACAACCACCTGACCCTGGAGGAACGGCTGGAAGCACTCGGACGAGAAGCCCGTAAAGTCGGCAAATCGTTTCGACTAGGGTACGACCCGTTCACCCTATCGGTGCAGCAGTTTCGGGAATTGCAAAAGCGGTTAGAACCCTGCGGCGTGTCGTTAGAATCGGTGGCTGAGAATCTGGTCGATTGGGTGCGATCGCAGCGTCCCTGGTCCGAACTAGAACCGCCGACCGCCTATGCCCAATCACCGTTGTTTTATCTCCCCGATGCCCTGACCGGAGAAGCGATCTCGGCCAAGCTAAACCGGGTGCGGGAAAAACTAGAAACGGCCAATGCTGACATTTTACCCATCACCAAGTTGGATCAAATTGCCTGGTTGTTTAACCTGCGCGGTTGGGATGTGCCCTACAATCCAGTGTTCATTGCCTATGCGATCGTCACTCAGAGCAAAATTTTTCTGTTCACCCATCTCAGTCGGGTGGAGGCGCAGATTCAGCAAACGTTAGAACCCTACGTCAAGCTGATGCCCTACGAGTATTACACGGGGACTTTGGCTTCCTTGCTGTCACCATCGCAGCGGGTGCTGATTGATCCCAAACACACCACGATGGGCACCTATCAACTGCTCAAAAGCTCGACCCAGAAGGAACGCTGCAAAATCCTGGAGGGAGCTAATCCGATTGAAGGCATGAAGGCGCGGAAGAACGCGATCGAAATTGAGCAGATGCAACAGGCGAATCTCAAAGCCAGTCGGGCCAAAACCCGCGCCTTAAAGTGGGTTCAAGACCAGATCACCGCAGGCGTGGCGATTACCGAAGCCGATGTCGCCGCGACGATTGAGGGCTATTACCAGGAAGAAGCCGGGTTTCAAGGTTTAAGCTTCAACACGATCGCCGGTAGCGGGGCCAACAGTTCCATTGTCCATTACGGCACTCCCAATCCCGCCGTCGTGCTGAAATCGGGTGAGTTGCTGTTGCTCGATTCCGGCGCTCAGTATGCAGGCGGCACGACTGATGATACTCGCACGATCGCGATCGGCACCCCCACCGCTGACCAGATTGCTCGCTATACCGCAGTGCTGAAAGCCCATATCAACTGCGCGATGCAAAAGTTCCCCAAAGGCACCACAGGTGCTCAGTTGGACGGCATTACGCGATCGACTCTGTGGCACAGCGAATTAGACTTCGGGCATGGCACCGGCCACGGGGTAGGAGCCTTTCTGAATGTGCATGAAGGTCCTAACGGCATCAGCAAGCGCGTGAATGAAGCCCTGGAACCCGGCATGATCACCAGCATTGAACCGGGATTCTATGAACCGGGTTGGGGGGGCATCCGGATTGAAAATTTGTACGTGCTCAAAGAACTGCCGCAACCTGATGCAGATGCTGATCATGCCGCCAAAACACCCTGGTACTGCTTTGAATCGCTGACCTATATTCCATTCGACAAACATCTGATTGATCCCAGTCAGCTCGATCGCCGCCAGCGGGAATGGCTCGATCGCTACCATCAAGCTATTCTTACGAAACTTGCCCCCACCCTCAACGCCGATGAGGCGGCCTGGTTGGCAGATGCCTGTCAATTATGATGGGGCTGCTTTGTAGAGACTTTCTACCAGAACTCTTTTCAAGAGTATCAAAATTAAGTCAGTCGGCAGAATGAAGCGCTCCATGAAATCGAGTTTCGACGATGCTCAACCCACCTAGCTCTAGGGAATTGAGCATTGAGCGTAGCCGAAATGCAGCTTACAAAAATTACACCGAGCTACTGATCAGCAAAACAAATTAGCATCCAGGTTGCCATGCCAGGGCTGTTGTAGGGTTGTGCCATACGCCTGTTGCAAATTTTCCGGAGTCATCACCTGACGCGGCGAGCCATCGGCAATCAGGCGTTGGTTCAACAACAGCAGGCGATCGAGTTGGTGCAGGCATTGGCCCCAATCATGACTGCTAACCAGGAGAATTTTGCCATCCTGCCGTAAGTCATCAAACACCTTCAGCATAAGGTCTTCCGTTTTGGCATCCACTCCGGTAAACGGTTCATCAAATAAAAATAAATCTGCCTGTTGCGCCAGGGCACGCGCCAAAAATACGCGTTGCTGTTGCCCACCCGAAAGATCGCCAATGCGGCGATCGCGCAGGTCAACCATTTCCACCTGCTGCAATGCCGCCCGAACCGCCTCCTTCGCGGCCCGTCCCGGATTCCGAAACCAGCCCAACTGCCGAGTGCGGGCCATCATCACCACATTCCACACCGTAATGGGATAGTCCCAATCAATCAGCGATCGCTGCGGCACATACGCCACTCGTTCCAACTGCTGATGTAACGGGCAGGTGCAATATCTGACAATGCCGTTGTCTCTGGGAATCAGCCCCAACATCGCTTTGAACATCGTGCTTTTACCAGCACCATTGGGACCAACGATACCAACCAACTGTCCGGGAGCCACCTGAAAGCTGACCGAGTCCAATCCCCGAACGCCCCTGTAATTGACAGCTAGTTGATGAACTTCTAACATTGAGAACATTCAAAATGAGAACGATACTCATTTTAACTCCATCCTCCAATGTTTCACGCTATCCTTGGAAAGAAATTCATGCCCTTACGCCCCCAGAACCCGCTAAAAGTCGCGCTGCTCGGCTTTACCCTTGGGCTGTTCGCAGGTTGTACAACCGCCCCTTCCACTCCGCCAGCGCCAGCCCCGACGACAGGCACTACACCCGCCAGCGCCAAAGCCGATGCCCCGAAGGTGGTAGCGACCACCACAATTCTGTGCGACATGGTGCGGCAGATCGCGCAAGAAACGGTGAATCTGACGTGTTTGTTGCAACCGGGAGTGGATGGTCATGTTTACCAACCTGTGCCAGCAGACCGTAAAGCGATCGAAAATGCCGACTTAATTTTTTATTCCGGTTACGACTTTGAACCTGGACTGATCAAGTTAATCCAATCCACCTCGAATCCAGCCCCCAAAATTGCGGTGGCCGAAACAGCCGTGCCAAATCCACTCATGGGTCATGCCCACAGTGAAGCAGGACATAGCCACGACCATGATCACGATCACGATGAGGCAGACGCAGGGGCAGACGCTCCCGACCCCCACGTTTGGCAGAGTGCCGCCAATGGCGCAAAAATGGCAGACGTCATCGAGACAGCCCTGGTCAAACTGGTGCCAGATCAAAAAGCAGTTTATACCCAAAATAGCAATGCGCTGGAAGCAGAGTTAACTCAAATTCATCAGTGGATTGCAGCCCAAATTGCCACCATTCCAACGGCCTCTCGCAAATTGGTGACGACCCACGACGCGATGAAATATTTTTCAGCCGCCTACAACCTTCCAGTTGAAGGGGCACTGCAAGGACTCAGTACGCAAGAAAAACCCACAGCAACCCGTGTGAAAGCATTGGTGGATGAGGTGAGAGCCTTGCAAGTGCCAACAATTTTTGCCGAAGTGGTCGTCAACCCGAAGCTAATTGAGGCGGTGGCTCGCGATGCCAAAGTGACGATCGCCGATCGCGAACTTTATACCGATAGCATTGGCGCACCCGGCAGTGAAGGCAGCACCTATCCCAAAATGCTGCTGGCGAACACGCAGATCATTGTAGAAGGGCTAAACGGAAAATACATTGCCTTCCAACCGCCGAGCGATCGCTCCACTCCCCAATCGGGGCAATAACCGCTCTGGTGACGGACGGTTCTCCGGACCTAATCTTAGCCTGAACGGCAGTATCATAAGGAGTTCTGACCATTGGGACTATTGTTTTGACAACTGCCACACAACCACTGCAAAACACATCACAAGACCTTTCCCAGAACTCATCACCCGACGCGATCGCTCGGTTGCTCAACATTCAAGAGATTTATTACGAGCCTGCCACTCTGGAGTATCCTCGCGCTCAGGCCATTCTGGCGCAGCATCCAGACGCACACTTGATCGAAGTTGCCTCCCACTGGAACATTCCTGAGCTTCACGGCAATGCAGGTGCGGTAGAAGATTGGAACCGGATCAAGCGCACTGTTTTGGTTCTGGGGGTGAAGAAGTCGCTGCAAGCCCGTCCGAATTGTCGCAGTTCGGATTTTGTCGCCCCCTCCCATGCCAACGGTTGTGCAATGGCCTGTGCCTATTGTTATGTTGCACGTCGCAAAGGGTTCGCCAATCCGATTACAACCTTCGTCAACATTGAGCAGATTTTGCGTTACCTTCAGCGTCACAGCGCCAAGCAGGGCATGAAACCAGAGCCGAATCAGGTTGATCCCACCGCTTGGGTATATGAAATTGGCGAGAATAGTGATTGCTCCGTGGATGCGGCAGTATGCGACAACGTCAAGGATATCATTACCCTGTTTCGCAGTCTCCCCCAGGCCAAGGCGACTTTTGCCACCAAGCGCGTGAATCGGGATCTGCTGAATTATGATCCGCAGGGTAAGACCCGCATTCGCTTTAGCCTGATGCCTCAGTCGAAGGCGCAAATTGTCGATATTCGCACCTCACCCATTCGCGATCGCATTCTGGCCGTGAATGATTTTGTCGAAGCGGGGTATGAGGTCCATCTCAACTTCGCCCCTGTCATTTATTACGACGAGTGGTTCCAGGATTACGAGCAACTCTTCGCCGAAGTTGACGACCTGCTTTCACCGCAGGCCAAGCAACAACTCCAGGCAGAAGTGATTTTTCTGACCCATAACGATCGCCTGCATGAGGTCAACTTGGGCTGGCATCCCCAGGCGGAGGAATTACTGTGGCGACCCGACTTGCAGGAAACTAAGTTTTCCCAAACGGGCGGCAAGAATGTGCGCTACAAGCGTGGCTTTAAGGGGTCTTTAGTCGATGCGTTTTGTCAGCTATTACAGGAGCGCCTGCCCTACTGCACGATCCGTTATGCGTTCTAACCCCATTAAAATCTCGGCCTGACTTGCATTGGATCAGGATGCTTGAATAGAACAAAAGCCCAGCTTGCACTGGGCTTTTGACATGAAATCTATGACTTCAGCAAATGACGCGAGATTCAGTAAAGCAATGTTGAATAACGCGATCGCGTTGCAATTGCTACGATTTCCTACTTGGTGCTAGTTACTTCACAGGTAAGAGGGCAGGCCGCATAGGTTGACTCATGTTTAGGGTTGGCATTGCCGCTCAACCAGGGCAACCAGGTGACATCGCTGGGTCGAATTCCCTTCAGCGTTAGAACAGCCGCAGCCACCAAAACACCAACCACCTGCACACCAATCACCCCACCAGCAACCAGCAAAATGCCAACTCCGGGCAGCATTGATTGCAGCACCATCGCCAACAGAGAGCCAACGGTTACAATCAAAATCCCAACAGGAAAGCCAATAATCAGCAAGCAAACGGTCAAAATTCCTGCCCACAGCAAGAAACTCTTCAACATCAACCCATAGTCAGACTGGTTTATCATCTGGCTTTGAGATACGGTCACGTTTTACCTCCAGAAAATTTATGAATGAGTGAACAGATTGCTTGCCAAATCGCCATCGCGTTTGCTAAGCGAATGATGACAGTCTATAGAATTTCTCTGATGAGCATAAGAGCTTTTCTTGAAACTTAACAATTGATCAATTTAATTTATAGATTTTCCTCATATTCTTTGTGAGTAATTACTCAGCCAAGCTGCCGCGTACCGTCCGGCGAAAATCATTCAAACCCTTTCAGAGTCAGAATTCTACATAATCATGCAAATTGGAGGCAAACCCACGCGCTCAAACCAGGTTGAATTTACGTTTCGTCATCAATAGAATTCAATCCGGCTTTTATCAAAACTTCACACACCTCTCATTTTCTCAACGCGGCTCTTCAGCAGAAATCTGGTGATTTTCGTCTGGCCTCTGGGTTGTGGGGCAGAAGTATGGAACAGTATTCCATGTAAGTGATTGATGTCAGTCGTTGTGAGTCGTTAAACCGAAGTAGTTGAATCATGTTGGCAGCATTGTTATATGGCAAGGAAGATTTACGGCTAGAGCAAGTGGAGGAACCCACCCCCGCGGCGGGAGAAGTGGTGATTCGGGTGAAAGCTGCGACCACCTGTGGCACTGATCTTAAAGTCTGGCGGCGGGGTGGTCATGCCAAAATGTTGACCTTGCCAACTCTGTTTGGGCATGAGGCGGCTGGAGAGGTGGTGGCCGTTGGTGCAGGGATTACAGACTGGCACGTGGGCGATCGCGTCGTTGCCAATAACTCAGCCCCCTGTATGGATTGCTTTTTCTGCCAAAAGCAGGAGTACTCCCTGTGTCAGAATCTACTGTTTAATAACGGCACCTTCGCCGAGTACCTGAAGCTTCCTGCCCCCATCGTGCAACACAATTTATTGCCGATTCCCGATGATCTGCCCTTTGCTCTGGCCGCCATGACGGAACCTCTCGCCTGCGTTTTGCATGGTGCGGCCCGCGCCAACGTCAAACCTGGCGATCGCGTTGTGGTCATTGGCGATGGGGCGATCGGCCTCATGTTCGTTGCGGCTCTCGTCTCTGGTCAGGGAAATTGGTTGTCTCCCTCCCTGTTGCCCCCTCTCTCCGCTCCTCTGATGTCCCCCATAACGGATGTCTTCCTGTTTGGTGGCAACGACCAGCGTCTGGCCATCGGTGAACAATTGGGAGCGGTCAAAACCTTCAACTATAAGCAGGTGGCAGACGTACCCGGTCTGGTTAAACAGTTGACCGATGGCTGGGGAGCCGATGTCGTCATCGAGGCGACGGGCGTTCCGAGTGTATGGGAGATGGCGATCGCCTGTGCCCGCCCGGGGGCCACTGTGAATTTGTTTGGCGGTTGCCCCCGCAACACCACGATTACCATCAATACGGAGCAGCTTCATTACAGCGAACTGACCCTGAAAGGCGTGTTTCACAATACCCCTCAGTATGTCCGGGCAGCACTGGCCCTCCTCCATAGCCAAACGGTACCTTTGGATCTGCTGATTAGCGATACTGCACCCTTAACCGATCTGGCTCAGGTATTTGAAGATATGCGAAACCGCAAAGTGATTAAGGTTGCGATCGCGCCAGACGTAACCTGATTTATTTTTTCGGCTGGATCGGCTCACGCGGAGGTGGCACCACAAGAATATTGCCATCCTTTTCCACAAACCTGCCTCCTAGAGCCAGGATTCGCTGTTTGGCGCGGGCTTCGGTTTGCCGATCGCCGGTGGCTACAGCCTGTTCATAAATCGAACTCCAGGCCATCACGCGGACGGGCTTACTGTTAGGGTCCGTTCGCAAAAAATCTGCTGTACCCCGCAAAATCGGTTCGATGCTGGCATAAGACGTGCCTTGCGTCCAGTTAGCAGCCTGCTCAAAGGAATCAATGGCCCCCGGAATATCCCCCAGGAGCAACAGTTGATCCAGCGCCTTCAAACGCCACACCTGAAAAGCAGACTCATCCATCTGGGGCGATAGGGCAGCAGTGCCCCGTTGCATCATGGCGATCGAGACTTCAGGTTTACCCAACTGGTGAGACACACTCCCCGATAAAAACAAGTACGCCATCGTGAAGCGGGGATCGCGGCGCGTGATGATATCAAAATAATTGGGACTGAGGCCAAACCCAGTTTTTTGACGGGCTGGCTCATCCCCGTAATATTGCAAAAAGTTAAGAAAGACCCAATCCGCCATCAGGTTATCAAACCCAAAGGTTGGCGATTGTTTGAGCATTTGCAATCTGACTTGTTCCTGTGCTGTTGCTTGCACAGGATTTTCTAGCCAGAGGGAGGGTTGGTTTAACCGGGAGGATTGGAGCGCGACAACTCCACCCAAGGCCGCGATCGCGATCGCAGCCCAACCCAAAGACCTGAACCAGCCTGAACGAGATTGCCCCAATCTAGATTCCGTCATGATTTCCCTCATAACCTGCGTTCGGGTGCAGCAGCAACACAAAAAGAACACTAATGGTGCAATGGTGGCGCAATGAGCGATCGCGATTGTTAACAAATTTCATGCGAATTGCCAAGGAAGAATAGAAAACTTCAGTAAAGTTTACGCAAAGACCCCTAGGCGAATTCCTGAATCTTTGGTTACATTGTCGCAAAGACTATGTTCAAGTCTAGCTCTAGCATGAGAGTGTCTAGTCAATCGATTAAACCCCATCATGCAGTCTTACGACCACTAGATATATATAGGCTTAACACTCAGGACAATTGGCAAACTGTCATTAATTTTATGGTTTTTTAGAATATTCCCCCGTATTCTGAGATCCAACAAGCCAAACGGCAGTTCACTCGCTAGATTTTCCGGTTAGACCTAAATCGTGATGGTAAGGAGTATCGTTGTCTTTGAGGCTCTCTGCGCCATCAAGACAAGGTTCTATGTGCTCTTCGGTAACTTATTTGTAAATTTTTGAGCGCGAATTCAATGAATCGATCCCTGAAGCACCATTCCCTCTCCAAAGTTGTACTTTGTGGAGGTGCAGTTGCGGCAACGGCTGCTCTTTCTTTATTTGGGCCGGGTTTAGGGCGTGTTCGAGCTGCATTACAGGATAGCCCCAAGGCTGTTTTGGATGAGGCTTGGCAAATTGTGCATCGAGAATACGTCGATGGTTCGTTCAACAAGGTTAATTGGCAGGCTGAACGCCAGCGGCTCCTGGATAACAACTACACCTCCCGTCAAGAGGCTTACACTGCGCTTCGCAAAACCCTTGAGAAGCTCGATGATCCCTACACCCGCTTCATGGACCCGAAGCAGTACGAAGCCCTCAGTAATCAAACGGCAGGTGAAGTGTCGGGGGTAGGAATTCGGTTGGAAGTGAATGAGCAGTCTAAGGTTTTGACGGTCGTTGAGCCGATTGATAACTCTCCTGCCAGTCGCGCCGGGATTCAGTCTGGCGACCATATTCTTTCGATCAATGGCAAACAAACGAAGGGAATGACGGTGGAAGATGCGTCTAACCTGATTCGGGGAGAAGTGGGAACCAAAGTTAGTCTGGAGATTCGCCGAGGCACAACCCAAAGTAGTTTCACGGTCTCCCTAATGCGTGCCCGGATTGAATTACCGACAGTGCGCTACTCCATGAAGCAGGATGGCAAAAACCGCATTGGGTACATTCGCTTGAGCGAATTTAGTGCTCATGCGGCGGAGCAAATGCGGCGGGCGATCCAGGATCTTTCTAAGCAGAGCATTGATGGGTTTGTGCTTGATTTACGAGGGAATCCAGGTGGGCTGTTGCAAGCCAGTATCGAGATCAGCCGCATGTGGATGGATCAGGGGGCGATCGTCCGCACCGTCGATCGCAAAGGTCGAGATGAAGAAGTGACTGCGAATCAATCCGCCTTGACCAAGTTGCCGATGGTGGTCCTGGTGGATGGCAATTCTGCCAGTTCCAGCGAGATTTTAACAGGGGCGTTGAAAGACAACGGGCGGGCGGTGGTGGTTGGTAGTCAAACCTTTGGTAAAGCACTAGTCCAGTCTGTGCATAATCTGGCGGATGGGTCTGGTTTAGCAGTGACGATCGCCCACTATTACACACCGAAAGGCACAGACATTAGCCACAAAGGGATTGCCCCGGATGTCAAGGTGGATCTGACCGAAGCCGACCAGAAGAAGCTGGCAGCCAATCCCAAGTTGCTGGCTACTCCGCAAGATCCTCAATATGCTCAAGCCATTGCCGAGTTAGAAAAAATTATTCTGGCTCGCCCTGGTACTCCCAACAAACAAGCCAGCGTCGTACAACCGTAAGGATGATGGTTTAATTAGTTAATCTCAAAGCTGGTGAGCTTTTCTGTAAAAATTCTCACCAGCTTTTTCAATGCGTTCTTTTAATGCAGTTTTGGCTGCAACTGACGCACTAGATGTCGCAGTTCTGGCAGGATAAGTTGTTGCATTGCCAGAGAAACCGCATGACTGGAACCTGGCACTGAGAAGATTACTGTTTCCTGATACACGCCCGCGATCGCCCGCGATGCGATCGCCCGTGAACCAATCTCCTGATAACTTAACCAGCGAAATAGTTCCCCAAATCCGGGTAAGGTTTTTTCCAGCATGGCCGCGATCGCATCGTAGGTCGTGTCACGGGGCGCAATCCCGGTCCCCCCATTCACAATCACTGCCGCCACGTCCCGCCGCTGACTCAACTGGTTCACCTGAGCAATAATCTGATCTGGCTCATCCTGGAGTAAGCCATAGGCCGCCACTGCATGGCCATGCTCGACCAATAATTGCTGAATGATTTGCCCACTGCGATCGGTTTCCACCGTCCGAGTGTCACTAACCGTCAACACACCACAGGGCACCGCAAATTCAGTCTGGTCAGGGTGGGGAGTCGAGGTCACACCATCTTTTGTCATCGCCGCTCCATTTCCATCGCAGGGAACCAATAACGTTACCCCTTGCCCTCTCCTGGTTGGGGAGAGGGATGCCAAAGGCGGGGTGAGTTTTGTGGGTTATTCAGTCCCCTGATGCTAAGACTTGGTGAAGCCCAGGTCATTGGCCTCAGCAAATCGCTCCATAAAGCGGATAAAGCGCTCCCACTCATCAACGGACTTGATCAGATAAACCGCCTCGATCGCATCCGGTTGACCATTGACAAACTTTGCCTTCACTTCACGAGTACTGATTTCGCCCTCGTCATCAATCAAGTACATGCCAGTGATGCCCTCAGTCATACTGCTGGACAAGGCCTTAGGGCTTTGGAAGTAAAACGTTGCTGTGCCATTACTTCCATCCTTGGAGCGGGTTATTCGTACATCAGGAATAACATCTTCATCAATTCCTCGCGCAAACTGAATTCGAGCCACCATGATCCTTACTTCCGTAAAACGTCTAAAAATCAATATCTCTTCATCATCTCACAGGAGATTTGCCGGAAGTTAGAAAAGCAAAGTTCTTGTGTTCCGGCATCAGCTTTCACTTTTTCCAAAAGTCTTCAGTTAGACTATTGGCGAGATATTAATAAGTCCCTTGCAAATTATTGGCATACTTGTGAAATATTTTTTCTTGTCAGACGGCTGGATAATTGGCCGAATTTGGGAACTGGGTGGTCTCTGGAACGAAAGCGCATGGCGACGCAAACCCCAAATTCAGCAGATGGAATTGTGTATCTGGGAAAATGGGGAGAAATTGTGGCTGTACCGAGTTGAGGATGCAGTTTTGATGTTAGAAGTGAAGCCGGGGCAAGCCATCAGCGAGGCAGCCACAAAAAATATTGGTCAGGTCGTGTTGAAGCGCTTGATTACGGCAGATCAGGCCATTGATTTGCTTTGCGCCAGCCAGAAAGAATGAGACTCAAGCTTGTCTCCAGGCCGAACTACTGCTGAGAAACCGATCGAGGTAAGACAACAGGTTGCCGGAGTAAAACAACCCGCCGACTATCCACCAGGGTTGCCCAAAAGCCGCGATCGCTCAGGGCTTGCAAGGCGGCATTGGCGGCATTGGAATCATTCGTATAGAGTGCCAACAAAAATGGCGATTGCCCATAGGAGACTAAACCGATCTCCTTCCCCAAGGCTTGCTGCAACTTAGCGGCCAATTCGGGCTGATTTGCGTAATCCACCAGCACTGCATATCCTGGCCCCAGCGGTGTGGGATTGTACCCTGATGCCGTGGGTTTTGTTGCGGCAGGCCGATTTACGGTGGCTGACGGTGTCGTTTGGGGTATCCCTAAAGTCGTTGCGGTAGCGGGGGCTTCTGCCGGACGGGCAACAAAGGCGGCCAGCCCAGTCGTTTCACTCAGGTAACGCGCCCAAGCGTTCGCTCGTTCCACCGTTCTGAACCCACCCACTCGCGTCACCGTGTCATCCAGATAGCGACAAGTCACAATCGACGTGTTGGGGGGCAGGAGTTGATTGACTTGAGCCTGACTGGCTGGCGTGCGGGTGACCACCAACAGCAAAAATTCGTTGGGCTGAGGGGGCTGACAGGGAGACGCAGCCACACTTGAGTTGGGAGTCAGTTGGGCGGGTGGCAATTGAGCCTGGGTCGTGGTGCTGAGACCAGCGATCGCGATCGCTGGCAACCAGGACGTGTAGAGCCAGCGTATGAATGGCTGAATGGTTCGGTTCATAGTCCCTTGTAGTTCAGGACAGCAGTAGTTCAGGACAACAGTAGTTCAAGACAGCAATAGTTCAAGACAACAGACTCCTAAAGATACTCCCAATCAGAACCAATGACACAAGGTCGTTGAAAACGACGAAAACGGCATTTAGGAAGCTGTTGCCAGGGATGCGAGGGGTTGGGGAATGGTTTCCGAGGGAGCCTGAAACTCTCCAGTTTCCACGAACTCGAGCCGCAGCTTGAGCCAGGTAATGAACTGGGGATTGGTAGACACGATCGCCGTTGCTGGTTGCGGACATTTTGCCTTCACTGCCGCCAGTCCTGGGGCATCTAAAAAGGCCGGTTGAGGCACCACCCAAAAATCAATTTCCTTTTCTTGCTCTTGATAGTAGCGAGTACGTTCTTTGATCACTTCATCCAACGGTTCTTGAGAGAGAAACGCTTGGCTGGCGAGGACGTAGTAATAGGTTTGCATAATCCAGATTTATCAAGGGTTCCAAACAGATCATTGTAGGCAAAGCATTGTGACGCGATTGATAACTTTTATAAATTGCCCTGCATGGCGAGTTTCATCTCCCGCACTGCTCGTTCCATGCCCACTAAGGCCGCCCGGCTGACGATTGTATGCCCAATGTTTAACTCCTCCATGCCGGGTAAACAGGCCACCGGATAAACATTCCAGTAGGTCAATCCATGTCCTGCATTGACTCTCAATCCGGCAGTCAGGGCGCGATCGCACCCCTCCGCCAGGATTTTCAGTTCCTGCTCCCGGTCTCGCTCAGTCTTGGCTTCAGCGTATTGCCCCGTGTGTAGCTCAATGAACTGAGCCTGCACCGCCGCCGAAGCTGCAATTTGTTCCGCATCTGCGTCGATAAATAAACTCACTGGAATCCCTGCATGTTGCAGAGTGGACACGACCTGCGCCATGCGATCGCGTTGGCCTGCGATGTCTAACCCACCCTCCGTTGTCACCTCTTCACGCCGCTCTGGAACGAGGGTGACATAATCTGGCCTGACTTCCAGCGCGATCGCCACCATTTCATCCGTCGCCGCCATTTCTAAATTGAGGTGAGTTCGTACGGTTTGCCGCAACACCCGCACATCCCGATCTTGAATATGCCGCCGATCCTCCCGCAGATGCACCGTAATGCCATCGGCCCCAGCCAACTCTGCCAGCACTGCCGCCGCGACTGGGTCTGGTTCCACCGTCCGCCGAGCTTGCCGAATCGTGGCAATGTGGTCAATATTTACACCTAACGTAGGCACACCAACGCTCCCCTGTTTACGCGATCGCCCTCGATTGTAACGCACAGGCATTTCATCAAACCCGCTAACCCAATTTCCGTTTGGCCTTCTGCCTTTTCTTCTCCGCCTTTTCCCAAGTCCTACTGTAGAATCTATACAGATAGTCGTAGCCATGTGAAGCGTGGCGAAGGCGAGTCAGAACGCCTACGCAGAATCGGCATTTCAGTAATTCGATTTGTCCCAAGCGTTCTGACCAAAGCTACAGTTCAGTTCCCGTGGGTTTGTAAGGTGGCTAAGGTTTCAGCTCACATGGCCAAAGATGTGTTTCACTGGCGCTTGCTAGTCAGTGCATTGCAGGAGTTGCCCCTCAAGCAAATGGTGCGTCAAGTGAAGCGGGAAGTCATGCGACAACGCCGCTCCGGTAGAGCCACCTGGTTTATGGTTGGGGTGGGAGCGATTGCGATGCTCTGCTGGGATGGTCGCCTGTTTCTGGCCACTGGAACTGGGATTGGGGTAATGGGCCTGGTTTATCTAATGCATGACTGGCAGCCAACCCTCAATTTATCTGCGCTTCAAAAAGGCTTGGATGGTTGGAATCAGCCATTTTTAGTAGCCGCAGGGGCCGGCGCGATCGCCACATTTCTCACCTATCTTGCCGCTTCGGTTTGGGTGGATGCTCCCACCCGCTGGATTGCCTCCGGTGCCATTTTGCAAAGTATGGCCACCCTAGTCGTGTTGCTGCTGCTGATCACCCAAATGCTGAATCAGCAGGACCGTCGAGATTTGATTCCTTACAACAAATTCGTATCTGACCTGGTGAACGATGATCCCCTCAAGCGGTTAATCGCCGTCCGGCAACTCACAGAGGCCGTTTCGGTATTGCAAGATGCACCACGCGATCGCCGCCTCGGCGCTGCCAAACAGCCCTCCCGCCAGGAAATTGCAGACTATTTTCGCCTCATGCTACAGCGGGAAGAAGAGGCGATCGTACGGGATGCAATTTATAACGGATTACAGACGCTCGATATCGTCTACCAACTTAAGCAGGCGACAGAACCATTGCTCCAGATTGCTCCCCGCCCCATCCACCGCTCCAATCATCAACGGGTTGCTTCCTCTAAATTGCTCCATCCAATTGACCGATAGTTAAGGTAGGAGTGCTGAACGGGGTTGCCCAATTCCGCTCGCCTGTAAAGCAGCATGGGCCGCCGCTCCTAAATGTCGATGCGCCGCCGTGGTTGGATGAATCCCGTCCCAAAATAAAAATTGATCGGGGTTCCTACATGATTGAACCCCCACCAGACAATGACCGCTCACATTCTGAAACCCAAAGGTTGACGGCTGCGCGATCGCATCACGATACAGCGTGCTGGCATCCAATGTGGCAATTTGCAGATCAGCCACCTGTTGACTCATTTGTTTTAATGCTCGTCGTAATGCCTGATTATGAGCCTGACTCAATCGACTCAATTGACTGGCCTGGGTGCGGTTAAGCGTAGACGGCAACTGACCCAGATCTGGCAGATTCCCGACCAAAATTTGTTTAGCACCAACATTTGCAAGTTGATTAATGGATTGGGTAATGCTTTCAACTGGCGCTACAACGTCCGTCGTTCCCTGCAAGTAGTCATTTGCGCCCGCCCACAACACATACAGCGCATCGGCAGGAAGGGACGTTTGACTGCCAACAAAAGACTGCACCTGCGTTAACAAACCCGGCACCAGCGTCTTGCGATCGCTCACGGCGGTAGCCCCCCCGCAGGCAAAATTACTGACCCGTCTAGACGGCAGTTGCAATCGCTCTGCCAGATACTCTACCCAAACACGCCCATTGGAATAGCGACCCTGAAAGTAGGGTGGATTGGGAGGATAGGCCCCGCCCGTAGCCCGGAAGACAACTCCCGTATCCGAAAGGCTATCGCCAAACACATAAAGTTGATTAATCGGTTGGGGGCGTTCAGTGGCAAACACAATGGCTACAGTAAAGGTCAGGATAGCAAGGGCAATAAGGCCAAAAAATTTTCTCATTGCGCTCAAGAAGCAAATGCAAAGCAAACTATTTTCATCATGACGAACTACTGTTAGGAGTTCCTCTGTCCACAGAGTAAACCTGCGGCATCAATTTCATGTAACGGGACTGATACAGTTCGCGCTGATGAAACAATCTGCGTGTCTATACTGAAAGCACTGGGAGGGCAGACCTATGGACGACTTATTGAAAGAACTGGAAGAATTTGTGGGGCAGGGGATTGAAGGTCTACTCGACATCGTCAAAGTGATTGAAGGCCGCGCAGATGCCGACGACTGGCAGAATGCCACTAAACCAGCGGCCCCCGATCGCCGTAACCCTCCGGTCGCCAACTCTAGTGCTACCCAACCACCGCGATCGCCCACTCCATTCAGTGAGGTGATTGTTACCCCACCAGCGGCAGATAGTGTGCCGCCCACGACCTTAAAAGGTATTGGTGGGTTATCAGATGTATTGCGCGAACTGCGGGAACTGGTAGAACTTCCCCTCAAACGTCCCGACTTATTGACCTGCTTAGGACTGGAACCAACGACTGGGGTCTTACTCGTCGGGCCTCCTGGTACTGGTAAAACCTTAACAGCGCGTGCTTTGGCAACAGAATTGGGGGTGCATTACATCGCGATCGTTGGCCCCGAAGTCATGGGTCGCTATTACGGCGAGGCAGAAGCGCGGCTGCGAAGCCTGTTCCAAAAAGCATCTCGCTCTGCACCTTGTCTGGTATTCATTGATGAAATTGACAGTCTTGCCCCCGATCGCGCCAAAACCGAAGGTGAAGTGGAAAAGCGCGTCGTTGCCCAACTCCTGAGTTTGATGGATGGTTTCGCCCGCACCAAAGGAGTGATTGTTTTGGCCGCTACCAATCGAGCCGATCATCTCGATCCAGCCCTGCGCCGTCCGGGGCGATTCGATCGAGAAGTGCAATTTCGGGTCCCAGACCGAGGAGGGCGACTAGAAATTTTAACAATTCTAACGACAGCGATGCCCCTGGATCAGTCCGTAGACTTGAACATCATCGCTGATGCGGCGATCGGGATGGTGGGAGCCGACCTGAAAGCCCTCTGCCAAAAAGCCGCCTACACTGCGCTGCGTCGTCTGGTTCCCTCTCTAGAAAGCCCCCTGCCCCAACGGATGACCGTCACCCAAGCCGACTTTTTACACGCTTTGAAGCAAGTCAAGCCCGCCGTTCTGCGATCGGTAGAAATAGAGACTCCCAACGTTACCTGGGATGATATTGGCGGATTGGAATCCATTAAGCAAACCTTGCAGGAATCCGTGGAGGGAGCCTTACTGTACCCCGACCTCTATCAGCAAACCAAAGCTAAAGCCCCTCGTGGCATTCTGCTGTGGGGACCACCAGGAACCGGCAAGACCTTGTTGGCCAAAGCGATCGCGGCCCAGGCCCAGGCAAATTTTATTGCCATCAATGGCCCCGAATTGCTCAGTAAATGGGTGGGAGCCTCCGAACAAGCGGTGCGCGAGTTATTTACCAAAGCCCGACAGGCCGCTCCCTGCGTTGTGTTTGTGGATGAAATTGACACCCTAGCTCCCGCTCGCGGCAGCTTCCAGAGTGATTCTGGGGTTAGCGATCGCGTCGTTGGGCAATTGCTCACCGAACTGGATGGTTTGCAGGAATGCCCCCATGTTTTGCTGGTTGGAGCGACCAATCGTCCTGAAACTCTGGATCCAGCCCTCCTCCGCGCCGGACGGTTAGACTTGCAATTAAAGGTGGATTTACCAGATGAAACCAGTCGGCTCGCCATTTTGCAAGTTCACAATAGCGATCGCCCCTTAGCCGCAGACGTAAATTTAACCGAGTGGGCCGCACAAACCCCAGATTGGAATGGTGCAGAGTTGAGCTTACTCAGTAATCAGGCGGCGATGGAAGCGATTCGCCGCCATCGTGGTCAATCTCAAGCCCAATCTCCCTCAATTCAAATTACAAATGCTGATTTCACAAAAGCGCATCAGCGCCTGGTCCAGCAGCGTAATTAGCCTGAAAATGCACCTGAAGCAACGGCATCAGACGGTAGTGGGGGCCAAACTTTTGGGAATAAAAATGCCTTACAAGATTTTCACCATATCGCCAAGGCAAATAGTTTTTCCTGCCTCTGAAGCAGGCACTCGTGTGTTCACGGCCAGTCGAAAAAAATGATTAAAGCGCGATCGCGCCACCCAATTCGGTAATGTTTCCCGGCGTTTTTCCACAAACGTCTTTTGAAATTCGGTATTCGTAACACCAGTCAGAGAATCCCTCGTCACCACAACACAGCGTTGACAGGGATTAACACCAATAAATCGCACAGTCCCAATCTGAAAATGAACTGCCTGACTCGGTTCAGCAAACAGTTGGTCTTCCCAAAATGCTGGGACTCCCGACAGCTCGATATTGGCTCGAAATCGTCTTCGGATTTCGTCCACAGTTAAATCAGGATACCAGGATGCGATCGCCTCCAGCGTGGCCGTACTCACAACCGTTGCTCCAGGAGATTCCGTATCATCTGGGAATCCCATTTCCGTATTTTCGATAAGCTGCACTGAAAAACCCAAATAATCAGTGATCCAGGCTTCTAATGCTGCACGGTCTCGCTCAACGTGAAATACCGCAGAGTAATCAACTCCCTGAACTTGCAACTCAATCACATTCGTACTCAAATCAAATCTTGACCTTAAAGTATGAATTTGAGCATGGCGCTTGCCATTAACAAATTTTTTTGTAGCATCAATCAAGGCAAAGGTGCGATCGCCCCACAAAGCACCGCTGTTGAGCAAAGTTACAGAATCCACCTCAACCGGATCGAATGACTTCAATGGATAAATCCATAACTTAAATACAGATGCAGCCAAATCACTCATAGATCTGTTTTAAAAACTTCAAATCAGAAAAGTTAAGAATCACATAAAAATACTACTTCCTCACTTGCTTTGAATGATTTAGGAGGTAACAATTGACTTTAATGTCAACACCACTCTATCTACAGATAAGAACTTACAATTAAACTAATCATCAGAGTCGTTCTCTTCCAAAATCACAAAATCTTCACGCGGTCTAGCGGTTACTAACACCTTATCAACTCGCGTACCATCCATATCCACCACTTCAAAACGCAGCTCATCATACTCAAAATGCTGCCCTGACTCCGGAATGCGGCCCAGCGAATGCATCACAAACCCACCAAGCGTATGAAAATTACCTGTCTCTTCTCCAGGTAAAAAGTCCTTATCAACCAACTTCTTAATCTCATCGAGTCCTAGAGAACCATCGACTAACCAGGAACCATCCTCTCGATGAATCACCATTGGCTCATTCTGATCCTCCCAAGAAGGCAAATCACCAACGATCGCCTCCATCAAATCGTTCAAAGTTACGACACCTTCTATACCACCATATTCATCAGTAATGAGTGCCATATGCGCGCCCGCCTCCTTGAACTGTCCCAAGACATTTAAGACACGAGTCGTTTCCGCCACATACAAAGGAGGCTGAACCATTGCTTCCAAATTAATGTCTCCACCAGAAAGCCGAGTTGTCAGCAAACTACTACCGCGAACCACGCCAATACAATTATCTAAACTTCCTCGCCCTACCGGAAACCGGGAGTGATTGCTTTCCATCACCTCATGCAAACTCTCTTCTAAGGGTGATTCTACATCTAGCCATACCACATCAATCCGAGGAGTCATTAGCGCTTTAATGGGGCGATCGCCCAACCGAAACACACGCTCAACCATCTCGTGTTCAGCCTCCTCAAACATGCCCGATTCAGCACCTTGGCGAATCAACACTTTGATTTCTTCCTCAGTTACTTCTGGCTCGTCCGAGGCCCGAACTCCCAACAATTTCAACAAAGCATCTGTTGATAAACTTAACAAGTGAACCAGAGGTGCCGTTAATCGGGAAAGAAACCGCATCGGTCGAGCAACCGCACAAGCAATTTGCTCCGGCTCATTCAACGCAATTCGTTTAGGCACCAATTCTCCAACTACAAGCGACAAGTAGGTAATGATCGTTACTACTATCGCTACACTGATCCCCTCACTATAAGGTTGCAATCCAGAAAACCCATCGAATACAGGCTTCAATCGCTGTGCTAAAGTCGCCCCACCAACAGCACCACTTAAAATTCCAATTAAAGTGATACCA
The DNA here is from genome assembly GCA_033764685.1 of Leptolyngbyaceae cyanobacterium bins.349. GTDB lineage: Bacteria > Cyanobacteriota > Cyanobacteriia > Leptolyngbyales > Leptolyngbyaceae > JSC-12. Next base: position 183,771 of record JANRIS010000082.1, read on the forward strand.
ATTTGAACAGTAGACAAAAAATCATTAGGAGAAGACGCTAATCTCAACGCAACTCTTGCTTTCCTATTTCCCTGATCAGCTAACTGCTCAAGTCTCACTTTTCGCACTGAGACGATAGCAATCTCCGAACCTGAGAAAATACCATTTGCAGTAATTAGTAGAAGAATGAGCGCAATTTCTATCGCGACCACGACCATATTTACCGTCCCTATTTCCGTGCCTTTCTATCCTAATTGCAAGTTCGGTACCATAAATGAATTATTCCACTGTCTCTTATAAGACACCCCCCTCACAATAGTTTGATTGTGAGGGGGGTGAGTAGGGATAATAGTCTGGCATCGAGCTATTTTTGCGGGACGCGACCGTCCGACTATCTTTGCCGCGAGAGCGTTTCACACCTGAGTTCGGGATGGGTCAGGGTGGGTCCACACTGCCATAGACACCAGAAAGCTGGATGGGTTTTTAAGCTAACCCTGAAGGCTGCATCGAGATTTATCAAACACCAATGATTGAGCTTAGAGTAATTTAGAGGTCAAGCCCTCGGTCTATTAGTACGCCTCGACTGCATGTATTGCTACACTTCCATCTAGCGCCTATCAACCCGTGGTCTACGGGTGACCTTACCCACTTAACGTGGTGGCAGCACTCATCTTGAGGTGGGCTTCCCACTTAGATGCTTTCAGCGGTTATCCGCTCCGCACATGGCTACCCTGCGTTTACCGTTGGCACGATAACAGGTACACCAGCGGTGCGTCCTTCCCGGTCCTCTCGTACTAAGGAAG
>JANRIS010000094.1:0-35666 GCA_033764685.1 Leptolyngbyaceae cyanobacterium bins.349
TAAGCGATTGGCTCGCAAGACAATTTGCTTTTCAAAATCCCAATGGTTGCATGACATTGTGATTGGATTGTTCATCAATCGCTACGAGTTTGGGCGGGCGGTTTGACTTCCACCCATCCCCATGTCTAGAACACTACCCGATTTCCCGCATCCCTGGAGTGCCTAAAATCGCGTCTAGGATTCGTGAAGACAGCACAAAGCCTCGCGCACACAAGGAATATCTGCTGCTGCACACCACCGTTACGTTGGGCTACGATGTCCCTTGGCGCACGATTCATGCAGTCCTGATTCAAGCTGCCGAAGCAACTCTGGGCGTTCTTGCCGAGCCACCGCCCTTTGTCCTCCAAACGGGATTGAATGATTTTAATGTGAGCTATGAGGTGAATGTGTATACAAACCGTCCTGAACTGATGCCTCAAATCTATTCAGAACTGCATCAAAACCTTCAGGACTACTGCAATCAAGCAGGCATCGAAATTTTATCTCCCAATTTTGCTGCGCTCCGGGATGGCAATCATTCAACGATTCCGGGTGAGTATCTGCCGGAAGGCTACACGCCCCCCTCATTTTAAGTGCATGACCAGAATCATGCCTGAAAAATGATCCAGGTAGCGAGAATGCCAATCAATCCCGCGATCGCTAAATAGATTAAATTGACGGGCAGCACTTTCCGGAGAATCATACCCTCTCGCCCGGTTAAACCCACCGTTGAAGCGGCTGCGACAATGTTGGACACGGCAACCATATTGCCTGCGGCGGCTCCAGCCACTTGCAGCGCCAGAATTAAGGACGACGACACGCCAATTTGCTGGGCTACGCCAAATTGAAATAAGCCAAACATCATGTTACTGACGGTGGTACTGCCTGCCACAAAGGAACCCGTCATGGCAATAAACGGCGCGAAGAAGGGCCACGCGGCACCCGCCAGACTGGAGATGCCATCCGCCAGGGTGAGGGGCATACTCGCCAGTCCTGACCCATTCACGCCGGAATTAATAAACACTGTTGCCATTGGCACGGAGGCTCCGATCGCCAGCGCCGTTCCCACCAGTTTTTGCATCGCGCCAGCGATCGATCGTTGCAACTGCGGTGGTTCCATGCGGTACAGAAAGTAAGCGACGATCACCACCAGAATGAAAAAGGTGCCGGGGAGAAACAGCGGTTGGGTGGAGATGCTGACCGTGGTGCCAAAAATATTGTTGAAATCAAGTTGAAACGCTTGTAACCAGCGCCGGAACGGCAGGGCATTGAGACGCGACACCACCAGCAAGATACTCAGCAGGAGATAAGGCACCCACGCTTGAAACGCCGTCATTTTTGCCGGGGCATCCGTGGCGGGGGCAAGGCTACTACCAGCCCACGATTCAGACCATGCACTGCGATCGGGAAAATCCCACTTCTCTTTCGGGGTTAAAACGCCGCGTTTGGCAGCCGGAACCACGATCGCCAACCCCACCAGCCCACCCACTAACGTTGGGAATTCGGGACCGAGAAAAACTGCTGTGAGGGTGAACGGAATCACAAACGCCAGTCCCGCAAACAGGGCAAAGGGCGCGGCAGGTAGGGCATCTTTCCAGGAGCGGCGCGCCCCAAAATAAGCTGTAATCGCCATGATGATCAGCAACGGCATGAAGATCCCGATCGCGCCTTGAATCAGCCCCGTTTTTCCGACCACTGTTGCCATGTAGTCGGGGAAGGTGATCCCGGCTTTGGCAATTTCCTGCTGGACGGCGGGGTCGCCTTCTAAACCGTTTTCCAGCCCAATCAAAATCGGCACCCCGACCGCGCCAAAAGCCGAAGCAGTGGATTGAATCAACAGCATTGCCACAACTCCCGCCATCGCTGGAAATCCAATCGAAACAAACAACGGCACACAAATCACGGCTGGCGTACCAAACCCCGATGCACCTTCAATAAATCCACCAAACAACCAGGCAATGACGATGATCTGAACTCGGCGATCGCTGGAGATACTCAACAACCCGCGACGGATTTTGGTAATCGCTCCTGACTCTTGCAGGATATTGAGTAGGAGAATAGCACCCAGGACAATGTAGAGAATTTCCAGGGTGACAATCAGCCCTTCGACCGTGGAGGCGGCGACGTGCAGCAAGGGCACGCGCCACACGAACAACGCCAGCAACACCGTCACGGCATAGGCGGCGGACATCGCCTGAGTGGCTGGACGATTTGCCGCAATCAGGAGCAAGAAGGCAACAACGATGGGGGCGATCGCCAGGAGTGAGTACAGGGCAAGTTCCATGATGAAACATCGTAGAGGGGTCAACAAAGGTTAAGTATAATGACCGCCGTTAGCTTGCAACACTGTCCCTGTAACAAAGCTACTGGCGATCGGGGATAACAAAAATGCCACTGCCCAGGCGACTTCTTCCGGTTGCCCAAAGCGGCGTAACGGAATCTCTGCCAAGATTTTCTCTCTCACTTTATCGGGAATCGCACTTGTCATCTCGGTTTCGATAAACCCCGGTGCCACAGCATTCGCCCGTACCCCATACCGAGCGGCTTCCAGGGCAAGGGCTTTCGTCAGCCCGATGACCCCGGCTTTGGACGCGGCATAGTTCGTTTGACCAATGTTGCCTCGTTCCCCCGAAATTGAACTGATGCAAACAATCGCGCCTTCCCGCTGCTCATACAAACTGGGAATGACTGGTTTCAGGGTGTTGTACACGCCCTTTAAGTTGGTGTCGATCACGGCATCCCAATCATCACTCATCAACTTGGGGAAAAAGCAGTCACGGGTAATCCCCGCATTCGCCACTACACCGTAAATGGGACCCAATTTTTGCTGAATTGTGTCTACTGTCTGAGCGATCGCGGTGGGGTCAGTCACATCGGCTTGCAGTGCCAGCACATTACTCGGCATGAGATCGATATGGCGACAGGTATAGGCAACCTGCGCCCCAAGCTCCTGCAACAACTGGACAATTGCAGCGCCAATCCCGCGACTACCGCCCGTGACCAAAATGACTTTGTCCTTTAAACCCAGGTGATTCATTGCGCGTGATTCACTCCATTGATGGTACTGAATTGAGTTATGCCAATCGCTCGATCGCCAGTGCTGTCCCGCCCCCGGTGCCGTGGCAAACGGCGGCTAATCCTAAATGACCATCTTTCTGCTGTAAGGCATTCAACAGCGTCACCAAAATCCGTGCGCCAGAAGCCCCAATCGGGTGTCCCAGGGCGATCGCGCCCCCAAAGACATTCAACTTTTCGTAGGGAACGCCCAGAAAGCGATTAAACAACACACTACTCAAGGCAAACGCTTCATTGTTCTCGAATAAGTCGAAATCAGAAACTTGCATTTGCAACATTTCCAACAGCTTTTTCACGGCGTAGATGGGCATTTCGGGATAGCGCCAGGTTTCCCCGCCCGCCCAGGTGCCTTTGACGATCCGCGCGATCGGCGTTAAGCCGTATTCTGCCACTGCTTTAGGACTCGCCAGCACCAGCGCCGCTGCCCCATCCGAGATCTGGCTGCTATTGCCAGCCGTGAACACCCCATTCGGGTTAAACGCGGGTTTCAGTGCCGCCAGTTTCTCGCGGGTCGTATCGGGGCGAATGCCTTCGTCTTTTTCGACCACCTGCCCCCCTTTTTTCCCTTGAATTTCAATGGGTTCAATTTCCTTGCCCAACCAGCCCTGCTGCGTCGCCATTGCCGCCCGTTCCTGCGAATAAAACGCCACTTCATCCAGCTCGTGGCGAGTCACGTCATAAGCTGCCGCCAGTCGTTCCGCTTGCTCTCCCATTTTCTCAGCGGTGGTGGAATCAGACAGACCATCCGTGACCAACAGATCAATGAGTGGCTCCGAGGGATTCAGCAGTAACTTCACCCCCCAGCGCACACGATGGGAGAGGAGCATCCCCGTCTGAGACATCGATTCCATCCCACCTGCCAGCACGATATCGGCTTCCCCTGCCGCGATCGCTGTTGCGGCGTTCATCACGCTCATCATGCCAGACGAACACACCATATCCACGGCATAACCATTCGCCGTTTCGGGAATCCCCGCCTTAAATGCCGCTTGCCGTGGGAGTAATTGCCCATGCCCCGCCCGCAGCACATTACCAAAAATATACAAGTCGATCGCGGCTCCGGGGATGCCAGCGCGTTGGAGTGCTGCCCGCATCGCGATCGCTCCCAGCTCAACGGGTGAGAACTCTGCCAGCACACCACCAAATCGACCCAGAGGAGTTCGTGCGGCTGAAACAATATAGACCTGATGCATACGCTCACTACTCTTGTAAGGAATGAAAATTGACTGGAATTAAGCGTTCAAGTGGACGATGCTTCGGTCATTGAATCAATGGAATCAAATGACTCAATCAAAAATACTTCAGGCACTCGCTAATCGAGTTTCTAAAAACTGTTTTGCCTGGAGTTTCCCATCTTCAATTAATTCATTGATATTGGTGGGATTGCGATCGAGCTTACTTTCATAGTTCAGTTTTTGCTGTAATTCACTCGACATCTCGATAAACGGAATGTAGTAAGGTTTGTCTTCCAGATCGATGAACGATCGCGGAATTTTGATCGGTTCTCGAATACCTAACTCCTGTAAAAATTCCTCTTTATAAGCTCCGCGTAACAGCAGATCGTTGAGCCGCTCGATCGTTCTTAGACTTTGAAATAAGGAGATATTTCCTTCTAATTCGTTGCGGCGATCGAGAATATCATCCGGTGCAGTTGGAATCGCATCTCTGCGAGTTGGGTTTAATTTAATCACCCAAATTTCTTCTGGCAGATTCGCTACACCCACATCATTGGGATCGATCAATTCAGTAATCGGTGGATTATCAGAAAAAATCCCATCCCAGTAAGCATCCGCCCCAATTTCAACAGCGGCAAATAGATTCGGAATAGCACAGGAGGCAAGGATATGTTCAACTCGAATGGGTTCATGGGATGAGTTAAACATCCATAATTTGCCAGTCAGAATGTTACTTGCGCCCAGAAGTAGAATGGGTGGTTCAGGTTGCACTCCCCAGGCAGCAATTTCTTGAAAGTCAATGTGAGTTTCTAACAACTCCCGGAAATTGGTAAAACGGCTGCGTAAACCGAGAGTCGCCACAGACATCCAACTCTTTAAAACCGGAGATGTGGGTCCAAGATTAAACTGCGGCAGGAGTCCCTTACTGGTGAGTTCCTGAGTCTTGATGGCAAAATCATTAAAGAAAACTTCTTGTGGTGTCTGGGCAGTATTGTCCTGCCAAAAATCCGCCAAATGCTGCCCCGGACTCTCCCCTTTTTTCAAGGCATACCAGGTTAAAGCTGCCCCGATCGCTCCGCCGGAGGTGCCGCTTAAACTGACAATCTCATACTTTTCCTGGATATTATGCTCAAATAGGGTCGCTAATGCGCCTGCTGTAAAAGCCGCATGACTACCACCCCCCTGACACGCGATCGCAATTTTAGTCTTCACAAACATCTCCTAGCAGAATTATCAACAACGACTGAAGTGACCTGAAGTGATCATGTTAACCAGCGAAACGATGAAACAATTTGCACCCCGTTGGGCTTCGACCTAGTGGCTCAATCTGTCCTGATGCAGGTTGAGGGTTGCATGACAATTCAAAGTCAACCCAGAGTTAAGAGCTGAAACTAAAACAGGAAAATGTGATGCAAATAACATTCAAACGCATGATTGTTTGAATAGGTTTTGTATTACTTTATTGCAAAAAAATATGAAACTGATATAAAGCCAATGTTAGATGCCAATCTGTCTACGTTCTTGTTCCCCAAAATCAAATTGCAGGTAAAAAAGAGGTTGAACTAAACCTATAAAAGGTATAAATTGTTCTTCAGTATGCGTACTGCTGCAACTTTACTTTCTTAGATATCCCTGGTAGAACTGAATCCATAAGGTTTTCGCGCAGGGCATCGTAAATGTCAGAAGAAAAGAGTTTTTCAGATGGAATATCCAGACCCTGGATTGAGTTAAACAACTTTTGCTGGAGCCTGGTGTACGAGAAAACATTAGGTCGTTTAACGAGTATTTCTCTGTTAGGCCCAAGTCGTGAATTCAACCATAAACTAATTCAGGGATTTGCTGCATGGGTCAGTCTCTACCCAACGACTTTTAATTACCAAATGGTGTTGACTGAAATTCAAATTCACGCCTTAGAAGAACTGATTCGAGAGTTGATCTTACGGTCTGAGCGGGGAGAATCTGTTAAAGAAGGCGCAGAGTTACAACAGTTATGGAGTCGCATCATTGACAGAATATATGAGAAAACGTTTTGTGTAGAGGACAACCTCAGAGTCAGGGGGCAATTTTTGAATGCAATCAACCACTACAAACTGTGTCAGCAAGATTTGATCGAACTGTGGATGAAGACAATGAATTTACCAATTCGTAGCGAAATAGACGAGGTGCATCGATCCATCTATGAATTGCGAAAAGAGGTTAAGAGACTCAAGAAAACCCTGGCGAATGATCAGCCAATCGTTTCTCAGAAACCGCTCATTCACCCGGAAGTTGAGCCATAGCATCATCTTTTTAATGCGGAGAAATATTAGAACTTATGTTGCCATTTCTGATGATGCCAATGGGCTTTGAGGATGCCATTAAAAAATCTGCTCAGACGACCCAAAAAGTGATTGAAGGCATACATAATTGGAGCCAACTCCGGGAGGAGGAGATTGGCATTGGAATAACTCCTAAAGAAGCAGCTTATCAAGAAGACAAAATAATTTTGTATCGCTTTCAACCGATCGCACCCCAAGTCTTAACTACGCCGGTGCTGATTGTCTATGCTCTGGTGAATCGTCCCTTAATGGTTGACTTACAGGTCGATCGCTCACTGGTGGCGAATCTGCTGAAATTGGGTCTGGATGTTTACCTGATTGATTGGGGCTATCCAACGCGGAGCGATCGCTGGCTCACCCTGGATGATTACATTAACGGTTACTTGGATAACTGTGTTGATTTTATCCGCACTCAACATGGTTTGAATGCCATCAACCTGCTCGGAATTTGTCAGGGTGGCACCTTTAGCCTCTGCTACACAGCACTCAATCCCGACAAGGTGAAGAACCTGATTGTGATGGTAACTCCCGTGGATTTTCACCAACCACAAGCACTATTGAATATGCAGGGCGGGTGTACGTTGGGGGCAGCCGCACTCGATATTGATTTACTGGTTGATGCGGCGGGCAATATCTCCGGTGATTATCTCAACCTGGATTTCTTAATGCTCAAACCCTGGCAGTTGGGGGTTCAGAAGTATCTGGATTTGCTCGACATCATGGACAGTGAAGAGAAGTTAGTGAACTTTCTCCGCATGGAAAAGTGGATCTTTGATAGTCCTGATCAAGCCGGAGAGGCTTATCGGCAGTTTCTCAAGGATTTTTATCAAGCCAATAAGCTGATTAAAGGTGAAATCCGGTTGGGGGACAGGCAAGTGAACTTGCGGCAGATTCACCAGCCTGTCCTCAATCTCTATGCCGAAAAAGATCATCTCGTCACCCCGGCCTCGTCTCTGGCTCTGGGTCAATACATTGGCACTAACGATTACACCGTGCAGTCATTTCCCGTGGGGCATGTGGGCATGTACGTCAGCAGTAAGGTGCAACAAAAATTGCCACCTGCGATCGCAGAGTGGCTGAAGGCGCGTCATGAGTGAGGGCGATCGGTACTTATTGGGGCGTGGTCTGCTGGAACATGCGATGGGTGGACTGGAAGTAGTTATCCCAGAATTGCTTCTGGCTTTCTACTGCCAGGTAAAAGGAGACTTGCTGAGCTTGCAGCGTGGAGTTCACTAATTCCCGCTGAAAATTGAGCGCTTTCTCATAATTTCCCGTCATATCTCCCATCGAAATGCCACTGGGGACATTCCCGATCCAGGCATCAACCAGCTTTTTCTGCGACTCGATCAACTGCTTCTGCGATTCATTCCACAGTTCAGTCATTTTCTTTTGTGACTCATTCCACTGAGCTTGGGAATCAGCCACAACACGGGTAGCATCCATCACTTTTTCTCCTTATTTGAGGGAATGTATTCACGTTAACTCAAGTCTAAACATGCTTTGTGAGACAGATCAAGAAAACAAACAACCTATTCCAAAAAACATTGATCAACTCAATTGATCAACTCAATTGATCAACTAAAAGGCTCAGTTTCGATTCAACACGATTTGATTCGTTATCTGAGCATTGAAAACTTTCTGGAAGTGTAGATGAGATTACTTGGAAGGAGAGGCTCTTGCCAAGGCATGATATGCGTATTCACAGGAAGCCGTTAACGACTAGAGTTGGCTAACATAGTAAGCCAAAAAGATAAGAAATTAATACCAGTTCGGTTTTGTTGGGCAGGGTTAATTCAATGTCGCTTTACTCGTGACCCGGCCCTGGGAGTTGATGTCATCCACAGTGGTTCAGTGTATCGCTCTTGTCGTTCAGCAATCCCGGTTTGAGCCACCCGACTATAAGCTGCCCACCAGGCAGATTCGTAGTTTGGGTCAATCTCCCGCAGCGATCGCCCAGCCAGATCGAGTTCGGTAATGCGCTAAACGCCTGGTTCGCCTCCCGAATCAACATTGGCATCATTTGCTTGTCAAGCCATCCTTTATACCCTGGGGCAGAAGAATGGTCGCTATGCTGAATGGTATGTCTGGGAAGAGGACAACAATCCGAATTTCATGCCTATCAGCCAACAGTTCGATCCAGCAGCTCAGGTGCGCGAAATTCCCCAGCACCTACCACTCTCACCCACTCAATTTGCCAATTACTTTTCCCCTTGAGAACGTGCATTGTATGACCGATCGCCTTCGGAGCCATTCTGCTGGTGCAGGACAAGATTCCCTTCCAACTTCTATGGGCATAACGGAAGCTGATGTTCTCATCACGGAGGCACTGGCAAGCCGTCCCGCCCGACCGCCCGATTTGGCGGCTGAAAATCAGGCCCTGCGGACCCTTGCCCAACACTTGACAGACGAGCCAGAGGCGCTGCTGAAAACGCTGGTTCAGATTGCGATCGCTCTTTGTCAGGCGGATACGGCTGGAGTTAGCCTGCTCGAAACTGAAGCGAGCGGTGAATCGAATTTTCGCTGGGTGGCGATCGCGGGTACGCTGGAAGCCGCAGAAGGAGGTACGACTCCAGCCACCTTTAGTCCCTGTGGCACGACCCTTGCCTGCGATCACCCCCAGCTCTATGCTTACCCAGAACGCTATTTCACTTACTTAGCGCATCCTCAGCTTGCCATCGTAGAAGGATTGCTGATTCCGCTGAGGATCAACAATCGGGCACTAGGAACACTTTGGATTATCTCGCATCAGGAGTCGCGTCACTTTGATGCGGAAGACCAGCGGCTTATGACCAGTTTGGCCGGCTTCACGGCTTCTGCCCTTGACAGTATGCAGCAGTTACAGCAAAAGGCGACGATCGCTCTGCGTCAAAGCGAGCAGTTTAATCAACAGATCCTTAACAGTAGCAATGACTGCATTAAGGTGTTGGATCTAGAGGGGCGCATTCTGTTCATGAGTCCAGGTGGGCAAGCGTTGATGGATATCCAGGATATCGCTCCGTTGCTCCAGACCTCCTGGGTAGAATTTTGGCAGGCATCAGAGCAGCCAACGGCAATTGAGGCGATCGCGAAAGCCAGAGCAGGCGAAGTTTGCTCTATCCAGGGCTATTGTCCGACGTTGAGCGGTGAACCGAAATGGTGGGATAACAAAATCAGTCCGATGCGAGGCGCAGATGGACAGGTTGAACGATTGCTGTGCATCTCGCGAGATATTACGGGTCAGGTGCGGATTGAACATGAACGCAGACGGACTGAGGCCCGCTTGCGTGAAAGCGAGGAGCGTTTATCCGCAATTTTTTCAGAGGCGGCAGTGGGGCTGTCCGAGATCTCACTGGATGGGCAGTTTCAGCGAGTTAATGATCAGCTATGTCGTATGCTGGGGCGATCGCGTGAGGCACTGCTGGCAGCAAGCGTACCCGATGTTACCCATCCCGACGATGTTGCCAGGAGTTTAGAGGCGTTCAGAGCAATCATGCAGACTGGTCAGCCAGTCTCGTTTGACAAACGCTACCTGCGCTCCGATGGCACGATCGTCTGGGCAAACAGCAGCCTCACTCGCCTCGACGATGAACAGGGTTGTCCACACATGGTTCTAGCGGTGACAGTCGATCTGAGCGACCGCAAGCAGGCAGAACTGGCACTGCGCGAGAGTGAGTCCCGCCTACGGCTCATGATTGAAAGTGCGAAGGACTACGCGATTTTCAGCCTTGATCTCAACGGCATCATCACGAGCTGGAATTCTGGAGCAGAACGGCTGTTAGGGTACTCTGAAGCAGAGGCGATCGGTTGTGGCGGTGACATGATCTTCACGCCCGAAGATTTGGAGCAAAACCAGGCTGAGTTGGAACGGCAAACCACTCTATCGCAGGGACGGGCAGAAGATCAGCGCTGGCACGTCCGCCAGGATGGCAGCCGCTTTTGGGCAAATGGACTGATGATGCCTTTGCAGAATGAATCCGGTGATATCCAGGGGTTTGTCAAAATTTTGCGGGATGAAACGGCACAGCGGCAGGCCAATGAACGCTTTCAGTTGCTTTATGACACCACCAGCGATCTACTCGCAACGGAGCAACCTCTGGCATTAATGCACAATCTCTTCCACAAACTTTCGGTGCAATTAGATCTGCACTGTTACTACAACTTCCTGCTAGAAGAAAAAGACAATCGATCGCTGCTGCATCTCAGAAATTATGAAGGGATTGCCGAAGAGTCTGCAAAGACGATCGAGTGGCTTGAGTTGGATGAATATATTTGCGGACTGGCGGTACAGCAGCGCCGACAAATTGTGCTGAATCAAGCACAGATCGCAACTCACCCCAATGCTCAAGTAGCGCGGGCAACGGGGATGAGCGCCTACGCCTGTCAACCGCTCATTGCCCAGGGGCGGGTGTTGGGATCACTTTCGTTCGGTAGCTTAACTCGGACTAGCTTCACCCCTGAAGAAATCCATCTGCTGCAATCCACCTGTGACCAGATTGCAATTGCAATTGATCGCGCAAATCTGATTGCCTCGATTCAGCAACAGGCGGAACAATTGCAGCAGGCCAATCGCATTAAGGACGAGTTCCTTGCGGTGTTGTCCCATGAGCTGCGATCGCCCCTCAATCCCATCCTGGGTTGGTCAAAATTGCTTCAAGGTGGCAAGTTGGATGAAACAAAGACCGCACAAGCTTTGGCAACGATCGAACGGAATGCCAAGCTGCAATCAGAATTAATTGAAGACCTGCTCGATGTATCTCGGATTTTGCAGGGCAAGCTCAGCTTGAATGCAAGTGAAGTGAATTTAGCCTCGATTATTACGAGTGCGATCGAAACGGTACGGCTGGCAGCAGCAGCCAAATCCATTCAAGTCCAAACCAACCTTGCTCCAACCATCAGTTCGGCCTGGGGGGATGCGACCCGGTTGCAGCAGGTCGTGTGGAACTTGCTCTCGAATGCGGTGAAGTTTACTCCAGTTGGGGGGCAAATTGCGGTGCGATTAGTGCAGCGAGACCAGCAAGCCCAAATCACAGTGAGCGACAACGGCAAGGGCATCGCTGCTGAGTTCCTACCCTATGTGTTTGACTACTTCCGACAAGCCGATAGCACAACGACACGCAAGTTTGGCGGCTTGGGCTTGGGCTTGGCAATCGTGCGGCATCTGGTTGAGTTGCATGGGGGGACGGTTCAGGTTGAAAGCCCTGGCGAGGGGCAGGGGGCAACGTTTACCGTCCGGTTACCGCTCCTGGCGACGACTTTGAAAACAAACCAGGATGAACGCTTACCCCAACAGCCTTCGGATTTGCAGGGCATCAAAATTTTGGTGGTAGATGATCAAGCTGATGCCCGCGAATTCGTGGCGTTTCTCTTGGAGCAGCAGGGGGCACAGGTGATGATGGCGACCTCCGCCCATGAAGCCCTGAGTGTTTTATCTCAAGCCAAGCCGGATGTTCTGGTGAGTGATATTGGAATGCCAGACATGGATGGCTACATGCTGATTCAGCAAGTCAGAGCGTTAACTCCGGAGCAAGGGCGGCACATTCCAGCGATCGCGCTCACTGCTTACGCCAGAGATCCTGATCAACAGCAAGCATTGAACGCTGGATTTCAGCAACATCTGAGCAAACCTGTGGAACCACAGGCATTGGTGAGAACCGTGATAGCGTTAGTTCAGAAGGACAGGAGCGCGTCATAAAACGTTTAATCACCGTCACCATCTAAAGTGCTCAATCAGTCAATACCTTCTTTATAAACTTTTGAAATCTGCTTCTTACTAATTCATGTAAATGAGTATTTCTGACAGTGTGACAGTTTCCAACTTTATTGGTTCTATTCCTGCTCTTGTAGAAATAACCTCGCACCCAGTTGCCAACTTTAGTTTGTTCCGTACCGTAAAGCACCAACGGAAGAATTAGGGTTTCAGCCTCGTTCAGTTTCCAACTTTAATGTTTTCGTACACCTTACATCCAACTGCTGAGTGTTTCCATATGGAAAACCCCCTGAACGTCTTGCCGTGTTTCGACTTCAGGGGGTTTTCACTTCGATTCACTCCTCACATCTATATCTTCACCGATTTCTTGTGATACCCAGTCTACCCTGAGCCAGATTTAAAACTGCCCCATCCCCCATTGTCACTTTCGGGTTGCATCGTTTAATTCTTCTGCGAACGGATGAAAACAGATCGGGATACGGTCTCCGCTTTTAAGCATTTCTGGCCAAGAATCTAGTGTTCCGTCAGGAAAATTTTGACGGGTCGAAGACCCGCAAAATTTAACCCCAATCAACAACCTGAATTTTGGCTACCCGTCAATCATTAATTGACTGACCACTAGTGATAGCTGAAGATTAAACAGGTTGTGTCTTCAGTTTCATTACATTTACAGACTAACTCTCCAGAAATACGTAAAGACCAATTAACAGAACTCTGTAATGCGTAGGAAATACCTAGCATCAAACTTAATACAGCAAAATTTTATGTGGGAGTACGCAAGATTTACTGAAGCTTTATGTAAGTAGGAGGAAGTCACTGTAATCTTAAATACATGCAAGGCAGCCCAGCATTTCAATCCACTATTCCCCTCACGACCTTATGAAAAGCGATTGGATTTCTAACATTAATTTTTTATCCCTCCTGCTCTTAGCTCCTCTGTTTTATCTAGCGTCCAAAGTGCTGGGCACCTGGGCAGACGAGGAACCGCTAATTATGACTCACGCGAACCCTGTTTGTGGAGAACCTGTGCCTCTGGAAGTCAGCAAGGAATCCAGGAAGGAACTTGTACCGCTCGGTTAGTCCGTAGATATACGGAGTCAAGGCGGATTTATTGCTTAAGCAGGTGTGTTGATGACACACCTTTTATTCTTTTTGCCTCCTCAAAATTCATGCAATCGGGCGATCTTCAAGAAAAATATCCCCTTCGGGTTGGGGCAGGTTTTGCTGGAGTTTTGGCGATCAGCCGATAATTCTTTGCTAAACCTGCCCGTACAGGCATGTTGTTTTCAGACCAGAGCGATGCTTTCCATTAGCAAAGCTTTTCATCAGCAAAGTTTTTACCTGGTTGGTTTGGTACGATGCTCAGTCCAGGGATAATTCAATCCATCCGGCTAAGCTAAGGCGGGTTGAGTTTTCGTTGGGGTTTCCTTTTTTGTAAACTCCAACCCGTCATCCCCCAAATCGATCAGAATGGTGTCACCTTCGGTAAAGGCGTTCTCTAAAATCTTGGTGGCGATCGGATTTTGCAGTTCTCGTTGAATTGCACGTTTCAGCGGACGGGCACCATAGGTAGGGTCATAGCCAACTTCTGCAATATGGTTGCGGGCCGCACTCGTCATCTCAAAGCGAATTTTTTGGTCAGCCAGCATCACCTGAATTTTTTGGATCTGGAGGCCAACGATCTGGCTCAGTTCTTCACGGCCCAGAGTATGGAAGATGATGATGTCATCAATGCGGTTTAAGAATTCGGGGCGGAAGTGCTTGCGGAGAGCATGTGTCACCCGTTTTTGCATCTCTTCGTAGCGATCGTCATCACCGGACACATCAAGAATATGGTCACTACCGATGTTACTGGTCATCACCAACACGGTGTTGCGGAAGTCTACGGTGCGCCCCTGGGAGTCCGTGATGCGTCCGTCATCCAGCACTTGCAGCAGAATGTTGAATACATCCGGGTGAGCTTTTTCCACCTCATCAAACAGCACAACGGAGTAGGGATGGCGACGTACGGCCTCTGACAGTTGCCCCCCTTCTTCATACCCCACGTAGCCGGGAGGTGCGCCAATCAAGCGGGCGACGGAATGCTTTTCCATGTATTCAGACATATCGATCCGAACGATCGCGTCATCCGTATCGAACAAAAATTGGGCCAGCGCTCTAGCCAGTTCCGTTTTACCGACTCCGGTTGGCCCCAGAAACAGGAAAGAACCGATGGGTCGTCCTAGATCTTTCATGCCAGCGCGGGCACGTCGGATCGCGGCGGCTACGGCCTCTACTGCTTCGTGTTGCCCAATCACCCGTTCGTGCAAATGCTTTTCTAGATTCAACAGTTTTTGCCGTTCGGATTCCAGCAGGCGAGTGACAGGGATGCCAGTCCAGCGGGCGACGATTTCGGCAATGTCTGATTCAGTCACCTGTTCCCGTAGCAGGGCCGAACCGCGAGATTGAACTTCCAACAGATGGGCTTCCTGAGCTTCGCGATCGCGTTGCACCGCCTCCAGTTTGCCGTACTTCAACTGGGCGGCTGTATTCAGGTCATAGGCCCGTTCTGCCTGTTCAATCTGCACCCGCAGCTTATCTTCCTCCTCTTTCAGATTTCTGATTTTGTCGAGGAGTTGTTTTTCGCCCTGCCACTGGGAATCAAAATCAACTCGCTTGGTCGCCAGGTCGCTGATCTCCTGCTCGATCCGTTCTAAGCGTTCTTTCGAGGCGCGAGTTGATGCCAGCATCCCGATCTGGTCTTCACTTTTGAGCGACAGCTTTTCCATCTCAAGCTGCATCAAGCGGCGCTCGATCGCTTCCAGTTCGGCGGGTTTGGAGGTAATCTCCATTTTCAGTTTGGCGGCGGCTTCATCCACCAGATCGATCGCTTTGTCGGGCAGGAAGCGATCGGAAATGTAGCGGGAGGAGAGAGTAGCGGCGGCAACCAGAGCCGAATCCACAATTTTTACGCCATGATGCACTTCGTAGCGCTCCTTGAGGCCGCGCAAAATCGAAATGGTGTCTTCTACCGATGGCTCATCCACAAACACCTGTTGGAAGCGGCGTTCCAGGGCTGCGTCTTTTTCAATGTATTTACGGTACTCATCCAGGGTGGTCGCGCCAATACAGCGCAACTCACCCCGCGCCAGCATGGGTTTCAACAGGTTGCCAGCATCCATCGCGCCCTGAGTGGACCCCGTTCCAATCACAGTGTGCAATTCATCAATGAACAGCACAATTTGTCCGTCGGAGTGAATGACTTCTTTGAGGACTGATCGCAACCGATCTTCAAAATCACCTCGATACTTGGCTCCGGCAATTAGCGACCCCATATCCAGGGTGATCAGTTTGCGGTTTTTTAACGATTCGGGCACATCGCCATTGACAATGCGCTGGGCTAACCCTTCCGCGATCGCGGTTTTGCCTACACCGGGTTCGCCAATTAGGACCGGGTTATTTTTCGTCCGGCGCGACAACACCTGCACCACCCGCCGAATTTCTTCATCCCGCCCAATCACCGGATCGATTTTGCCCGCTTTGGCCTGCTCCGTCAGATCCCGTCCGTACTTTTCCAGCGCGCCATAGCGGGATTCTGGATTCTGATCGCTGACCTTCTGACTGCCCCGCACTTCTTTAATCAGGGTTTCTAACTTGCGCGGATCGAGTTCGTAGGACCGAAAAATGCGTACGCCCAAACGGGGATCAACGGCAAACCCCATCAATAAATGTTCGACTGAGATAAAATCATCCTGAAAGCGGGCGCGGGCTTCTTCGGCGCGATCAAGCATCACATCCAGGTTGCGCCCCAGATACAGTTGTTCGGTATTGGCAACTTTGGGCTGCCGTCGCGCAAAATCATCAATCTGCTGAAACAGGCGAGCGGTGTCGATTCCAGCTTTAGTCAAAACTTTCGCGGCCAACCCATCTTGTTGTTCTAGCAAGGAGACCATCACATGTTCAACTTCAAGCTGCTGATGCTTGTAGCGGCGGACGACATCTTGCGCCTGGACGATCGCTTCCCATGCCTTATCGGTAAACTTATTCGGGTCGGTTGGCTGCATTTCTTATGAATAGAAGTGGTCGGTAAAAATAACAATAGTCTGGATTTTCAGTATAACCGAGCAAGCGATAAGGACTCCGACGCGGATTTCACGATCCCTTGAGAATTGCGTGGTTAGGATTCATACTTGCCATTGCAGCGATTGGGGGCATCCCAGTTTTGGGCGTTGCTGAATGCAAGTATGATTTGCCCTCATCCCCAACCCTTCTCCCCAAGGAGAAGGGAGCTAGAAATCTTGTTCCCTCGCCCCTTGGGAGAGGGCTAGGGTGAGGGCGAATGCTGATATTCATACCTCAATTCAGCAACGCCCACTTTTGTCACCCTCACCCTAAGAGCCTCTCCCGCTCTGGGCTACTGGGTACATAAATCTCGACTCAACCCAAAGACTGTGCCGGGGGACGTCCCCCCTCCCAAAGCATTTTCTTCGGCAATGCGTCGCAGAAAATACTTTGTCCCCCGCCTCGTGGGGGCCTCACTCCCCCACACCCCCCGCAACAGAGTCTCTGGAAAATCTGTTCAACCTTGGAGGAGACGTTGTTGAATTCAGCTCTGATAGCTCGCAGAAATCCATCGGCACAGCGTCCCAACCAGAGACTGGAGAAGTGCCAGGGACTACGTGCTGGAGGGGGTGTGGGAGAATATTGGGTTTGACCCGATTTTAGAGCGATCGCCAGATTTGTGTGCACACGGTAGCCTATGTTGGGAGCCTTGATTCATGCCCCAATTCAGACCCAAACCCAACGGC
Source organism: Leptolyngbyaceae cyanobacterium bins.349 (assembly GCA_033764685.1). GTDB lineage: Bacteria > Cyanobacteriota > Cyanobacteriia > Leptolyngbyales > Leptolyngbyaceae > JSC-12. Next base: position 17,021 of record JANRIS010000094.1, read on the forward strand.
ACGAACGGGATTAAAACGCATAAACCAGCCGGACAATCCATTCAAAAATGGTGCCTGTATTGCGATTGTTAGGATTGGCAACGATGAGGAAGGCTGGGCTAAAACTGACGCGATCGCTTAAGTCAAAGCTGTAATACAGTTCCACGTTGGTTTGGGTGGCGTTGCCAATGTCATTTTCGATAAAGGGTTGCCCGATCGCTAGACCCGCAACCGAACCTGGAATGATAATTTCCCGGAAGGTAGTCCCCAAGGCCCAGGCGATCGGGCTGAGGTCTAAATTGCGTTGGAGAGCCGAGTTGAAGCCGTTGTAGCGGCCAATGCCCAATCGACCAAACACAGAAAGCTGGCGGTTAAAGGCCCATTCCACATTCAGCCCGCCAGCATTGATGGCGGTGCGGTTGACCGTGGCGCTGGTGTATTGCAACCGCGTCACCAGATTGCGGAAACGATATTCCAGTTCCAGGCTGCCCTGGTTGCGGCCACCCAGCAGGCCATTGTCATTGGTCACATCATTGGCATCTGCCGCGACGTAAAGAGCACGCAGGATCAACGGAGAGCGATCGCCCAGTTGCCAACTCACGGCGGCTCCGGCTCCACCAGGGCGATCGACCTGATTTTGCACAATCAGGGGATTATTCATGAAAAAGCTGGAATTAAAGTTTTTGAGGGAGTCGTTGGCAAAGCGGTTGTAGTCAATGAAGTCTCTGGGATTCAACCGCGCCCCTACGGTCAAGTTCAGGTTCGGTGCGGGCTGAAAACTGTAATACAACTTACTAATTTGGACCGTGTTGGGCACTGCCACAAAATCTAATCCGCCACCATCGGCCAGCAAGCCCGTTGTTCCCAGCAAATTGGGGCCGCGAGTCGTTTGCCGTTTGCTGATGGCATCGCCTCCGTTGTTCCCGGCCTCCAGTTGAGTCCGCAACAGGTCGGTGCCCGTAAAGCTGGTATTCAAGTCAAGGCGAAGGCGGGCGGGTACAGTGGAATTGGCATTGGACCCGTTGGTTAATCCGGCGACCAGTTGGGCACTCAGTTTCGTGGTGGTGGAAAATTGCTGTGTCTCCAGTTTGGCGGTGAGATTGTCCAGCTTGTCGAGGCGATCGCGCTGTTCAGCCAAAATCGTTTTGTAGGAAGCTTCCAACCGTCGCAACGTCACGAAGTCTTCCCGCAGTTGGGCCAGTGCTCCGGTTTGCAACAGTTCCTCCATGCGCGTCATCACCGCACTCAGGGTTGCTGCAAACTCATACCGGGTAAGTGCCCGATTGCCACGAAATGTTTTGTCGCCAAAGCCCGAAATTACTCCATATTTTTCTACCAGGGACTTGAGCGCTTGGTAGGCCCAATCCGTAGGGTTCACATCGCTCAACTCATCAACAGAACGAATTTGCTCCAGAGACCCTCCTTCCAGATCCGCCGAGCCACAGTCGAGCGGATCGGCCAGAGTTGGTAAGGACAAGTCCGCTGGGCAAACGGCCAGAGATGCCTCAGTTGCAGAAGAGCGTTCGGGGTACGGAGGTTCGCCGCTATGAGCTATTTGTATCGACAACCAAAACGGAAGCAGACTAGCTCCTCCCAGCCACCAGAAGAATAATTTCACGCGATCGCTCCTCACCCAAACTCAGTCAGCCTCCTACAAGGGCAATTAAAACCTATTCTGGGCAGTAGCGGCTAGAGTTGGAGCGGCAAGAGGGGGAGCAGAGGGAGTAACCAATAGAAGCGGAAACAGCCCCCCTACGCCCCATGTCGATCAAACCGTTGCCGCTTTAGGCTGGTCGAGTTTTCCAGTTCCTTGAGTGCCAAGCTGAATCAGTTCGACCTTGTAGCCATCTGGATCTTCAACGAAGGCGATCACCGTGGAACCGTGTTTCATGGGGCCGGGTTCGCGGGAAATGTGGCCCCCCTGCTGCCGAATCGCGTCGCAGGTACCGTAAATATCATCCACGCCGATCGCAATGTGGCCATAACCAGACCCAATCTCGTACTGGTCGGTACCCCAGTTGTGGGTCAATTCCAGGACGGTATGATCCGCTTCCTCTCCATACCCGACAAAGGCCAGAGTAAACTCGCCACCGGGGTAATCTTTCTGCCGTAACAGTTTCATGCCCAGCACATTGCAATAAAAGTTGAGCGATCGCTCCAGGTTTCCGACTCGTAGCATCGTGTGCAGTAGTCGCATAGTTCTGTCCAAATGCATCCCCTTCATTGTGCCAAAAATCATCCAACCCCAAATTCCCGCATCAACAGGGACGCGGCAGCAGGAGGGAAGCCATCAGGTATCATCAATAGGTTGTAAACTAAGACTTTTCTCACGTTTCCCACATCTATTCCCCAACGCCGCTTGCTATGAACTGGAACTTCTTCTGGAAAAAAGGTTTCCTCCTGGCCCTCTTAGGATTTGTGCTGAGTTGGCTGGTGAGTTGTGGTGCGCCCAGCGCCAACAATGGGCAACCCACCACAGCAGGCGGCAAGCAGGAGATTGAATTTTGGACGATGCAACTCCAGCCCCAATTCACCGACTATTTCAACCAATTGATTGGGAAATTTGAGCAGGAAAACCCCAGCTTCAAAGTGCGCTGGGTGGATGTGCCCTGGGCCGATATGGAGCGCAAGATTTTAACCGCCGTCTCCGCCAGGACGGCTCCCGATGTGGTGAATCTCAATCCAGGGTTTGCCTCGCAACTGGCAGAACGCAACGCCTGGATGGAGTTGGATACCCAGGTATCGGCGCAGGATCAGCAGCTTTATTTGCCGAATATCTGGAAAGCCAGCACCCTCAACGGCAAAACCTTTGGCCTGCCCTGGTATCTCACAACGCGGGTGGCAATTTACAACACGGATGTTTTGCAAAAAGCCGGAGTGAGTCAGCCACCCACCACCTATGCAGAACTGGCCACCGCCGCCCAGCAAATTAAGGACAAGACGGGTAAGTATGCCTTTTTTGCGACGGTGGTGCCAGAGGATTCTGGGGAGGTGTTGGAGTCGTTTGTGCAGATGGGCGTTGAGTTGGTGGATGGGAATGGCAAAGCGGCCTTCAACACGCCCAAGGGGAAAGCGGCGTTTCAGTACTGGGTCGATTTGTATCAGAAGGACTTGCTGCCGAAGGAAGTGCTAACGGAGGGACATCGCCACGCGATCGACCTGTACCAACGCGGTGATACGGCCATCCTGGCATCGGGTGCCGAGTTTTTGAACAACATTGCCACCAACGCCCCCTCGATCGCCAAAGTTTCAGCATCAGCCTCCCAAATTACCGGCGAAACGGGCAAAAAGAATGTCGCTGTGATGAATGTCGTGATTCCAAAGGATACGGATGTGCCAGAAGGGGCGTTGAAATTTGCCTTATTTGTCACCAATGATGCGAATCAACTGGAGTTTGCCAAAGCGGCGAAGGTCCTGCCCTCAACCGTCAATGCGCTGAAAAATCCCTACTTCACGACGGCTCCAGCCAATGCGACTCCGGTGGATCAAGCCAGAATGATCAGTGCGAAACAAATGCAGGATGCAGAAGTGCTGGTTCCGGCGATGAAAAATGTGAAACAGTTGCAAAAGGCGATTTACAGCAATTTGCAGTCGGCCATGTTGGGGCAAAAATCGGTGGATCAGGCCATCAATGATGCGGCCAACGCCTGGAATGGATTGACATAGGGGCGGAGTGGGTGCCATGCTTCGCCCCCAACGAGAGAGAATCATTCTCACCCAACAATTAGCTCAAGCCGGTGGGCTTACCATCGATCGCGGTAATCAAGCGGCCCCAACCAGATTTATCACCATCCGCCAGCCAGCGGCGATCGAGGGAGGGTTGAATGGGATATTCCACGTTTTCGCCATTGAAATTGGTGTAACGGAAACCAACTCCCCAGGGATCGTTGGCATAGAATACGCTTTTGTCCTTATCCATCCCAGTGATCACCAACACGTGCCCTCCGGTGGGAGACGCGATCGGGCCATTGTGCAACACCCCGATCGCCACTGGAAACCCTAACTCCAGAGATTTCTCCAGGTCGGCAAAATCCAGATCCTGGCGATACACCGAGTCAATCCCAAAGCGCTTGAGGGCATTCGTGTGAACTGTCCAGTCGGTAGAGTCCCCGTTGGGTTGAACAAACCGCTGGAAGTAGTCATCATCCGATGCCACACTTCCAGGCTTCAGAAAGTTGAGAATCATGGCGTGGCTGCTGGTATTGCACTGCCGCCACCATTCTGCTGAGCGATTATCCCGTTGCGAGTAGTAGGGCACTCGCAATTGGATTTTTTTAGACTCGTTATCGCATTGAATATCGTCTCCCCAGAGCAACCAGGTTTGGAAGTTGCCCATCTTGTTGGCAAACGTGACTCGCTGGTGGCCATTGGAGGCGTGTGCCCAACGAATGATGTCATAGGTGCCAGGTTTCAACTCCGTCTTGAATTGGGGGGCTAGAAGGCGGGCCTGAACGGTAGATTGCTTGGCGATCGTAGTTCTAAGGACTTTCGCTTGCATGATTTATTTCTCCCTGAAATATAGATTCAGAATAGACACAGGCGCGGGGAAACTAAACCGAATGTGTTGAAATCGCAAGTTTTCTTCAACTTGCTGTTCACAATCAGGTTGTGCGATAGAGCCAACTACGTCCTCAGGTTGGCTGATTCCGGCTATCATTTAGCATTGATAGATATTACATTTGTCATGTTTTTGGGAGGGTATCAGGTAACAAATTAAACAGCCAACTCGTCTCGCGATCGCCCGTTTAGCTGGAGCTACCTACATGAGAAATAGACCGTTCTGATGTTGTTAGAATTCAATGAGTTAGTTCCTGAATATCCACGATTAAAAGGTCAGCGAATAGGTGAGCGATAATACCAAATCTTGGAAATTGCAGTTATTTTGGTAGAGAACTGAAGTCAGGTTAGATGAAACCTGGCAGGGAGTCATAAAAGACCATAAAAGTTCATGCTAATCTAGGCTGTATATTCAGGGAATCTACTGATATCAAGGGCACATGAATCTGGAAGAAGCCTGCCGGACGGCTGATTCTGCCGTATTTGCCAAAACAGGGCATCATCTCACTGATGTGCAGATGTTGATCTTGCGGGGGGCACTACTTGGGCAAACCTACACCCAAATTGCCGCCAGCTCCCATTATTCCGTAAGCTACATCAAGAAATTTGCGGGGCCAGCCCTGTGGCAACTGTTATCGCAGGGCTTGGGAGAAGAAGTCAGCAAGACGAGTTTTCAAGCAGCTCTGAAGCGGGTGGCCCTCAGGCCCTCGGTGCAAGCACCCCGGCCTCAACCTGAAGTGTCTAGCGATCGCCACACACCACCCCGACTTGCAGCAGTCCCCAATCCCTCCATGTTTTTTGGGCGCGATCGCGAACTAGCAAGTCTGCACCAGGGAATTGTGCAGGATCATTGTCGCGTCGTGATGGTATCAGGCATTGGCGGGATTGGTAAAACCACCTTACTGGCCCGCTTTGCCCGTGAATATTCCGTGGAATTTGATTGGGTGGTGTTTCAATCTTTGGGCGATGCCCCCATGCTGCTGCACGTTTTAAGCGAATTGCTGCAAGCCTGGTTAGGTAGCCAGGCCACGCTGCCAGATCACGTCCAGGGGCACATGCAGCTTTTCCTGGAGTTACTCAAAACCCATCGCTGTTTAATCGTGCTGGATCAGGTCGAAGGCATTTTACAAAGCGGCGAACTCACCGGACAATACCGACAGGAGTGTCACCAGTTCGGCGAGTTTTTTCAACAACTGGCCCAGGGAGACCATCGGAGTTGTTTGGCTTTGTTAGGCCGAGAACTCCCTGCCGCACTGGTGGCCCTGGCCGGTGATGAATTACCCATTCGTCATCTGAAAGTGCGCGGCTTGATGCCGGAGGCCGCACAACAACTATTACAGGTCAAAGGCGTGAATACCACGCAAGCCGGAATTGCAGAGTTAATTCAAATGCAACGGGGCAATCCACTGGCCTTACAAATTGTCGCTACTACGATTCAGGAATTGTTTGGTGGCAATGTGGCGCAGTTATTAAAGCAGGGGACCATCATCATTGGTGACACATTACTGAATTTATTAAATGAGCAATTTGAGCGCCTGTCGGACCTGGAGAAAGGCGTGATTTATTGGCTGGCCCTGGAGCAACAGTCCCTCGCCCAATTGCGGGAAAATACTCGCTTTTTAGTCACCTCATCTTCAGAATTATTAAAAACGTTGCAATCGCTCAAACGGCGATCGCTCCTGGAAGAAGAACCCATTTCTGAGGCGGGGGAGTCTAGCTTCACCTTGCAACCCATCGTTGCACGCTATGTCCTCAAACAATTAATTACTCAGGCTTGCACTGACGTTTTAACCACAATCCAAACTCAGTCAATTCGTAATTTAGGGCTTTTGAGAACTCACATCTTATTTCGGGAAGACCAATTTTATCAACGTCGACACACTCAAACACAACCAGTTGTATCCTCACTCATGAGTGAATTACAAATTTGTTTAGGAGATGAGCGAACATTGCAACAGCATCTCAATGATTTATTAGTCGGCTTACACGAGAAAACGACTCAAGCCATTGGCTTTGCTACCCGTAATGTGGTGAATTTACAACACATTCTTGAGAGTCAACGGCTGTGAGTTTAGTGTGGCCTGGGGCATTCCTACAAAATCGCTATCTTGTGCTGCAAGCGATTGGCAAAGGGGGAACCAGCCAAACCTTTGACGTGGATGACGCGGGTACGGTCAAAGTGCTCAAAGTTCTAGATTTACAAAGAATTAATCAGATGGAGGGCAAGCAGAAAGCGATCGCCCTGTTTCAACGGGAAGCCGAAGTGTTGATCCGGTTGAATTGTCCTGGAATTCCTCAAGTGCAAGCAAACGGGTATTTTGTGCTGGATCAACCCGACCAAGAACCCAATTACTGCCTGGTGATGGAAAAAATTGACGGGCTGAATTTGGAAAAATGGCTGGAACAGCGGCACCAACTTCCCATTCCCGCCGAGCAAGCGATCGCCTGGTTACGGCAACTAATGACCATCCTCGAACCGCTGCACCAGGCTGGATTAATCCACCGGGATATTAAACCTTCCAACATTATGCTCAAACCCGACGGACAACTGGTTTTGATCGATTTTGGTGGAGTCCGAGAAGTCTCTGAAACCTATTTGCGAAACATCACCGGGACGGGCTTAATTTCACCCGGTTACACCCCCCTGGAACAGGCCGAGGGCAAAGCCGTTTTGCAGTCAGACTATTTTGCCCTGGCCCGGACAATGGTGCATTTGCTCACGGGGAAACATCCCATTGATCTGGAACGCGATCCCCGGAACGGCAAATTACTCTGGCAGGATAGTGCGCCCCAGGTGGCTCAACCCCTGGTGGAATTGCTGGATTACATGATGGCTCTGTTACCCGGTCGGCGGCCCCAAACGCCACAACTGATTTTGAAATATTTGGACGAGATGACCCAAACCGCGATCGCTGCCGATTCCACGCCGCCATCCAGCCTCCCGGCCCATGCCAAACCAGCAGCCAACCCGGTGCCCAAGCCCGCACTGTTACAAAAACTAACGGGGGTATTTCGGGGCGCATCCCTGCCCCAAAATTCCTGGCGGCGTTCTGCCCTGCGCGGCACCTTACGGGACCACACTGGCACTGTCAGCGCGATCGCCATCAGTACGGCCCACCACATTTTGGTCAGTGGCAGCCATGATACAACGGTGAAGCTGTGGTCGGTACGGGCCAAAACCCTGCTACAAACCCTGACCCAGCATCGCGATCGCGTCACTGGCATTGCCCTTAGCCCGGATGATCTTTTGTTTGCCAGCAGCAGTTTTGATCAAACCATTTGTCTCTGGTCATTACCGGATGGCAAACTGCAACAAACCTTAACCGGACATCAGCACCGGATCACAGGCGTGACCTTCAGCCCCAACGGACGGATGCTGATGAGTAGTTCCAGTCGGGAAATTTACCTCTGGTCGGTGCAGACGGGGCGCTTACTGCGGACCCTCTCCGATGAAGACACCGATGCGGTACGGGCGATTGCCTTCAGTGCGGATGGGCGATCGTGCATTCTCGGCTACCGGGATGGCACCTTTCAAATCTGGAATCCCCACACGGGCCAATTGGTCCACTCGTTCACCACCCCAACCGGCAGCATCAACGCGATCGCCCCCAGTGCCAATGGTCATCTGCTGGCCAGTAGCGTGGGGCGGGTGACTCAACTGTGGCACGCCACCACCTATGCCCCGCTGCGAACGTTGGATGATGCCCAAGATGGCAGTTCCGCCATTGCCTTTGATCCCACCAGTCAGGTGCTGGCCAGTGGTGGCGATCGTGCCATTGCCCTGTGGCAACCCCAAACAGGAGAACTGCTGCGTCGGTTGGAGGGGCACACCAGCGCGATCCGATCGCTGGCCTTTAGTGGCAATGGCAACCTGCTGGCCAGTGGCAGTCAGGACACAACGATCAAACTTTGGGTTCCGATTCCTTGATAAAAAATCACTTCTCTAATAAAAATCAAATTTTTTTGGATTTTATGATGTCGCTGTGAAAAGAGAGATCACAATGGCATCAAGATCTCGTTGGAGTGCAGCCGTCATGAATTCTCAGTCTATTTTGATTCTGATTGGGGTGACCAGTCTGGCCATCGCAGCGGGGGTGGCCGTCGCCATGATGCAATCTCCCTCTAAGGATCAAATTGCAGCCGCTCCTGCGGCCTCATCCCCATCGCCCAGCCCGATCGCCACGCAATCACCTCCCCCCACGGCAGCCGCGATCGCGCCACCCGCCGCACCCGCCCAGCCGCAACCCCCCGCACCAGTGGCGAAGGTACCCCCTTCCCGGCAAATCGAATCTTGTGTGATCAAAATGGCCACCGTTGACGATCCTGAGTCTCCTTTAAATGTGCGCTCAAGTCCAACCACGGCGAATACGAATAATATTGTGGGACAGGTGCAAAACGGCACGTTTTTGACCGTCACCAAAGTACAAAATGGCTGGCTGCAAATTACCGAACCGTTACAGGGTTGGGTAGCGCAATCTCGCACACGCAACGGTTGCAATGAAAAAATTGAGCGGGTTCGCTTTGGGACGGGCAACACCAGTACGGAAATTAGCGATCGCTTTATCGGCACTGGCTTCCACAAGTATTTGTTTCAGGCGCGGGCTGGACAAACGATTACCGTCACGCGCCAGAGTGGGCCGTTTCCCTTTATTACCAAACCCGACGGCAAACTGCTGGCTGATATTCAGGACGATCGCGATCGCTGGTCGGGTGAGTTGCCCGTCAGTGGAGATTATGGCGTACAACTGGACTCCAATTACAAAGGCTATCCTTATTCATTCGTGGTTGAAATTAAATAAGCATCGAACTGCAAGCATACTATTTGCACACCGTTTAGACGGGTGAACTGGAAGCCTCGATCAAAGTTCCCGGTGCCCATTCCTGACGCAAACGAGCGATCGCATTTTCCTTTTGTTTAGCCTCAACTTCAATCCATTCCACATTCCAGTAAGAACTTGGCATCGCCCGAATAAAATCACTGTGCTGCGGATCAAGAAAAGATTGATTGCCATTAGAAATATGCACCAACTGCCACTCTGGAACTTTCCATGTCGTGCGAGCAGCCATTAGCATTGCTGCCACACTCGGATGCTCATAACTCTCCACCTGCTCATGAATCACATGATGGTGAGCATCAAACACCATAGCCACATCGGCAGCACGACAAATCTCTAAAATATCCGTTGCGCTGTAGGTATACTCATCATTTTCCAACGTTAAACGCGAGCGGATATTATCAGGTAAGTTCCGAATCGTCTCGATCAGTTGTGGGGCGCGGCCTCCCTTCCCCCCGTGAATATTCATCAAGGCCCAGGTGGATTGGGGAAAGCCCAACAGATCAAACACCTGTGCATGGGTACTCAAACTTTTGATGCTGTTGGCCACCACATCGGCCCGTTCCGAGTTCAACACGACAAACTGCTCCGGATGTAGCACCACCCGAATGCCTGCCTCTTGAAAATGGGCACCAGTGATTTGCATAAATTCCGCAAATTCTGGCAGCAAGGCTTCTCCCACTGGCGCATCCGAAAAAGGCAGAAGAGACGAATTCATCCGAAATAGCCGAATCCCGTTCTCCTGACAAAAATCTGCCGCTTTGTTCAACCGTTTCAAATTTTCTGAATACAGCGATCGCAGCAGTTGCGTTTGTGCTTCAGGATTAGCCTGCAATAAGCGCTTCCGGGTAATCGTCTTGAAGCGCACGCGATCGGATGCGGTAATACAAACAAGACCCAATTCGGGTGCTAACCTGGATACATTCTCCATGATGGGAATGACCTGATAAATAACAAATTATCGAGGAAGTTACTGACTCAATTAGCGATTGAGCTGCGCTTCAATATTAGCAGCCACATCTGCCGCCCCAGCCTGAGTTTCGGGCTTGCGAGTATACCACCAGGCCCATGCAATTAGAACAGCCTGAAAAGGCAACCGAATCCAGTAACCAATGGGGCTGTGGGGAATCCCCTCAATCGGGATACTATGAATCGCCTGATTGATATTGGCTGGAAACACAGCAATAAATAACGCAATCAACATCCACGCAGCAGCCACACTCACATAGGGAATCATTAAGCCAATTCCACCCACAATCTCAAATGCACCACTGATATAAACCAGGCTGATGGGTTCTGGTAATTGAGCGGGCACAATGCGGGCATACTGTTCAGGCCGAATAAAGTGAGTAATACCGACTAGAATTAGACTGATTGCAAAAATTGCTCTTAAAATCTCTTTTCGAGTTTGGTTAGACATAGCGTATAGAAACTAATGCAGAACGGTAGAAGTAGAAAGGAATAAGGCAACCAGTCGGATGGTGGAAGGGCATAGCAGTGCTATGCCCCCTGTGAGAAACCCAATCTACTTAAGTCTCATCCCTGACTCAAGCAGTGGAAAATGCCTGAGGCCAGCAATTACAGGCGATCGCCCACCGCATCAACGGCATCACTGGCACGATCTTGCAGTAACTCACCTGCACGACCGACCACATTTTTGCCACCCTGAAGAACTGCTTCCGTACCTTCCCGCACATCATCAAGGGCACCTTGAGCATTCCGCTTCGATTCATTCAACACACGCGGAGCCGCATCCCCAGCCCGATCCAGATTCTCCTGAACGTTCCGCACTCCTTTACGGGTACCTTCAGAAAAATCATTTGCCAACTTCTCGGCAGACTTCGTAATACTGTCAGAGGTTTGTTCAGCTTTGTCGTCCAAAGGATTGCGATTCTTGATGTTAGAAAATACTTCCTTAGGGTTATGCGCCTGATTCTTATTCAGGTTTTCTGCCGCCTGCCGCACACGCTCCTGAACATTGGCTTTCACATCAGCGCGATCGTATTTCGGATCGTCATTGTAATTGTTCATACCACCCTCCCGCTTTTGCACTGGCTTGTACAGTTCACGGGTTGGGCCATCATTTTTATCGTAAGGGGAGGAACCGTAATACCCCTGCTTCACACCCACATTATCAGCAGAACGGGCATCTGTGGCACCACTACAAGCAGTGCTAGTTAACGCTAATAAGCCAATTAAAGTGACAATTAAAGCTTGTCTCAAGCGAAGAGACCGAGCAAAAGTAGCAACGCGAGCGATCGCGCCAGACATTAAACCATGCATAACAATTCTCCATTTCACCTTGTTTATTGACTTTTGAGTTTAGATAGCGACCAAACCGTCTACCCAAACTCAAAAGTTCAAATTTCTGCGCGAATCTAAAATCAGCTAGATTCGTATCCAAATTAACGGTTGAAACAGTTTTTTTCATCTAGCTAAAGTCATATACCGTCTAGTAGCGATCTTGAGTTTGGCTCGTTGTTGCTACATCAGGTTCACGGTAAGCAGTAGCTTGTTCTGGTTTGCGGAGCAAATTTAATAGCCCCAGTAGACCAAACAAACCCAACCAGCCGTAGTTGTCTGCTTTACCTCTTGTTTCTTGAAAGGGAGTCGTGTCTAGATTCGGCGCATTGTTCTGTTGAGGGTTCTCAGTGGTAGGGGCAGCGCCAGGTGCTGGATTCGTTTGGGCGGCAACTGGAAGGACAGTGGCGGTAAGACTCAACCCCATAGCCAACAGACTAGTACTAACAAATTGGTTAAAACGTTTCATCGCTAAATTTCCTTGACTAGGTAATGGAGCTATTAGCAAACCTTCTATGGTGCGTAAGAAAATAACGACTCTAGAAATTAAATTTGCTAAGTTAACCTTATGAATTTATCCACCATTGCAGATCAACCTAGAGTGGTAATTCAGATATGAGATTTGTGATTTCAAGAATTAGATGAGTGTAGTTATTCCTTTGGTTAGAGGCTTTTCAGAAATCAAGTCTAGCTGTGGTTTGATTCCCCCTTCAACAACCTTCAGTACAGTGAAATGGTTAGTTGAAAAGCATTATTTGCTTAATCTGTAAATCAGCAACTTCTGATGGAGTTTTTTCTGTCTTTGAAGGGATTTACAGGTTTAGTGGCTGCAACTGTTCGCTGCAAATCTCAGTAAATACTACGACGAAGGAAGTTTCAATCATGAAAATTGCAAAGATTGTTGGTTTGAGTGTTTTGTCTTTCAGCCTTGCGACGCTGCCTGTCGTCAATGCAGTTTCTGCACAAGATGCCAACACGGCTGGCACCACAACTACCACCACTGATACCGAAGCAGACAGAGACTTTGACTGGGGTTGGTTAGGTCTGTTGGGTCTGGCGGGGCTGGCAGGTTTGGCTGGCAAAAAGCATCAGGACAACACCGTTCGTTATCAGGAACCCACGGTTACCTCTTCTCGCTCGGACTATCGTTAAGCGCTACGCAAACCAGCACGTTCTCAGTAAGTTGTGACTCAGGGGGGAGTTGAAGATATGGGCGATCGCTCATATCTTCAACTCCTTATTTTTTTGCCGGGGGGAAGCGGGGGATAGTTTTCTCACTTCCTCCTCCTGGCTACGATCCTTTGCCCTGGTCAGGTCATCCGTACCGGCAGCGGCGGCCTCTACACCCTTGATTACTGCTCACAGAATTATCCATGTTGGATAGTAGAAATAGCACTGATGCATGGAGCTTTGATGGTATCACCCACTGCGATCGCCTCTTCCATTCCTGCTTCTGAGTCTTCTGAGCCACAGCCGCGCCTGTGGCTGCCGGAGCGAGTCATGTTTACGCCTGCGGCCCTGGATGAGCCGTGGGGACAGCAGATTTACGCTCGTTTAGCATCTTTGGGTCTACCGATTGAAACCTTAGCTCGTAACCGTCTGACAGGCTTGCGGGGCGAGACAGAGCGGGAGACCTACGATATTGCCAAGCGGACCTTAGCCGTGGTGACTGCACCTCCCAGTAGTTTTAAGCTGAGTCCAATTCCTCCCTCGGCTGATTGGCAGTTTCACCTTGCCGAGGGTTGTCCGGCCCATTGTCAGTATTGTTATTTGGCGGGAAGTTTGCAGGGTCCACCCGCAATTCGGGTCTTTGCGAATCTGCCCCAAATTTTGGCGAACCTGGGCCAGTATGAGGCTCCTGGCAAAGAGACTTCTTTTGAAGTGAGTTGCTACACCGATCCTCTGGGTATCGAGCATTTGACGGGTGGCTTGGCGGAGTGTATTCGCTATTTTGGGCAGCGGGAAGATGGCTACTTGCGGTGGGTTTCCAAGTTTGACGCGGTTGATCCCCTGTTAGACTTGCCCCATAATGGCCATACTCGGTGCCGGATCAGCGTGAATGCGGCCCCCATTGCTTTGCGTCATGAGGGTGGGACAGCTCCAGTAGCAGCACGACTCCAGGCATTACGTAAGCTGGCTTTGCCTCGTTCAGCGGGCGGTGGCGGTTATCCGGTTGGGTTGGTGATTGCCCCCATTATGGCGATCGCAGATTGGGAACTGCACTATTCTCGCCTACTGGATGACATTAGCAATGCACTCGATTTTGACTGCGATTTGACCGTTGAATTAATTTCCCACCGCTTCACTCCTGGCTCTAAGGAAGTGTTGAATAGCTGGTATCCCTATAGCAAGCTAGAAATGGATGAAGCCTCTCGTAGCGTCAAGCGCAATAAGTTTGGTGGGTTGAAGTACGTCTATGGGGCAAACATAATGAAGACTCTACGGCAATTTTTTGAAGGTGAGATTAGCCGCCGTTTTCCTAACGCCAAAATTTTGTATTGGACTTGATGAAAGTAGTTCGTTTTTAGTTAGTTTTAGCGACAGGAGAAGGGTAATTTCACATGGAAGCAGGTCTGGCCAGAGCCACTCTCGACCTGAATTGTGCCCCCCAGGTGTTCAATCAACTTTTGGACTAATGCCAAGCCTAAGCCGGTGCCACCCTGTTTCCAGCGATCGATACTGGGAATGCGATAAAACTTCTCAAAGATGCGAGAAAGTTCTTGAGCCGGAATTTCTACGCCCGTGTTACTTACCCGAATCCACAAAAATTCAGACGCAGCGATAGATTGAGTTTGAGGCTTAAGACTCAGAAGCGGGAACCGCTGCCTGGTTTCCTGCTCCGCGATCGCGGGCTTAAATGGACCGTCCGTTTCGATCGCAACTCTGATCACCTGGCCGGGTGGGGTGTATTTGCAGGCATTGTTCAACAGTTCAGCCAGAATTCGGCTGAGTGAGACGGCATCGGTCGTGAGTTCTGGTAGGTCCGATGGGATGTAAACCTGTAAAACTTGTTGGCGGTTTTGAGTGCGTTCTCGAAAAGGTTCAATGACAGCAGGCAACCAGGCTTGCAGATGGATCGGTTCAAGGTCCAGTTCCTTCAATCCTGAAGCCAGCCGTTGGAGATCGAGCAGATCATTAATCAGATCCGCTTCTCGAGTGCATTCAGTTTGCAAAATCTCGATGTAGCGATCGCGCCGTTGCTCGTCACCACTCAGTTTCAACATATGAATCGCCATCTTCATGTTGGCAATGGGGGTGCGAAGTTCATGGGAAACAGTACTGAGGAAATCGTCTTTAAGCTGGTTTAATTCCTCTAGTGCTCTGACTTGCACTTGGGCCGCTTGATACAGGCGAGCTTGCCGAACCGCGATCGCACAGTGATTAGCAACCTGTTGGACGAGGCGAATTTCGGTGTTCTCAAAAAAGTTTTCTTGCCTGCGATACAGCCATAAATCGCCGATTACACCCTGATCATCCATAATCGGGCAGACCAAAATAGTGTATTGACGGGGGGTCGGTCTGACGACATCAACAAACGTTGGTAGCCAGCAGAACTGTAAATCCTGCCCCCGTAACAATTGGCGATAAACTTCAGCGAAGGAGTCAAATGCAACCACACTGCCGATACTCAGGGGAATATCAGTCGCCGCCCGAACGTACTCGTAGCAAATCACAGACTGCTCCTGGCTGAGGTCATACAACCCAGTATCGCAACTGTAAAGTTGGAGCTGATTTGCCAGTTCCTCCACCACCGTTTGCAAAATTTGCTCTTCATCTAAACTATCCCGGACTTTATCGGTAATGCGCTTCAGCACCGCTTCATACCGTAACGCCTGTTGCAATTGCGCCGTTCGTTCTTCCACCTGCTGTTCCAAAATCAGATTCAGGCGCTGTTCATGGCGATACAGTTCGGCTTGATGAATAGCGATCGCAGTTTGCATAGCCAATTGCTTGAGAAAGTCAATTTCTGTGGGTTGCCAGCCGCGAGTACTCCGACAGTGATGAGCCACCAACACCCCCCACAGCGTATCACTCTGCACAATTGGCACAATTAGCTTGGCCCGGATTTGCAACCGCGTGAAAAACTCAAGCTGCCGCTCCGGCAAATCTGCGGCGTAAACGTCCTCTATTGTTTGAATCTGTCCCTGCCGATATGCTTTCCTAACGTTTTCAGGAAAGTACGTTGCCGCAATTTGCCGATACGCAATCGACGGCCACTCCTGTGCCACTGATTCCACAATGACATGGCTGCTCCAATCGGCCCGGAATTGGTAGATCACAACCCGATCTGTTTGCAGAAATTGCCGCACGGCTGCCACCACAGTACTTAAAATTTGATTCAGTTCCAGGGATTGCCGCATGTGGAGGGCAATCTCACTAAGCAAGCGATCGCGTTCTGCCTGTTGACGCACCATTGTTTCTGCCGCCACGCGATCGCTCACATCCCGCAAGATCACCAGATAGTTCAACTCGTCCGGCTCATTCTGCTCTGAAATCGACATTTCTAGCGTTTTGACCACGTCCTTCTCCAGAACCCGCTGGGTACTCCGGTGGAGCCAGGTTTGAGGCAAGCCGACTAAATTGGGCAAATGCTGATTGAGCGGATGGCCCAGCAGATCACAGGCATTCACGGCAAACAGTTGGGCGGCGGCGGGGTTGATTTGCCGAATCAGGCCATACCGATCCAGCACCACAATGCCATCCTGAGCGATCGTAAATAAATGCTCTGCCTGTCGGCGGGCTTCTGCAATGGCTGTTACCTGGGGCAGGCTGGTCCAGGCGGAGATCGCAACTCCCACAAAAGTGACAACCAGCACCAAAACCCCTAATAACTCAGTTTTCACGGGGTGTGGTTGCGGCACCAGCACCTGTTTAATGAACCAACCTGTAATGGTGGCGCCGATTAACAGAAAAATCAGCACAATCACCTGAACCGCCAGAAAATCTTTGAGTTGACGACGAAGATTCACCTCACTCAGGTTTTGCCACCATCCCGGTTGAAAGATAGGCAGCGCCATGCGTCGAATTAAGGCATCCCCCATTAACAGAACCGCCGGCACCGCCAACCCCAGGACAAACTCTTGCACACCGACAGCCACCCCCCCGATCACTAAGGCCAGGGTTTCTACCCCAAAACAAGCCAATGACCAGCGGGGCCACAACACTTCTGGCCGATCGCGGTTCACCCAGCTACCCCAATGAAATGAAGCGATCGCCACTAAATAACCCACATTGGCGATCGCCAGCAGTTTCGCAATATCCCCCCAAACCAAACACCCCAAACTCAGCACCAACGTAATCGTCAAAGCCGGTGCCATGACTCCCCGCCGCGAGGCCACCCCAAACATCGGCGCAACATAACCATCCAGCGCCAGCTGATACAAATTGCGCTCCACCACCGCAACGGTGGTCGTAGTCGCCAGCAAGGCCGCCGAGGCAATCAGCAACGTCACCCATGCCGATGCACTCGCTCCCCAAAATGGAGTCGCCGCCCCCAACAACGTTAAAAAGGCATCCCCCGTTGTATCCGTTGACCAACGAGCCACAACCCAGGAACCACCCAGATAAACAACAGGCACCAGCCATGCCGTAAGGGACAAACTGCGTAATGCCGCCCTGGGTTCACGACTATCCGCAATAAAGGCACTGCCGCCTTCACTGACAAAAACAGTAAAACTGGCCACAAAGAACCACTTAAACCACTCCACCCCGCCCAGGCTGGGAAAACTGATCGGCGGGATCTCGGAACGGTTAGGCGAAACTACTAACCAACTGAGACCTTGCAGCGTAAATAGAAGTAGAAACCCAATGGCCGGTAGCATAAAGACCATATGGAGCAGTGCTAATGCACGAGTTCCGGTAAACGCCAGAATGAAGGGAAGCACTGTAAAGCCAACTTTCAACCACAGCTCAGGACAGGCTACACCCGCCGCATCCGTGTGAATTTTGATCAAACTTGTCAGCACAAGTGCATTAGCAGCAATCCCAGCAACCCAACTAATGTAGTAACCGATCGCAGCATAGGCCCCTACCAGAGGACAATGAGCCAGTAAGCGGGCCGTGTAATTCGCGGTACCACCAGAGACATCCGGGTAATACCTGCCAAAATGCTTAACTTGTAGCGTGAGCGTCATGGCAATGAGCACGCCAGGTAGCCAAACCCAGAGCGCCGAGGCCCCCAAGGATGCATTCAATAAACCAACGGTCAGTTGCCACACGAGAAGCCCCGTACAGCAAAATGCTAAATTCTCCAAAGGGCTTAACTCTCGGGGCAGCGCTTTCCGTGCTTGAAAGTTCGGTAGCATAAATTCTCAGCATGCAGTAGAGCACAAATGGCCCCCCAAGCGTGGGCGAGGCTGATAGCATTCTTTATTAGAGCTATAATGCCCTACTCGTGCCTCATTATCCATGGTCCCCACATTAAATCCAGTAGCCTAGCGATCGCAAGCCAGACGAAAATCAGCCACCTTAGCAGCTTTTCTATTAATCCTGACTTAAATCTGCCCACCGCCTCGGGTTCTTAACCAAGGCACAGCACTGCATTCAAAACACCTCAGCCACACAAAAGCTCATGGATACAATACCCACGGGGTAACCACTGCACCCAGAGCAGAGCACCACCTATTGAACCTTTCTGACCTTAAATGCCGGACTTGATACGGATTTCTAGCTACCTTCGTTAGCTATCTCTAAACATCATTGAAACGCGCCCTGAAGGACTCGAACCCTCGACATCAGGTTTTGGAGACCTGTCATCAAAACCCCTGAAACCTTGCCAGATCAAGCTTACGAGCATTGACTCAAAAGCCTTGCTTAAATCTTGCTTTAAATTAGGCTTTTGTCCCTTAAAAACACGGTTTCAATCGCAACAATCTAAAGGGTGATAATTGAGGGGCAAACAGTTCAATGTGCAACTATGACCGCATTCAACACCAGCCTCCTACCTACCAGCATCAACACCGTAGAAGAATTAG
>JANRIS010000028.1:0-5560 GCA_033764685.1 Leptolyngbyaceae cyanobacterium bins.349
TGTTGTAACCTGTGTTTCCAGTTTGGGGTTGTATCCCTAGCAACGAATTGGCAACGTTACTTACCGCGTAGCACTGCGATCGCAGTCGGAAAGGGGAAAAATGTTTGATTTTGATGCAACCATGCCATTGATGGCAGTGCAATTTTTAGTGCTGGTGGCCATTCTCAATGCGGTCTTTTACAAACCGTTGACAAAGGCGATTGAAGACCGGAATGATTACATTCGTCGTAATCAAGTCGAAGCGCAGGAGCGTCTGTCTAAAGCTGAAAACTTAGCAAAACAGTACGAAGCAGAGCTAGCCGACACTCGAAAGCAATCTCAAGCAACGATTGCTGAAGCGCAGGCTGAAGCTCAGAAAATTGTCGCTGCGAAAATCGCTGAAGCTCAGGAACAAGCCCGCTTACAACGTGAGCAAGCGCAACGGGAACTAGATCAGCAAAAGCAGGAGGCAATGAGCGCTCTTGAGCAGGAAGTAGACTCTTTGAGTCGCCAAATTTTAGGCAAACTGTTGGGTACGACAGTGGGTTGATGGTCCACGGTGCCATGCAGTTGAACGCTGACTGTTGGGGAGTTGGCAGCATAGAAAAGAGATGGGGACGGCGCAGTTATGAGTATTGTTGGGATTGGATGGCTGATGGCGGAAGCTGGCATGGAAGCCGCTGAAGAAGGAGGATTCGGCTTAAACACCGACATTCTGGAAACCAACTTGGTCAACCTCCTTGTCGTTATTGGTTTGTTGATTTATTTTGGGCGCGGATTTTTAGGCAAAATTCTGGTGGACCGCCGTTCAGCGATTGAAGCTGCAATTAAGGAGGCGGAAGATCGCCGCCAGCAGGCTGCTTCAGCGTTGGCAGAGGAGCAACAGAAGTTGGCACAAGCCCAGCAGGAAGCGGCTCGAATTCGGGCGGCTGCCGACGAGCGGGCAGCAACGACCCGGACGGCGATTTTAGAGCAGTCGGAGCGAGACATTCAACGGTTGCGCGAATCGGTTTTTCAGGATGTTGATGCTGAACGAGCACGGGCGATCGCGGAGCTACGGCAGCGGGTCACTGCATTAGCACTGCAAAAGGCGGAGTCTGAGTTGCCTGCTCATCTGAATGACGATGTGCAGCGGGGCATCATTGATCGCAGCATTGCAATGATTGGAGGTGCTTCATGAAAGATTCAGGCATCATGACAGGCGAGATTTTACAGCGTTACGCTCAGGCGCTCCTTTCTGTCGCGCAAGACAGCAACATTGTGGAGCCAGTGACGCAAGATATTAACGCGATCGCTAGCCTGTTGAAAGACTCACCCGATTTACGCGAGTTCCTGGCCAACCCAATCTTCAAAGTAGAACCGAAGAAAGCGGTGTTGAATCAAGTTTTGGGAGATCGCGTTCATCCCTATACTCGCAACTTTTTAATGGTATTGGTTGATCGCCGCCGCATTGTTTTGCTGGAAGGCATTTGTAAAGAGTTTCAGGCTTTGATCCGCAAACTCAATCAAACTGTTCTGGCGGAAATCACAACGGTGAGTGAGTTGACTGATGACCAGAAGCGATCGCTGCAAGACAAAGTCATGGCAATTACCGGCGCTCGCAGTGTGGAATTGGAAACGAAGCTTGATCCAGACTTAATTGGTGGAGTCATCATTAAGATTGGTTCTCAGGTGATTGATGCTAGCCTGCGTGGGCAATTGCGCCGCATTTCGCTCCGTTTGAGCAATGCCGCTTAAGCCATCTTGCCGCGAAGAACATTTGGTTTTTCTAAACCTCAACATTAGAACTCAAACCCTCGTTCACTGAAAGAGTAACTCTATGGTAAGTATCCGTCCTGACGAAATTAGCAGCATTATTCGGCAACAGATTGAACAGTACGACCAGGATGTGAAAGCATCCAACGTTGGTACCGTTCTGCAAGTAGGTGACGGGATTGCCCGCATCTACGGGTTAGAACAAGCAATGGCCGGCGAATTGCTGGAGTTTGAAGATGGTTCCATTGGTATCGCGTTGAACCTGGAAGAAGATGATGTCGGTGCGGTGTTGATGGGCACCGGACGTGGCATCGAGGAAGGCAGCGCCGTCAAGTCTACAGGCCGGATTGCCCAGGTGCCCGTTGGTGACGCGCTGATTGGTCGCGTTGTCGATGCTCTAGGTCGCCCCATTGATGGTAAGGGCGAGATTGCGACGACAGAAACTCGGTTGTTGGAATCAATGGCTCCTGGCATTATTGCCCGGAAGTCGGTTTGTGAACCCATGCAGACGGGAATCACGGCCATCGATTCTATGATTCCTATCGGTCGAGGCCAACGGGAACTGATTATTGGTGACCGTCAAACGGGCAAAACCGCGATCGCGATCGACACGATTCTGAACCAGAAGACGGAAAACGTGATCTGCGTCTATGTTGCGATCGGGCAGAAAGCCTCTACCGTGGCTAACATTGTCAACGTATTGCGTGAACGAGGTGCGTTAGATTACACCATTGTGGTGGCCGCGAACGCTAACGATCCCGCTTCCCTGCAATACCTGGCTCCCTACACCGGAGCTGCAATGGCCGAATACTTCATGTATAAGGGCAAACACACCCTTGTGGTCTACGATGATTTGTCCAAGCAGGCGCAAGCCTACCGCCAAATGTCTCTGCTGCTGCGTCGTCCTCCCGGTCGGGAAGCGTATCCTGGCGATGTCTTCTATCTCCACTCCCGCTTGCTGGAACGGGCCGCTAAACTCAACGATGAATTGGGTGGCGGTAGCATGACTGCATTGCCCATTGTGGAAACCCAGGCCGGTGACGTATCAGCCTACATCCCCACCAATGTCATCTCGATTACAGACGGTCAGATCTTCCTGTCTACGGACTTGTTTAACTCTGGTTTGCGTCCGGCAGTGAACGCGGGTATTTCTGTATCCCGTGTGGGTTCAGCCGCTCAAACCAAAGCTATGAAGAAAGTGGCTGGTAAGGTGAAGCTGGAGCTGGCTCAGTTTGACGATCTGCAAGCATTTGCTCAGTTTGCTTCTGACCTCGATAAAACCACCCAGAATCAACTGGCACGCGGTCAACGGTTGCGGGAAATCTTGAAGCAGTCGCAATTTTCACCCCTGTCTGTTAGTGATCAGGTAGCGGCGATTTACGCTGGCATCAATGGCTATCTGGATGACATCCCCACGGATAAGGTGGTTAGCTACCTGCAAGGGCTGCGGGAGTATCTGGCAACTAGCGCTCCTAAGTACGGTGAACTGATCCGCGAAAAGCGTGAACTGAGTGCGGAAGCTGAGGAAGCTCTCAAGGGCGCGATCGCTGAGTACAAAAAAACCTTCCTGGCATCTGTGTAATCGGGAATCGGGAATAGGGAATGGGGAGTGGGGTGTTATCCCTTCCCCATCCCTAGCCCCTGGCCCCTAATCCCTAACCCCTAGTCAACGTTATGCCAAACTTAAAATTCATTCGTGACCGAATTCAGTCGGTTAAAAATACGAAAAAAATTACTGAAGCGATGCGCTTGGTTGCTGCTGCCAAGGTGCGTCGTGCTCAGGAACAAGTGATTGCGACTCGTCCATTTGCCGATCGCCTCGCGCAAGTTTTGTATGGTTTACAGGCTCGCCTGCGGTTTGAGGATGCCAACCTGCCCCTGCTACGGAAGCGAGCGGTGCAAACGGTGGGAATTTTGGTGATTTCCGGCGATCGTGGCCTGTGTGGTGCTTACAATTCCAACGTCATTCGACGGGCGGAGAATCGGGCCAAAGAACTGCAAGCCGAGGGCATTAACTATCGCTTTATCATTGTTGGCCGTAAGGCATCTCAGTATTTTCAACGCCGCGAGCAACCGATCGAAGCGGTTTTCTCCGGGTTAGACCAGGTACCCACGGCGGCAGAAGCTTCTCAGATTGCCGATGCCTTGTTGGAGTTGTTTCTGTCGGAAACAGTGGACAAGGTTGAACTCATTTACACTCGTTTTGTGTCGTTGATTAGTTCGCGTCCGGTGGTGCAAACGTTGCTACCCCTCGACCCGCAAGGCTTAGAAGTTGCAGATGATGAAATTTTCCGGTTAACCACCCGGAGTGGGCAGTTTGAAGTGGCGCGCGAGAAAATTGCCGCTCCCACCCAAACCTTCCCGAAAGACATGATTTTTGAGCAAGACCCGGTGCAAATTCTGGATGCGTTGCTGCCGCTTTACCTCAATAACCAACTGTTACGAGCGTTGCAAGAGTCTGCGGCCAGTGAACTTGCGGCTCGGATGACGGCGATGAGCAGTGCCAGCGATAACGCGAAGGAACTAATCGGAACCCTCACGCTGACCTACAACAAAGCCCGTCAGGCGGCGATTACACAGGAGATTCTGGAAGTTGTAGGTGGTGCAGAAGCTCTGAGGTAATGAGCTGTGATGTACTTTTGTGTTTGACTAATTCCCCGCAAGCGTCTGAGTTTCAGGCGCTTTTTTGTCTGGTTTAGCCTGGATAATTCACAACCCATGCATCCGTAGGGGTAGGTCTTGTGCCTACCCCCAGCGATCAGGGCACCCACGAGAGGTGCCCCTCCACCCGAAAATACAGACTGTTTTTTTAAGCGATCGCGGTATCGCTGATGTCCAAGCGGTTTCGAGACTTTCCCTCAATTCCCATGAATAATGCAGGCTAACAACTACCATTGGGTTTCTCAATTAAATTTTGTCAACCCCTTGAACGGTGACAAATTTTACGCCAGCATTGTCACAATTGTTCTCAGCAATTCTGGGCTGGTAAACGGAAAGAAATGGTCGCCTGGAAGTACCTGGAGTGAAAACTGCGATCGCGTCTGGAGCCGCCAACCCTCCAGGAGTTCAGGTGGTTCACTGCTATCTTGTGTGCCAGCGAAAGCGGCGATCCAACATTCTAGCGGTGCTTGGTCAACGTAAACATAGGTACCACAAATAGAAAAATCTGCTCGTAAGCAAGGCAGTAATAACTGCATCAGTTCTGGATGATTCAAAACTTTGGATGGGGTACCGTTGAAGCGATGTAGTTCAGCCAAAAATTCCTGATCAGCAAGAGTGTGCAAATGGGGCAGACGATCGGGCAGGTGGGGGGCACGCCGACCAGAAACAAACAAATGGCAGGGAGAAATGTGGCGTTCAGTGCGGAGAGTACGGGCAACTTCAAAGCTCAGCAGTGCGCCCATACTATGGCCCCAAAAGGCAAAAGGGCGATCGAGATGGGGTTGCAGGTGTGGAAAAAGTAGTTGCACCAGCGATGAAAGCTGGTAAATTGGTGCTTCCTTGAAGCGATCGCTCCGTCCTGGAAGCTGAATTGCCCACATTTCTATCCATGCAGGTAAGAACTCTGAACAGCACCCAAAGGTGGCTGCACTCCCACCCGCATAGGGAAAACAAAACAACCGCAGGGAAGCTTGGGAATTGGGTGCTAGACATTTGAGCCAGGGGGAGGGAAGCATGGGAGAGGGGTAATGTTTCAGATGTGTTGTTTGAGGTTAAATGAGCAAGCCAAACTCCAAACGGTTAATAAACAGTCCAAGCACCACGTCATGCATCAGTATTGATTTGGAAAAGCAAATGGTTTTGCGAGCTAATCGTTTGATGCGGG
>JANRIS010000053.1:0-21364 GCA_033764685.1 Leptolyngbyaceae cyanobacterium bins.349
AATTATCAACCCCCGGCGATCGTTCATTTTGGTTAAAACAGGAGGAAGGTATGAATTAGCACAACTCAATCAGAATCACGCTTTGCGGTGCACTCTCTTAAGTTTCTCGTTTTTCTGTCTAGACAATGGGGGACACTTTAACCCAATAGCAGCGTAAGTCTCTAGAAAGTTTATGATTTAGTCCAGACTGAGTGTGAAATTCTTGCTGAAAGATTGGTAGGCTTTTTCAGTTTGCGATCACCACTCCACTAATATGAGCTACGATCGCACAAATGGCAGTGGAACTAATAGCTTTCTAAACATCCTGTGCGTCGAACATCTAAAGTGACGCAGTGAAATCCACCACCCAACGTTCTTGCATGTCTAAGTTGTAGAGGAATAACGTCAACACCTCTTCGCTCTAGTTCGGCAATTAGCGAAACTTGATGTTTATCAACAATTGCTAAATGAGGATTGACCATTAGTAAATTCATTCCTATCCATTTGGATGCATAAGAAGTGCCCATATAGCCAATGTCAACAACATCATGTAGATAAATAACATCCCAAGTTTTAAATAAATCGGGAAGATTTAGTTCTCCAATTCGCTCACCGTTGACCACGACTAAACCGGGATGAATTGGAGCGATCGTGGTGTCAATATGACTTCCTGAATAAACATTATCGTAGGCATGAACTCGGTACTCATTCCCTAAAACTGCCTGAAGCCACTGGGCACCACAACGATTGCCGGTGTCTGAAATGAGATAAAAAATATCCCGTCCCAGTCGGAGAACATTCGCAGCATCAAATACTGGCTCGTTATCTTTGATGGCTAAAGCATTTGGATCAGTCAGATTATAAATTTCATCTCCAAGTCTGGGTTTGGGAGCAGATATCCAACGGCTGCCACTTTTCAGGTAATCTAGCAGGATTGGCTTGAAGGAAAGTGTTTCAAAAAATCGTGCTCGGAGTGTCATCGGTGCTTCAATCAGCCACTCTCCAATCGTTACAAACAAATCTCTGGGGCAGTAGTTGAACTGTCCATCAGATTGCCAATCGGGTGTGCTAAAGGAAATGGAGTGGTCTGCAATCTCAGGACGACGAACAGTTACACCAAGCTGCTCAAGAGTATTGATGAGAACATCAAGGTCTTCCTCCGTCTCTTCAATAATCTGTTGAGGATAGGCACCTGAAGGAATGTTATCAATACAACCGTATTCCCGATATTCAACGGCAAATAAGCCTAAATCAGGATGCGCAATTCGAGCATGGGATGCTCGGCCAACGATAATCTCTTCAAGCGGGTCCCATTCGTTGTAACTGCTAACTTTACTCATAGTGTACAAATTTGGCTTTAGGATAAATGAGCAATACGTTAAGAGACGTGACAAACATCAGGTAAGGAGTGTTTGGCGAGGGCTTCTACAAGAATTTCTGACATCAGTTCTGCAAATGAGATGCCAGCGAGATGCAGAATTGTTCCAACAGAGGTTGCACCCAAATCATTATCGTCAAATGTGGAGAGAGGTTTTGAAGAAATTCCACAGTTGTTGTTAACCTCAAGAACGAATAATTCGCCGCTTCGGTTATCCATCCGAATATCTACCCGTGCATACCCATTTCCGCCAACTGCACAATAGGCTTGTTTAGCTAGTTCACTTAACCTCTCCCGTAAGTCTCCTTCAACAAGTTGGTAGCGACAGAAAGGCTCTGGAGAAGGAGCGCTTTGGGATTCTACCCAATAGAATTCATGGGCTAGGAAGCGCTGCATCTCAGGTAAGCGGGAGTGAAATACTCGTTCTACAGGGGGGTATATTTTAATGAAATTCGCCTGCTTAACAGAGCCAATTAGAAAAACTGTGAACTCACGACCGCTAACAAAGCGTTCTACAAAAATATTATTCAGTGAGAATCGAGAACTGTGTTGTCCCTCAAGCAACCACTGAACTTGTTTAATGATTTGGTCATCACTTTCTACAACTGATTTTAGAGAAATACCAGAACTAGCAGAAGCAATAGCTGGTTTCACAATTAAAGGCGTGCCCAGTTCCCGGCAAGTTCCTTGAATGTTGCTAACGTCTACAATAACGTGATATGCAGCAGTAGGAACTCCTGCCTTGATGAAGGCTTGCTTCATACGGATTTTGTTGTCACACATACGAAAAACTTTGGAGTCTGAACCTGTGAAAACAACGTTCTGATTCTCAAGTAGTTCAACTACAGTTGTTCCAGGATAACCATCTACTTCATCAAACCCATCACAGTAATTGAGTACGACTGGAACATAATTGCGCTTAGAGGCAGCCACATCCTGAACAACTCTACTCATGTTCTCAAGTGTGATGGGCTGCCATTTCCACTGAACTTCAAGTTCTATGAAAACATTGGCTAGCTCCTGGCGATAAGAGGGATTATCATAGAATTCGCCGATTAAACCTTGTTCTGTAACTCGATAAGGAATGAATGCCCAAACAAATAATTGCTCTTTGGGAATAGGTAATTGATGAGCCATGTTTTCTTCTCTGATAAGCTAGCCTGTAGGACTTTCAGCAACGTCAATATTTGACAACAAAAAATATTAATCGAAATAGTTTTCTAATGTTCCCGTTCGACGGACATCCAGAGTAACGCAATGAAACCCACCTCCTAATGTACGGGCGTGACGCAGTTGAAGAGGAACTACATCAACACCGTATCTCTCAAGTTTTTTAATCAGTGGAGTTTGATTTTTATCAACAATGGCAAGACTCGGATTTATCATTAATAGGTTCATGCCAATCCATTTAGAGCTTAAAGCAATATTTATATAACCAATATCTACGATTTCCTCAAGATAGATAACATCCCATTCTTTAAAGAGATCTGGAAGATTTAGTGTGCCAATTCGTTCGGAATTAACTACCACTAATCCAGGGTGAATAAGAGCGATCGTGGAGTCTACATGTACTCCAGAATAAAGGTTGTCATAGGTATGTACCCTATATTCTTTGCCCAGGATTGTCTGAAGCCAGACTGCTCCTAAACGATTCCCACTAGCAGAGACAAGATAGAGGATGTCACGTCCTAGTCGCAGAATATTAGCTGCATCAAATATTGGTTCTTTTTCATTAATTATAGAGCAACTTGAATTGTGAATATTGTAAGTATCATCAGTCAAGCGAGGTTTCGGAGCTGAGATCCAACAAGCACCACTACGCAAGTAATCTAATAAAATAGGCTTGTATGAAAGGGTTTCAAAGAATCGTGATCGAAGAATCATTGGAGCTTCAATAATCCAATTTCCAATTGTAACCATAACATCCCGTGGACAGTAGTTCTTCTCACCATCTGATTCCCAATCAGGAGTAGAAAAATTAATGGAATGGTCTGCTATATCCGGTCGTCGAACAATAACACCAAGTTTTTGCAGTGTTTGTATAAGTTCATCTAAATCTTCTTCAGTTTCTTCAATTATCTGGTCACTATAGGGACCAGAAGGAATATTTTCAATTCCATCGTAGTCTTTATAGTCAGTAGCAAGTAGGCTTAAGTCTGGCTTGGGAATACGAGCATTTGCTGCGCGCCCAATAATAATTTCTTCTATAGGATCCCATTCATTATGAACTCTGACTTTACTCATTGGTTGATGTCTCCTTATGAACTGTTACAGACGCGTGGATAGCATTTTAACTCTATGAAGTGCAATTGAATATGGCACGTCTCAAACTGTACTCTTTAATTACTGATGGAACAGAGCATTATGCCCTTTTCGCTATGACTTTAGAGTTCCCTAAATATTCTGTCAACAAATCTTTTGAGCAATCAAATGGATATAGCAGCATTACCCTGCTTCACTTTTCCCTACTTCGCTAACAGATTTGCAAACCACCCTTCCTGCTTGGCGAGTTCATCATAACTTCCCTGCTGAATAATACGACCTGCGGCAATTACGTAAATACGATCGGCATTGCGAATGGTACTCAAACGGTGCGCGATCGCAATTCTTGTGACCTTCATTTTTTCCAAGCTGGCACTGACGATCGCTTGTGTGCGGTTATCCAATGCACTGGTCGCTTCATCGAATAGAATAATGCGCGGTTTCAGCACTAAAGCACGGGCAATTAAGAGCCGTTGGCGTTGTCCCCCCGAAAGGTTTGTTCCCCCCTCAGAAATGACGGTGTGCATCCCCATCGGCATATTTTCAATGTCCTGATCAAAGCCTGCCATCCGAGCCGCTTCCCAGGCTTCTTCCATGCTAATTAAAGCACCTCCACTAATGTTCTCAAACACCGTTTCACTACCAATTCTGCCGTTTTGCAGCACCACACCCAATTGTCGTCGCACTGCTGCTACGTCCAATCCAGCCAGATCCTGTCCATCAAAGTAGACTGTTCCCTGTTCCGGTACATCAAAGCCCAGAATCATACGGAGCGTAGTGGATTTACCACTCCCTGAAGGTCCGACAAAGGCAATAAACTCACCCGGTTTTGCCTCAATCGTGACATCATCCAGATTCAACGGACCATCTTCTCGATAGCGGAATGTCACATGGTCTAGCCGAATATGCCCCGATAATCTGCCTGGATCGGCTTTATTGAGATCCACTTCAGGTAATTCTTCCGCGATCGGCTTGGCATAGTCCCACAGTACCCCAATTTCTAACAAATCCACCAGGTTGTTACTGAGGGTCGTGACTCCCACCATAAACGTAGCAAATGCGGTATTGAATGCCAGAAACGTCCCGGTTGATAAACCACCTGCTTGCGTCTGATTCAGCAGACTTGCTGCCATCCAAAAAATCAGGATAGGAGTCAAGTTTGCTTGCAGCATGTTAAACACGGCGGTAATATCCTCGATCGCCTGACTCCCTCGCATCAGCCGCAATTGTTCCCGGTAGTGTTTTGACCAGAAGGCAAATGCCCGTTGCTCCGATACTGTAGTGCGAAGTTTGGAGATACCACTAATCAGTTGAATCGTCATCCCACTAATTGTTCCTTCCATCTCTTCCTGCTGACTCGATCGCTGGCGCTTAAAATGTCCAGCAATGCTCGTAAAGATGGCGGTCAAGAAGACAACAACTGTCGCAACCGAGGCAAGGGAAGGACTGTAAATAAATAGCAATCCTAAATTGAGTAATGAAAAAAGACTTTTAGAGAATACATCCAGCTTATCGGAACTGACTTTTTGGCGAATTTGCTCAATGGCATTCACTCGCGATAGGAGTTCACCGGCTGGATACTCCCGAAAAAAGGTGATGCGTAGCTTGAGCAATCGATCCCACATGGCTGATTGCACATTGGCATAAGAGTAGGCAGCAAACCGGCCTAAATTCACCCCAAGAGTTAGTTGGAACAGGGCAACACCAAAGCTGGCTGCAATTAAACCTAGCGTCAACTGCAAGAGTAAGCCGTGATTCGCATCTGGAATTGCCGAATCGATCAAAATACCAATAGCTTGTGGTACGACCATACCCAATAAGGTAACCAGCATCCCCAGAAGGGCAATATTGATGAGTTCCGGAGCCCGACCCCGTAGGGAATACTGAAACAGCATCCGTAAATCCACATTGCCATCAGAAAACGGTCGATAGAACATATAAGCCGTGGAAGCCAACAGCTTAGCCGTGCGATCGCTCAGTGGAATCCGCTGTTGTGTCACTGAGTTGTAAATTTCATACCGACTTTTAGCGTTGATTAAGAGCGCAACGGGTGTACCGTCAGAACGTAAATAACCTAATAAGGGACCACAATCATTCCGCCACCATCGTTCTGTCAGTTGCACTTTGCGAAGGCGCATTCGAGAGGCACGCGCGATCGCCTCTAGGGGTTCCTTCACCCGCTTTAAATTCTCAGATGCAGCAGGTGGCTTAATCTCAATTCCAATCACACGTCCAACCGCGCCAGCCGCAATTAGCAGCGGGTCTCCAACAAGTTTAGTTGTGGGTTGTGGTTCCACCAATGAGACAAAATCCGCGATCGCCCCTGTCATTGCCGCCCGATTCAGCCGTTCCCGTGCTTGAAATTGTGCCCATGTTTCCTGCTGCGATCGCTGCTCTAATTCCTGCAAACTGGACAGAAACTGGTGCTGAAAATTATCCAGAATTGTGAGTTGAGTTTGCCAAGCAGTGTGGCATTCTAATTCTGGAGCGGGGAGCAGAATTCCCGTCAGGTCAAAGACGGAACTAAGTTGTTGCAGCCAGGTGAGTAACAACGGATAGCCTGCTTCGTGGTCTAACTGAGTGCGATCGCATCCTTGCAACGTGGCATTCGTAATTGGAACTGCCAGAATGCACTGAGATTCGGTCGCAGGTCTGGTAAACCCAAAGATGCCTTCCCCCATTTCAACAGTGAATAAATACCTGCGCACTCCTTGCAACTTGCCATCTTGAAGCGAACTGGCAAAGAGAGCAATTGATCCAGCTTCTACAAGCCAAGCTTGATGTGGATCATCTAAGAATAAAACTTCGCCTTCTTGAACCCGCTTGGTGGAGCTAAATGAAGTCTGGTTAATGTTCATCGTTTTCGTCCTCCTCGCCCTGAACCAATTCCGCGTAGAAGCCACCCATTTGCATCAGTTCCTCATGAGTGCCACGTTGCACCACCACACCGCGATCCAGCACGATAATTTCGTCACAGTCGCGAATAGAACTGAGGCGATGCGCCACAATCAGACAACTGCACCCTCGTTGGCGCAAGTTTTCATAAATCAGTTGCTCGGTTTCATTGTCTAAGGCACTGGTGGCTTCATCTAGAATCAAAATGCTGGGATTGAGCAGGAGCGATCGCGCAATTTCGAGTCGTTGCCGTTGTCCCCCACTTAGGTTGATGCCCCCCTCCAGCAATTCACCGTTATACCCACCCGGCACCGCCAGAATCACATCTTGAATTCGGGCATCAATACAAGCCCGTCGTAGTTGGGCATCCGTGACTGTAGAGTCCCACAGGGTTAAATTGTCGCGCACCGTGCCGGAGAAAAGAAACACCTCCTGCTCTACTGTGGCCATGGAGTTAACCAGGATCGAGCGGGGAATAGCTTGTCTGGGGGTGCCATCAAACAAGATCTCCCCTGACCATGGTTCATACAATCCGGCGACAAGTTTGGCGATCGTGGATTTTCCAGAACCACTTCCACCCACTAAGGCAACCCGTTGCCCTGGTTGTACCACACAGCTAAAATCCTCAATCAATGGCTTGTCAACTTGAGCATACCCAAACGTGACATTACACAGTTCGATATGTCCACTCAAGCGGAATGAGGATGGGGAAGACCTGTTAGCAGTGTGAGGGGGTGAGAGTGTGAGGGAATGGATTGATCCTTTTGCCTCCTGCTGCTTGCCGTCTGCCTTCTGAAACTGTGAATCCAGCGTATTTGCCAACACGTCATCCAGACGCATTAAATTTCCGGCGAAAGTGGGCAATGTAATGGCAAATCCCATTAATTGATTGATCGGTGCTTGAAAGCTGGTCAGGAGAGCTTGAAAGGCGACTAAAACCCCGATGGTCATCTGTCCTTGCATGATCTGCCACCCACCGATCGCTAGCACTAGAGTTGTAGTGAGGGCGGTAATGAGCACCGGTAGCACTTGCAGTACTTCGTAGACGATCGCAACTTCTTGGTAGTTATTGGTTGACTTTGCTAAATAACCTGCCCACCGGGCAAAGAAATCAGACTCCAGCGCCGAAGCCTTCAACGTTTCCATACTTTGAATTCCGGCAATGCCCACTCCTTCAAGTTTGCCGTCATCCTTATCCATCTCCATATAGCGCTCTTCCAACCAGCCCTCCACTTTGCCCAACGCCACAAAGTTGAGAATTGCGAGTCCCAGGGAGATCGCGGTGAGCACCCAGTTGTAAGCCAGCATCACCAGCAAGTACAGCGTCGCCATTACCACGTTAATCAACGTTTCAGCCATGCTGCCGGAAATCGCCTGCGCGACCTTATCATTCAGCTTGACCCGTCCAGCAATTTCACCCGGAAAGCGTTGGGTGTAGTAGCCAATGGGCAACTTGAGGAGATGCCAAAAAAACTTACTGGACATGCCTGCGGCTAACTTAATTTGCAACTGTCGCAAATACCGCTTCTGCTGACTAAACAAAAATGCTTGAATGAGGCTGGCGAACAACATGCCTAACAATAGTGGACGCAACCAATCCGCGCGATCTTCCACCAGGATTTGATCCACAAACACCTGGCTAAATACGGGCAACGCCAAACCGGGAATTACCAATAAAAAACCCAACAGCATGATCAGGGCAACGGTGCCAATTGACCCACGTAAGCGATCGAGTAATGACAGCAACACACTGGGTTTACGTCCACCTTTGATAAATTCTGGTCCTGGTTCCATGACCAGAACAACCCCAACGTAGGTTTCCTCAAACTCTTGCAGTGAGACGCTCCGGGGCCCAGTCGCTGGATCATTCAGGTAAACAACGTCCCTGCCAAATCCCTCAATGACCAACAAGTGACTGAAGTTCCAAAAGGCAATGACTGGCATTCGCATCTGAGTTAATTGAGCCGTCTCCTTCTTAAATGCCTTTGCTACCAGACCATAGCGTCTTGCTGCCTTGACAATATTGGCGGGTTGGCTGCCATCGCGAGACACGCCGCATTCCTGTCGCAGTTCAGCTAGGGGGACATAGCGCCCGTAATAGCCGAGGATAATTCCTAAAGCCGCAGCCCCGCACTCGACTTCCTCTAGTTGCAACAGGGTGGGGGTGTGGACTCGTTTTTGCGGTGGTTGCTTACGGGGAGGATTCAACCATGAAAGTAACCAGGACAGTTGATTTAGTGCGGATAACTGAGCAGTCATTGAAGCAATGATAGGGGAGCAGGTTCACCGTAGAATGCCCTACGAATTTAGGAAACTAACGGGAAATATACAGAGACTTGAATTAGCAAGAGGATCATTTTTTTCTATTAAAAATAGAAAACAGTGCATTTAATTAACGACCAATCTAAATCCTGTTTTCAATTACTTCTATCGATTCCCGGATAAATGATGAAACTCCTACCATTCCTTTAATTAAAGGGAGTAACAATCAAGATTTTAGTGAAATTAGAGTTACATATTGGCAGATTAGACACAACACGAATTAGAATTCAGACTACAACAAGCAATCAATTAGACCAAAGTGACATTTCGGCTTTTCTATTGCTTTCTTCAAAGTAATATTTAGAGAATTTAAGCTTTATAAACCTGTTCCTTGTCTTAATACTTGAGATTTGTTTTGGGAATTCTAAAACCGATGGGTTTCACTGTCGATGAGTCATATCGTTCTGCTATCTAACTCAGACGGAAGCGATCTAACCATCAGCTTTCATTGATCGTGTTCGTTATGGTTGCTGTTGCATGAGTTCTCACACGTCTCAACCTTTATCTGTTTCGTTCCCAACAGACCCTTCCTTTCCAAAGCCGCAAACCTTTGCCGATGCGATCGCCTATCTTCAAACACTTGCACTTCAAGAGTTTGATCGTGAAGTTGCTGAGCAACAGTTGTGTTACCACAATCGTCATCATGTTGTTGGAGTACAATGTCGGGCGAATCAAATCTTTCAAGTCATTTGTCCTTATTTAAATTCCACTGAGGACTGCGATCGCCTGCAACAGTTGCTTGACCTGTGTGCCATCACCCATGACCTGATCCAAATTTTTGTGCCGCAGTCAGATCCCCATACCGCTCGTCGGAGAGCAGCCGGAGTCAGCGAACATGCCACGATTGAGCGGCTATTTGAATTGATCAAGCTCCTCAACGAACAAGCTCTCACCCAATCGGCACAATTGTCAGCACAGGATCTGCACATCATCCAGGAAGCGATCGCCGCAACGATTTGTGAGTACGATGCGACCGAACAAGCCATCTTTCAGCCCTTACTCTATCAGCAGCAACCGATCTCATGGGTGGCGCGCATTTTGGCTCTGGCAGATATTGGTGCTTTAGGGATGGATGGCATCACCGCCTATAACCTGGAGGGCAGCTTACTGTTTTTGGAAGAGAATCTCGATGTGCGATCGCTGATCCAGAATCAGCAACTTGAAACCCTGATGGTTGACAATCCGGTTTTACATGAGAACATCCGGCAACGGCTACTGCGACGAACCCGGTTTCAAGTCAACCTGGCGAAATCACGGTTAAACCGTTGTCCGCAAGAACTGGCAGCGTTTCCTTCCGAGGTAATTCCAGTGCTAACCCATGAAGTGTTTCGATACCTCACCCCCGAAACAATCGGCGCGATCTTGGCATCGACACCGACCGCAGACGACACCCCTGTTGATGTCTTAATCAACTTTTTTCAATTTGAGCAGGCATTGGCAGCAGGTGCCTTGTAATTCTACTGAAATAGATTCACTGGGCGCGTTAGCTTGATGCTCCATCCGGGAACCTTGAGATTAGTAAATTCATTGTTTTTACTCTTTTTACTTAGAAAGTAGATACTGCCATGTTAATGCTGGTTTTCTATATTGATAAGAATCTGTATGCGATCGAGAGTTCACGGGTCGTCGAAGTCATTCCCCGTTTAACCTATCGGGAAGTTCATCATGTGCCCTCGTATGTTTCGGGCGTCTTTAACTACCGTGGCTCGATTGTGCCGGTGATTGATCTCTGTCGGTTGATTCGCGGTACTCCCAGCAAAAGCTTCCTGAGTACCCGTGTGATGATGGTGAGCTATCCTCAATCCGATGGTACCCTGCGCTATATCGGGTTGATGGCAGAACGTGTGATTGAAGCCGTCAATAAAGCAGAGACCGATTTTAAGGACACAGGCATTCAAGCCAACGCCGCGCCTTACTTAGGTGGCATCATTACGGACAAAAAAGGGTTGATTCAGCGGATTCGCCTGGAACAACTTTTTTCCGACGTGCAGCAGATCAATCTCATTGCGCCAGGAGTATAAATCGCCAATGTCACTGGACACGATCGCGACACTCTTAAGTCAACACGTTGGCTTTGCGCCCAAGATTATTGGTAAGCGGAAGATTCAACGTGCCGTGGAGCATCGACAGGTTGCTTGTCGTTTACCTGACATCCAGACCTACCTCCAGGTGTTGCAATCTTCGCCCCAAGAGTTGAATGAACTGGTTGAGCAACTGGTTGTACCGGAGACGTGGTTCTTTCGCGATCGCAAACCGTTTGATTTTTTGGTCGAGTTTGTCCGCTCCCAATGGCTATCCAAATCGCAAGGGGCAAAGCTACGTGTGTTGAGCGTGCCCTGTTCGACTGGAGAGGAGCCTTATTCGATCGCGATCGCGCTGCTAGAAGCCGGGTTACCTGCCCATCGGTTTAGCATTGATGCGATCGATATTAGCCAACGGGCATTAGCGAAAGCTCAACGTGCGACGTATGGGAAAAATTCCTTTCGGGGTGAAGACTGGGTAGACCGGAGCCTTTATTTTCAGGCTATTGAGGGTCAGTATGGGGTCTGTCCTCTCGTGCGGAATTTAGTGACCTTTTGCCAGGGGAATCTACTGGGTGAGTTTCCTATCACTGCTGCGAATTATGACGTGATTTTTTGTCGTAACTTGCTCATCTACTTAGAAGAGACAGCGTGTCAACAGATTTTCACGGCACTCCACACGCTATTGACTCCCCAAGGATTACTTTTTGTTGGGGCGGCTGAAACGGCGAAGGTTCCCAGCGATCGCTTTTCCTATATCCGCCAAGCATTTACCTTTGCATATCGTAAGATTGATCTACTGACTAAAGTCTTCCCGCAAACAGACTTAAAACAAAGCTACGCTAAACCGCCTGCCGACTCATCACCGACTCAAGCTTCAGCAAAATTGCAGGTCAAAACAATTTCCCCGAATCGCCACCGGGATCTACACATTACGGTAGCAAACCCGCCATCCAACCCGGTACCCGCCATCCCATCAGCGGCAGTGAATCTGCAACAAGCTCAGCAATTAGCAGATGCAGGACAATTGCATCCCGCAATTGCTTGTTGCAAAACTTATTTAGAACACCACTCGACCAATGCAGAAGCCCACGCTTTATTGGGCACCTTATACCAGGCAACGGCTAACTTCGAGCAAGCAGAACGGTGTTTCCAGAAAGCGTTGTACCTGCAGCCCAACTTCTACGAGGCACTCATGCATCTCGCTCTACTGAAAGAGTCCCGGGGGGATGCGAGTACTGCCGAACGACTCCGGCAACGAATTCAAAAGCTACAACCCACTTCTTAACTCAAACATCAAACAGAGCAAGCAACTATGGTCAGCAATGTGTTAAAGGATAAATCACTCCAGGGTCGAATTATGTCCGCCTTCTTAATCATGGGGGGACTGGTTTTACTGGTGGCAGTCATTGGGTTACTTTCAACCTTCCGCTTGAGCGGCAATATCGACACTTTGAGTAACAACAGCTTGCCCAGTTTAGTGGGACTGTGGAAAGTTAATGAAGGGCAAACTCAAATTGAGTCGTCTGAGCGGATGCTGATGGTTGCCGGGTTAACGGCTCAGGAACGGCAAGCAGAATTGTCTCGCATTAAAAATGCCTGGGAACAAATCGACGAAGGCTTTAAACAATACGAATCCACTCCCCGCACAGCGGAGGAAGACCGCAATTACAAGAAACTTCTAGATAATTGGAATAACTGGAAAGAGGATCACGAAGCCTTCCTGAAGCTGAATCAGCAATTCGAGGGCTTAGGTGTGCTCAGTCCCTATGCCCGCCAACTGCAACTGCAACGGCAGGGGGGAAATAACGCGGTTGAGTTGGCATCTGCCCGAAAAGCGAGTGAGCTTTTAGGCAACTTACGCGAGCGTGCCAGAACCAATCGCGCCTCATTTGAAGCGGCAACGACCTCGCTGCTAGATGCCCTGAAAATTAATGAAGCCGTGGCGGGGGAAGCCAGTCAAGCAGCGGCTCAAGATATTAATGGGTCACGGCTCTGGTCACTTCTGGCAATCATCTTAGGACCGCTGGTGGCGATCGTCTTTGGGCGGTTTATCAGTCGCGCCCTTGCCCGTCAGATTCAAAAGTCAGTCGTGCAAATCACCACCTCGGCAACCCAAATTGCGGCTTCTGGCAAAGAGTTGGAAGCAACCGTCGCAGAACAATTGGTTTCGACCAATGAGGTCATTGCTACCGCACATCAAATTGCGGCTACTTCCAAAAACCTGGTGCAAACAATGGATGTGGTGGGTGGCATGGCGCAGGCAACAGCCCATGCGGCGAATGATAGTCAGGATGAGTTGACTGAGATGGAAGGCGTGATGCGGCAGTTGTCCGATGCCACCACCTCAATTTCGTCCAAACTGGGTGTGATGAATAGCAAGGCTAGCAACATCAATAACGTGGTGGTAACGATTACCAAGGTTGCCGATCAAACCAGTATTCTTTCGCTTAACGCAGCGATCGAAGCTGAAAAAGCCGGAGAATACGGGGCTGGATTTGCGGTTGTGGCGCGAGAAATTCGGCGTCTGGCGAATCAAACGGCGGTCGCCACCCTGGAGATTGAGCAGATTGTGAAAGATATGCAATCCGCTGTGACGGTCGGCGTGATGGAGATGGATAAGTTTAATCGCTCTGTGACCGATAGTGTGGATCGGGTTACCAAAATCGGGGACCAAATCGGTGATGTGATTAGTAAAGTGCAAAGTCTGCCACCCCGCTTTGAGCAAGTTCGCCACAGTGTGGAAGAACAATCGGAAGGTGCCCAACAAATTAGTGAAGCGATGGAGCAACTGGGGCAGGCTTCTGAGCAAACAGCCGATGCACTGCGGGAAACCAATCATGCGTTGGATCAACTCGATGATGCGGCACGCGGATTACAAGCTGCAATTACCAGAAAGTCATGAGCCAGAACGTCATGAGAATGAGGGAAGGGGGAGGTAAAACGCCATGATGCAGGATCAACAACCAATAACTATCGACCATCCCATTCTCAATGATTGCTGGAATCAAATTGGGGTGATGGGCGATCGCTCCTGTGGGGAACTCAAAGCCGTTATTCACTGCCACGATTGTCCGGTTTATGCCGCAGTGGGTGATAGTTTACTGGAACGAGAACCTCCCTCAAACTACATTAATGAGTGGATTGATATCCTGGCAGAAACCACCTCCGAAGCACAAGAATCTGAGAGTAACGGGGCGATCGTGCTGGCGGAAGAAGCCATTTCAATTATGATTTTCCGCCTGGGGAACCAGAAGTTAGCCTTGCCCGTGCGAATTCTGCAAGAAGTGACCCATCCCTGCTTGATTCAACCCCTTCCCCACCGCAGCAACAATCTGTTTTTGGGGCTGGTCAACATTCGTGGCGAAACTCTACTTTGTGCATCGCTCAGTCATCTTTTGAGTCTGGAGGCACCTAAAGAAGAACTAGAGGAGACTCAGACTGAAAGTCCCAAACGCATGATGGTGGCTGGACAGAGTGACGAGAAATGGGTATTCCCCGTGGATGAAGTCTATGGGACCTATCGGTTTCACTTAAGTGAATTACGAGAAGCACCTGTTGTGATTACAAAAGCGACTGAAGCCTATACCCAAGGAGTAATTCACTGGGAAGGTGACAAGGTGAATTATCTCGATTCCGAGTTGCTATTCTACACCCTCAATCACAAAATCCTGTAGGAGATGGAGTCGAGATGAGCCAGTACTCCAAGTTAGATTTGTTTCGACGTGAGGTCGATACTCAGGTGACGACCTTAAAGCAAATTCTGCCAGTTCTCAAAACTCAGCCCTCTGCCGCTACAGAATTGGATCAAGCCGCGCAAGCCGCCCACTCCCTTTGGGGAACAGCCAGTTTGGTTGAACTAGATGCCGCTGCAAATCTGGCTCAAGCTATGGAGCAATGCTTTACGACGGCTGTGAGTCAGGCGGCACACTTAGATGATGAGCACATTGATGTTTTACTCCATGCTGGCGATTTACTGCTGGGCATCAGTCGTGCGGCGGATGATGCGCTTGAGCAATGGATGGTGGATCACTCTTGGGATTTAGCCACTACACAGAAGACGATTTCCGTCATTGCGAGTCAGAAGGGAGAGAGTAAAGCGCAAGCAGGACAAGCACGGAGCCAGCCGTCAGCTGTCAGTCATCAGGAGATCGAGTCTGCCCCCACTCCCCATCTCCCACTTCCCACTCCCCATCCCCCACTCCCCACTCCCCATCCTCCTTCCGAGCCGATGTCTGCTAATCTTGCTGCTGTTTTAAGTAATGATGATGGCTCGATGATGGATCTGTTTCGGTTGGAGATGGAAGCCCAGGTGGCTGTTCTCAACGATGGCTTGCTGGCCTTAGAAAGTAATGCTCACTCTGGACAAGCCCTGGAAACTTTAATGCGGGCAGCCCACTCCATTAAAGGATCGGCGCGAATTGTGGCGTTAGATGCGGTGGTGAATCTGGCGCATGTGATGGAAGATTGCTTTGTCGCAGCGCAAGGCAAAACGATCGCCCTCAATTCTGATCAAGTGGACGTTTTGCTGCAGGGCGTTGATTTATTGCAAGGCATTAGCCAGGTGAGCAATGCTGATCTACCCACCTGGTTAACGCAAAAGCGCTCTGAATTTGCCCAAACACAATCACAGGTTGCTGCCATCCTGGATCCCAATGCGATGCCTGCGCCTCCCGGTGTGGCCTCAACCTCGGTGTCCCTGCCTGCCCCTACACTTTCTGTCGCCGTAGAAATCGCTGCCCCTTCTCCTGCTGAGGCGCTGGTCAACCAGACTGAATCGACTATCGCGGTTGCAACGCTTCCTGCCGTGGAAAAATCAGGCTCCCCTGCCACCGCCCCCCCAACCAACCAGGATCGGGTAGTGCGAGTGAGTGCTGAAAACTTGAACCGGATTATGGGATTAGCGGGTGAGTCCCTGATTGAGGCGAACTGGTTACAGCCCCATGCCGATTCGATGACCTCACTGAAATGGCGACTGGTTGACCTTTCCCGCAAATTGGAAGAATTGCAGGATGCGCTGGATCGGGGTGCGTATCAAAATGAGGCGCGGGGCTTTTTAGACCAGGCACGCCAGAAGGAACAGGAATGTTTGGGCTTTTTGAGCGATCGCTTAAATGAATTGGAACTCTATGCCCAACGTACCGCAAACTTGAGCGATCGCCTCTACCGAGAAGTGATTTCGTCTCACATGCGCCCCTTTGCCGACGGTGTTCAGGGATTTCCCCGCATGATTCGCGACCTGGCACGGAAGCTCAATAAACAAGTCAAATTGGAAGTTTTGGGGAAAGCGACTTCCGTTGATCGCGACATTCTCAAGAAGCTTGAAGCGCCACTAACGCACATTTTACGCAATGCCGTGGATCATGGAATTGAGTTACCGGCAGAACGAGTGGCGGATGGCAAACCCGCTGAGGGCACCATTCGCCTGGAAGCCTTTCATCGGGGCGGGATGCTAGCAATCACGATTTCCGACGATGGGCGGGGAATCAATCCAGATTGGTTGCGGCAGAAAGTGATCAATAAAAAACTGGCGACCCCCGAAATGGTGGCACAGATGAAGGACGCAGAGTTAATGGAATTCATCTTTCTGCCTGGGTTTTCAACTGCCAAACAAGTCACAGAAATTTCAGGTCGTGGTGTGGGCTTAGACATTGCCAAGAGTATGGCTCAGGAAGTGGGAGGCACTGTCCGAGCGATATCGCAGGTTGGGAAAGGAACCAGTTTTCACTTCCAACTACCCCTAACTCTATCGGTCGTCCGAACCTTGCTGGTGGAAATTTCTGGGAGTCCTTACGCAATTCCGTTAGCGCGAATTGATCAGGTGTTAACGGTGGAGCGATCGCAGATTTTCGATATTGAAAATCGACAGTACTTCACCATGAATCAGCAAAATATTGGGGTGATACCAGCCTATCAAGTGCTGAATCTACCCCCCACTCCTACTCCCGCTCAAGAATTGTCTATTGTCGTCATCAGCGAACAAACCAATGCCTACGGGTTAGTCGTAGATCAGTTCCTGGGTGAACGAGATCTGGTCGTGCGCC
Source organism: Leptolyngbyaceae cyanobacterium bins.349 (assembly GCA_033764685.1). GTDB lineage: Bacteria > Cyanobacteriota > Cyanobacteriia > Leptolyngbyales > Leptolyngbyaceae > JSC-12. Next base: position 16,902 of record JANRIS010000053.1, read on the forward strand.
CGCTCGACCCACGGTTAGGTAAGGTGCCCGATATCAGCGCCACATCCTTACTGGGGGATGGCACCCCGGTCCTAATTGTGGATGTTTCGGATATGGTGCGTTCCATTGATGCCATTCTCAACAATGAGAGAGTTGCCAGAGTAGGGATTAAGACTATCGTCGAAACCCAGGAGAAACGGAAGAAGATCCTCGTCGTGGATGATTCGATCACGGTGCGCGAGATGGAACGGAAGCTTTTAGAAAATCGCGGATATACCGTTGATATTGCGGTGAATGGAGCCGAAGGGTGGAATGCGGTGCGGGCAAATTCCTACGATCTGGTAATTAGTGACATTGATATGCCCAAAATGAATGGGATTGAACTGGTGCGCCAGATCAAAAGTCATTCCCGGCTCCAAGATCTACCGGTTATTATTGTGTCCTATCGAGACCGCGAAGAAGATCGCATTCAAGGTCTGGATGCGGGTGCAGATTACTACCTGACGAAGAGTAGTTTTCATGATGATACATTTGTGGGTGCTGTTATCGACTTAATTGGGAAGTAACATGAAAATCGCGATCGTCAATGACCTGGCAATTGCAACTGCTGCCCTGCGAAAAGTCGTGCAGACCGTACCAGAGTATCAAATTGTGTGGACGGCAAAAGATGGGGCAGAAGCGATCGCGCGGTGTGCTCAAGATTTACCGGACTTGATTCTGATGGATCTACTCATGCCCGTGATGGATGGAGTAGAAGCCACCCGACACATCATGAAAGACTCACCTTGTGGCATTTTAGTCGTCACTGCCAGCACCGAGAAAAACATGAGTCGGGTATATGAAGCAATGTGTCATGGAGCACTCGATGCAGTCAATACTCCCGTTTTAAACGCATCGGATCAGACTCAATCCGCCCAAGCGTTACTGGCTAAAATTGCTACCCTTCGCAAATTGCTCAAACCCACATCCTTAGCGAACAAAGCAAGAGCCGCTTCTGTAATCTCATCTACCCGATCAACAACGTCTTCATCGATTGAATACTCCAGCTTACGGTCAACGGCTCCACCCCTGATTGCGATTGGGTCTTCAACCGGTGGACCGAAAGCGTTAGCTACGGTTTTGGCAAAACTACCCAGCGGATTCAATGCAGCGATCGCCGTTGTACAGCACGTTGATGCCCAATTTTCAGCCGGACTCGTTTCCTGGCTCGGTCAACAAATTACTCTACCTGTCCGGGTGGCAAAAGCAGGGGAAACCTTAGAACCGGGAACAGTGTTAGTGGCAGGCACCAATGATCATTTGTGCGTTAAACCTGACCTTACACTCGGCTATGTGCAAGACCCGATCGACTATCCCTATCGTCCCTCCGTTGACGTGTTCTTTAAGAGTTTGGCAGACCATTGGACGCGGCGTGGCACAGCCGTTTTACTGACAGGTATGGGACGCGATGGAGCCGAGGGTTTATTGGCACTCCGCGAACGGAATTGGCACACAATCTCTCAGAGTAAAGAGAGTTGCGTGGTGTACGGTATGCCCAAAGCCGCAGTCGAACTCAATGCCGCAGTCGAAGTTTTGTCACCTGAAGCGATCGCCACCACGCTTTTACAGGGACTCAAATCTAAACGTTAATTCTTCACCCCTAAACTTCCAATGGATGAGCAAATTACGGTTCTACTCATTGACGACCAATCCATCATTGCAGAAGCGATTCGGCGGATGTTATCACCTGAAGTCGATATTGCGTTTCACTATTGCAGTGACCCAACCCAAGCCCTCAAAGCTGCCGCGAATTGCCATCCTACTGTCATCCTGCAAGACTTGGTCATGCCTCAGATGGAAGGGCTATTGCTGGTGGAGTTCCTCCGCTCCAACGATACTCCCACCTGTCACACGCCCCTGATTGTTCTCTCCAGTAAGGAAGATCCGGTCATCAAAGCCAAAGCTTTTGAACTGGGGGCGAATGATTATCTGGTCAAACTGCCGGATGCGAGGGAATTAATTGCTCGCATCCGCTACCATTCGAAAGCCTACGTTAACTTTCTCAAGCGACAGGAGGCCGAGGCGCTGTTCAAAGCCGAGATTTTGCGCCAATCCGCCTACATTGAGCAAGTCGGCAAAGTCACTACAGCTGCCTGCGATGTGGAGCGAGATGCCTTTCAACCGGATAACCTGAACGAAGTTGCCGAGCGGAGTGATGAATTGGGGCAACTCGCGCGAGTCTTTACTCACATGGTCAAAACCGTGAAAGCACGGGAAAAAGAGATGATTGAAGCGAACCACAAGTTGGAAGAACTGTTAACGGCTTACAGTCGCTTTGTCCCCAATGATTACCTGCGCTTCTTACGAAAAAAGAGCATTACCGATGTGCAATTGGGTGACCATGTCAGTAAAGTCATGTCCATCATGTTTTCCGACATTCGCTCGTTTACGACCATTTCCGAGAGTATGACGCCTAAGGAAAACTTTGCGTTTGTAAATGCCTACTTAAAACGGGTGAGTCCTGAGATTCGCAACAATCACGGTTTGATTGTGAAATTTTTGGGCGATGGCATGATGGCCGTGTTTCCAGATGGTGCTGATGATGCTTTGGCGGCAGGTGTTGCCATGTTTAGAGCCGTGGAGCAGTACAACCAAAAACGCCAGCAGGATGGATGGGTGCCGATCAATGTGGGGATTGGGATTCATGTCGGACATATGATGTTGGGCATGGTCGGGGAAGAAAATCGGATGCAAGGCGATGCGTTCTCCGATAATGTCAATTTAACAGCGCGACTGGAAGGACTGACCAAGTTTTATGGAGTATCGCTCCTGATGTCTGATCAGGCGTTAGAGCATCTCAGCCATCCCGAAGATTATCAGATTCGCTTTTTGGATCGGGCGATCGTCAAAGGTCGCAATGAACCGATCTCAGTCTATGAAATTCTCGATGCTGAAAGTGAAGTAGTGCGATCGCTCAAGTTGCAAACAAAACCAGATTTTGAAGCGGGATTGGAGGGCTACCGGACTGGAGATTTAGCGAGTGCAAAAGCCTGCTTTGAAAAAGTTCTTGTGGTCAATTCGACTGATAAAACAGCCCAACTTTATTTAGAACGAGTTGAGATTCTGTCCCAACGAGGTATTCCTGACACTTGGAACGGCGTTTGGGCGTTCAGTGAAAAGTAGTAGACTAACGGGATCAGCGAATAGTAGATTTTCCACTGTTTAACACCCACTCCAGATGTTGGGCAGCAGGGTTCCCAGGTCGTAGCGTTGCAAAATAGTTTCTCTAGCATTCTGGCGCAGGGTTGCCATGCGATCGGGGTGATCCAGCACCTCATCCACCCGATCAGCGATCTGCTTTGGAGAGAAGAAATCAACCAGCAAGCCATTTTTGCCATCCTCAATGACTTCCATCACGGGCGGAGTACTGGAACCAATCACCAGGCATCCGGTGGACATTGACTCCAGCATTGACCAAGACAACACAAACGGACGAGTGAGGTAAATGTGAGCCGAGGACGCTTGCAATACCTGAAGATATTGGTTGTAAGGCAAGGAACCTGTGAAATGCAACCGCGACAAATCCAGCGGTAATTTTTCCAGCATCAACTGTTTATAGGTTTTGCCATCTGGTAATTGTTTGCCATAGGCGACACGATCGTCCCCCACCACTACCATATGACAATTAGGACGACGTTGTTGAATTAACGCCACTGCTTCCATAAATTGGGGAAACCCGCGATAGGATTCCATTCCACGAGTTGCATAGGTGACAATTTCATCTACATGGGACAGGTCAAGCCCGCGATCAGGAAGTATTAACTTGGTATTGGGTTTTGGTCGGAAGAAGGCTGTATCGACCCCATCGTGCATTACGTTGAGTTTGGGGTGAAACTCTATGGGGAACTGCTGGCGTTGCCATTGGGTAGGGGAAAGTCCTCGATCGCAGATGCATAAGTCTAATAGAATGGCCGAGTTCTTGACGCGAATTCGTGCTTCGGCATCAGCATCGAGGGGATCACTGGGATCGAAATCAGCATCCGAACCATGAGCGTGATAAAACCACTCGAAATAACACAGCAGTTTGGCGTTCGGAAACGCATCTTTCATAAAAAGGGTCGGTCCCCATCCCGAATGTCCGTAAATGATGTCCGTAAATGATGTCGGGGACAAAGCCTTGCTTACCGCATGGCACAGGCCTTGCGGTAAGCAGCCTGCCCTTGTAACCCACATTGCGCACTTTCAACTGGCACATTGAGAATTACGGCCCTCAAGACAGCAAGTAGTACTGCCGACAGGTAGACCCAAAGAACTGGAGAATGCGACGACGCTCGTCTGTCAAATTCACCACTTGTTTAACGCCGTCGGTAGTGTTCTAGACATGGGGATGGGTGGAAGTCAAACCGCCCGCCCAAACTCGTAGCGATTGATGAACAATCCAATCACAATGTCATGCAACCATTGGGATTTTGAAAAGCAAATTGTCTTGCGAGCCAATCGCTTAA
>JANRIS010000055.1:0-21063 GCA_033764685.1 Leptolyngbyaceae cyanobacterium bins.349
CCCAAAGCATTTTCTTCGGCAATGCGTCGCAGAAAATACTTTGTCCCCCGCTTTGTGGGGTCCTCACTCCCCCACGCCCCCCGAACAAGAGTTTGAGTGGCACGCACGGGCCTGGGTTTGAGACAGAGTTGGGGCAACCAAGGTTGCGATCGGGACATCACCCGACAACGGCTCCATCCCAGCCCCATTGCCTCGCCCCAGTCGTGCCCTCTGGAGGGGGTGTGGGGGACGCAGCCGTCCTCCACGTTGGGGGGGGGTGGGGGGCAGCCCCCCAAGCAGAAGAGGTTGGGTTTGACCAGAGTAGAGTGCGATCTCAGGACTTGTGTGTACAAAGTAGCCCGTCCTGGGAGAAGGGGTTGGGGGATAAGGGCAAGCGGCATCTGACAGCCATTTCAACGACTTTTGCGTAATGCATAGCCCAACGGGCGAGGGCACAACATTTTTAGCGTTCTTCTCCTGGGGGAGAAGGGTTGGGGATGAGGGCAAATCATCCTTGCATCAGCAACACCCAAGAGGGAGCTAGGCCAAGCGCTGCTGGAGCCAAACCGCCAGCAGGGGCATGGCAATGCGATAGCCGTAGTCTTGCCCGTAGACCAATCCTTTTTGTTGCAAGCTGGCTAGCGCTCCCTGCAATCCACCACCCCGGGAAAGGTGATGTTTCTGAATGTATTCCCGCGCATGGGGGCTGTCGGTCGGGTCGAGGGCCAGACTTTCCAGCACTCGCACCTGGCTGGAGGGCAGCAGCAGCAGTAACGACTCGAAGGTGAGAGAGAGGTCTTCGACCAGGGCCAGGGTGCTGGAGTGAAGGTGGTGCGCTTGCAGGGAAGCAGTGGTGGTGGACCTGGGGAGATGCTGTGCATGATCCAGCCAGATGCGCCGCAGGAGAGCGATCGCGTCTCCCACATTGCCCTGGATGTAGTCTAGAAACAAGTCGATGGCGGCGGGAGCCAACTGCAAGCCCTGCGCCGTGGTGATGTGTTGCAACCAGGGCTGTAAGTCTTCCCGTTTCACCGGCCCCAACAAGACCACCTGCATTTCACTTTGTTGCACCCAGCTTTCGGCCACTGTGGCAATCAGAGCATAGCTGACCCGACTCTGAGCCTGGATTTCCTGCCGGAGATACCGCTCCCATTGTTCCGACCGATCCCAGGTGCGAATATGAGGGAAACTCTGAAACACAATCACAATGCGGCAGTTCAAGGCTTCTGCGATCGCCTGAGGTAACAAAAGTAAGGTTTTGAACAATTGCCACTCATCGGTTGCGGTGGGCCAGGTCAGGCGTGGGGGCGACTGATCGGCAGTTTCCAGGGTGAGAGGTTGATGGGTTAGCCATTGCCGAATCACGGTCAGTTCGGGGGCCGTACCAAAGGTCGATAAAATCCCTGCCGCCAGGAGGGTTAGAAAGCGTTGATGATGCGTGGCGCGGAGACAGTCAATTTCGATAATTCTGGCCCCAACGAACTGAGCCGCCTCCTGCACCAATCTCCGCCGACCACTTCCCGGAACACCAGCAATCAACAAATCGCCATCAGCCGCCAGCACCGAACTGACTTGATACAGTTCTGCCTGCCGACCCACAAGTTTCTCCGGAATGAAGGCGGGAGCAACCATAGAAAATTTTACAACGGAAAACTTCACAAACAATAATTACAACTTCGTGCTGTTGTGAGACTTCATACAGGTACTATAATTTAGTACCAACGATTTTGTAACATTTCCCATCCAATTTTTGTATGACTGCTCACGCTTCTCCTCCAACGCCATCGATCGCATGGCAATCTTTGAATGCAACACAGGCACTCGCTGATCTGGAAAGCGATGCCCAACAAGGGTTAACAACAGCACAGGTCGCTCAACGGTTAGCGCAGTACGGTTCTAATGAGTTGGAAGAAGCAGGCGGGCGAAACTGGTGGCAGATTCTGCTTGATCAGTTCACTAACATCATGCTGATTTTGCTGATTGTGGTTGCCCTGGTTTCTGGGGTCCTCGATTTTATCGATCTGCGGTCCGGGACTATGAAACCAGATGATGTGCCTTTTAAAGACACGATCGCCATTCTCGCGATCGTGATTCTGAATGGCATGTTGGGGTATTTCCAGGAGGCCAAAGCCGAAAAAGACCTGGCCGCCCTGAAACGTATGGCTTCCTCGCGGGTGCGGGTGATTCGGGATGGGAGACCCGTTGAGGTGGACTCGAAAGAGTTGGTGCCGGGTGACATCATGTTAATTGAAGCCGGGGTGCAAATTCCGGCGGATGCCCGGATCGTAGAAGAAGCCAACTTGCAAGTGCGAGAAGCCGCGTTGACCGGGGAAGCCAACGCCGTGAATAAAGAAGCCGCCCTGGAGCTACCAGAAGACACCCCATTGGGCGATCGCATCAACCTGCTGTACCAGGGCACTGATGTCGTGCTGGGACGGGCTACGGCGGTTGTCACCAATACGGGAATGCGAACCGAGTTGGGCCGCATTGCCACCATGTTGCAATCGGTGGAAGCCGAACCCACCCCCCTGCAACAACGGATGCAACAACTCAGCCAAACCCTGGTTACAGGCGCGATGACGCTGGTGACACTGGTGGTCGTGGGGGGCATCCTGGCGCTGGGGTTGGATCGCTGGAAGGAATTGCTGGAAGTATCGCTCAGTATGGCAGTGGCGATCGTGCCGGAAGGTCTGCCTGCTGTCATTACCGTTACCCTGGCGCTAGGAACTCAGCGAATGGTGCGGCGGAATGCCCTGATCCGCAAATTGCCCGCTGTAGAAACGCTGGGTTCAGTTACGACCATTTGTTCCGATAAAACGGGCACCCTCACCCAAAACAAAATGGTGGTGAAGTTGATCAACACCCACTCCCTCCCCCTGCGGATTAGTGGCGAAGGATACGATCCGGAAGGACGATTTTATCTGCTCAGTGAAGAGGGCAACCGCACCGATTCTGCCCTGCCCCTGGCCCCCGAAGACCAACCCGAATTACTCAACCTGCTAACCGCCTGCACCGTTTGTAATGATGCCATCTTGCAACAGCAGAACGGGGAATGGATCATTCTGGGCGACCCAACGGAGGGTGCCCTGTTATCGGTTGCCGGAAAGGCGGGCTTTGAACGCGATCAGTGGATGAGCAAACTGCCACGGGTGGCGGAAATTCCGTTTTCTTCGGAGCGGAAACGGATGAGCGTCGTCGTCGAAGCGATCGCGGCGGAAGTTGATCCGGGTGGCCCTTCCCGCTACATGATGTTCACCAAGGGTTCACCGGAGTTAGTGTTGGAACGGTGTACCCAAGTTCAGGTGGGGATGGAGATGCAACCCATCACTGAAGCCCAGCGCCAACAAATTTTAGAACAGAATAACTACATGGCGGGCCGAGGTTTGCGTGTGTTGGGCTTTGCCTGTAAACCGTTGAATCAAGCTCCGGTTGAAGATGCTGAAGGTAAAAGTGAACAAGAACTGGTCTGGTTGGGACTGGTCGGAATGCTGGATGCCCCTCGGCCTGAAGTGCGGGAGGCCGTCGCTCGTTGTCGGACGGCGGGCATTCGACCTGTGATGATTACAGGGGACCACCAGTTGACGGCTCAGGCTGTGGCGGAAGATTTGGGGATTGCTCAGATGGGCGATCGCGTTTTGACGGGGCGCGAACTGGAAAAAATGGACCAGGCCGAACTGGAACAAAATGTGGAACAGGTTGGGGTGTATGCCCGCGTTGCGCCTGAACACAAACTCCGCATCGTCCAGGCTCTCCAACGCCGTAAACACATCGCCGCCATGACCGGCGACGGGGTCAACGATGCCCCTGCCCTGAAGCAAGCAGACATCGGCATTGCGATGGGAATTACGGGAACCGATGTCAGTAAGGATGCCAGTGACATGGTGTTGCTGGATGATAACTTTGCCACGATTGTCGCCGCCACGGAAGAAGGGCGGGTCGTGTACGACAACATCCGGCGCTTCATCAAATACATTTTGGGCAGTAACATCGGCGAGTTGATTACGATCGCCGCCGCGCCGTTGCTGCTGCCAACTGGAGGAGTACCCCTCACCCCGTTGCAAATTCTCTGGATGAACCTGGTGACAGACGGGTTGCCTGCCTTGGCACTGGCTGTAGAACCGGCTGACCCCAACGTGATGAAGCGCCCGCCCCACGACCCACAGGAAAGTATCTTTGCCCGTGGTCTGGGCCTGTATATGATCCGGATTGGGATGATTCTGGCCATCCTGGCGATCGGCCTAATGGTGTGGGCCTATGGCTACACCCAAACGTCAGGCGATCCGGACCGCTGGAAAACGATGGTCTTCACAACGCTCTGTCTGGCGCAGATGGGGCACGCGATGGCCATCCGTTCCAGTCATCGCCTGACGATTGAAATGAATCCCCTGTCTAATCCGTATGTGTTGGCTTCAGTCGTGTTAACGAGTGTGTTGCAACTGATGCTGATTTATGTTCCCCCCCTGCGGAACTTCTTCGGTACCCATTACCTCAATATGACCGAATTGGGGATTTGCATTGGGTTGAGTGTACTGATGTTCGTCTGGGTAGAACTGGAGAAAATCGCCTTTCGCTGGTATTCCCTGCGGAAACGTTAGTTCCGGGCCACGCCATCGTGTCGGGCGGCCCGTTGCACTGCCGCCGACACCACTGAGGCCACTCGTTCATCAAACACCGATGGGACGATGTGTTCTCGATTTAATTCCGACGGTTTGACCAGATCGGCGATCGCTTGTGCTGCTTCTAAATACATCGTGGTGGTGAGGGCCTGCGCCCGACAATCCAGCGCCCCCCGAAAAATGCCTGGAAACGCCAATACATTATTAATCTGGTTGGGGTAGTCGCTGCGGCCCGTGGCCATCACCGCCACATCCGCCGCGATCAGTTCGGGTTGAATTTCTGGAATCGGATTGGCCATCGCAAACACGATCGGATCAGCGGCCATCGATCGCACCATTTCCGGTGTCACCACTCCCGGCGCACTCACCCCCAAAAACACATCAGCGCCTTGCATCGCATCGGCCAATTTCCCGCCTGCTGCGATCGCAAATTCCCGTTTTTCCTCCGTTAAATCAGTTCGATCTAGCGCCAAAATCCCTTTAGAATCACACATCACAATGTGCTCAGCATGGGCTTTTCGCAGCAGCCGCGCGATCGCCACACCCGCCGCCCCGGCCCCATTGATCACAATCCGAATCTCGGACATGGATTTTTTCACCAGCTTCAACGCATTAAACAATGCCGCCAGCGACACGATCGCGGTGCCATGCTGGTCATCGTGAAAAATAGGAATATTGAGTTCCCGTTGCAGGCGCGACTCGATCTCAAAGCAACGAGGGGCGGCAATGTCTTCCAGATTCACCCCGCCAAAGACTGGGGCAATGCGTTTCACCGTTTCGACAATTTCGTCGATATCTTGCGTCGCTAAACAAATCGGGAACGCATCGACTCCAGCAAACTCTTTGAACAGCATGGCCTTGCCTTCCATCACGGGCATGGCGGCTTCTGGGCCTAAGTTACCCAGACCTAATACCGCACTACCATCTGTAACAATTGCCACCATATTTTGCTTGATCGTCAGGTTATACACTTCCTCCGGGTCGCGGGCGATCGCAGTGCAAATCCGGCCCACCCCAGGCGTGTACGCCATCGCCAGGTCATCCTGCCCCCGCAGCGGAATGCGACTTTGAATGCAAATCTTGCCGCCCCGGTGCAAATTAAAGGTGCGATCGTAGACGTTAATCACCTTCGTTTCTGGCAACGCTTTGACCGCATCTACAATGGTTTCTGCATGTTCGGTGCTGGCACAGTCAACCGTAATATCGCGAATCGAGATCTGGCGAGTTTGCTCGATTAAGTCAATTTGGCCCATGCTGCCACCCAGGGTCGAAATGGCCCGGGTCACATTTGCCAACATTCCGGGACGATTCGGTACCTGAAACCGAATCGTTAGACTAAAACTAGAATTAGGGGTCAGAGCTGTCATGGTGCCTTAACAGTGGGTGAATAACGTGACACAACGATGCTGCGATCGCGAACATCGACTTTCAAGTCTCAATTTGTCTGCTTTATTGGTCAGCTTAAAAGACTAGAAAGGCCATGATTGTACCAGGACACACCAACTGATTGATATTCATCATTCGTTGATGCGTGATGAGGGGATGGGGTCGTTCGGCAGTTTATCATTCGTCGTTTGACCCGCGTCATGGGTGACTTCCCCAGAGTGCATCCCAATTTTGCAGCATTACCCTCATCCCCCAACCCCTTCTCCCAAAATAGGAGAAGGGGAGCCAGATTCAAAGTCCCTCTCCCGCTTTGGGAGAGGGATTTGGGGTGAGGGTTACAAAAGTGGGATGCCCCCCTTCCCCATTCATTCAGCACCCCTACTGCGTGCCGAATCCGCCACTGACATCTTAGTGAATTGAATGCGATGCCAACGCTTTACACCACTCTGGAAATTCAGGCACCCCAGCGACAGGTCTGGCGGGTGTTATATCACAAAGAGCGATGGATGTATTGGAATACGTTTTTGTATGACTCCGACCCGCGTCATTCCTTTGTGGAAGGGCAGGATGTCTTACTGGCACTGCGTCGGGTGCCCGGTGAAGCAGTGACGGAATTCCAACCCCGTGTCACCGTTGTGCAACCCTACGGCTGCTTGCAATGGGTGTCAAAAATTCCTGGATTTATAAGTCGTCACACGTTTGAACTCCAGGAAATGGGGCGCGATCGCACGCAGTACACGCACGCAGAGCATTTTTCGGGGAAACTCACCCGCTTCTTTTTGCCCTTTATCCGCCATGATGAATATCAGGGCATTTGCCGCATGGCGCGAGAATTGAAACAATACGTGGAGCAACGGTAGGGGCAGGTTTGACAGGTGTGTAGCCTGGTGAGCCAGAACTGCGATCAAACCGGCCCCGGACTTAAAGGAGAACCGACATGGACGACGAGATGCCCCCCGAATTTTGGCAGGGGGTGGAACAGTTCAATCAGCAAGAGTTTTATGCCTGTCACGATACATTGGAGGCCATCTGGATCAATGCCCTACCCGGAGATAAAAACTTTTTTCAGGGCATTCTGCAAATTGCCGTAGCCCTGTATCACCTGGGAAATGCAAATTGGCGGGGAGCTGTCACCCTATTGGGGGAAGGCATCCATCGCTTATATGCGTATCCAGCCGATTACGGTGGCATTGATGTAGACGGTTTAATCGCCGCCAGTGCGATGTTGTTGCAACAGTTACAACAGCAGGGAGCCGAGCAAGTTAGTGCGATCGCCCAACAACTTCGAGCCACTCCGTCAGCCACCCACCCCCCGGAAACTCCAGGGCTGCAACTGCCACAAATTCAATTGTTATCGCGTTGTCCTCAGCAGTCCGACCAGCGCGATGTCAGGTAGTTACCTGGCATTGAGGCAAGTTGGAATCGGCAAAACCAAGCCAAGCCCGAAACTTCTCAAGACAGTGGACCGTCTCTATGCTAAGACTGATGTGGATCAACTCGTCTCCTATGGTATAAATGCCTGAATGACAAGTTTGGTCTCACGGTTGTTTATCCCTGTGTTTTTGGTTGCTCCATGATGTACCATCCCTCGTTCATCAAATCTTGTCGCCGCTGGCTGGCTCTTTTGCCGATCGCGCCAGTTGGCTTTCTCGCCGTTTGGTTCATGGGAAATCTGACCACCTCATCCCCCCTCCAAACCATCCCTGCGATCGCGCAAGCTCCCCAGGCTGGGCAACCGTTAACCCTGCGATCGGACATTCAAGAAGCCAACTCCAAAACTGGTGTCATTACGGCCCGGGGTAATGTGCAAATTTACTACCCCGCGCGACAAATTCAAGCCACCTCAGCCCAGGCCCAATACTTCAGCCGCGAACGGCGGATTGTCCTGACTGGGGATGTCTACGTTCTACAGCAAGGCAATAGTTTGCGCGGTGAAACAATTACTTACCTGATTGACGAAGGGCGCTTTGTGGCATTGCCCCAGGCTCCCAAGCAAGTCGAAGCGGTCTACTTACTTCAGGAGAGTTCGTCGCCATCCCCTACACCCGCGGCCACGCCCGCCATCCCCACGCCTGTGGTCGAGCCGTTTGGGCAACCAGAATTTTCCCCTGGTAGCACCCCGGCTCCTGGTAGTCCTTAAGGACGCTAACTCACTGGTTTCCCTATTTGCTCTGATAAGATTGTCATGATCAATCGCCAGGTAAACAAGCGAGAGGAAGGGGCTGTTGAAGATTGTTCTGGATAATATTCACAAATCCTATGGCAAGCGAACCGTGGTAAGTCGCGTGAGTTTGTCGGTGGCACAAGGCGAAATCGTCGGCTTGTTAGGACCCAATGGAGCTGGCAAAACGACCACGTTCTACATCGCCACGGGTTTGGAGAAACCGAACCAGGGACAAGTCTGGTTGAATGATGCTGAAATTACAACCCTGCCCTTCCACATGCGGGCACGCCTGGGCATTGGTTATTTGGCCCAGGAAGCGAGTATTTTTCGCCATCTCACTGTGCGGGAAAATATTTTGCTGGTAATGGAACAATCCCACGTCCCCCGCTCCGAGTGGGAAAATCGCGTAACTTACTTGCTGAAGGAGTTTCGGCTGGAAAAAGTTGCCAATACCCTCGGTATTCGCGTCTCCGGTGGCGAACGACGGCGAACAGAATTGGCGCGTGCACTGGCCGCAGGGCTGTCGGGGCCTAAATTTTTATTGCTAGATGAACCCTTCGCCGGGGTTGACCCGATCGCCGTTTCTGAAATTCAGCAAATCGTTTCCAATCTGCGCGATCGTCGCCTGGGTATCTTAATCACCGATCATAATGTCCGAGAAACGTTAGCCATTACCGATCGCTCTTACATTATGCGAGATGGGCAAATTCTGGCCGCTGGCAGTTCCGAAGAACTCTATAACAACCCGCTTGTGAGACAGTATTATCTGGGCGATAGCTTTCAGTTTTAATGATCAACTCCTCCGCTCAATTTTCCCGCTGATCATCCCGCTTATCAATGGATTGCTTTTCCTTTTAACCTGTGATTTTGCATGGCTACTAGCGCTTCTCCGGCCAAGAAATTTCCGTTCCATCCTTCCCAATGGGTGAATTGGGGCGTGACCCTGATGGATCGGTATATTGCAACGCAATTGCTCATGCCATTCCTGTTTGGCGTTGTGGCGTTCACCTCGATTGTCGTTTCGGTTGGGGTATTGCAGGATCTCCTGCGTCGTGTCGCTGAATCAGGCTTGCCTTTTGGCATTGCCATGCAAATTTTTCTGCTGAAATTGCCCTTCTTCGTGGGTTATGCGTTTCCCATGTCAATGTTGCTGTCTTGCCTGATGGTCTATGGGAGACTGTCGGGAGACAGCGAGTTGATTGCCCTACGGAGTTGTGGTGTCAGTGTATATCGCCTGGTCGCTCCGGCGATCGCGGTTGGCTTACTGGTCACTGCCATCAATTTTGCCCTCAACGAATCCTTTGTGCCAGCGGCGAATCGGCAAGCAGAAGAGATTTTGCAACAGGCGATCACCAAAAGCAAACCTACCTTTAGTGAACGTAATATTTTCTATCAGGAATTTCGCTCGGTGCGACAGCCCAATGGTCGTAGAGAAGATGTGTTATCTCGCACGTTCTATGCCCGCGAGTATGATGGGCAGCAGATGAAAGGACTGACCATCATGGACTTTTCTCAGGATGGGTTGAACCAAATCGTCATCTCTGAATCTGCGGTATGGAATGGCGAACAAAAAGCATGGATGTTTTACAATGGCACGATTTATCTCGTTGCGCCGGATGGCTCCTACCGCAACATTGTGCGCTTTGAGCAGCAGGAGTTGAAATTGCCTCGCACGCCCTTAGATATCGCCCAAACGTCTCGTGACCCCAGCGAGATGAATATTGCCGAAATTAATGACTATCTGCGATTGATTGAGCGGAGTGGTAATCAGCGCGAAATTCGCAAAATGCGGTTACAGGTGCAGCAAAAAATGGCCTTACCCTTTGCCTGTGTGGCCTTTGGGATGGTCGGGGCGACGATGGGGGTGCGCCCTCAACGCACCAGCAGGGCAGCGGGGTTTGGCTTAAGCCTGATCATTATTGTGTCTTACTACTTTTTGTATGTCTCGTTGGAGCGACTCTACATCGCTCGCATCCTGGACAGTGCCTTTTTAGCAGGTTGGCTGGCGACGCTAGTGGCACTCGGCGCGGGCCTCTTATTACTATTTCGCTTAAACCGTTAATTGGAACTGGATCGCAACCGTTTTCGGCATTCATTCAACCGTCGCCAGATACTCCGCTGTCTGGCGACGGTTGCCTTTAAAACCGACGCACGATCGCTTCTGCAAATTCGGAGCATTTGAGCGGTTCCACCGGAGGTTCCATCATGCGAGCCAGATCATAAGTCACCTCCCCATTGGAAATGGCATCCCCTAATCCCTTTTTGATTAAATCTGCGGCTTCTTGCCAACCCAAATATTCCAGCATCATGACACCGGAGAGAATGACCGAGCCAGGATTGACGCGATCCAGTCCGGCGTGTTTGGGAGCGGTACCGTGGGTTGCTTCAAAAATGGCGCACTCATCGCCAATATTTGCCCCTGGCCCCATACCCAATCCCCCCACGATCGCGGCTGCCGCATCCGATAGATAATCCCCGTTCAGGTTCATGGTTGCCAGAATGGAGTATTCATCGGGCCGAGTTTGGATTTGCTGGAAGATGCTATCGGCAATGCGATCGTTGACCATCACCTTCTCCTGCCATTGTCCATTGCCGTGAGTTTCCCAAATTGCATCCAGCACTTGCTTCACTTCCTCGCAAATGCTGGCGCGTTTTTCGGTGGTCATCGCATCATAACCTGGGTCAATCATGCGGGCGTTTTCTTCCAGCGACAGGTCAGGATTCTTTTCCTGGTTGCCCAAAATCCACGATTCCCGCTCGGTAACGCACTCAGATCGAAACTCGCTGGTGGCCAGTTCATAGCCCCAATCTCGAAAAGCGCCTTCGGTGTACTTCATGATGTTGCCCTTATGCACCAGCGTCACCATTTGCTTGTGCTTGGGTAATCGTAGGGCATGTTTGATGGCCCGCCGCACCAGCCGTTGCGACCCAGTTTTACTGATGGGTTTGATCCCAATTCCAGCGTCCAGTGGAATGCGTTTCTTGCCATGTTCTGGAGTAGCTGGGATCAGGTCTTCGTTGAGGATTTTAATCAGGCGATCGCCAACTTCGCTGCCCTGCTTCCATTCAATGCCTAGATAAATATCTTCCGTGTTTTCCCGGTACACAATGACATCCAGTTTTTCGGGGGTTTTGTGAGGGGAAGGGGTCCCTGCGTAATATCGACAGGGGCGAATGCAAGCATACAGATCAAAAATTTGACGCAGCGCCACGTTGAGCGATCGAATTCCGCCACCAATCGGCGTGGTCAGTGGTCCTTTAATGGCCACCCCGTAGGTTCTAATGGCTTTCAGGGTATCTTCTGGCAGGTATTGATAGGTGCCATACAAATCGCAGGCTTCATCTCCGGCATATACCTTAAACCAGGAAATTTTGCGCTTACCACCGTAAGCCTTGGCTACGGCGGCATCGAAGACTCGTTGAGAGGCGGGCCAGAGGTCAATTCCCGTTCCATCTCCCCGAATGAATGGAATGATGGGATTGTCTGGGACGATGGGTTCACCGGCTTGAAAGGTGATCACAGAGCCAGTTTCAGGGGGAGTAAGCTTTTCGTAGGTCATGGGGGTCACTCCTGTGGTAACGCTGCAATAGCCACTAAGGGCACATCATACCGTGGAGATTGCCGTAGATCAGTTCCAGGTAACCAGAAGAAAAATAAGCTGATGAATTTTTATGCCCTTTTTATGAGAAAACTTGGGTTAGCTTGTAGAGTTTGGTGTTGTTGGGGCACTCTAATGAAGAAAACAGGTTTTTCCTGTCGCGATCGCCAGATTTTAGCCGAAATTTCTTTTTGGTCGTTCAGTTGATGCTGCCCAACGTTTAGGAAAGCCAGATGAAACGGGTTCTTGTAGTTGATGATGACACGACTTTACGCATGGCGCTGACGCGCTACCTGGAGAAACGCGGATATGCCGTCCAAAATGCCAATTCTGGGGCGGAGGCGTTGCGAGTTTTTGAACTGGACCCCCCCGATTTGGTGGTTTCGGATGTGATGATGGCGGAAATGGATGGATATGAGTTTTGCCGTCGCTTGCGGGCCAGTCGAACGGGGCAACTGGTACCATTTATTTTCTTATCCAGCCGGAATGAAGTGGATGCCCGCGTGCAGGGGCATTCGATGGGGGCAGACGATTATTTGATTAAACCTTTTGAACCGAAGGAACTGCTGGCCAAAATTGAGGCGCAACTGGAGCGATCGCGCCGCTTCCATGCTGAAATGGTGCGTTTGATGCAGCGATCGCCAGAAACACAAGAGACTGCCTCTCCCGCAACAACGATGACAACCCAAGCGCTCCCTCTGACTCCGGCAGAAGCCAAGGTGTTTTGGGAAGTGGTGCAGGGATATACCAATAAGCAAATCGGCGATCGCTTATTTGTGAGTCCTCGAACAGTTCAAACCCATCTCAGTAATATTTTGAGCAAGCTGGAACTGGAAAATCGCTCCCAACTGGTTCGCTTTGCTTTTGAACAAGGATTTAAGCCACCCACTGAATCGAGACCTCACTCCGAACCCTCGTGATAGCTGGAAGCCCTCTCGCCGTTCAGTTCTCCCAACGCCTAACCTCCCCTGATGTGGGAAGGTTAGGCGAAGTTACCGCAGTATTTAATACTCCGGCACCGACGGGTCAACTTCCTGACTCCAGGCCGTAATGCCGCCCTTCACATTGATGCCATCAATTCCGGCCTGCTTCAGAATGCCGAGCGCCTTGGCCGAACGGCCTCCCATCTTGCAATGAGCAATTAACTTATGCCCATTCAGCAGTTCCTTCACCTGCTGCACCCCATTGCCGTTTTCAATTTCTGGCAACGGGATCAACACAGAACCAGGAATGCGGGCAATTTCGTACTCATTCGGGTTTCGCACATCAAGTAGCACAAAATCGTTCGCGCCACTATCGAGTAATTGCTTCAGTTCCCGCACCGTCATCTCTGGCAGATCAGACTGTTGTTGAGCTTCCGCTGCTTTGGCCTGAGGAATGCCACAAAACATTTCATAATCAATCAGCTTTTCGATTACGGGTCGCTGTGGGTTAGGACGCAGCTTCAACTCCCGGAATTTCATCTCCAGTGCGTTGAACAACAACAACCGCCCATTGAGTGTAGTGCCTTTGCCCAGGATGATTTTAATCGTCTCCGTGGCCTGAATTACCCCAATGATGCCTGGTAAAATTCCCAACACGCCGCCTTCAGCACAGGAGGGCACCAATCCTGGTGGGGGGGGTTCGGGGTAAAGGTCACGGTAGTTGGGGCCGTCTTCATAGTTAAAGACAGTAGCCTGCCCTTCAAAGCGATAAATCGACCCATACACATTGGGTTTGCCCAGTAACACGCAGGTATCGTTGACCAGGTAACGGGTGGGGAAGTTATCGGTGCCATCCACCACAATGTCATAGGGTGCGGCAATTTGCAGGGCATTTTCGGCGCTCAGGCGGGTGGGGTAGAGATCCACCTGGCAATAGGGATTGATCTCATGAATCCGATCTTTGGCCGATTCGATTTTAGGCTTGCCAACCCAGGATGTGCCATGAATTACCTGGCGCTGGAGGTTGGAGCGATCGACTACGTCAAAGTCAACGATGCCAATGCGCCCAATGCCAGCGGCGGCCAAATACAGCAACAGCGGAGAACCCAGGCCCCCGGTGCCAATACATAAGACGCTGGCAGCTTTTAGGCGTTTTTGCCCTTCCAGGCCCACTTCGGGCAGGATCAGGTGACGCGAATACCGTTCATATTCTTCTTTTTCTAGCTGGATATGATCCAGATCGGGATTGAGCATAGTGATGTGTTTGCAGTAATGATTGGGGTAATTGAGCGGGGCGTTTGATCAAACGCCTGTAGGGGTTAGGGGGTTAGGACGTAGAGGTTTGGGGTGTAGAGAGGGAGGGGAGATCGATCGCTTCCGGCTGAAATTGATGGGCCTCATTCAATCGCCAACTTTGAATATCCTGGCAGATCCCCTGATGAACGGAAAGGATCAGGTAAGAGTATTGGGGCCAAGCTAACCGACGATCGCAGTCTGAAGGGACAGCGGGATGATCGGGGTGGGAATGATAAATTCCAATAATATCGCATCCGATTTGTTTGGCTTCTCGCATGATGGCCAGCATCGTTTGGGGGGCGATCGCATAACGGCGGGCCTGGGTCAGCGAGGAGTCGTCATTGAGCTGTTTGGCCACATCTTCATCCCAGGTGTTTTCGACGGCTCGAATGTCTACTAAATCATAATGCCCCTGTGCAGCACGCCGCCCCAGCAATAGCCCACAACATTCGTTGGGATATGCGTGTTCAACGTGCGATCGCAGTGCTTGCAAGTGATCAACCGTCAGTTTCAAAGACACTAAGTGGTAAAAGAATCCTGCTCAAGTAGATTATCTTAAGTCAGGATCTGGCTCAAATTCCCGTTCGGGTGAATCCGCAATGTTTCTTCATACTTAACTGGAATCAGGTAAGACGGCGATCGGTCATCGGTTTAATGAATGGTTGTGGCTCCCAGGTAAAGTTCGCCCACTTTAGGGTCGTTGAGCAGATCCACACCCCGCCCCTCAAACCGATCTTTACCAGCCTCCAAAACATACCCTCGATCCGCCATTGCTAGAGCTTTGCGGGCATTTTGCTCCACCAGCACGATCGCCGTTCCCGCCTGGTTAATCGCTTGAATTTGCTCAAATACACTACTCACCAGCAGGGGAGAGAGGGCAGCGGAAGGTTCATCCAACAGAAGCAGACTCGGTTTTAGCATCAACGCCCGCCCCATTGCCAGCATTTGCCGTTCTCCGCCCGACAGCGTCCCAGCCCGTTGTTTACGGCGTTCAGCCAGCTTTGGGAAACGGGAAAAAATTTCGTCTTTTAACGGCTGAATGGGCTGATCCAGCACAAAGGCTCCCATTTCCAGATTCTCTTCCACCGTGAGGGAGCGAAACACATTCGCAATCTGAGGGACGTAACACATCCCGCGCGCCACGATCGCGTCTGACTTCAAACCCACAATGTTTTCGCCCTGGAAGATGATTTTGCCTGTGTGGGGGGTCAACAGGCCAAAAATCGTCTTCGCCAGAGTAGACTTGCCAGCGCCATTCGGCCCAATTACCGTGACCAACTCCCCCGGCGCAATCCGAAAGTTCATACCTTGCAGGATGTCTAAATCCTTAATGTATCCGGCAAAGACATTTTCGACTTCAAGAATCGGCGCAACGTTGGACATGGGGACAGGGAAGTTAGAAGTGGGAGGTTAGACAGCTTGCCTGGGATTTGCAGCTAAAAATTCAGCACGAAAACCTACAAATTATTCAATCGTCATGCCTAACCAGGAGTTTTTTGCAAGTCGGGGCGTTCTTCAGGGACGATCGCCCCCTCCACGGGGCATACCTGTAAACAAATACCACAGTCAATGCAGGTGGAAAAATCAATCCAGTAGAAATCAGTGCCCTTCATGTTTTTGGTGTCACCGGGGTGAATGCAGGCTACAGGGCAGGCATCTACACAATCCGCAACGCCTTCGCAGGTTTCAGTAATGATAGTATGTGGCATTTTGAACGTTCAGGAGTAGGGGTAGAGAGTAAGGAATCGGGATGGAAGGTCGTTGGGTAAAGTCGGCCCAGGCCAACGTTAGACCGTCTACGTTCCATGTTCTAGTCCCGACTTCCTTCATTATTGCTGATTCACTTACTATTGCTGATTCACTTACTATTACTGATTCACAGTTTCAACTTTGGTTTCACCCGTAGGAGCAACCCAGGCAATCCGTTGGATGCGCCGATGGTTGGCGTAGTCATGAATTTCAGCCGCAGGGCGATCGCCAAGAGCCAGTTCAACCCGCATGGCGGGGTCGGCGGTCCGCAGTTCCTGGGCATAGGCCAGCGCATGGGGATAGGCAGACGGGGTTTCCGGGACGACTAACCAGTCAATGACAGGAGTTTTGGGGGGCAGTTGCCCGGTTGCCGCTAAAACTTGATGCAAATGCTCAATTTGGAGCGCGAAGCCAATCCCCGGTAGAGTTTGGCCCTGGGGATGGTACAGCCCCAAAAGCTGGTCATACCGCCCCCCCTGTCCCAAAATTTGCAACCCGCTCACATCATGGCTAACGACCTCAAACACAATGCCAGTGTAGTAATCGAGGGTTTGAACCAGACTGAGATCGAGGGTAAGCGCGTGGGGATGGGGGAAGGGGGAATGGGGCGTGGTCAGCAGTTCCATCAGGGATTTGAGCTTTAAGATCGCCCCCTGTTGGGATGCATCCAGCGCCAGTTGGGTTGTTTTTTGCAGCACGTCAGCCGGGTTGCCGCGCAGGTCCAGCAGCAACAGCGCCCGATCGCGTAAATCAGCCGATAGGGGCAGCGTTTCCAGGGCGACTCGGTCCAGGTTGGCGATCGCATGGCGAATCGTGGGCCGGAGAGCTTCCGGGAAGGGGGAGAGGAGCGATCGGGTCAGTTCTGCCTCACCCAGCACAATCGACCACTGAGTTAAGCCCAAACGGTTTAAGCAATCGCTCAGGAGCAACAAAATTTCGGCATCCGCCAGGAGTCCACCATCTCCCAGAAGTTCCACGCCCGCCTGATAAAACTCCTGCTGCCGATTGTGGCTGCCCTCCTGAGCACGTCGAAACACATTGGCGTTGTAGTAGAGCCGCAATGGATAGGTGGCACCCGCCATCCGGGTGACAACGGTACGGGCGATCGAGGCAGTCAGTTCAGGCCGCAAGCCCAGTTCCTCATCATTATCTTGCAGTCGCAGCACTGTAGCCCGTTCAATGGCTCCTCCAGCCATCAGGGTATCCAGTCGCTCCAGCGTGGAGGTAATAATCCGGTGATACCCCCAACCATGAAAGACTTGCTGGAGTCGATCCTCAATCCAGCGTTTTTGAGCAACATCCAGGGGTAATAAATCTCTAGCCCCAACAGGCGGTTGATAAACCATTATTTTTTCTTCCCACCAAATAGACCAAACAAGCCCCCACCCGATTGATCATTGGGTTTGTTCGATTTCGGGTTGGGCTTCTGAGCAGGAGCCTTGGCACCAGGTTTGGCGGCTGGCGCCGTTGAAGTTGGCGGCTTACCCACCGTCTTTTGTGACTCCAGGGTTTGTTTGCCCGCTAAAGCCATCTCATTCTGCGGCTCAATTTCCAGAGCTTTGTCAAAATGGATGCGGGCCATCGTGGCCTGATTTTGCTTCAGGTAAATGTTCCCCAGTAGCGCGTGGCATCGACTATTGCGGGGGTCCATTTGCAGGGCATCCCGCAGTTCCAGTACCGCTTGAGCAAAGTTATTTTTAGCGGCATACCCCTCGGCTCGACGACAGTATTGATCGGTCACAGATTCTCGTTGCGGGGGGGGCGCTGGGGTGCGAATCGCGTTCGGTTGGGTGGGCGACTGGGAAGAGTCGGGGAGATTGCTTCCGGTGTAAATCGTTTTTCTCGGTTCATTGCCAACTCGTGGTCCATCTTTCCGCATCAAGTAAACCATGTTGAGTTCGCTGATCTGGCCAATGATATCCAGGCTTTGGTCCAGATGGTCAAACTGCTTCTCTGCCAGACTTTTGAGGGAGGCGCGGTAGAAATGATCTGGATTGTTGGCGGTTAGTAGCTCTTTTCCCAGGTTGCCAAGGTTTGGTTCAGATTGTTGAGCACGTTTGATGGCGACCATTTTCAGGGTGATGTCGTAGTCAACCCGTTCTTTTTCCTGAGAAAGTTTTTCCCATGCTGGATTGACGAGCTTTGAGAGGTATTCACTGGCACGCTGCTTGTCGTTCTCACTTTCAGAGGCACAACTGTCAGGATGGAGACGACGGGCGATCTTGAGGTACCGTTTGCGAATCGTTTGGGTATCTGCATCGATCGCCACCCCTAAAACGGCGTGATGGTCCATGAAATCGTAAACAAAGAGTCCTCGTTCAATTTGGAAAGACATTTTGATGTCCGCCTGACTGCCGTTAAGTTTTTTCTAGTGTAGTCTGACCCAATCGGGTCTGCACTAGCAGAATTTACTAAAGCGATCGCGATCTAACCACACCTCAATCGGAGGAACGGTCTGCAAAGCGTGGCTTAAGTCGCTATGCAGGTGGCCATTCGTTGCCAGAATTCGTCCAGAGTTGATCTGGACTGGAGCCTGGTCGTAAGCACTAACCTTGCCACCGGCCTCCTGAAGAACCACGATGCCAGCCGTGATATCCCAGGGGGAAAGGCCCCGTTCCCAATAGCCATCGAAGCGGCCACAAGCGACATAGGCCAGATCCATTGCCGCAGAACCACTACGCCGGACTCCCTGTGTCAGGTGGGTCAGGTAGCAGAATTCCGCATAGTTATTATCGACGGTTTGTTGGCGATCATAACCAAAGCCGGTAACTAATAAACTTTTGGCTAGATCGGTGGTTTGGGAAACCGCGATCGCGCGGCGATTACACGTGGCCCCACACCCCTGAGCCGCCCGAAATAATTCCTGCCGGAAGGGATCGTAGATGGCTCCTACGACAGGGACACCTTCAACCATGAGACCCACCGAAACGGCAGAAACCGGATATTGATGGGCATAGTTGGTGGTGCCATCGAGCGGATCGATCGCCCAGAGAAACGGGCTGCCCAATGTTCCCAATTGGCCTGATTCTTCGGTCAAAATCTCATGGGTCGGGACATGCCGCTGCAAGACTTGTAGGATTGCCGCTTCTGCGGTGCGATCGGCGATCGTCACCAGATCGCCAGGACGACCCTTCTCTTCCACCTGGTCAAGTTGCCCCAGGTAATCTTGCAGAATGGTGCCTCCGGCCAAAACGGCCTCAGTGGCAATATCCAGTAACACCTGAAGCTCATTTGCATCCACAGCCATGCTTAATCTTCCTCCAGGGGTAGTCCACGCCGGACTTTCCCCTTGCCAAAGTATCGCCCAAATTGTAATTCATACACCTCATCCTCATCCTGAGTTTCCACTTCCAGATCAGAGCGGGCATAGCTGACACAAAGCAACGCATAGCCTCGACGTTGCAACTCCACCGAAAGCCCCACGGCTTCCGGTTGATAAATTTCACCGGAAATCACTCTCACCGCGCAAGTCGTGCAGGCTCCATTGCGGCAGGAGAAGGGAATATCATACCCTTGATTTTCAGCGGTGTGAAGAATATAGCGATCTTCAGGGGCTTGAATCGTGTAAACCTGATCGGTGCGGCGATCGCGGATTTTGACAGTATACGAACGAGTCATGAAATAAAAATTGGTTACCTTTAAGCGTCAATCTTCTGCTAATATAATCATCCTGTGGCTGTTGATACAGCGCAACTCTTTTGGAGAGATGGCCGAGCGGTTGAAGGCGCAGCACTGGAAATGCTGTTTACGGGTAACTGTAACGAGGGTTCGAATCCCTCTCTCTCCGTCCAAAAACTCAAGCGTAGCAAAGCTTTTAGAGAACCCCCGAAATATTGGGGGTTTGTTTTTGGTCGCACAAATCACTCTTGGTTAGGTATTTTTGGGGTTTTTTTGACACCTTTTGACTATGGTTTGACTATGAAAATTCAGCATGGTATCTCTCTAAAAACCGACAAGTACTTCTGTATTAGTTTTTGGAGGGATGAATTATGTATAGTCAGGCTGGTGCAGGCAAATCGTTTAAAGGGTCTGTTGGTGTTGAAACTTTTCAGGGACGGATACGGTTACGGTTGCCTCGGCAACTGTTTGGAGGCAAACAAAAATATTTAACGCTGGGGCTATCCGACACGGATGTTAACCGGAGGATGGCTGAGGCAAAAGCAAAACTGATTGAGTCAGATATTGCCTTGGAGCGATTTGACTACACGCTTGAGAAGTATGGCAAACCTAAAGCGCCAACTCTGACTATCGTCGAAGCCGTGAAGCCAAAACCGAAGGCAGAACTTGACCTCGCGCAGTTGTGGGAACGATACAAGGAAGCGCGGGCGAAGAAAGTCAGCGAGACGACGATGAAGCTTAATTATGCGCGGGTCACGGGTCATATTCAGAAGTTACCAACGGTTGCACTGGAAGATGCGACCCTTGCGGTATCTGCAAAGCAGCGCGCATTCGAGATCACTTACTCGAAAACAATTCGGGGTACACTGCTCACCGCATCTGGGTGCAATTCAACGCCTGCTGTAAGTGGGCGCTGAGAAGTAAGTTAATTACGGAAAATCCCTTTGCTGATATGCGCGAAGACTTCAGATTCAGCGACTCCTAGCAGTTGAAAGACATTGACAGCTTCTCCAAAGAAGAGATGGAAGTTGTAATTGCTGCTTTCGAGAATCACCCGCATTTCAAACACTACGCTCCGTTCGTCAAGTTTTTGTTTTGGACAGGTGCAAGAACCTCCGAAGCCGTAGGACTGAAGTGGAAACATATTACGCCTGATTTCCAACACATTTTCTTCTCGGAAGCGGTAGTAAACATTTCCTCCAGAGGTATCCGAAAATGTACCAAGACCAAGAAAGTCCGAAAATTTCCTCTGTTTTCACTGCCCAAGCTCATTGAACTATTGCAAAGTATCAAGCCTGCTGATTGTGATCCAGAGTCTCCAGTTTTCACGTCTGTGACTGGAAAGTTAATCAATTCTCATTCGTTTAATGCGAATGTCTGGAAGGGTTGAAAAAATCACGGCAGGCAGACCGACGGTATTATGACCAAGTTAGCGAAGGAGGGGAAAATCGATCACTATCGACCGCAGGTAGTGCCCTTCAGGGCACTACCGTTTTTAGTTTGGTTTATGGATTACTGAATGGATGGATCTATCGAATAACAGAGGGTGCCCAATACGGTCTTGAGATTGGTCTCACTCTTGGTTTTACAATTCGGTAGTGTTCTAGACATGGGGATGGGTGGAAGTCAAACCGCCCGCCCAAACTCGTAGCGATTGATGAACAATCCAATCACAATGTCATGCAACCATTGGGATTTTGAAAAGCAAATTGTCTTGCGAGCCAATCGCTTAA